>DASYSG010000031.1:0-90239 GCA_036003585.1 Bryobacteraceae bacterium | reverse complement strand
ATAACTGATCGCATTTGGGACTTGGCCGAATTGTTGACTTAGGAATACCATTGTCGTTAGGCCACTTGAGCAAAAATGGCGCGCTATATCTTAACGCTCATCTTCGGCGCAACGATGACTACCATCCTTGGATGGGGTTACTATGACGCCTTTCGGACTGGGGCGCTAACGATCAAAGGCCGCACCTCTCGCCGGGACCACGAACCGATTGCCTACTGGCTTGGAATGGCTATAGGGGCTTTTGCGTTTCTCGTTGTGGCTTCATTCACAGCCGCGATTGCGTTCCTGCTGTGCAGGGGCCTGTTCAGCTGAGTCTTAGCGCTTCAACGCAGATTTAGGACACTACCCGCAAACTGCGGGCGGACAAATGTGGTTAGAATTAGACAGGTCGGAGGAACGGCCACTCGTCCTTTAGGAAGAAATGGGGGTCGTGATGCGTGCATTCTGTAAGGGAACTATCCAACTGTTGCTTTTTGCTACTGCGATTTCAGCGAACCCGATCATGGTCGGGCCGATTGGATTAACCGGGTCGGGAATGCTGACTAGCCCGGACGATGCGGCTTGGGGAGGCGAGGGGTTCGGCGGCATTGGGCTAATCTGGCATGCAACTGGATCGAACGGCGCGGATACAGTGTCGATCGATACACTAGATATCAACATAGGGACAACACCATTCAATCCGCCTTTTTTGGGGGAGCAGTTGTCGTTTTCGAGTGGGTGTATCGCGGGTGTCGACGCCGATCTGGAACTATGCCACATCAGCATCGACGGTATCGGCGGCTGGGGTTCGTTCTCTATTACCAGCGGGGGCATCGGAGTGCTTCAGGTCTATGACAGCAACAATCCGAATACGCGAAGTTTGCTTGCCCAGGCCGAGATCGCCAATACGAACATTGAAATAACCGATATAGCGTTTGGAACCCGGCATGTGTGGGGGTATGTGGCGGACTTCAGCGTGGTTGACCCGCCGCCGCTAAGCGACGTGCCAGAACCGGGAACGTGGATGGTTGGAGTGCCTTTGTTGTACTGGCTGGCAAAGCATTACCGCCGGAGTCAGCGGATTACCGTCCACACACATCGTTAGTTGCGGTGTGAACCTCTGGTGATCGACACTGAACGTCATCACGCATCTTCCCTTCGCCACCGAATCCGAACCCAGCGCCTTTGTTCCGAGTACCATCCGAAAGGAACCAGGTGGGGTCAGCCAATAATCCAGCGCCGGAGTGTCCTCGTCTCGGGGCTGCCGCGCACATCGGGTTAGGCAAAGTAGAGTGTTCTCGGGTACCAGTAGTAAGGGACTTGACAACCGGATGGTGGCCCGTTCAAGATATCGTGATGCTTCGAAACCCAAACTTTATGCTCATCGGGCTCATGCTGGTTGGCCTGTCAGGCCGGGCGCACGCCGACACCATCTCACTTTCCTCGGTCGGAAACAGCATCGGCGGTAATCTCGGAAGTGGCAACTTCGAGACTGAGGGTGCAACCGCGCTGGATCTCACCGGGTCGGACTTCACAGTGTCAGCCGCGACGCTTCCGGAATACGGCGCACTGCACGCACGCGCATCCATCAGTTTCAACCTCAGTTCGCCTGGCGAGAGGGACGTATTCGGCGCCACTGGGTGGACCGACCAACTGACGATTTCCAATCCAGGGTTGAACGGAACGAGTGGGCTCCTGAACGTCAGTTTCCTACTGGATGGGAACTTGACGACGTCTGGCGTCGGCTTTGCCGGCGTCGTGGCAGGCATCGCATGGAGCAATACCCCGCTCGATTTAAACAGCGCTGTCCCCAACGTGCTCAACCTCTACACGTCGATCCCACCGACCGGGCAGATTGTCGACGCATCCGTTCCCTTCACGTTCGGCACGCCGGTCTACTTCGGGTCGTTCCTATTCGCCGGTGCCGGTACGCTGACCGAGTGCCCGTCGTGCGAGTTACTTGTTCAGGGCGTCGCGATGACAGGGCAGGGTTCTGGTAGCGCCGACTTTTACAACACTCTGGTTCTCACCGGCTTGCATCCATCCGACGCGAAGGGCAATCCTGTCTCCGACGTGCAGTTCTCCTCCGCGTCTGGAACCGCATACACACTCAACGGCGTGCCGGCTCCTGTGCCCGAGCCAACGTCGCTCGCGCTGCTGGGTGGCGGCTTGTTGACGCTGCTGTGCGGCCGGTGGCGCCCAAAGAGCGGACGTGCTTAGATTTGGAAGGCGCCCTGCTCGTCATGCATATACCACTAATATAGACGGATGGGGCGCAATTGAACTTGGGGCGGCTGGTGGGATTTGAACCCACGACATCCAGAACCACAATCTGGCGCTACTACCAACTGAGCTACAGCCGCCGCGTACTATCTAGTGTAACCCGGCTTTCTTCCACAGCGCATCCACACGAGCGCGAACATCGTCCGGCATGCGGATGACATCGGGCCACGGACGCGTGAAACCTTCCTCTGGCCACTTCTTCGTTGCGTCGACACCCATCTTCGAGCCGTAGTTGGGCAGGCGGCTGGAGTGGTCCAGCGAATCGACAGGACCCAGGACGAACTGGATATCGCGCTCGGGATCGATATTGTTGAGCGCCTTCCAGGCGACTTCGCTCGAGTTCTGCACGTCCACGTCTTCATCCACTACCACGATGCATTTCGAGAACATCGCCTGGCCGAGCCCCCAGATCGCATGCATCACCTTGCGCGCGTGGCCGGGGTAAGACTTGCGGATCGACACCAGGATCAGGTTGTGGAAGATCCCTTCGGCGGGCATGGAGATGTCGCGAATCTCGGGAAGCTGGAGCCGCATCAAAGGCAGAAAGATGCGCTCGATCGCCTTGCCCATGTAGAAATCTTCCATGGGCGGAGGGCCGACGATGGTGGTTGCATAAACGGGATTCTTGCGATGCGTGACGCAGGTTACGTGAAACACCGGGTAATCGTCGTCGAGCGAGTAGAAGCCGGTGTGATCTCCGAAGGGTCCTTCGCGGCGAAGCTCGCCCAGCTCGACATAGCCTTCGAGCACGATTTCGCTGTTGGCAGGAACTTCCAGATCGTTGGTTTCGCACTTGGTCATTTCCACCGGTTTGCCCCGAAGGAAGCCGGCGATCATCATCTCGTCCAGATCGGGCGGAAGGGGCAGGATCGCCGAGTACATGGTCGCCGGATCGGAACCGATCGCAACCGCGATGTCCATGCGCGTTTTGTCACCCGCTGCACGCATGCGGCGATAGTGCTCCGCGCCCTGCTTATGCGTCTGCCAGTGCATTCCGGTCGTCGTGCCGTCGAACACCTGAAGGCGGTAGCAGCCGCAATTCCGCTTGCCGGTGTCGGGGTTGCGCGAGAAGACCATCGGCAGCGTGATGAAGCGGCCGGCGTCCTGCGGCCAGCAATGCAGGATCGGAAGGTAGCTCAGATCAAACTTACCCGTGTGCCGGATGACGTCCTTACACGGCCCGCTGGACACCGTCTTGGGGAAGACCGACGCCAGATCGGCCAGCTTGGGCAGCATCTTGAGTTTCCCGAGCAGGCCTTCGGGTTTTTGCATCGCCAGCAGCTCTGAAATGCGCGAGGCGATCTCTTCCACCGACGATACTTCGAGCGCGATCTCCATCCGCCGCATGCTGGCGAATGCGTTGATCAGCACCGGGATGTCCGAGCCCTTCGGCTTTTCGAACAACAATGCCGGACCGCCGGATTTCACGCTGCGGTCCGCGAATTCGGTTATCTCGAGGACGGGGTCGACCTCGAAAGATATGCGTTTGAGCTCGCCGTGCTTTTCCAGGGCGCGGATGAACTCGCGCAAGTCGTCATAAGGCATGTTCCCTTATTATGGAAGATTACATGACGAACATGACAAACAGAACAGCTTTGGTTACAGGAGCCAGCCGCGGGATCGGCAGGGCGGTCGCCCAGGCTTTGAGCGACGCGGGTGCGCGAGTGATCCTGGCTGCGCGGGACGCGAAGAAGCTGGAAGAAGCCGCGATGCAAATTCCGCGCGCCACATGCGTTGCGATCGACCTCGCTTCGCCCGAATCCATCAAGGATGCATTCGCCAAGGCGGGCAAGGTCGACATCCTGGTGAATAATGCCGGCATCACCAAGGATGGCCTGGCGATGCGCATGAAGAAAGAGGATTGGGATGCCGTGCTGGCTACCAATCTCACCGGCGCGTTCCTGGCGATCCAGCAGGTGTTGCCGTCGATGCTCAAAGAGCGCTGGGGGCGCATCATCAACATCTCGTCGATCGTCGGCGAGACCGGAAATCCGGGGCAGTCGAATTATGTGGCGTCGAAGGCCGGGCTGATCGGACTGACGAAGTCTCTGGCGCAGGAGATCGCCAGCCGGAATGTCACCGTGAACGCGATTGCTCCGGGGTTCATCGAGACGGACATGACAGCCGTACTCTCCGACGAAGTGAAGAACACGCTGCTGGCGCATATTCCTCTGAAGCGCTTCGGCAAAGTGGACGACGTCGCGGCGGCCGTACGTTTTCTCGCGAGCGAAGAAGCCGGCTACATCACCGGACACGTGCTGGACGTCAACGGCGGAATGTATATGTAGAGAGCGCGCGGCGAACCTGATCGAGAACGTCCGGGGCGTCGCCGTCGATCACGGTTCCAAGCGGCCTCCAGCGTGCGGCCATGCGTTCGCTCACGAAACCCTTCGCGATACTGATGAGCGGAACTCCGCAAGCCGACGCGACGTGACCGGCGGCGGAATCGTAGCCCACGAACAACCTCGAGCGAGCGATTTCGGCGGCGAAGGGAGCGAAGGCTCCATCGTGGGTTCGAGCATCCGGCGGCAATGCACGCTCGACGCGTTCGCGTTCGGCGGCGCTGCCTCCCTTGTCGACGAGGATGGTCGCGCCGGTTGCCGCCAGCAGCCGCAGTAGCTCCCGCTCTAAATCGTCATCCAGGCGTTTGGCGGGATTTTCGCCGACGCCGAGGCTCACCGTGATATTGACAGCCGCGCCGCTGGCTGGGCGTGGCGCGACATAGGGGCGTGCTTCCGGTTCGTCTGCCCACCGAGCCGCCAAATCCGGCAACCGCTCGTTTGCGTTGCCACCAAACGACCGGCTTTCGAAAAACCGATAGCGATCGTCGGGGCAGACGCGGATCAAACCAAGCTGGGTGAGACGCGAATCCGGGTCGATGACCAGTCCATCGTCAACCCACAGCGCCGCGGACGCCTGGAGCCGGTCCCGCAGCGATCCTCCGCGGGCGTAGGCAATCTCGCGATGAGCGATGCGCGGATCCGCCTCGAACAGCTCGTAGTTCTTGCGCGGCCCGGCGAACACGATTTCCGCGGATCGATAACGGCGCTTGGCGGCGTCGAGCAAGACGCTCGTAACGGCGACATCCGCGCCTAGCGTGATCCGCGAGAGCACGTAAATACGATTCGTTGCCGGCCAGAGGCCGGCCCTACCAGTGACGCAGCGCGTCCGCGGGATCAACTCGGGACAGACCCGGGCGATCACTTCGGAGAGTAGCCGGGAGTAAGTATCGCAGAGTCGAGGCTCGAACAGATCGCCCAGGCGCTCGACGACAATCGACATCAACAACCGCCCGTCGTCTTCCGCGATAGCCCGGTCCAGCAGCTCGCGGGACCACGGCTCGCCTCGCAAGCACAGGTCCAGCAGCTCGCTACAGATACTTGCCAACCAGCAGCTCCAGCTTCTTGCGAGTGGCCTCGGGAATCGCTTTGCGGTCGGTGATCAGCGCATGTGCCAGCGCCGATCCACACTTGCAGGTGCGCATTTCCGGCATCGCGGCCACTGCGGCGTGCACCAGCCTGGCAGCATTGGCCGCGTTCTGGGTGAGGTTGGCGATAATGTCGTTCACCGTGACCGCATCGTGTTCCGGATGCCAGCAATCGTAATCGGTCACCATGGCGATGGTGGTGTAACAGAGCTCGGCTTCGCGCGCGAGCTTGGCTTCCTGGAGGTTGGTCATCCCGATGACGTCCATGCCCCAGCTTCGATACAGGTTCGATTCCGCGAGCGTCGAAAACGCAGGTCCCTCCATGCACAAGTAAGTGCCGCCCAGCTTCACGCGCACGCCCGCATTCTGACCCGCGGCGAAAGCCACGTCCGCCATCTGCGTGCAAATGGGATGCGCGAAACTGATGTGCGCGACCAGCCCTTCGCCAAAAAACGTCGATACGCGGCCGCGCGTCCGGTCGACGAACTGATAGGGAATCACGAAATCGAGCGGCTTGTGTTCTTCCTTGAGCGACCCGACGGCGCTGAGCGAGAGAATGCGTTCGACGCCCAGCGATTTCATTCCCCAGATGTTCGCGCGAAAGTTCAGCTCGGAGGGTGAAATGCGGTGCCCGCGGCCGTGCCTCGCGAGGAATGCGACCTCCCGGCCGCCGAGATGGCCAACTATATAGGCGTCTGAGGGCGCACCCCAAGGAGTCGTGATGGTGCGTTCTTCGTGTCGTTCAAATCCCGGCATGGAGTACAATCCACTGCCGCCGATGATGCCGATACTTGGTTTCATTCTTGTATGAGTTCCAGTAACACTCCACCCGTGGAAGACGGATGAATAAAGACATAGAGATGCCCGCCAGCTCCCGCGCGAGGCTCGTTCAGCAGCCGCGCGCCCGCCGCTTTGAGCCGTTCCACAGCGGCGTTCAGATCGGGGACCGTCAGAGCCACGTGATGCAAACCTTCGCCGCGCTTGTCGATGAACTTCGCGATCACAGAATCAGGCTGTGACGCTTCCAGAAGCTCGATGCGCGATTCGCCCACCGGCAGCATCGCCGCGTGGACCTTTTCGACGGCCACAGTTTCGCGCAAGGAAACGGTCAGGCCGAGCTGATCGCGATAAAATTCGAGCGCCTGGTCGATGGAGCGCACGGCGATTCCCAAGTGATTAATTCTTGAGCCAGTCATCCAGACTTTAGCCAATCGTGGATTATCGAGTAGGGATCGCGCTGGTGCGCGGCGACTTCACGTCCCGCGTTCAGAAACGTTTCGGCGGAAAAGCCGTCCAGCATCCGCTCCCGCAGCATTTCACGCAGTCGGGCGGCCCAGATTTGTGCCGACCGCTCGGCGTCACGCCCCCGGGGGTCCGCGCGTCTAGCAGCCGCGAGCACATCCGCCACGCCCTTACCTTCGAGTGCAACCGTGTTGACAATCTCCACCTCCGGGCCGTGGGCGAGACCCATCGCGGCATGTATCTCGCGTTGCAATTTATCCGCGCCAGGGAGATCCGATTTGTTGATGACGAACACTTGAGCGATCTCCATGATACCCGCTTTAAGCGTCTGGACATCGTCACCGGCGCCGGGCGTCAGCACCACCAGAGTGACGTGCGCCAGCCGCGCGATCTCCACTTCGTCCTGTCCAACGCCGACGGTCTCGACGAGAACAACATCGCGCCCCGCGGCATCGAGCAGCATGGTCATTTCCGTGGTCGCGCGCGCCAGGCCCCCCAGCCATCCGCGGGTCGCCATGGAGCGGATGAAGACGCCCGGATCGGCATGATGCTCCTGCATGCGAATGCGGTCGCCCAGGACCGCGCCGCCGGAATATGGACTGCTGGGATCTACCGCGATCACGCCGACGGTCTTCCCTTCCTTGCGAATCAAGCGGGCACATTGGTCGCACAGAGTGCTTTTACCCGCCCCCGGGGGTCCGGTGACGCCGATAATCAAAGCTCGGCCGGTGTGCGGGAACAGCTCCCGCAGCAACGGCTCGGCTTCGGGATGCCGGTTTTCGATCCACGTCGCGGCGCGAGCCAGCGCACGCAGGTCGCCGTCGACGATTTTCTGGGCTTGACTCACGAACTATTTAGTTTCGCAGAAGCGGGGACAGCCAGCCGATTTCGGCGGAATGCAACGGACCAAGGCGGCAACGGTTCTTCGAAATCGGTGGGCAGTCCCCCTCTAACTCTTGAGCAACTGCCGGGCGATCACCAGGCGCTGTATTTCGCTGGTGCCTTCGCCGATGGTGCACAGCTTCGCGTCGCGGTAAAACTTTTCGACCGGGTAATCCTTGATGAAGCCGTACCCCCCGTGGATCTGAACGGCCTCGTTCGCCACCCGCACAGCCACCTCGGAAGAATACAGCTTGGCCATCGACGATTCCTTATTCACCGGCGCTCCGGAATCCTTGAGCCAGGCCGCGCGCAGCATCAACAGCCGCGCCGCGTCGATCTCGGTAGCCATATCGGCCAGCTTGTTCTGGATCGCCTGGAACTCGGAAATCGAGCGGCCGAACTGCTTCCGCTGTTTCGAATACTTGAGCGCCGCCTCGAACGCTCCTTGCGCGACCCCGACGCTCAGCGCCGCGATCGAGATGCGGCCGCCGTCGAGCACCCGCAGGCTATCGATGAATCCCTCGCCCTGCTTGCCGATGAGGTTCGCGGCAGGCACGCGGCAATCGGTGAAGATCAACTCGCCGGTGGGTGAACAGCGCATCCCGAGCTTGTTCTCCTTCTTGCCGGTGCGGAATCCTGCCGTCCCCTTTTCGACGACGATTGCCGAGATACCGTGCGTAGCCTGGGCACGATCCGTCATCGCCATGACGACGAACACATCCGCGATGTGGGCGTTGGTGATGAATGTCTTGCTGCCGTTGATCACCCAGCAGTCCCCCTGCCGTACGGCCGCGGTGCGCGTGCCACCGGCGTCCGAACCGGATTCAGGCTCGGTCAGCGCCCATGCCCCAATTAATTCGCCAGACGCGAGCTTGGGAATATATTTCGCACGCTGCGCGTCGTCGCCCGCAAGATAAATGTGATTCGCGCACAGCGAAACGTGCGCGGCGATGCTCAGCGCGATCGATGGATCCACGCGAGCCAGCTCCTCGACCAGGATCGAATAATCCACGTAGCTGTAGCCTGATCCGCCGAGCTCTTCCGGGAACACAGCGCCTAGAACGCCCAGATCGCCCAGCTTGCGAAATATTTCGACCGGGAACTGCTGCGACTCGTCCCACTCCATGACGTGAGGCAGCATCTCGGCTTCGGTGAACGCACGAATCGTTTTGCGAAGCTGCTGGTGTTCTTCGGTGAATCCGAAATCCATGGGGTTAACGAATGTGTCGCCGGAGCTGCGGCTTAAACGATTTCCTCGCGCTGCGAATCCCAGCGGACCGTGCGGCCTTCGCGATAGCTGTCCACAGCCATGCGACAGGCAATGGACACGCGATAGCCCAGCTCGAAGGGGCAATTCGGCTCGCCCCCCAGGCGGACGCAGTCGAGGAAATTCTGCAAGTGCGCTTGCGGGGTGTGGGCGGAGCGGCCGACGGCTTCCTGCAAATCAGGCCGGTTCACCTTCTGCGGAACATAGCGGACCTGGCTGGCGCGGGTGATCGATCCATGCGTGCCCAGGACGTCCTCGGTGACTCCCAACTGGTTGTTGCCCAGACCCGAGACCCAACTCACCAGAATCTCTTCGGGCTGCTGCAGCGTCACGCTGACGGTATCGGGCACCTGGCGTCCGTCTTTCCAGAGATAAATACCGCCCTTCATCGTCGCCGATTGCGGAATGTCCAGATTCAGCGTCCCGTACCAGAAGCTCAACTGCTGGCTCATGTGCTCGAACACGCTGCCACCGGAGTAATCCCAAAAGTATCGCCAGTGCACGAAGCGATTCGGATCGAACTCGCGGCGGGGAGCATCGCCCAGGAAAGCCGCCCAGTCCAAACGGTCGGGTGTCAGGTCCGTCGTCAGCAACGCGGGCCGGGCCCACTGGGGCTTGTTCACGGGCGTATTGCGATGCATCTGCATGGCGATCGCCGTGATCTTTCCCATGCGATCCGGTCGAGAGAGAAATTGACGAACGTCGGTGACGTGGCCGGTGGAGCAAGCCTGATGGCCGATCTGGACGACGTGCCGCCGTCGATCGCCTTCGTAAACGGCGCGCATCTGCTTGGCCTGAGCTACGCTCAATGCCATCGCTTTTTCGAGATAAACATGTTTGCCGGCCGCAATCGCGTCGCAGAACTGCTGCGCGTGAAGATGCTGGGGCGTCGCGATGATCACGGCATCCACATTGGGATCGTCGAGAAGACCTCGGTAATCGCTATGGATTGTCGCTCCGGGCGTGGCCCCCGCAGCCGTCTCCAGGCGCCTGGCATAGACGTCGGCGAATCCCGCGATTTCCGTATTGGGGCAAGCGCGGATATGATGGACCAGCTCCATCCCGCGGTCGCCCGCGCCGATGATGCCGATGCGGACACGGTCGTTGGCCCCCCAGACGCGGCCCGGACCAGCGGCCAGCGTCCCGGCCAGGCCGTAAGCGACCTTCCCAACGAAATTGCGGCGGGAATCCATCTGTTTTCAGTGTACCAGCGCGTCGGGCCCGCCCGGTCCACGAGGTCATTCCAGGTGTTTGTGAAAGCGCAGGACGCTAATCCAGAGGATCGTCACGCCAAAAACCGCCAATGCGAGCAACTCCGGCCATAGAGTGTCGAATCCCGACCCTTTCAGGAAGATTCCGCGGACGATTTCGAGGAAATATCGCATGGGATTGACGAATGTGAACCACTGGACCGCCTGCGGCATGCTGCGGATCGGGAAGGTGAATCCGCTCAGCATCTGGAACGGCTGAAACAGGAGGAATGTCGCCAGGTTGGCCTGCTGCTGGGTGTGCGAAATGGTCGAGATCAGTAGACCCGCGCCCAGCGTAGTCAGGATGAACAGCAGCGACGCCAGGCACAACAGCCAGAAGCTGCCCACGAAAGGCATGTGGAAGATCAGCAACGAAGCGCCCAATACCAGCAGCATGTCCCAGAAACCGATCACGACGAAGGGCAGCGTCTTGCCAAGAATCAATTCAGCCGGACGAATCGGGGTCACCATGAGCTGCTCCATGGTCCCCAGCTCTTTTTCGCGGACGATGGCCATGGTGGTAAGCGACAACGTCACCAGCATAATGATGTTGACGATCACGCCGGGGATGAAATAGTTGCGGCTCTTGAGTTCGGGATTGAACCAGACGCGCGCCTCGGTGAAAACCTGGGGAACCGCGGGGTGCATGGGCACACCTGCCGCGACCAGCTTCTGCCGCTGGCGGTCCGCCATCACATCGCCCGTAAAGCGCGCGATGGTTTGGCCCGCGTAACCGGAAACGATCGAGGCGGCGTTGGAATTGGTGCCGTCGAGCAGCACCTGGACACTGGTGGGACGGCCGCGTTCGATATCGCGGGCGAACCCGGGCAATACGCGGATCACGCCGTCAACCCGGCCGCGATCCATGTCGTCCTGCATCTGCTTTTCACTCGTCGGCATCGACGCAATCATGAACCGGCCGGACCCCAGGAACTGCGAATACAGCTCCCGGCTCTGCGGGCTCTGGTCCTGATCCATCCAGGCGATGCGCGCGGTATTGACGTCCAGATTCGCCGCGTAGCCGAAAATCAGCAACTGAATCAGCGGCGGAAGGAACAGCATGCCGCGCATACGCGGGTCGCGAAACACCTGCAGGAATTCCTTGCGGATCATGGCGCGGAGGCGTTGTTTCATGGTGTATACCTCACGCGATTTTCTGCCTCAGTTTCCGGACCGCCAGGAACGAGATCCCCACCGCGTACACAATCAGCAGCAGCAGATCGAACCACAGCAAACGCAGCCCCGTGCCTTTCAGGAAGATTCCCTTCGTCATGTCGATGAAGTAGCGGGCCGGGATAATAAAAGAGATCACCCGAATGATCCAGGGCATATTCGCGAGCGGATAGATGAAGCCGGACAGCAAGAACGCGGGCAGGAACGATGTGAGGGTTCCCATCTGATAGGCGGCCAGCTGATTCCGGAACATAGCGGAGATATACAATCCCCAGGCCAACGCGCCATACAGAAATACGCACGCGGAAAACAACAACAGAACCCAGCTGCCTTTGAGTGGGACTCCGAAAATAACCACGCCCACGAACAACGCGATCAGCATGTCCACCAGCCCCAAGAGAAAATGCGCGGACAGCTTTCCCAGCGCCATTTCGACGGGTCGAACGGGCGTCGATAGAAGCTGCTCCATAGTGCCGTTTTCCCATTCGCGCGCGATGGTGAGCGATGTCAGCAGCGCGGCGATGATCATGGTGATCACGCCAATCAGCCCCGGAACGATGAAGTTCCGGGAAAGCAAGTCGGGGTTGTACCAGACTCGCACGCTCGCATCCACCGGAGGCCGCAGAACGCTGCCCGCGCGCATGCTCTGGGCGTCTTCGCGGGCGTGTCGCGCATACGACTGGACCAGGCCCTCGGCGTAGCCCATCGCAATGGACGCAGTATTGGAATCGGCCCCGTCCAGCAGAATCTGCACAGGCGCTTCCTTGCCCGCGAGGAGATTGCGCGAGTAATCGTAGGGAATCGCGACGCCGACCAGGATGCGCCGCTGGTCCATGGCGCGTTCGATGGGCTTGTAGGAATCGACCTCATCGACAATCTGAAAATATTTTGAGCCGCGAAATTCCTGGACCAGGTTTTGACTCACGGCACTGCGGTCGGCGTCATAGATTATGGTCGGGATCCGGTCGACGTCCAGGCTGAGCGCGTATCCGAACAGCAGCAGCACCATAACCGGCTGGGTCAGAGCGGCCATGAGGCTGCGAGGATCGCGAATGATGTGCAGCAGCTCTTTACGAGCCATCGCGCTGGTGCGTCGAAAGTTCATTTGACCGCGGCCCGCTCCTGCTCTTCGATCAATCCGACGAACACGTCCTCCATGGACGGAGGAATCGGTTCCAGCGCGCCGATCTTGATTCCAGCCCCGCCCAAAGCGGACTGGATTTCCGGCATGGCGCGCGCTTCGTCGTCCACTTTGATGTGCAGCCCGCTTCCGAATACCGCGACGTCCACAATGGCCGGGCGGCCGCGCAGGGCCCGCATGGCGCCCAACAGATCGGTGGTTTCGAGCATCAACAGATGGCGCTCGCCAAACGCGGTCTTGAGCTCCGTGGGCGAACCGAGCGCGATCACGCGTCCGCCATACATCAGCGCGACGCGGTGGCAATACTCGGCCTCGTCCATATAGTGAGTGGTGACGAAAATAGTGTGCCCGGCCTCGGAAAGCCGGTAAATCAGATCCCAAAAATTGCGCCGGGCGACCGGATCCACGCCGCTGGTGGGTTCGTCCAGGAAAAGGATCGGAGGCTCGTGCAGGATGGCGCAGCCCAGCGCAAGCCGCTGTTTGAGACCGCCAGGAAGATCGCGTGTCGAAGTCTTGCGCCGGTCTTCCAGGTTGGCCATGCGCAGAACGTAATCGCGACGCTGCGCCAGCTTCTCCGGGGAGACACCGTATACGCCGCCGAAGAACTCGATGTTTTCTTCCACCGACAGGTCCTCGTATAAGGAGAACTTCTGCGACATGTAGCCGATGTTCTGGCGCACCAGTTCCGACTGCGTCGCAACATCGTACCCGCCAACCGTGGCGCGGCCCGAGGTAGGAGCGAGCAGACCGCACATGATCCGGATCGTAGTCGACTTCCCCGCCCCGTTGGGCCCCAGGAAGCCGAAGATTTCTCCGCGCGCGACGTCGATCGAGACATTGTCGACGGCCACGAAGTCGCCGAAGCGCTTGACCAGGTTCTCGATGCGGACCGCGGGGCCATCGCCGTTCTTAGGCGGCAGCATGGGCTACTTCTTCCTTGCGCTCCAGCGCGATAAACACGTCTTCGAGCGACGGTACGATGCGCTGGTACGTGAACGGAGTTATGTTGAGCAGCGCTTCAACCTTAGTGACGCGCTCATCGACAAACAAGTGATACTCGATGCCCGCGTGGTAGACACCCAGAACGCCGGGTTGCCGTTCCAGCAGTGGCCGCGCTTCGTCCGCGTGCGGGAAGTGAACGCGATAACAGGTCTCCTCCAGGCTCTCTTTCAATTTCGCGGGAGAGTCGCAGCGGATCAGCCGGCCCTTGTGCATCATGCCTACCCGATTGGCGCGTTCGGCCTCGTCCAGATACGCCGTCGAAACCAGGACCGTCAGCCCTTCGCTCACCAGCTGATACAGGATGGCCCAGAAGTCGCGCCGGGAAACCGGATCCACGCCGTTGGTCGGTTCATCCAGGAAGAGTACGCGGGGCTTGTGCAGCAGAGTGCACATCAGCGCCAGCTTCTGCTTCATGCCGCCGGACAGTTTCGCGGCCTGGCGCGTACCGAACGGCTCCATGCGCGTCATCTGCATGAGCCGCCCGCTCAGTTCCTGGCGTTCGCGGCCGACTACGCCGAACAGGTCGCCGTAGAACGCCATGTTCTCGTTCACCGTGAGGTCGCCATACAGGCCGAAACGCTGCGCCATGTAGCCGATCTGATCCTTGACCTGGTCGAGCTCTTTCGAAACGTCGTGCCCCGCAACAATGGCTTTGCCTTCGGTGGGATCCATCAGGCCGCACAAGAGACGCATAGTGGTCGTTTTGCCCGCGCCGTCGGGACCTACCAGCGCGAAAATCTCGCCCTGCTGGATTTCGAGATCCAGATGACTCACCGCGGTGAGAGCGCCGAAGCGCCGCGTAAGCCCCTGTGCAATGACAATACTCACAACAGAATTTCCCCGTCGACGGGCATGTTGTTCTTCAGCTCCTGGTGCGGATTGTCGACATCGATCTTGATGCGGTACACCAGCTTCACGCGCTCTTCCTTGGTCTGGATCTGTTTCGGCGTGAACTCGGCCTCGGACGAAATGAACGAAATGCGGCCCTCGTAGGTCTTGCCCTTGAACGAATCCGTACTGAGCTGGACCTTGCCGCCCAGCTTGATGCGGCCCAAATCGGTTTCATTGATATAGGCGCGCAGCCACGGGTGCGCGATATCGCCCAGGCTGACGATGGTGGTGCCGGCGGCGATTACTTCACCCGCTTCGGCCGACTTCACCAGCACGACGCCATCTATGGGCGCGACAATCGTGGAATCGGCAATCTGGGTCTGCGTCATGCCCACCTGCGCGCGCGTGCGGTCGATCTCCGACCTTCGCGCAGACAGTTCCTCTTGCTTGCGGCGCAGCTCGATCCGATTGGCCTCCGCGGTCTGCACAGCCGCCTGGGCGCGAGCCACCTGCGCGCGCGCTCCCGCAATTTCTTCCTTGCGCGGGCCTTCCTGGACCAATGCGAAATGATCCTGCGCCTGTCGAAGCTGCGCGGCTGTGCTGTCGAGCTTCGCGCGTGCCTGGTCGAACTGCGACTTCGAGATGTCTTCCCGTGAGAAGAGCGTTTGCGCGCGATCCCAATCCGACTTCGCCAGGTCGTTCGATGCTTTGGCGTCCGCAACGGCCGACTGCGCCTGCTGTACCTCCTGAGGACGGCTACCCGCCAGCAGCTCGTCCAGGTGCGCCTGCATCTGCGCCAACTCGGCGCGGCGCGTGGAGATGTCGCTGTCAATGGTCGCCGCCTGATATTGGATCGTAGTTTGCAACTGCTGCAAGGACGATTGCGCCGAGGCGACCGCGGCCTGGTCGCGCAGCAACTGCTGCTCGAGTTGAGCGGAATCGAGTTTCGCGATCAGATCGCCCTTCTTCACGAAATCGCCTTCGCGCACTGCCAGCTCCGTCATGCGCCCCGCCGTCTTGAAGGAAAGATCCACTTGGGTGAGTTCCAGATTGCCGGAGACCTGGATATTGTTGGTCGCGTTCATCCGGTCGGAATACCAGTACCACGCTCCGCCGGCCGCCGCGGCCAACACCAGAAGAATCAGGACGACGCGTCGTTTCTTCATTTTTGGACGTACTCCTGAATCGCGCCCGTGGCCGTAGCCAGTTCCAGCCGCGCAAGGTTGTAGTTATAAAGAGCGTCGATCTGATTGGCTCGCGCCCGGTCCAGACGAGTCTGCGCATCGGTGACTTCCAGCGAATTCGTTACTCCGGCTTGATAGCGGCGCTGGGCTTGTTCCAGCTCGCTCTGCGCCAGCGTCAATCCCTGACCCGCCGTCTGCACCTGGCTATCGGCCGAACGCAGGCTGTCGAGCGCGAGACGAACATCCAGCTCCACCTGCAATCCCAGGTCGCGCGTGCGAATTTCCTCCTCGCGCACCTGCGCCAGGCTCTCCTGTTTTCGATAAGCGCGCCGCCCCCCGTCGTAAAGCGGGACCTTGAGCTGAACGCCGACGGTGTGCGTCGGATGCGCGCCGATCAGCTCGTTCCCGATGGTCCCGTAATCGCCGTACGCGGAGACCGACGGCAGATGTTCGGCTTCCACGGCCGAATAATTCATGCGCGCGGTCTGTTCGTGCTGCTGCTGGGCCTTGAGGTCGGAGCGGCCCTTGCGAGCCGCCTCAAGCAGCGCCTCCACGGCGGCCGTATCGACCGCTTGATAGGAGAGCTTGTCACTCAATTCCACATCCATCTGCAGGTCCAGGCCCATGGCCCGAAGCAATTGCATGACCGCCCGCCGGCGATCGTTCTCGGCCACGGTCAGGCGCTGGCGGTCGTTCGCCAGCTGCACCTGGGCTCGCGTTACTTCGATGCCCGTTCCGGTACCGGCGTCCTTCTGCGATTGCGCCAGCTGCTCCAGGGCCTGCGAAAGCTCGACATTGGCGCGAGCGGTATCGAGCGCCGCGTCTTCGCGCAGGCTCGCCAGATACGCGCGGGCCACCTGCTCGCCTACCTGGTCCTTGGCGGCATCCAGATCCGCTTTGGACGCCTGCAACCCGGCGCGCGACGCCCGATACTTGCGGATGGTCGTAAAATCCAGCACGGTTACCTGCGCCGAGGCGCGCGCGTCGAAGATGCTGAACGGCCCCACGATACTCGGAATCGAGAATCCGGGAAAGTCGAAATTGAAGCCGAACGTGTGCAGGTTGACGGTTTGGCTGCGCTCGTTTACCGTCCCATCCAGATTGGGAAAAAACGCCGAGCGCGCCTGATCCACGTGCGTTTCCGACACCCGGACCGATTGCTCGGCCAGCGCCACCCGGGCGCTTCCTTCGGGCGTCAGGGCGATTTCGACGGCGCGTTTGAGGCTCAATTGCATCACGTTCTGAGCCAGGCACAGCGGGCCGAATAGCGCGAAAACGGCCCACGAAAAAGGATGCATACCCTTCATTTTTTCAGTCACTCCCCCATCTTTTCAGTCGTTCCCGCGGGATGCCGGCGCTCTGAACCCGGCGGCAACAAACCGTACCGCCCGATCGACCAGCGCCTCGCGATCCGAAATATCGCATACGCCGTTGGTGATTTTCGGAAAGATTCTCCCCCACAGCATGGTGTGCGTCAGAACTCCGACCGAAAAATGCAGCCGCCACAGCAGTTCCGACGGCGGCAATTCCGGCAGCGCCTTGGATAAAGAATCTACGAACCGCTGCGATACCGGGGCCAGATGCTTGTGGAACACGCGCTCGACGAATAGCTCGGGATTGGAGAGAATCCTTCCGATCAGCGGCACCACGGCGTCGACTTTGACCTGCATCACCGGCGCCATGAAGGCGGTCAGGATCTGCTCAACCGTAGGATTCGGACCAGCGGTCTCCAGCAGCTCGAATCGTTTCTTGTTGACCGGCTCGATCCGGCGGGCCACAATCGCGTCGATCAGGCTGTCTTTGGATTGGAAATGATAGTTGATTGCTGCCAGATTGACGTCCGCCGCGGAGGTGATATCGCGCAGCGAAGTCGCCTCGAAGCCATTCATTCCAAAAAGCTTCTCAGCGGCGTCCAGGATCTTTCCTTTGGTACTGGCGCGCTCAATCATACGTTCGTTTCAAGCATACGGCTGAATCGACCGACGGTCAAGCAAATCTTTTCTCCAGGAATCTTTTCTCAGATGTGCAGTTTCTGCGGCACCGGCTTTCGCGCCACTCGCCAGCGACGATCCGAAATTCCTTTGTCCTCTTTCCGTTAGCCCATCCTGCATTTGGAACGACTCGTGCTGGACCATCCCCGATATGGATCCGCGCTATTTGGCCATTGTTCCGACTCTGATCGTCGCCGCATTAATTTGCGTCGGCTTCACCACGCGTAGTTTGCTGCGAGGCATCCAGTTTCCGCGGTGCTGGCGCTGTGGCGCGTCGAAGGTAAGGCGATCGCGCTCGGACGGCTTCCGCGACGCGGCAGCATCGGTGTTGCTGCTCCGCCCCTTCCGCTGCACCGGATGCCGCGCGCGGTTCTATGGCCCTCGTTTCCTCGAGACCCCGCGGCCTCGGAGCAAGCGCGCTAAGCCTTCGCCGGCGCAAGGACTGGCGCATTCGCCAGCAAGGCGTCTTCAAACTCAAAATCCGGTTTAGGAAAGCTGTGATTGCGCAGGTACCAGCGGTGGGTTTCCTTTAGGCCGGTGACGAAATCCGTAGGCTTGAATTTCAAGACCCGCTGAGCCTTGGCCGTAACCAGGGTTATGGGGGGAATGTCCAAATACAGTCCGAAATACAACTTGGGACCCATGGGATGTCCGCCCGCGCGCAAAATATACTCGCGCGGAATGCGGACGAACCTGGGCTGCTTCCGGCAGGCCTCGGCGAACGCTTCCACAGCCTCGGTCTGCGAAATCGGACGTGGGTTCGCGATATTAAACGCGTGGCCGGCCGCGGCCGGCTCGTCAACCGCCCGCAGCGCCGCCTTCACCAGATCCTTGACGTAAACGAACTGCATCAGGCGGCGGCCGTCGCCCGGCACGATGATGGAGCGTCCCGCCCGCAAGCGGTCCCAGAAGAAGGCTTCGCGGTAAAACGGATTGCCCGGCCCGTAAATATAGGGCGGCCTTAGCGTCACCACCGGCAGCCCGATACGCTGATGCAGCCGGAACAGGGCGCGCTCGCTCATAGCCTTGTTGCGGACGTACAATTCCGGAGCGTCATCGGGCGCCAGAGCGTCGCCTTCGTGGTGATTCAGACCGTCGCCATAGGCCGCCACGCTGGACATGAACACATAGCGCTTGATGTTGTCGCCGGCCGCGCGCACCGTGGCTTCCACGTGACCCGCTGTGGTCCCGCGATCCCAATCGTAGACGTTGTCGAAGACCAGCTCGAACTTCGTCCCCGCCAGCGCCGTTCGGACTGCCTGCGCATCGTTGCGGTCGGCCACGATATTGCGAACCTTGCGGCCCAGGTTATGCTTGGTGCGGCGATGCATCACGGCAACGCTGTGGCCGGCTTTCAGCAGCTCCGCCACCAGCGTCTGGCCGACGAATCCTGTTCCTCCGATAACCAGGCAATTCATAGGCAACGCCGGGTCGCGCGGGGCGAGATCAGTCGTAATACTCCAGGCCCAAGTGCGTGATCAGGTCCTCGCCGCGCATCCACCGGAGCGTGTTCTTCAGCTTCATCAACTGGATGAAGATATCGTGCTCGGGGTAGAGCCCGGGCGCGGTCATGGGAGCCTTGAAATAGAACGAGAGCCATTCCTGGATGCCGCGCATCCCGCAGCGCTGCGCCAGGTCCATGAACAGAACCAGGTCCAGGACGAGGGGCGCGGCCAGGATAGAATCCCGGCACAGGAAATCGATTTTGATCTGCATGGGATAGCCCATCCATCCGAAGATGTCGATGTTATCCCAGCCCTCTTTGGAATCGCCGCGCGGCGGATAGTAATTAATCCGGACAGCGTGATACAGATCCTTATACAGCATCGGGTACAGCTTGGGCTGGAGAATCTGTTCCAGCGAGCTGAGCTTGGTTTCTTCCTTGGTCTTGAAAGAACCGGGATCTTCTAAAACCTCGCCATCGCGATTTCCCAGAATATTCGTCGAAAACCATCCGGAAATACCCAGCATCCGCGCCTTCAGTCCGGGCGCGATCAGGGTCTTCATGAAGGTCTGGCCGGTCTTGAAATCCTTGCCGCAAATGGGAAGATTGCGCTCGCGCGCCAGTTCCAGCAGCGCGGGCGTGTCAGTGGTCAGATTAGGCGCGCCGTTGGCGAACGGGATACCCGACTTGAGCGCCGCATACGCGTAGATCTGGCTGGGCGCGATCTCCGGATCGTTCTGCATCAGGCCGCATTCGAAATCCTTGAGCGTCTTGTGCACCGCCGCGGGCCGGTGAAAAACCTCGGTGGATGCGCACCAGATCATCACGTTCCGGGATGTATTGTTGGTTTTGCGGAATTGCTCGATGTCTTCCATGAGCATGTCCGCTTTGTCCATTTTGGTCTTGGCTTCCTTGACGTTGGGACCGTTAATGCGGCGGATATACTCGGAGTCGAAGACCGCCTTCATTGGCTTAATCGCAGAAAGCGGTCCCTTGAGTTCGTCGAGCTGGGTTTTCTCGAGAACCTTGGCGTTGACCGCCGCGTCGTAGGCCGTGTCCTCATAAATATCCCAGCCGCCAAAGACCAGGTCATTCAACCCGGCGAGCGGGACGAAGTCCTTGATCATCGGACTTCGATCATCGGTACGTTTGCCGAGGCGAATCGTGGACAGCTGGGTCAGCGATCCGATCGGCTCGGCCGTGCCGCGCTTGATGGCTTCCACGCCGGCGATGAAGGTGGTGCTCACGGCGCCAATACCCGGAATCAGGACTCCGAGCTTTCCATCGGCGGGCGCAATCTGAACGTTATCGCGATTCGGCAACTGCTAATCCTCCTGGCCTACTGGGGCCTGTTGGGTTTGCCCTCTGGATACCGGCACTAATCTGAGGCCGTATCATGCAGGGAGCGGTGAAGACGCACAAAGGCAAAACACCTGTCTTGATATACTAGCATCTCATGCAGAATCGCGCGACTGCGACTATCTCCGCGATCCTGGTGGACGATGAAAAACTCGCCTCCGAGGAGCTTGCCTACCAGCTCAAGGAGTTTCCCGACATCGAGGTTATCGCCACGGCGTCGAATGGCCTTGAGGCGCTGAAGCTGATCCAGGATCTCGAGCCCGACCTGGTGTTTCTCGACGTGCAGATGCCCGGCCTGGACGGCATGGGCGTGATCCGCAAACTGCGCGAGCTGGATATTCCCCTGCCCTACTTCGTTATGGCGACGGCCTACGATCAGTACGCCGTGGAGGCTTTTCGCTGGGAGGCGCTCGATTACGTCCTGAAGCCCGTCGACAAGGAACGCCTGACGGTGGCCGTAGATCGGGCGCGCAAAGCGGTCAGCGATCGAAATAAAGGCGCCCCGCCTGAGCCGGCTGCGCCCAAACCTGCGCTACAACGGAGCAAGCTCCTGGTGCGAAGCAACCAGCGTAACTTCATCGTCGACGCGCAGGACGTGGTCTACGCTACCATCGACGACGGTCTGATCACCGTGGTCGCCAACAACCTGGAGGGCCAGTCCAATTACCGGACCATCGAGGAGCTGCAATCCAATCTCGATCCCGATACGTTCTGGCGCGTGCACCGGTCGTATCTGGTGAACATCCACCGGATCAAAGAGGTGATCCCGTGGTTCAAATCCAGTTTCCAGCTCCGCATGGACGATAAGAAACAGACCGAGATCCCTGTGAGCCGCGTCCAGACCAAGCGCCTTCGGGCTCTTTTAAAACTGTGACGGACCGTTACCTGGAAGATCTCAAGGTCGGCGAAAAAACGAAAACGGCTTCGGTGACCATCACGGAGGCGGAGATGCTCGACTTCTCGCGCCAATTCGACCCGCAGCCGATGCACACGGACCCGAACGTAGAGGGCGGATTAATCGCCAGCGGATGGCATACCGCGGCCGTAGTGATGCGCCTGGTCGCCGATGCCAGACCACTGGGAGACCTGCCTTTGCTGGGGATGGGCGTGGACGGTATCCAGTGGCCGCAGCCGGTGCGCCCCGGCGATACCATTCAGGTCGAGACGGAAGTGCTCGCGATCCGGCCTTCGAAGTCGAAGCCCACTCACGGTATCGTGAAGCTGCGATCCACGGCGCGCAATCAGCAGGGCGAAGTGGTGTACGTGGTCACTCCGAATGTCTGGGTCCCGCGCCGCCCGGCCTAGTTGCCCTTGCTTCGGAGATCTTCCAGGCGCGCCATGATCGACGGGCTCTCGTCCATCAGATTGGACAGAGCCTCCTCCGGCGCCGCTCCGCTTTTCTGCGGACGCACGACGGGACCCTCGATCTGCGCCGCGAACTGCTCGCGAAGCCCTTTCGGCAAGACGCTGTCCAGATACTCCAGCGCCACACCGCGCAGCTTGGCGTCTTCGGTGTACAGCGCGCGAAACGCAAGCCGTACGGACTGCTGCGGCAGCACCAGACCCAGCAGCGTCGCGACGTGCGTCATCACGTGCGAAGCTCTTTCGCGCAGCACTTCATCGACCAGGTCCGCGCCTTCCACCGCATCCGGCGATGGCGCTGCCGCCGCTTTCGATAAACTCTTGCGGCTGGTGGACAGCTCGCTCGCGACGATTTCAAAAATCGCGGCCGGCTGGGGCCGGAATTCCGGATGCTCCTGCAGCATCTTCTCGAGCCCGCGGGCGCAGCGCTGGCGAATTTCGAAGCGCTCGTCGCGCAATTGCCGAAACAATCCCTGCCAGGCCAGCGGACTCTTTGAGGCCGCCAGCACCCGCGGAATACGCCGCCGGACTTTTTCGTTCTCCAGCGGATCCGCCAGACGGTCCGCGAGTTGTCCCGCGATGTGGTCCGCCGCCCGCGACAGGGCATCGTGAGCGGCGCGGGCTGTCTCATCGCGTCCCAGCAGCTCGATCACCTGCGGGACTAGCAGCGGATCCCGCAGATCGATGGCATGGATCGCCGCCCGCGCGCGCAACGGATCCTGGGACCGCAGCTCAGCCAAGCGTCGCAAAGTGACATCGCCCGGATGGATGGAGCTGCCCTCGGATAGTTCCTGACCGGCCTCCGCGCTGAGGATCGATGCCGACGAACGCAGCACGATGGATCGGGTGACGGCGTCCTCGGCTTCTTCCGGAGCGATGACGATGGTTTGCCGGGCCAGACCTTTTTCGAGCACCGCCACGTAAGCCCGGTCCAGCCGGAACGCGAGCCACGAAGCCACGGCCGCCCATACGGCGGTGGCGGCGAGGATGAATCGAAAGGAAACCTCCACCGGGAATACGAGCAGGAGCTGAATCGACGCGGCGGCCAACCCCTCGCCCAGGCGATCCGCACCGATATCGATCACGGTCTTGACCGAGCGCCGCTCGGCCGCGGGCATGGGCGTGTAGAACAGTTCGTAACCGGAGCGGAACAGCGATCCCCGCAGCAGCACTTCCAGCCCCCGGCTAAAGAAAATGGCCGCCGCGCCGGGAACCAGCAGCGACACCAGGCTCGCTCCTGTGACGGCCACGGGAAGCACGGACACCGTGCGGCCCAAGCCGAATCGCTTCAGCCAAATCCGGCTGAGGCCGGCTTGGACCGCGAAGGTCGCCACGGAAGTAGACGTGTAAAAAATCGCAAAGAAACGGCTGAGGCTGGCGCCTTTGCCAAATTGCGTGAGCGCGCTCGAGCGGAATAGAAAATCCAGGCCGGCGGCGCTCATCGAGATCAGCATCACGAAGGCGGCCAGTCCAACCAGATAGGGCGCGCCTGAGAGCATTTCGGGAAAAGAGGGAACCTCTTGTTTCTTTTCCATCGAATGCGCCGGAGAGAATCGGAACAAAGCCAGGCTGCCGGCGGCTTGCAGCACCGCGAGCAGAATCAGCAGATCGGCGCTGGTGCTCAATGCGGCCACGCGCTCGGCCATCAGTCCGCCTGCCAGACTTCCCAGCGTCCCGGCAGCGGCGATTTGTCCGAATCGCCGGCGCGCCTCACGGGGATCGAAGCGCTCGCTGGCCAAGGCCCAAAATCCGGAAAGCATCACCGGCCCGAGGGCCATGATGTGGATATAAATGAAGGCGGCAACCGGCTGCGGGAAGGTCGCCAGCAGCATCCACTCCGCCAGGTGCAGCCCCGCGCCCAGAAGATACACCGATGGAATCAGGCGGTACGGGCCAAAGCGATGCACCAGCTTCGCGCTAAACAGAGCGACCAGGATGGAGCAGACTGCCGCCGCTCCCACGGCTGGAGGAAGCGCCGAGGCCGGGAACACTGCGAGGAACAGGCTATCGCGCGTGGTTTTCGCGGCCAGCTGCCACGCCATCATCAGAAGGGACACCAGAATCGCCTGGCGGGCCGCGGAGGAATTCGGAAGCCCGGGGATTTTCATGCTAGAACGGGCGCGTCCGCAGGCTTCGGCTGAGGCTCCTGCTCCGCGCGCCGGTGCGCCCGTGCGATTCCGAAGGCCACCGCGAACCAAACCAGCGTCAACACGAGATTCACGACCGCAAAGCCCTGGATCCCCAGATCGAAGGCGGATCCCACTTTCACCACGCCTGCTTCGAGCACGTCTCCGGCGCGTTTGAAGAACGTATCAATGGCTGCCTTGGCCTTGTACTTCGCTTCCCGGCTGGTGGGCAGGAACAGGGCGTGCACAGTGGTATTCTGCACCGAATAATCGGCGCCATTCTCCAGGATTTTCAGCCAGCGGATCACCGGCAGCAGCGGCAGCAGCAGCAGGAAAGAATAGCTTCCCATGGCCAGGGCCGGAAGGATGAACAGCGCGCCGCGAACGCCCGCGTACCGGAAGACGCGGGACACAGCGAACATCTGCAGCCCCAGCGCCACGCTGTTGTACCAGACCTCGTAGTGCCCGTAAAATTCTCCGATGATCCTCTCCTGCAGACCGACATTGGATCCGGCCACGCGAATCGCATCCGCCGTAACGAGCTTGCCGAGCAGGAACTCGCCGGAATTGTTGACAATATTCAACAGCAAAACCAGCAGCGCGATCAGCAGCAGATAGCGGTCGCGCAGCAGCAGCTCCAGCGCGCCCGTGCGAGCCAGTGGAGCCGCCGCGTGGCCGGCGGAGAAATGCGCGGGGTCGGACGCAGCCCGGTAATGAATCACGCGGCTGATCATCAGGCAGACCACCAGCACCCCGGCCGCGATCAGCATCAAGGGATACGGTCCGGTGACGCGCATGATCATGGCAGCGGCCTGGGCCCCCACCAGACTTCCCAGCGAGCCGCCGACCGCTATCGCGGGAAATAGCCGCTTTCCGTGGGATTCGGAATATAAGTCATTCGCGAAAGACCAGAACAAGGCGACGATGAATACATTGAAGATTCCCACCCACAGGAAAAAGACCACGCCCTCGCGCACCCCCGCCACGCCGAAGGCATAAAACAGCAGAAGGTTCGCCACAAAAATCAGGGTGACCCAGGTGATCAGGCGGATGCGGCTGACACGGGAAGCCAGAGCGCCATACGCCGGGACGATCGCCAATAAGAGCAGCGCTTGCGCGGCGGCCGAGTACGCCTTCACTTCGGCGCCGCCCTGGGTCAGAATGAGGGGCTCCCGAACTGTTTTGAGCAGGTAGTAGCTCATCAGCAGCAGGAAGGAGTTCAGCGCCAGCAGCAGGACGCCCGCGCTCTCACCCGCCCGCACATCCGCCAGGAGGGACAGAACCTTTTCGACGACGCCCTTTTTCGGGCCGGAATCGGTCGCGCCGGCGCCTGACATGTGATTTAGGGGCCTATTTTACTACAACGGATGGTGATAAACTTCTCACAATCTATCATGCGAATAGTTCATCGTTCCGCCCTCGCCGCGGTTTTGCTCGTCATTCCCTTCAGCCTGCTGCATGCGGCCGACGCACTCACGTGGCAGCAAAAAGAGGAATTCCTCACCAAGGCGAAGATCAAGCAGAGTAAGGAAGCGAAGAAAGGCGTCACGGGAACCTCGCGTGTCACGCTGAGCGACGGCACGATCACGCACGACGCCAGTGTGCAAACCATTGACGAGTCCAAACAATTCTTTTTGAACGAAATCGGTTTTAAGGATTCCTACAAGTTCAATATCGCGGGATGGAAACTGGCGCGATTGGTGGGGCTCGAGGACATGGTTCCTCCTTCAGTGAGGCGGACCTCTGAGGGAAAGCCGGCGTCCTATACATGGTGGCTCGACAACGTGATGATGGATGAGGCTGAGCGAAGGGCGAAAAACATTCAGCCTCCCGACGCGGACGCGTGGAACCGCGACAACAACGTCATGCAGGTCTTCGATCAGTTGATCTACAACGTGGATCGCAACCAGACCAACATGCTGATCGACCAGGGCTGGCATCTCTGGTTGATCGACCACAGCCGATCGTTCCGGACCAGCAAAACCCTCAAGGATCCGAACGTTCTAAAGATGATCGACCGGAGCATGCTGGCAAAAATGAGGACCCTGGACGAGGCTACCTTGACCAGGGAACTCGGCAAAGAGGTCACCAAAGCGGAACTTCAGGGCGTGCTGGCCAGACGCGATCTCATCGTGAAGGTCTTCGAAGCCAAAGGCGACAGCGCGCTGTTCGACCGGGCCAAGAGGAACTAGGGCCGGCCTTTCTGAACCGACCTGCGCAGGCGCGAGTTATCCGGCTCCAGTTCGGCGGCGGATCGGAGATATTGCTGGACGTTTCCGCCGTCAACCGGTAAGTCGAGCCGGTGCCCGCGGTGCACCGCGAAATATTTCCCATCCTCGATCAACAGAAACGCCGGCGGTCCGTCAAAGGGTTTGGACAAACCTACGTCGATCGCAATCACCTTGCCGCCGAAGCGCGGCGTCACAGCCAACTGAGGCGTGTGTCCGATGACGATGTGCCGCGCCTGATGCGCCGACAGAACCCGGGGAAGCAGGTCCGCCATTTCCTGATCGTCTTCCGGCAGTTGGGCCATGCCGCGGTACCACAGGGGGCCCTCATCATCAGTGACGATGCCCTTGGCCAGCTTGCTGAAATCGGCCAGCTCTTTTCGAACTCTCGTATTGATCTCGGGCCGGGTCAAAGCCGCATACTTCGGACTGATTCCTCCGTGCAGGAAAATCACATCGTTAATTTTGATAATTGCGTTCTGCCGCCGCAGCCATTTTCCATATTTACCGTCTTGTTGAAACGCCAGGCGATGCTCCACCCATCCCAGCGGATGCTCGTCCAGGTACTTCTTGCGCCACGCGTTTTCATCCGCGGGAGGCATTCCATCGCGTTTGAGACCGTCCAGCGCAACGCGCATTTGCCGATCCTGAAGCTCTTTCGAGTTGGTTCCCTGGAACCCGGCGAAATCGTCCTTGGTCACGTAGCGAAGGTCGCCGTAAAGGTCCATGGCTTCGTGATTTCCGATCAGCAGATGCAGCCAGCCGCCGGCCTTGCGGGCCTGGGGTTCCAGTTCCATCAGGAGATCCAGCACTTGCGCGGAATGATCCCCGCGGTCGACGGCATCGCCGGTAAGCACGAGGTGGGTTTCGCCGCCGGTCCAGGTGTTCTTCGCGTCCACCAGCGAGGCTGCGCGCAAGAGTTCCACCAGGCGCTGGTAGTCTCCGTGAACGTCGCCGATCGCCACGATCCGGCGAACGCCCTGGAAGGTATCCTGCGAAGGTTCCGGGAGACCCTGACTGAACGCCGATCCCGCCGTCATCAGAAGAATCAGACTCGCGGCGTGGCGCGTCATGGCTGGACCAGTCTAACACGCGATTCCGTCACCCGGAGGCAATCCACGTGTAGATCCGCTAAGCTTAGCTGACCACTGAAAATGCCGCTCGCTATAGGCGACCAACTCGGCCCGTACGAAATCCTTGCACCCATCGGCAAGGGCGGGATGGGAGAGGTCTACCGTGCCCGGGACACGCGGCTGCGTCGCGACATAGCCATCAAAGTTCTGCCCCAAGCGTTTGCAACGGATGACGTGCGGGAACGCTTCCAGCGCGAAGCGCGCGCGGCGTCGGCGCTGAATCATCCAAACATTTGCGCGGTGCACGACGTCGGCGAAGCGGCGGGTCATCCATTTCTGGTGATGGAACTGTTGGATGGCAAAACTCTTCGCGAGTACCTGGATGGTAAGCCGCTGGATATCTCTACCGCTTTGGCGCTGAGCATTGAAGTAGCCGACGCGTTGGACGCGGCGCACGCGAAAGGGATCATCCATCGCGATATCAAGCCGGCCAATATCTTCGTAACCGGACGCGGTCACGCTAAAGTGCTCGACTTTGGTCTTGCGAAGTATAGTGATAAGCACAATCAGCCCGCGGATACAGATGCGCTGACTGTAGATATGCTCACGGAGCCCGGCACGGCCGTGGGCACGGTCGCCTACATGTCGCCGGAACAAGCCCGCGGCCAGACTGTCGATGCGCGCAGCGATCTATGGTCGCTCGGCGTCGTGCTGTACGAAATGCTGACCGCGTCGCGGCCGTTCGACGGTCCGACGACGCCGATTGTCTTTGACGCTCTCCTGAACAAAACGCCCCCATCTGTTCGCGAGCGGAATCCACAGGTCCCGGCTGAGCTGGAACGGATCATTGGCGAACTTCTCGAAAAGGATCGCGCGCTGCGATACAGATCCGCCGCGGAGCTGCGTGGCGATCTGGAGCGGTTGCGAGCGCGTTCAAGCTCATCAATCACAAATCGTAAGAGCAAACGTTGGTTGAAGTATGGCGCCGCGGCGGCAACGGTGGTTCTGGTCGCGGGCGGATTCTTCCTATGGCAGCAGCGCGGCCGTGCAAGGCCGCTCACCGACAAGGACACGATTGTTCTCGCCGACTTCGAAAACAAGACCGGCGATCCGGTGTTCGACGACACGCTGCGCCAGGGTCTGATCGTTCAGTTGCAGCAGTCTCCGTTTTTGAGCCTCATTCCGGATCAGAAGATCCGTGAAACGCTCAAACTGATGGGCAAGCCGGCTGGGTCTGCCATGACCGGGGAGACGGCACGGGAGGTTTGCCAACGCGTGGGCGCAAGAGCCATGCTTACGGGAGCGATCTCCAGCCTCGGTACCCAATATGTTATGAGTCTGCGCGCCGAAGGCTGCGCCAACGGCGAGGCGCTGGACAATCAGCAGGCGCAAGCATCCGGCAAGGAGCAGGTTCTGAGCACCTTGGGCGATATGGCAAATAAGTTCCGCGCCCGCGCTGGTGAATCGCTGGCTGCGATTCGCGAACACAACGTTCCTTTGGAGGAGGGAACCACTCCGTCGCTGGAAGCGTTGAAAGCTTACACTGCGGCAACAACGGAAAGCGGTGACACAGCGGCTTCTCAGCTCCGGCATGCCACGGAACTGGATCCCGAATTTGCCGCTGCATGGAGCGAGCTCGCAATCCAATACAGCAACTTGGGAGAGACAGCCCTTTCGCGGCAGAGCGCTATCCGGGCGTATCAGGCGAGGGAACGTGCCAGCGGGCCGGAAAAGTTCAACATTGAGTACTCCTACCATCGCAATGTCACGGGAAACCTGGAGAAGGCCTGGCAATCGATTTCCCTGTGGCGGCAGACCTACCCGCGCGATCCCAAAGCATTCAGCCTTTCCGGTGGCTACGCAGCCAACGGGACGGGACGCTTCGAGCAGGCGCTGGAGGCATCGGCGAAGTCCGTGGAGCTCGAACCTGACCAGCTATATGGATACACCAACCAGGCGGGCGCCCTTTTCCATCTGGGGCGCTTTGATGAGGCGGAAAAAGCGTTTGCTGTCGCTGCCGCACACCACGCGAAGGGGCCGGATGCCGAGCAGGGCCGATACCGTCTCGCATTGTTGAAACGCGACCAGGCGGGGATGGCGAGAATCTTGGCGGAGAACCGCGGAATTCACGACACCGAAATAGTACTGTTGCAGGTTGAGGCCCTTGCCGCGGCGCGCGATGGTCGGCTCCACGAGGCGGAGCGATACTCCCGCGGCGCCATTGAGATGGCTATCCGCGCCGAGCTTCGCGAGCGGACCGCTGTTTTCCAGGCGGCGCCGGCCGTGTGGAACGCACTCTACGAGGACAAAGTTGTCGCGCGGGCAACCGCGGAGACCGCGCTAAAGACCTTTGAAGGGCGCGACGTCGCATACGCCGCGGGATTTGCTCTCGGGCTGGCAGGCGAGGCCGGAAAAGCCGAAGCCCTTGCGAACAAGCTCGACAAAGAATATCCGGAAGACACGCAGGTCCAGGCGACTTATGTGCCGACGCTGCGAGCTCTCGCGGCGCTGGACAAAAACGACCCGCGCAAAGCCATCGATCTGCTGGAGGCGAACCGGGCCTACGAATTCGGCATTCCTCCGCTCGCGTTCAACCATTTCTACGGCAATATGTACCCGATCTATATTCGCGGCCTTGCATATCTGGCGATGCGTAAACCGCAGGAAGCAGCGGTCGAGTTCGAGAGGCTGCTGGCACACATGGGTTTGGCGGCAGGTGATCCGGTGGACGCCGCGGCTCGACGGCAGTTGGCGCGGGCGCTGGGACTTACGGGAGACACAACAAAAGCAAGATCCGCCTACCAGGACTTTCTTTCGCTTTGGAAAGACGCCGACCCGGACATTCCGATCCTCAAGCAAGCCAAGGAGGAAAACTCAAGGCTGTAGGGAGCGGCCGGTGCGTCATGGCTGCACCGTCTAACATTCTCCGCGATATTGCAATCCACGAAACAAATATAAGGCGAGGCGTATCAGCAGAGTGGCTCCCACATTGCTATTCTGTGAGTGACATGGGCGAACATATTGAAAGGAGTAACGGAGATGGAGGACGATAACAAGCTGTCGTACTTTTTCCTGGGCCTCGGATTGGGCGTGGCCGTCGGAGTGCTTTTCGCGCCGAAATCAGGCGCCGAAACGCGCGACTTTCTGCGCAGCAAGGCGGAAGAGGGCACGGATTATGTGAAGCGCCGCGCAGACGACCTGCGTGATACGGCCGTGGATGCCGTCGACCGCGGCAAAGATACGCTTCGGCGTCACAAAGAGAACCTGTCGGCGGCGGTAGATGCCGGCAAACAGGCCTATCGCGAAGCAGTGAAGACGCCGCTGCCCGACTAAAGCCGGGACGGCCGCACGCGAGAGGAGGGCTCGCGGGCATCATATGGATAACCAGACAATATTTCTCGCACTGATTGCCGTCTTCGTCGCGGTCTCCGCGGCCGCTCTGATTTTTCAGGCGGCCATGCTCTATGGAACTTATAGGGCCTCGCGGGAGCTACGGGACAAGATCATCCCGTTGACCGTTAAAGTGGATGCTCTGGTGGAGACTTCGCGCGTCACCATTGATGAAGCACGGGTGAAGATGAGGGAAATCACCACCAGCGCCAATCAGATCCTGGATGCCGCCAAGGAACAAATGGCGATCGTCGAAGAGGTGCTGCAGGACGCATCCGTCCGGACGCGGAGACAATTGGAGCGTGCCGAAATCGTGGTGGACGACGCCCTCGAGCGGGCTCAGAACACCGTCGAATTGGTGCACAAAGGGATCCTGACGCCCATCCGCGGGATCAACGGCGTCGCCGCCGGAGTTCGCGCCGCGCTGCAATTCCTGATGCGCGGCACTCGCCCCAGCCCCGATCAAGTCACTGTCGACGAGGAAATGTTCATCTAGCCCACCCTGCCGTTTGGAGTAGACTAGATTCCAAAGTGGTTCGGAGAGCTGTATTCCTTTTTATCCTGCCCCTGGCCGGCTGGGCCGCCGGTCCTACCGCCGCTGAAACTGCGCGCGCCGTCAAAAACGCCGGCCTCGACGTCGAGCAGTGCTATCGCGTCCGCGACCTGAGTCTTTACAAAGAAGACATCAAGCTCTATTTCAACGAGGGCTATCTGATCTTTTCGAAGCCTGTGGCGGGCGAGCGCGTGGCGGCGGTTTTCACCTCGGACGTCGAGCAAGGCGATGGCGAGGTTTTGCTGCTCCCGCCCCAGCGCGGCGAGCGTCAGTCGCTGGCGCGCTTCACCGGATCCCCCAATCTCAATGAACACTTTACCCGAGCGCTCCTGATCTTCACCGACGATACCGGGCGGCAGCTTCTCGAGAGCATCGAGAAAGGCTCGGGGCACAAAGCTCCGGAGATGGGTCCCCTGCTCGAAGAACAATGGGCGCCCACGCTCGCGAACGTTCTGGACAGCTTCGCGCCGCGGATCGCGGGCGATCTGCTTTCGCCGGGCCGTACGGACGGGCTCCTGTTGACCGCTCTGGCCGGCAAGACACTCGGGAATTTCGATGTCATTTACGATCCGGCCTCATCGGAACAGATCATGGTCGGCCAGATGATGGAGCGCAATCAGCGCGTGGTCTACGATATCTGGACCCGGTTTGCAGCGCGGCATTCCCGCGCGGGAGCTGCCGGATCTCCTGCCGTGACGCCCGAGCCGCTATTCGCCCTGACTCAATTCCGCATTGACGCGTCGCTCGATGAGAATCTTCGCCTGCGGGCAGTCACACGAGCCACCCTGAAGATCGGCTCCGGGCCGCTGCGGGCGTTTGCTTTCGAAGTCTCGCGCGCCGAACAGGTAACCGCTGCGAGGATCGATGGCGCACCGGCGGAACTGCTGACCAGCGAGTCCACTCGCAGCCGCGCCCTGCGGGCCGACGAAAACGATGTTTTCCTGTTGACAACGCCGGATCTCCTGCCGCCGGGAAGCGTCCACCAAGTGGAGTTTGAACACGAGGGAGCAGTCATCACCAGCCCCGGCAATGGAGTCTATTCCGTCGACGCGCGCTCGAATTGGTATCCCCGCAGCGGCGCGGCCTTCGCGGATTACGACCTGAAATTCCGCTATCCCCGGCGTCTCACGCTGGTCACTCCGGGCGATATCGTCATGGACACCATCGATGGCGACTGGCGGAACACGGAGCGCCGCACCCCGGTTCCCATTCGCGTGGCCGGATTCAACCTGGGCAATTATCAGAAAAGCTCGATAACCGCGGGCGGGCTCACCGTGGATGTTTTCGGAAATCGCAGCCTGGATCCGGCGCTCCAGCCGCCGCCCAAGAGCACCACTATTACCCGGGTGGTTCCCACCGGCCCGCGCACTCCGCCGCGGCACGAGACCACGACCATCGTTCAAAATACGGCGCCGCCGGATCCGCTGGCGCGGCTCAACGCGGTTGCGGCTGACGTATCCGCGGCTTTCCAGTATTTTTCCGGAATCTTTGGACCTCCTCCGCTGAAGACTCTGACTGTGTCGCCGATCCCGGGCACCTTCGGCCAGGGATTTCCGGGTCTGGTGTATCTCTCGACGCTTTCCTATCTGGATCCCCAGGAGCGGCCTGCCTCAGCACGCAACACCACCTTCCAGACGTTCTTTTCAGATTTGATGGTGGCCCATGAAGTCGCGCATCAGTGGTGGGGAAATGTCGTTATGCCCAGGAGCTACCAGGATGAATGGCTGGTGGAAGGGCTGGCCCATTATTCGGCCCTGCTGTGGCTGGAGAAGAAGAAAGGATCCAAAGCTCTGGAGGATGTGATGGCCGACTTCCAGGCCGATCTGCTCAAGACCGGGGAGGAAAACCAGAGCGTGGAATCGGCTGGTCCCCTTACCTGGGGCTACCGCCTGGAAGCCTCGAAAACGACCGACGCATACCGCGTCATCACTTATGAGAAAGGCGCCTGGGCTCTGCACATGCTTCGAAAACGGCTGGGGAATGAGCGCTTCCTCAAGGTGCTGGCCGAGCTGCGCCGCCAATACCAGTTTCGCAAGGTGGGCACCGCCGATCTTCTCGATCTGGTCAAGAAATCGCTTCCTCCGGGCGTCTCCGCAGAATCGATGGAGGCGTTCTTCGATAATTGGGTGTACTCTACCGGCATCCCTACGCTGCGCGTGAAATACTCGGTCAAGGGCAAAGCGCCCTCCTGGAAAGTGTCCGGCACGGTGGAACAAAGCGCCGTCGACGGCAACTTCTCGGTCGATATTCCGGTGGAAGTTCAGTTCGCCAAGGGTGCGCCGCAGACCATCTGGGTGCGCACCTCGAACGAAACGACGTCGTTTTCCGCCACGCTGAAACAGCTACCCGCGCACGTCAATATTCCGGCCGGCGTCAGCGTACTCGCAACCCGGAAGTAAGCGCCATTCGAACGGCGGACAATAGTGATGCGACGATAGGGATGCGACAATGGTAGTGGATGTTGTCGTACGGCTATTATTATGCGGGTGGCTTGCTAGTCGGCGCGGCCGTCGCCACATACCTGTTGGGATGGCCCTATGCCCTGCCCTTCTTCGTCCTGGCCGCTTTCTGCCTGAATTTCTTCCGCGATCCGGAGCGCCTGGTCCCTCCCGGCCCGGTGGCCGTTTCGCCGGCCGACGGGAAAGTCGTCGCCATCCGGCCAGTCGCATCGGGCGCCAACCGGATCAGCATTTTTCTCAATATTTTCGATGTGCATGTGAATCGCACCCCGATTCCCGGCAAGGTTACCTGCTTCAACTACAAGAAGGGCCGATTCCTGGCCGCCAACAAGGAGCAGGCCAGTGACGCGAACGAGCACAGCACTCTCACGGTCGCGGGCGTCGTGGGCGGCGTCCATACCAGCGTCATGTTCAAGCAGATCGCGGGTCTCATCGCCCGGCGGATCATTTGTTACAAAAAACCGGGCGATATTCTGGAGCCCGGCGAGCGCATCGGGCTGATTAAGTTCGGCTCGCGCGTCGATGTATTTCTAGGCCCCGAGTGGGAAATCACGGTGCACCCCGGTGAGCGCGTGAGCGCGGGTTCCAGCGTCATCGCCCGCATCCGTGAAACCGGAAATGTGACGGAGGCAGTATGAGCGGCATGAAACGCTTACGATTGCAGGAACGTCTGATCGATCCGCGCTCGCCCGACAGAAGTCCGCGGCGCGCGGCCTATGCCCTACCGACTTTATTCACCGCGGGCAATGTCTTTCTCGGGTTTTACTCCATCATGGAAGCCTTCCGAGGAGCCATCCTGAACGCCCAGGCGAACGCTGAAGTTGCCGCTGCGGCGAGCGCACATTTTCGGGCCGCCGCGATCGCCATCGGGGTTGCCGTGTTTCTCGATGGCCTGGACGGCCGTATCGCGCGCCTCACCAAGACGGTGAGCGATTTCGGCCGCGAAATGGATTCGCTGGCCGACGTGATCAGTTTCGGCATCGCCCCCGCCGTGCTGGCGTACGCCTGGGGCATCGAGTTCGCGAGCTCGCCTCCCGCGCCGCTGACCATCGAGCATCTGCATCGCGCCGGATATTTCTGCGCGTTTCTGTTTCTGTTGTGCGGCGCGCTGCGCCTGGCTCGTTTCAACGTGCAAGTCAATCCGGTGCCGAAGAATCCCGGGCACGCCGGCCGCAAGTACTTCGTGGGTATGCCGATTCCGGCCGCGGCGGGTATGGTGGCAAGCGTGGTTTACGCGTTCGCCGACAGCGGCCCGCTCGACTGGTGGGTTTTCTCCACCGTGTGGCTGGCCTTGCTGGGATTGCTCTCGTTCCTGATGGTCAGCACCTGGCGCTATCCCAGTTTCAAGGACCTCAGCGTGGTGCGTCCGCGATCGCCGCTGACGTTCGTCGTGGTGAGCATTCTCATCTACCTGATCTGGGACCTGTCGCAACCCGTGCTGCTGGCCATGTCCATCTGCTATGTTCTGAGCGGCATCGTGATACGCGCCGGCGGCATCGTCCGCAGACGTCTGCGCCCCGCGCAACCTCACCCTGACAATCGCCCGGAGCATCAAATTGGCTAGCCTGACCGAACGGCCCCTGATCGCGCTGGTGGGAGGCGATACGCTCCTGGCCAAGGAAATTCGCGAAGTGCTGGGCGAAAGCAAGCCCGCGCCGCGCGTGCAACTGATCTCGGCTTCAGGAGATGGGACTGCGAAAATTGCGGCAGAAAACGACGAGCCGATCGTCATGGCTCCGCTCACGGCCGAAAGCCTGGCGGGAGCCACGGTGGCGTTCCTGGCTGGGTCGCCGGCATCCAGCCGCAGGGCGCTCAAGGTGAATCCCAAAGGTGGTCCCCGGCTCATCGATCTCGCGGGCGGTCTCGAGGAGCAGCCGGAAGCACGGCTGCGCGCGCCTTTTGCCGACCCCGCGCCGCAGCGTTCCGACTCACCGATTCAAGTGATCGCGCATCCCGCCGCGATCGCCCTAGCGATGTTGCTCGGTCGAGTCTCCAGGGCAGCAAGCATTCGCCGGTCCGTGGTCCATGTATTCGAGCCGGCCAGCGAACGCGGCCAGCGCGGGCTCGACGAATTGCAGCAGCAGACCGTGGGGGTCCTGTCGTTCCAAAAATTGAAAACAGATGTATTCGACACCCAGCTGGCGTTCAATATGCTGGCGCGCTACGGCGAAGAAGCCCTGGAGCCTTTGGAGGGAATCGAGCAGCGCGTGGAGAAGCATCTGGCGTCGCTGCTGACCGCGTGGCCCGGCATTCCCATGCCGTCGCTGCGGGTCATTCAGGCGCCGGTGTTTCATGGCCACAGCATGTCGGCCTGGGTCGAGTTTGAAGAAAATCCGGGCGCCGATGCGCTGGCCAAGGTCTTGGCCGAATCAGGGCTCGACGTGCGCGTCGACGAACCTCCTTCGAACGTCGGCATGGCCGGGCAGAGCGGATTGAGCGTGGGCGCGATCGCCGTCGATCACAACCAGCCGCGAGCCTCCTGGTTCTGGCTGGCATCGGATAATCTGCGCCTGGCGGCGGAGAACGCTGTGGCGGTGGCCAAGGAAAGCCTGTGAAGTATTTTGCGGCGTGGCTGGCGCTTCTGCTGTCGTCATGCGGATACCGCTTCGCCGCCACCGACACCGCGCTTCCCAAGACCATCCACACGATCGCGATTCCCGCCTTCGCGAATCTGAGTACGCGATATAAGCTCACCGACCAGCTTCCGGAGTTGATCTCGCGCGAATTCCTCACCCGGACGCGCTACAAGGTTGTGCCGGACGTGGACACCGCGGACGCGATCCTGCGCGGCGCGATCATCACCTATGCCTTCTATCCCACGATCTTCGATCCTGCCAACGGCCGCGCGGCCTACGCCGAGCTTCATGTCCTGCTCACGGTCAGCCTGACGGAGCGGACGACCGGCAAAGTGCTCTTTAATCGCCCGAACTTCGATGTGCGCGAAACCTACCAGATCAGTCCGCAGGCCACCCAATACTTCGAGGAGAGCGATCCTGCGCTGAAGCGCGCCGGCGAGCAGGTGGCGCGTTCCGTGGTCAGCGCCGTTCTTGAAAATTTCTAATGACGCCCGAACAGTTCCTGGCGAGACTGGCAAAGAACGGTCCGGAACCGGCTTATTTGTTCCTCGGCCCGGAAGCATTCGAACGGACCCGCTGCCGCCGCGCTCTTCTCGATGCCGTCCTGCCTCTCGCCGAACGTGAGAACGGATTCACGCGTCACGATCTGGACCGCACCCCGCTGGCCGCAGCTCTGGACGACGCCCGGGCGCTCTCTCTCTTCGCCTCGCGCCGCTTGATCTGGCTCGGAGCAGCCGAAGCCGCAGTGCCGCGCGCCGCGCGCAGCAGCGACGACGAAGCAGACGACGGACAACCTGGTCTCGCAGCCTATTTGCGCGAGCCCACGCCGGATGTCACCCTGGTGATCGACTGCTCCCGTTACGAGTTTGAAGGCGAAGACAAGCCTCGCATGGAGCGCGTGGAAGCGTTCTACGCAGCGATCCCCGCCAAAGTCGAGTTCCGCCCTTATCCCCCGGAAGCCGCGCGATTCCTCGCCCAGAAGCTAGCTAAAGAAGCCGGCATCCAGCTTGGCTTGGCCGAATTAGCCCTGCTGCTCGAAGCCACCGGCGGCGACGCCTCGCGCATCGCCATGGAGATCGAAAAGCTGCGTCTGTTCGCCGGAACCGCGCGCAAGATCACGGCCGCCGATATCGCCGCCCTGGTGCCGGATGCGCAGTCGAGCACCATTTTCGCGCTGGTCGCCGCACTGGGCCGTGGTGACCGGCAGAGGGCTCTCGAAATTCTGGACACGCTCTCGAGCGCGGGCGAGTATATGCCGCTGGCGCTGACGTTCCTCGCCACGCAATTCCGAACCGCGCTGGCGGCGCGTGAAGCAGGCTTGCGCGGCGCCAGCCAGATTCAAGCGCACTTCAATAAACTAGGCGCGCGCATGTGGCCGGAGCGAGCCCGTCAGATCGAGCAGACCATGGACGCGTTTTCAAAAGAGCGCCTGGCGCTGGCTGTAGAGAAGGTGTTCGAAACGGATCGCGGACTTCGGGACGCACGTCCCGACGATCGCATTCTGATGGAAGAGATGGTCTTTGCTTTAACGGGGCTTTAACGGGGCGTTAACCGCGCGTTACGCTTTGGCGAGTTTCGAGAGCCGGATGGTCAGACGGCTCTTGTAGCGTGCCGCCGTGTTCTTCTTGATGATGCCCCACTTGGCGGCGCGGTCGATCACCGAGAAAGTCTTGGGGACTAATTCGGTTGCACCCTTGGCGTCCTTCGACTCCAGTAGCCGGCGCATCGCGCGGATCTGGTGACGAAGACGGGTCTTGCGGGTCCGGTTGACGGCCGTCCGGCGTTCGGCTATGCGGACGCGCTTCAGCGCGGATACTGTGTTTGCCATGGAAATTATAGGATATCGCAGGGTGGGGCAGGTTTTCAACCCGCCCCACTCCCATTCTTTACGACGCGAGCGGCTTCTGACTGCCGTTTCCGTTGCCCATCCCATTGCCCATTTGGCGCATCATCAGCGCCATCAGGCCCTCCAGGGCGCCGCCTCCATTGCCCCCCATCACCAGCGTGCTGGGCACGAACGGAACATTGCTCTTCGACAACGCCTCCACCGAGTTGACGAACGCCGTGGCGCTTTCGCCCAGAGCCTTCACCTGACGCTCGTAAGCTTCCGCGCGAGCCAGGCCGACCGATCGCACCTGCGCACCTTGCGCCGTGCCGGTCTGCTCGATGTAGGTCGCCTCGCCCTCGGCTTCCATCTTGCGCGAAGCCGTGCGGTTGGTCTGAATGTTCACACCCACCTGCGATTTCGCCAGATCGGCCTGCATGTCGGCGGTGCCTTTGGCCTTCTCCGTCTCGATGCGCTGATCCTGCGCCGCCTTCTGCATCTGGTACGTCGCGATCTCCTGATTCGCGATTTCCCGCTGCGTTAGGACGTCCACCAGTTGCTGTGGCAGCACCACCGCCTGGATATAGACCCCGCGCGTTTCCACGCGATACTTGGCTAGCTCGGTCTTGACGTATTCGAAGGCGCCTTGTTGCACTTCCTCACGGCTCCCGATGAACCGGACAGCCGGCATGCTCTGCAGCTTGTTGCGGAAATGGTTGCCCACCGCCGCCTGCAGAACTTCATTCACCAGATTCGGCACGCTGCCCACCATCGAAATCACGTACGGCGCCTGCGTGTCCGGGATATGGATCTGCACCTGCAGGTCGATGGCGAACTGGAAGCCTTCACTGCTTTTCGCCTCGATCTGGCTGAGCTGCGCGTCCAGGTTATGCGCCTGCGATACCGCATCGGCCCAGTTCAGCGTGATGATGAACGTGGGCACGATCACGGCCTGGTAGCAGCGCGGATTAATCGGGTACTTGCCGGTGCGCAGCGGGTCCTGCCAGATACCCCGGTGTCCAGGGCGCACCAGACTTCCGAACTTGAACTCCGCACCCGACGTGTCCTGGGTCGGAAGACCGACGTACGCCTTCACCACCGCGACCTGTCCCTGCTCGATCACCAGCATGGGCACTTCTTCCACGCGCACCAGGAACGGATTCAGGTTGTACGCGCCGTACAGCAGCGGATCGTGCTGCAAGCCGATCCGTCCACCGAGATCCAGGAACTTCTGGAAATCCTGATACGCATTGTGACGATTGTTCTGGCTGCCCAGAATCGTCTCGATCAGCCGCGCGTCGCTTGAATCGCCGCTGCTAGCGGCTTCCAAAGCCGCGACGTCAGTAAAGCCACCTAAACGGCTGGCAATGTCGCCCGCCGGCAGCGGCTGCCCTTCGAGCGTCGTGACGATGCCTACCATATCGACCACTTTGCCGGCTTCCGTCGGCCGCGGAGAGATCCGGGTTACCTCGAGTTGGTTCGGACTGAGACCGAACGCCTCGTGCGTCAGCCGGCCTTTCGATCGCGCCAGCGCGCGCAGATCCGCGGAAATAGAAACGCCGAACACCTCGGCCCGCGTGATCACCAGGAATGCGACCGGATGAACCGGAGCCAGAGTGCCCGGCGAAAGCACCGGCCTCTGGACGCCTTTCTGTCCGCCTTTCGCCATGAACGCCCGCACGTCGGCGAAGTTTCCGAACTCGGGCTTGTAGACGGCCGATTTCGCGCCGATCGGCAAGGCTTCGCCCACTTGGGAGATCACCACGCCGATCTGCCCCGCCGGAACCTGCACCCAGGGATGCTTAGTGACTGCGTACACCAGGCAGTTCTTGAAGCGCAGACCGGGCATCAGCATATCGGCTTGATAGCCAGCCTCGCCATTCGTTGCGACCGGGCTATCCCCCGGGAGTTTTGCACCAAAACGTTTGCGAACCAGTCCGACCTCTGTGGGACCGACGCTATAAAACGACGACAGCAGGATCAGCAAGACGCTGCCTGCCGCTGCCGCGATCAGAAGCGCGCTGAAATAGCCGATTGTCATAAATGGTAGGGCCACTCGGCCCTAGCCTCCTTTCTGTGTCGAACCAGCTGAATAGATGGAAAGCGCAGGCCGCCGATTCGGAAATCGGACAGACCTGCGAAACTGACTGAAACTACAGCGCTTGTTCGCCTGGTACCCCTGGTACTTTGTTCGTATTTATCTGGGTCGTTCGGTACTATTTCGATGTATACTGAGCGAGTTTAGCGGAGGCTCCATGCGGCTCAAAAGCATATTGGTGGCGGCGATATTGATACTGGCCCCGCAGTTGTCCGCGACGATCATCACCTACGAAGGCACGTTAAGTGGCTCAAACGAGAACCCACCCACAGGTTCATCTGGGACTGGTTTGGCCGTGGTGACCACTGACGACGTATCGAACACCATCCATCTCGTCATAACGTTCTCGGGTCTGACCTCGGGCGATACGGGAGCTCACATTCACTGCTGTGTTGCGCAGGGAGGCAATACGGGCGTGGCAACGACATTGCCAGTGTTCACAGGATTCCCAACAGGTGTGACCTCCGGCAGTTATAACCAGACCCTCAGCTTGATCGACCCCACGTTCTATAACCCGTCATTTATCACTGCCCACGGTGGTACTGTGGCAGCCGCCGAGGCCGTCCTGCTGGCTGGTATGGCAGCTGACCAGAGCTATTTCAACATCCACACTTCCATTAGCCCCGGTGGCGAAATCCGAGCCTTTCTGGTCCCGGTTCCAGAACCCGCCACCTGGGGATTTGTTGGACTGGCCCTGACGGGACTGGCGCTATTGGGGCGGAAACACCGTCTTTCCGCCTGATCCGCCGGCCCTCATTCCAGAACTGCTATGCTCAAGGAGGAGAGGGCGTTCCCTTATGAATGGTCGGTTTAAGTTCGCCGTCGTAGCATCCTCCACGTGCCTCGTAATATTGCTGTTGTTCGGGGCCGTACGCGGCCGGGGCGCTCCCGCCGGAGACCAGCCGTATACCCAGTTGGGCGTCTACACCGACGTCTTGTCGCACATCAAGCAGGACTACGTCGAGGAACCCGACATGAAGGCTGTGACCGCCGGGGCCATTAATGGAATGCTCGAGGCGCTCGATCCCTTCGCCAGCTACCTCAACGCGGATCAGTATAAGCAGTATCAGAAAGAAAAAGGCACCGGGAAGGCCGATGTCGGCTTGACCCTGGCGCGACGCCTTGGGTATTTAACGGTGGTCGACGCGCTCCCCGGATCGGCGGCCGCGAAAGCCGGCCTTTCGACCAATGACGTTATCGAATCCATCAACAACATCGCCACCCGCGATATGCCTCTGGCGTTTGCCGAGATCCTGCTGCAAGGCGAGCCCGGTTCCTCGATCGAGATGAGCGTGCTCACGCCGAAGCAAGCCGATCCCCAGAAGATGAAGCTGGTGCGTGCTCCGCTGGTATATCCCGCTGTGACCGGAAAGCTGATCACCGACCAGGGTCCGGACCCCATCGGTCTGATTGCCACTTCGACGCTCCAGGCCGGCCGCGCCAAAGATATCGCGCAGAAGGTCAACGATCTCGAAAAACAAGGCGCCAAGCGTCTGATGCTGGACCTCCGCTATTGCGCCCTGGGTCCGGATGATGAAGGCATCGCGGTGGCGAATCTGTTCATGGACAAGGGGCTGATCACGTACTCTCAAGGACAGAAAGTTGCGCGCCAGGATCATACCGCGGTGGCCTCCAAAGCGATCACGAAGCTGCCGCTGGTGGTGCTGGTGAACCGTGGAACCGCCGGGGCGGCGGAGATTGCCGCAGGCGCTTTGCTGGACTCCAAACGGGCTACGCTGGTGGGCGAACCGACCTACGGTGACGCCGCCATTCACAAGGCCATCACCATGGATGACGGCAGCGCTGTGATCCTTTCGGTCGCCAAATACTATACTCCCAGCGGCAAGGCGATCCAGGACGTGCACGTCACGCCCACCGTGCTGCAGGCCGAGACGACCGCCATCGTGGCCAACGATGAGGACCCCGCCAATGGTGCTGTTCCGGTCGAACCGCCGAAACCTGGCGACGACGAAATCCTGAAGCACGGCTACGATTCGCTCAAGAAGATCGTCCCGTAAGGCGCCGCAAACTTATGCCGCTGTACGAATACAAATGCTCGAAGTGTGGCGAGAAGTTCGAAGTAATCCAGAAGTTCTCCGACGCGCCCCTCACCGTGCATGAAGCCTGCGGAGGGACCGTGGAACGTCTGATCTCTCTATCCGGGTTCAGCCTGAAAGGCAGCGGCTGGTACGCCACCGACTACGCCAAGAGCGGCTCGTCGACTCCCAGAAAGGATTCAGACGGGGATTCGGCGAAAGCCAAAACCGAATCCAAGCCGGGCGAATCCAAATCGACAGACTCTAAGTCTTCCGAGACCAAGACCGAATCCAAGCCCGCCAGCACTACGACCAAGACAGACTAGAACAAGATCTCAACTGCCCGGTTGTTGGCTTCCTGGCTGGAGTCCGGCTTCCGTTTGCGACGACGGGCCGGCGGGAAGCTATCACGATGTTGGGCGCACCTGATCGCGAAAGACGGTCATCCGTCGCGTTCGCACCTTCGCTTAACAGCCTCTGATACAGTGCTTGTAAAGGAGCTAGCGTATGCGAGGATTGCTGTCGTCGATGTTCGCTCTCTTAGCCTTGCCCGGGAGCGCACTGCTCGCCCAGAACATAACCGGAACGTGGCAGGGCACCATGAAGGTCAATGGCACCAACGGTTCGGTGGACCTCCGCACTGTAATGAAGATCTCACGGGCTGACAACGAAAGCCTCAAGGGGATGTTCTACAGCGTCGATCAAGACCCCACGCCCGTCGCCATGACTAGCATTACGCTCAAGGGCACGGCGGTCAAGGTCTCGCTGGTTCTGTTGAACGCAACGTTCGATGGAACTCTTAGCGGGGATGGCAACACCATCACTGGAAAGTGGACACAGGGCGCTCGCACACTCCCGCTGAATCTGGTTCGCGCCACGGACCAAACGGCTTGGACCATTCCGGAACCCCCACCTGCGCCGATGATGCCGACGAGCGCGAAGCCGGAATTTACCGTCGCCACGATCAAACCCAGCCGCCCTGACGCGCCGCGCGGGGGGTATGGCTTCCGGGGCCAGGACGTGACCACCACCAACGTCACAGTGAACTGGATGATCAAGCTGGCCTACAACCTGCATGCCCGACAGATCGTAGGGGGACCAGCATGGCTCGATTCAGCGAAATACGATACGGTTGGACGCCCCGATACTCCGGGCCAACCCAGCAGAGATCAGATGAAGCTTATGATCCAGGGTTTGCTAGCAGATCGCTTTCAACTCAAGTTCCATATCGAAAAGAGGGAACTGCCGGTGTACGCTATGATCGTGCCTAAGACCGGCACCAAGATCACCGTGAGCGCAGGGGATCCCAATGCTTTCCCGGGAATCGGTTTCGGTCAAGGGCCGGGGGTGCTTTCCCTCGTGGGCCGCAACACTACCCTCGACGGCGTGGCCAACGCCTTGCAGAGCAACATATTGGACAAGCCCGTTGTGAATCAAACCGGCCTGACCGGAAGATACGACTTCCTACTGAAATTCACGCCCGACCCGTCCCAAGCGGCCAACTTCGGCGGGCTCGCGCCCGGCAACGCTGCCGATCCCGATGCTCCCCCCGATATCTTCTCAGCATTCCAGGAACAACTCGGATTGAAACTGGAATCAACCAAGGCGTTCGTCGATGTGATCGTCATTGACAAAATAGAGAGACCTTCGGAGAACTGAACCGTATTGGAACTGAGGTTGTCAGATGAGCAGCGTACAAATCGAGCAGAAGAGCTATGAGATGCCCCCGAGAGAAGGGATCAGCATCGCACATTTTCTCACCGTCGCCGACATCGAGCGATCGGCTCGCTACTACGAAAAGGTCTTCGACGCTCGCATTCTGAGCTTGGGTGACGGCAACGCACCTGCATACCTTCAGCTTGCGAATATCTGGATGATTCTGAACGTTGGAGGCGGGCCGACCCCGGATAAGCCGACGGTAACGCTCAGCGTCCCCGACCCGAATCACATCAACAGCTTTATGAATTTCCGCGTTGCCGATATTCAAGCGTGCTATGAATTATGGAAAAGTCGAGGAGCGCAGTTCATCACGGAGCCGATCCCCAAATACGGCGAGACGCGCTGCTACATCCGCGATCCTGACGGATATATTATCGAGGTCGGACAGAGCACCGACCTCACCTACGGCTGACGCTCGGCCCGGAAAAAGCATTCTCATAGTCCCCGCGCGAGTCGTCGGCAACTCGTACGAACCGAGGCTATGCATTACTGTCCACAAGCGGCGCACCAGGGCACGACTCGGGCGAGCCGGGCCAGTTCGAGCCGCGGTATTTGCCTAAGATGCGCCCTATAAAGAGAACGATGGGGAAAGCGATCCGCTGAATGGCTGGGGGCGGGACCGAAAGCAACTGTGTGTCCCGATGGCGCCAGAGCACGTGCGCGAGATAGAAGATCGATGGCCGACCGCTGGAGCTGGCGTTGAGAACGGCAAACACTGCCTGGAGGTAGCGATCCAGGTCTACCGCTGGAACTACGTGGCCGCTAAACTCCAACAGATCGTCGCCCGCGTTCCACCAGCGATGAGGAACGCCTGCGGGCAAGACTGCATTGCCCCCAGTTGGCACGATGATCTTTTCCCCTCCGACTTGAGCGCCGAGAGTTCCCGCTTTCACAATGCCCTCTTCCCGTTCGCGAAAGTGCACGTGCAAAGGCGGGCCGTCCGCTTTGGGAGGCAGCGTGCCATCCAGGAATAGGACGATTCGTCCCGCCGCGTCATGCCTGCGGTGCATCCGCAAGATTTCTCCGTTATGGCGGTTCTCCAACCTCAGAAAGTTATCCACGATTCATCCCACTTGTGGCCCATGCGCTCCGAAAACAAGTTCCTACGAATCTTATCATTGGGTCCGCCAACTCGCAGCCAACCGTTCGCAGAAGCGATCTGGCGTTATTATCCTGGTTTACTCGCCATTCGGAAGTTGCGCAGCCTCGTCCCGCTTGCCGGCAACTCGTACATCGGCTCGAAACGGCGTTCTGGAAACTTATGAGCGGCATTCTACCCGTCTCTAAAAAATCCGGTCCTGCTTCCGCAGCGTTCCCACGCTGCCGATGTTCGATACCGCGAACGCCACGCGGAACTGATTCTCGTTGCGAGTGCCGAAGTCAAATCGCCGGTACTGCACGCTCAACCCGCAGCAATCCGTGTTGTAGGTCACCTGGCTCTGCGCGAACTGCATCACGCCCAGCCGATAATCGTAAAACGCGCTGAACCCGTAGTTCCAGCCGCGCCGGTTATCGTTGCCGTAGGTAAGCTGTCCGCGCAACTGGTTGGAACCGGGAGCCCCCAGCAGCGGATTGCTTTTCAACAGATAGTCTCCCAGCGAGGCGAATAATTGCTTGACGCGCCGATCGACACTGATACCGCTGTCGATAATTCCGTGCTGGACCGGATCGTAATCGGCGCGCCATTCCAAATTCAAATTCGACTGGTACCGCAGCACGCTGACCACCGGCGACTGAGATCGCGCCCGATCCAGAAAGGGAATGCCTGTCAGGTCCACCGTACTCATCAGCACGTTGGTCTGGCCCGGAATCACAGCGCCGCCGAAGGTTGGATCCAGATAGCGCTTGTACCAAAGCTGCCAGCTCAGTATCTCCGAAACCTTTCCGTTGCTGTCTTTGGCCAGCAGGCGATTGTTCAGTGAAAATTCAACTTCATTGGTATTGGAAAGGATATCGGTGTCGTCGAAGCGGACCACGTTGTTGAAGTCATCTATGCCCGTAATGTAGCGATAGGTGACGCGCGGCTCGATGACATGCTTGACCTTGGTGTCTTTACCTTGCCCCAGCCACTTCGGCGCGTCGAAGATGGCCGACAAAGGCGGCAGGGATAGGTCCACGGACACGTCGCGGGCGAAATGCTGGATATTTTGGCCGGTCACCTGATTGTTGGCGATCCTGGAATCGTAGGCGATTTCGTGGACGCCGAAGCTCGGCGCCACGTCGAATCCGCGCCAGTGCACCGCAGTCATAACGCGCGGCTCGAAGGTCACGCGCTGCACAAACTGGCGGGTCTGAAACTCGGGCTCGCTGCGGCGCTCCAACCCGAAGCTGCTGTCCAGCGAAAACCAGGCCGGCAGCTTCTCAATCTGGTGCTCACGCTCCGTGAATTCAGCCTCCGGCAATTTGCGAAGGGCGATCTTGTCGTTGGGAGCGGTGCTTTGAAAGTTGACATCGCGCTGCGCCACGAAGTTGAAGCCGTAATCGGACCAGTGCTTGGTGATGTATCCCACCGAATGTGTCTCCGAAGAAACGGCCTCATCGAAGGACTGGGTGAACTGCTGCCGGAAAAGGAAGGAGGACAGATACTTTAGGTCGCCGACTGCCTGCCATCCCTTCCCTAATTCCGACTTTCCTTCGACCGACAGCACCAATCCGCTGGGCGAAACCGCGTTCGCATTGCTGCTGGTAATGCCGTACAGCGAGACGTCGAAATAGGTGTTCTTGTTCACGACGCCGCGAAAATCGGCCTGATGCCCGAATCCGGTCTGGGAATAAAACAGTCCGCGATACGTCAGATCGTAGCTGCGATTGATCGCCCAAAAGTAGCCGATCCCGACGGTCTTACCTCGCTGGGAGCTGTTGCCGATGCTGGGCGTCAGGAAGCCGCTGGTCCGTGGTTGCTTCTTCAACGATTTGTAGAAGTAAGGCGTGTAAAAGACAGGAAACTCTTTCACGTAGAACCACGATTTCCTGGAGATCGCGCGCTCTCCGGGAATGATGTCGAAGGTGGGACCCTTAAGCTGCCACCAGGGCGAGGGAATCAGGCAATCGGTCAGAAAGCCGTTGTGCAGGAGGTAGCGATCTTCCGTCTTTTCAGCCCATTCGCCGCTGAAGTAAAAGGGATTCTGCGTGGTCAGCAGGCCGGGACGGGACTCGATGCGGGCAGGCGACGTCCCGTTGACGTTGTAGAACTTGCCGGTCTTGCTCTCGGTGTTGTATTCCGCGCGGTCGCAATTCAGTTTCTCGCCGTGCGAAAAGCTTTGGTAGTGGACGTGCCCAAGAGCCTGAGCTTCATGCGTCTCCTGATCGTAATCGATCTCATCGGCGGTAAGCAGCGAGTCCGCGGTCTCGATGCTGGCGTTGCCGCGCAGGTGCAACACCTTCCCGTCGGACTCCTCCTGATCCGCCTTGGTTTTCGCCGTTTCGCCCGGCCCGGGAGCAGTGGGCCGGGGAGGTTTCACGGCCACGTTCGGGTTTGGACCCGGCTGGACCGGCGCGGCCGGCGGAGGTAATGTGGGGCGGTAGGTTTGGGCGTGTAACTGAACGCCGGGAATAAGTAACCCGGCGAAAGCCAGCCTATAAAGTCCGTGACAAATTCGCCGGATTATGTTACGAAGGATAAAAGCTCTCAAGCGCCACCGTAACAGAGCGCTACTGGAACAGTCAAGGTCCAAGAGGTCATCAGGCGTCCAAGTCTGAAGGTGGCCGATTCAGGAAAGCCGGTTCGAGATATGCATTGCCCACACTGCCGCGCCGTGAACGAAAAGGCGGAGGAGCGGTGTGTCCACTGCGGGCGGCGCCTCCATGGCGGCGCACCCGGGCCGTTTCCGATCCGGTCCAGCTCGCTCGCCACTGCGGCCGCAACAGCACCGGCCCTGGATCCGTTTGCCGACAGTCCGCCTGCTCCGGATCAACCGCTGGAAACTCCCAATTATCAGCCGTCGCTGTTTCGGGACGGCACTGCGGGGAGCAAAGTCATCCCGATTCCGACTCTGACCCCGCTTCACCCCTATCATCGCGATGCCGCGCGGAGTGCACCGCAGCGGCGGACGTCCCCGCGCTCGCCGGCGAATCTGCGGCCGCAGCATCGCCGCCCAGATCACCAGCAGGGCCACTTGCAACAAAGCTTGGGTTTCCACGATTCGCCCGGTGAGGTCCGTATCCAGCCCGGAGAGAGCATCGATTGCGACGCCCCGGTGGCGGCGCCCACGCACCGCCTGGTCGCGGCGGCCGTGGATGGCAGCCTGATCGTAGTGGCCGTGGGCGTGTTCCTGGGGATTTTTTTGGTATCCGGCGGCCAAGTCAGTCTGGACCGGCAGGCGCTTTCCTTTTTCGCGGGAGTCGCCGCGGTGATCTCCCTGTTTTATCGTGCGCTCTGGTGCCTGGCCAACGGCGATTCACCGGGCATGCGCTTCGCCGGGTTGCGCCTGGTGGATTTCGACGGCCGGCGTCCGGACCGCGAACAGCGCGCAGTTCGCCAGGTGGCTAGCCTGTTGAGCCTGCTTTCCGCCGGTCTGGGCCTGGTTTGGGCTTTGGTCGACGAAGAAAACCTCACCTGGCATGACCACATTTCGAAGACCTTCCCGACCACGCAATAAACTTCCTGTCGTTTAAAAACAAGTGGTAGTCTGGAGGGGTGAGTCGCCCGCTCGCCCGCTATCGACCTTCGCGCCGCTACATGCTGTTCGCGCTTTTGGCGGTCAGCGGTACCGCCTTTTCGATTTGGACCGGCCTGCGCTGGCCCTCCACCTGGATCGCTGCGGGCCTGTTTGGCATTACCTCCCTCGCGCTGGTCGCGCTGCTGTCGCAGCCTGTAATCGAGATCCATGAGACCCATCTCCAGTTGGGACGCCGGATGATTCTCTGGAGCGACATTCGCAGGCTGGATCAGACCGGCTGGAATGCCCCTCTTGCAGTCGCCCTCACGCTTTCGGGCGAGCAACGCGTGCTGCTGGTGTATGCCGGCGATCTGGATTCTTCCGCCAGCCTGCTGCGTCACCTGCGCCGTTATTCGCGCAATGCGCTGCTCGATGGGATTCCCTATCGTCAGGCGTGGGGCGAAGTTGGAAAGACGCCCGAGCCCCGGAAAACCCAGGACCGCGACGCGATTTCCGAGCGGCAGACTCCGCCAGCCATTCATCGGCCTCTGCTGCGGCCCGAGGAAGAAGAAGAAATCGAGCGAATGTTCCAGCGTCTGAAATCCGTTGGCCGCTTCGATCAGCGTGACCAGCGCGATCCGCGCGGATCCGACGAGTAGCCGCCCGAGCCCCGTGAAGCGCGCAGCCCGCATCCTCGTGCCGGCTATTCTAGCCGCCATTGTACTCGCTTTGATCTTTCATAACGCGGTTCTTACGGCGCTCGGCGTCTACCTCGTCAAAGCCGGGCCGCCCGAAAAGGCCGACATCGCGCTGGTGCTGGCGGGCGATGGAGAAGGAAACCGGATTCTCAAAGCCGCCCAGCTCGCCCGGCAAGGGTACGTCTCCAAGGTATTGGTCAGTGGACCTTCGGGAATATACGGACACTATGAATGCGACCTGGCGATTCCCTTTGCCGTGAGAGCCGGCTATCCCGAGTCATACTTCGTGCATCTCGAGAACGACGCGCGGTCCACCCAGGAGGAAGCGCGTTATGCCATCGCGCGTCTGCGTCAGCTTGGCGTGCACAGCGTGCTGCTGGTCACCAGCGACTACCATACGCGGCGCGCCGGTAAGATCTTCCGCAGCGCTGCGCCGGACCTGCGGTTCATCGTGGTCGCCGCGCCGGATGTCAGCTTCACGCCCGATGGCTGGTGGCACAACCGCCAGGGAGAAAAGATCGCGTTTAATGAGTGGCTCAAGACTGTAACGGAGCCCTTTGGAATCTGAGATAGAATAATGGCTTCGTATGAAACCAGCCGTATTCGCCGTTTCGATGTTGAGCCTGACGCTGTCCGCCGCGCTGGCGCAGACTAAGGCAGCCCCTAAGGCCGCAGCTCCCAAGGCCGCCGCTCCCAAAGCCGCGACCAAGGCGAAAGCCGCACCGAACCTGCTCGACCCGTCCACGCTTAATGCCAAGGCGCCCCCGGTGTATCTGGTGAAACTGAACACCACCAAGGGGCCCATCGTCATCCGCGTGACCAAGGCGTGGGCGCCGATTGGCGCCGACCGGTTCTATAACCTGGTTCGGGCCGGGTTCTATAACAACAACATCATCTTCCGCTCGACGAAGCAGTTCGCCCAATTTGGGATTCCCGCGAAGCCGGAGTTATCGCGCGTCTGGATGGAACACACCATGCTCGACGACCGTGTGGTCCAATCCAACAAGCGCGCCATGGTGACGTTTGCCTCCACCGGGGATAAAAATACCCGCAGCGTTCAGGTTTTCATCAACAAGGTGGATAACATCTACCTGGACAACCTGGGATTTCCTCCGTTCGGCGAAGTCATAGAGGGCCTGGATATTCTTGACATGCTTTATACGGGCTACGGCGAACAGGTCACGAGTCTCCAAGGCGAGATCATGAACCAGGGGAACGCGTTCCTCGAAAAGAGCTTCCCGCGGCTCGACAAGATCACCACCGCCGTCATCGAACCCCTCCCCGCGGACGATTCCAAGGCCGACGATTCCAAAAAGGATGACGCCAAGAAGTAGGCGTTGTCCATCCTCCAAAACAAAATCGCGATAAAATGGTTTCCAGAGTGTGTGTGGAAATCGTTCCGCCGCGTCTTTGCGCTCAGTAAGTTGGCGTGCACCGTTCCCGGACGATCTTCCACAGGTTTTTCCTCATCGTAAGTGCGAGAAGATGAACGGCAAAAAAAATCTTCAGCGGAGTGTGACGAACCAGTTAAGGTAAGAGGCACCCCAAAATGATGGCCACCGCGGATCTGACATTTGAGAAAGGTCTGCCCGCAAGCGTAGACACCGAGCGGCTGGTGCTCGGGTCTATCCTGCTCAACGACGCAGTCTACCTCCAGGTAGCGGGCTCCTTATCGCCTGAGGATTTCAGTCTCGAGAAGCACCGCCGCATCTACGGCCGCATGCGGGATCTATACGGCCGCAGCGAGCGCATCGACCGCGTCACGCTGGCTGAAGAGCTGATGAAGCAGGGCCAGCTCGAATCGGTGGACGGCCTCTCATATTTGGTTGAGCTGGATGCCGGACTCCCGGAGATCACCAACCTCGACAGCTACGTCCGCATCGTCAAGGACAAGGCGACACTGCGGAAGCTGATCTTCAGCTCGCAGCGAATCATCGACCGCTGCCTGCTGGGCGAAGAGCAGCCCGACAAGATTCTGGCATCGGCGGAAGAATCGCTGCTGAAGCTGGGAGAAGCGTCCGCCAATGAGCAGTTATCCTCGCCCGCCAGCATCGTCGAAAGCTTCCCCGGCGGGGCGAACGCCTTTCTCGATCCCAGCCAGCGCGTGCGGGGCCTCAGTACGGGCTTTGCGAAGTTTGATGAAATGACGGGCGGCCTCCACGCCGGCGAACTGGTGATCCTGGCGGCGCGCCCATCCATGGGCAAGACGGCGCTGGCGCTGAACATCGCTCAGCATGTGGCGACGCACCCGCAGATGCAGAAGCCGGTGGCGATCTTCTCGCTCGAAATGTCGTCGGCCAGCCTGCTGACGCGCTTGCTGTGCGCGGGCGCCCGCGTCGACCAGCACAAGTTTCGAGCGGGCTATCTCAACGAAGAGGAACGCCGCAAACTGCACTTCGCGCTGGCGCAGATTACCGAATCGCCGCTGTTTATGGACGACTCGGCCGGCGTCAACCTCATGGACGTTCATTCCAAGCTGCGCCGGCTGAAAAACACCCACGGCCTGAGCCTGGTGATCATCGATTATCTCCAGTTGATGAGCAGCATGGGCCGGATCGAGAACCGCAACCAGGAAGTATCGGCCATCTCGCGCGGCCTGAAGCTGATGGCCAAGGATCTGGAAGTGCCCTTCTTAGTCTTGTCGCAGTTAAGCCGCGCCTCGGAGCAGCGTCCCGGCGATCATAAGCCGATGTTGAGCGATCTGCGCGACTCCGGATCGATCGAGCAGGATGCCGACCTGGTCGGTTTCATCCACCGCGAGGAGATTTACAAGAGGGACGACCTCAGCGTGAAGGGTCTTGCCGACCTGATCATCGCCAAGCAGCGCAACGGGCCGATCGGGACAGTGCCGCTGCGGTTCCTGGGGCAATACACGCGCTTTGAGAATCGGATCGACGATCTGCCGGAAGAGCCCCCGGAGTAGCCGCTCACGACAGGCCTGATATTCTCTTAACATTGTGGCTTTCAGTCTTGTGGAATCACTCGGGAGGGCCGCGATCCCGGCGGTCGTGCTCAGTGTTTTCGCACTGGCTCGCCGCTATTTTCCGGCCAAACCAGCGAAAGAGTTTGCAGGGACTCTCTCGATCAAAGATCTCGATGCCCGTTTTGCGCTGACACAGTGGGGCGTCGGGATCGCTATGGTTGTGATCGGTGTGGCGATCGCATGGGCGACTCATGCAGTCCTCGTCAATCTGAATCGCTTGGTCGCCACTCTGGAAGGACCATCTGAGTTTGTGTTGCTGCCCCAAACCGCGATCTGGTGGTTCCTTCCCGGGTTTGCCGCGGTTACGTTAGCCTGGGAAATCACCCTTGGAGTGTGGTCGTCGGTTGGTGACAAAGAAGAAGTGGAGCTCTATAACTACTGGACGATCACGAAAGCCGGATTCGACTCCACAAGAATTCTGCGCATCATGGCGGTTGTGATTGTGTTGCCGATAGCAATTCTAACAGCGCTCGCTATTCCTCAACACGGCGCACTGAAAAGTGACGAAATCCGAGCCAGGGGATACGGACTTGGCGGCGTTCAGTTATACCGGTACTCGGACGCGCGAAGGATGACGATCATTAAGGGCTTTCGGGACCGAAACGGTAAGATGACCAGAAGGGCGGGTGTGGTTCTCGATTTCTCGGACGGCCGACGATGGTCATCGGCTCATCTCGGCAACTTCGAACCTATCGTCGATCCAAACCTCGTGGGCTTCCTTCAAGCCAAAGTTGGACTTCAGCCAGAGTACGCAGATACTGAGTCTGACATCCCGCGTTAGGGCTAATTACAGGGGCAGACGCAACTACGCTTGGTTCGCCAACATCCGCAAGTCGAGAGTGCACGGTTATATTGACAATGCGGCGACCACAACTTCGCGAAGTTTTCGCTTCGTTAGGAACCTCGGCGAGGGGAGCCTCCTCACCGTTGAGAGTCAGTTCTCCGCCGGCTTTTCGGCGCTTTCGATCACGAATGTCTCTACGGGCGCCTTTTGCGATTCCAGCTTTAGCCCAAGCCGGTCGAATATCTGGAACAGCGTTGGACGTGCAGGATCGGCGAACGCCAAGTCCTCCGGAGTCGGGTCTTGGCCGGCGGGGCGCACCGGTCTGGGACGCATCGGGACCCAGCCTTCGGTTTGAATACTGAACAGTCCCTTTAGACTCGTCTTATCGATCACTGGCCGATCAGCCCAGCCTGAAGCATACGACGCCAGGTCCGACATGCTAACGGCTTGTGCGTGTATGCCTTGGCCTTGTCCACCAGAGAAGGTGTGGCAGGACGCAGGATCCTGGGGACGCTTAGTAGTCTCGCTACAGTCCTTTTCGGCGACCGCCGCTTTCTGCAATTTGGGACCGTCCTTCTTGACCGTCACCGCGTATACAGGGAGTTCCTTGATCTCGCGGCGGATGACCAGCTTGAAACGCTCGGCTAGCAGTTTCTGGAGCATCAAATGAACCTTGTCGTTGCGTTCCTTGACCGTCGTTCCGGCGGGAATCGCTCCGTTTTCTGGCGTGGCTTCAATGTCGTATCTCTCGGAGCGAAGCCAATCGGGGCCGCCCGTCACACGGTCGGTTGGAAACGGCAGGCCATAGGCTGTAGCAACGAAGAAGATGGGCGGCGCGCTGGCGACCAACCTCCCACCGGGCAGAATCTGCATCCCCATGCCCCGAGGATCCGTGGAGGTATTCAGCTTGACGGAGGCCACTTCAAAAGCCAGCCGCGGTGCCGGCGCTTGCCCTCGGAGAGGCAGAGCATCCGTCATTCCGATGACGATGGGCGCAGCTACCGCCGCCAAGCCGGCGACGGCCAGCAAGAGTTTCCTGCCCAGATCCATATTTCGCGCGATGCGATGTGCCATGATTTCCTCGATTCGCCGTTTGAGATTTGAACCGGTGACTCCCGCCACGCAGACCAGCGGCGATTCCAAGTAGAACTTGCAGACGTTCAGGATCCCCTCGGCATAGACCCGCGCGTCGGCGACCACCCTGAGAACGGCATCATCGCAGGCGCGCTCGCGTTCCTCCACCAGGCGTGCCCGGATCCACCACACCAAAGGATGGAACCAGAAGATGGTCTCGACGACCATATGGATTGCCGCGGTCAGGTTGTCGCGCCGCCGGACGTGGCACAATTCGTGCGCCAGAACCGCGTCCATCTGGTCCGCCGTTAAGCGTTCCGCGATCCCCTGAGGCAGCAGAAGAACAGGCTTACGGACGCCGAACACGCCGGGCTCAAGACGCGCGGAAGACAGCCTCACCGGAATCGGCAAATTCAGATTCAGCGGTGTAGCTGCGCGCACCGTGGCGCGGACCTTGCGCAACCGGCGCAGCCACCAGACGACTCCTATCGCAAAGCCCAAAAACCAGACGCTCAGCATCAGAATCGCTACAAGGCCGGGCGCCGCCGGTGTTACCTCGGCCAGGCGGGTGGCCGGGGCCGAGGCAATAAACGGTGCGCCGATCGCGTCCACGACAAACGATACACGCCGCGGCTGTATTGCCGGAGTGGCTCGCCACGCAAGATGACTGCCGGCGTCGATCAACAGCGAAAAGGGGATCAGGAACTTGATCGATGCAGCCAGCCAGATCCAGTAACGCACTGCCGCGCGATTCTTCCTGAGCGCGAGAGTCAACAGCCACGCCGCGACGGCGAAGAGCGTGGATTGCCACAGATGGTTCGCCAAGGGTGAGAGATCCGTCAAGCTCATGATTTGTCCTTTCTCGGAGATTTCCGCAGGGCCTTTTCGGCGTCGCGGACATCTTGCAAAGTGATTTCGCCGGTTTCGACCAGGTGCGCCATTACCAGCTTGCCGCGGCCGCCAAGCAGGGCGAGTAATTCGTCGATCAACCTCTTCTGCGCGTCCTTGCGGGAGATCGCCGCCTCGAAAATATTCGCGTTGCTGATGCGCTTGACACAGCGGAGGGCTTTCTTGCGTTCGAGGCGATAAACAGTGGTCTGGACGGTGGTGTAGGCGGGACGCCCAGGTTCGGGAAACGCTTCCTGAACTTCGCGGACGGAGCACGCCCCACGGGTCCAGAAGGTCTCCATGATCTGGAGCTCAAGTTTGGTTAATCGTGCTGAAGCCATAGCATCCGACTACAACGCAAATCCAGTCTACTATCATGATAGTCGGCTTGCAAGTGGTTTTTTTGGCGCCGGCGCGGGAGCGGCGCTTATAAGACTTCCAAGGCCTGCTGGTCAGTCGCGAGGTATACCAGATCGATACGACCCTGATTCTTCTGATCCTGCGAAAGCGTCAAGCGAATCGAAGTGGAAGGGAACGCCCACAAGAACGTTCTGACGGAGTCTGTACCTTCATTTCTGGTTTCGCCGTCTATGGGAGGACCATACTTTTGGATCAACAGCGTCTTGAGGGTATCGAATTCCTGGGTGGCATTGGTCGCCAGACGAACCCTGCTGATCTGCTCGGAGCCGTGCCTTGCTCCAATAGCAACTCGAAGTTTGAAGTCGTAGAACTCAATGGGTTCGGCGATGAGCTCGGACCACAGCTCATTGTCTTCGTGACGATTGATCACATAGGCCCGGCTGGCATCGGCGATCGACATGCCCCACTTGATCTTGCCCCAGCCCTCAACATCTCTCGGCGGAGCCTGTCCCAACAAGGTGATGGCGAACACCCCTGCGACGCACAATCGAGCTCCAGCGTTCATGCCGGGCCTCCTTTGCTCTCAATGGCGGACGATGATGGCGAAGTCGATCTCCACCTGGTCCTTTACCTTGATCATTCCGCCGCCGACGCTGATGGGCTTGATCCCGAAATCGGTCTGCTTGAGCGTGGCATGACCGGTGTAGGAATCGCCAGCGCGCTTTACATTTAGGACGACGGGCTTGGTGACGCCGTGCAAGGATAAATCGCCATCCACTTTCCATTGGTCGCCGGCGAGCTTGTCGACACGCGAGGACTTGAATGCGATCTCGGGAAATTTCCGGGTTTCGAGCGTCATTTCCTCCATGTCTTTCTGGATCTGCGCCTGAGTTTTCGCGTCGACCTTGGGATCGGGCTGAACGGTCATTTTCGCGGTTTCGATGGTGAACTCCACCCGTGGCGGAGCCGATTCCCGGATGGTACCAGAGGAGATGGGCGCGGCGATCGTATGATCGTGACCGGCGGCCGACAGGAGGCCGGCTTTGCCGACGTGGACAGAGATCGTACTGCGCTGAACGTCGATGGCGGCGTCCTGGGCGGGCGCGGCCGCGCTGAGGGCCAGAAACGCCATCGCGAGCTTCACACAACTCGGCTTCACTGCCGAATTGTACCGCCGGTTGACGTGCGAGGATAGTTGGAAGATGGCTAGGACGATTCTCAAGTGGGCGTTGCTCGCCGCTGTCCTGATTCAATTCATTCCTTTCGGGCATAACCACACGAATCCTCCGGCGTCCAGGGAGCCGGCCTGGGATTCTCCGCAGACCGGAGAGTTGATCCACCGGGCGTGCTTTGACTGTCATAGCAACGTAACGGCATGGCCCTGGTATTCGCACGTCGCCCCGGTATCCTGGCTACTTCAGAGAGACGTAAACCAAGGCCGCGCGCATCTGAATTTTACCGAATGGGACAGCCCGCAAAAACATGCCAAGGACGTCGCGGAGGAAGTGAAATCGGGCGACATGCCGCCCTGGTTCTACCTCCCAATGCACTCCGCGGCGCGGCTCACCGATGCCGAAAAGCAGACGCTGATCGCGGGCGCGGAGAAGTCCCTGGGCCCGCAAGCCGGACCTCAGAAGAGTGCGCGATAGCCGTCAGCGAACCTCGAAGAGGAACCCGCGAGTCGAGTTTTCGAGGAGCACGGGGAAAGGATGGCGACTTCGAGGGCGTTGCTCCTTTGGGCAGGGAGCGGCAACTCGGATCGGGCTCTTTGGCGGGAGTCGACACTTGCTCGAGTCTGCCGCCGTCTGCCGCGGCGAGGACGCTCGCGACATCGGCAACAAGTTACTTCTTCAGGCTGTGGACGTAAGCGGCGACATCGTCGGCGGACTTGCCGGTAACGGCCTTGATCGGCTGCATCTTACCTTTGCCTTTGGTGATGACCGTGGCGATGTCGGCATCGCTCATGGACTGGATGTCCGCCGATTTAAGGTCCTTCATTTCGACCTTCATCATCTTCGCGACGGCGGGGTTGGGGGTCCCGTCGGGTCCGTGACAGGATTTGCAGGAGGTGTCGTAAACGGCTTTGCCGGCTTTGGCGTCGGCGGCGTACATCGCTACGGCGGCGGTGAGCGCCAAGGTAACCATGGTCAGATACATGCGCATGCTACGAGGGTAACAGAGGGATGAAGCTGACGCTTCACCCGGAAGAAAGGGGACACCTCCTCACTTCTGCAAAGCTAGTAGCGGAGCGAACACCAGGAGGTGTCCCCTTTTTTCCAAAGCCCGCCCTCCTGGCTTAGAGTGCCATGTCCGGGCGGGCGATGGTGCGCCACATGTGGGCCACGGGACTGTTATCGTTGCCGAGCCCTTCCTTGGGCTGCTTGAAGTGGCGGCCGATGATCTCGCGGAACGGATCGATACTCACCTTGGCTTTGGGATCGAAGGAATAATAATCGTTGACCGTGACCAGTCGTGGGGCTTCGTACCACGGATGGTTCTTGAGCATCTCGTAATCGGCGCGGATGTGCGGCAGCGGGACGTAGTCCTCGCCGAACAGGCGGCGATAGAGGTCGGGATACTCGTAGCCGTAGGCCGGATCGGCGAAGAAACGCAGTGCCTGGTGGTACTTGATGGCGAAAGCGGTCTTCTCGGGCACGTAGGGCGTATACATCTGGGCAGCCCAGTACCCGTGATCGGCCTTGAGCAGCGCCTGAGCGGTGTCATGAAGCAGGCACGCCAGGACGATCTCCTCAGGCATGCCGTTCTTCATCGCCAGCGCAGCGCTTTGCAGAACGTGGTTGGCGGGGGCAAAGCGTTTCTCAAAGAAGTCGTAGAGCGTGGGCTTGTCGGGCATCGGCGGGAGGATTTTGACGTTCGCTCCGGGCGCCTGGGCGACGAATAGGTTCCCTACCCCCATGCGATAGTGCCGGGTGGGAATTTTCTGCTCCACCTCGGCCACAGTGGGGAAAGGATCTTTGGATAACAGGATCTTATCGAGCTCCGTGGACAGGAAATCTTCAAGAGCGTCGGCTTTGGCTTCGGAGTCCATTTGAGCCACGGATTCCTCGCCGCCCAGGGTGGCAATCAAGTTCTCGCGTTTGATTTCCATAAATATCCCTCTACCTCGATGTTATCCTGAACCTGAGACGATGGCGCTCGGAACGCGATCTTACGCTCGGCAGTACTTTGGGGGAGGCGGACTGCCCCGGGGCGTCAAGGGCCTGATCATCGCCAACTCGGTGGTTTTCCTGCTGATGTGGCTGGTGGGACCCCTCGAACGCGTCTTCATGCAGTGGTTCGCCCTGTACCCCGCCGATGTAGTGACCCGATTCTACTTGTGGGAGCTGGTCACCTACCTGTTTCTGCACGGCGGGTTCATGCACATCCTCATGAACATGCTGTATCTGTGGTTTTTCGGGAAGGATCTGGAAGACATCTGGGGCACGCGGCGATTCCTGCAGTTCTACTTCTTCTGCGGCGTGGGAGCGGGAGCGGTTGTGGTGCTGGCCAACTATCTGTTTAGCGATCCGCGGATTCCCACCGTGGGCGCGTCGGGAGCGATCTTCGGGGTTCTGTTGGTGGCCGCTGTCCTATGGCCGGACAGGATCATCATTTTCTATATTTTCCCGATCAAGCTCAAGTATCTGGTGATGATTCTGGGCGCGCTCGAGTTCTTTGGACTGCGCGACTTGAATAGCGGCGTGAGCAGCGTCGCACATCTGAGCGGAATGGGATTCGGGTACATCTTCCTCAAGACTGCCGGATTCCGCAAACTGGACCTGGTGGGTCCGGCCCGCGAGAGCTATAAAGCGTGGAAGCTCGCGCGCGCCAAACGCAAGTTCCAGGTGTATCTGAAGAAGCAGCAGGGTTCAGATCGCGATCGCTGGGTCCACTAAGGACCCACGATCTAGAGAGGTGGTATATTGCGGTCATGAAGGCCTCCCGTATAAGCCTCCTGGTTTTGGCCTCGTCGCTGAGCGCGGCCTTGGTTGTAATGGCTCAGGGTCCGGTAACCGGCGGCAGCGAGACAGTCGCCCGGCCCAAAAAGGGCAGCTCGACAACACCCGACGCACCTGCGGAATCGCCTGACAAGGCTAAGATCCCCTCGCAGTTCAAGAAGGGCAAGGACCTCCCCGAAGGTGTGGCGACCTACACCGCTGACGCCGTCACAGTGACCGTGGACGTATCGGTGCTGGACAACAAGGGACGCTTCATCCCCAACATTCCCGCCGGCAACTTCCGTGTGCTGGAAGATAACGTGCCGCAGAAGATCACCCAGGTCTCGAAGGGCGAGGCTCCCTTGACGATCGCCCTGGTGATCGAGTTCTCGGGGCGCTTCCAGCAGGTGTACTCGGAACCTTGGTTCCAGACGCTGCAGGCGGCTTACGGATTCGTGGAGACGCTCAAGCCGGAGGACTACGTCGCCATTGTTGCTTACGACTTGCGGCCGGAGATTCTTTCGGATTTTTCGACCAACCGGGCCGACGCGCAGGACGCGCTCTCACGCATGCGGTTCCCCGGGTTTTCCGAGGCTAACCTGTTCGATGCGCTGGTGGACACGGCGCAACGCATGCAGGATATTGAGGGGCGCAAAGCGATCCTGGTGATTTCCTCGGGTATCGATACGTTCAGCAAGCTGAACTATGGCGAAACCCGCAAAGCGATTCAGAATGCCGGCGTGCCGATTTACGCGATCGGGCTGATGCAGGCCTATCGCGACATTATGTATGCGTACGGCGCGCTCTCAGACTCCGCGAACATGGACTTCCTGCAAGCCGACAACCAACTGCGCACCTTCACCAAGGAGAGCGGCGGGATCGCCTTCTTCCCTCACTTCTACGGCGAGTTCCCCGGAATCTATCGAGGGATCAGCGATATTCTGCGCAGCCAGTACGTGCTCACCTACACCCCTAGCAATACAACCCGCGACGGCAAGTTTCGCAAGATCAAAGTGGAGTTGGTGAATCCGGAGAACAATCAGCCGCTGCGCGTCAACGACGAAAAGGGCAAGCCGCTGAAGTACGAGATCCTCGCCAAGCCGGGTTACACAGCGCCCAAAGCAGTCGAGTAAAGTTCGACTCGCATTCATCTTTCGCCGCGCTTAGCGAAATAAAAAAGTCAAGCACTCCATCTTTCACCTTTTGAGTTCGATAGAAATTTTCTTGACAGTTGTATTTCGCGTCTGTTAATGTCGCGTTGATCCCACACACATGTCTCTTCGGAATACTTCGTCACCATCGATGCACGGACGGATTTTACTGGTCGACGACAACGTGGGCGGATCGACGGCGCGAAAGACGGTTCTTGAAGAGCTCGGACACAAGATCCATATGGTGTCGAGCGGCGCCGACGCGCTGGAGCAGTTCGCCCAGCATAAGTACGACTTGGTGGTAACGGACTACAGGATGCCCCGAATGGACGGCCTGGAGTTGATCGTCCGCTTGCGGAAGCAGGCGCCGGACATCCTCATCGTGATGGTTTCGGGTTTCGTGGACACGCTGGGTCTGAATGAATCCAGCACCGGCGCGGACGCGGTCATCCAGAAGAGCGCCAACGAGGTTACCCACCTGGTTCGCGCGGTGAACCGGCTGCTGCGGAAAAAGCCGGTGAAGAAATCTGCCGCGGCGGATGGACGGACTCTAAAGTCCAAGCGGCAAGCGGGTTAAGAGCTCATCCGGCGAAAAACGGCAGCGGGATCCAGCGCAGCGATGCCGCCGTCATCAGCATTCCCACGCACAGGATCACGAAAGCGGACGCCACCGGTGCGAACCTCATTAGGGGATGCTGCCCGCTCTTGGCAGATTCAGGCAGCCAGTTCTTGGCGTGAATTACGAGCATACCGATGGCCATCAGAACACCGGCTAACCCGAGACTGAAGGCGAGCAACAGAACCAATCCCAGGCCGATGCGCCCGATCGCTATAGCGCTCAGCAGCAACACCATCGCGGCAGGGCACGGAACTAATCCTCCGCTCGCACCCAGGGCCATCAGACTGCCGAGCGTGATGTCTCCTGGAGGGACATGACTGTGTGTGTGGCCATCGTGAGTATGGCTATGGGCGTGATCGTGGCTATGTGAGTGATCGTGGCTATGGCCGTGATCGTGAGCATGGTGGTGATGGTCGTGATCGTGATCGTGATGATGACGATGACCGAGAGCGTGCGCCCGGGCATGCAGGAACGCTCGCCAACGTTTGTAGAATAGCCAGCCGCCGATGAGAACGATGGAGATCCCGGATAGTACTCCCAGGACGGGAATGATCTTTTCCGGGACGATGTAGCTCGACAACAGCAGCGTGCCGAGTCCCAGCAGGAAGACGCTGATGGTATGGGTAAAGGTGACGGTGGCGCCCAGGAGGGCGGCGTGTTTCATATTGCCGCGGGACCCGACGAGGTAGGCTGCGACGATCGTCTTCCCGTGGCCGGGCTCGAGGGCGTGCATCGCGCCCAGCCAGAACGCGACGGCGATTCCGGCCAGCAACCATCCGGCGCTCAACTGCGGCTGATGCAGGAGCCGGGCCAAGTAATCTGCGTGCATAACGTCTTCCTATTTGGTTTTGGGAGCGGCCTTTGTCCCCGGCGGGACCTTGCGGATTTCCTCGAAGTATCGTTCTACAAAAGGCTGAAACAGGAGAGGAACTTCATCACGGTGAATCTCGCCGCCGGAATCGTTGTGGGCGGTCTGGCGGTCGGCCCAGGGAGTCTTGAGCGTCTGCTTGGTTTGACCGACCTCGACCATCATTTGGCCGGTTACGTCGGCGGAGCGCTTCCCCAAAATCTCGCTGATCTGGCCCATGGCTTCGAGCGCCTTGGCGTCTTTGGCGGCCTTATTGCCGTCCTGGGAACCAGCGCCGCTGGCGCTATCCTGCGACGAAGGCTTGTTCGGCTGGCTGCTGGCCTTGGCATCGTCGGAATTTTTCTGATCGCCGCTCTGGTTGCTGTCCGGATTCGCCTCGGCGCCAGCGTTTTCGCTGTCCTGCTTATTGTCGCCCTTGTCGCTTTTTTCGGATTTCTCGCCCTTGTCATTGGCCTGCTTCTTGCCGTTCTGAGGGGAGTTCTGAGCGGTGCTGGGCTTCATCTTGTTCAGCATGTTGGCCAAAGCGTCCTTGATTTTGTCGAGAACGCCGCTGTCGTTGGGATTGCCCTGCTTGTCCTGATTGCCGCCTTCCTTGTTCTGCGCGTCCTTGCCGTCCTTGGAGCCCTGGTCGCCCTTATCGCTCTGCTTGCCGTTTTTGCCGTCGCCCTGATCCTTACCCTGCTTGTCGGGATCGCCGCTGTTCTGATCGCCCTCCTTGTCGGCGGCCTGGTTGGAGTTGTCGTCGCCCTGAGGATTCGCCGTATCGTTGGAATTCTGGGGATTCAGAAGATCTTCGGGCTGTTGATCGGCCGAAGTCGATTGTGCGTCGGGACTGCCAGGATCGAACGGATCCTGCTTCATGTTGAGACGCTTGGCCTGATTCTTGGCAAGTTGCGGGGGAGGCGGGCCAAAGAAGGAATCGTAGGCGATCTTGAACAACGAGGGTTCCAGGCTCAAGCTCCCGGTGACGGCGTAGCGCACCGCGAAGAGTCCAAACGCCACCAGAGCCAAACCGGCGGCCGGCAACAGATAGCGCGATCGCGAAGGCGGCAGGGCCTGTTGGAGATCCACACGCTGCGCGACGACTTCCGCCTCGCGACGCTGGACTTCACAGACTGCTTCGCGGTCCGGCTCGGGATGAGCGGCGAAATAGACGGCAGTGGAAAGGGAATCGGCCAGGCCGAGTCGCTTATCGATTTGCTGAGCCAGCTTATATAACGATGGGAGGCTCTTGCGCAGGCGGTAAATGCCCACGCCCAGGCTGACGGCCACCACGAGGACCGGCCAATACCAATCCAGGATCTGTGTGCCGATCAGCAGCAGCAGGATCACGGCGGCCATGCCGATCAGCAGTGCGAGAGCGCCTTTATCCAGCGCCAGTTGCCCGAACAAGCGCCTTCGGGCGCGTTCGAGGAGATTCGTCACCGTGGGATGTGTGGGCAACTCGTTCACTTCCGAAGAGGAACTCTATATCATAAGCATACAATCGCCGTAAGAGTAAAAGCGATACTTTCGGGAAACGGCGTACCGGTACGCCTCCAGAGCCAGTTCCCTGCCGGCGAAGGCGCACACCAGGACCAACAGACTGGACTTGGGCAAATGGAAATTCGTTAGCATGGCGGCAGTGCGGCGGAACTCAAACCCAGGGCGTATAAAGAGCTCGGTTTCGGTGGCGGCGGGGTCGCTCTCGATGGCCCGGACGGCAGTGGTGCCGACGGCGATGACCCGTTGGGCTGCGTCCATTCCGCGGACGGTGTCGGGCGGGACAACGAAAGACTCCTTGTGGAGATGAACGTCTTCGAGTACCTCTGTTCGCAGCGGCTGGAACGTGCCGAGTCCGACATGCAGCGTGACGTGCGCGATAGACGCTCCCGCGGCTTTGCAGGCTTCGAGGATTTCCGGGGTGAAGTGCAGGCCGGCGGTGGGGGCGGCTGACGATCCGGGCTCGCGGGCGAAGACGGTCTGGTAACGTTCGCGGTCGGCAGGGGTGTCGTCACGGCGAATGTAGGGAGGCAGGGGCACGTGGCCGACTCTCTCCAGCACGGCCAGCAGGCTCCCAACGGGAGCCAGACGCACAGTCCGCTCGCCAAATTCGCCTCGGCCGAGGATTTCGGCGGTCAGATCGTCGGAGATAATGACGCGCTCGCCGGTGCGCATCTTGCGGCCGGGGTGGACCAGCGCTTCCCAGGTCAGTCCGTCGGATGAGACGGGCTTGGTCAGGAAGATTTCGACTTGTCCCGTGCCATGCTCGCGGCGGCCGTACAGGCGAGAGGGTAGAACGCGGGAATCGTTCAGCACGAGGCAGTCGTGAGGTTTGAGATAGGTCGGGAAATCACGGAAGAGGCGATCTTCCCACTTGCCGGTGGTGCGATCGACGACGAGCATCCGCGATCCGGCGCGATCGGGAAGCGGTTCCTGGGCGATGAGATCGTCGGGGAGGTGGTAATCGAAATCGGCAAGCAACACTTCCTCACCACTGTAAACTGGAAACACGTTGGGCGAGCAACGAGATGAGGATTTTGGGAATTGAATCGTCGTGCGATGAGACTGCTGCGGCCGTCGTCGAGGACGGATCGCGGATCTTGTCGTCCGTGGTTTCTTCGCAGATGGCGACGCATTCAAAGTACGGGGGCGTGGTTCCCGAGCTGGCGTCGCGCGAGCACCTGCGTGCGATTGTCCCGGCAGTGCGGATGGCTCTTCAGGAGTCGTCAACCGAGTTAGGTGACTTGAGCGCGATCGCGGTCACAGAGGGTCCCGGGCTGGTTGGATCGCTACTCGTAGGCATGACTTACGGCAAGGCGTTGGCGATGGTGCACAAGCTGCCGCTGATCGCCGTGAACCACATCGAGGGTCACATCCACGCTGTGGCGAGCCAGAGCGCGGTCGAGTATCCGGCGCTGGCCTTGGTCGTGAGCGGCGGCCACACGCATCTGTTCGAAGTCGCCGAGGGATTCCGCTACCGGCTGCTGGGAAGAACGCGCGACGACGCGGCGGGCGAGGCGTTCGACAAGGTCGCCAAGCTCCTGGGATTCGGGTATCCCGGAGGGCCGGTGATCGATATGCTCGCTCCGCACGGGAATCCAGACGCGGTTCACTTCACGCTGGCGAAAATGAAGGGCAACACGCTCGACTTCAGCTTCAGCGGCATCAAGACGGCGGTGCTGCGCTGGTTCGAGGCGCGCGACATGGCGGAAGAGGTCGCGTCGCGGCGAAGGCTCTTGGCCGAAAACCTGAGGCCATCAGTTGATGACTGGTTGCGGGTGACGCCCAAGGCCACGCTCGACCTTCTCGCGTCATTTCAAGCGACGGTGATCGAGGAACTGTTGCGGCGGGCGATCAGGAGCGCGGAGGAGATCGGTGCGCGAAGCATGATCGTCTCCGGAGGCGTCGCGTGCAATTCGGGATTGCGGCGCGCGGCGGACCAGGCGCATCTGCCGTATCCCGTGTTCTTTCCCGAGCGGGATCTTTCAACGGACAATGCGGCCATGATCGCGGCGGCGGCGTTTCCGAAACTCGCGCGCGGGGAATTTGCGGACGCAACCCTGAAGGCGCAGGCGAATCTTTCCCTCGTATAACCCACGCTGGCGTAATCTTTAAGCATGCCCGCAATGACGCTGCCGGCGAAGTATTACACCGATCCGACAATCTTTAGAACAGAGATGGACCGGTTCTATTTCAACCGGTGGATTTACGCGGGACGCGCGGAGCGGATCGCCAAGCCAGGCGATTATTTCTTGTGCGATGTAGCGGGCGAGAGTGTGATCGTCACGCGGGAAGGCGCATACTACAATGTCTGCCGCCATCGCGGGACGCGCATGTGTAAAGAGCCCGACGGAAACTTCGCCGGGCGCATCCAGTGCCCGTATCACGGCTGGACTTACGGGCTCGACGGATCACTCATCAGCGCACCGAATATGGATGAAGGCGGATTCTCGCGATTCGATTATCCGCTCCACCGGGTCGCGCACGAAATCTGGGACGGCCATGTGTTCCTAAACTTCGCCGCGGAACGTGAACCTCTCGACGTCCCCGGCAAATTCGCGGCGTGGAACATGGCCGAGCTGAAGATGTATCGTCGCATCGTCTACGACGTCAAGGCCAACTGGAAGCTCATCATCCTGAACTACAACGAGTGTCTGCACTGCCCGGTGCTGCATCCGCTGCTGAACCGCCTGACCGATTATCTGGGTGCGGATAACCAAGTTCCGACGCCCAACTACGTCGGCGGCAGCATGGGCTTTCGCGATGGCGCCGAAACCATGAGCATCGACGGCGTTCGGCGGCGCGAGTATCTGCCGGGCTTGAATGCCGAGCAGCGGAGCATGGTCTGTTACTACGCGATCTATCCGAATCTGCTCCTCAGCCTGCATCCGGACTACATGATGACGCACACCTTGTGGCCCAAGGCAGTGGATCGCACCGCGGTCGTCTGCGAGTGGCATTTTCATCCCCGCGAAATCGAGAAACCCGGATTTGAGGCATGTGATGCGATCGACTTCTGGGATCAGACCAATCGCGAAGACTGGGGCATTTCGGAGCTGTCGCAGTTGGGGATCAGCTCGCGGGCGTATACGCCGGGTCCGTACTCGAAGCGCGAAGAGTTGCTGCACGCATTCGATCGCATCATAATCGGAGAAAACTCAGAAGGAGGCTTGTCATGATTGTTCACTCGGACGCAGTCGGCAGCATGGTGTTCTTCCTGGTGATGGCCGGATCGGCGCTGATGTTTGTCATAGCGCTCATGTGCCTGGTGGGCCGCGAATTTCGCTTTGCCGGAAAAATCCTTACATGGTGGTGCGTTGGCGCTGTGGGATACACAGCTTTGACCATCGCCGTTTCTCTCCTGCTTCCGCAGAAGGTGGTGAATCCGGGGCAGTCGTATTGCGTGGACAGTTGGTGTATCAGCATCCAGAACGTCACGAAGACCGCTGCGGGGCAGAGTATTGCTTATAAAGCTGACGTCCGCATCTTCAGCGATTTGAATAGCGGCACTACCAGCGCCAAGGGTGCATGGCTGTATCTGGTAGACGAGCGCGGCAGGCGTTTTCCTGTGCTCCCGGATCCATCGGCGATTCCGTTCGATACGGAACTGAGCCCTCACCAGTCCGTGGACACCACGTTAACCTTCCAGGTCGCCGCCGATGCGAAGCAGCTTACCCTCATGGGGGACGGGCCAACCCTCTGGATCACGAAGTTCTTCATTGGAGACGATAGCGCCTGGCTGCACCGGCCAACACTTATCCGAGTGCTATAGAATAAGCGTCATGATTCGCACAGTCTTCGCGTCTGTCGCCTTGTTTGCGGCCTTTGTCACCTACAGCCAGGCCGCCGTTACGCGCGTCGAAGTCGCCGACCGAGTTGATCTGCCCGTAAACGGATATGAAAGGATCGCTGGTAAGGTGTACTTCGCCGTCGATCCGAAGCTGCCCGCCAACCGGTCCATCGTGGACATCGATCTGGCGCCGAGAAATGCCGCCGGCCTGGTGGAATTTTCGGCCGATTTGCTGGTCCTGCGTCCAAAGGATGCGGCCAAGAGCAACGGCACGGCGTTTCTCGAGATCGCCAACCGCGGATCGTCACCGTTCTGGGGCGCCCTGAACCTGGGCGCGGCTCGCGGCATGCCCGGCAAGCAGGACATGGGCGACCACTTCATGCTGGATCAGGGATTCACGCTGGTATGGGTCGGGTGGCAGTTCGACGTATCGGGATCGAACAATGTGAAGCTGTACGCGCCGGTGCTCGCGAACGTCACCGGGAAAGTGCGCACGGAGATTCTGGTGAATCAGAAGGCCACGTCGGAGACGCTCCCTTACGCGGTCGCCAGCGTGCCTTCAGGTTCGCTTACGATGCGCGATAAAGCCGACGGCCAGCGGATCGCCATTCCGGCGGATCAATGGAAACTGAACGGGGACCGGCTCGAGTTCGCGGCTGGTTTCGAACCCGGGAAGCTCTACGACTTCGTGTATACGGCGAAGGATCCGACGGTAGCGGGACTCGGTATGGCGGCCGTGCGGGATTACATCTCCTATATCAAGCAGCGCGGCGAAGTGAAGCGAGCCATTGGAGCTGGTATTTCGCAGAGCGGACGATTTCTGCGCTCCTTTCTCGCGGATGGTTTCAACGGCGACGAGAAGGGCCAAAGAGTCTTCGATGGCGTGTGGGCGCACGTGGCCGGCGGCGGGCATGGCGATTTCAACCAGCGGTTCGCGCAGGCGGGCCGCACCAGCGGCCAGTTCAGCGGAGTCGACTTCCCCACCGATCTGCCGCCGTTCCATCCCGATGAATTGCTCGCGAGGTCGGAGAAGGCGGGCGTCGCGCCGAAGCTGCTTTTGAGCAACGGATCGCACGAGTATTGGGGTCGCGCGGCCGGGTTGAATCACGTGAGCGACGATGGTAAGCGCGATGTGAGTCCCTCGGGTGAGGTGCGGATTTACTATGTTGCGGGCACGCAGCACAGCACGGGAGGCGCACCGAATCCGCTGGTACAGAATCCGACGAATCCGATGGACTGGTCGTTCTTCCAGCGGGCGATGGTGGTGGCGATGAACAAGTGGGTCACCGATGGAACGGCGCCTCCGGCATCGCAAATACCGCGCATAGACAAGGACCAACTCGTGACCGTGCCGGCGCTGCGGTTTCCGAGAATTCCGGGAGTGAACGTTGTCAAGACGGCGTACGCGCCGCGTCGGCTTGATATTTCACAGGAACCGCCGAAGGTCGGGGATCCCTTCCCTGCCCTGGTTCCTCAGGTGAATGCGGACGGCAACGAAACGTCGGGTATCCGGCTGCCGGAGCTGCAGGTTCCGCTGGCGACGTACATGGGTTGGAACCTGCGGAATCCTTCGATTGGCGCACCGACCGAGCAGTATCCGCTGACCGGGTCGATGGTGGCGTTTCCGCGCACGCGGGCGGAACGAGAGAAGTCGGGCGATCCGCGGCTGTCGATCGAGGAGCGGTATAAGGACCAGCAGGAGTATCTGGGCAAGATCGAAGCGGCAGCACACGAGCTCGCGAAACAGCGGTTTCTGCTGGAGGCGGACGTTCCGCAGGTGGTCGCGCGGGCGAAGCAGAGGTGGGAACAGCTGGCGGCGAAGTAGCGCGTACAAAAAAAAGGGGACAGCCAGCCGATTTCGGCGTAGTGGTGCGAACGGAGCGGAAATCGTTATTCGAAATCGGAGGCAGTCCCCTTTTTCCTCCTTTTTTCCGGCCCTGCTAGCATTGAAGTTCATGCATCCTCAGCAAGAACTTCCTAAAGCGCCGATTGCCGGCGTGAAGAATTTAGTCGCGGTCGGCTCCGGCAAGGGAGGCGTCGGAAAGACCACCGTTTCCGTAAATCTGTCGATCGCGCTGGCGCGGCTGGGTCGAAAAGTCGGGCTGCTTGACGCGGACGTTTACGGTCCCAACGTCCCCACGATGATGGGCACGCGCGAAAATCCAGTCGGTAACGCCGACCGTATCCGGCCGATCGAAAAATTCGGCGTGAAGCTGATGTCGATGGGATTCCTGAGTCCCGGCGACAAGCCTCTGGTGTGGCGCGGCCCGATGCTGCATAACGTGATCCAGCAATTCCTGCGCAACGTGGAGTGGGGCGATCTGGATTACCTGATCATCGACCTGCCGCCGGGCACAGGCGACGTGTCGCTCTCGCTGGTGCAGAACGCGCTGATCTCGGGTGCGATCGTGGTGACCACGCCGTCGGATGTGTCGCTGGAAGACGCGCGCAAGGCTGTGAACATGTTCGTGCAGGTGCGCGTGCCCATTCTGGGGATGGTCGAGAACATGTCGTACCTGATCGCGCCGGGCAGCGGCGAGCGGATCGACGTATTCGGGCAAGGCGGGGGCAAGAAGACCGCCGAGCAGATGAACATTCCATTCCTGGGCGAGCTGGCGCTCGATCCGGATGTGCGGATCGGGGGCGATTCGGGCGCGCCTGTGACAACTCGCGCAGGCGAAGATAAGCACGCGGTGCCGTTTCTGGAATTGGCGAAGCGCGTGGATCAGGCCGTCGGAGCGCTGAAGCAGACGGGTCCGACGGTTACGATCGAGGACTGATCTTTTCCAGATCCGCGGCCTCGCCAAATTTGACGCCGGTGAATGCCGGATCGATGTTGCGCAGCAGGCCGGTGAGCACCGCACCCGGACCGACTTCGATGAATTGCGTAACGCCGCGCGAGGCCAGAAGAGCGATCGACTCGGACCATCGGACCGCATTTGGAATCTGCTGATAGAGCCCTTCGCGAGCTTCGGCGCCAATGCGAACCTCGCGCGCCTGCCAATTGTTGATCAACGGAATCGTCAGGTCGCGGAACTCGGTGGCATCGAGTTCGGGCTTCATCCGGTCCTGCGCGGGTTTCAAAAGAGCGCAATGGAAGGGAGCGCTGACAGGCAAGAGAATCGCCCGGCGGGCGCCGGCGGCTTTGGCGAGCTCGACTGCGCGATTCACGGCGGCAGTGTGGCCGGCGATGACGATCTGATCGGGTGAGTTGAGATTCGCCGCGGTAACGATCTCGCGTTGCGCGTCACCTGTGACACAAGCCTCGGCGAGAACGCTGTCGAGCTTCCCGGCAGGAAGCTTCAGGAGCGCCGCCATCGCGCCGACACCTTCGGGAACCGCCTGCTGCATGTACTGGCCGCGCTTGCGGACCAATCGAACGGCGTCCGCGAATCGCAGAGATCCGGCGGCGACCAGGGCCGAGTATTCGCCCAGGCTGTGGCCTGCTACATACGAGGGAACGATCCCTTTAGCCGTCAGTACAGCGTTTGCCGCGATCGAGACCGTGAGCAGCGCCGGCTGCTGATTCTCGGTGAGCTTGAGCTGGTCATCGGGACCCTCGAAACACAGACGCGAGAGCGGGAAGCCGAGCGCTTCATCGGCCTCCTGGAACACCCGGGCGGCTTCAGGAAACGCATCGGCGAGGGTTTTGCCCATTCCCGCAAACTGGGAACCCTGGCCTGGGAAGAGAAAGGCTGTCTGGACCAACTCAGATTTTAGCGTGGTCAGGCTGCTATAGTGGGGTTGTGAAGCGCAAGCGCATTCCGGCTGGCCGGACGGTCCCGGAGTCCCTGATTGTGGACACGGTGGTGCCCGAAAGGCTTCTGGAAGAGGCCAAGCGGTCGATTGAGGCGGATCGTCTGCGCAAAATGGTACTTTGCACGGTGTGCAAGAGCGAATGCGCTCCCAATTCGGCCGAAAATTTGTGCTGGGTATGCCGCCGTCTCAAACTGAGCGCCTGGCGGGATTCCGATTCCCAAATGCCGGTGCAGGAATAGCCGCTCAGATCTCCGGATAAAACTCAAAGAAGGCATCGAGCGACTGTTCGAGCTGCGCCCGGATTTCCTTCTCTCCGCCTTCCAGCAAATGCATGGTGACGTGCGCGGTCTTGCCGCCCTTCAGGCGAATCTCAGCCTCGCCCACCTGTTCGATCTCATCGGCAGGTAGCAGCCGCATCCCGTACACCAGCGCAAGTTTGGCCATAGCGACACCATTGTATCGTTCACAAGTGTGGCTTTAGAAGTTGGCGCGAGCCTTGCCGCCGGCCGGAGCTGGAGCTTTTTCGAACACCTGCTTCACGTCGAACTCGCCGTTCGGAAGTCTCACGTGCGTAGCGATGGTCAGGGTTTTGCCGTCGGCGGAAACCGTCCACTCCTCGCGCTGGGTAAGCTTGGTCCCCTGATAATCGCGCGACGATTCGATGACGAGCTTGTCGCTTTCCCAATGCGCGGAACCCTGGTTCGCGCCGTTGACGACGGACTTGCCGTCGGTGGTGTACTTAAGGTCGGTCGTCACTTCGCCCTGCGCTCCCTTTTGATACGTGGACATGGACAGCTCGAGATCCTTTTGCTGGATCTGCCGGGTCATAATCTCTGGCGCGGGGAACTGTCCATACTGGCTCTTGGCGACATTCAAGATCCAGCTACCGGAAAGGTTCGGAGCTGCCCAGACGGGCAGCATCGAGAGAGCCGCAAATAACAAAACGCGAGTCATGACCGAAGACTATCAGGGATTCTTTCGGATGACCCTCGGGCAAATCCCCTAGGATAGATAGAACGAATCATGCAAGCCTCCCTGGAGCCGGCCTCACACTATTTCTATTCCGACCGCCTGAAGCTTCAGTTCTGGGACTGGGGCACGGAGGGGAAGCCGGTGCTCATCTTAGTTCACGGCACGCGCGACCATGCGCGGAGCTGGGACTGGATCGCTAGGGCCCTTCGCGATGACTATCACGTCTACGCGCTCGACCTGCGCGGGCACGGCAACAGTGCCTGGGCGCCGGGCGCGCTTTATAGCGTGCCGGAACACATCCTGGACCTGACCGTGTTCGCCGACATCATCGGGAAATATCCGGTGCGGCTGATCGGGCACTCGCTAGGAGCAATCGTGTCGCTGTATTTCACGGGGACCTATCCGCAGAAAGTTGCCAAGCTGGTGGCGATCGAGGGAGTGGGGGTGGGACCTCTGGGGTCGGCTCCGAAGCCGGCTGCGGAGCGGATGCGGACCTGGATCGAGAAGACGCGGCACGTGGAAGAACACGCATCGCGCAGCTATCCGACGCTCGCGGCGGCGGTGGCGCGCATGAAAGAAGCGAATCCGTTTCTAACCGACGAGGTCGCGGAATATCTCACGCTGCACGGGACCAACTGGAACGCCGATGGGTCGCTGGTGTGGAAGTTCGACAATTATACGCGCGTGATTCATCCCTTCGGTCTGGGCCTGGAAGAGGCGGTGCAGATTCTGGGACAGATCGCTTGTCCGACACTGCTGTTCTGGGGGCGGCAGAGTTTCGCGCGCGATCCGGACAACGATCCCCAGGCGGCGGCGATACGGAATAAAACGATCGTCAAGGTGGATCAGGCCGGGCACTGGCTGCATCACGACCAATTGGAGCTGTTTCTGCGGGAGACGAAAACGTTCCTGGCCGCAAATGAACGTGAATAAGCGTTAGGCGCTGACGGTCTCCCCGACCTTCGCTGAATAGCGCCGGTCGATGTAGTCGTTTAGGAGCGCGATGAATTCGGCCACGATCTTATCGCCGCGCAGGGTGAGCTTGAGCTTGCCGTCGATGTAAACAGGCGCGACGGGTTCCTCAAACGTCCCCGGCAGCGAGATACCAATATTCGAATGCTTGGATTCGCCAGGACCATTCACCACGCATCCCATGACCGCGACTTTCATCTCTTCGACGCCGGTATAGCGCTCTTTCCAGGCGGGCATCTGCTCGCGTAAATAGGTCTGGATCTGATCGGCCATGTCCTGGAAGAACGTGCTCGTGGTCCGGCCGCAGCCCGGGCACGCGGTCACCTGCGGAGTGAAGCTGCGCAGCTCCAGCGCTTGCAGGATTTGCTGGCAGACGATGACTTCATCCGATCGGTCGCCGTTGGGCAGTGGAGTCAGAGATGCACGAATCGTATCGCCGATGCCTTCCTGAAGCAGGATCCCAATGGCAGCCGTCGACGCTACGATGCCTTTCGATCCCAGGCCCGCCTCCGTGAGTCCGAGATGCAGTGCGTAGTCGCCTTCCGCCGCTAGCATCCGGTAGACGCGAATCAGATCCTGCACACCGCTGACCTTGGCGCTCAGAATGATGCGGTCTTTGCCAAGTCCGTAATGTTCGGCGGCCTTGGCCGACTCGATCGCGCTGCGGACAATCGCGCGGAGGGTGACAGTCTTGGCGTCCTCGGGCTCGGGCAGTGCGTTGTTCTCATCCATCATGCGGGTGAGCAGCGCCGAATCGAGCGATCCCCAATTCACGCCGATGCGGACAGGCCGGCCGTACTCGATGGCGGCCTCGATCATGGTGCGGAAGTTGTCGTCGTGCTTCTTGCCGATGTTGACGTTGCCGGGATTGATGCGATACTTCGACAGCGCCTTCGCCATGTCGGGATACTTCTTGAGCAGCAGGTGGCCGTTGTAGTGGAAATCGCCGATCACGGGCACGCGCACACCGAACTTGTGAAGCGTCTCGACGATCCTGGGAACCGCGGCCGCCGCTTCATCGGTGTTGACGGTGACGCGCACCAGCTCGGAACCCGAGTTGGCCAGCGCCATCACCTGATTCACGGTCGACTGCACGTCCGCGGTGTCGGTGTTGGTCATCGACTGGACCACCACGGGGTGGCCGCCACCGACGTTCACGCCTCCCACGTTGACGGCCACCGTCCGGTGGCGCGGATTAGCGCTCATAAACAAGGCCCATAACTCACAATTGTAGCAACCGCCTATAATCGGGGGAATGTCCGCCGACACCGGTTTCTTCGGCCATCCCCGCGGCCTTTCCACGCTGTTCTTCACCGAGATGTGGGAGCGCTTCAGCTATTACGGCATCCGTGCGCTGCTGATTCTCTACATGACCGCGGCGGTGGACCGGCATGGAATGGGCCTGAACGTCGCCATCGCGGGCGCGATCTACGGGCTCTACACTTCGTGCGCCTACATCTTTGCTCTTCCCGCTGGATGGATCGCCGACCGGTTCCTGGGTCACCAGCGGTCGGTCCTGTTTGGCGGGCTGCTCATCGCAGCCGGAAACCTCGGGCTGATGCTGCCTGGACTGGGTCCCTTCGTGGCATCCCTACTGTTGATGGCCGTAGGGACCGGATTCCTCAAGACCAGTTGCACCACGGTGGTGGGATTTCTCTACGGGGAAAAAGACGTCCGGCGCGATTCAGGTTTCACGCTGTACTATGTCGGCATCAATATCGGCGCGGGACTCGCGCCGTTGCTGCTGGGCTATGTGGGCCAGACCATCGATTATCGATACGCCTTCGGCCTGGCGGGCTTGTTCATGATCGCGGGACTGATCCAGTTTCAGATGACGCGCAAGTACTTGGGCGACGCGGGCAGGCTCCCGGCCAAGTCCACACCGCAAGACCGGCGGGTTCTGGGAATCGGCTCGGGAGTGTTGGCAGCCGCTCTCGTGGCGTTGTTGCTCGTGCGGCCGGCTCTCGAAAAAGTAGCGGACGGATTTGGCGGGCTGCTGGTGATCGCCGTGGTGGTGACTTTTGGCGCGTTGATCCTCTCGAAGGACTTTACTCCCGTGGAGAAAAAGCGCCTCTACGTCATCCTGGTGCTGTTCATCGCTTCGGCGATCTTCTGGTCCATCTTCGAGCAGGCGGGCTCCACGCTGAACCTGTTCGCGGATCGCAGCACCGACACGCGGCTGTTCGGCTTCGCGTTCCCGTCGTCGTGGTTCCAGTCGCTCAATTCCGCTTACATTTATGTGCTGGGTCCCTTACTGGCGTGGTTATGGATCAAGCTGGGCGACCGCGACCCATCGCTGGTGACAAAATTCGCGTTCGGATTGCTGGGCGCGGGCGGCGGCTTCCTGATCATGGTGTTCGCTGCGCGGGCAGCAGGCGATACCGGCCGGGTCAGCCCGCTCTGGCTGGCAGCGGTCTACCTGATTCACACGGTGGGCGAGCTGTGCCTGAGCCCGGTGGGTTTGAGCGCGATCACCAAGCTCGCGCCGGCGCGGATCGCGGGGCTCACCATGGGCGTCTGGTTCCTGTCGATCTCGGTCGGCAATTTCTTCGCGGGCCGGATGGCGTCCTTCTATGAATCGATGCCGCTCGACAGGCTGGTGGGATACGCGGGCGGCTTGGGTATCGCGTTTGGCGTCATCCTGTTGCTGATTTCGCGCCCGGTTACCAAGCTGATGGGCGGAGTGAAATAATAAGATTCATGAAACGCGCATCCAGCGTCTTCATCTGTACAATGCTGTTCTTGTGCGGAGCAGTGCGCGCGCAGAACGCGCCGGATCTGGCCGCGCTGGAGCAAACCGAGCAGAAACGCAGCTTGGAATGGGAAGCTCTCGCGAAGGACATGAACGACCGGATGGCGCGGATGCTGCCTTGCGATCCTCGGGCGATGGCCGCGGTTAACGAGGTCAGCCGGGCATCCGATGCGTGGCTGGAGTCGCTCGCCGATTATCTGCGGGCTGCCTCCGCCAAGGCCTTTGCCGAGACCGCGGACGCAAAGAACCTGCTCAATATCGAAGAACGAGCCGCCGTGGAAGTCACCCTGGAGCGGGCCGATGCGGGCCAGGAACAAACCGCTGTCGACACCCAATCCGACGCTCTGGCGCAAAGCGTCAAGCAGCGGGCTTCGCTGGAAGGTCCGCAGAAGTTGCTGATGGAAATCGCGGCCATGGTTCGTGAGCGCGCGACTGTTGCGGAGCAGCGGACCATATCCGCCGACGCGGCGGTAGCGCTGTTGCGCGAGCTGGTAGCGAAATTCGAGGCTCGCGACACTGCTCTGCGCGAGGAGTTCGCGGCGTCCGAGGCGGAGCGGGCGCGCTGGAGTGGATATTACGCTGCGCGCCGGGCGCGCGCGCAAATCGAATGCAGCATTACCCAGATCGGAACACCCGCACCCAAAGGCCGGCAGGGGAAGCGATGAGGAAGCTGGATTTGCCGAACCCGCGCAAAGCGGCGCGCGTGGCATCCGGTGCGCTGCTGACTGCCGCGCTATTTTGCGGAGCTGCCGGTCTCATCGGCCAAACCAGCCGCGATCAATATCGCCAGGCATACAATCTTTGGCAGCAAGTGCAAGCCAACCTGGAGCGCGATGCGGGCAACGGCGGAGCTCCGCAGGTCGCACAGGCGGACCGTTCCGCATCCGCTGCGGCGAGTTTTGAAGCGACTCGCGCGGCCTATGTGAAATCCGCCTCCGACGACGCGGTTCGGCGCAGGAGCATTCTGCAAAACGCGACCACCCGAACCTCGCCCGATCTGGTGCCGCCGGCAGTGGCGAGCCTGGCCGCCGGTGAATTGCTGACGGTCAACAAAGCGATCGCCAAGTTCACGGCCGATAAGGACCCTGGTATCCAGGAGCTTCGCCAATCCTTGGAACGCGAACGCGTTGCCCTGGTTGCTCTCAGCAACACCATCCAGACCCGCCAGGGGACGGTGGCAGCCACAGCACAAGCCTCCGTCGCTCTGGAACAGGCCCGCGCGAAAGCGGCCGAAGCATTCGGCGATCAGGCTTCGCAGCTCTCCCGAAACGCAGCGCTGCTGGAAATGGAACGCGCAGCGTGGGCGGATTACTACAGCAAGCTGGCCGACGCGATTCAGAACGCCAACCCGCCGGCGCCATCGCCGGCATCGGCGGCCCCCGCGGTCTCGCCGGTGGATATCAGCACGAACGCCGCCCCTACCGCCAGTGCGCCCGCTCCGCGCAGCAATTCCGTTTCTCCGGTTCCCCTGGTTCGCTACGTGGGTGAATGGACCTTCCCCGTTGTGAACGGAACCTTCCATGGCGCGACGCCCGTATCGGTGGCACTGGCAGTTCGCGAAAACAATGGACACGCCGAAGGCACGCTATCCGGGCGCTTCCAACCGCCGCCTGGCGTCACCGATCCGCTAGTCCAGTTCACTTTCGAAGGCGAGATCGCGGCGACGCCGACACAGAGATTCACGCTGAAGGCCAACGATGGAAGATCCGGAGTGGTCGAGCTGATTCCCGGGCCGGCGTTCAACCTGCTGGAAGTGAACTTCCAGATGGATCTCCGCCCGAACAAAATCCGCAGCGGCAATTTTATTCTCGTGAAGAAGTAAATACCTGCCGCAAGTCCAGGGATCCCTCGGCTCGAACCTGCCCCTGCGGGCGGCGATACCCGAGCACGAGCACTGCGTGATCGGAATCGGGCGTGAAGGTCATACTCCCGGAGGACCAGTCCTCGCCGGCCGTCAGTTGTCCTGAATTGCCGGCGATCCGCCAGGCCAAGCCCGTGGGCGAACCAAATCCCTGCGTCCGTGCTTCCCATCGGAGGGTGTAAGAAGCGCCCGGACGAAGCCCGCCGACCACCTGACGAAGCAGTTCGCAAGATTCTGGTTGCTGGCCGTTGAACCGGATGCGATGCGCGCCGTCGAGAGACAGGTGAGTCACTCCCGGCGTTTCTGGAAAGGTCCAATCGAATCCGTGACCCGTTCGCGGCTCTTCGAAATTCGGATGCGTAATTCCGCTAGGACGAGCATTGCCGAGAGCCTGCCACAGCTCGGGATCGAGGACAGCATCGGTGGCGGAATAGAGCAGCGGCAGATCCTCGACGGTGCGTATTCTCGCAAGCTTATACGCCGCGCCCGCGATGGCATCCTGGCGATGGTGGGACAGCACATAGGCCAGATAGGACGCGACGACTTCGCGACGATCGGGGATGGCCCGGCTCAAGATCTCATTCGCATCGCCGGACGCCTGCCAGCATAGATCGAACGCAGCGACGCGATCGCCGTACGACATTTCGAGCGCCGATCTTATCCAGGTCCAGAATTGGTCAAGCATGCCTTGGCGGAAATAGAAGTTCGCCAGCGTCCAGCGAGTTTCGAATTGATGATCGACCGCAAATGCATCCTGCAGCCAGCGCTCTGCCTGCTTCGTATCGCCGCGCAGCTCGGCAGCGAGACCCAAACGGATTCGCGGCGCGGAAGCACGCGGGTTGAGCCGGGCAGCCTCTTCCAAAAGGTCTGTGGAATCCTGCCCGGTGTATTCCGCTTGTAATGCAAGTGTCGCCAGGTATTCGCCATTCTCCGGTTGAAGACTGATCGCGCGGGCGACGTCCGCCGGGGTTCGCTGGCGAAAGGCAGAATCGGCGCGCGCCAAACGAATCGACCACCAGGCCGCGGCGGCCAGCGCCAGCAGTGCGAAAACGGTGACTGCTCGATAGGCGTAATACATTTGGATGACGCGAAAATTTCTTGCCAGCTAAAAAGTGTGAACGTATACTGGCTTCAGTGGTTTCAAGAACCGTTCTTTCCTCGTTGTTTTTCTCGATGGCGGCGTTAGCTGCGCCCGCCATCGGAATCGTCACCGCCAGCGGTCATTTTAACGTGGAGGGATCCCAGGTATGGGGCAATGCCACGTTGTTCGATGGCGCCACTGTCGAAACGTCTGCTGCTTCTTCGGAACTGGCGTTGCGCAACGGCGTGAAAATCCAGATGGGCGCGGACTCGCGAGCACGCATCTGGGAGAACCGGCTGGTTCTCGAAAAAGGAATCGCACAGCTGGCCGCCCCGGCGACCTTCGATGCGCGCGCTTCGAATCAGGCGAAGTTGATTCGCGCTCCCTTCCGAGGTCCTCTTAAGGGAACCGTCATGCAGGCCGCGCAAGGACAAACCGCGCACACCGGCTGCATGGTTTACAAGGACGGCCACTTCCTGATACAGGATCAGGCTACGCAGGAGGTGATCGAGGTTTCGGGACCGGACCTGGCGGCCAACGTCGGCAACCGGGTTGACGTGCGCGGCGCAGCTTCCAGGATTCGGCCGACTGCCCCGGCTACCAGCGCGATGAACGTCGCCTCTGTCGCGCTCGTGGCGCAAGGCGGATGCCTCAGTGTCGCGGCGACACTGGACGCCAAGGCCGAAGTACCGCCAGCCGCCACCGCAGCCGGCGCAACACAGCCGCCGACTCCTTCCCCGAATCCATCCTCGACATCGGCAGCGCACACCGGGATGTCCACGGGCGCGAAGATCGGGATCGTGGCCGCGATCGGCGGAGGCGGCGCGGGAGCTGCTATAGCGCTCGCCGGCCACAAGAGCTCCACCAGCCAGTAAGTCCGGCGAGTGGACTCTTATAATGGATTGTGTCCCTCTCCACGAACACGTTTGTCGAAACAAACAAGGACCGGCTGCTCTCCGAGCTGAAGGACTTCCTCCGTATCCCCAGCGTCAGCACTCTACCCGAACACGTTCCTGACATCCAGCGCGCGGCGGAATTCGTCGCTGCCAGCCTGCGCGCCGCGAAGATGGAACACGTCGAAGTCATCAAGACCGCCGGACATCCTCTGATCTACGCTGACTGGCTGCACGCACCTGGAAAACCAACCGTCCTGTGCTACGGGCATTACGATGTGCAACCTCCCGATCCCCTGGATGAGTGGATCACGCCTCCGTTCGAGCCGACCGTTCGCGACGGCAACATCTACGCCCGCGGTGCGGCCGACGACAAGGGCCAGATGTACAGCCACATCAAGGCCATCGAAGCGCTATTCGCGGTGAACGGCAAGCTGCCGGTGAACGTGAAGTTCCTGATCGAGGGCGAAGAGGAAGTCAGCGGCGCGGCGATCGCCAAATACGTCGCTGAAAATCCCGCGAAACTCAAGTGCGACGTCGCGCTGGTATCCGACACCGAGCTGTACGCCGAAGGCATCCCGACGTTGTGCATCGGCCTGCGCGGCCTGGTTTACACCGAGATCGAAGCGCGCGGCCCAGCGAAAGATCTGCATTCGGGAATGTACGGAGGCGCGGCGCCCAACGCAATTTTCGGACTGGTGGAGCTTCTCAGCAAGCTGAAAGACGCGCAAGGCCATATCAACATCCCCGGCATCTACGACGATGTAGCGCCGCCGACACCGGAGGAAAAAACTTCGTGGTCCAGCTTGCCTTTTGACGAAAAGGAGTTCCTGAAGGTCGAGGTCGGCTCGACGCAGCTCACTGGTGAGCCGGGATTCACCGTGCTCGAGCGCGTATGGGCGCGGCCGACGCTCGAAGTGCACGGCATTGTGGGCGGATTCGTCGCACCCGGAGCGAAGACCGTGATCCCCGCCAAGGCGACGGCCAAGGTCAGCATCCGGCTGGTGCCCAATCAGGATCCACTTAAGATAATCGCCGCATACAAAAAGGCAGTCGGAGACTGCACGCCGGCGGGAATTCAGACTGAGGTGAAGATCCTGGCTTACGGGCCGGCGATAAGCGTGAATCCGGATAATCACGCGATCCGCGTTGCCGCCAAAGCGTTTTCCGACGTGCTGGGCCGCGAAACGGTGTTCATTCGCAGCGGCGGATCCATCCCGATTGTGGGCGATTTCGCCAAGTGCCTCGGCATTCCCACTATCCTGATGGGATTCGGACTTCCCGACGATGGATTACATTCGCCCAACGAGAAATACAAGCTGGCGAACTACTACGCCGGGATCATGACGATTGCCCACTTCCTTGAACAATACGGCCAGTGATGAAACTCCGCGCCTAGATCCCACGCCCTCGCAATCCGAGAGCGTGGTGCGGTCGGCAGGCGTGGTTTCCGTCGCGGTGTTCATGAGCCGCATCACCGGCTTGCTGCGTGAATCGGTGATGGCGCGGCTGTTCGGCGCGGGGCTGATTTACGACGCATTCATGCTGGGGTTCCGCATCCCCAACCTGACGCGCGACCTGTTCGCGGAAGGCGCGCTTTCGAGCGCCTTCGTCCCCACCTTCAGCGAATATCTCAGCCAGCGCAGTAGAGAGGAGGCCGCGCGGCTGGTCAATCTGGTCGCCACGGCGCTGATCATCGTGGTGGGCGCGGTATGCACCGCGGGCATCGTCTTTGCGCCGGTTCTAGTTCACTTGCTGGCCCCGGGATTCGCGGCGGTGCCCGGCAAATTTGAGCTGGCCGTTCGCATGACCCGCATCATGTTTCCGTTCCTGCTGCTGGTCGCCCTGGCGGCGCAGGCGATGGGCGTGCTGAACGCATGCAACCGTTTTGGAGTGCCCGCCCTGGCTTCGACGTTTTTCAATATCGGTTCGGTGGGATTCGGCATCGTGCTGGGCATCTTCATGGGCCCAACCCTGCATCTGACACGCATCGAGGGAATGGCGATCGGTGTGGTTCTGGGCGGCGCGCTGCAACTGATTTGGCAGCTGCCCAGCCTGCATCGCCTGGGTTTCCGCTTCCGGGCGACGCTGGACTGGTCCGACCCGGGATTGCAGCGGATCCTGAAGCTGATGGTCCCGGCGATCCTGGGCAATGCCGCCGTGCAGATCAATGTGATGGTGAACACCAATTTCGCATCCACCATCTCCGATCCGATACGCGGACTGGACGGTCCTGTGAGCTGGCTGAGCTACGCCTTCCGCTTCATGCAGCTCCCCTTGGGCCTGTTCGGCGTGGCGATGGCGTCGGCGACTCTTCCGTCGATCGCCCGAAGCGTCGCGCGCGGCGAAATGGACGAGTTCCGGCGGACACTTTCGAGCTCCCTGGGCACCGTGTTTCTGTTGACGATCCCGTCTTCGGTCGGTTTGGTGGTGCTGGGGAAATCGATCATCGGCGCGATCTATCAGGGCGGGCGCTTCCAGCTCTATGACACGCAGCAGACCGCCGTGGCGCTTTCTTATTACGCAATCGGGCTGATGGGTTACGCCGCTCTGAAAGTGCTCAGTCCAGCATTTTACGCGCTGAACGACGCGCGCACGCCCATGCTGGTAAGCCTGGGATCCATATTGGTGAACTACGCAGCCGCGTCGACGATGATCAAGTTTGCCGGACTGGGCCATGCGGGGCTGGCGCTATCGACATCGGCGGTCGCACTGTTCGGATTCGTCGTACTATTCGCGATTCTGCGCAAGAGAATCGGCGGAATTTACGGCCGCGATCTGGCAACCCAAATCGGCAAGGTGTCGCTGGCGTCGGCGATTATGGGCGCCGCGATTTTCGCGTCGTCGCGCGGCGTGGCGACGTGGCTCGGTGTCTCGCAAATGGCGCGGCTTGCGGACCTCGCCGTTTCACTCCCTGTGGGACTGGCGGTGTACTACGGGTCGTGCCGGACGCTGGGGCTGGCCGAGATCGACGCTGTGATCCACGCGTTCGCGCGGCCCATTCAAAGGCGTCTGCGGCGCCGATAGAGCGCGGACGACCTAATAGGGTCGCTGGCCGGCCCAGTTGCCGGGCGGATCATAGTTGCAAACCCAAATCTCCAGTCCTCCGCCTCGCGCCACTGCGCATCCCACTTCTTTGGTACCGCCCCACACGATTTGGGTGTAGTGGCCGCACACGCCGCGGCAATGGGTCGATTTGTAGTCGTAGTTCCTGGATTCCGCGGCCCACGCTTCGACCACCTGCGCGGGCGACGCGGACGCGCCGGCGATCTCGAACAAGTTCTCGCCGTAATGCGAATTTGGCCGGTGGTCGAATTTCCTCCGCGCCAGGAGAGTATCGGCCCAATCCTGCGCACGCGCGGTCAGCCGGTCGGACCATGTGAGAGGAGCTACTCCCACGCGCGCTCGCACCGCGTTGTGGCTGGCGAGCATGTCGTGCTCAAGCGCCCGCGACTGTGCCGCGCCGATTCCAGTCAGCAGGATCAAAAGCCAGACGGGTGGGGCCCAGAAGGTCGCATGGCTCAGCACCAGCAGCTTATCGGCCGTACCGCTGCGGCTGAGTAGGCGCGTAGTTCTGCTGCTGCGGGTACGGTTGCTGATTGGGATCGTAGTTCTGCTGCGGCTGCTGCGGATACTGCTGTTGATCGGAATAGCAATCGGGATTAGGGACCCAGTTACGGTTACGATCGTAGCTGCCTGGGGAGCAGGTCTGCGGCGCGGGAGCCGGCTCGGCAGAATAACCCGGATCGTAGGCATAGCCAGGATCGTAGGCGTAGCCTGGACTGTAAGCGTACCCATAGGGAACGCCATAACCCAGAGATATGCCGCCGCCGTAGACTGAGCGTCCATACGCACGCGGAACCACGTAGCCGCGACTCGAGTAGTTCCGGCCACCCGAGTATCCGCGCCGCCCTTCGGAGTCGCGCGGGCTCACGAAGCTCTGTCGCCCGGAGTAACGGCCTCCGTCGCCGCGCGTTGATCTTTCTGAAGAGCCACGGCGTCCGTCTCCGGAGTTACCGCCGTGATCCCGGGCCAAGCCGACTGCCGGCATAAAGGCACTGACCAGGATGCCTGCCACGAACGCGGTCGATGTGAATCCCTGGAGCATAAGACCTCTTTTCCTTACACCCCTATTGATGCGCCGGAGCAAGAGACGGTTCTAAGTCAATTCCTTTGTGAACGATAAATAATAGCGCCCGTGATCACATCGGCGATCACGGGCGCTGTGATGTTCGTTATGACGGCGACCTGGAACGCCTTACTTACAGCGATTGGGAGGTTCGCCAGGGCCGCCTTCCAGGCAGGGGATCGCGCTGAGGAAGGTGTAGATGGCCTCGAGCTGGCGGTCGGTCATATTTTGGAAGTTCGGCCAGGGCATGACCTGGAGCAACTCTCCATTGAACGGAAAATGGAGGCAGTTCGCGGGTGCCGTGCCGGAAGTTGGACAGCTCGGATGGGCATGATCTAGATCCACGCCGGTCCGCAGGATGAGTTTGAAATCCGACAGCGTGTTGCCGCCTTCAGGGCGTCCTGTCTTGTCGGGTGTCAGGTTGCGGGAGATAATCGGCACAGGGTGGGCATTGTCTACGCCAGGAAGCGGTCCGAAAACGGAGCCTCCGCCCAAGTAGGTCGCAGCATTGATCTGCTTCGTACCGCTGAAGACCGGGCGCAGAAGATATGGGTTCCCGGGCGTTGTGTATTCAGTGGCCGGGTTGTTCGTGTGGCAACCATTACAGTCGCCGGCCACATTCACCAGATAGCTTCCGAGTCCCACCATGTCCGGGTCTTTGCCGTTCATGTTGAGCGAAATCCCAGCGGACGACGCAAAGGCGAGACCGGTCTGGATCATCTGTTTTTCGTCTTGCGAGCCATTGTTATCGTTGGCGGCCTGACCTGGCTTGGTGCCGAGGAGAAGCCCCCCCGCGATTAAACCGGCGAAGACGGCTCCCGCCGCCAGCGCTTTTAAGAATTCACGCTTCATTTGCTTCACCCTCCTAAGGTATGGCTCTTAGGTATAACACACTCCTACTCCAGGTAAAGTACCAGCCGGAGCGAGTTAGTACCAGACGCGGTCAGCCCCTTCACACCGTCAGTAGCTTCTTAAACCCTTCCACATCCAGCCGCCGCCCGACGAAGAACGATCCGAACAATGCGTACACCGCGCTGACGTGGTCGAAGCGCATTTCGTAGATCAGCTTCTTGAAGACCAACGGGTCGTCGGCGAACAGGTCCACGCCCCATTCCCAATCGTCGAAACCGATTGATCCGGTGATGATCTGCTTCACCGTTCCGGCGTAGCGGCGTCCCACCGCGCCGTGCTCGGCCATCTGGCGCTGGCGCTCGCCCAGGGGGAGCTGATACCAGTTCTTGTCTTCGCCACGCCGGCGATCCATGGGATAAAAGCACAGGTATTTCGCGGGCGGCACATCGGGAAACAGGCGCGGGTGCATGGCCTGGCGCTGGCGCTCCAGAGTCTGCTCGATTTGCACGTTCCACTCGGGGCTGTGCGGCGCGATTCCCTTCTCCGCCAGATCGCCGTACGCCTTGCCCGTCGACTCGTACAAGCCCAGTTCTACTACCGAGAGATAGGAGCTGGTCTGTTCCAAGTAGTCCCACAGGCGCAGGTGCGCCAGGCACGTCTGGACCTCGCCAAGCTGGTCGAAGCCCGGGCGAAAATGGACCAGCATCAGGTCCCCTTTGTGCCCCAAAAGCCCGAATGCGGCGCTATCTTGTTTCTCGATCGCGGCCAGGGTGGAGGCGGCTTCATCCAGGATCGCCGCCCGATCCGTACCCGGGAGAGCCCGCCAGGGAGCCCAGCGGACGCGCACCATCTGGTGGAGAACGGCCGCGCCCTCGATGGTCAGCGGAACCGGGGGAGTATTGTCTTTGGCTGTGTTGGGGGGCTGTTGCATGTTCGTCTTTTACTGTATCGCGTTCGACGCATGCTAAAATCAAGATCCATGTATCCAGATGTCCATCTGGTGATTCAGCTTCAATCGCTAGATCAGAAAATAACCACGCTCGAAAAAGAAGTAGCCGCGCTGCCCAAGCACATCGCAGCGATCGAGAAAGCTCTCGAATCGCATGTCCGTAAACTGGAAGCCGACAAGGCCGCTCTCACCGCGAATCAGAAGGATCGCAAGAAGCTCGAAGGCGATATCCAGATGCACCAGCAGAAGATCTCGAAACTCCGCGATCAGATGCTGGGCGCCAAGACCAACGAGCAATATAAGGCGTTCCAGCACGAGATCGAATTCATCGAGAAAGAGATTCGCCAGGCCGAGGACCGCATCCTGGAGCTGATGACGGAATCGGAACCGCTCGACCAGAACGTCAAGAAGGCCGAGAAGGCTCTGGCCGAGGAAAAGAAGTCGGTGGAGGCGGAAAAGACGCAGGCCCGCGAGCGCACGGCCGCCGATCAGAAGGATCTCGATACGCTGCGCCAGCAGCGCGCGGAATCGGTCGCCAAGCTGCCCAAGCCGTCGCTGGCTGCCTACGAGAAGATTCGCAAGAGGTTCAGCAATAGTACCGTCGTCGCGGAAGCGGTCAACGGACGATGCTCAGGCTGCCAGATCAACCTCCGCCCGCAATTCCTCCAGGATTTGAGAAAAGGCGACCAGTTGATGTTCTGCGAGAGCTGCGGCCGGTTCCTGTTCTACAATCCTCCGGTGAGCTTCGAAGACGCCGCCGCAGTGCGGTAGCCGGGCGAGGCAGGTCTCACCCTACTAGACCTTGTAAGGAGCCCGCTCGAAGGATTCCTGGGCTTCCGCACGCATGCGGGCCCGGCGGCTGCCCGGCCATTCCAGGCGCATATCCCGGCACACTTCGTCGAGCATTTCCACGGTGCAGAGCTTAGTCTCCATGGCGAACGCGGTCAGCAGCAGGTTATCGCAGACGCCATTGATCACACGCGGGATTCCCTGCGTCCGCAGATGGATTTCCGACATCAGTTCCTCGGAAAACACGGTCTGTTCAGGCATCCCGACCCGCGCCATACGCGAATCGATATATTCCACCGCTTCCCGCAGAGCGAACGGCGACAGGTTGCAGCGCAGCACCACCCGCTGCTTCAGTTGGCGAAGATTGGGAGCGTCCAGTTTGCGATCCAGCTCGGGCTGCCCCGCCAGCACGATTTGCAGCAGCTTTCCGTTGCGATTTTCGAGGTTCCCCAGCAGCCGGATCTCTTCGAGCACTTCCCATTCGAGGTTATGCGCTTCGTCGACGATCAGCACCACGGTTTTACCTTCTTGAGCCTGTTCCACCAACAGTGTGTTTAACGCAAAGAGCACTTCGGTTTTCGAGGTTCGCGCGCATGGCAGGTCCAGATCGTACGCAATCATCTCGAAGAACTGCTCGACATTGATACGGGAATTGAACAGAAACGCGAACTCGATGAGGTTGGCGTCCAGGTAATCCCGCAGGCACTCCAACATGGTGGTCTTGCCGGTGCCTACCTCGCCGGATAGGACGATGAACCCCTTGCGCGCTTGCACGCCATAGACCAGATTCGCCAGCGCCTCTTCATGCCGCTCACTGCGGTAAAAGAAGGCTGGATCAGGACTTAGGCTAAACGGGCTCTCCGAGAAGCCGAAGAAAGCATTGTACATTTGTGGGGGATGGACCCTCTCTTGTTCTTCTCTGCTAATCGATAGTATCACGCACGTCCTGTAGAGCGAATAGCCATCTGGTCGCCGTGGTACTAAGGGAAACCCTGTATTCCTTGCACTTAGCGTCCGACAGTTCTTTAGTAGGGAGGCTGCAGGCGGGCTAAGTGTTTCTAGACGACTTCCAGCAGAACCCAGCCCGGCAAATATGCCGGTTGGCCTGCGGCGAAGACGATGCGGCGGGTTTTGGGGAACGGCAGGCCCGTCTGGACGGCTTTTTGATACGCGCTGACGTGCCTCAAGATCGACCGGTAGCTTGGATCTGCGGTATCGCCGACTGAAATCTTCGAAAGCATGCCGGCACCCCACCCCAGGGACAGCACGCAGGCGTGGTTTCCAGGCTCCTGAACGCGTTTTTCAAGGTCGCCAAGGGTTGCGGCCAGCCTCTCCAGGCCAGTGGCCTCGGCATAAGCCTTGTGACGCTGGATCTGGCTGGAAGCGAAGGAGTTAGAAGCCTGGAAGAGCTTTTGGCGATCGTGCGCCGAAGTCTCCTTCCAAAGTCCTTCGAAAATCATCCCGGGAGCAGCCATTTCTGCGAATGTGGGCGTGCTCTCGTCGATCCTGCGGGCGTCCGCGGTGCCCCGAGGCGATTTCCAGCCCAGCTCGAACTTGCCAGACCCGCGCGCCACCATGGTCGACGTCCGCAGCAGGTAAATCTTCATGCCGGTGTAGGCTACCGGACCGGAATCGGCCGTAGCGACACGTTTCATGCGATTGCTGGCATGGCCGCCCAGGACGGCGTCCTCGGCTTTGGCGGCGGGATTCCGAGGAGGCCGGTCGTCTTGTTCCAAGCGGCTGGCAAGCTCGCGCAGCGTATTTTCGTTCCAGCGCTCGAACACGGCGCCGGTACGCAAGGCGCCCTTGATCGCAGTTGCGGGCAGGTATGGGCCGGACAACGACGTCGCAAAAGTCGGAATAAACAGATTCTCCGAATGGGCGCGTTCCCAGACGGAAATCGAACTGGGGTGTTCAAAGGGAATCCGGCGGCCGGAGAAATTCTGCGCGAAGCCGCCCCAGGACGCGAAATCCAGCTTGTCGGCTGTCTTGAGCTGTTCCAGGTATCCTTCCAGGCGCGGACCCTTTGACAGTAAGCGGAAGATGCGGCGCTGGTCGAGCACGTTGACGTGGTCCTTCCAGACCATGTAATCGATGGGCGCCAGTTTCTGGCCGTCGCCTACCAGCGTCGGAGTCAAACATGTGACCCTGTATTTCACGAAGCAGTCGTCCTTGCCACAGACAGGGGGATAGGGATCGCCAGCGCGAAGCCGGCACGGTACACCGGGTGCGGAAAACCTTCGGGAGCCACATCGGCAGCCGATCCGCGCGGTTCCGCGGAGGCTACCAGAACCGAGCCTTCCGTCACCATACGGGTTTGTTTCTTCGGATCGCCCCAGCGCGCATCGCTTTCCACGCGTCCGCCGCGAGTGGTCAGCGCGTAATTCCCCTGCGACCACTCCACTGTGTCTGTGGCCGCCGGGTGGAACAGCGATAGCATCCAGTAAGCCGAAGCCTGATCCGGCTTGGCGTGTACTTCGATCAAGTCTTCCGTGATCTCGGGCATTTCCGCGCGGCCCCAGCCCTGGGAACGCTTCCCGCCAAATCCGGAATCGGACAACAGCCGGAAGGCGGCGGTCAGCGGTTTGGTCCATCGTTGCTGCGCGGCATTGTTTGCGGCATTGTTATCGAAGTGCACCACGCACCACAATCCGCTGCCTGGCGTGAACTCGACACAAGCCGTGGAATGCGGGGATACCGATTCGCCTTCGCGATCGACCGCCGCGCTGGAGCGCACAGAGACGCGAAACGGACCCGGCGACGGCGGCGTGCTGAACGGCAGCAGGCACTCACTGGGTCCATCGATGACCCAGCCGTCTTCCGACAATCCCTGGCCCGCAGCGAGCGATTTCACCACGCTGAGCGGCACGAACCGCGCGCCTTTCCAGCGAATTTTGGACGAGGGCGGCGGCGGCCACAGATTTCTGGGCGGCACCACCAGCAGCGTGTCGCCCTGATACGGAAAACAGGAGCTGAAGCGCACGGCCGGTTCAGGCGCACGCACCGTGGCTTCGAGCCACTCTTCCAGCATTCCCAGCCTGCTCATGGCGGAGGTAACCGCGGAGTACAGCGAGTCGCTGTGATAGACGCGGTCGACGCGATCGCGATCGCCGGAATCGGGACCGATGCGCCACGGCCCCACAGGCCGGAGGCGGATGAGCAAACCAGATGGCATCTTCTAGGCTTATTCCGCGAGCTTTTCGGCGAAAGACGATTCGTTGACCGCGGATTGCAGTTGGCCCAAGTCGCCGGAAGCCAGCTCGGCTTCCTGAGCGCCGGAGGAGTAGAATCCGCGCCCGCGCCACGTCAGCTTGAGATTGGCGAACCGGATGCGGCCGCTGCCGCGCGATCCGCCGCCGCCCAGCGCATCGTCTTCAAGCAGGCGCAGCCCTTCGAACAGCCGCGCCGCCAGGGCTTTGTCCTCGTCGCACAGAACGTCGAGCACCATGCGGACCTTGAACCGCGCGCCCGCGGGCACACGCTCCAGCGTTCGGGGATTCGCCTGCGACGTAATCCGGTCGATGGCGTTCTCGCTCTTCACTTCGGTGATCTCGTCGTCGAGGTTCTCGCGCATCTGCGGCGTGATGCTTTCAGGATCGAGAGGGGCATCGTAGACCGCCAGACGAGCGGGACTCGCGGCGCTCGATTCCAGCGCTTCTCCCTGAACGCGCTCCATGCGTCCGGGATTGCGGCCGAACAGCAGGCAGATCTCGTCGTCGGGACGATCGCTCTGATGGATGCGCACTTCCTGGCCCCGGCGCTTGGATAAGTACACGAGGTCGGCGGGTCCGGTCACTCCCAGTGAATTCTCGAGCAGCGACCGCAGCTTGCCCCGCAGCGAGCTGCCGGGAATGTAAGGCAGCCCGAAGGCGTCCTTTACCACGGGATTATCGGCGCCGCCGATTTCAAGCGATCCCTTGCCCGCGCCGATATGTAGGCCCGTTTCGCAATGTACTTCGCCGGCGAGAATCAACTTGCCGACCAACTTCAATTTCGTCTGAGCTGTGTGTGCGCTCATATCCTCTTTACTCGTTGTAAGCCACGATGGCTTCAAACAGATCCTTGAATCTTTCGTATCCGCGCGCGTCGTTCCTGCG
>DASYSG010000030.1:0-65516 GCA_036003585.1 Bryobacteraceae bacterium | reverse complement strand
ACCTCCACGCGCTTCTTCGGCAAGCAGAACTACGAGGTCATGAACAATCCGAAGACCCACATTGTGTATGACGACGCCCGGCATTACGTGATGACCACCACCAACAAGTACGACATCATCGCGTCGGATCCTCTGGACGTGTTCGCCAAGGGCACGGCGGCTCTGTATTCGAAAGAATACTTCGACGCAGTGAAGGCGCACCTGAACCCAGGGGGATATTTCTCGCTGTACGTGCCGCTCTATGAAAGCGACCTGCGCACCGTGAAAAGCGAACTGGCGACGTTCTTCGAATCCTTCCCCAATGCCACGGTGTGGGCCAACACTCGAAATGGCGAAGGCTACGACATGGTTTTCATGGGCCAAGCCGAGCCATTGAAGATAAATGTAGATGAGGCCCAGCAGCGGCTTGCCCGGCCGGATTATGCTCCCGTGGCGGAATCGCTCCGTGAAGTAGGCGTGCCGTCAACGCTCGCACTGTTTTCGACCTACACCGGCCGCATGGCCGATCTCGGGCAATGGACCGCCGGGTCCGAGATTAATCGCGACAGCAACCTGAGGCTTTCCTACCTGGCAGGCTGGGGCATCAACTCGCAACTGGCCGATGTGATCTATCGGGATATGCTGCGCTTTCGCCAACCGCCCGCGGACCTGTTCACGGGTTCGCCCGAATCCGTGAGCGCGCTTGCGGGGTTTTTCGAAGCGCCGTCGGGATTCGGCGTCGGGACCGCTCCACCGCGCTAAAAGCGGCCCGATGGCGTTTGACGCTGCCGGCGGGCGGTGATAACGTCGGGAGAGTTGGAGGCGTCATGAAGACCACCCGTATGGATCGCCGGTCGTTTCTTCGGATAAGTTCGGTGGCGGGCGGGGGCCTGCTGCTGAGCCTTTATTTTGATGAACCAGTCCTCGCCCAGGGGCAAGGCCCGGCGGCGGCCTTCAAGGCGGATGCGTTCATCCATATTGCGGCCGACGGGTCCGTCACCATCCTGGCGAAGAATCCGGAAGTCGGGCAGGGCTCCCAAACCCACCTGCCGATGATCATCGCGGATGAGCTGGACGTCGATTGGAAAGACGTCAGGATTAAGCTGGCCGACCTCGATCAGGCCAAGTACGGTCCGCAATCGGCCGGCGGGAGCAATTCGACGCCCGTCAACTGGGATCCGCTGCGGCTGGTGGGCGCTACCGGGCGTCAACTGATGCTGACGGCGGCAGCGCAGACCTGGAACGTGCCGGAATCGGAATGCGCGACGGGTTCGGGCAAAGTGACGCACCGGCCTAGCAACCGCACTGTGGGCTATGGCGCGCTCGCCGCGAAAGCTGCCACTCTTCCGCTGCCCGATCCGAAGTCGGTGAAGCTGAAGGACGCTAAGGATTACAAGATCATCGGCCAGCCGCTGGTAGGCGTCGACGTAGCGAACATCGTAACCGGGAAACCGATATTCAGCATCGACTTCACGGTTCCCGGCATGCTCTTCGCGGTGTTCGAGAAGTGTCCCGTGTTCGGAGGCAAAGCCAAGTCCGCCAATCTGGACGCGATTAAAGCCATGCCCGGCGTGCGCCACGCGTTCCTCGTGGAAGGCGGGGCACAACTCACCGGGCTGCTCTCGGGCGTTGCTATCGTCGCGGATACGTGGTGGCAGGCGCAATCGGCACGCAAGAAGCTGCAAGTGGTCTGGGACGAGGGTCCCACGGCGGCGCAGTCTACGCTAGGCTTCGCGCAAAAAGCCGATGAACTGGCGAAACAACCACCGGGTTTCTCGCTTAGGAACGACGGCAACGCCGATACCGCGCTGACCAGCGCCGCGAAATTGGTCGAGGCTGCCTACTCTTACCCGTTCATCTCCCACGCCCCGCTCGAGCCGGAGAACACCGTCGCGCACTTCAAAGACGGCAAGCTCGAGATCTGGGCGCCCAGCCAGACGCCGGCTGCGGGACTGCAAGTCGCCATGCAAACGCTCGGATTGCAGGCGAGCGATGTGACGATCCACCAGGTGCGCGGCGGCGGCGGATTCGGACGACGGCTCACCAACGACTACATCGCCGAGGCCGCCTGGATCGCCAAAGAGGCCGGCGTACCGGTGAAGCTTCTGTGGACCCGCGAAGACGATATGGCGCACGATTTCTATCGTCCCGGAGGGTTCCATTATCTGAAAGGCGGCGTGGATGCTTCGGGAAAAGTGGTCGCCTGGCGGAATCACTACGTGAGCTTCGGCGACGGCCAACGGTTCGCGCCGCAGGCGAATATCAACCAGAACGAATTCCCGGCGACGTTCATACCCAACTTCTCTTTCCAATCGACGCTGATGCCGCTGGGCTTCCCAACGGGGGCCATGCGCGCGCCGCGCAGCAACGGATTCTGCTTCGTGTTTCAGTCCTTCGTCGACGAACTGGCGTATGCCGCGGGCAAAGACCCGCTGCAATTCCGGATCGACCTGGTGGGGCAGGACCGCATCGGGACCGCCGCGGACCAGGACTTTGTCGCCTCACGCATGCGCGGCGTTTTGGAACTGGTTCGCGAAAAATCGGGATGGGGCAAGCGCAATCTGCCCAAAGGACGGGCCATGGGCGTCGCGTTCCAATTCGCGCACCGCGGATATTTCGCCGAAGTGGTGGATCTAGCGGTCGACGCCAACAGCAAGGTGAAGGTCCATAAAGTGTGGGTGGCCGCCGACATCGGCCGTCACATCATCAACCCGAGCAACGCTCAGAATCAGGTGCAGGGGTCGGTGATCGAGGCCCTGAGCAGCGTGATGTCGTGGGAGATCACCTTCGAGCGCGGCCAGGCGATGCAGTCGAACTTCGACAAGTATCCGCCGGTGCGCATTACACAGGCGCCTCCGGAGATCGAAGTGCATTGGCTGAAGTCGGACAATCCACCGTCGGGACTGGGCGAGCCTGCGGTTCCCGCGATCCTGCCGGCGGTGACGAACGCGATCTTCGTCGCGACGACCAAGCGGATCCGCTCGCTGCCGCTAGCGAAACACGGATTTTCGTGGGCCTAGGGCGAGGCGTGCCTCGCCCCTACATTAATTGGCGGCCGGTAATGCGAACGCGACCAGTTCCGCGTTATATCCCTGGCCGCTGATAGCGACCACGATGTACTGCTTGCCGTTGAGCATGTACGTCATCGGCGAGCCGCTTTGCGGAGCCGGAATGTACACCTTGCCGGCATCCGCTCCAGTGGCTTTGTTGTAAGCCCGCAGATACGCCCCGCGGCGGCCGTCGGCCATCGTGACGACGCCTTTTTCGCCGGCGACCAGCAGAGTCTTGGTGACGAGAGTTCCGGCCTGGCCGGGACGCCCCGTGCGCGGGATGTTCATACCCTTGAGGGCCGGATGATCGCGGATATTGTCCGGCGTGTCGCCATGGGCCACCTGCCAGGCGATTTCGCCTTTATTGAGATCGATCGCCGTGATGCGCCCGTAGGGCGGCTTGAGCAGCGGCAGGCCTTCGACCGTCAGCCCACCTCCCGGCCCTCCGCGTCCGCCAGCCGCTGCGGATGCGTTCGGATCGCGCGCCTGACCCGAAATGTACATGATGTCGGAGCGGGTTCCGCCCGGCACCAGACCGATTGCAGTCACGGTCGTCTGAGAGGATACGTAGGCGATGTGCGTCTCGGGATCATAGGACCCGCCCGGCCAGTTCGATCCGCCGCCCGCCGTCGCTGCGGTGAGGGTCGCCAGCGGACCTTCGAATTTGCTGACCACGCCGGGCGTGAACATCGGGCCGAGCTTATATTTCGAAACCAACTGAACCGCTTCGGCGCGAAGCTGCGGGGTGAAGTCGATCAGGTCGTTGATCGAAATACCTTGGAGGTCAAACGCAGGAGGCTTAGTCGGAAAAGGTTGCGTCGGCGAATACCATTCGCCCGGGACAGTGCCCTTCTCTACCGGCTTTTCAACGATCGGCCAGATGGGCTCGCCGGTCTCGCGGTTCAGCACATACATGAACGCCTGCTTGGTGGGCTGGGCCACGGCTTTCACAATGCGGCCGTTGACGTTGATGTCGGCGAGGATCGGCGGGCAAGGATTATCCATGTCCCAGATGCCGTGATGCACGTACTGATAGTGCCACTTGCGTGCGCCGGTCTTCAGATCCACCGCCACGATGCTCTCGCCGAACAAGCCCGCGCCCGGACGAGGGCCGCCATAGTAGTCGCCGGTGGGAAGCTCGACCCCGATATAGACCAAGCCGAGCTGCTCGTCGATCGCCATTTGTCCCCATGCGCCGGTGTTGCCGGTATAAGACCAGGAATCCTGCTGCCAGGTGTCGAATCCGTATTCACCCGGTTTGGGTATCGTGTGGAAGATCCACATCCGCTTGCCGGTGCGTACATCGAAGCCGCGGACGTAGCCCTTCACGTTGGTCTTGCTGGCCGGAACGCCGCCGGGCTTGTGAGCCGCGCCAATGATCACGGTGTTTCCGGACACCACGGGCGCAGAATGCAATCCGATGTCGGGATTCAGCGGCTCGATCTGCTGATCGTCTTCATCCTTGAGGTCCACGATGCCGTTCTTGCCGAACCCGGGGATGCGGCTGCCGGTCTTGGCGTCCAGAGCGATCATCTGATAGCCGGGAGTGACGTAGATAATGCGCTCCTCGCGTCCATCAGTCCAGTAGGAGAGGCCGCGCCCGGAAAGCTGGCGGGGCGCGGCTTCACCGCGCTTGCCCTCATTTTCTCCGTGGACCCACAGCAGCTCGCCCGTGGCTGCGTCCAGCGCCACTACCGATCGGCGCGTTCCGGCGGTCGAGTAGAGAATGCCTTTGACCATCAGCGGCGTGCCTTCCAGATTGGCTTCGGGACGCGGCCCGAGATTATCGGTCTTGAAGCGCCAGGCGACTTCCAGCTTGTCGAAATTCGCGGCGTTGATCTGGTCGAGCGCGGAGTAGCGGGTGTTGCCCAGGTCGCCGCCGTAGGTCGGCCACTCTCCGTTTTTCGCTCCGGTTTGCGCCAACAGGGGCGTGATCGCCACCAGCAAAACTACAAAGGTTCGCTTCATTCCGTTCTCCTCACCGACGTTCGATTATATACGCTCGGAGCGTGAAACTCCATGGCCTGGACTGCCCGCTGCCGGTTTGCTCGGAGCGCACAGCGTGCGGCGGGCACAAGAAATTAGGGATAGATCCAGCCGCACTGCGTTGTGCGCGATACAACAAAAGCAACGGCCTCGCTGCCGGAGCAGCGAGGCCGTGAGTTGAAAGATTCAATTCGCTTAGAACGTGAAGCGAGCGATCAGCGTACCCTGGCGCGGCTGGGCGTACAACTGGCCGACGTTGCCGTTTGCGGTGAAACTCGGCTGTCCGTTCACTCCTACGCTGCCGATCGTGTAAGCGCCGAAGCCGCCGGTGTAGCGGCCGCCTACCACCGTCGGATTCTGGAGCGCGTTGGTCGCGTTGTACGGCGACGTGGTCACCGGATTTCCGAGTTGCATCCGGTTGAAGGCGTTGGCGAACTCGGCGCGAATCTGGAGATTCATGCGTTCCTTGATCCGGAAGTTGCGCCCGATGTTGATATTCTCGCTGGGCCGGCGAGCCTGGCGGAAGTCGCTGTAATACAGACCGGCCCCGAGGCCAGGCGTAGGACCGGGACCCCACGTCCCCGCGACCGGATTGGCCCAGGCGGCAGGGTTTAAGACTTGATCAGTGTAAGGATTGATGCAGCCGCAGTTCAGGTCCTTCTTGAACAAAGGCTGACCCGTGCGGAACATCTCGCCGCCAGTCAAGTTATTGGCGACTGTTGCCGCAGGAGGCGTAAGCGGCAGGCCGCTGCCGTACTGCAGGAATGCGCCGAGCTGCCAGTCCCGGGTTACCCAGGCCAGCACCTTGTTGTTGGACGCTTTCGGCGTGTTGTACACGATGTTGGCGTTGAACAGGTAGGGCTGGTCGGTCCCCTGGATCGACTTGAGGGAAGCGTCGGGATTGAAGATGTCCTCGTTAATTCTCGTCATCGCCTTGGCCCACGTAAACGTGCCGTTCACCTGAAGGCCGTGCGAAAGGCGCTTGGTGCCTTTGACCTGCAAGGAATCGTACCAGGTATTGCCGGTGGGAGAGTTGGTGACGACGCTGGTCGAGAACTGCGGATACGTTCGCAGTGCATTCAGCAGCGTGTTGCTTGTAGAGTAACCGGCGTAGGGGACGATGTGTCCCACTCTTGCGACCACAGTGGGGTCAGAAATCGCCTTGGACAGCAGGATGTTGTCGGCTGGGTTGGTGTAAGGATTCAAGCCAACCGCGGCAAATTGGGCCGGCGATACCTGGTTGAGCAGTCCCAGCGGACCAGTCCACCACACGCCGCGGTTGCCCACGTAGGAAGCCTCGAGCACGAAGTCGCGGCTAATTTCACGCTGGATGCCGATGCTAAATTGATTCTGGCGCGGAGGACGGGAAGCATTGCGATCGAGAGACGTTACGAAACCAGTGATCTGACCGGGAAGGGGAATCTGCCCCGGATCGAGATTCGGCCAAATCGGCTGCGGCAACGCGGTCGGGCTGCTGGCCAAAAGGTAGTTATTCGTACCGGACGGCGTGCTGGTCAGAGCAGCCGCGGAGCTCTGGCCGATATCGGGAGCGAAACCGTAAGCAATTCCCCAGCCGCCGCGCAGCACGGTCTTGGAGTTGAGCTGATACGCGAACCCTAGCCGCGGACCAATGGCATAGGGGTAATTGGAAACGAACGTGCAGCCGCAGGTTGCTTCAAAGATCGGAGCGCCGATGCGACCTCCCGCCGAGGGATTCGGGATCAATCCCAAATCCGCCGAACGGCCGTATTGCTCGCGGGCAGCAGTGGCGTAGTCCCAACGCACACCGTAATCGAGGGTCAGCTTGCGGGTCACCTTCCAGGAGTCCTCCACGAAAAGACCCCATTGCTGTTTGCCCATTCTGGCGTCCGCTGGCGCCGTCTGGCCTGTGCTCACCAAACCGCCCAGCAGTAAACTAGCGAAGGGAAAGCCAGTGGCCGCGTTGGTGGAGAGATTCGCGGGGAGTCCGCTGGCGCCGTTCGCGGTTGTGGATGCGGCCGTCAGCGTGATGCCCGTGGGAGGCGCCGTGATGTTGCCCTGGAACCATACTTCACCGCCAGCCTTAAACGTATGGCTTCCATGGATCCAGGTGGCGTTCGTATTAAAAGACGGACGCAGCGTGGTGGTGTGGGTGTGCGCCTGGGCATTGCCCATCTGCTGCATTCCGCCTAACGTGCCCGTGTTCGATTGGGTGCCGGAGGTGTTCGCCAGCGTGGAACTGATGGTGGGGAAGTTAAAGCTACCCTGGCAGCCTATAATGCCGATACTTGCGCAGTTAAAGATGCCGCCGTTGGTGGTATAGGGAGAGTCATCAAAGAACCTGGTGCGCGAGTATCCGGCGCCCACGTGCAACAGGATGGTGGGCGTCAAGGTGTGATCGTAGTTCAGCCGCACGGTAGCCGAATGAATCCACGTTCCGCGCGCCTGCGATATCAGTTCCGGGAGACCGTCGGCGTTCCCGTTCGGAGTCGAGTACGCGGAGTCGGTTCCGGTGGTGGACCAGTAGAACGAAAGCTTGCCCGCGTTGCCAACGCTATGGTCGAGTTTCAGGGACGGAAGCTTGGTTACGCGCTGGCCAGCGTTGTAGCCGGGGTAGTTCCCGGTCAGAGTGCTGGACGCCGGCGACGGCATCAGCTTCAGAAGATTGACGGCGACCGGATCAAACCGGCCCACCGGAATCATGTTGTTCGGGAACGGATCAGCCACCGCGGTTCCGTTGGGCGCCGTGGTGCGGGTCTTGGGATCGAAGATTTGATTAGCGAAAACGCTGCGCCCCAGGGCGTCCGTGCCGATCGGAGAACTTACCACACCCAGGTTCGGATTAAAGTTACTACCGGCCGGAGAGATCGCGGAGAAATCGCCGAGGCGGTAGGCAGCCGTGGGAACCGTATCGCTGAAATTAAGAGCCGAAGACTCGCGGAACTCTTCCAGGCTGAAAAAGAAGAAGGTCTTGTTGTGACCGTCGTAGACTTTGGGAATCCAGATCGGGCCGCCGATGGTGCCGCCGAAGTCGTTGCGGCGGTTACGCGGACGGATCTTGTTTCCATTTCCATCGTTGGTGAATGGAACCGCGGCATTCAGGTCCTCATTCACGAAATATTCGTATCCGCTGCCGTGATACTGGTTGGTGCCCGACTTCATCGTGATGTTGAAGAGGCCGCCACCGGCTTGGCCGAACTCAGCGGCGTAATTTGAAGTCTGCACAGCGACTTCCTGGATCGCATCCGGGCTCTGCTGATTTTCCTGAAGTGCGTAGTTTACGGTGTGATTCGTGTTGTCCAGACCCTCGACGCGATACGCCGCCGTGTTGCTGGGCGCACCATTGACGATCATGACGAAGTTCGCGGCATAGTCCACTCCCGGAATCATCACCGTGGAGTTAAAGGGATTGCGGACACCCGAGCTGCCCGCGTTCGCTCCGCCGATACCCAGGATGGGCAGGTTTTGCAGCTGCTCGAGCGTGATATTGTGAGCCACATCGCCGGTCTCGGTCTTCAGCAGCGAAGATTCCGCGCTGACCGTGACGGCTTCCGTGCTCGCGCCAATCTCCAGCGGGATGTCGAGGCGCAACACTTGCGCGGCGGCGAGCGTAATATTTTGCCGGTTATATTTTTTGAACCCCTGCACGGTCGCCGTCAGTTCGTACGATCCGATGGGCAACTGGAGAACCGTGAAGTTTCCTGTGTCGGTTGAGACCGCCCGGAAGACCACTCCGGTCTGCGTGTTTTTCACTTCGATAGGAGCGTTGGCCACTACAGCCCCTGTCGGATCCGTGACCACCCCGGTGATGGTCGCGTTCCCGGTTTGCGCCGAAAGCACGCCCGTCAAAAGAAGAACACACAGCAAAAAAGCTGCAAAACGCATGAAAATTCCCCCCAGCGATAGTTAAGGTCTGATAACCCCTATCTCCGGTGATGTTACTTCACGTCCGGCTCCTTGTCAATCGCAGAAGGCTTGTAAATGCGGCTCCGGAATGAATTTTTACAGTTCGGCCTCTTGCATGCAACAACTGTGGCCGGGATATCCGGCGCATGGGATTTTACGCGTGACAAAATCCCGAAAACTGGACATTTTTGAGTGTCCAGCCCCCAACCGCAGTACAATTTACCTCAAGCCTTGAGACGCCCGATGAACAGTCGACTCGCATGGACGCTGGTTCTGCTCGCGGTTCCCCTGGCGATCCCCTCGGTCGCCGCGGAGCGAAGGGTTATCGGCCTGAGCGCGACAGGAAAGCCCATCGAAGCGCTGGTGGTCGCGGCAGCGCCCCCAACAGCGGCCACGGTGATGCTGATCGGCGGACTGAACGGCGATGCCGAGTCGGGGAAAATGATTTCCTCCGAGGTGGAGGATTTGGAATCGAATCCTCCCAGCCGCCGGCGCTTCCATGTGCTCGCGATTCCTCTGGCGAACCCTGACAGGAGGGCCCTGGTCTTCCCCCCTACAGGCGCCGCATACCGGGAAAACGCCGAATCGCACGTGCTGTGGCGATGGATCGCGCTGCAGGCCCCGGACCTGGTGCTGATCGTGGGCGGAGGCGATTCGGGCCTGGCGCAGGCGCTTTCGACCAATACAGTAGCGGGAGTCGGACGCATTCCGGCGCGCGTGATCATCAAGGCTCGTCCGACTACGCTTCTGTCGCTGCCGCGCGATATTCCGCTTTCGGAAGCGCATGTCGAAATCAACCGCCGCCGGTCTCGTTCCCCGCAGCAATTAGCCGAGGACCTCGGGCAATACTTCGGCCACGATTTCAACCAGCTCACCTATATTCCCGGGATGGCCCTGATCGCGCAGATGCGGCTGGGGCATCTACCGGAGGTGGAGAGGCTGGCCTCGCCATACCTGGATGCATCGAAAAACATTCTGAACCGCGCGAATTCGCTGACCCTGGCCGCGCACCTGGTGTTCGCCGAATTGGCCGAGCGCACCAGCAGCAAGGATTACGCCGAACTCGTCCGCAAGGCCGCCGACCTGGGATTCTCCAAGACCGGCGAAATGCTCGAGTCCATGCCCTTTCACGATGAGATGTCGGATTCGGTGTTCATGGCGACGCCCATCGTGGTTAAGGCAGGCAAGCTCACAGGGGATCGGAAGTATTTCGATCTGGCTGCGCGCCATTTCGCATTCATGCAGAAGCTGGTCTTGCGGCCAGACGGTTTGTATCGGCATTCGCCTCTCACCGATGCGGCCTGGGGGCGCGGGAACGCTTTCCCCGCGCTGGGCCTGGCGCTGGCACTGTCCGATTTTCCCAAGGATCACCCCGCGTATCCGCACATGATGGCCGAGTTCCAGCAGCACATGTTCGTCCTGGCGAAATTTCAGGACGAAGACGGCATGTGGCACGAAGTGATCGATGTGCCCGGATCGTACGCGGAAACGTCGGCTACCGCGATGATCGGGTTCGCCATGGAGCGCGGCATTCGCAAGGGCTGGCTGGATCCGGCGGCGTATCAGCCTCGCGTCAATCGGGCGTTCAGCGCGGTACTCGCGCGCGTGGGCAAAAACGGGCAGCTCGTGGATGTGTGCGAGTCGACGAACAAGCAGAAGACTCTGGAGGATTATCTGCATCGCGAGGCGATCCTGGGACCGGATCCGCGCGGGGGCGCGATGGCGATGCTATTTGCAACGGAGATGGCAGGTTTGCCGTAAGAGGAGATCTATGAAACTGACAGCGCTGTTACTGGGTGTGTTCCTGTTAGGTGCGCTCTTCGCGCAGCAGAAGGCGGAGCCGCAACTGCACGTGGTCACCTATGTCGACGTGTATCCGAATTTCGCCGACAATACGGCCAAGCTGCTGCAGCAGTTCGCGGCCGACAATCGCAAGGACGCGGGGTTCGTGCGTTTCGAAGCCCTGCGCGACGTGGCGCGGGCGAATCATTTCGCCATCGTCGAAGTCTGGCAAAGCAAGCAGGCATACGACGCGCACCTGGCGGCTCCGCACAGCAAGGCTTTTCGGGACCAGCTTCAAATGGGGCTGGGAAGCCCGTTCGACGAGCGCCTGTACAACGCTCTGCCCTAGGTCGCTCCCTGCCGGTCGCGGGTCGGTTTACTGCGCCTCCTGGTGTTCGCTCTGCTACTGGCTTTGCGGAAGTTAGGAGGTGTCCCCCTTTTTACTAGGGAGCCTTCGGCAGCGCGCAGGCGAAATTGTCTGCCTGATCGGTGCTGCCGGCGCCTTTCCACTGCGCTTCCTGTGGATACGGGCATAGGGGACGTGTGCGATCCACAGTGCCATTGATCGCGTGCGATGCCACGATGTGATCCGGCGCCGCGCCCTTCTCTTTCCACTGTTCGAGCGCGCCGAGTGCGTCGAACGTATTGGGGCCGGGGCCGCCGTTGCAGTGGAACATTCCGGGCACCATGAACAGGCGGTAGAACCTCTTGGTCTCATTCAAGCCGTGCCCGTCTCGATCCATGAACTGGACGACGCTCTGGTAGTAGTTGATGCTGTTGACCGGCGAAATATCGGGATCAGCCCAGCCGTGATACTGGATCAGCTTGCCGCCGTTGGCCTGGAAAGCGCGCAGGTCCGGATTGATGTTGTTGATGATCGGTCCCATGGTGTCGTCCAGGAAATCGACATCGCTATCGAAGCCCTGGCTGCGATCGAAGCGAAACGTGCGGAAGTCCCAGTCCGGATTCCCGAAGACGATATTCTTGAGCGCCGGGAACCCCAGAGTGAAATGCGCTCCCCGGCCGGGATCGGTCCCGGCGATCCAGGTGCTCCAGCCGCCCTGCCCCGCCTCGCCGCCGGGCATAATGCCGGGAAAGATCTGTTCGCCGTCCGAGGTTCTGGCGCCCTGATAAATCTTCTTCACGGCGTCCACCTGCGGCTGAGTCAGGCAATTGGGAGCATCGCCGTTCTTGCACAGCAGCACCGAAGGATCGAAATGGCAGCGGCGTGGATCGTTGAGAATGCCGTCTTTTATGCCGTCGATGGCATCGCAAGCGCTATATACCGCGTCGCCGATGGTTTGCAGCTTCGTGGCGGGAATGTAGCTGGCCGGATTGATAAGGGTGGCGTGGGCGATCCACAGGTGGCCGCCGGCATATAGGTGCGTCCAGTAATTGGCGGGATCGCCGGCGATGATGCCGTCGTAGTCGCGCGGGTAGCGTTGGGCTTCCGTCAGCGCCTCGAGGCCCCCCTGCGAGCAGCCGCTGAAGTAAGAATGCTCGGGGAACGTGCTATAGAACGCCCGGATGATGGCCTTGTCGGCTTCTGTGGTCACGTGCACCGAGCGATGCGCGAAGTCGATCACGCGGTCCATGCGCCCCTGCGCCCAATGCCCGTCGGTGTCGGCGACGTGGCCTGTATCGGTGCTGCTCGACGCATAGCCGCGCCGCAGCGGGTCGAGCATCGCGTTGTAGTTGATGGTGCCCGCCAGTCCGCCGTTGCCTGCGGTCAGCAGTTTCCTGTTCCACGCCGCGGGCATCCACAGTTCGAAATGCACTTCCGGGGTGATGACGCCGGCCACACGGCAAAACGCCGGAACGTTTACCGCCGCGCGGGCCGCCGGTGGAGTGAACGATCCCGCCGCGACGGTTTGCGCAAGCGTGATCGTGACACCGGGGAGACGGAGGGAGCTAAGGCGTTCGCAGGGCTGCTGGGCGCTTACCGGCAGGGCCACGGGGAGCGCAAGCGCGGCGAATAAGATCGGTCTGTTCCAGAAAGCCATAGCGAGATTCTACTGCTTTGGGCGTAATATATGGAAATCATGAAATATCTCCTCGTCGGGCTCCTTGCGGCAGGGTGCGCATCTGCACAACAGAACCCTTGCGCCGGTTCGCGCGATCTGCACCTGACCAGCGGCAGGATCGTCACTCTGGACAAAGCGAACACGATCGTTTCCGACGTCGTCATCCAGGACGGGAAGTTCACGGCGGTCGGCAAGACGGGCGACACGCGCACCAGCCCGTGTACCAGGACCATCAACCTTCGCGGGCGGACCGTGGTTCCAGGGCTGATCGACAATCACAATCACATCGTGCTGCTGGGGATGCGTCCAGGCTATGATATTCGCCTCGAAACCGCCGCGTCGATCGCCGACATCCAGGCCATGCTCAAAGCCAAAGCCAAAACCGTGCCAGCGGGATCCTTCATCACTACTCTGGGCGACTTCAATGCGAAGCAAGTCACCGAAAAACGTCTACCCACGCTGGCCGAACTGGATGCGGCGCTTCCCGATCATCCCTATCTCTTGAATGGTGGAGGGACAGTGACCAATAGTCGGGGCAAGGCTTTTTTTGAATTGAAAGGCATCATGGTGAGCCCGACCGGCGTGATTGCAGGGCCGGGATTTAACGCCGCGCTGAACGCGCTCCGGGCAATCCAAACGTTTGATGACATGAAGCGCGGAACCATGGACGCGATGGCGTACCTCACGAGCTTCGGTTTGACGACCAGCGTCGATATGGGAGCGTTCACCATTCCCGGCACGCCCGACATGCAGGACGCAGCGCAGGCGGAGAGCGTCGAAAGCCTGAATCCGTGGACCATGTATGACGCCTTCATGGCGCTGCACAGCGAAGGCAAGATGACGCATCGCCTGCGTATTTTTTATCTGACGCAGGACACGCGGCCCGATGTCCCGATCCTCAAGCAGCGCCTGCTGAACAACTTCCCCGATTTCGGCGACGACATGCTGAAGACCTCGGGCATCGGCGAATTTGCGGCGGCGTGGCGCGTCACCGCACAGGGCGGTCCGGCGAATTACGAGACCGCGCTGAAGTTGGTCGCGAAATATGGCTGGGCATTCCAGCAGCACACGCTTTCGCTCAATGAGGACAAGTTCACCACTGAGACCTTCGAGAAGGTCAACGCCGTGACGCCGATCAAGGATCTGCACTGGTCGATCGGGCACGTCCCCAAGATCGATAAGCCCACGCTCGAACGTCTGAAGGCCATCGGCGCGGGCGTCGCCGTACACGGCTGGCTGTACCTGGGCGGCACGCCGCAGAACGGAGGCCCGCCCTTCCGGACCATCGTCGATAGCGGGATTCACGTGGGCGCCGGATCGGATGCAGCTGCGGTATCGGTGTTCGATCCGTGGCTCGAAATCTATTACATGGTCACCGGGAAGAATTCCGCTGGAGAAATGATCAACCCGGGGCAGCAGTTGACGCGCCTGGAAGCGCTACGGCTATATACGTCGGAAAACGGCTGGTATACGCACGAGGAGAACAAGCTGGGGACTATAGAATTGGGCAAGCTTGCCGATGTCGCCGTGCTGAGCGACGATTACCTCGATCCCGCCAAGGTGCCCGACGAAGGCATTAAGAAAATCAAGTCCGTGCTGACGGTGGTCGACGGGAAAGTTGTCCATGAGGAGATGCGATGAAATGGCTGCCCCGGACTACGTCCTCGGATACTCTGAGCATGAACAGCAGCGCCTGTTGAAGCAGGCGGCCATTCTTAGAGCCTGTACAGAACGCTTTTTCCGCGCCGGCGGACTGGCGCCCGGTATGCGAGTTCTCGACCTCGGCTGCGGCATGGGGGATGTTTCTCTGCTGGCCGCCGATCTTGTCGGTCCGACCGGAAGCGTACTTGGCATCGACCGGGATCCGCAGGCGCTCGCTCGCGCCCGCGATCGCGCCACGGAGAAGGGATGCGCGGGATATGTAAACTTCCAGCAAATCAATGTGGAAGAATTCGAGGGAAGCGAGTTGTTCGACGCGGTCGTGGGACGGTTCGTGCTGCTATACCAGGCCGATCCCGCCGCGGCGCTGCGGCGCGTGACTGCGCTGATCCGGCCTGGCGGCCGTTTGATCTTTCACGAGATGGATTTCAGCGCGCCCGTCCCGCCGTGGCCTGAAGCGCCGCTGTGGATGAAGACCTATACCATCCTGGCCGAAGTGTTCCGGCTCGGCGGTAATCCGCCCGATTTCGGCAAGCGCCTGACGCGCACGTTTCTCGACGCTGGGCTACCCTGGCCTACGATCCAAGCCGAAGTGCCGATCGGAGGAGAGCCTGGCTCCTTTCTCTATGGATGGATCGCCAATACGATCCGCAGCCTGTTGCCGCGAATCGAGCAATTCGGCTTGGCAACGGCCGCTGAGCTCCAGGTCGAGACGCTTGCGGCCAGGATGGAGGAGGAAGCGGTTGCTCTGGGGACCCAGTTGATTGGTCCCATGCAGTTCGGAGCCTGGGCGGTCAAGCCCTAGCGGTCTCTTCCGGGCTCAGCCGGGTCCAGTGATAAGACAGCGCGGCCGTCAGGTCTTCCAGCTTCAGACCTGCACGTTTGGCGTCCACCACAACCCGCTCCAGATCGTTCTTCAAGAGCCCGTTCCGCTTGGTGGAATCTTCGAAGCCTGAATGGGCGACGATGGTGCCTATCCCCGGCTTGACCTCGAGCAACCCGGCTGCGATCAGTCGAGCGATCACCTTGTGCGCCGTGTTGGGGTTAATCTTGAGCGTCTTGCTGAGCGAGCGGACAGAGGGAAATGGTTCCCCAGGCCGGAGCTGACCCGAGATGAGTGCCTTCTTTGCAGCATAAACGGCCTGTTCGCAAATAGGTGCGCCAGTTTCCAGCGTAAAAGTGAAATCTGTCACATGTGTACTATAACACACGTGTACTATAACGACTATTACGCTACTTGGACTTCCCCTTACCCGCAGCAGGAGGTCCACCTCCGGGAATCACACCGTTCATGCGGGCATACACGACCATTTGCCCATAGTGATCGTAGCTATGCTGTCCAAGGAAAGCCGCTGCGGCCACGCGCGTCATGGTGCCCCGGCCGAACGGCGAGGGAACCTGATCGAACATGTTCTTGTCGTTGATCGAGCCCATGGCTTTGTGAGCGAAAGCGAGCGCACCCTGAAAATACTCGATGATTTGATCCTTGGTCTTCAACGTATCGGGCCCATTGTCGGTGGGACCGATTTCGACTGGAGCTTTTTCGCCGGATACCGAAGCGGCGATCCGGTAGATGTAGGTCGCGATGTGACGAACTTGCAGAGCGTAGGTTCGTACGCCCGTGAAGGTACCGGGGCTGGTAGGCGCGAAGTCGTACTTATCGGCCGGCATCTTCTGCGCCAGGCCCAGGACTTCGCGTTCCACGGTGGACACCTGGTCGTCGAAAACTTTTCCGATTCCTTCGGCGCCAAAGACGGCGGGACAAGTCAACAAGACAGCGAACAGTGCAGTGGTGTAACGCAAACGGAAAGACCTCCACTGCACATTGTACTCGTGCGCAGGGAGGTCTTGTAGAACCGAGTTTCGATGCGCTCTAGCGGTGCCCGCCGCCGTGGCCTCCTCCGCCCCCATGGGAACCGCCACCACCGCCTCGGTAGCCTCCACCGCCGTAGCCTCCTCCACGGTAGTAGCCGCCGCGAAAGCCGCCATAACCGCCGCCATAGAAGAACCCGATGCTTGGACCATAAAAGTAGGGAGCGTAGTAATACGGATAGTAGGGATATCCGTAATACGGATAAGCTCCATAATAACCGCCGTTGTACCCATAGTCCGGAGCTTCCGCGCGCTGCCTCGGTTGGATCTGCGATTGATAGTCGTACTGCCGCACCGGTTGGAATGCGCCGCCGGACCGATCCGTCGAAATCGTGACCGGATCTATGGTCCGGAACGTCAGCAGCGCTTCCGGGTGAATCTCAGTAGCGTGGGCGCGTGTTGCGACCACGCCGATCGCGCCAGCCAAACCGCCGGCGATCGCTCCGATACCCGCGCCGAGGCCTCCACCAGCGACGGCGCCCACTGCGGCTCCGGCAGCAGTGGTTCCTATGACCACGCCCGTGTCGCGGCCGTCATTCGTCGGGCGACGGTATTCAATCAGCTGGGTTCGAATGGGCACGCGCTGGCCGTCCACCAGGCTAAGCTCGGTCAAATCCAGGCCCAAGCGTGATCTTCCATTGCCATCCTTCGCTTTGACGGCTTCAGAGACGCGCCCGGAGATATCCTGACCGGGTTGTGCGATCACCAAACCGTTCGCCACCAGCGGCTGTGCAAGCGTTGCGGTGAACAAATCACCCGGCTGGTTCTTATCGCTCGAGAGCTTCTCGTTGATCCGCACTCGTACCAGCGTCCCCGCAGGGAGCGTGATTTGCGGTGGTACGGGCACAGCTGCCGTCTGTGGCGCGTTCGGATCCTGTGAATTCTGAAGTGGACCCCCTTGATTCACGGCGTATGTCTGATCGCCGGAGGAAGTTCCGAACTTTCTCCAGCCTCCGGAATCCTGAGCATATGCTGCCGTGGCAAGGCTCACAACGGAGATTATGATTCCAATACGTCGATACATGACACACCTTCCGAATGCAGTTCTTGCATGTTGACTGCCATGCAGTAAATGATTGAAAGATAGACGATTGGCCGACTATACTGGCGGTCGAAATTCGCCAGATGGTGGTTTTCGGCCAGATACGGTTGGCGAGTCCGAGTGGGCGCCTACCGCCGATCGGGTAGGGCAAACACGTACAGCGCGTTGCCGTTTGACGGATAATGCACTTCGGGAGCGAGCACGCCCGGCACCATGCGCGGGCTGCCGCCGCCGAGTCCCGTCGAGACCGCGATGTACTGCTTGCCGCCCACGCTGAACGTCAGCGGGAAGCCTTGTACGGATGTGCCCAGGCGAGTCTCCCAAAGAACCTTGCCAGTCTTCACATCCACCGCGCGGAAGTAGCGATCCATGTCGCCGACAAACGCGATGCCGCCGGCGGTTGAGAGAATCGCGGTCATGAACGGCGACCGCTGCTCCAGTTTCCAATTTTCCTTAAGCGTCCGGACGTCATACGCCGCGAATTTTCCTACGTTGCCATTGCTGCCAGGGCTCTCGAAGAAGCGCCGTGCCGCGCCGCCGCCGCTGCCGCCGCCTTCGACGAAATCGACCTTCTGCGGATTCATTTCCTGGCAGCTCTGGGCCACCGGAATCAGGATCTGGTTGGTGGGCTGGTTGTAGCTCATGGCGTGCCAGTTGTGGCCGCCTTCCGAAGTCGGACAGTTCTGTACCCACTCGCCGATCTGGTTCTCGACGATGTCGTTGCGGAAATGCGGTTCTCCCGTCACCGGATCGATCGATGTATAGACGTTCTGGAACACGGTTTCTTTATGCCCAATGTACTTGCCGTTGGTGCGGTCGAGTTTCCAGAGGACGCCGTCTTTGCCGGCGCTGAACACGAACTTCTGGCCCTGATCATCGACGAGAACGCGCTCGAACACCTCGTCCAGGTCCAGCGTTTCGCCGGGAGCGTGGTTAAACCACCATTTGAGTTTCCCGGTATCCAGGTCCAGCGCGACGGTCGAGTTCGCATAGTTGGTCGCGCCGTTGCCCGATCCGCGGGTCGCCCGCATCCAGGGCTTGGCCTGCGCGATTCCCCAATACGTCAGGTTCAGATCGAGATCGACGCTTCCGGTAATCCAGGTATCGCCGCCGGCGCGGAACAGGTCCGTCAACTTACCCCAGGAGTCGCCGCCGGGATCGGCAGCCTTGGCGATGGTGTAGAATTTCCAGACCAGCTTTCCGGTCTGCGCGTCATAGGCGCTGATGAAGCACTTCTCTTCGCGATACTGATCGCACAATCCGCCGCCCAACCCCTGGATGACCTTGCCCTTCGCGATGATGGGTCCGCTGCTGGTGCTGTAAGTGCCGTTGGTGCGATCGCCGATTACGGTATGCCACACGTTCTTGCCGGTGCGCGCGTCCAGTGCGAAGATCTCAGCGGATCCGGTGGTCACGTAGACTTTGTCGTCGTAGATCGCCAGCCCGCGCTGCGAATTCCCTGTGGCCGTCTCGCCGATGCGGTTTTCCCAGATAAGCTCGCCGGTTTTGGCGTCCAACGCTTGGACGATGTTGCCGGGATTGTTGATGAACATGGTCCCGTTGTGGACCACCGGAGCGGGCTGATTGGTGCCCTCATTCATCGCCCAGGTCCACACCAGGCGCAGATCCTGCACGTTGTTCGCGGTGATCTGGTTCAGCGTGCTGTAGTTGTTGGCGTGATAATCGTGGCGGATCATCAGCCAGTCGGCCGGATCGGGATTGCGCATCATCGCGTCGGTCACCGGCGTGTAGTTTTTTACGTTTCCAGGGATCGTCAGACCTCGGGGCGCGGCGGGTGCAGCTCCGCGTCCGCCCGCGGCCTGCTTGCCTTGTTGTTTGCCCTGCTTGCCTTGTCCGCCTTGGGCTCCTCCTTGAACTTGGGCGACCACCTGGCCCGTCACGCTGCGAATGGCGACGGTCGAGTTTCCGGTGAGCGCCTGATTTCCCGCGCGCGCGCCGTTCGATTGCAGGATAAAGGCGGTGATGCTCAGATAATTCTGCTCGCCGAGGCCGCCGGGATTCGTCGGAGGCATCGCACCTTCCATGAAACTCACCAGATCGCCGACGGTGCGATTCCCCCAACTGCCGGTGAACGGAAGACCCGCCAGCGGGAGCGCGTTGCCGATTCCCGAAAGATCCGCCGCGTGGCAGCCCGAGCAATTCTGCTGATATGACGCGCGGCCTGCATCGGCCTGCTGTGCGGTGAAGGGACCGGCTGTACCTTGTTGAGCCCCCTGCTGACCGAACAACTGGAGAACTCCGTAAAGAGCGGCGAAAAGAGATACGAGAACAAGAGTTTTCTTCATGAGAGTCGCTTCCTAGTGTTGCAGCCAGCCCCACAGAGTGCCATCGGTGGGTTTTTCCGTGTAAATCTCGACGTAGATTCCGCCCTTTTTCAAGTGCTGGAGCTGGTCGGGATTCAGATCGGCCGATCCGGTGATGGTGCCGCTCATGGCTTTGGTAATCGTGAGGTCGGCAAAGTCCGGGCCGCGTACGCCGGCCACGACGCCGTTTTGCAGCTTGGCGGAGACGGCGTTGGTCTTCAGTCCTTCGAAGGTTCCGTTGACGGTCAGTTTGGTGCCCGAGAGGGTGGCGGTCACCGAACCCGTACCGGCCAGATCGGGCCGGGTCTTCGCGTCGGCAGGCAAGGCGGAGAGCCGCGTCTTGTAGGTATCACCGCTCTGTGCCGCACTGGGAAGTCCGAACCAGCCAACGCCCAAACCCACCACCAAAGCCGCTACATACCGCAACCATACCGTTTCCCGCCTCATCCGATTTTTCCTCCCTGGCCGGGGGTCAGCATATCATAGATTACCAGCCCGTCACTTTACCAACCTAAAAGCCGCATTCGATCCTGAATGATCGCGCTGTATTGATTCATCCGTTCCGGCTTGCGCCGGCGAGGCGAGGGCAGGACCGCCGCAAGACGGGCCGATTGTTCGCGATTGAGCGCCCCTGCCGAGGTGTGATAGTGGTACTCGGCCGCAGCCTCGATCCCGAAGACGCCCGGTCCCCATTCGATCACGTTGAGATACAGCTCCAGGACGCGATTGCGTCCCAGGATCATCACCGCCATGGGCGCCAGAGTGAACTCGAAGGCCTTCCTGATTGGATTCGCGTGGGTCGTGAAGAATAAGTTCTTGACCAGCTGCTGGGGGATGGTGGACGCGCCCCGGGTGACTTCGCCCGCATCGGCGCTGTCCTCGATCACCTGACGCACCTGGCCCCAATCGACGCCATAGTGCCGGTAGAAGTTCCCGTCTTCGGCCGCGATTACGGCATGCTGGAGCTGTGGCGAGATCCGCCGCAGCGGCACGAACGTCTGGCGTTTCTTGTAGGCGCCTTTCACGAACATCGACTCGATGCGCCGCTGGATCTGGACGCCGGTGGTGGGGGGATCGATATAGCGAAGCGCCAACAGCGCTGCGGCCCAGAGCAGATGCAGCCCGACCAGAAACCCGATTGCGAGCCAAAGCCATCGCTTCCAGCGGAGACCGGACTTGGATTTGCGCGCCCTTTTGGATGGGGGCTTCAAGAAGCCAGTATGGCGCAGCCGACGCGAAGTTATTGCCGGTATACTTCAAACCAACTACGACTCGGTATAAGCGCACCCACGATCGCCCCGATACCACCGAGACCAATCGCCCCGCCGGCCGCGTCCGCCCCGCGAGAAGTATTGAAAAAACACCAACCGGTGCAATCCTGATGGGCCGCCGCTCCAATAACCGCACCCGCCGCCCCGCCGATACCCAACCCGATCAATGAGTTTCGTCCCCGGTGGCTGTCCCCCCTCAGCAACACCCTTTTCACTTCGTTCTGCGGGAACATCTCTTGGGTCTTGCCAGCCGAAAGCACTAGACTATCGTCGGTGACCCGGAGCACCCTGCCGCCAACCGTGCGAGAACCGGTCGTGATCCGCACGCTAGCCCCGGTCGCCAGCGCTTTGACAGTGTTCCAGTCGGTGAGGTTCGTCTGGGCAGGCGCGATCGCCCCCAAAAGAACAAGCATTACCGCCAGCCAGACGAGCTTTGACATGGCCCATAGGCTATCATTTCCGCAGCGTTTCAATGGGCTTGCGCTAGACTGATTTAGGAATGAATCTGAAAAACGCAGTAGCTCTCGTCACTGGAGGAACTTCCGGCATCGGTCACGGCATCGCCAAGAGCCTGATCGATAGCGGCGCGCGCGTGGCCGTCACGGGCCGCGATAAGGCCAAGCTCGACAAGGCGGCTAAAGAGTTGGGCGCGCATCCCATCCACGCCGACGTCTCCAAGGAAGCCGACGTCCAGCGCACTATGCGCGAGGTCCTGGAAAAATTCGGCGATCTCGATATCCTGGTCAACAACGCCGGGTTGGGCGCCTTCAAGAAGCTGGTGGATTTCGACCTCGCGAGCTTCGAGCGCACCATCGCCACCAACGTCACCGGTGCGATGCTGATGGCGCGGGAGGCGGCGAAGCACTTCGTTTCGCGCAATCGCGGCAACATCGTGAATATTGGGTCCACCGCATCGCATCGAGGCGCACCCAATGGCACGGCGTACTACGCCAGCAAATTCGCGCTGCGCGGGATGACCGAATGCTGGCGCCAGGAGCTGCGCAAGAACAACATCCGTGTGTTTCTGGTGAACCCCAGCGAAGTGATCACGAGCTTCGGCACGGCGGCGGGTTTCGAGCAAAAGGACAACCCCAGCAAGCTCCGGCCGGAAGATATCGCGCACGCGGTGAAAGCGGTGCTCGAAATGGAGGACCGGGGATTCGTCACCGAGTTGACCGTATTCGCCACCAATCCCCAGGATTGAAAAAGTGCGTGTTCAGATCAGCAAGAAGGCCGACGGATCGGGCGTCCTGCGCTGCGTACGCGATGACGGTTCGGTGACTTGGCAGAAGCAAACCGATCGCCACGCCGCGTACTTTGCGCTGCACGACTTGAGTCATTTCGCGGTGGAAACCACGCTCGGGTTGCGCCGCGGGTTTTTCGGACTCATTGCGGAAGGTTGGGACATTGAGGACACCACCGGCAAAGGCGCCCGCGGGTCTCTGCCGCCGGAAGCGGGCGAAGCCGAGATGATCGTCGGGCTCTTTTCTGCCGAGCGAGCCAGCGGTGTCATCTGGACTGTTGACGATTTCCATGAGTCCGCAGCCATGGTGGGAACGCGTTCGCTGAGTGCGGATGAGATCGCACGCGTAAAGAAGACGCGCAGCAAGCTGTTCGAGCAATGGTCGGCCGTGGAGCCGGGGGCAACGCTCGAGCTGCAGTTCGAAGTCGCGGGCGAGGCATGCCTCGCCCCTACAACCCGATCCGCCTCGTAGGGGCCGGGCATGCCCGGCCCGCCTAACGTTTCACTCGCTTGAAGAAGTACGCAGGGTAGCCTTGCGTCACGGCCGGCTTGTTGTTCAGCGCCGGACCGCGTTCCTCGTTGCGATACACGAACGGCATCACGCTTACCAGCTCCCAGCCCTGCGAAGCCAGAGTCTGGATCTCCTGCTGGGGCACCTGCTGGTACATTGCAGGCGACGTCTCACGCGGAAACACCGCGTGCACTTCATACTGCGGATGCACGGCCGCGGGACCTTTCGTCTGTTGCGCCCAGACGAACGCCGCCGCCACGATCGCGAGGGTAAGGCTGAGAACAATAATCTTCTTCATATTCGTATTTTCTCTCTTCACAGAATGGACGCTATTTGACATAGAATGAACCAGAGGTTAAGAGGCTGTCCGTGCCGAATTATCGTCGAGCCGTGGTATTGCTTTCGCTGGCGGCTGTTATCGGCCTTCCCGCGTTCGCCCAAGTGGATCTTTCCGGCGTCTGGGGACCCACGTTTCACGAAGACAGCGCGGAACGCGGGCCGGGACCCGAGCTAGTCGACTACCTTGGGTTGCCGATCAACGCGGCCGCGCGCCAATGGGCGCTGAGCTGGGACCCGGATCGCCTGGGGCTGCCCGAGCATCAGTGCCAGGTCCACACGGCGGCCTATATTCATCGCGGCCCGCTGCGGCTGCGCATCTGGGAAGAACGCGACCCGCAGACGCAGGACCTGATCGCGATTCACATGTACAGCAGCACCTATGAGCAGAACCGCGTGATCTGGATGGATGGACGTCCGCATCCTCCCGAGTACGCGGTTCACACCTGGCAGGGATTTTCCACGGGCAAGTGGGAAGGCAATATCCTGACCATTTTCACCACGCACATCAAGCAGGGCTGGACTCGCCGTAACGGTCTGCCTTCGAGCGACCGGATCACGCTGGTGGATCACTTCATCCGGCATGACAACCACCTGACGCACGTCAGTGTGGTCACGGATCCGGTGTACTTATTGGAACCGCTGGTCAAGAGCGAGGACTATTTGCTCAACGACAATACGGCTGGCAACTGGCTATGGCCGTGCGAGTACGTCGAAGAGCTGCCCAACCACGACAACACGCGCGTCCCGAGCTTCGAGCCGGGGGAGAATCCGTTCCTGCACGAATTCGCGGATAAATGGAAAATTCCGGTGGACGCGGCTCTGGGTGGTCCCGAGACGATGTATCCGGAATATATAAAGAAGCTGGCCGGAAAGTAGTTCTTACGAAAGCCCGATAATCCGCCCCGTCTCCGTATCCACGTCGATGTCGTAATATCCCGGCCGCGTGGACAACCCCGGCATCGTCGCCATCGTTCCCAGCAGCGGATAAAGGAAACCCGCGCCGACGCTGGCGCGAATATCGCGCACCGGCACTGTGAACCCGCTGGGCGCGCCCTTCAGGTTCGGGTCGTGGCTGATCGAGAGATGCGTCTTGGCCATGCACATCGGGAGCTTATCGAAGCCCTGGCGCGTGTAGACCTCGATCTTTTTCTCCGCTTCGGGCGAATACTCCACCCCTGAGCCGCCGTACATTTCCCTCACGATGGTCTCGATCTTGTCCTTGATGCTCATTTCGAGCGGGTACAGGAATTTGAAATGGCTCGGCTGCTTGCAGGCGGCGATCACTGCGTTGCCTAGCTCGACGGCTCCCGCGCCGCCCTCCGCCCAGTGGTTACTGACGACCGCATCTTCGGCGCCGGCTGCTTTGGCGAGCTTCTTGACCAGCTCGATTTCCGCCGGCGTATCGTCCTTGAAGCGATTCACGCCGACGACCACCGGAATGCCGAAGTTGCGGGCGTTGCCGATGTGGCGGATCAGGTTCGAACAACCTTTTTCGAGCAGATCCAGATTTTCCTGCGTGTACTCGTGCGCGAGCGGCTTGCCCGCGACTACCTTGGGTCCGCCGCCGTGCATCTTGAGCGCGCGAATGGTCGCCACCAGCACCACGCAATCCGGCGTCAGCCCGCTGTAGCGGCATTTGATGTTGAAAAACTTCTCCATGCCCATGTCGGCGCCGAACCCGGCCTCGGTGAGCACGTAGCCATCTGCACCAGCGAGCTTAAGAGCGATCTGGTCGGCGACGATCGACGAATTCCCGTGGGCGATGTTGGCGAACGGCCCGGCATGCACGAACGCCGGCGTGCCTTCGATGGTCTGCATCAGCGTGGGCATGATGGCGTCCTTCATCAGGACCATCAGGGCCCCGGTGACGCCAATGTCATCCGCAGTGACGGGCTCGCCCTTGCGGCTGGACCCGATCACCATGCGGCCAAAGCGCTCCTTCATATCGGCCAGGCTGGTGGTCAGCGCCAGGACGGCCATGATCTCGCTGGCCACGGCGATGTCGAAACCGGTGACGCGAGTTGCGCCCTTTTCTTCCGGACCCTGCCCGACGGTAATCTGGCGCAGGAAACGATCATTGGTATCGACCACGCGCCGCCACGTGATAGTCTCCGGATCGATATCCAGGCGCGCCCAGCGGCTGCGCTCCTCCGGAGTCAGCTCGTTAGGATCGGTTTTGCTGATTCCCAGCTTCTTCAGGCGGCGCAGCATGACGGTCGTAAACTTACGACTGCCATCTTTTTTGGCGGGCACGAGCCGGTCGAACAGCGACGCGTCATCGGTGGTCGATTCGTGGAACATGCGTGCGTCGATGGCCGCGGCGAGAAGGTTATTCGCGGCGACAATCGCGTGAATATCGCCGGTGAGGTGGAGGTTGAACTCCTCCATCGGAACGATCTGGCTATAGCCGCCGCCCGCCGCGCCGCCTTTGATTCCGAACGTCGGACCCTGGCTGGGCTGGCGAATATTCGTGAAGACTTTCTTGCCGAGATAAGCTCCCAACGCCTGGCTCAAACCGACCGTCGTCGTCGTCTTGCCTTCGCCGAGGGGCGTGGGAGTGATCGCGGTCACGACGACGTACTTGCCGTTCGGCGAATTCTTCAGCCGGTCGCGAACCGACAAATGGACCTTGGCTTTGGACTTGCCGTACAACTCCAGTTCGTCGGGGAGGATGCCCGCTTCGGCTGCGATCTGCGTGATCGGCAGCGGCGTGGCGGCCTGAGCAATATCAATGTCGCTGGGGACAGGAGTCTTGAGGTTCGATAGCTTGTGGGGCATGTTTTGAAGAAAGGATGCGACTAATGATTATACCGGGTAGGCACTATTTGCTCTTGGTGAGTTGTTCGCCGGTGGCCGCCGCGGACGTCAAGGTGATCTGGATTAACGGCTGCGGATGCTCCGGGCGGCTGTCGCGATCGAGAAAGTAGTTGATGTATGAGCTGGTCCCTTTGAGGGACCGGTCGCGCTGCGGGATGTAGGTCTTGAGCTCGTCCACACGATCCGCCGCCTTGGCGCGGTTGTACACTTCCACCCAGATACACTTCTGCTCGGGAATGACCTCGCACTGGCCGTTGAACGTCCCGCCGCAGGGGCCGTTGCGCAGATTCTTGGGACAGGTCATGGGGCAGACGTATTCCATCAGGCCCAGGACGCAGTTGCCGCACGCCTGGCATCCGAACACCGGCTGCTTGAAAGCCAGTTCGACACTCTCCAGCGCACGCGCGGCCGCGGGACTCTTGTCGATCAAGCGCAGAGTACCCGTAATCACGCCTCTGAGCGCACGCGGCGTGTTGGCCGGCTCGATGACGTCGGCCACGCGGTTCCAAAAAGTCCGCGGCTCGGGCGCTTTTTTAGACGTCTCGAAGAAATAGAATCCGCCCTTGGGAGCGTACTCCAGTTCCGCCGCGAGTTCCTCCCACTGGGGCGCCAGAACTTCGGACCGCTCGATGATCCAGCGGATGCGGTCCGCGTTATGATCGCCGCCGATGTAGGACCCGGCAAATCCCAGGCCACGCTGGATGGCAACCATCTTCGCGGCGCGCTCCAGCCGCGCGGCCATTCCTTTATCGGTGGACGCATCGACTTCGGCTTGAATCTGCGCCACCAGTTCGTTCGATGCAAAGCATCCGGGAGGCTCGCCCTTATTGAATTTTTTTGCAGCTCCCAGCGGCAGGACGTACACGTTCCCAAACACAGGCGTACGCAGCCCGCGTTCCTCCATATACCGTCTTAGCTCGCGCATCTTGCGCGAATCGTAGCCGAGCTGGGTAATCGCGTAATCCGCTCCGGCGGCGATCTTCTTTTCGAGCTTGAGATATTGATACGCGCAATCCGGCTCGGTGTATTTGAAGGGCGAGACGGCCACGGAAATATAGAACGGAAAGCCCGTCTGTTGGCGAACCTCGTTGATGAATTCCACGAGCTGGACGGAATCGAGATCGTAGAGGGTTTCAGCGGTCTCCTTGCTGCCCTTGGGAAAATCGCCGGTAATCGCAAAAATGTTTTCGATCCCGAGCGTCTGCAGCTCCGCGAGGGCGTTGGCGATATTCAGCCGGTCGCGCCCGACGCAAGTCAGGTGGATATTGGGGGTCAATCCGCGCGCCTGCATCATAGAGCCGATACGGACTGGATCGTGCCCGGCCGAGCCACCCGCGAAGCTGGTCACGCTGCCGGCTAACACGCCGGGAACCTGCATGAAGGCCGCGGCGGTTTCCACCAGTTGCTCTTCCGTAGTCTTGGCGCCGGCCACCAGTTCGACCATATAACTGAAGCGGCCGCTGGTGAGCGCTTCCCGAATTGGATTGACTGCTGCCATTGCTACTTTCCGAGCTCTTTGCGCACGATCTTGGCTCCCTCTACCATCGCCTTCATTTTCGCAAACGTGACGTCACGGGGCAGATGAAAACACCCGCAATCGGTCAGGATATGAATTCGCTCGGCAGGCATCACTTCGAGTGCCTTGCGAATATGTTGAGCGACCATGTCGGGAGTTTCGATATCCGTATTTTTCACGTCGATGACGCCCAGGCCCAGTTCGAACGGCGCGTTGAATTCCTTGAAAAGATCCAGATCCTCCCCGCCGCGCCGCGCGAATTCGAGCGTCAACTGCTGAACCTTGGCTTTGAGAATCGTGGGGAACAGATAGCGGTAGCTGCCTTCCCAGGACGGCTTGCCGTAGCGGTTGCCGTAACAGATGTGGACGGCGATCCTGGCGTCCACGCCCTCCACCAGCGTGTTGATGACGTTGACGCCCCAGGCCAGGTCTTCCGGGAAGCCGGAATAATACGGCTCGTCGATCTGGATAACAGTAGCGCCGGCTTTCACCAGAGCCTTCAGCTCCATGTTCATCACCCGGGCGATGTCGGTGGCGAAAGCTTCTTCGCTGGGATAGAACTGGTTGCGGATGCGCTTGGTGAGGCAATGCGGGCCGGTGACGCAGAACTTCGGGACGCGATCCGTAAAGGTGTTCAGGAAGGTGAAGTCCTGGACGAGACCCATGGACGCCATGGGGAGCTTGCCGACTACGGCGCTGTCATAGAAATCGTAGTAAAACTTCTTCGAGGTGCGGTCGATCTGCACTCCGGGGAGGCGTTCCGCGAAGTAATCGACCATGTTGTCGCGGCGCAGCTCGCCATCGGTGATCACGTCGAGGCCGGCCGTTTCCTGATCCTTGATGGCGGCCTTGACGGCGGCATCGTAGATTTCGTCGAGATCGTGGCGCGAGATGCGGCGGGCGAAATAGTCGGTCTTGAGCCGTTCGAGCCAGCCAGGCATGGCGTAGCTGCCGACGATCGCTGTGGGAAGAATGGGAAGAGTCATCAAAATTTAGTTACTCCCTGCGCGTCGTGTACAGGATGGAAGTGTGCGTATTCGCGCGGTACTTAAAGGGCCGGAAATGCACATCGTAGCCCTCGCGCTGCGCCACTTCTTTTAGTAGAGCACCGTTGACCCAGTTGAGCAGCGAACCGTCCAGTTTCCCGGGACCGAAGAAACCGGTGCGGTATTGGGCCAGATCGGTGACGAAGATATCGAAAACCTGCATGTAGCCGCGCGGATGCAGCAGGGGCAGCGTGTGGATGAAGCTCTCGAGCGCGCCCGAACTCAGGTGAAAGCGAAAATCGGTGGGGGCGTCGTGCAGGATGTCTTCGAGCCTGCCGGCGTCGAGGCCGTCGGGAAACGGAAACTCGGGCAGGTCTTCGAGCTGCACCAGGCGTTCTTCCAGCCGCATGGCGGCCCACAACTCCTGCCAGAAGGGGACGCCGTGCTGCGCTCCGCCGAAGCTGTCAAATCCGGTTTCGAGCATGTTATGGACGCGGTCCCGAAAGAGCTCGGGCCGAATGCCATACTTTCCGCCGATGCTGTTCACCGCGGCGGTGGGTACGTACGCGCGCACTTGCACAAAATACAACTTGCCATCGCGGCGAACGACTTCCTCATCGGGCAGATTGTCATACACATTCGTTAGATGCACCTGAAGGATCTTGTGGCGCAAATGGGCCAGCGACTTGATCGGGTTGATCGCGTCTACCTGAACGAAGCGGCAGTGATCGATGTGCTTTGCCACGGTGAGCCGGGCTTTATTCAGGGTGTCCTCGGAATAGTCACCCATGTAGAAACAGACATGGGGATACAGACCCGTGCCGCGCTGCTGGTCGAGTTCGTGAAACTGATCCAGCCACTGGGCGCAACGCGATCCGTTGCCGACGCCGATTTCGAGCAGATTCACCTCAACGGGCAGTTGATTCTTCGATCGGAGAGCGCACAGCAGATCCAGAAATTCGGCGACATCCTCGGCGATTGCCAGGGGATTGTGGCCGTCGGAAGAACCGCCGGGGAGCGCTTTGTCATACCCTTGGCCGGTCGCGGCTTCCCAGGCCAGCAGATGACGCCAGAAGAATCTGTTGAACTTCCAGACGATGCTCGAGCGCAGGGACTGGAACTCTTCGAGCGGGAGACGGCAGGCATTTTCTTCCTCCCCGGCCTGCGCGTAGTGGATGGCGCGAAGAAGATCGGCACGCAAGGTTGCGGGAACCACCTGGCGCGTGTCGACGTGAATGTCCATGATGGGGGCGGGCTGGCCGAACGCGTTGTAACCCTGAGTGGCGATTACGGCTTCGCGAAAATTGGATTTGTACTGGATCCAATCCAGCTCCACCTGGAGGCGCGCGAACTGACCCTGATCGATCTGGCCACCTTCCACCAGCGCGTAGACCGCTTCGATCACGCCCTGCGTGGTGGCGGCGGCCTTCACCTTTAGGTGGTTGAGTTTCAGGATCATGCTGCAAGATCAGCGCGGTGGGTTTCGACGAATCTAACAGGATAGCGCGTCTGGCAGCGACGGAAAACGCAGATTGGCTGATGACGGGTATCCGTGTCGCTGATAGGGCTTACCAGCGGCCGAACTCGTCGCGGAAGTCGCGATGAGCATCGCGCATTTCGCGGCGGAAATCCTCACGTGCCTGGCGCATCTCGCGCTGGAGGTCCTGGCGGGCGCGCCGGAGATCCTCGCGCGCTTCCCGTCCCTCGCGGCGAAAGTCGTCATTCGCTCGCCGGACTTCGTCTTGTGCTCGCCGGATTTCGGCACGGTGGCGATACCGGTCGTGGTACCCGCATCCGGCCGTGGCCAGGCAAATTACGGTGGCGATGGCTCCGAGAGTCTTCATAATCCCTCGCGTAAATTTCCTACGTTGGCTCCTACGTTGGAGGGCGGCGGCTTGTTCGATTTTTTTTTGAGAAGCAAAGAAACCAACCAGACCAACCCAGCCAGGGCAACCAAGACCATGGCCGTGCGCAGGGCCGACGCCCAGAACGCCATATTGTGTGTAAACAGCGAAAATGGAAACTGTCGGAGCACGGTCCAGCGTTCGATCATCCAGTGCCAGGCCGTGTGGGCTACGAAAGCCGACAGGATGATGGTTCCCATCCGTTCGGCCACCACGTAGCGGAAGAGCAGATTGAGCAATGGAATAGAGATTGCGAGCACCAGGAGCTGGCCCAGTTCCACGCCCAGGTTGAAGGACAGCAGCGACGTCAGCAGGTGCGATCCGGCGAACTGCAGAGTCTGGCGGAGGGCGAAGGAAAAGCCAAACCCGTGCACCAGACCGAAGGCGAAGGTCACCATCCAGCGGCGGCTAACGCTACTGGCCCCGACGATATTCTCAAGCGCCATGTAGAGGATGGACATCGCGATCAGGGTCTCGATCAGCGGCGGGAACCACAGCGCGTCGGGTCCCAAGCCGTAAGCCGAGGCGATCAGCGTAAACGAATGCGCCACCGTGAACGAGGTCACGATCAGGAGCAATTGCCGAACCTGGCGGAACGGAATCACCAGACACAGCAGGAACAGCAGGTGATCGGTGCCATCCAGGATGTGCAGGAATCCCGCGCGGACGAATCGCAGCGACGCTTGATACCAGCTCGGATCGAGCCGAATCAGTCCTTCGTCGCCCTCGAATTCGAACGCCCGAATCGCGCCGTCCGCAGGAAGAAAGCGCAGTACGGTGATCACGCGCACGCCCAGCGTATCGACATTCGGGCGGATGGAAAACTCGGAACGATCGGAGTGAATTGGATATTCCAGCCACGCGTCGAGCATGGTCTGATCCCACGGCACCTGGGTGCTCTCGGGCAGTTTCGGGCCGGTGATGTGCGCCATCGCGGTCTGGTAGGATGCAAACGACCGGTCGGATTCGAGCGACGGGCGCACAGCCAGGAGGCGTGGGGCTGGCAGGCGCACATCGCCTTCATAGATTTCGATCGGGCGCACCAGCCACACAGTGGCCGCGTCCTCGAAGAACTGCTCGGCACGCGAAAGATCCAGGTAGCCGGGACCGAGCTTCGGAAAATCGATGTCCCGCATGGATTTCAGCGGCACGCGGACCAGCAGATCCAGCTTATTGGCCGACGGGTGCAGGAACATCTGCACGGTGACGTCGTTGGGGATATCGTGCGCGGCGGCGTGCGGCAGCAGTACGGCGAGGAGACCCAGGATGGCGATTCCGACACGCATAACGCGTGTCTAGTAGCTTACTCGATCGCGCTTTCCCACTGTGCGTCGTGGGCCAGGATCGTGGCCAGCGAAAACAGCCGCATGGGATTCGGCTGGAACATCCCCTGCTCCAGATCCAGGGCGTCGATAGCGGGCCGCACCAGCTGCGTGATGTAGTTCGGAAGCTCATCCATGTTGACGCGAACCTTGCGGCCGCTGCGGCGGGTGATGACGCCATCCATGGCGATACGGTAATGATCCCGCTCGCCGCGCACGAGGATGTGATCGGGATGAATCTCGATGCGGTCGCCCAGGGGCTGGGATTTCAGCACCTGAGACATCGCCTTGTCCATGGCGGCTTGCGGATCGTAAGGCTTCGGGACCGGCTTATCCACCGTCATGACGCCTTCGGGATGGGAGGCCGACAAGACATCGTTGAGCGGTCCGGCTATTTTCGATAAGCGATCCCGCGACTCCTTGTTTTTCCAAGTAGCCTTGCCGATCCAGGAGAGTGCCTCGTCGAGCTCTGGATCCGGTCGGCACAGTGAAGCGTCCCAAATCAAGCAGCGCAGCACATCGCGCCCTGGCGTGGTTAATCGCAGCGGCTGGTCTTCGTCCATGGGCTTGAGCCAGCGCCGCATCTGATTCCGAAAATCCTCCGGACCGACCGCTGCCAGCGCGGCCTCTGCCACCTTGGTCCATTTTGCCGGAGGCTTGGCGACCACGGCGAACGTCATGTTGCCGATCAGCTCCAGCCAGGCTTTCTTACGCTCGCCGGTAAAGCCGCGCAAATCTGCGCGGACGATGCTGCTCCAGCATTCTTCGGTTTTGATGGGCGTGACGTCCTCGAGCCACAACCACCAGCCGACATGCTGGCGGCGGGCTTGATCGGTAACCGATCCATGGAGCGTATCGTGATACTGGCGGACCGCCTCGACGGTCTCGATCTGATAGCCGTGCTGTTTGGTGTATTCCACCGCCCGCTCAAATCCCGTGTGGCTCCCTTCCCGCAGGAGTTTGAGAATCTCCTGGGCGTCAGGTATCTGTGGCTGCGGTTCGGGCGACTCCGCCACGCGCCGTATTTCGCTGGTGAGCCGAAGCAGAATCTGACCCGGGCGTTCCAACGCAGACGGCCCCGCCGATTGAAGGAGTTCCGACCAAGATGCAACGCGGCGTTCCCAATCGTCGCGTCCGATCCGGTCCAGGGTTTGCCTGACTTTCTGCTCCCACTTCGCATCCGGAGCGTTGCGGATAGGCGCGAGCTTTAGCAGGCTGATCCACGGTTTCCGTTTCGCCGGTTTGAGCTCACGTAATTCGCGGCGGATTCGCGCGCTCAAGCATGGCTCGCCATCATCGGGATCTTCGAAGTCCAGAAACAAATGCCACGCCAGTTCCGGCATACGCGCGTGCCGGTCGTCGGGAGGCAGCGCGCGCAGCATCGTGTGCAGATTCTGGCGCGTCGCGGGGCGAATACCCGCTTTGACGAGATCCAGAAGCAGCCGCGCGGTATCGGCGCGAAACATGCTGCCGGCTCCGCTTTCTTCGATAGCTGCGGCCTGTAGCGCCAATTCGCAAAAGATTTCTTCGACGACTCCGGTGTCAGGCGGGTACATTCGGTTCACCAGGAGGCTGATCAGGTGCGCGATTCGGAAATCAAGCCTCCGGTTACCGGCGATGAGCTCGCCGTGCGATCGCACCCAGGCGAATCGGCGCAACGCTGGACGAAGCCAGCGCGAGCGCTCCGCGGGAGGATCGAACCGCAGCGCAACGGGGCCCCGATCCGGCTTTTCGAGCTCCAGCCACGCGCTCAACTCGCGGTGGAAACGAATATCGGGATCGGCGGGGTCGAGAGGGAAACCGTCCGTGGCAAGCTCAACCGTTGGGTCCATACATGCTTAAATCGTTGGACCCGGGGATTTCGAACAGGGAACAGCCGCTATCGTTTGGTTTGCAGCTTGTGGTATCCGAGCGTGGCGCGGGCCTCGGTTAAGGTGTTTCCCTCAGTCACCAGCCTGCGGATTTCTGATTCCGCGGCGTCGATCTGTTCGGCGTTGGTCAGAATCGCGTCTTCATGCGCCTGCGGAATCGCGACGACTCCGTCCGCATCGCCGCGGAGGATGTCGCCTTGACTGACGCGCGCGTCGCCGATGTTCACCGGTCCGCCCATCGCTTCCACCTGGATGCGATCCTTGCCGGTGCGCATGGAGTAACTGCGGCTGTAAATGGGATACCCGAGCTCGCGGGCTAAATGTGTATCGCGACATGCCCCGTCGATCACGGTACCCGCCACACCGCGGCGCGTTGCGACCCAGGTCAGGATGTCGCCCCACACCGTCGCATTCTCGCGGCCGCCGTTGTCGAGCACCACGACGCCTCCGGGCGGGACATCTTCGATATAGTCGCCCACGGTTCCGGGAGGCGTTCCCGCGGGTCCGTAGAGAATCGTGAAAGCGCGGCCCGTCAGTCTAAAACGCGGGTCGAGGGGTTTGATGTTGAGGCACTGCCCGGCGATGCCTAGCCGGTCCATGGCGTCACTGATCGCGGTGGTATCGAGCTTCGCTGCCCGTTCAACATTCCTGTCGTTCTTTGGCTTGTCGTCTGCCATTCTATTGAGCTTTCTTCAGCATGTTCTCGTAATTCCCGGCCATCACCTGGCTGATAGGGGTGCCGGAGCGAATCGCCTGGGCCAGAGCATCCTCACGCTGCATGATCGCTTCCGCGGCTTCGAGCACGCGTGCGATTTCATTCTGCGCGACGAAGACCACGGCGCTCGCGTCGGCGATCACGTAGTCGCCGGGAGAAACTGTGACATCGCCCACGGTAATCGGTTCATTGGTCGCAACCTCGACGATCCTCCCGCGCGCGGTTCGCGCCGTATGGCTGCGTGCGAACACGGTGAAGTCGAGCTTGCGGCTGTCGTCGATATCGCGCGCCGGGCCTTCGACAATCACCCCCGCCACGCCGCGAACTTGCGCCCCAATCGACAAATTCCCGCCCCAGGAAGCCGCATCGAGACCCGTCCGCTGCTCCACCACGATGATGTCGCCGGGCTTCGCCGCATCGATCGCAGCGGTGCAGAGGTGTCGGGAGTTCGTCACTGAGGTGTTGCGGGCTTCGGCACGGTCGAGCTTGACCGTCAGCACTTGCCCGGTGATGCGCCGGTCGGTCGAAAAACGTTCGATCCCGGTGACGGAACCGTTGAGTCCGAGTTTATCCAGCGCGTCGGAAACCGCGCAGGAGTCCAGGCGGCTGAGCCGCTCAACCATTTCTTTCATTCGCTATCGCTCATCTTATTTCCTTATCGATCGGGCCGCCAGCGCGAGAAGCGGCGCTCCAGGCGCTCGGCGAGCCATGTCAGCAGGATCCCGGAAAACGCGATGACGATCATGCCCACGAAGAGCGTATCGGTGTTAAAGGTTTGTCCGCCGTAAGCAACCATGAAACCGACACCCTGGCTGCTCCCCACCATTTCGCCGACGACCATGCCGATCAATCCCAAGGCAACGCCTTGCCGGATACCGGTGAGGATGAACGGCACCGATCCGGGAATCGCGAGGGTCTTGAAAATCTGCCAATCGGACGCGCAGTAGGCTTTCGCTGCGCGCAGCAAATCCCGATCCAATGCGCGGACGCCGCCCACCGTGTTCACCAGAACCGGGAAGAACGCCGACAGGAACACGATAAACACTTTCGACCAGATCCCGATTCCGAACCAGATGATGATCAGCGGCACCATCGCGATGCGGGGCGTGGCGTAGAACGCGTTCAGGAAGGGATCGCAGAACAGGCGGAGCCGGCGATACCAGCCAATGAGCACTCCCGCGATCACTCCGGTAATTACCGCCAGCACGAACCCGATCGCAAAGTTTGTGCCGCTGTACTTCATGTCCGCGAGCAGGGTTCCTTCCACCAGCGTGTAGCGGAATTGCTTCACGATGGCCGAGGGGCTGCTGAAAAATAGCGGCGAGATCATGCCGGCGGACCAGCAGGCTTGCCATACGCCGATGATCAGAACGATGGATAAGCTGCCGAGGATCACCGCCTCGTGCTTCGCGTAGAAGCTTTGGTGGGGGCGTCCGCTCATTACTTTTCTGCCAGAACCATGTTGAGTTTCTGCGATTCCTCTTCGATCAACTGCCAGATGGAATCTTCGATCTCCAGGAACTGAGGATCACGCTTGAGAGACAGCGTGCGCGGTCTGGCGAAGGGAATCTTGAAAATGCCCTTCAGCCGGCCGGGGCGCGCGCTCATCACCGCGACGCGATCGGCCAGGTATACGGCTTCATTGATCTGATGGGTGATGAACAGCACCGTCTTACGGTCCTGCGACCAGATCTTCAAGAGCTCGGCCTGCATGAACTCGCGCGTCTGCGCGTCGAGCGCCGCGAAGGGCTCGTCCATAAGCAAAACTTTCGGATCGGCCGCCAGGGCGCGAGCCAGGTTCACGCGCTGCTGCATGCCCCCGGAGAGCTCGTTGGGAAAATGCTTCTCGAATCCGCTCAGCCCGACCATTTTCACGAAGTGATCCGCGCGTTCTCGCATGGTCGCTTCATCGAAGCGGCGCTGCATTTCCATGCCATAGCGGACGTTGCCGGCGATGGTCCGCCAGGGCAGCAGGCTCGAATGCTGAAACACGACCGCGCGATCCACGCCCGGCCCGTTGACGCGCTTCCCATCGATGCTGACGGTGCCTTCCTCGTATGGCAGCAGGCCCGCGACGATGTTCAGCAACGTGGTCTTGCCGCACCCGCTGGGACCGACGATCGCCAGGAATTCGCCGTCCTCGACGGCGAGCGAAACATCGCTCACGGCGAGCACTTCACGGTCTTCACGCTCGAACCAGTAGCGCTTGGAAAGGTGCTCGATGGACAGCTTGACCATGTCTTACTTAAGCCACTGTTACTTGAACGCGAGCTTGGCCTTGCGATCCTCTTCCGCTTTGATGGCCGCGCCGAACAGTGTTTCGAAGAACTTCTCTTTCACCAGGCGCTCCACCGTACTGTTGTCGATCACTTTATGGAAGTCGTAAGCCTTCATCTGGGCGGAGATCTGCGGGTCGGACTGCTGCTCCACCACGGATTTCACCGCGGCGGCGAGCACGTAGGGCACGCGCTCAAACGCCATGGGCTTGGCATACAGGTCGTAAATCCGTTCAACATCCGCCTGGGGCTGCTTGTCGTAAACCATGTAGGCTTTCACGGCGAAGGCTTTGTCATCGTAGAAGCGCTTAATGGCTTCGGCCTGCGCCTTGATGAGCAGCTCGGGCAGCTTGGGGTTCGCCTGGATCTGGCTCTTCTTCATCAGGTAGCCGGTGGAAGCGAAGATATCGTCGTGCTCGGCCAGATTCGCCAGGGTCTTGAAACCGGCGTCCTCCAGTTTGAAGTACGCGGGCGCGGTCAGCATGGTGGCATCGGCACGACCGCTTTGAAGCGCAGCAGCCCGGCCGCTCACATCAGTGCCCACAGGGACCCAGGCAACGTCCCGCGGCTTCAATCCCGACTTCGCCAACAGCGCGACCACGTAACCATAGGGCGCATCGCCGACCTGGCCCACCGCGATGCGTTTGCCCTTCAGATCCTTGATACTCGCGATGTTCTTGTTCGCCATCAGCGCGAAGGTGCCCTTGTTGAGCGAGCTCCCGACGATCACCATCGATCCGTCTTTGGATGCGGCCTGCATCAATTGTTCGAGCGAGGAATTCACCATCGCGGCATCTCCACTAACGAGTGCAGCGATGCTGCCGGGATGCACGACGAACTTCAAATCGACATCGAGTCCGTACTTTTGGTAATACCCGCCTTCTTTCGCCAGAAACAAAGGCCACTGCGAGCCGCTGCGATTCGGATAGATCAGCGTGATCTTTTGGGCGAACGCGGCCGGAGCCAGTAGAGCGCCCGCAATCAAGAGGGGCAGCCAGATTCTGGATCTCATGACGCGACTCCCTTAACACTTGACTGAGCCGAAACATCGAGCTTGAAGAGTTTCTTGGCGTTGTCCTCGAAAATCAGCTTCTTGTCCGCCGCGCTCAGCCAGTCGAAGGCTTCGATCAGGAAGCGCGTTTCATCCAGCCAGCGGCCCGTGCGCGGATCCTTCACCGTTCCGACTCCAGGACGTTCCGTGCCGAACAGGCATCGGTCCGCGCCGACGGTCTTGATCAGCAGCTGGAGCGATTCGCTCGAATAGAGCACCGTGTCGTAATACAGGTTGCGCATCTTTTCGGAGAAACGCTCGCCGCCGCGCCGGAGCGAGCTGGCTTCGAAGCGCGCCCAGTGGTAGGGAATCGCACCGCCGCCGTGCGAGACGAGAATCTTCAAGTTCGGAAAATCTTTGAAGACGTTCGATTCGAGCAGCGACACAACGCCGATGCTTTCTTCGTTGATGAAATGTAGAGAGTATGGCAGACGAGGTGACCTGCATCCCGCAGAGTGAATGTGGCCGGGAATATCCAGCTCCACCATCTTTTCGTACAGCGGATACCAGAAGCGGTCGCCCAGCGGAGGAGTCGTGGTGGATGTGGCTTCGCTCGGGTCGGGGTTCAACAGGCATCCGACGAATCCCATCTCCTTGACGCACTTTTCGAGATAGGGCAGAACTTCCTTGGGACTGACACCGGGACTCTGCGGCAATCCGCACACCCCGCGAAACACGTTGGGGTAGAACTTGGTCTGCTTATAGATGATGTCGTTGGTCTCTTCGATGAACCAGCGCACGACCTTGGGATCCTCGCTGTGCATCATCTGATAGGGACGCGGCGAGATGAGCTGCATGTCGGTCCCGACTTCCTTGAGCTGCTCGAGATGAGACGTACCGCCGAAAACCGGGGAGTTCAGCGCATCCTTAATCTCCTGATCGGAAGCGCCGTGGCTGCCGCGCCCATGCGCGCCCCGATGGGACAAGATATTGGCCTTGTAGACGTACAACTTTTCGGGGGCAGTGACGTGGCCGTGTGAATCGATAATCATGCAACTCTCCGCTCGTACATCATACCGAACCGCTGCTCTCCACTTCAGGCTCGCGGGTCAGCGATTCGCCCCGCTAATGCGGAAGCGGCCACCGTCGCGGCCGAAGCCAGGTAGTGGCGAGCTTTAGGGTGCCCGTTTCGGCCGGGGAAATTGCGTGCCTGCGTGGAGACCATCGCCTCCTGTTCGCTCATGGCGCCCATGTTGACGGCCTGGTTGGATCCGGCGCTGGGCGGAAAAATGATTCCGCCCGCTTCGACAATGATTTCCAGCAATCCTTCGCGAAGCGCCGCGAGATAAACGCCTCGCGTGACCGGCACCACTTGCAAACGAACGTGGGGATGAACTCTTTTTCCTTCGAGCGCTTGCGCCAGGACGCGGATATCGCCCAGGCGTCCTCCGGTGCTGCCGCCGATTTCGGCTAACTGAATTTCGATGCCCACGGCCTGGCCGATCGGCTTGACATTGCCAACTGTGGGTGGACAAGCCACCTGCGGCTCGAGCTGCGACAAGTCCACGTCGATGACCTTGGCATACTGCATGCCGGCATCGTTCTTGAATAACTCAAAGTGTTTGCGGTGCGAGAATTTATGCGCGTAGGCGGCGGTTCTTTCGTCGGGATCGATGTACCCGGCCTTGGCGCCGAGATCGATCGCCATCAAAGGGAACAGCATGCGGTCTTCAATCGACAGGTTCTCGATAAACGGACCGGCGTACTCGACCGCGCGGTAGACTGCGCTGTCCTCGCCCAGAAAACCTTCCAGATACTGCGCGACATCGCGGGGCGTGGTGCCGCTCGGCGGAGGGCCGTGAAGCCGCACCTGAATCGTTTCGGGAACCCGGAACCAGGCTTTGCCGTGCGCGTAGCCCAGCGCGGCCATGGAATTGTTCCCCACGCCGGTGGAGAAAACGCCCAGCGCTCCGTAGACGGTGGTATGCGAATCGCACCCGATGATCACGTCTCCAGGCGCCCACAAGCCGTTTTCGATGATTACGTGGTGGATGCTGCCGGAGCCCGAGTCAAATACGTTACGGATCCCGTATTTTGCCGCAAAGCGGCGGGCTTCCGTGAGCACGTCGGCATCGGCCTGGCTGGGCGGCGAGAAGGTGTGATCGAAGACGAATATGATCCGGTCGGGATCGAAGATAGCCCCGCCGCTCATCTCCCTTTCGAAAACTTTCGAAACCAGATTCGAGCTGAGATCGTGCAGAACCATCCGGTCGACATTGGCGACGACGATATCGCCGGGCACGACTTCCTTCTTGCCGCTGGCCTTGGCCAGGATCTTCTCCATCATGTTCATAGCGTCAGGCTCATTAGGGCAAACCTCGCGTCACTCGGGCCCAATGGCCGCGATATTCCAGAGCCACTGCGATCGAGTATTTGTCGCCAAGCATCGCGCCGCGGGCAGGACGCGGTGCGGAGTCGCCATTGCCGAACAGCAGCACCAAGTCTTCGGCCCCGGCCCGCCGAAAAGCCCGTTCCAGGATTCCGGAGAACTGGTAATCCGTCAACCCGGCTCCCTTCGGCAATTCCGAGGTCAAGATCTCACGAGCCATCTGTTCCGCGCGCTGATGCATGGCGATCTCCGCATCATCCGTCAGCTCAAGTTTCACGTCGGAGATACCCACACTGGAAGCTGCCAACGGCAAGTAGATCTCGTGCGTTAACCGGAGGAGGTCGAGCACGCCGAGTTTGGTCCAGCCACGCTCCGCGCAGAGCTGCAGCAACGCAGGCACCAGCTTCGACGCGGGCCGGATTTCCTCGAAGATCGTCACCGACTTGATCCATGGATAGACGCGTGGCGAAAGCCCGCACAAAAGTACCGGCGGCTGCTCCCGGGGGATCACGATCAGCGAGCGGTTCCAGTACGGCATGTAGTTGGTCAGATGCCGCCCTTCCGTCGATCGCCAAACGTCGGAATACACCAGGAGCGCCGGCAAATCCTGTGCCGCGAGCGCCTTCCTCGCCTTCGCCAGGCGTGCTTCGAAGACCGACGGCGGCAGCTCCGCTTTGTCCCACGTAATGAGGCCGCGTTTCATTTTTTGGGTTTCATTTCTTGAACAACTTCTTCTCGGTTTTGTTGAGCCGCGTGTTGCCGGTTTCCGTGACCAGCAGGGTATCGCCGAACACCATGTAGCCGGAAAGAGGCAGGTACGTGTTGGGGTGCGCGATCACCACCATGTCCTGCTTGAGCATGTAGTCGACGTCTTCCAAAATATGCGGCGTTTCATCCGGATAGAGGCCCACGCAGTGTCCGCGCACACGCGTATACTTCGCTCCGGTGTAATCGCCGTAACCGTATTTGCGAAACACGTCGTTCTGGGCGCGCGCGGCGTCGGCGGCCGTGATGCCGGGCTTGATCAGATCCTGCGCGGCGCTTTGAGCTTCGGAGAAGATGTCGAAGGCTTTGAGTTGGTCTGGCGAGGGTTCGCCTAAGACCAGCGTCCTGCAGATCTGCGCGTAGTAGCCATTGACCTGCGGGGTCAGCTCGGTGGTAACGGAATCGCCCTGCTGGAATTTTCGATCGGTCGGGGGCTTCATGCCCACGACTTCGGTCCCGCCGGAAGCGATCAGCATGAAGTTGTCCTCGGCGCCGTTGGCCTTGAGGAACGCCTCGACTTCGGCAACCAGCTCGAACTCCCGCATCCCTGGTTCCGCGACCTCGACGAACCTCTGGTAGCCGCGATCCGCCAGATCGCAGGCTTGCCTGATGTACCCGATCTCTTCAGCGGTCTTGACGCGGCGCAGCTCTTCGACATCGGCTGTCGCTGAGATCGGCAGCGTTCCACAGGCTGCGACGAATCGCTCCTCCATGAACTCAAGTCCGGCGATGGCAGTGATTCCAGGCGACGCGCCGCCGGCGAATGCCTTCGCGAAGTCGGGCTGTAGTGATGCGGACGCTGTCTCGGCATCCCACGGATCGCTGAACGTTACTGCAATCTCGCCGGATCGCGACAGACGTGCGAGGGCGTGGTCGCCTGAGAAGTTGAAATTCACCAGGCTGCGAAACGGATCTTTGCGCCAGGCGTTGCCGTAGAGCAGGATCGAATCCCAGCCGCGCTCGCCCATGAGCTCAAGCAACTGCCGCCTGCGATGCTCATTGATCACGGCGACACGCTCTCCAGGAACCATTCTGTCGGCAGCTCGCGGCCCAAGCCCATCGCCCGTGCGCGTTTTACCACCGCGGAACCCACCGCGGCGAACTGCGTCCCCGCCCCCGTATTGTTGTTGAACAGCGTGATCTGATCGGCGCTGGTTCGTCCGGGAAGCTTCCCGGCGACCAGATCCTGAAGCTCGCCGATATCCTCCCAGCGGACGATGCCCTTCTGCGTGGCCTCCCACACATCGGGCGACTGATCGTTGCGCGCGACTTCCTTCGAGTGGACGAAATACACATCGGCGCGGCGAATCGTCTCGTCGTCGATCTCGCGACGCTTGTTGCTCGCATCCGCGCCGCCAATGGACGCCACGTACATCCCTTTTTCGACCCAGTGGCCGTCGAACACCGGATCCCAGGCGGCGGTCGCGGCTTGCACGAAATCGGACCCGTCCACTGCTTCCTTTGGCGTCGCGACGGCGCGGACTTCGCGGCCAAGCTTCTCCGACATGCTCCGGCAGAACTCGCGGCAGTGCTCCTGATTCGGGCTGAATACTTTGATCTGGTCGAAGGTGTATTGCGCCGCCAGGAATTCGAGATGCGCGCTCGCCTGCCAACCGCTCCCGAACAGTCCCAACACGCTCGGCTTATCGGGAGAAAGATAGCGCGCGCCCACCGCGCTCATCGCCGCGACGCGGACCTTCTGGATCACGCCGTCGGGCATGATCGCAACAGGCTCGATCTTCTCGACATCGAACAAAATCACCAGGCCGCAATACTTGTTACCCGTGGCAACCGGAAGAATGCGGCGGCGCTTGACTCCGGCGGTGTACGAAAACCCGGCCATGTCGGAGGTGACGCGCAGCGCCCACACGCCGCAATCGAGACTGCCGCCTTCCTGGGTCTTCATGCGGTACTGAAATCCGGGATGTTCGCGCGATTCGGCCGGCAGGTATACCTGCGAGCGAGCGCGATTCAGTGCCTTGCCCTCAGCCAGCTCGCGATAGATGCTTTCAGTGGCGGCGATCGCGTCCTGCGGAGTCAGCGCCTGCTCCACTTCTTCGTTCGTCAACAATAGCGTCATGATTTAAGCAAGACTTTGCCGGCGTCGGTCTTCAGCAGCGGGATCAAGCCTCCCGCGCGCAGCATGTCGAGCAGCAGGCCTGAAGGCGCGCGTCCCTGAATGGATTTCCCTGTGGTCAGATTCTCCACGATACCCGCTTCGATGTTCACGCGGATGCGATGGCCGGTCTCGACCAGATCGTGAAATCCCGGCGCTTCGAGCAACGGCAGCCCGATCTCCGGTCCGTTGCGATAAAACGTGCGCGAGAAAAATTCGGCGATGACCGCGCCGACTCCGGTCGCCTTAATCGCTTTGGGCGCGATGGCGCGTCCCGAGGAGCAGCCGAAGTTGCGTCCCGCGACAATGATGTCGCCCTTTTGGACGTTCTTAGGAAAGTCGGGATTCGCGTTTTCAAGAACGTGCTGGACCATTTCGCCCATGCCGCGCATCACGTACGCCGTGGGCGTGATCATGTCCGTGGGAATGTTGTGGCCAAACTTCCAGCAGTTGCCTTCGAGAATCAACTGAGTCATTTTCTATGCTTGCACAGGCAGTGGCGCGTGACGCAGCGCGCGCGATCGACTGGCGGCGAACAGCAGCAGGAATCCGATGCCGCAGGAAACCAGATCCACAATGAAGGAATTCGCGTAGTTGTGTGTGCGATCGAAAATCATCCCCGCGACCAGGCCGCCGGAAGACGTTCCGACGCCGAAGAACATCATGAAGAGCCCCAGGATCGTCCCGACCCTTTCCGTTCCGAAGTGTTCGAAGGCGATCAGCGGCGGTGCGTTAAAGACGCCTCCATATCCCAAGCCGAACATCGCCGCCGACCAATAAACTACGGGCGATCCCGGCTCCACGGCCAGCAGCCCGCCTATGCCGGCGGCCAGGCACACGATGCTCCACAGCAGCGATACACGCGACGAATACTTATCGGCAATCGCTCCGCCGCCGATTTTGCCGACGGCGCTCGCGCCCAGCAGCATACTCAAGGCGAACGCCGCATTGGTGGGCGTCACGCCGTGTCCGGTCATGTACAGCGCGAGGTGCTGCTGGATTCCGGTCAGCGTGTGTGCGGCGAAAAACAGGCCGAGCCCGAACATCCAGAACATGGGAGTCTTGATCACGTCGCCAGCTTTGGCCAGACTGTGACGTGGCGCGCCGGCGCGCGCGTGCCGGGCGCCTCGGACCAAAACCAGCGTGACCAGGAAAGGAATCGCCATCAGCACGGCTAATGCGACGAAGGCATCGGACATGCTGAACGTCTCAATCAGCTTTCTGGTCAGGTTCGGCGCGATGAAACCCGCCACGCCGACTCCGGCGTTGATGACGCCCACCGCCAAGCCGCGCTTGGTTGCAAACCAGGGCGCGATCAGCATTGAAGTCGGCACCAGCGAAACCGCAGCCGTGCCGATCCCCAACATAACGCAGAACGCGTAATACTGCGCCAGCCCGGCTATGGTCGAAAGCAGCGCGAGCGACACTGCGCTGATGCACATGCCGGTCAGCAGCACTTTTTTCGGTGTGAACCGGTCTGTAAGCTTCCCGATGAAAGGACCCAGCACGCCGATCAATAACAGCACGATCGAGCCGCCCGCCGATGCTTGCGCTGCGTTCCAGTGATACGTTTTCCGCAAGAACGGATAAAAGATGGGGAGGGAAAACAAGGCGAAAGAAAACGCCACCATCAGGATGGTGAACGAGGCGGCTAACACTTGCCATCCCGCCACCGGTTGACGTTGATTCGACACGTTTATAACGACGTCGCCTTTCGCGACTGCTATGTTAGCAGAAGGGCCCCAAATCGGACACATGCCGGGATTTACAATTGCCGAAAAAATTCTCGCCGCGAAATCCGGGCGAGCGTCTGTGCGGCCGGGCGAGATCGTCGACGCATACCCCGATCTGGTGATGAGCCACACGGCGACGTGGCGATCGGTCAGCGTGATGCAGAAGGTCGGTGCCGCGAAGCTCTACGATCCGGACCGCCTGGCGGTGGTTCTGGACCACATCGCTCCCGCGAAGACCGAGAAGAACGCGACTGATCAGCAAGTGAGCCGCAATTTCGCGCGCACCAACGGGATCAACAAATTTTACGACGTGGACGCGGGGATCGCGCATTTGGTGCTAATGGAGGCGGGACACGTCGCGCCGGGCGACCTGATCGTCGGGACCGATTCGCACTGCACCATTTACGGCAGCCTGGGCGCGCTCGGAACGGGCATCGGGTATACCGAAGTCGCGTCGGTGTGGATTACCGGCAAGTTGTGGATGAAGGTGCCGGAGACGTTCAAGATCGTCTTGAACGGAAGGCTCGGGCCGGGCGTGTATTCGAAAGACCTGATGCTCCACCTGATCGGGAGCCTCGGCGCCGATGGCTGCGGATACAAAGCGGTAGAGTTTCATGGCGAAGCTACCACGGGCTTGAGCATTTCGGAACGCATGACCATGACGAATCTGGCGATGGAGATGGGCGTGAAGTGCGCTTTCGTGCCGCCGGATGCGAAGACCGAGGAATATCTTCGCGGACGCATGGATGCGTCCAAGCGGTACCAGCCCGTGTCCGCGGATGCGGACGCAGTCTACGAAAAAGAAGTTCCGGTGGAGCTGGGCAAGCTCGGCCCGATGGTGGCTTGTCCGCACGAGGTCGAGAACACCAAGCCCATTGAACAAGTGCAGGGCACGCGCATCGACCAGGCGTTCCTGGGCTCCTGCGCCAACGCCAAGTATGAGGATCTGGAAGTGGCGGCGCGCATTCTCAAGGGCCGTCGTGTGCATCCGAACGTCCGCTTGATCATTACTCCGGGGTCGAAGCAGATACTGCTCGAAGCCTCGAAAACCGGCGTTTTTCAGACGCTGCTCGAAAGCGGCGGGATGTTCACCAATCCCGGCTGCGGGGCATGCGCGGGCGATGGAGGCATTATGGCCGACGGCGAAGTCTGCCTCTCGACTGCGAATCGAAATTTCATCGGACGCATGGGAAGCAGCAAGGCCGAGATCTATCTTTCGAGTCCCGCGACGCTGGCCGCGTCGGCGATCAAAGGCGTGATCTCCGATCCTCGTGAGTTTTTCTAGGGACGAGCTTTTCTAAATGGAATCGACCATTCAAGGCCGCGTCTACAAGTTCGGCGACAACATCAATTCCGACATCATCATCCCGGGCCGCTATCTGATTTACATCGATCGCGTACGGCTGGCCCAACATGCGTTCGAAGTCCTGGGCGAAGGATTCCCGGCCAAGCTGCGCGAGTTTCAGATCCTGGTCGCGGGGCGCAATTTCGGCTGCGGCAGTGCGCGCGAGCAGGCGGCGACGGCGATTCAAGGGCTCGGGATCCAGGCCGTGGTGGCGTGCTCTTTCGCACGCACGTTCTATCGCAACGCGATCAACGATGGTTTGCCGATTTTCGAGTGTCCCGAATTGTATCCGGACGTGCAGGAAGGCGATTCGTTGCGGATCGATCTGGCGGCCAGCAAGATCTTCTTACGCGATAAGCAATACGCGTTCCCGCAGCTCCCCGATTCGGTGAAGAAGATCCTGGAGCTCGGCGGCCTGGCAGCGTATCTGAAAACCCAACTTCAAAAAGGGGACAGCCTGTGAGATCCTGCGCTCGGCGAAGCGCTAGGCATGCAGAGGCTGTCCCCTTTTTGACGAACTGAGATAAAGTAGGTCCCATGCGCTTGTTTCTCTTCGCCGCGCTCGCGGTATCCATTTGCGCCCAAACTCCGGATGCAGGGAAATGCACCGGCACGCCTAGACCGTTTGCCCCTGGCGCGGGCGATTGGAACGGATGGGGTGTGGACTCATCCGGCTCGCGCTTCCAGCCGACCCCGGGAATCGCCGCGGCCGACGTACCCAAGCTCAAACTCAAATGGACGTTCGCGTTTCCGGGCCCCGTCAATCAGCGCAATCAAGCCCAGCCGGTTATCGTGGGCGGGCGCGTGTTCGTAGGCAGCGCCAGCGGCACTGTGTTTTCGCTCGATGCCGCGACCGGCTGCACCTATTGGAGCTACGATACCGGCAACATCGCGCGCACCGCGATTCAGATCGTCAAACTTCCCAACGACGCGCGCTGGATCGCTTATTTCGGCGATAGCGGCGGGACGGCGCACGCCGTGGATGCTCTCACCGGCCAAGGCATTTGGAAAACCAAAGTCGACGATTTTTCGCTCGCGCGCATCACCGGATCGCCGGTGTATCACGAAGGCCGCTTGTACGTTCCCATGTCCTCCGGCGAGGAAACCGGATCGGGAGCCAAGGATTATGAATGCTGCAAATTCCGCGGCAGCCTTTCCGCGCTCGACGCCAAGACTGGGAAGATCATCTGGAAGACCTACACCATTCCCGATCCGCCCAAGCAGTACAAGACGACGGCCGATGGCAGAAAGATGTTCGGGCCGGCGGGCGCGAGCCTCTGGTCGGCGCCGATCATCGATGAGAAACGCAAGCGGATCTACATCGGCAGCGGCAATTCGTACACCGGAATCGAACTCAACACCACGGATGCCATCCTGGCTTTCGATCTGGAAACCGGCAGCCTGCTGTGGTCGAACCAGGTCACACCGGGCGATAATTGGGTTCCCGGATGTCCTCGCGGCCCGTTGTGTCCGGAGAATCCCGGCGACGATTACGATTTCGGCAGCTCGACGCTGCTGAAAAACGTCGGTGGGCGCGATGTGATCCTGGCCAGCCAGAAATCGGGCGTGGTTTATGCCCTGGATCCGGAGCAGCGCGGCAAAGTTATCTGGAAGACGCGCATTGGTGTCGGGAACGGCCTGCTGGGCGGGATCGGCTGGGGCATGGCCGCCGAAGGAGATACCGTTTACGCCGCGATCGCCGATATCAATAAGCCGAACGGAACTCCCGGGCTATATGCGCTGAAGATGAGCACGGGGGAACAGATCTGGAGCACGCCGGCTCCGCAGGGCGCGGGCAATCGGGCGCAATCGTCGGCCGTTTCGGCGATGCCGGGGATCGCGTTCTCGGCATCCTTCGGCGGACACCTGCGGGCGTACTCGACCAAGGACGGAGCTATCGTATGGGATTTCGACGCGGTTCAGGCGTTTCCCAATACCGTGAACGGCCTGCCAGGCAAGGGCGGTGCTTTTAACGGCGGCGGTCCGGCCATCGCCAATGGAATGGTCGTCGCGACCTCCGGTTACGCCTTCGCAGGCGGACAAGGCGGAAATATTCTGCTGGCGTTCTCAGTGGATGGGAAGTAGTCACCGCGTCAGACGCGGAAGTTCGTTCGTTGCGTTGGGCACGTGCTGATCGACCGCACGCAGCATGATAGCAGCCATGGCGTAATCGCCCATGATTGCGGTCAGCTCGAACATCCCCTGCTCGCCGAAAACCTCGACGACCTTGGCGTAGAGTTCCGGACTCACCTTGCGATCCTGGAAAATCGCGCGGCCGAAACGGACGACCAGCGCCTCTTTTTCGGGTAACCCATCGAGCGCACGATTGAACTTGATCGCATCGATGGTTTTCTGATCTACATTGGCGCGCTGGGCGCCGGTTTCGTGCGAATTCCATTCGTAAGGCTCATCGAACTCGCGCGCGGCGATCAAAGCGCACAAGTGGTACAGCGCGGTACCGACAACCGAGGTACGCACATACTGGTTGAGCTGGTTCATGGGGAGCGCAACTCCGGGACTATAAAGAGATGTCGCCGCCGGACCCAGAGGCGGGGCAGCGCGGTTCTTGCCCTCAGCGTCTTTGCCGACCACGGCGTCATAGATCCGCAGTGCGTCGCCCGAAAGCTGCTCGCGCTTGATCAGCGGAAGACGCGACATCGATTGCGGATCGATATCAGATTGTGCTGCTGCGGCGATCGCGAACAAGCTTACCATCAATGCCAGGCGCATAATCCGCTCAGCATATCACCTCACGCTATATCCCATGAAGCATTCCGCCATCCACCTGGAGGCTGGCTCCCGTGATGTACCCGGCCGCATCGGACAGGAGAAATACGGCGGCGGCCGCGAATTCGTCGGGATCGCCGTAGCGGCCCATAGGAATGCTCGCGAAGATGCGCTTCTGCTGCTCAGGAATGGTGATGCCGGCGCGCTGGGCGTTATCTTCATCAATTTCCTTCACGCGATCGGTCGAAATGCGGCCGGGGATCAGCTGATTCACGCGGATTTTCTGCGGCGCGAGCTCGTTGGCGAGAATTTTCGAGAGCGCCGACACCGACGTCCGCATCACTGTGGAAAGCGCCAGATTGCCAATGGGCTCTCGGACCGACGACGAAGTCGCAAGCAAAACAGACCCGCCGCCGCGGGCGGTCATCGAGGGAACCGCCAGCCGGATCATGCGCACGGCGCTCAGCAGCAGCAACTCGAACGCGCCCTGCCAGGCGGCATCGTCGAACTTCAGCACGGGACCCGGCGGCGGCCCGCCTGAATTGGTGTAGAGCAGATCGACGCCGCCAAAGCGGTCGATAGTTTCGTGATGCCAGTTCGCGAGCGCATCCGCGGAGCGGACATCGGCGGCCACCGAGAGAACGTCGGCGCCGGTTTCCGCACTGATTTTGTATCCGGCGTCGGATGCCGCTTCAGGACTCCGGGAGGACAACGAGACTTTCGCCCCCTCGCGAGCCAGTGCGCGCGCCACCGCAAATCCAAGCCCGCGGCTGGCGCCGGCGACCATGGCAACTTTGTTCGTGAGACGGAGGTTCATGGGGAAACTTCGATTGTAACGGGGATTGTACGAGAATTAGAAGTTTGAACCTGCGGCAAAATACCCCTCCTTCGGTCAAGAAACTCACGGAAATCTTTTTTCGTGTCGGCAACACGACGTTCGGAGGAGGATATGTGACCATCGGCATGCTGGGCCGGGAGCTGGTCGACATGCGCCGCTGGATCAGCGCGGAAAAGTTCGATCTGGCATTCGCTCTGGCGCGCGTCACTCCGGGGACCAACCTGATCGCCTTCTGCGCGGCGATTGGCGCTCTCATCTGTGGGACCGCCGGAGCAATCGGCGCGGTGCTTGCACTCACAGCTCCTTCTTCCGCGCTGGCCGTGATCATCATGTACGCTTTCGAACGGTGGCAGGGCAACCGCATCGCAATGGCAGCCATCGGAGGGACGGTGGCGGCGGTCGCAGGCATGATGTGGGCCACCATTTGGGTGATTCTGAAGCCGCACGTGGGAGGGATGACGCCGCCGGGTTTGACCAGAAACCTGCAAGTGGTGCTGATCGCGGGCGGGGGCTTCGTGGCGGCGCGTGTTTTCGGGTTCACTCCGCTTCCGATCATCCTGGCAGGCACTCTGGCTGGATTCCTGTGGAAGGACGCCCAAGACAAGTGAATCTATTGGTTCTCTATCTGCTGCTGCTCAAAGCCAGCGTGACGTCTTTCAGCGGCCTGGGATCGCTGCCGATGGTGCGCAGCGATTTCGTGGTCGAGCGCCACCTGCTCACCGATCACCAGTTAAATATGGCCGTCGTGGCGGGCCGCACCGGGCCGGGTCCGTTCGGACTGTACCTGGTCTGCGTCGCTTATGCGGTGGGAGGCATCCCTGGAGCGATCATGGGCTTCATGGCGCTCATCACGCCTGCGTTCCTGGTGATCCCGCTGATGCGCTGGATCGGAGCGCGGGCCGACATCCCCCGAGTCCGGAGCGCGATTCGCGGATTGCTGCTGGCAAGCGCCGGGCTGCTGGTTTCTTCGTCCGTGCCTCTCACCCGGGACGCCTACACCGGCGTCTTCTCGGCGATCCTGATGGCGGCGAGCTTCGCGGTCCTCACCTTCACGCGGATCGACTCGGCGTGGCTGATACTCGGCGCGGCCGGCGCGGGACTCGCCGCGAGTCTGTTTCGTTAGACCTGGTTGGATTAAACCCAGCCATCCACCAGGTGGGCGCTATGGCGCAGCTTCCTAGTATTGGCTCAGAACGATCCGGTAGAGATAGAGCGCTGCCAACGCCAGACCAAAGGCCACGGTCACGATGGTCATGGTGATGCCCCAGCGGTCGATGGCGACAATCGTCTTAAACGTCGCTACTTGTTGAGGAATCAGGCGTTCCTCTCCGGCGGACAGGTGAACGTAGTCATCCTCCCGCATGGAAACGAACTTCCGGTAGAGAGCCAGCGCCAAGGTTGCGACTCCCAGAATCGCCCAAAAGATCACGAATGCCGTCATGGTTGTTATTACCTCCAGGCCGTTGTATTCGCAATCGGAAGGCCAAGGCGTTCGTAGAACTGAGGAACCTGAAAAAACGAAACCGCAGTGGGCCTCCTTCGAGCAGGCAGCCCACCGCGGTCTAGTTTAATTCCTTGAACTGGAGACGCTTACTTGGTATCGGCGTCCTTGCCCTTCTTGCTCTTGCCCTTCTTGGCGGTGTCCTTGCCGGTCGTGTCGCCGGTCTTGGCGTCGCCCTTTTTCTTTCCGCCCTTCTTCTTCTTGGCGTCTTCCTTCTTCGGGGCGTCCTGCGCCAGGGTGACGGTGGCAACGCCAGCAGTCAGGGCCAGCGCCAACATGATGCTCATGAGCTTCTTCATTGTGGGTGAGATCTCCTTCTTTCTTGGCCGAACGGCAAATAGCGTCGCGGCATTCCTATGTTTACAGGCGGACATGAAGTGGCCCTTAAGCACCCATTAAAATCGATTCATTTCATCGGATTAACACGCTTCAGACGCAGGGTTAATCCTTATGAGCCTGCGGTATCGGGTCAAAGGCAGGCTTGGCGAGCCCTCCGGAAGCTACCCTTGGAACGTGAAACAGGGGAATCTGGCCCGGCAATTGGCACGGGAAGCCAAGCTGCCGGCCGCCAAGGCTCAGGATCGGGTTGAAGAACTGGTCCACAGGATCGTGACCAAGCTCCGGCAGGGGCGGACCGTCGAGCTGCCCGGCCTGGGAAAGCTGGTAACAGGCTCAAGACCACGAAAGAAAGCGTGACAAATCCCGAAAGGATTCTGGCAATGATCCGGCGTTCGCTGGAGCGCGGCCAGACTGTGGAGATTGATGGCTTGGGGATGTTCCGGCCGGGGCCTGGAGGCGCCTATGAATTCATCGCCCAGACCGAGCCGCGGGTGTTCATAGCCTACGTGGAAGAGGATCTCCAGCTCGCACGAGGCCTGCGGGACAGGATCGCGGCGGCCGGATGCTCGCCCTGGATGGACAAAGACAAGCTGATGCCGGGGCAGGACTGGCCGCGGGCCATCCGGCGGGCGATCGAGATATCGGACGTGTTCGTGGCGTGCTTTTCCGTGCGATCCAGCTCCAAGCGAGGGCCGTTCCAAAGCGAGCTCCGCTGGGCGCTCCATTGCGCGCAGCGAATGCCGCTCGAAGAAACCTTCGTGGTCCCGGTGCGTTTCGAGGCGTGCGTTGTGCCGCGGCGGATCGCCGAACAGGTTCAGTACGTGGATCTGTTTCCGGATTGGGATGCCGGTGTGAAGAAACTAATCCGGGCTGTCAAATCCAGACGCAGACCTGGCTGCGAGCTCATCAGTTCAAGCTGAGAATCGGCAGGATGCTGCTGTAGTCGTCCGTCCAGCCGCGAAACGTGGCAGCGGCTGTAGCGGGATACATGTTCGCTCCCTCGAAACTGGGGTTCTGGAAAACGTTGTTGTCGGGCGAAGTAATAAGAACCCACGTAGTCGAGTTGGCGAAAGTATTATCCGAGGCGTCATCGGCCACGACCGTGGCTTTCTTGCCGACGAACTCCGCTCCACGTTCGCACACCGGCGCCAGATCCAGATAGCGATTCGAAATATGCACCGCCAGCACGCCGTCAGGCTTCAGCAGCTTGAAATACAGCTGCATGACCTCCTTGGTGAGAAGGTGCACCGGAATGGCATCGCTCGAAAACGCATCGATCACCAGCACGTCGTAATTGGGAGGTTCCTGCTTCTCCATGGTCAGACGGGCGTCGCCCATCAGCACCTCTTTGTCGCCGGCGCAGTGAGAGAAGAAAGTGAACTCGCCGCGTTCGGAAAGCGACTTCACCAGCGGGTTGATTTCGTACACGCGCACGTAATCGCCGGGGCGGCAGTATCCGGTCATTACGCCGGCGCCCATGCCGACCACTCCATAGCGAACCGGGCCGAGCGACTGCTTGGCCTGCATGGTTCGGCCGATACCAGACGACGGCGCGTAGTAGGAATTCACTTCATAGCGATGTTCCGGATTGAGCCGCTGCGAGCCGTGGTTGATGGTCCCGTGCAGCAGATTGCGCAGGGCATAGTCCTGGCCGACATCGTCATCGCGGATACGCAGCTCGCCGTAGAAATTTCGCGCGAACAGATGATAGCCCTTGCGATCCTCGAGTTCTTTGCGCACCAGATATCCGGCCAGAAGGCCGACGCCGATGGCCAGAGCGAAGCGCACCGGATTCGGCCCCCAGCTGAAGAATTCCACGTTAAAAAGAACAATGACCGCAAGCACGCCGCAGGCGACCAAGCCGATGGGCAGCTCCAGGTAGGAGTTGAACACACGCGGCGCGATGATCGCGACGAAGATGCCGCCGATGGCCCCGCCCACCGACACCATCAGATAAAAGAGCGTCAAATACTGGGGAGCAGGCTTGCGCAGCGCCAGCTCGCCGTGGCACAGCATGCAGCAGATGAACAAGCCGAGGCAAAAGATAGGGATCGAATACTTGATGTGGAAGTTGCCTTCGCCGGCATACAGCGCGTACGCCATCCAGCCCAAAGCCGGAGCGACCCAGGGCAGAAAGATCCAGCGCTGATAGATTTTGTCGCTTTCAAAGGCAAGGATGAACGTCAGGAGATAAATCGCGAGCGGCACCACCCACAGCAAGGGAATCGGCGCCACGTTCAGACTCATGTGATTGGTGATGGACACCAGGAGCGTCGAAGCGCACGCGGCCAGGCTGACCCATAGCAGAAGCTGGAGCGCCGTCGGGCGCTCGCCGGACTTGTCGGGGATCACAGTGGACGCAGGGACGCTCGCAGGTTCCGGGGAGGCCGCCTCCCGGCTTACCCAAGCCGTGATCAGACAGAGCGCCGCAAACGCCACATAAGCCGCGCTCCAGTAGTAGGCCTGCTGGCGCGATGCGATGTTCGGCTCGACGACGAACGGGAAACTCAGCAATGCCAGCATCGAACCGAAGTTCGACAACGCGAACAGCCGGTAGGGGACGCTGCTGCCGGTGCGGCGGACGTACCAGGCTTGCAGCAGTGGACTTGTGGAAGAAAGCAAGAAATAAGGGAGCCCGATGGTGGCGAAGAGCAGTTCGAGAATGCGAAGCGTGGGATCGCCGATGGCCGTGGGTTTCCACGTCGCGTTGGGCAGGATGGGCAGGAGCGCACAACTGGCCAGCAGTAGTGTCCCATGAACCAGAAGCTGGGTCCGGGCTTTGGTCATTTTGATCAGCGCGTGGGCGTAGGCGTATCCAGCCAGCAGGGAAAGCTGGAAGAACAGCAGTGCGGCAGCCCACACCGCGGCCGAGCCTCCAAACCAGGGAAGAATGATCTTGGCGATCAGCGGCTGCACCTGGAACAGCAGGAACGCGCTCAGGAAAATAGTGATGGCGTAAAGGATCATGAGAGTTTGGCTTTTTTCACTGTAGATCTGTCAGCGCAGTATTTGGATGATGTTGCTGTAGTCGTCCGTCCAGGTCCGGAACCCTTTGCGGGGCTGCAGCGCGGACGTGCTGCCGTCCTGAAAATTGGGATGAGCGAAAACCGTGGGCGACTTCGACAACAGAACCCAAGTATTCGAAACGTAATAAGATTCCGAATTACCTTCATCGTACACTATGACCCCGGTCCAGCCCATTTCCTGGGCGGCTTGAGCCATGATCGGTTCGAGGTCGAGATACCGGTTGGAAATGTTGACGGCGAGGATGCCGTCCGGCTTCATATGGCGCGCATAGGTCGCATAGGCTTCCCGCGTTAGCAGATGCATGGGCACGGCATCGCTGGTGAAGGCATCCATGGCCAGAAAATCGAGGTTTTCGCTATCCTTCATGCCTTCGAGCGTGAGACGGCCATCGCCGAAGTAGAGCTGCTTGTCGGCCGGGCAGTCTTTCCAGAAATCGAACTTGGTCTGGGCGATTTGAAAGATCAGCGGATTGATTTCGTAGTAGTGCAGCGTATCGCCGGCGCGGGCGAGCGTGGCGGTCACGCCGGCGCCCAGGCCCAGGATGCCGATCCGAATGGGTCCCTTTTCGCCCTTGCTGCGAATCGCGCGGGAGATGCCGGAGGTTTCTCCGAAATAGGAAGTCGGGATGCGCCCGCCGCCGGGTCCCAGAAGCTGCGTGCCGTGGTTAATGGTTCCGTGGATCAGGACGCGGATGCCGTTCACGCTGTCTCCGGGAGGATCGTCGCGAACGCGCAATACGCCATAGAAATTGCGGGCGGACAGGATGTATTCCTCATTCGCGCGGCGCTCCAGGCGAGCCAGATAGACGCCGAAGGAGAGCGCCACGATGAGCAAGGACGCGCGGACAGCCAGCGGACGGGGCACGCCGTCATCGTCATAGGAAAGCACGATGGCGATCAGCACACTCAATCCAGCAATGGCGATCGGCATTTCCCAGTAGTTGGGGAAAATCCGGGGCGCGATCAAGGCGACAAACAACCCGCCGATCGCGCCGCCCAGCGAAACCATCAGAAAATACAGCGTGAGATAACGCGGATGCGGCTTGCGTTTGGCCAGCTCGCCGTGACAGACCATGCAGGCGATGAATAGGGCTCCGCACAACATGGGGATCAAGGTTTTAATAACGTCCACGTTGTCCTCGTACTGGGCCATGCCGCGGGTGTAGACGCCGAGGGCGACCAAGCCGAGCGGAAGAAACAACCAGCGCTGGTAGATCTTATCGCTCTCGAAGGAAAGGATGAACGTCAGCAGGTAGATGCTCAGCGGCGCGATCCACAGCAGCGGAATGGGCGCAACATTCTGAGTAAGATGGCTCGTGGTCGCCAGGAGCAGCGTAGAAGCGCACGCCGCGAGCGAAACCCACATCAGGATGGTGGAAAAACGGGGCGGCTTGGCGTGCTCATGCGCCGCGGCTTGCAAAGGGTCGGTTCCGGTGCGGCTCTTCCAGGCAGCCATGCCACAAGCGGCGGCGAACGCGGCGAAGCCCACTGACCAGAGCCGGGCTTGCAAACGCAGCGTGATGTTGGGTTCGACCAGAAACGGATAGCTCAGCAGCGCCAGCATCGATCCGAAATTGGAAAGCGCGAACAGGCGGTAGGGAATAACGTTGGCCTTGGTTCGCAGGTACCAGGCTTGGAGCAGCGGGCTGGTGGCGGAGAGCAGCGTGTAGGGCAGGCCGATCGTAGCGCCCAGCAACAGCAGGATGCCCACCAGCGGATCGCTTCCGCCGACGGGCTTCCAGTAATCTTTCGGGATGATGGGCAGCGTGACCAGGCTGATCAGGAGCAGCGCGCCATGGACCGTGATCTGCTGTTTTGGTTTGAGGTAGCGAATCAGGCAGTGCGCATAAAGATAGCCTAAAAGCAACAAAAGCTGGAAGAAAAGCAGGGATGCGCTCCACACCGCGGCCGATCCCCCAAACCAGGGGAGGACAAATTTCGCGATCATCGGCTGGACCTGGAACAGGAGGAAAGCGCTCAGGAAAATGGTAGCCGCGTAAACAAACATGGACCGTCTAGCATACCGTAATTCGGGTCAGCCGCGAGTTAAGAAGGTTAAGGCTGCCGTTATTTTCGAACAGCCGTCAGCACTTCCTCGGCGGAATGCACCAGCATGTGAGTAACGACGCCCTGGTCGTTCTTGACGAACTGATACGTCCCTAGCAGCCGTGGCGAGAACATCGTCTCCGACAGCGGGATCATGGGCACCTTCCCTTTGCCCTGCAGGTCGATCAGGAGCTCCCCGTCGACCAGGGTGATGGTGAAAACATTACGCGGCGCCCGAGTGTCGAATGCATTGGCCGAGGCGACTTCATACACGCCTACGTATTTCGCGAGGATTTCCGGAGAGACCGTGACCTTCTTCTCCTCGGGCGTCCGGCCGATCAGGTGCTGGCGATCCTTCTCATTTTCCAGACAGACGTATTCGAGCAGCTCGGTGTCGGCGGCCAGCGCGCCGCCCGCGGACACGGTCCACGGCTTGGCATACGCCTTGGGATCGTCGAGCGTCACCTGCAGATCCAGGTGTCCGAAATCGCGGCGGCGGTAGCGTTCGGTCATGCGCAGGGCTTCGGTGTGGCCGTGACCCGCGAAATCGAGCCAGGTGCGGTCGTTGAACCCGGCGGATTCGACCACCAGTGTGTCGCCTTCCCAATGGCCGACCGAGTATCCCATCCAATTCGGGTTGGGATCCTGGGGAAGCTGCCGCCCATCAAGGAAGATCTGGCGATAGGCGAGGTCTTCATACAACATCACCATCAGTCCCGGGGTCTGGATGATTTTCGCCAGGCCGGAATGGGTGATGTGCCGAGGTCCGCCGGGCATGCAGCCGGTGATCTCGGGATCGTCTTTTCCGAAATCCTCAAGACGACGGCGGGAAAGCGCGGCCACCCAGGGCTGGATATCGGCAGGAGGCAGATCGGCGGTGATGTTCGCGCCGATGCCGATTTCCACTCCGAGGCGCCACACACCGGAAAGATCCGGCTTGCCGTCGGGGGCTTGGGGAGCCGGGGCCGAGAGGTTCGGTTTGCCCTCGGCAGTTCGCGGGATTCCTGGCGTCGGCTGATTCAGCCACTGGGCTGGGAGCGCCATCGCAGCGACGCAAAAAACGAGCACCCGGATCACGATGGCCGGCATCGAAACAATCATACTGCCGTTCGATCTACCAGGGGTGGGGCGATTTCCGAACCGGCGATCACGGAGGTAACATCAAAGGCAGAAGAGGGGTACAAAGAGCGATATGAAGAGATCAGTAATTCTGTCCGTTACGGGCCTATGTCTGGCGCTGGGGGTTTTGACCGCGCAGACCACCATGACGAACTCGGACCTGGTCAAGCTGAGCAAATCCGGGCTGAGTGAGGATTTCATCACGAATCTGATCGACCAGCAAGGCTCGCGGCTAGCCAGCGATCCCTCGGCGCTGATCGATTTAAAGAAAGAAGGCGTCAATGAGCGGATCATATCCGCGGTTGTCAGGAAAGCTCCTTCTCGCGAGCCGTTGAATTCTGACTCCGTGCTGCGCCTGGTCCAGGCCGGATTCAGCGACGGGTTCGTCATCAGTCTATTGAACGCGCAGCCGTCGAGATTCTCCGTCGACGCGAGGCGCATCGTGGAATTGAAGCAGGCGGGCGTCAGCGAGCGGATCCTGGCGCTGATGGTCCAGCAGGGCAGCACACGCGAACTGCCCAGCGGAAGCGAAATCAGCGTCCGGCTGATCGATTCCGTGGATTCCGATAGGAACGACAGGGGCGATGAGTTCCGCGCCAGCCTGGAAGATCCCATCACTCTGGGCAACGACGTGGTGGTGCCGAAAGGCGCCGATGCGAGACTGAAGCTCGTAGCCGAGCAGGAATCGGGCAAGCTGACCGGCAAGGCAGGCTTAACGCTGCAACTGGTTTCGATCACCACGGACGGCACAACGATACCCGTGGAGTCGTCCGACGTGTCCGAGTACAGCGGATCGCGGGGCGCGCGTACCGCCAAGTCGGCGGCGGCGGTGGGCGCACTGGGAGCGATTATCGGAGCGATCGCCGGCGGCGGACAAGGCGCAGCCATCGGAGCCGGCGCGGGGGCCGCGGCCGGCGCAGGAGCGCAGACCGTAATGAAAGGGCAGCGCGTGCGGATTCCGTCGGAGACGATCCTGACGTTTACGACGCAGAAACCCGTGCAGCTTCCGTAAGAAGATCTACTTCTTCACGCTGACGGTGGCATCGCCGTCGATATAGGCGATGTACTCGGTCCCGGCGGTTGCGACCAGTTCCTTGTTCTTAGGCTTCACGTTGGTTTCCACGGGACGCTCGCTTTTGCCATCGGCACTGCGAGCCGACTGCACCCGAACCTTGTATTTGTGGCCGTCGACCGCGTCGACGGTCAGCAGGCGCATGGCGGTCTTGCCACCGCCGATCCCAAACGCTCCCTTGCGGGCGGCCTGGGTGATGGATCCGGTAACGCTGGCGCCTTTTGCGATCACCACCAGATCACCGACCCGAACATCTTTGGCCACGGTAAAGCTCAAAGCGCGGCCTTCTTCCGCGTTCTGCGGGATATCTTCGGCCAACGTAATCGTAAATGGCATTCCGTCCGACAGCGTGATCGCGACCAGGGATCCAGAAGCCGCCACGGGAGTTGCAGCCGGAGCCGGAGCCGGTGCGGGCGGCGGGGGCGCGGACGCTATCGGCGTGGAAACAGGTGTCGGAACGGAAGCCGGACTGGTAATCGCGGCAGGGGCCACGGCGACGGGAGCAGCGGGCTTTGAACCAGCCGCTTTGGGATTGCGCATCGCCTCGATCGCGGTTTCCGGCACGCCCGCTTTGGAGAGGCGGATAACCTCAGAAGCCGAGAGATTGAATGCGGTTTTCGAATTACGGATCTGGCTGAGAATCACCGCAGGCGCGACTTTCGCTTCGGCCATCTGGATGATGTTGTCGTTAGTCAGCGCCTGGTCCGCGGGCACAACCGGAGGGACAGGCGCGACGGGAGCAGTCACGGGAGGCGGTTCCACGGCCGCAGCCGGCGGGGCCGGAGCGGGATTTTGGGGCTGCGCGACCACCGGCGCCTTGGGCGCCCGATGGGTCCACCAGAAGGCTCCGCCCCCGGCCAATGCCAAGACGACGATCGCAGCGCCCGCAGCAATCATCAGCGTAACCGGCGACCGCCTGGGTTGGGGCAACGCTTCGAGTCCTGCGCGCGTGCGATACAACATGCCGGAATCGGACTCGTGCTTGAGGGCGCCCAGGGCTACCTGCACCTCTTTCATGGTCTGGAAGCGCTGGTCGGGATCCTTCCGAAGGCAGCGGTGGATCACCTGTTCCAGTTGAGGGGGAGTGTCCGGCGCGATCTCCGGGATGGGCCGGGCTTCATCCCGCAGGATCGCCGAAAGGGTGGACAGAGCGGATTCACCCGCGAACGCTCGCGTTCCGGTGACCATTTCATACAGCACCACGGCCAGGGAGAAAATATCCGACCGCGGATCGACGCGCTTGCCTTGAGCCTGCTCCGGCGACATGTAACTGACCGTGCCGATAATCGAGCCTTCCACCGTGAGCGGCGCGCTGTTGATGGTTTGCGTGGCGTCGCTTTGGGCCGGAACGCCGGTCTGGGTCAGGGGGCTGCTGTCGGTGAGCTTGGCCAAACCGAAATCCAGCACTTTGACCAGTCCTGTTTCGGTCACCATCACATTGCCCGGCTTCAGATCGCGATGGATGATGCCGGCGGAATGAGCGATCTGCAGGGCGTCGGTCATCTGGACCGCATACTTCAGCACTTGTGGAACGCGCAGGCCGCCTTTGGGAATCAAATCCACCAGCGTTTTGCCCTGCACGTATTCCATGACCATGAATTCGGCGTTGCCTTCCGAAATGATGTCGTGGATGGTGATGATGTTGGGGTGGTTCAGAGCGGAAGCAGCCTGGGCTTCCTGGATAAAACGGCGGCGGCGCTCCGGATCGCCGGCGCTGGCGTCGGTGAGAATCTTGACGGCCACCATCCGGTTGAGGCGGGTGTCCTGGGCCTTCCAGATCTCGCCCATACCTCCGGCGCCGAGCTTTTCTAAGAACTGATAATGGTGGACAATTTTCCCGACCATCGGGGATACTCCGGGAATTCTTAGTGTGCCACATTTATTGAGGCAATGGTGATGCACAGCGCGACGCTGCGTGCTTTGGCGCAGCAGAAGCCTTAGAGCAACTCCGGTAACTGCCTCTTTTTCAGCCGAGCGCGAAGTGGCGGGCTGATTGCATTGAACCTTAGTGAAAAGAGGGCGTCATGTTGGCCATTAAGAACATCCTGTTCCCCATAGATTTTTCTGAAAGATGTTGCGGCGCCGCTCCCTTTGTACACGCGATGGCCCAGCGGTTTGGGGCGCGTATCACGTTAATGAGCGTGGTTTCGCCCTTCTGGCAGACAGCTTCTTCCGGCGATCTTTCGGGTGCCCTGGTCGTGGACATGGATGAGATCAAACGCGATCTGGAGATGCGCCTGGAGAGCGCTTTCACGCGCGAGTTCGCGGATTTAACCGTCGACCGGGTGGCGGAAATCGGCGATCCAGCGGAGAGTATCACCCGCTACGCGCATACCCAGGGCGCCGATATGATCATGATGCCGACTCACGGCTACGGACCGTTTCGCAACCTGCTGCTGGGTTCGGTGACCGCCAAAGTCTTGCACGACGCGCAATGTCCGGTCTGGACCGCTACTCATGTGGAGGACAAGCCGGCCCTCAGCCATGTAGCCGGACGCAATATTCTTTGCGCCGTGGACGCCACTCCGAAAAGCTCGCCACTGATGGAGTGGGCTGCGGAGTATGCCAAGGTCACCGGCGGCTCGCTCCGTCTGGTGCATGCGGTCTCGGGCATCCAGGGCTGGCCGGAACGCCAGCTCGACCGGGAATTCGAGGAAACGCTGCGAGCCCGGGCTCGGGAAGCCATCGAAAAGCTGCAAATGGCCGTGGGCCTGAAAACACCTCTATGCGTAGCCGTGGGAGAGGTGGCCGGAGCGGTCCGCGAAGAAGCCGAACGCCACAATTCCGATCTGATTATCATCGGCCGCGGGCTTCTGCATGAAACCCTGGGGAGACTGCGGACACACGCCCATGCGATCATCCGCCACGCGCCATGCCCGGTGTTGAGTGTGTAAGGGTGAATCGCTACAGATTGTGTTTCTTCAGCTTGTAGCGCAGCGCGTCCCGGCCGATTCGTAAGATGCGCGCGGCTTGGGACTGATTGCCGCCGGCCGATTGCATGGCCCGCATGATGAGCTGCCGCTCCTGCTCCTCAAGGGTCCCCATGCCAGGTTCCGCTTCGCCGGCCGGCAGCGCAACATTGGCTGCGTCGGCTGCGCCGTGAGCCGATTCGCCTGACTGAAGATAGGGCGGCAGATCCTGGACGTCGATGGTATCCCCCAGGGTCATCATGCAGGCGTGGCCGATGACGTTTTCGAGCTCGCGGACGTTGCCCGGCCAGGAATGCATCGCCAGGCGAATCTGTGCGCGCCGAGTCAGCCCGTTGATCTCCTTGCCGTACTGGCTGGCGAACTTGGTAAGAAAATGCCGCTCGAGCAGGGGCAGGTCTTCCTTGCGATCCTCCAGCGCCGGCACATGGATTTCCACCATCGATAGCCGGTAATACAGATCCTCGCGAAAACGTTTTTCGGCGATCTCCGTGCGCAGGTCGCGATTGGTGGCGGCGACTACCCGTACATCGACTTTACGCGGCGTGAGCGAACCCACCCGCAGCACTTCCTGATTTTGCAGGACTCGCAGGAGCTTGGCTTGCGTGGATAGCGGCATGTCGCCGATTTCGTCCAGGAACAGCGTGCCGCCATGAGCATGTTCGAACAAGCCGGCCTTGTCGTGCGTCGCGCCGGTGAAGGATCCGCGCACATGACCGAAGAGCTCGCTTTCAAACAGGGTTTCGACCACGGCCGAACAGTTCAACACCACATAGCGCCCCTGCGCTGCGGGGCTCAGGCTGTGCAGCGTTCGCGCCACCAGGTCCTTGCCGGTGCCGGTTTCGCCGGTGACCAGCACGGCGCGATAGTGGGGCGCCACCCGGCGGATGCGCGAAAACATGTCCCACATGCTGGGGCTGTTGCCGATGATGCCTTCGAATTCGGCGCTGGCAAGCAGCTCGTCCTCGAGCTGGCTGGCCCGCTGACGCTTGCGGGCAACTTCCAGCAGGGATCCGATCTTCTCCCGCAGCGCCGCGATCGAGACCGGCTTGTTCAGATAATCCGAGGCGCCCTTTTTGATCGCCTCGACGGCGGACTCGGTGGAGTAGTGCGCCGTCATGAGGATCACTTCCGTGGCGGGATCGAACGCGATCACGCGATCCAGCACTTCCATTCCGGTCATGCCCGGCATGATGAGATCCGTCAACACGATTTGGGGATGACGGGTATGCACCAGATCCACTCCATCCTCAGGGTCCGAAGCCGTGAGGATTTCAAGATCGGGTTGCGCCAGAGCGCTGGACAGCATCTCCAGGCTGCCTGGATTGTCGTCGATGATCAGCAGGGACAGCGCGGGCCTGGAGGGCATGGTTGTTTATGTTAACAGCCGTTCGACTTCGGCTCGCAGCGTATCGAGGCGGATCGGTTTGGTGATATAGCCAGTAAAACCCGCGGCCATGGCTCGTTCGCGATCTCCCATCATGGCGCTGGCGGTCAACGCAATGATCGGCGTGTGGGAAAACCCCGCCTCGCGCCGGAGCTTTTCGATCACCTCGAATCCATCCAGGCCGGGCATGTGGATATCAAGGATGATCAGATCCGGGTGAATCCGGAGAGCCTCGATCACAGCCTTCTCGCCGTCGCTGGCTTCAAACACCTGGTGCCCGGAGTTTTCCAGAACCGCGCGCACCAGTTCCCTCCCGGTATCTTTGTCGTCCGCCACCAGCACCTTCTTCATGCGCCTTGCGTCTTTCGCCCGGCTGACTCCAGGGGAAGGGTGAAAACGAAGGTGCTCCCTTGTTGGGGCTTACTTTGCACCGAAATACTTCCTCCGTGCTGTTCCACCAGACGTTTTGTGATCGCCAGTCCTAATCCGGTGCCTTCCCGAACGCCCTTGGTGGTCGCTCCCACCTGATGAAACTTATCGAATATCGACTCGTGTTCTTCCGGCGGAATGCCAATTCCCGTGTCGCTGACAGAAACCACAACGGCAGACTCCTGCACGCGAGCGTCCACACCGATGCGGCCCCCCTCCGGCGTGAACTTAATGGCGTTGCTGAGCAGGTTCACCAGGACTTGCTTAATGCGGAGGCGGTCCGCCTCGACCGCGCGTGGAACATTTGAGGCAGACTCGAGAATGTGCGACTTGGCCTCCGCCAAGCTTCGAACTGAAGCTAACGACTCCGCCAGGAGAGCCGTGAAGTCGAATGCCTCCGGGCGCAGTTCCAGACGATCCGCTTCTATCTTGCTGATATCCAGAACGTCGTTGATCAGTTCCAGCAGGTGCAGGGAATCTTTGTGAATGTGCTGGATAAACCGGTGCTGCTTCTCATTCAGGGGACCCTCCAACTCTTCGCCCAGCAGCTCCGAAAAGCCGATGATCGTATGGAGCGGCGTCCGCAGCTCATGGCTCATGCTCGCCAGAAACTCGCTCTTAAGCCGATTCGCACGCTCCAGCTCGCGGTTGGTCATCTCCAACTCCGCATTCGCTTCGGCAAGCTGTTGCGTGTACTCTTCCCGTACCTTGCGTAAGCTCACCTCAGCTGTTCGGCGCTCGGTGGTATCGCGAATGATCGCGGTGACTCGAAACCCCTCGGCAGAGTCCGACGGACTGAGGCTGATTTCGACCGGAAAGCGGGAACCGTTCTTGCGGATGCCTTCGAGAGCCAAGCCGCTTCCCATGGTGCGAGTCAGGGGATTCTGCCGGTAATGGGCTCGATGCTGGACGTGCCGGGCGTGCAGTTCTTGGGGGATCAAGACCTCCACCGGCTGGCCCAGAAGCTCGTCCCGCGTGTATCCGAACATATCCTCCGTGACCCGGTTCAGAAGGATGATCCGGCCATCGGCGTCGACCTGCATAATCGCGTCCGGCGCGGCTTCGAGCAGTTCGCGAAATCGTTTTTCTAGGAGCACCCAGGGACTCCTTTCAGCATGAACCCCTTAGTATAAGCACAGTCCCACTCTGGCAATCGAAATGCGAGTACCTGTGATCGAGAAGCGGATCTCTTACAGAAGCATGGTTCGCCGGGGCCCACTTGGGTGATTTCGCCCGCGGGAGCTGCGTGTAGTGGCCCAGGCCGGGAGTTTTGAGGATTATATATATGCCAACCAGGGAAGATCAGACAGCGCCAGCCCAAAGCATCATCCAGCATTTAGTGAGGGAGCACCGCCGATGGCGGAGTAAAGATTTTCCATTGATCGCCCATCTGTTCGATGAGGCTCAGTCGGCGGAAGGGCAGCCACCATGCCTGGCCCCGTTACGGACCGCGTTTCACCGGTTGTGCGCGGAGATGGAAGGGCACATGACGCGCGAGGAAGTCGTCCTGTTTCCAGCCATTCTAGAGGCGCAAACCGAGCCCCCGGCTGTCGAGAAGGGCTTCGGGTCCATCCGGAACCCTATAGGCATGATCGAGCAGGAGCACGACTGGGAGGCCGAGCGTCTGGAGAAAATGCGGCAGATCGCACGGGATTATCGGCTTCCCGAGAAGGCGGATGAGAAACTACGCCTGCTCTTTCGGGAACTGGAAGCGCTGGAGGCGGCCATGCACGCCCACTCGCGTCTCGAAAGCAGCATCCTTTTCGGACGCGCGCTCGCCGACGAAAAGAAAGCTCCTACGCAAGCAGCTTAGGCGCAGCCTATTTGAGCGCCGAGAATTCGGTCGGATCCAGCCAGACTCGCTCGACCTTCAGCACCAGTTTGCCGCTGGCTTCCGACGCGGCCGACACTTTCTTCCATTCCGGATCGTTCTGGAAATCCATCCAGTGCTTCTCGCCATCCTCACGGCTGGGGTGCTTCAGAATATAGATCAGCGTGTTCTTGGACAGCACTGGATCCTCGGGAACCCAGTATCCGATGCTCTCCATCCCATGCTTCTTGAAGATGCGTATGGTGTGATCCTTAAAGCGGGCTTTCAGGGCATCCAGCTTGCCATCGGCCGCCGTGTAGGTGCGGAGTTCGTAGACCGGTCCCTTGGCTAACGCCAAAGCAACGGTCAGAAATACGAGCAAAAGGAGTCTTTTCACCATGACTGCCTAGTTTACACCGGCTTCGTTAGGCGAAGCACTCCTGGCCTTTCAAGGCGCAAGATTCGGAGCGATATAGGCGTAGAAAACGACGATGAAACCGATGACGGTTGCCAGAGTCACGCTGTGGCGAATGGTGAACCGGAACAGGCGGGCTTCATCGGCTCGCTTCATTCCGGTAGCGG
>DASYSG010000029.1:0-92856 GCA_036003585.1 Bryobacteraceae bacterium | reverse complement strand
TCACCAGCTCGACGATATCCAGCGAATCGGCGCCGAGGTCATCGACGAAACTGGCGGTGGGATCGACTTGCGCCTCATCCACGCCGAGCTGCTCGACGATGATCTGCTTGACCTTTTGCTCAACCGACATGCACCCTCCCTCAATCGCTTCTTAAACTCATTGATTTTACCGGGTGAAGGCGGAGTGCCGCAACTTTTGCCTGCGGTTGGGCGAAGAAAGTTGTTGAAAAAGAAGGATTGCGGTCGTCAGCCCAGGAGACCGCCATGGCCCAGGCCGGCGACCTCCCATCCGGAGATCCGGTAACGCGCCAGCATCGGGGGCAGCACCAGATCGAGGATATTCACCTTGGCGGACCGGAAGCAGCCGGGGGCGGAGACGATGGGCACCTCATTCTTATAGGCCAGCAGGAAAAGATTGCCCGGTTCCACCGGAGCGAGGAAGCGTTCGAGGTGGCAGCCGATGCGGGTCATGGCTCTGCCGACGACGTCATCGGGGCCCGCCGGTGCGGAGGTGGAGGCGACCAGAACGGTAGTGGGCCGGGCGCGAAGCAGATGTTCCAGGGCCCGCGCCACCGAGCCTTCGTCTTCGGTCGGGGCCAGCGCATAACTCGGGGCGATGCCGAACTGCTCCAGACGCTGCCGCACGACCGGCTCGAAGAGCTGGCGAGCCCGGTCGCCGTTGAGAGGATCGGTATAGAGCACCGCCACGGCCGCGGAGCGAATCGGCCGGGCCTGTAGAATGGGACCGCGTTCCCGCAGGATGCCGATCACGGCTTCGAGCTGCGGCCGCGCCACCGCGAAGGGAGCGCTTTTGACGGTGGCGACGCGCTGTTCCTGGCGAGCGTGGCTGAAATTCGGGCTGGTGGCGATGACGATGCTGGCAGTGCAGTTGATCTGCCGGAGCAACTCTTCGTCTACCAGTACGCAGCAGTCTTCCGTGGCGAACAAATTCGCCCGGCCTCCCGCCGCCAGACGGATTTCGAGGCATCCGCAACCGGTCTCGGTAGCGACCTGAGCCACGGCGTCGTCTTCCCCGACTTCCCCATCTTCGAGCTCCGTGACCCACACTTCGCCCAGGCCCTCAGTCTCCAGCAGCCGTACATCGTCGTCACTGAGGATGTGACCCTTCGCAAGAAGTTTCCGTCCGCTCTGACGAAAAATGGTGCAGCAGAGAATTCGTCCGGCCGACTCGCGGACGCCTACCGTCTTAGCTTTCAAGACCCGACCTCCCTTGTTTTGAAAGACCCGCACGTGCCGGCAGGGTGTTGCGCGTTGGCGACAAAGCCACGCGGCCCATTGTAGGGACGTACGAAGTGTAGTGTAAACTCAGCCGGATAAATCTCAAAGAATTTTGCACGGGAATAGGGGTTCTAATGTACGAACGGAACGATTGCCAGAACGGAATATGTGCCGTTAAAGAACCAGGCAGGTTCCCGCGTTCTCGCCTGCGAGAAGCCTGCCCACGATACCCACTTGCGCACCAGGCGCGATCAGGACCTGCCGCACCCCTTTGTCGAGCGCATCCATAGCCGCTTCGAGCTTGGCTTGCATACCGCCCGTGGCGACGCCTCCCAGGATCAGCTTTCTGGACTGAGCGCACGTCAGGATGGGACAAACGGCTCCGTCTTGATCGCGAACGCCTTCAACATCCGTCAGAAACAGAAGGGAATCGGCTGCAAAGGACGCCGCGCAGGCCGCCGCCATCTGATCCGCGTTGACATTGTATACAGCGCCGCTCGCATCGCCGGCGACGCATGCGACCACAGGCAAATATGCTGCCCCCGTCAGCAGATCCAAGATGCGGGCGTCCGAACGTACGGGTTTGCCGACCTGTCCCAAATCAGGATTGAGCAATTCGGCATCAACCAGCCCGGCGTCCAAGCCGCTCAATCCCACTGGTCGTGCTCCAGCCGCTCGGAATGCCGCGACCAGCTCCGCGTTGACACTCCCGGCGAATACTTTGAGGACAGCGTCGATGACTTCCGGCGTGGTCACGCGCAGCCCGTTCACGAACCGGCTTTCGACGCCGCGCTCGGCGAGGAAGCGCGTCATTTGCTTGCCTCCGCCATGGACAACAACAATCCGATTATTTGTTTCCGCCGCGGCCGCCGCGATTTCGCGCGCCAGACGCTGGCGGGATTCAGGCGCGTCGAGCAGCGTCCCGCCCAGTTTGATCAGCAGCTTACGAGGATTCACGTATTTGTTTTAGAGAAGCCCCGCGGTTTCCGGGCATCCCAGGGCGAGATTCATGTTCTGGATGGCCTGGCCGGCCGCGCCTTTGACCAGATTATCGATCACGGAAACGACCACGGCACGTCGTGTTTTCGGGTCGTACCTGAAGCCGATATCGCAGAAGTTAGTGTGAGCGACTGCATGCAGGTCCGGGACCTGGCCGCTCGCATACAGCCGGACGAACGGCTCCGAGGCATAACGCCCGCGATAGATCGCAAGCAGATCTTCGGCCGAGGCGATCTTTTCGGTGGCTCGGAAGTAGATCGTTTCCAGAATTCCCCGGTGAATGGGAATCAGCTGCGCCGTGAAGCTGAACTCTCCCTCCTCGAGGCCGGACGTTCGCAGAACTTCCGGGACATGACGATGATCGAGAATCGAATAGGCGGAAAAATTCTCGGTGACCTCGCAGAAGCTGGTCTTGAGGGAGGCTTTGCGTCCCGCGCCGCTGACGCCGCTTTTGGCGTCGCAGACGATTCCGGATTCGCGTTCGATCGCGCCGGCTTCAATCAGCGGCTTGATGGCAAGATTCGCGGCCGTCGGATAGCAGCCCGGATTCGAGATCAAGCGCGCGGCTGCCACGCGGCCGCGGCAGAATTCGGGCAGTCCGTAGACCGCCTCTTTGAGCAGTTCCGGCTGCGTGTGAGGCTCTTTGTACCAATGCTGATAATTCTCCGCGGTGCCCAGGCGGAAAGCCCCGCTCAGGTCGATCACCTTGGCTCCCGCGTCGAGCATGGGTCCGGCGAGTTCCATGGAAACTTCCGGGGGTGTCGCGAAGAAGACCGCAGCCAGACCGGCGGAGCGAACGGAACCCGCCGAGCAGGGGAGCCGGCGGGGCCCGTCATGACCTAATGGCCGGGGGCGATCGCCGCCCTCGCGGTGCTCGAGCAGAACCGGCTCGACGTGCGGGTGCCTGGACAGCAGCGAAACCAGTTCGGCGCCGCTGTAGCCGCTGAAGCCGACAATTCCGACGGGGGTCCGGGACATTGGATGTTTTCAGTATGCCATGGAGCCGATTAGAAATCGGCTTGCAGAAAACCTGCCCCACATTTACGGGCGCTGTTCGCTGACTGACCGGGCCGCCAGGTCGCCGATGACCGGGAGGTGGTAATCCTGGTCATGGCTGACCTTGATCAGCATGAAGATCCAGGCTCCGACGATCACCAGATGCAGGATTTGAGAGATGCTCCGGTAAATCGGAAATGCGGCATTGGAGACCGGGAACGCGAGCATGGGCGTGAACACCCACTCGACCATGAGCCAGGCTGCGAACAGATAGAGGCCCTGGAACGCATGAAAGCGCAGCCGCTTCTCCGCGCGGAAGCGGTCGCTGGCGAGCACGGCGATGGCGGCGATCCAGCCCACCCAGGGGATGTAGCACAGCAGGGCCGCGTTGCGATGCGAGATATTGGTCCAGAAATCGTGCACCCGGCCCGGGTGGGAAGACGTCCTCGACGCCCCGGACTGCGGCGTGCCGCACTTGGCGCAGAACTGGTCCGAGCTGCCGACCGTCTGTCCGCACTGTACGCAGTAAGGCATCCTTAACTAGCTACGATAACGGTATGCGGCGAGTTCCCACAACCTGGCTGGTTCTCTTGCTCACGGCGTGTGCGGGCGCGGCGCAGGCGGCCAAGACGCTCGATCTCTACTTCATCGATACGGAAGGCGGGCAGGCGACTTTGGTGGTGGCGCCTTCGGGCCAGTCCCTGCTGATCGATACGGGATACACCGGTTTCGGTGGACGCGATACTCTGCGCATCGCAGCCGCGGCGAAAGACGCGGGCGTCAAGAAGATCGACATTTTACTGATCACGCATTTTCACGACGATCATGTGGGCGGCGTGGCGAATCTGCTGGACCGCTTTCCGGTGACCACGTTCCTGGATCATGGCCCAAGTATCGAGACGCATGAGTATCCCGCTCCCTACGTCGCCGCATTCGCTAAGGGGCAACACCGGGTGGTGGCCGCGGGCGATAAGATCCCGATCAAGGATCTGGATGTGACGGTGGTGGCAGCGGCGGGTAAAGTGATTGGTGGAAAAGGCGAACCGAATCCGAATTGCGCCGGCATCGCGGAGCGCCAGTCCGATGACGAGGCCGGCGAAAATTCGCAATCGCTGGGCCTGGTGATCCAGTTCGGCAAGTTCCGATTCGCCGATCTGGGGGATCTTACGTGGAATAAGGAACTCGCGCTGCTGTGCCCGGAGAACAAAGCCGGCAAGATCGACCTGTATCTGACGACGCATCACGGCGGAGAATCGCCGAAGGCGATTTGGGGCATGGCGCCGCGGGTGGCGATCATGAACAACGGTCCCAGCAAGGGCGGCGATCCGGCGGGGTGGAAGAACCTGATGGCGTCACCGGGTTTAGAAGATTTGTGGCAACTGCATTTCGCGCTGGCCGGCGGCAAGGAGACCAACGCCCCCGACACGTTCATCGCGAATGTCGACGTGAACGATCAGGGCAGACATCTGAAGGTGTCGGCGCTTGCGGACGGATCGTTTACAGTGATCAATCCGCGCAATAAGTTCACCAAGACCTACGCGGCGAAGTGACAGGCGAGCAAGATCGCCTGGCCCACATCCTACTTCGCCATGTGGGTTGCGTCCTTTTCGTTTTCAACGCAGAAGTTTTCGAGAAGATCGGTGTCCGGAAGCAGGCGCATGCCGATTTTGTAGGTGAACGGCTTGGAGTAGGTCTTGGGATCGTCGATGGTGACCAGGACGTCCATGTGGCCGAAATCGCGGCGTTGGAACTGCTCCGTGACGCGCATGGCTTCGCTGTGCGGATGGCCGAATACGTCGAGCGGGCCGAACGGAACTAGCCCGACCGTCTCCACAACCAGCGAATCGCCCTGCCAGTGTCCGACGGAGTATCCCAGCCAGCTCGGCTGTGGGTCGTCGGGATGCTTCCTGCCGTCGGTAAAGATCTGGCGGAAGATCGTGTCCGATTCAAACAGCATCAGGGTGAGTTTCGGCGTCTGCACGATCTTGAAGGGGGCAGGCAAAGAATCCACCATAGGCATGACCGGTGGACTGCAGAGGGCCGGAGGAGGCGCGGTGAGAGCCACGGCCGCCTGTTTCTCGTACTCCGCTCTGAATTCCGGCTTCAGCGGGGACTCCTCGGGCTTGTAAGCGGCGAGCACGTTAAAGAACGACATCGGCGGGGGGTCTTCGCCCAATCCGTTCACGCCGGCGGGTAAGATTCTCATCAACTCGCTGATCGGAGCGCCTTCGCCCTGCCACACGCCGGATAAGTCCGGTTTGCCGTTGGAACCGCGCGGCGCAGGAGCCGAGAGATTCGGCTTACCGTCTTTGCTTCGAGGCGTGGCCGAATCGCGGGTGTTGAGCCATTGCGCCTGGACCCCCGTCATGGCGCCAAAAAGCAGTATCAGGATGCACTTACGCATATATTGCCTTCCTCCCCATTGTGAAAATTGTAGCGGAATCCGTATCCTAGTACTTGCTGCTTTCCACCTCGACCTACTTCGTATTCCTGGTCGGCATTTTCTTTCTCTATTGGGCTGTGTCGCGGGTTCGGGCGCTCGCACTCGGCGTGCTTCTCTTCGCCAATTATTTCTTTTACGCCCGGTGGAATCTGTGGTATCTGGCGATTATTCCCCTGGCTTCGACGTGCGATTATTTCATCGGACTGGGCCTCCAGGCGACTCCCAACAGAGTGCTGCGGCGGCTGCTGGTCACGGCGAGTATTGCGTTGAATATCGGCCTCATCGCGCTCGCTCGCAACTGGAAGCTTTCGATCACGCTTTCTTTTTATGCGTTCCAGGCGCTGACCTACACCATCGACTTGTACCGTCGCGACATCAAGGCGACACCGAGCTACCTGGCGCATCTGGCGGCGGTTTCGTTCTTTCCGACCATCCTGGCCGGGCCGATCACGCGCGTCTCGGTTCTGCTGGATCAATTGGAAAAACGCAAGCCGCTGGAAGCGGCTCAAGGTGGACGCGCCCTGTTTCTCATCGGGCTCGGGCTGATCAAGAAGCTGATGATCGCCGATTATCTGGCTGGGAACCTGGTCAATCGTGTGTTCGATTTCCCGAATCTTTACACCGGAGCGGAGAACCTGATCGCGGTGTACGCCTACACGCTGCAACTGTTTTACGATTTCTCCGGCTATACCGATATCGCGATCGGCTCGGCGCTCTTGCTGGGCATCCAGCTGCCCGCGAATTTCAATATGCCCTACGCAGCGCACAACATCGCCGATTTCTGGCGGCGCTGGCACATCACGCTGTCCAACTGGCTGCGCGATTACCTGTACTTTTCGCTGCCGGGGCTGCGGTCCAAGTGGAAGATTTTCACCTACACGAATCTGCTGATCACCATGGTGCTGGGCGGGCTGTGGCACGGGCAGAGTTGGAATTTCGCGATCTGGGGCGCGCTGCACGGGATCGGGCTGGTGATCGTCCGGCTGTGGCAGACCCGCACGGGGACGAAACCCGCGGTGGGTTTTTGGCGCATAGCCAGCATCGTGCTCACGGTCCACTACGTCGCGTTCGCGTGGATCTTTTTCCGCGCGCCGAATCTCGAAACGGCTGGGTCGATTTTGGCAAGGATCAGTTCGGGCACGGTTTCCTTCGCGAATGTCTCGACCGAACTGTGGGTGATTCTGGCAATCGCCGCGGTGGCGCACTATCTTCCGAAAAAATGGTACGACTTCAGCGTGAACCTGTATGTTCGCGCGCCGTTTTACGCCCAAGCGGGGGCAATGGCCGCGCTGGTGATCGGACTGCAATACGTCGCGCAGACCGGCGCAGCGCCATTCATTTATACAAGGTTCTAATGCGTAAGACGCTATTAGCCGTGGTCACGTTCGCGGCGCTGATCTTATTGCCACGCGCCGTTCCCGCGCTGAAGAACTACGTGTCGCTCGATCCGCGCGATATTCCGCTGGTCTGGGATCTTCCGGTTCCCAAACCAAAAGAACTGGAAACGGACGCTATTCGGGCGCGCATGCTCATCCCCAAACCGCCGAACCTGCTCGATCCGCATAAGGCTCTGGATCACTTTTTTCACGCGCTGCTTGAGGGTGGTCCGGTGCGCGTGCTGCATTACGGCGATTCGCCCACGACAGGCGATCTGATCACCTCCGACGCGCGCGCTCTCTTTCAGAAGCAGTTTGGAGACGCCGGCGCAGGTTTTGTCCTGATCGCAAAACCGTGGGCCTGGTATTTTCATCGCGGGGTGGATATGGACTCGTCGCAGTGGACCATCGACGTGGCCGGCGATACGACGATCAAAGACGGCCTCCACGGGTTAGGCGGCGCGAGCTTTCAAGGCGGGCCCGGGGCGGTGGCGAATTTCTCGGTGAAAGACCCGCAGCGCACGGCGGAAGTCGCCTTCCTGGAGCAGCCCGACGGCGGCGCGTTTTCCTTTGAAGCCGACGGCAAGGAGATCGGAAAGGTCGAGACAGCGGCCGAGGATCGCCATCCGGCCTGGGCGTCGTTCTCGCTGCCGGAAGGCTCCAGGAAGTTCACCGTACGCGTGGAGAGCGGCCGGGTCCGATTATACGGCGTGGAATTCAGCAAGGGCAGACCTGGCGTGCTGTACAGCAGCCTGGGCGTCAACGGCGCGAACATCACGTTGCTAAGCCAACGATTCAACGGAGCGCACTGGGCGGCTCAGTTGCGCCACTACAAGCCCGACCTGGTAGTGCTGGCGTACGGGACAAATGAAAGCGGCTTCCCCGGGTTCATCGACTCCACCTGGGCCGCGGAGATGAAGAATGCGGTGAAACGGGTCCAGACCGCTCTACCCGATGCGTCGATTCTGCTGATGAGTCCCATGGACCGGGGCGAGCGCAACGAGCGCGGGGAGATCGCGACGATCGCGGCCATGCCCAGGCTCGTAAAGATCGAGGCGAAGGTAGCCGAAGAAACAGGAGTGGCGTTTTTCAATACCTTCCAGGCGATGGGCGGCGAAGGCACCATGGCGCGCTGGTACGCCGCGGAACCGCGGCTGGTGGGCGCCGATTATATCCATCCCATGCCGGCCGGCGCCAAGATCGTAGGGGAGCTATTGTACGGAGCCCTCCGGGATGGCTATAACGAATATAAGCTGCGACAATTAAAGAGCAGGGAAGGCGGCGGAAGCGAAGTCGGGAAGACGACGCCGGAGGGCAACACCGCGAAGTGAAGACCTTTTTCCAAGTTTCGGTCGCGCTCATGATCGCCGCGGGCCTGGCGATGGCTGTACAGCCAAAGAAAACCGCTGCCAAGACTTCAAAGACGACCGCGAAAAAGAAGTACGTTTCGAGTATCCCTAAGAAGAAGTCCCGCGGCAGCAAGGCAAAAACCGTTGCGAAAAAGATCGTGACGGCGCCCAAAACATTGGTGACCGCGAAAGCCCGGGCGGCCGCTCATGACTATGTCTATGAGAACGTGGCCGAGGGGGCGAACCTTCCGGTTGAGAATTCCGCGGCGCTGATTCCTTTCTTCGAGCAGCTCTATCGCCACCAGCGCGGCGAAGAAGTGGGCCCGGTGCGCATCCTGCACTATGGCGATTCGCACACCGCCGCGGATGAATGGACCGGGGACCTGCGCACGCGCTTTCAGGAGAAATTCGGCGACGGCGGCAGCGGATTCTCGCTGGCTGGACGACCCTACAACAGCTATCGCCGCATGGATGTCCGTTCGGGATCGACGCGGGGCTGGCATACCGATGGTCTGGTCGGCCGGGCGGGCGATGGCGTCTACGGTCTGGGCGGCGTCAGTATGAGCACGTCCAGCGCGCACGAAGCGATTTATCTGGACGCAAACGCAGCCCAATTCGAATTGTTCTACTACCAGCAGCCGGGTGGCGGCACGCTGCAGATCTACGACAACGGCACGCCCATGGAGCAGATTTCGACCGACGGCGAAGCCGGACCGGCCTACTATCGCCTGGAGGCGATTCCCGGCATGCACCGCGTGGAGGCGGAAACGCTGGATCGTGGTCCGGTCCGCCTGTTCGGCTGGGTCGCCGAGAACACCACCGGCGTGACCTACGAGGAATTGGGGATCAACGGCGCAGAAGCGTCTATCGTTTTGGGCTGGAATGAAGAAACCCTCCGCTCGAATATCGAGCGGCGCAATCCCGCGCTGATCGTCCTGGCGTACGGCACCAACGAGGCAGGCCGCAAGGATTGGACGCTGGAGAGCTATCGCGAGATGTATTCGCGGCTTATTCAACGATTAAGGATGGATGCCCCCACCGCGACGATTCTGGTGGTGGGACCGCCGGATCGTACGCAGAAGATCCGCAAAGTCGGTTGGCAGACTATGGAAAAAGTCGACGTGATCGCCGAGGCGCAGAGAGAAGCGGCGCTGGCCAATGGCTGCGCGTTCTGGGATCTGCGGGCGAAGATGGGCGGCAAAGGTTCGATGCTCAAATGGGTGGCCGCCGGCATGGCCCAGGCCGATCACGTTCACTTCACGGGTCCAGGGTACCGGATGCTGGGCGATGCGGTGTTCCGCGACGTGATGAGCCAGTACGATGTCTTCCTGCAAGCGCGCGCCGCGATCCTCGCGAACGCGACTTCACCTCCTTCCGATGCTGCGCCTGCTGGAAACCAATGACCGGGGATGCGCCCGAGACGCCGGGCAAGAAGGTGGGCGGAGATTTGTATTGTCCCCGGTGTCAGAAGGAAGTGAAGGATCCGTTGGTCTGCGGCGATTGTCTCTCGACGATCTGCCGCCAGTGCGGCACGCCGGTCGAATTCGTGGACGATCTGGGTATCGGCTAGCGCTTCTCGTTGTTGCGTCACTGCTGCTGATTTCGTGCAAGTCTTCCGGTTCAAAGGTCCCGTCGAAGTTGCAGACGCCTGCCGTGGGGATCGCCTACACGGGTCCGACCGCCGTCAATATTCGCGAAGATCTGGGGCCCAGGGCCAACGTCGTGACCACCCTGCAGCATGGCGAGCGGCTGGAGGTGCTGGAAACCCGCCGCAGGTTCGTTCGCGTGCGCACCGCAAAAGGTCTGGAAGGCTGGACCGACGTGAATTACCTGCTCAGCCAGCAGCAAGTCGGGGATTTGGATAAGCTCGCTGAATTCGCGGCCAAGCTGCCTTCGCAAGGCAAGGGCACGACCTACGATGCTCTGAACGTACACACCGCGCCGAGCCGGCAAGCCCCCAGTTTCACGCAGATTCCAGAAGCAGGCGCAGCCGACGTACTGCTGCATCGCGTATCGCCGCGGAATGCCGTGATGCCTCCAGCCGCGGCGCCGGTCAAGCCAAAAGCGAAGAATGCAAAACCCACTGCGCCTAAATCGGCCAAGCCGGATAAGGAGACTCCGCCGCCCCCTCCACCGCCGGCCCCTGCGCCGCCGGCCAATTGGGTGGAGCTTTCGCGTCCGCGCGCCGCGGACCTGGGAGGCGAACAGGTGGAGGCTGCGCCGGTTAAACCCGTGCCCATCGACGATTGGTATCTGGTGCGCACGCACGACGGCAAAGCCGGCTGGGTACTGGCGCGGCAGATCTCGATGTCGATCCCCGATGAAGTGGCGCAATACGCCGAAGGGCACGTCATCACTGGGTATTTGTCACTAGGGAAGACAGGCGACAAAGACAACTGGCTGTGGACAACGACGTCCGCGGGTTCGCAGGGCTTAGACTTCGACAGTTTTCGCGTGTTTGTGTGGAGCATCAAACGAAGCCGCTACGAGACGGCGTATATCGAGCGCAACGTGAAGGGCCACTACCCGATCGCGGCGCAGCCCGGATCCGGCGAAGATGCCGCGTTTTCCGTGGTGGTCGAAGACAAAGACGGACAGGTTTACAAGAAAACCTACGCGTTCAGCGGATATCGCGTGAAGCTGGTTTCAAAGGAGCCGCGCCCGGCGCCTCCGGCAGTGCCCGAAGTTCGTACCACCGGTAGCTTTGAAGAAGCTCAGGTGGTGCAGAAGGTGAGCTGGGCGGACCAGTTGCGCGGCATGCGGAAGCGCTGGTTCGGTCGATAACTCTAGTCGAACGTGAATAGGCCCATCGCCCGTTTTACTTTCCTGAGCGTGTTCTGGGCAATCGCCGTTGCATTTGCGGAACCCAGGCTGAGAGCCTGAGTAATCTCCTCCGGCGTGATCTCGCGGTAGCGCTGCTGGATGGGCTCCAATCCCGCGACTACGGCCTCGGCCACGGTTTTCTTCAAATCGCCATAGCGCATGCCCGAGAAACGCGCGCGCATTTCTTCGTTGCTCGAATCGGTGAACGCCTGGTAAATCGCGAGCAGGTTGCGTACGCCCGCGCCAAGATCCGGCGCGTCGAAATCGACGCCCGGCTTGGAGTCGGTGGTCGCCCGCATGATCTTCTTGCGGATCGCGGCGGGTTCGTCCAGCAGGCCGATGGCATGACCTGCGCCGGGCTCCGACTTGCTCATCTTCTTTTCGGGATCGTCCAGGCCCATAACGCGCGCGCCGACGGTTGGCAGATGCGTCGCGGGCATGGTGAAGGTTTCCCCGTTTTCGGGATAGAGCGAGTTGAAGCGCTGGGCGATGTCGCGGGTGAGTTCGACGTGCTGCTTCTGATCGTCGCCAACTGGGACGACGTCTGCCTGGTAGAGGAGAATATCGGCGGCCATGAGCACGGGATACTGCAACAGACCATCGCTAATCGTTTCCTGGGCCTGTGATTTCGCCTTATACTGCGTCATCCGCTCCAGCCAGCCAACCGGGGTCACGCAGGTAAGCAGCCAGGCAAGCTCGGCATGCTCGGGGACTCTGGATTGCAGGACCAGCGATTTCTTATCGATCCCGATTGCCAGCAGAATCCCGGCCAGTTGCTGAATCTTGTCGTTCAGCTCCTTCGGATCTTGATAAACCGTGATCGCGTGCAGGTCGACGATGCAGTAGATGCTATCGTAGTCATACTGAATCTTGGCCCAGTTCTTCAGCGCGCCCAGATAATTCCCGATGTGTGGACTGCCTGTAGGCTGAATGCCGGATAGAACTCTCTTCATGTGTAGTTAGGGGAAATTCTTATCGTAAACGATGTGATTGTCGACAAGTGGGTGTACGGCGGCGAAGGGCTTGCCCGCATCGAAGGGCGAGTTGTGCTCGTGCCCAACGTGCTGCCCGGGGAATCCGCAAGGATCGATTCCGGCAAGGACGTCCATGCTTCTTTGATCGAAGTGCTCACTCCGGCGGCGGAACGGGTAACGCCGGCGTGTCCGCTGTTCACCACCTGTGGTGGCTGCCACTACCAGCACGCGCCTTACGAATATCAGCTCGCCCGCAAAGTCGAGATCCTGCGCGAGCAGTTGCAGCGCGTCGGCAAGATCAATTTCGAAGGCGAGATCGCGGTGATCAGCGGGCCGCCGCTGGGGTATCGCAATCGGGCGCAGTTTCACATCGCTAATGGAAAGATCGGATACCTTGCGGCGCGCTCGCACGAGCTGGTTCCGGTGGAAGGCGAATGTCCGGTTTCGTCGCCGCGATTGAACCAGGCGCTGGCGGAGATGCGCGGAAGACTGAGCGACCCGCGCTTCCCGCGCTTCGTGCAGGCTGTCGAGATCTTCACGGACGAGACTGACGTCCAGATCAACGTGATCGAATCCGAGCGCGCCGTTGCGCGCAGGTTCTACGAATGGTGCGAGTCGAAACAGGCGATCGACTACACCACCGCATTCGGCACATTCCGCGTCAGTTCGCGATCGTTTTTCCAGGTGAACCGGTTTCTTGTGGAGAAGTTAGTGGAAGCGGCGCTGCCGGCTGAAGGCGGCGAGTCTGCTTTGGACCTTTACGCGGGCGTCGGACTGTTCGCGCTGCCTATGGCCCGGCGATTCAGCTTAGTGACCGCGGTCGAGACTGGATCGAGCGCGGCGCACGATCTGGAATTTAACGCGTCGCGCGCCGAGCTGGCCGTGAAGGTGGAACAAGCCCGGGTGGAAGACTATCTCGAACGTCTGCAAATTGCGCCGGAGTTCGTGCTGGCCGATCCGCCGCGCGCTGGCTTAGGCAAGGACGTCGTGGGGCACCTGCAACGGCTCGCCCCACCGCGGGTGACGATTGTGTCCTGCGATCCCGCGACGCTGGCTCGTGACCTGGCGGGGCTCTCCTCCTATCAAATAGAGTCGCTGACCATGGTGGACCTGTTCCCGCAAACCTATCACCTGGAAACGATCGCGCGGCTTCGTCGCCGTTAGCGCTTCTTGTATTTCCAGCAGCCTTCCACGTGGTCGTCCACCATGCCAACGGCTTGCATGAAGGCGTAACAGATGGTCGAGCCGACGAACTTGAAGCCGCGCCGAAGGAGTTCCTTCGACATCTGGTCCGACTCCGGCGTCTTGGCGACGATTTGTTCGCGGGTCAAACCCGCGGGTTTTCGCAGAGTCTTGCCGCCGGTGAACTGCCAGAGGAAGCGGTCGAACGATCCAAATTCCGCTTGCGCCGCAAGGAATGCCCGGGCGTTTAGCACTGACCCTTCGATCTTGAGCCGGTTGCGCACGATTCCTGCGTCCTGCATTAATCGCTCCAGATCGCGCTTCTTGAACTTAACGATGACTGCCGGGTCGAACTCGCGGAACGCCTTGCGGAAGTTCTCGCGCTTGCGCAAAATCGTGATCCAGCTCAGGCCGGCCTGAAATCCTTCGAGCAGCAGCATCTCGAACAGTTTACGGTCATCATGGAGCGGAACTCCCCATTCTTCATCGTGATAGGCGGCGTAGAGCGGATCATCGCCATTCGCCCACCAGCACCGGGTTTTCTTCCGCGGCATGTTCTCGCAGGTTAGCAGGTTAGGAATCCTGCACCAGGACGCTATTCTGAAGTGCGGTGGTCGATTTGCAATCAATGAGACGGACGGATCTGTTGACATTCCTTGCGGACGAGATCGTGGCGCGAAAGCAAGAAGGCCGTCCGCTTAAGGTAGGAATCGATGGCCGAAGCGGCGCGGGAAAGTCGACGCTACGGGACGAACTGGTCCTAGCTATAGGACAGAAAGGCTTCGAGGTCCTGAGCGCTTCCGTGGACGATTTTCATAACCCGCGCGAACGGCGTTACAAACAAGGCGAATACTCGCCTCGAGGCTACTATGAGGACGCTTACGACTACGAATCCGTGGTCAGCGGATTACTGGAACCGCTAGCGGGAACCACTTTCCCGGTTCTGTGCCATCAGGTTTCTTTTGACCAGCGGACGAACCTGCCGTTGAGCCCGCCACCTGTCCCTGCGGGCGCGAATATAATCCTGCTGTTCGAAGGCATCTTCGTTTTCCGCGGCCGACTCAACGGCTATTGGGACTATAGAATTCTTTTGGACATTGATACTCAGACGTCGCTGCGCCGCGCCGTCGCCCGCGATACCGGCATTCTGGGCACGGCCGACATGCTTGGGAGGCGGCTCGCTGCTCGTTATGATCCTGCGTGGCAGATTTATGCCGATGATGAGAATCCCGAAGGTAAGGCGGATGTGGTGATCGACAATCGGGACGCCGCTATCCCTAAGATTCTAAAGAGAGCTTGAGAAATGCCGGCCCAGGGCGCTATCCTGAAATTTCCTGAAGTATTCCCGGAGACAGAATGTCCTCGATTGACGTTCCGCTAAAAGGCGGCAGCTTCGGCACCGCCAAGTTTGGTCAAACACAGAGAAAAGATAAATGGTGGGTGGAGCCGCTCCTGGTTTTCCTGGGCTACGCGCTGTTTATCGTCTATGCGAATTACGCGATCATCAACTACAACTGCGGCGGCCGCCCGTGCTACGAAGTTCCCGGCACAGGCTATCTGTCGCCGATGTTCTCGCCGCTGCTGACCAGGGAAGCTCCCGCCTGGTGGCCCTCCTTCGCGCCGTTCTTCGGGACGATGCTGATTTTGTGGGCGCCACTGGGATTCCGCTTCACCTGCTACTACTATCGCGGCGCTTATTACAAAGCCTGGTGGGCCGATCCCATCTCTTGCGCCGTAGGCGAGCCGCGTAAGACCTATTGGGGCGAACGCAAGTGGCCGCTCTTGTTTCAGAACATACACCGCTATTTTCTGTACTTCGCGATCCTGTTCATCTTCATCCTGGCCTACGACGCCTGGAATGGACTGTGGTTTGACGGCCCCGCCGGTCCCCGCACGCAGTTCGGTATCGGCGTCGGTTCGCTGATCATGATTCTGAATCCGATTCTGCTGGGGCTTTACACTTTCGGATGCCATTCCTTCCGGCATCTGGTCGGCGGTCGCAAAGACGTGTTGTCGGGGAGTCCGGTACGCAAATCTTGTTACGACTGCGTATCCGGCCTCAATCGCAAACACATGCTGTGGGCCTGGATCAGCATGTTCTACGTCGGCTTTGTGGATCTGTACATCCGCCTCTGCGCGATGGGCGTCTGGACGGATTGGAGGATCCTCTAAGTGGCGGACTATCCGGTTCACGAATTCGACGTCCTGGTGATCGGCGCGGGCGGCGCGGGATTGCGCGCGGCGATTGAATCGTCGGCCGCGGGCGCGAAGACGGCTGTGGTGACCAAATCGCTGCTCGGCAAGGCCCACACAGTGATGGCGGAAGGCGGCATGGCAGCGGCCATGGGGAACGTGGACGATCGCGACAACTGGATGGTCCACTTCGCCGATACGATGCGCGGCAGCCAATATCTGAGCAATTGCCGCATGGCGGAGATCCACGCCAAGGAAGCTCCGGCGCGGGTCCAGGAGCTGGAAGCGTGGGGCGCGATTTTCGACCGCACCAAGGACGGCCGGATCAACCAGCGCAACTTCGGCGGCCACCGGTATCCGCGGCTGGCGCACGTGGGCGACCGTACCGGTCTGGAAATGATCCGCACTCTTCAGGATCACGGGATTCACCAAGGGATCGACGTGTTCGCGGAAACCACGGTGATCAAGCTTCTGCAAGACGGCGGGCGGTGCGTGGGGGCATTCGCGTACGATCGCGAAAAAGGCCGGTTCATGGTGTTTCACGCCAAGGCGGTGGTGCTGGCAACGGGCGGCATCGGGCGATCCTTCCGCGTGACCAGCAATAGCTGGGAATACACGGCCGACGGGCAGGCCCTGGCGTATCAGGCCGGCGCAGATCTTCTGGACATGGAGTTCGTGCAGTTCCATCCCACGGGAATGGTGTGGCCTCCGTCTGTAAAGGGCATTCTGGTGACCGAAGGTGTGCGCGGGGAAGGCGGCGTGCTGAAGAATAAGGACGGCAAGCGGTTCATGTTCGACGATATTCCGGAGAACTATCGCCCGCAAACGGCCGACACTCCCGACGAAGGCTGGCGCTATACCCAAGGCGACAAGAGTGCTCGGCGGCCACCGGAGCTGCTGACGCGCGACCACGTGGCGCGCTGCATCAATCGCGAAGTGAAGGCGGGAAGGGGCAGCCCCCATGGCGGTGTGTTTCTGGATATCGCCTGGATCAAAGAGAAGCTTCCGAATTCGGTGGAGCACATCAAGAAAAAGCTGCCCAGCATGTATCACCAGTTCAAGCAGCTCGCCGACCTCGACATCACGCAGGAGCCGATGGAGGTTGGGCCGACCACGCATTACATGATGGGCGGCATTCAGGTGGATGCCGAATCGCAGATGTCGTCGGTGCCGGGATTGTTCGCCGCCGGTGAATGCGCGGCGGGATTGCACGGAGCGAACCGGCTTGGCGGCAACTCGCTTTCCGACCTGCTGGTGTTCGGCAAGCGCGCCGGCGAGTACGCCGCAAAATTCGCGAAATCAAACGGAGCGGGCCGGATGAATCCCGCGGACATCGATGCCGCGGCGAAAGCGGCTCTGGCGCCGTTTGAACGTGGAGCGGCGGGCGAGAATCCTTTCACGGTGCAGAGCGAGCTTCAGGACATCATGCAAAACCTGGTGGGAATCGTGCGCACGGAAAGCGAGATGCAAGAGGCGCTGGGCAAGATCGCAGCGCTGCGCGTGCGCGCGGCTAAGGCCGGTATTACGGGCAATATCGAATACAACACGGGGTGGCATACGGCGCTCGACCTCGATAATATGCTGTCGATTTCCGAGATGATCGCCATCGCCGCGCTGGAACGGAAAGAAAGCCGCGGCGGTCATTTTCGCGACGATTATCCCGAGAAAGATGCCGAATGGGGCAAGTACAACCTCAAAATTGCGCGCGGCGCTGACGGCCGGCCCAAAGTGGAGCGCGTGCCGGTGGTTCCGCTCACGGACGAGATGAAGCAGGTCATTGAGGAGCAAAGTAAATGAGCACGGCAACTTTCCAAATCTGGCGCGGGGAACGGGGCAACGGAAAGTTCGTCGACTATACCACTGAATACGAAACGGGGATGGTGGTTCTGGACGTGGTGCACAAGATCCAGGGCTCCGTCGCGAATGACATGGCTGTGCGCTGGAACTGCAAGGCGGGGAAGTGCGGATCGTGTTCGGCCGAGATCAACGGGAAGCCGCGCCTGATGTGTATGACGCGATTGAACCAGCTGGATCTCACGCAGCCGGTGACCGTGGAGCCGATGAAGACGTTCCCGCACGTCAAGGATCTGGTCACGGACGTTTCCTGGAACTACGAAGTCAAGAAAAAGATCCAGAAGTTCACGCCCCGCAAGCCGGACGCTCCGGACGGGACCTGGCGGGTGCAGCAGGCCGACGTCGATCGTCCCCAGGAGTTCCGGAAGTGCATCGAATGCTTCTTATGCCAGGACGTGTGCCACGTGTTGCGCGACCACAGGCTGCACGACGAGTTCATCGGCCCGCGATTCCTGATCCACACGGCGCAGCTGGAGATGAATCCTCTGGACACGGGGAACAGGTTAAAGGCGCTGAAGGACGATTACAACATCGGGTACTGCAATATCACCAAATGCTGCACCAAGGTGTGTCCGGAGGAGATCAAGATCACCGACAATGCGATCATCCCGCTGAAAGAGCGCGTCGTCGACGAGTTCTACGATCCGCTGGGCGGGCTGTTCAAGATGTTCAAGTAGGCTTATTTAACAGCCAGCCACACGAGGAACATGCCGTCGGGTTCCACATCTTCCCAATAGGAAAGCGGGCGGCTGGTCACTTCGCGGCAGTGGCGCGCTAACAGCTTCTCCAGTTCCTTGCGGCCGAACCATTGCTCCCACTCGGGCGTCTGGAGGCGTCCCCAGGCCTCGACGTTTTTGTCGATGATCACGATTCGCCCGCCGGGCTTGACGATTCTCGCCAACTCGGCCACAGCGGCGGGAATGTCCACGGCGTGTTCCAGCGATTCGGTGGCGTAGGCGCCTTCGAAGGCCTCGGTAGCCAGCGGCAGCGCGGTCATACTGGCCGCGACCCGCTCTATATCAGGAGGAATGCCTCGCAGCATGGCCTCCGCCAGATCCAGCGCGACCACCGATGCGCCGGGGTTACGCTCTTTCACGATCCTCGCGAAGCGGCCCTTGCCGCAGCCGACATCCGCGACACGTTTGCCGTTGAGATCGCCCAAATGTTCCAGCACGACTTTCACGTGCAGGATGCGCGGGTCGATGGTCGAAGGATAGTGCTCCTCGTCCGCGGCCGCTTGGTTGAAGAAGGCGCGGATGGTCGCGGGATCGGCGGTGCGAACCGGCGGACGGCGCGGCCACAGGCGTTCCAGGATGCTCATATTATGCGCGCGTCAGGAAAATCGGCAATCCGAGCTTGTTGGCGTAGTTCGGCCGGTAGCGGTCGGTGTTGTACATGGTCGCAATGTCCACCTTGCGGGGACCGAGCGCGGGATCGGGAATCGGCGCCAGCGCATAGGAGCCTTCCACCAGCGCGGCCATCACGCCGCTTTTGCCCGCCAGCACAGCGTCCATCGCGAGGTTTCCGAAATTCGCGGCGATGAGTTTGTCGACGAAATCCGGATCGCCGCTCCGCAGATCGTAGGTAAGATCGCTGACGATGCTCTCTTCGCCCGTCCGGCGGCTGATCTCCGTGCTCAGGGCTTCGCCGATACTGGCTTTCTTGCGATGTCCGAAAGCGTCCGGCTCGCCATATTCCTGCACCGTGTAGCCTTCCCATTTCGCGCCTTCGGAAAGAACCACGAGAACGTAATTGCTATCGGTATTGCGCTTTTCGAACATTAGAAGGTCGATCAGCTTGTCCAACTTGACATCGTATTCGGGAATGCAGCAGCGGATCGAGGTGACGTAGGCAGTGTACAAAGACGTATAGCCCGCGTCGCGGCCGAACACCCGGAAGATTCCGACGCGCTCATGCGATCCCACGGTGGTCCGCTGGCGCTGGATGGCGTCCATGGCGCGCGTGATCGCAGTCGAAAAACCGATGCAATACTCGGTGTTCCGAACGTCGTTATCCATGGTTTTGGGAATCGCGATGACCTTCACGCCCACCTTGTCGAGCGCGGCTGCGTAACTGAGCGTATCGTCGCCGCCGATCGCGATCAGATAGTCCAGCTTCAGCCACTCGAGGTTCTTCAGCACGTGCTGTGTGAGATCCCAACGGCCGTTCTTCTGCGGAAAGTTTTCCGGAGATAAGAACGGCGGCAGAGCTTTCATCTTCGCGGGATTTGTCCGGCTGGAATGCAGCATGGTGCCGCCGAACCGGTCAATGGTGCGGGTGTTGGCACGATTCAGGGGCATGATGTAGTGCTTCTTGGTCGCCGGATCGTCGGGGTTCAGGTGCGTGAGGCCTTCCCAACCCCGGCGGATGCCCACGACTTCCCAGCGGTTCTCCGTGCCCCGGTAAACCACTTCTTTGATGACGGAATTAAGACCGGGAACGTCGCCGCCTCCCGTGAGAATGCCAATTCGGTGGCCCATGTCCTATTGTGTCGCAACCCAGAGGCCAGGGGCCAGCGATGAGCCGCTTGGGCGAGCATTCGCGCGGATTCTATTGGAGAGCGAGGCACTAAGGTAAACCCCTCATCCCGCGTTCCTTCCTGGCGGGCGATGATAGTAAGAGGCGACAGTCTATGAAACATATACTAGTCCTCACGATTTTAATGTCCGGGGCCGCATGGAGCCAGACCGAGCCGGCGCTCAAGGCGCGTGAGCTGTTCTACACTCCTCCGCCCGATGCGGCCAAGCCGGCGGCCACTGTGAAGGCGCCCGAAACGAAAGCCGCGACCAAGGCCATTCCCGCAAAGCCGGTCCCCACGAAGAACGCAGCGAATGCTGGGGATAAGCATACGCTGTCTGCATCCGTGCCCCTGGGATTACGCTACGCTGTCATGAAGCGCGACGCGAGCGGTCAATACAGCGAAATCGATCCCGACACCAGTTTTCACTCCGGCGACCGCATCCGGCTCAAGGTGGACGCGAACACTTCCGGATATCTGTACGTGGTGATGCAGGGATCGAGCGGCACCTGGAAGCTCCTGTTCCCGTCGGCCGAAGTCGCGGGCGGAAGCAATCACGTCAGCAAGGGCGAATCCCGCCAGATTCCTCCCGGCGAGCGCGGGCAGTTCGTATTCGACGAACAGGCCGGCAATGAGAAGCTGTTTATCGTGCTCACTCGGCAGCCTGAGCCGGATCTGGACAAGCTGATCTACTCCATGGGCGGCAAGCCCGGATCGCTCATTTCTCAGACGATGGTCGCAGACGACGTAGTATCCAAGTTGCGTGCGCAAGTATCTTCGCGGGATCTGGTGTTCGAAAAAGCAGACTCGAATGAGAGCGCTGCCTACGTGGTGAATCCCAGCACGGCCCCGGATGCGCGCCTAGTGGTAGATATCGCACTCAAGCATAAATGATGCTGGCGAGAACCAGTTTCGCGCTGTTCGCATTGGCCTCAGCCTGTCTGGCTGCCGATCCGCAGCGCGTGCGCGTCACGGTGGAACGCGAAGACGGCTCGGGCTGGAAGGCGATGAATCCGGCGACCGTGTTCGCACCCAACGAGCGGCTGCGTTTCCGCCTGACCACGAACTTCTCAGGATTCCTTTACGTGATGAATCACGGAACCGCGGATACTTACGAACTGCTGTTCCCGCGGACCGACACCGGCAGCGACAATCGCATCGAAGCAGGCAAGGAATACGTGGTGCCGGCCAACCAGGGTTGGTTTCGCATCGCCGGTCCCGCCGGCCAGGACCTGATGTACTGGCTGGTCAGCCCGGTGGAACTCCCGAGCGGCTATCAGCGTCTGCCGCCGCCGCCGGCGCACGACCCTACTCTGCCGTCATCCATGCACCCGCGGTGCGATGATCAAGTCTTGAAGGCTCGCGGCGAGTGTATCGATAATTCCGCTGGAGTGCGGCCCGTGGAGCCGGGAGAGAAATTGCCGTCGAATCTGAGCGGCGTGGCGGGGGCCACACCCCGTGAGTTGCTCTTTCTCGAAGAGAAAGGCGATACGGTGCTCTCCTCGAAACAGCCGCTGACAGGACCGGTGATTTATGAGCTTCGCCTGGCGCATCGCTAGCTTCTTGGTCGTTGCCGTGATCGCGGCGGGGCAAACGAAATCTGCCGCACAATCCAAATCTCGCGATCTGAAGTATGAAGAAGACCGACCGGCCGCTGCACCCACGACCATCCCGCGCGGCTATGCGCTGATCGTCGGAGTTGCGGGCTACAAGAATCTTCCCGCGGCATCGCAACTGGATTATTCGGAGCGCGACGCGGATGCCATCTATTCGGTTTTGATCAGCCCCGAGGGCGGCAACTTTCGCGCCGAGAATGTGCACAGGTTGACCGGCGCAAAAGCCACGCTCGCGAACCTGAAGCTGGAACTGGAGAGCTGGCTGCCCTCGGTCGCTAAGGAAGACGACCGCGTCTTCATTTATTTCGCCGGTCATGGATTCATCCAGGGCGGGCGCGCGTATCTGGCTCCGTACGATCTGGATCCGAAGAACGTTCCCGGCACCGGGTATCCCATGGACACGCTCGGCAGCGTGGCCGGATCGAAGATCAAAGCCAAGTGGAAGGTTCTGGTGACCGACTCCTGCCATAGCGGGGCGATCACTCCCGACGCTGACGCGGTTCAGTACAACAAGAGCCTGCTGGATCTTTCGCGCTCGATGTTTTCGCTCACCGCGAGCCGCGACCGCGAACGGTCCTTCGAAAGCAAGGAATGGGGCGGCGGGCACGGCATCTTCACGTACTACGTCGTCAAAGGCCTGGAAGGCGAGGCGGACGAAGACGGCGACGGCATCGTCACCGCGGACGAGTTGGCCGACTACACTCGCCGCAATGTTCGCGAAGCCACCAAGGGCATGCAGAACCCCACCAGCGATCGCGGCAGCTTCGATCCGAAGATGGGTTTGTCGTACATACCCGCGAGCCTGCGGTCGTCGAATGCGCCTCCGCCCAAGAACGGCACGCTGATTTTCGAAACCAACATGGACGGCGTGGAGCTGTTCGTCGACGGGGTTTCGCAAGGTGTGATCAACAAGAGCGCTCCGCTGCGCTTGCCGGGTCTCAAGCCGGGCAATCATACGATTCAAGGCGTCAAGCAGGGCTACGAACCTGACGGCCCGCGCGATGAAATGGTCTACCCTGGCCGCGATTCCACCGTGTCCCTCAAGATCCTGATCGTGCGCCGCCGCAATAAGGCCGCCGTCGATGAGCTCGACGAAGGCTTGAAGCTCTACAACAAGGGCGGGGCCGACAACTACAAAAAGGCCGTCGCACGCTTCGAGAAAGCTTTACAGATCGACGGTACGTATAGCCAGGCGGCGCTGTATCTGGGCCGGACTTACAATTCCCTGTTCGATGAAAAGAATTCCGAAGCCGCGTTTCGCAAGGCCATCGTGATCGATCCCGACTATATGGAGGCGCGCACGAGCCTCGCGGGGATGCTGCTCGACATCGGCGGCACGGACGAGGCGATTCGGCAGTTAAACATCGTCACGCAGCGTGAAAAGAGCAACGCATCGGCGCTTTACATGCAGGCCCAGGCCTACCGGATGAAGCAGCTGTATCCACAGTCGATCGATTCCGCGCGCGCGGCGATCAAGATTGCGCCCACGGTCGCCGAGCCGCACATGTGGCTGGCCGAGAGCCTTCGCCTCAGCGGAAACTATCCGGACGCTTCCGGCGAATATATCCAGTATCTGAAGCTGAGCGATTTCGACAGCAAGCTCGCCGGGCAGATGAATTATTACGTGGTCGGATTCCTGGTTGGATTAGGAAAGAAGAAGCGCGCCGCGCAGACCGATACGTGGCGCGACCTGCGGAGTCTCGCGTATTTCGGGCTATGCGATTCGGAGCGCAACCAGGCGCATTTTGAGCTGGCGGTCGGATACTGCCAGAAGTCACTGGCGTACGATCCGAACGATCCGTACGCGCACTACGCTCTAGCGTTGTGTTACGCGCGCCTCGCGCAAGCCAATGGAAGCCTCGAAACGCTGTCCGCCGCGGCCAAGCACTTTCGCGCGATGCTCGATCTGAATAGCGATATTGAAGAGGCGCAGTACGCTCGCGCGAATCTGAAGAGTATCGAGCCACTGCTTGCAGCCAGGTAATCCACGTCAGCCGATTCTCGTGCTCTTGAATACTGTTACTGGAGATCCTAGCGCCAAAAAACCGGAATCCGGCTCTCGTGTCAGGATCTGCGCGATCTCGGCCCCATAGAGTCCCGCAGCGTCTCCACTGAAACCAGCCCGCTTCGCATTCCACACGCGCCATGGCGGATGCTGCACTTCGTATTCGAGACTGCCGCCCTTTTGTGTCGTGTACCCCCAATAGTGCTCCGTGATGAACTGGCTCAAGGAGCCTTCCGGTGGAATAAAGGTCTCTCCCTCTGTTTCGATCTTCATCACGCACCGGTCTGATTCCAACTTCCACGAGTATTCAACTCTCCCGGCCTCAACTCGATGCGACATCGGCACGCTCGAATAGTTTTCGTTGAATGCCCATCGCGCGATCGCCGCCACCGCGTATTTCGGCACCAGCTCCCGGATGAACACCACGCCTCTCTTAGGCCCTCGCCGGACATAGAACCGAAGATTCACCTCCTCGAAGTTCTGATGAAACGGTACGGCGAACCCGAGTACGCGCGTGCGGTTGAACTCGAAGCCAACCAGGCTGAGGTAGGTTTTACCTTCGAACGCATCCAGCTCCGTGCCCGCGGGGACCAAGGGTTCCAGCAGGGAAGGATCCACCGAATAGTTGAGCATGAGCAGGTTCTTCCACTCGGCGGTTAAAAACCTGTTGTTTTCCGGCATGCTCTACGCGTTAGGATAAATCATGGAGACCAGCGCGGAACCCGCATGGGTTTCGCTGAAGGATGAGGAAATGCTCGCGCTGCGGATCTGCGATTTAGGCGTCCGCCTGCAGGGCAGCGAGCTCGAACCGCGCGTCAACCAGCTATTCGAAGACCTGGCTGCGCGCGGTGTGACCCTTCGTCCCGATTGCTACCTGGGCGATGAATGGTTCTCGCCCGCGGGCGTTCCTGCGATCGCCATGCCGTTTTATCTGGCGCATCCGCGCCTGAAGACGCTCGAGATGCATCTCATGATGGAGGTGGAGGGAGGGACGCCCGAGTGGTGCCAGATGCTGCTGCGCCATGAATGCGGCCATGCGGTCGACCACGCCTATAAGCTTTCGGCCCGCAAGGACTGGCAGGATGTCTTTGGCAGCCCTGAGACCGAATACACTCCGGAAACCTACACGCCGCGCCCCTATAGCAAGAGCTTCGTCCAGCATCTTCCGAATTGGTATGCGCAGGCTCATCCGGAAGAGGATTTTTCGGAAACGTTCGCGGTGTGGCTGGGCAGCCCGCCGGAGGAATGGCGCCGGAAATATCACGGATGGAAGGCAATAGAGAAACTCGAATACATTCACTCGGTGATGCAGGAGGTCGCCGGCAGTACGCCTCTGGTGACGAAAGGCCGCCGCTCCTATGAGGCGAGCAAGCTGCGGAGCACGCTAGCGAAGTACTACGCGGGCCGACGCAAGATGTATGCCGAAGATTTTCCGGATTTCTATGATGCCGACCTGCGCGCCATCTTCAGTAATGGCGATCCCGGCGGCGAATCCGCCGCCAAGTTGATGCGCAAGCATCGTGCCGCCCTGATCGCGTCCATCGTGCAATGGACCGGGCAGCGAAAATACACCGTGAGCATGCTGGTTCGGCGCCTGATCCAGCGGTGCCAGGAATTGAAGCTGAGCGCCCCGCGCGATCCCGTGCGGCTCCAGTTCGAACTTGCGGCCTATCTCGCGACTCTAGTGACGAACCACCTGTACACCGGGCGATTCAAGAGGTCCGTATAGCCATGAAGATTCTGGTTCTGTTCGATGTGGCGCAGCGAACCGATCCGGAAGAGAAATTTACTCCCGAGTCGTTGCGGGAATATCAGAAGCCCACGGAAGCGAGCGTTCTCGACAGTCTGCAGCGCCTGGGCCATCAGGTGGAAACGCTGGCCGTTTTCGACAACGTCACCACGATTGTCGAGAAGCTGAAGGCTTGTGCGCCGGATATCGTCTTTAACTTAACCGAATCCTTCCATCACGACCGGTCGCATGAGCCAAATATTCCAGCGCTGTTGGAGCTGATGAAAGTGCGTTACACCGGCGCAGGACCCGAAGGTCTGCTTCTATGTAAGGACAAAGCCCTCGCGAAGAAAGTACTGGCGTACCACCGCGTGCGTCTGCCGCGGTTCGTGGTTTCCCATCAGGCTCGGCCCGTGCGGGGATTGCAGCGCTTCAAGTACCCGGCGTTCGTGAAGCCCGTGGGAGAAGAGTCCTCCGACGGCATCGCGAAAGCATCTTTCGTTCGCACCGCGGACGAAGCCATGGAGCGCGTGCGCTACATCCATCAGAAATTCGAGTGCGACGTTCTGATCGAAGAGTACATCGAGGGCCGCGAGCTGTACCTGAGCGTCCTGGGGAATCGCCGGTTGACCGTATTTCCGCCGCGCGAAATCTTCTTCGAGCAAGTGCCCGAAGATGTGCCTAAGTTCGCCACATCCCACGCCAAGTGGAATGAAAAATATCGAGAAAAATGGGGCATCAAGAACGGTCCCGCCAAGGAATTGCCCGCGGGAGTCGAAGATCACCTGAAGCAGCTCGCGCGCAAAGTGTATCGGGTGCTCAAAATCGAAGGATTCGGCCGCGTGGACGTGCGGCTGACTCCGCAGGGGGACGTATTTGTGATCGAAGCGAATCCCAACCCGTCCCTGGCGCAGGATGAGGATTTCGCGCAGGCCGCGCTCAGCGCCGGCGTGGACTACGACTCGCTGATCACCGAGATCCTTAACGCGGCCCAGATTTAATACACTGGTACCCATGAAACTTCGCATCACCCTCTTGGGAATATCCGCGTTGATAGCCTCTGCGAACCTGTTCGGACAGGCCGTGCCGGTAGTTGGGGTCGCCGATCCCACGCCTCTGTTCAAGGACAAAGACAAGACCCTGAACGCCAACAAGCAGGCGGCCATGCACATCGTGATCGACTTGCTGGCGTATGGGCACTGGAACGAAGCAGACAAGTGGCTTACGGAGAAATATATTCAGCACAATCCGAACTTCGGCTCGGGACGCGCGCCGATTATGGCTGCGTTCGGCAAGGCCGCGCCTCAGCCCATTCCTGCCGACCCCAAGGACTGGAAAACCAAGATCGTCGCGGTCACCACTCAGGGCAAGGACGTTGTCTGCGTGGCCTCGGTCAGCACCCGGCCTGATCCGCGCAATCCCGGCCAGACCTACACCACCACGCATTTCGACATGTGGCGATTCGTGGACGGCAAGGCGGACGAGCATTGGGATGAAGACGCTATCAGAGCCGCCGGCGGCGGACAAGGTAAGGGGAAACAGTAACCAGTTATTCCCACTCGATGGTAGCGGGCGGCTTGTTCGTGAGATCGTAGAACACGCCCGCTATACCGGGTATCGCGCTCAGTTCCTGCGCAATCTGGGCGAGCAGTTCGGGGGGCATCCTGACGACGCTGGCGGTCATGCCGTCCACCGAATCGATGGGACGCAGGACCACGGAATCGGGGCGCTCAGGCGTTCCCAAGGGCATCAGCACCACGGGGAACTGCCAGACTGCCTGATCGAAGCCGCTTGAGTGGGTGAGCCTTCGGACGATCGCATCGGCGCGCCTCAGCCGGGCGAGCCTTTCCGCCGTCAGAAAACCGGGGACAGCCTGCATGTTTCCCAGTTTCCCGGCCGTCCAGACCTCAGCCACTACCCGATTAATCCGGTCCATCCTGTTGATCAGGCTGCTCGATTCCTCCTGCGAATCAGGAAAGGCGTCGATCGCCAGCACCGCGCGGTAAGTTCGCGAATCGCCCTGCACGCCGACCGTTTGCACCGGCAGCAGCCAGCCCTCCGGAAGCTTCTCTACAGGCGCTTGTGACGTCGTGCAGAGGCAGCGGATCGCGAGCCCCGGCCCCGGGAATGGATGCCGATCGAGCAGCGCGGGCGCGATGCCCAGTTGCTTGCCGATCGCGCGCACCTCGTCTTTATAGAACGATGCGAGCGGCTCGATAATACGGCCTTCGTCGATCAGCTTCTGAATCCCGGCCACGCGGTTGTGGTGCGTCTTGATCAGATCGGCCTTGGCAGTCCCGCCGGATTCGATGGTATCGGGATAGATCGTGCCCTGACCGAGGATCCAGCGGCCGTCGAGAAAGTGCTCGGACTCGAGAATCCGCTGCTGCACTCGCACGAATTCCTCACCGATGATGTGGCGCTTAACTTCTGGATTAACAGCAGTGGCAAGAGAACTTAAGAACTGAGACGCGGCATCTTCCACGGCAAACGCGCGAGCGCCCAGGGCCGCAAAGTTCGCCCGCACGAATTCAGTCTCGCCTTCGCGCATCAGGCCGGTGTCGACATACGTTCCATGAACGCGCTCCGGCCCCAGCGCCCGCAGGCACAGGGTGTAGGCGACGGTTGAATCCACGCCGCCGCTCACGAAAAAGAAAATGTTGCGGTCCTGGGCGATGGCGCGAATGTGATCCTCGACGGCCTGGACCTGGCCCGCCGGATCCCAGTCTTTCACACATCCGCAGGCGCCGAAGACGAAGTTCATCAGGATCTGCGTGCCGCATGGAGTGTGCGCCACTTCAGGATGAAACTGGACGGCATAGAGCCCACGTTCGGGCGATGCCATTGCCGCGACGGTGCACGTAGACGTGCTGCCCAGGACGTCGAAACCCGGCGGAGGATCCTGTACGGCATCGCGGTGGGACATCCAAACCTGCTGGCGGCCTTCGATGCCTTTAAACAATGTGTCGCCCTGGAACAGACTGTCTGTGAGGCGAAGGTCGAGCTGGGCGAATCCGTACTCTCCACGGTCGCCCTTTTCCACGCGGCCGCCCAGGATGTGGGCCATCAACTGCTGCCCGTAGCAGATTCCCAGCACGGGAATCCCCGCGTGAAGAAGGCCGGGGTCAATGGTGGGGCTTCCGGGATCGTAAACGCTGGAAGGGCCTCCGGAAATGATGACGCCTTTCCGGCCGGCCAGTTCCGCGGCAGGAGTTTCACTGGGAACTACTTCCGCGTAGACGCCTAAATCGCGGACCTTGCGCGCGATCAGGTGACAGTATTGCCCGCCCGCATCGAGAACGGTTATCTGTGGACGCAAATTCGTTGGGGCTTAGCGGACCGCGCCGCGAGTGTCCTGCTGCAGGCGCTGCACCAGCAGCTTCTTGGCGGTATCGACCAGCGCCTTGGCCTTGGGCATGGAATCGATAGCCGCCAGGACCTCGGGATCCTGCTCAATGGCTACCTTCTGCGATTCATCCTGGCTGAACGCGGTGATATACATCTCGCGTTTCAATTCCTGCTTTACCCACTCGCGGTTAGCCGCGAAATCGGCCGGAGTAAAGGTGGCCTTCTGGCTTTCCAGGAAGGTGCGGAACTCGTTGACCACGTCGTCGCCCGGTTCCCAGCCCTTGGGCAGCTTCGCATCGCGGTTGCCGAAGTACTTGGCCGAGAAATTGAAGAACGCGTACTTGCGGAGAACCTCAATTTGAAATGCGTTGTACTTGGGCGGCTCGTATTTTTCGTCGGGAGTGATTCCGCCGCCGCCGTATACCGTGCGGCCGCTGTCGGTCATCTTCACATCCGCCATGTTTCTCTGCTCGAGATTCGAATGCGTGTAGTAATCCAGGAACGAGATATTGGAGTAATCGCGCTGGATCAGGCGGCCGCTGGGCGTATAGTAATGTGCCGTGGTCAGCGCCAGACCGGTGTTATCGTTCAGCGGGAATACCGTCTGGACCAGGCCCTTGCCGAAAGTGGTTTCACCCAGAATCCAGCCGCGGTCATGATCCTGCAGTGCGCCGCTCACGATTTCAGCGGCCGATGCAGTGTAGCGATTGACCAGCACGACAATCGGATAGTCCTTGCCCGGGCCGTCGGCACGCGCCGCATAGTTCTTGTTCGGCGAGCTGCGGCCGTGGTGGCTGACCACCAGATCGCCCTTCTTGAGGAAGTGGCTGGCAACGTCGACGCCCTCATTGAGGAGACCGCCCGGATTCTCGCGCAGGTCCAGAACCAGGCCCTTCATGTCTTTTTCGTTCAACTTCTTGAGCTTCTCGTCGAGCTCCTTGCCGGTGTTCTCGTTGAACTGGCTGACCTTCACGTAGCCGATGCCCGGCTTCACGTAGAAAGCGTCCTGCACGCTGAAGCGGGGGATTTCGTCGCGGATAATATTGAACACCAGCGGCTGGTCGACGCCTTCGCGGCCGATCTTCACCTGCACCTTGGTCCCGCGCGGCCCTTTGAGCAGGTCGGCGACCTCGGTCGTGGTCAGGTTATCGGTCTTCTTATCGTTAACTTCCAGGATCACATCGCCGGGCCGCAGGCCTGCCTTGTAGGCCGGGGAGCCCGAGAACGGCGCCATGATGATGGTCTTTCCGTTGCGCGCCTGCACCGACATGCCTACGCCGTAGTACCGGCCGCGCTGGTCTTCCCGCAGCGCCGCGTAGTCGCGTGGGTCGAAGAAATTGGAGTGCGGGTCGAGGGTTCGCAGCATGCCCGGAATCGCGCCCTTATAGACGCCTTTTTCGGGCTTGATCTCGTCGGCGAAGTTCTGCTCGACGGTGCTGTAAACCTTAGTAAAGGCCTTCAGGCTCTGATCGACGTCATCCGCCGGCGAAGCGGCGGAAACTCCCTTGCTTCCCATGATTCCCGCCACGATGGCGCACAGGACGATGAAGGACGGAACCAGGAAGTAGCTACGGAGTCTAGACTTACGCATGCTTAAGGCCTCCAGCGGTTTCAGTATAGCAGCTTTGGAAATGGATCCGGCCGGAAGGCCGCTGGTGACAGTCCCAGGCAGCGGATGAAACGGGACTAGCCCATTCGGGCTGCCCGCCGGGCGGCGGCGCCGGCTTCCATGCGTGCCGGTTTGCGGTCCGATTCACCCAGGCGGCGAGCCTGATCGCTCACGCACACCAGGAACATGGGCTGGCGGGCGTTCTTGAGGATGTCGATGATGCGCTCCTGGTGATCCTCCAGGTAAATCGACTTCCCGTCGGTGACCAGGTGCAGGTCGGAGTTGTTTTGCATGACTTCGGCCAAGCGGCGGCCCATCTCGCGCTGCAGGAAGCGCAGCACGCGGCGGATCTTCTGGAGCGAAAATCCCTTGCGGCGCAGTTCGGCGATTACGGTGATCTCGATCACTTCGGCCGGATCGTACACGCGGCGATGTCCCTCATGGCGCGGAGAGACCACCTTGCGCTCATCCCACCACTGCAATTGCCGCAAACTGACTCCTGCGACGTCGGCTACCTCGCTCGACGAATAGGTCCTCTCGGGGACCGGTGCTTCGGGACGGCTTTTGCGGGATTTAAACATGAAGTCGGCGGTCCGTTCTATAGGAAGTTCCTTGGATCTTACCGATTGTACTCGACTGGAGGGGCAAGTCAATAGGGCCACCCAGGTCCGAGTTTTGGAACTAGCCTCCTCCGACAAACCACACGATCTCCAGACGGTCTCCAGCTTCGATGCGAGTCGCCGGCCAATCGGTCTTGCGTGCGATCGCCAGATTGCGTTCCACGGCCACGCGTGAAGGATCAATTTCGAGCCAGACCAGAAAGCGATCGAGAAAAAGTCCCTCGGGGACGCGCCGCGGCTGGCCGTTTACAACAACTTCAATCGTCTTTGTTTCAGCACTTTCCATATGGCGCGTTTGACACCCCGACTCGCCGGTCATTATATTCAAATATTCACCCGGACCGCGCGGCACTTCAACGATGCCATCAAATTATCCCGAAATCTACTTCCCAGTCCTGATTCAGGTACTCATTGCGGCGGGCCTGGCCTCCGTGCTGATCCTGGCTTCCACGCTACTGGGCAAGCGCGCGCGGTCGCCGCTCAAGGACACCCCCTACGAATCGGGTATGGCGCCGGTCGGTTCGGCACGCGAACGGTTCAGCGTCAAGTTCTACCTGGTGGGGATGATCTTCATCCTGTTCGATATCGAAGCCGTGTTTCTGTATCCCTGGGTGGTGGTGTACCGCGACCTGAAGATGTTCGGCTTCTTTGAAATGCTGATCTTCGTGGCGCTGGTGCTGGTGGGTTTCTTCTACGTGTGGAAGAAGGGCGCGCTGGATTGGGCGATCCTGAAAAAGGGAGACAGCAAGTGAACCATCCCGCAGTGCTCGAAACCAAGGAAGCCTTCGGCGAGACGACGCTTATCGTAGACCCCGCGCGGATCGTGGACCTGTGCCGGCATCTCAAGGATTCCGAGAAGTACGTTCGTCTGAGCGGCATCACCGCCGTGGATATGCATCCGGCCGAGCCGCGCTTTGAAGTGATCTATCATCTGCATTCGATCGAAAAGAATCACCGGCTGCGATTGAAGTGTTTGGTGAGTGGAGTGAATCCGGAGATCGATTCGGCAACCGGAGTGTGGCGCGCGGCAAACTGGTATGAGCGCGAAGTGTTCGACATGTTCGGCATCGGGTTTCGGAATCATCCGAACCTGGTCCGTATTCTGATGCCCATCGATTGGGAAGGGCATCCGCTGCGGAAAGATTATCCGGTGCACGGGTACAAGTACAGCTACCCGAGTGAGTAACCGCGAGTGAATCCATGAGCAACATCAAGCACTCCTTCGACGACCACACATCGACGATCCCGGCAATCCAGGAAATTCCCGCGACTCCGGCAGCGCCCCGGCGCATGACCCTGAACATGGGTCCGCAGCACCCGTCGACGCATGGCGTGTTGCGTATCGTGCTGGAGCTCGAAGGCGAAACCATCGTTAGCGCCGCTCCCGACATCGGATTCCTGCACACCGGCATCGAGAAAGAATTCGAGCAGAAGAACTGGCAGCAGGCGGTGACGCTCACCGACCGCGTCGATTATCTGGCGAATCTTTCGAACAACCTGGTGTACGCGCTGGCGGTCGAGAAGCTGTTGCAAATCGAAATCCCGGCGCGCGCCCAGTGGACTCGCGTCATGATGACCGAATTCTCGCGGCTGAACAGTCACTTGGTTTGGCTGGGAACGCATGCCCTGGATATCGGCGCGATGACGATGTTCTTCTACTGCTTCCGGGAGCGCGAAGACATCCTGCGGATCTTCGAGATGTTCTCGGGGCAACGCATGATGACCAGTTATATCCGTCCTGGTGGCCTCGCTCTCGAGCCACCGCGCGGATGGCAACAGGTGGTCGGCAAATTCATCCGGGCGTTCCCCGGCAAAGTGGACGAGTACGAAGAGCTGCTGAACGCCAATCCTATTTGGATACAGCGGACGCAAGGCGTAGGTTTTATTTCCCTGGAAGACATGCTGGACCTGGGCATCACCGGCCCGATGCTTCGCGGCGCGGGCTTGAACTGGGACATTCGCAAATCCGAGCCGTATTCGAGCTACGACAAGTTCGATTTCAAGGTGCCGGTGGAAACCAGCAACGATGTGTGGTCCCGTTATCGCGTGCGCATCCAGGAAATGAGGGAAAGCGCCAAGATCATCACGCAGGCGCTGGAAGGAATGCCGGAGGGCGCCTGGCAGGCCGACGCGCCGCACGTGGTTCTTCCGGACCGCGAAAAGATGAAGACTCAGATGGAGTCGCTCATCTATCATTTCAAGATCGTGACCGAGGGTTACCGTGTTCCTGCGGGCGAAGCGTACCAGTGCATCGAAGCTCCGCGCGGGGAGATCGGCTACTATGTTGTGAGCGACGGCACATCCAAGCCCTATCGCGTCCACATGCGTACCCCCAGCTTCGGAAACCTGCAAGGTCTGCCTAAGATGCTGGAAGGCATTATGATCGCCGATTCGATCGCAGCGCTCGGAAGCATGGATTTTGTGTTGGGTGACACAGACCGATGACTTTTTCACCGCAGCTTGAAGAGCGATTCGCCAGGATGCTCACCGCTTATCCGGAGGGCCGGAAGCGGTCTGCCGTGGTTCCGATGCTGATTTACGCGCAGGACGAAGTCGGTGCAGTAACCCCCGAATTGATTGACGAAGTGGCGCGCCGTTGCGAAGTGACCCCGCTCCAGGTGGACGAGGTAGTGGGCTATTATTCGATGCTCCACCGCAAGCCCCTGGGCAAGTATCACGTCCAGGTCTGTACCAACATCAGTTGCCTTCTCGTCGGCGGCATGGAACTGTACGAGCACGCCTCAAAGAAGCTCGGGATCGGGCACAAACAGGTTACGGCGGACGGGCAGATTTCTTTGGAAGAGGTCGAGTGCATGGGAGCTTGTTCCTGGGCGCCAGCGGTCGAGATCAACTACGATTTCCATCACCACGTGACGCCCGAAAAGCTGGATCAGTTGATTGACGGCCTTAGGAAGGCGCAATAGGATGTCGAAGAAGCTCTACAACGAACCCAGTCCGCTGGAAACTCGAATCCTGAGCAAGCGCTTCGGGCTGGAGAATTCGGAATTGCTGGCTACGTACGTGGCGCATGACGGATTCAAGGCGTTCCGCAAAGCCCGCGAGATGAAGCCGGAGGAGATCATCGAAGAGGTGAAGACCTCGGCTCTGCGCGGCCGCGGCGGCGCTGGATTCCCCACAGGGCTGAAGTGGAGTTTCGTCCCGCGCAGCTCACCCAAGCCCAAGTACATCGTCATCAATGCCGACGAAAGCGAGCCGGGAACCTGCAAAGACCGGCTGCTGATGGAATACGATCCGCACCAGATGATCGAGGGCATCCTGATCGCCGGCCTGGCGCTCGATGCGCACAAAGGCTACCTGTATATTCGCGGCGAGTATCGCTACCTGATCGATCACATGGATCGCGCGATCGCGGAAGCCTACGCGCAGGGATACCTGGGGAAAAACATCCTCGGCACCGGTTTTGATTTCGATCTCTACACGCATTCGGGCGCGGGAGCTTACGAGTGCGGCGAAGAAACTGCGCTGCTCGATTCGCTCGAGGGCAAACGCGGTATTCCGCGCATGAAGCCTCCGTTTCCGGCTGTCGCCGGCGCGTGGGCCAGCCCGACGCTGCTCAATAACGTCGAAACCTTCAGCGCGATTCCGGCGATTATCCGCGACGGCGGAGCGGCGTTCGCGGCGCTTGGCACGCCCAAGAACGGCGGCACACGGCTGCTGTGCGTCTCCGGGCACGTGAATAAGCCGGGTGTGTACGAAGTCCCGCTGGGTTATCCGATGATGAAGTTCATCCAAGATATCGCGGGCGGCATTCCGGGCGGCAAGAAGCTGAAAGCGGTGATCCCCGGCGGATCGTCCTGCCCGATCCTCAAAGCCGACGAGTGCGATATCCCGATGGATTACGACTCGTTGGCCAAGATCGGCAGCATGCTCGGGTCGGGCGGCATGGTGGTGATGGACGAAACCACGGACATGGTGAAGGTCGCGCTGCGGATCATGCGATTCTACGCGCACGAGAGCTGCGGCTGGTGCATCCCGTGCCGCGAAGGCACGACATGGCTGAAGAAGATCCTACAACGGTTCGACGATGGCGGCGGGAGGGCTGAAGACGTCGGGCTCTTGGGTGAGTTATCGAAGAATATGCTGGGCCGGACATTCTGCGCGCTGGGCGATGCGGCGGCCATGCCGACTATTTCCATCGTCGAAAAGTTTGCCGAAGATTTCGAGAAGAGGCTGGCAAAGGATCGGCAAATGGTGGCGGTATAACATGCCGGATATCGTCAATCTTACGATCAACGGGCAGGCCATTCAGGCCGAGAAAGGCACGCTGTTAATTGAGGTAGCCCGCCAGAACGGAATCGAGATCCCGGCGTTCTGCTATTACGAAGGGCTCACGTTGCAGGCCGCCTGCCGCATGTGCCTGGTCGAAGTGGAGAAGACCCCCAAGCTTCAAGTGGGTTGCACGCTGCCCGTGGCCGACGGAATGGTGGTGCACACCGAATCCGAAATCGTCCGCAAGGCACGTAAGGGGACGCTCGAATTCCTGCTGACCAACCATCCGCTGGATTGCCCGGTGTGCGACAAGGGCGGCGAGTGCGAATTGCAGGACATGGTGTTCCGTTACGGCGCGGGCGAGAGCCGCTTCACCGAGCGGAAGCAGCACGTCGATGAGCAGCAATGGTCGCCGGTGGTGTATTTCGACGCTCCGCGCTGCATCCTATGTTATCGTTGCGTGCGCGTTTGTAATGAAGGAATGGGCGTCGGCGCGTTGGGTGTCTCCAACCGCGGCGTGATCTCGGAGATCGTGCCGAATCGCCACGATTACCTGGAGTGCGACGAATGCGGCGCGTGTATCGACATCTGTCCGGTCGGCGCGTTGACCAGCGGCAGCTATCGCTATCAGACGCGGCCGTGGGAGATGGAGCACGTCGGGACCATTTGCACGCACTGCGGCGACGGATGCCGAACGACTCTGGGCGTGCGCGACGACAAGATCATGCGCGGGAACAATCGCGATTCGAGCGGCATCAACGGCGAGTTCCTGTGCGTGAAGGGCCGCTACGCGTTCGATTTCGTGGAGCATCCCGAGCGTCTGCAATCGCCCATGCTGCGAAATGCTCAGGGCGAGTTTGAGCCGATCTCCTGGTCCAAAGCGTTCACCACGATCGCGGAAACATTCACCGCGGTGAAGGCGCGCGGCGGCAAGTTCGGCGTGATCGGTTCGAATCACACCACCAACGAAGAGAATTACTTCCTGCAAAAGTTCGCGCGCCAGGGACTCGGGACCAAGAACATCGACCACCATCGCACGGGCGATCTGGCGACGTTCTTCGACGCGTTATCGGGAAAGAATGCCGCGCTCGCTACGGCGGGCGATCTGTACACGGCCAAAGCTGTGCTGGTCGTAGGCGCCGATCTTGCCCAGCAGCATCCATTTCTCTCGTACCAGGCGCGGGCTAATTTCCGGCATCACAACGCGCACATTTATGCGGTGACCTCCGGTCCGGTTCGCGAGGACAATCAGGCGGTCGCAAGCGTTCGCGTCGAGGCGGGCGGGGAACTCGTTGGCGTCGAGTCTCTGCGCGACAAGCTGAAAGCGGAAGGCGACCTGGTCATCGTCTTCGGCGATTCGATCCAGGGCGACGGCGTTCGCAAGCTGGTCGCGTTCGGCGATTCACTAGGGATTCCGGTGAAGTACGTTTGCCTGGTGGACTACTCGAACTCGCGCGGCGCGTTCGATATGGGTTTGATACCGCGCGACGGCGGCATGAGCGTCGAGCAGATGCTGGCCGCGAAAGATTTGGACGTGCTCTGGGTGGTTGGAGCGAATCCTCTTAAAAACGCCGCGCTGGGCTCAAGTCACGCGTTCGTTGTCGTGCAGGATCTGTTCATGACCGAAACCGCCAAGCGAGCCGATCTGGTGCTGCCGGCGGCATCGGCATATGAGAAGAACGGAACCGTGACCAACGTCTGCGGCGAGGTGCAGAAGCTCAAACAGGCGGTCAAGGTGATGGGCACCAAGACGGATCTGGAAATCATGGGCTCCATCGCCAAGGAGATGAAGCTGAACCTGGGCATCTGGCTACCCGACAAAGTTTTTGCCGAGATCCGCAAGACCGTGCATGGGTACGATGTGCCTCTGCCGGTGGTCGATACAGGCGGCGCGGCGCCGACCATGCCGTTGAACGGTCGCGTTCCGGCGCTTCCCGGTGCGATTCAGTCTGCTGGCGACACCTTATTTACGTCGGGATCCATGTCCCGCTACTCCAAAATTCTCAATGCCGTAATCGAATCGCCTGGTGGACTCTACCGACGATGAACTACTACCTCCTCAGTCTCATCAAGACCGCGATCGTGGTGGGCATTTTCATGCACGTCCTGGCCTACCTGCAATGGATTGAGCGCAAGGTGATCGCGCACGTCCAGCTTCGTGTGGGTCCCCGACGCGTAGGACCACATGGATTACTCCAGCCGCTAGCGGATGTCATCAAGCTGGTGACCAAGGAAGATATCCTTCCGTCGCACGTGAACAAAGTTTTCTACTTCATGGCGCCGTTCATCGCCGTCACCTTCGCGCTGATCTCGATTGCCATCATCCCGTTCGGACCCGAAATCACGGTGGCCGGCGTACGCACCAACATGGGACTTACCGATCTGAACATCGGCGTGCTGTTCATCCTGGGGATCTCCGGACTGGGCGTGTATGGCGTGGCATTAGCGGGCTGGGCATCGAATAACAAGTACGCGCTGATGGGCGGACTGCGCAGCTCGGCGCAGATGATCAGCTACGAGCTGCCGATGGCGCTGGCCCTTGCGGCGCCCTTGCTTATTCTCAACACGCTCAGCTTGCGCGAGATCGCGAACGGCCAGGCGGGCTACTACCTCGGATTCATTCCGCGCTGGAGCATCTTCCAGATGCCGTTCCCGCAGATCTTCAGCTTCATTCTGTTCCTGATCGCGGGATTCGCCGAAACCAACCGCGTTCCGTTCGATTTGCCGGAAGCCGAAAATGAGCTGGTGGCAGGGTTCCACGTCGAATACGCCAGCATGAAGTTCGCGTCCTTCTTCATGGCCGAGTACGCCAACATGGTGACGGTCTCCTGCATCGCGACACTTCTGTTCCTGGGCGGCTGGCACCCGATCTTCCCCGAAAAATACTTCTCCGGCCTGATTCCGGTACTGATTTTCGCGGCCAGTGCCGTGCTGTGCTTCGTTCACGCAGCCAATCCGGCGCGGCCTTTCGATAAGATCACGCTTCCGGTGTTCGGCGTGCTGTTCCTGGGACTTGCCGGACTGTTCCTGCTGCCTCCGATCCAGTTCATTCTGTTGCCGCTGTTTTGGTTTTCGGCGAAGGTCCTCATCATCCTATTTGTGTTCATCTGGGTCCGCGCGACGCTGCCGCGGTTCCGCTACGATCAGTTGATGCGCTTCGCCTGGACTTTCATGTTCCCCGTGGCGCTGATCAATCTATTTATCACGGCCTTGCTGGTGGCCCTTTTCCCCTGATATGGACGCTCTCCTGTTCATGATTTTCGCCGCGATCGCCGTGATCTGCGGCATCAACCTGGTGGTGCAGACGCACCCGATCTCGAGCGCCCTGTCGCTGGTGGGCGTGATGGGTGCGCTGGCGGCTCTGTATCTGCTGCTGGGCGGAGAATTTATCGCCGCCGCGCAATTGGTGGTCTACGCGGGCGCCATCATGGTGCTGTTCGTGTTCGTCATCATGCTGCTGAACGCGGGCACCGAAAAGAAGATGACGGTACGGCCGCTAGGCAAGTACCTGGGTGCTCCGTTCCTGCTGCTGTTCTTCGGAATGATCGCTTACATGATCCAACGGATCCTGCCGGCGTCATCTCCGGTGGTGTTCGGGGCGTTCCAGGGCGGAACCGCCTTGGAGATCGGCCGGAGCCTGTTTACGGTTTACCTGCTGCCGTTCGAAGTCACCAGCGTCCTGATCCTGATTGCGATTCTCGGCGCGATTGTGCTGGCGCGCAAGGAGGTGGACTAAATGCCGCTCGGACCGCTGCCCGCCGCCGTTCCGCCTTCCTGGTATCTGACGCTGAGCGCGATCCTGTTCGCGCTCGGCGTGCTGGGCTTTCTGCTGCGGCGCAACATCATTACCGTGTTCATGTCTATTGAGCTGATGCTGAACGCGGTGAACCTCAGCTTCATAACTTTTTCCTACGTGCTGAAGCGCAATGACGGCCACATCTTCAGCTTCTTCGTGATGGTGGTGGCGGCAGCCGAAGCCGCCGTTGGCCTGGCGATCATTCTTACCGTGTTCAAGAACCGGCAAACGCTGGAGATCGACGAGGTCAGTTCTCTTAAGAATTAGGCCCTCAATAAAACATGCAGCAACTTTGGCTCATTCCTATTCTTCCACTGCTCGGCTTCCTGCTGAACGGGATTTTCGGCAAGCGGCTTGCGAAGCCGGTGATTAACGCGATCGCGGTCGGCTCGGTGCTGCTGTCGTTCCTGTGGGTGGTGAAGACGCTCAGCGGGCTGGGCGCGTTCAGCGGCGGCCTCGATCAAACCTATAAAGAGCATTACTACACGTGGATCCAGTCGGGTGCCCTGAACATCAGTGTCGATTTCGCAATCGACCGGCTGACCGCGGTGATGCTGATGGTGGTCACCGGAGTTGGCGCGCTGATCCATATTTACTCGATTGGATACATGTCGCACGAAGGCGGCTACTACCGCTTTTTCGCGTATCTGAATCTGTTCATGTTTTTCATGCTGATTCTGGTATTGGGTGCTAATTTCCTTATCCTATTCGTCGGATGGGAAGGCGTGGGACTGTGCAGCTACTTGCTGATCGGGTTCTACTTCCTGGAAAAATTCGCAACCGATGCCGGGAACAAGGCGTTCATCGTCAATCGCATCGGCGACTTCGGATTCGCGCTGGCGATCTTCCTGGTCGGGTTTCATTTCAATACGCTCGATTTCACCACGGTGATGACCCAGGTGAAGGGCATGCCCATCGAGGTGAGTGCGGGACTCTTCACCGCGATTTCGCTGCTACTTCTTGTGGGTGCCACCGGTAAATCGGCGCAGATTCCGCTGTACGTGTGGCTGCCCGACGCGATGGCTGGTCCGACGCCGGTCAGCGCACTGATCCACGCCGCGACCATGGTGACGGCGGGCGTGTACATGATCGCGCGAACCTCGCAGATCTATCTGCATTCCACCTGGGCGCTGGATATCGTCGCGATCGTCGGGCTGACCACGGCCTTCGTGGCCGCTACGATTGGTCTCGCGCAGAACGACATCAAGAAAGTATTCGCCTATTCGACCGTTTCGCAGCTCGGCTACATGTTTGTGGGCTTGGGCGTGGGGGCGTTCTCAGCCGGAATCTTCCACCTGATGACGCATGCGTTTTTCAAGGCGCTGCTGTTTCTCGGGGCCGGCAGCGTGATCCATGCGTGTTCCGGCGAACAGGATATGCGGCACATGGGTGGTCTCCGTAAGTACACGCCCATCACGATGGTGACCCTGCTGTGCGGCAGCCTGGCGATTGCGGGCTTCCCGTATCTATCCGGCGCGGCGAGCAAGGATTTGATCCTGGAAGCGGCTTACGAACACGCGCCGTGGATGTACTGGGTGGGAGTGTTCACGGCAGGGATGACCGCGTTCTATGTCTTCCGCGCGTTCTTCATGACGTTCTTCGGCGAGTATAAGGGCAAGCCGGCTTCCGGTCATGGCCACGACGATCACGGCCATGATGACCATGGTCACGGCGAACCGCATGAGTCTCCTGCCGTGATGTGGATTCCGCTGGCCATCCTGGCGGTGTTGAGCCTCGGCGGCGGATTCATCAACATCCCGCACTTCCTGGAGCCCATCTTCCCGCTCCAAGAGGGCGAACCGGCGCGATGGTTGGAATATGTCGCCACAGCCGCGGGTCTCGGCGGCATCGCTCTCGCGTATCTCTTTTATGTCCTCTCACCAAGTCTTCCGGAATCGATTGCGAGCACGTTCAAAGGCGTCCACACACTGATCTACAACAAATACTTCGTGGACGAGTTCTACGATTCCACGGTGGTCGAACCGATTGTTGGCGGATCGCGGCAGCTTCTCTGGCGCGTCGGTGATGTGCGGCTGATCGACGGCATCGCCAATGGAATCGGGAGTACGGCGCGCGGCATTGGCGGCATCCTGCGGCGAGCGCAGTCTGGTTATATCCGCAGTTACGCGGCGTGGGTGATCGCAGGCACGGTGCTGGCGATCGCCTATATCGGCTTCATGGGAGCATCGCGATGAGTCTGCTGGACATCGTCCTGTTCCTGCCGCTGGTTGGGTTCTTTTTGCTTCTGATCTTACCGAAGCAGTCCAGCCGCATGGCTGCGATGGTGATCTCGCTGGCGATTTTCGTCGTGTCGCTGGGACTGCTGATGCCGTACTGGTTTCAGTACCCCTCGGGCCACACGTTCAGCACTGACATTCAGTGGATCAGCTATCCGCCGATCCGGTACCACGTGGCTCTCGACGGCCTGAGCCTCTGGCTGGTGCTGCTTTCGACGCTGCTGACGCCGATCGCCGCGCTGGTTTCGTGGAACTACATCGATAAGCGCGTCAAGGAATATTACGCCTTCCTGCTGCTGCTCGAATTCGGCGTGATCGGCGTGTTCATATCGATGGACCTTTTCCTGTTCTACGTGTTCTGGGAAGTCTCGCTGGTCCCGATGTATTTCCTGATCGGCATCTGGGGACACGAGCGGCGCATCTACGCGGCCGTCAAGTTTTTCCTGTTCACCATGGCCGGATCGGTGCTGATGCTGGGCGCGATCATCTTCCTGTACAACCGCACCGGCACGTTCGATTACGGCCAGATCCAGGGCATGATTCAGACCGGAAGCCTGGTGTTCGACGCGCGCACGGAGATGATCTTGTTCCTGGCTTTCTTCATGGCGTTCGCGATCAAGGTTCCGATATTCCCGCTCCACACCTGGCTGCCCGACGCGCACGTGGAAGCGCCCACCGCCGGATCCCTGATGCTGGCCTCCGTGATGCTGAAGATGGGCACATACGGACTGCTGCGATTCTGCGTAACCCTGTTTCCAGACGCCGCGCACCGCAGCGCTCCCTGGATCGTGGGCTTGGCGATCGTCGGCATCATCTACGGCGCGCTGGTCGCCCTGGTCCAGCCAAACATGAAAAAGCTGGTGGCCTACTCGTCGGTGAGCCACCTGGGATTCGTCGTGCTGGGAATTTTCACATTCACGCAGCAGGGACTGGACGGCGCCGTCTACCAGATGCTGAACCATGGCATCTCGACCGGAGCGCTCTTCATCCTTGTCGGCTTTTTATATGAGCGGCGTCATTCGCTCGAAATCTCGGCCTATGGAGGGGTGGCGACGCCCGCGCCAAACCTGGCGATCATTTTCTTGATAACGACGCTCGCCTCGATAGGTCTCCCGACCTTGAACAATTTCGTGGGCGAGTATCTGGTCTTGCAGGGCACAGCCGGCGCGAATTTCGGATGGGCCGTTTTCGCCTCACTGGGAGTGATCTTCTCGGCGTGCTACATGTTGTGGCTGTACCAGCGGACCTTCTTCGGAAGAGCGTCCGAATCGCTCTCACACCATATGCCCGATTTGACGACGCGCGAGTGGGCGGCCATCCTGCCGTTAGTGCTGCTGATGGTTTGGATGGGCTCTTTTGCGCAGACCTTCCTGCCGTCGATCAGTGTGCAGAACGCAGCGATACTGGAACAGACTAAAAAGTTACGAACAGAGCGGGTGGCGATACCGGCTCCGCAATTTGTGGAGGCTTCCCGTGCCAATCGCTAATTTCCTGCCGACGAACGTCGACTACGCGCGCTTCCTGCCGGAGTTGATCCTGACTGTGGCCGGAGTGCTGATTATGTTCCTGGAGGCGCTGCGCTCCGAGGGCCGGAGAACCAATGCCGGACTGGTTGCGATCCTCGCGCTGGTGCTGGCGCTGCCGGCCGCGCTCATGTCGTCCAGCGGGCCGGCCTTTCAGGGGATGCTGGTGATCGACGGCATGGCGACCTTCTTCCGCACCCTGGTCATCGTGGTGGGCTTGCTGGTGGTGTTCAGTTCCACCGATTACCTGCGCCGTGAAAATCAGGAGAGCGGCGAATATTACGCACTGATACTTTTCAGCATTGTAGGCCAGTGCGTGATGGTCTCGGCCAATGAGTTGGTCATGATCTTCATCGGCCTCGAAATCTCGTCGATCGCGTCTTACATCTTAGCCGGATATCTCCGCGACGACGCCCGCAACAATGAGGCGGCGCTGAAATACTTCCTGCTCGGCTCGTTCGCCACGGCGTTTCTGCTGTACGGCGTGGCGTGGATGTACGGCGCCACGGGATCGACCAACTTGACGGAGATCCGGAGAGCGCTGATCTCGGGCGCCGCGCCGCCGGAAGCGTTGATCGGTGTGGCGGCTGCGCTCATCTTCGTGGGACTGGCCTTCAAGATTTCGGCTGCTCCGTTCCAGGGCTGGGCTCCGGACGTCTATCAGGGCGCGCCCGCGCCGGTTTCCGCGTTTCTAACGGTGGGACCGAAAGCCGCCGCCTTTGCCGTGTTGCTGCGGATCTTCCTCGGGAGCTTGGAGCCGATCGCCGCGCGCTGGGCGCCCGCAATATGGGTGTGTGCTCTGGCGACCATGGTGGTCGGCAACTTCGCCGCCATCATGCAGTCGAATATCAAGCGGCTGCTGGCTTACAGCTCCATCGCGCACGCGGGTTATGTGCTGGTTGCGGTGGCAGCCAACTCGGGCACGGGATCGGCGGCCGCCATGTTCTACCTGGCCGCGTACGCCTTCACCAACATCGGGGCGTTCGCCGTGGTGACGTACTTTTCCCGAAAGGGTGAGCGATACGTCGGCATCGACGATTTCGCGGGGCTCGCCCAGCGCCAGCCGGGGATGGCCGCGATGCTCACCATTTTCCTGCTGAGCCTGATCGGGGTGCCGCTCACTGGTGGATTTTTCGGCAAGTTCTACATCTTCAAGGCCGCGCTCGACTCCAAGCTGATATGGCTTACCGTGCTGGGACTCCTGAACAGCGCCGTGGCCGCGTATTACTATCTGCGGATCCTGGTCGTCATGTACTTTCGCGAACCCGGCGAGAGCGTCGAGACACTACCTCCGGCGGGCGCGCTGCTCCAGATCGCGGTGTATGGCTCCGCGGTGGGAACATTGCTGCTCGGAATCTTTCCTTCGCTGATTCTGGATTTCGCCAATCGCGCGGCGATACGTTAAGAACGCGTCGGGCGAGGCATGCCTCGCCCCTACCCTGTAGGACCCGGACACGTCCGGCCGACGATCTCTATGACGCCCGGCTAGCGAGGGTAGCCGACGGCTTATCCGCATACATCGCGGCATCGGCGCGGCTGAGAATGTCGCGCATGGACTCACCTGGGTTCAACTGAGCCGCACCAACGGCGGCAGTCACTTTCACCTTCGGAGCGTTCGGATTCCCTTTCACGGCGTAAGTTCCGTTGACCCAGTGGCGGATCCGTTCCAGTTGGGAGCTCGCCATCGAAAGATCGCCATCCACCAGCACGATAAACTCATCGCCGCCCACGCGCCCGACGATGTCATACGGCCGGAAGACGGTCCGCAGCTCAGTAGCGAATTGTTTCAGCAGATCGTCCCCGGCGGCGTGCCCGTAGGTATCGTTCAGCTTCTTGAAGCCATTCAGGTCCAGGCTGATCACGCTGAATACCTGTCCGGTCCGGATACGCGTCTCGATGTGACGCTCCACTTTGCGGCGGTTGGACAGCCCAGTGAGCGGATCCTCCGAGGCAATGTGCTCCATTTCCTCGAGCTTCGCTTCGTAGTGCGCGATCTGGCTGCGCAGGTGCGCGATCGTATCATCGCTTTCTTTCACCATTTGAGCGACACAACTCTTGAGATCCGCGGTGTGCTGGCCGAGCGTGTGCCGGATAGCGGTCACATCCGTGAGTTGGGACGTCGTGTTGAGGCGTTCGGTGAATTCCGTGAACCGTTTGGTGTAGCGCTTGTCGCGTGCCCCCACCTGCTCGGCGGCCACACCAGCCATCAGGAGCACGTCCTGCATCTCGCTGGCGCTTTGATGGAACAGCCCGGACGCATGTTCGGCCCAGGATTTCAGTTCCTTCTGGATGGCCTGCGTCGTTTCCGCAATTTCCGTTTCGGAGGCGGCTTTGGTCAGGGCAATGCTCAGCTTCACGATCGCAGCCTGAAGGCTCTTTCCCGCCGGAGGACAAGCCAGCGCAGCGGCCTCTCCCACACTATTCAAAGCAGCATGATACGAATTCAGTGCGGTACGAAGCAGATGCTCCGTGTCCTCTTCTATGGACTGCTTCAGCGAGATCACGATCTACAATCGTCCAGGCGACCGGAGTCTTGCATAAGCGGATTCCCTAGGCTGACCGTTTGCAGGGCTCGCCGAGCACCGCCATTGCTTTCCGAAAAGACCTTAGCACGAGCGCAGCGGCCTTACTAGTAGAGTGAGCAGAAAGCCCACCGCCAGCAATCCCGCGAGAACCTGAAGCGGTCCGTCATAAATGTGCACATGACTTGCGCCCGGGGCTAACGCCAGCTTCGCGCGGTTCGACAGCTCGGTGATGATCACCGGTCCGGCGATGGCGGCCGCGCTCCACGCAGTGAGCACCACGCCGTGAATCGCGCCGACGTTATCCGGTCCGAAGATGTCGGCCAGAAACGCGGGAATAGTGGCGAATCCTCCGCCGTACATGCTGACCACGAGGAACAAACAGATCTGGAAGAGAAGCCATCCTCCACGGCCCGCGATGCCGGGAATCAGGAGAAACAGGCCAACTTGTGCGGCGAAGAAGAGCGTATAGGTGTTCCGGCGCCCAATGTAATCGGAGCTGGACGCCCAGAAGAATCGTCCGATCAGGTTGAAGATGCTGAGCAGCAGGACGAACGTAGCTGCTTCCGCCGGAGTCTTCTGGAAAATATCCTGCACGATCGGCGACGCCTGCGCGAGGATTCCGATACCCGCGGTCACGTTGATAAACAGGATGGCCCACAGCAGATAGAACTGAGGGGTTCGCAGGGCGGCATTGCGGGTGACGCTCTTCTGGTGAGAAATCTTCTCGGGTGGATCCCAGCCATCGGGCTTCCAGTTCTCGGGCGGCCGCCTCAAAATGCGCGCGCCGATCATCATCAGGACGAAGTAAATGGCGGCCAGCATCATCACGGCTGTGGGAACCCCGAGGGAATTCATAAAGCGGACGTTCAGCGGACTGGCCAGCGCCGCTCCCCCGCCGAATCCCATGATGGCCATGCCGGTCGCCATGCCGCGCCGGTCGGGGAACCACTTGACCAGCGTGCTCACGGGCGCGATGTAGCCGAGTCCGCAGCCCATCCCGCCGATCACGCCCATTCCGAGGAACACCAGGATCGATTGGCGGAGCGCCAGGCCGATGCCGCCGATCAGCAGCCCGCAGCCGAACAGGAATGCCGCGGCAGTCGCGGCAGCGCGCGGGCCGCGCCGCTCCACCCAGGGTCCGCCGAACGCCGCGCTTAGTCCCAACAGAACCAGCGCGGTCGAGTAAGTCGTGTAGGGCGGGCTGAACCATCCCGGGGCGTTCGGCAGCAGCGCCTGAAAGGGACGGTTGAAGGTGCTCCATGCGTAGACCGATCCGATGCAGATGTGTACGGCGACGGCCCCGACGGGGATCAGCCAGCGGTTCACCGTATGTGTCGCCGGCCAAGGCGCGGCATCGACTCGGGAAGCCATCTCCAGATTCTACATGGTAAGGCAGGCGACAAGATCGCCTGACCCACTGCCTACTGCGTCTGTTTGAGCAGGCGCGTAGCATCTTCCACTTGTGCCGCCGCCGCGCGAAAGGTTTCGGCCAACTTGCGGGCCTGCTGGTTGGCCTCGTCCCACTGCCGGCTCTCCACGGCCTCACGCAGGCCGGGAAGGGTCTTGGCCGAATAGCCGGTGAGCATTCCCGGCGCATAGATCTGGCTCCGATACCACTCCCGGCGCGGAAGTCCGTCGGTGGACAGCAGCACGCGTTCGGTCTTTCGAAGGGATTCGTCGACCTTGACGGGTCTTTCCGGACTGCCGCGTTTCGCCCATGCCGATAATTCTTCCTCGTAAGCCTTGCCTGCCGCTGTTAAGCGCGTAAGCTGCACGGACACGGGACGCAGATCGAGCCTGGAGTTTCCGTGCGGCACTTGTTTGCGAATCTCCTCCACCCATCTGCTCGCGCTCGCCGAGAGCGAACCGAAGTCGAAGGGCAGCACCGGGGCGTCGGCAAGCCGCAGGATCGCGAGGCTCATCACCTGGGTGAGCGCCTTGCTGTAAGCGCGATCGCCGTCGGAAAACTGCTGATACCAGGCGGGAGTATCGTAGATCGAATGATAGACCCCGTCGCCCGCGGCGAATCCCAGGTTCAGGCTGGCGATACCGGCGTGATCCAGAAACGGCACGTAATCGGAGCCCGATCCTAACGGATCCAGGCGAAATGGCCGCTCCCGCGGTTCGGTTGGCGCCGGCGGCGGCGCACCGGCGAAGGCCACCACAGGTGTCTTACGATCGCGCGCGATGTCCAGGAGGCTCTTGGATGTCGCCGGATCCGCGACGTCCCGCAGCACCTCGGCGATAAACGGCTCAAGCGAGGCAGATCCACCCGCAGTCAGCGGACCGCGTCCGCTGGAATCGGAGTTGATATAAACCGCTGCGTTGCGATCCAGTTCGTCCATATGTTTCTCGACCCATTCCGTGGAGCCGAGCAGACCGTACTCCTCGCCATCCCACAGTGCGAGCATGATCGTTCGCTTGGGTTGCCAGCCTTGTTTACGCAGAACCGAGAGTGTGCGGGCCGTTTCGAGCAGCACGGCGTCGCCACTCACCGGATCGCTGGCGCCATTGACCCAGGCGTCGTGATGGTTTCCGTAAATGACCCACTGGTCTTTGCGTACGGCACCGGGTATGGTCGCGATGACATTGTAGAGCGGCCGAGTCGCCCAGTCGAAATCCACTTGCAGATGTACTGTGGCTGGGCCGGGCCCGGCGTGATAGGTGAGCGGGAGAGCTCCGCGCCAGGATTCCGGAACCAGCGGACCCGTCAACTGTTGCAGCAGAGGTGCGGCGTCCGCCCAGGAGATCGGCAGGACGGGAATCCTGATCAGCGTCTTGGCTTCCTCGCGAGGCAGGCGTTTGGAGCCGGGCTCGGACGCCCATCCAGGGGACAAAGGATCGCCGGGATACAGCGCCATATCCATGACGCTGCCGCGCTGCACGCCGTCCGATGGACGCATCGGGCCCAGCGGATAAACATCATTCTGGAAGAACCCATCCTCGCGCGGGTCGGAATAAATCAGGCATCCGACGGCGCCATTATCCTGGGCCAGCTTGGGCTTCAGCCCGCGCCAACTGCGTCCGTAGCGCACGATCGCAATCTTGCCTTTGACGTCGACGCCCAGTTTCTTGAGGTACTCGAAATCCTCCGGCTGCCCGTAGTTGACGTAGACCAGCGGCGCCGTCACGTCGCCGGATGCCGCGTAGGCGTTAAACGTCGGAAGCTGGTTTTCCTGTGAGGTGGCCGGATCCTCCGGAATCGGCGGCTCGGCAAGCTTGGCTCGAAAACGGACCGGCGACGTCATTTCCACCGTGCGTGTGGTCGGGTAGGGAATCAGCGCCTGGAAGGTTTCGATGCGTGTGTCGAATCCCCACTCGGTAAGCAGGGCGACCAGGTAATCGGCGACGGCCTTCGATCCGGGCGAACCGGCGTGATGCGGTTTGGCCGCCATCCGATCCATGTAAATGCGAAGCCGCTCCGCCTGCGGGACTGCTTTTGCCTGTTCCTCGAGGTCGTGCTGCGCTTTCCATTGGTCGGGAAGAAAGCCGCGCAGGGGCGCGATAGCCGGAGCCTGGGCATAGGCTGCCAGCGCCGCAATGGGAAGAAAGAAAGTAAGGGTGCGGAGCCTCATGCTTTGGAGCGTGTTTTCAGAAATGCCAGAAACTCCTGGGTGTCGCGCGTATATCCGCTGGTGGCCAGCACTTTCTCATTGGCGTCGAGCAGAACGAACAAAGGCGTCGACACGCTCGAGAATTTGGTGTCCTCCAGTTTGGCATTTTCTTCCGATGCCGCATCCGAGCCGTCCGTGTACAGCTCCACCAGCACCAGGTCCTTGGCGATGTCGGCAATCTCCGGCCGCGGGAACATGTTGGCCTTCATCCAGTGGCAGTTGGTGCAGGCGTATCCGGTGAAGGTCACCAGAACCAGCTTGTTTTCCTGGCGTCCGCGGTCGAGGGCTGCGCGATAGTCGTTCTTCATCCACTGAAGGCCGGCCGTGGTGCTGTTTCCGCTGAGCCCGCCAGTGGCCGCGGGAACGTACGCATCCAGCTCTCCGAGCGGCGCGCCGAACATTCCCGGCAGCAGGCTTACCGCAAAAATCAGGAACAGAACGGCGAACGAAAGCCGTCCGATTCCGAGCTTATCCTCGGCTTCGATCCCTTCCAGGCGCAGTAGCCCGAGCAGGTACAGGCCCGCCATTGCGAAAAGCACGAACCAAGCCGCCAGGAATCGTTCGCGCGTCAAAAGATTCGCCTGCAATACCTGATCGATGTTGCTGACATATTTGAGCATCACGGCGAGCAACACGAAGCCCATGACGACCTTAACGCGCGCCATCCATCCACCGCTTTTCGGTAGTTTCTTCAAGTACGAGGGAAAAGCCGCGAGAAAGAAGAATGGCGAGGCAAGTCCGGTGGCGAAGGCGGCCATCCCGACCACCGGCTGGGCTCCTTGCGCCTGCACCGAAGATGCCAGGAGTGGTCCCACGAACGGTCCTACGCAGGCGAACGACGTTAGAGAAAACGTCAGCCCCATCAGCAGCGTGCCGAAGTACCCGCCGCGCCGTGAAGCGCTGTCGAGCTTGGTCAGCATGCTCGAGGGCAGGGTAATCTCGAAGGCGCCCAGCAAGCTGAGCGCGAAGATGCAAAACACGAGCGCGATAAAGCCGTTCACCCAGGGATTGCCGCCGAGCTGTGAGATCCCGATCGGTCCGGCCAGCGCAGTCACGCCCAATCCCAGCGCGCAGAAAAGCACCACAATGCCCAGCGAAAACACCAGCGCCTGGACGATCCCTCCGCGCTGGTTCAGGAAAAACGACACCGTGATGGGGATCATCGGGAACACGCACGGAGTAAAGATCGCCGCCAAGCCAAATCCGAACGCAGCCAGCGCGAATCCCGCAAGACCTTGCGAGGACGCTGGCGTATTCTCTGCGGAGGCCGGAGGCAGAGCCTCCGATACAGGTGTCACGGGCGGTGCGCCCGGTTTCACTTCGATATACCCCGCCGGAGCCTTAAACTCCTCGATCGCCGGCGCAAACGCGGCCGCCGTCAGCTTGAACGCAGCAGTCTTGGTTCTGGGATTCAGGCATTGCTTGTCGTCGCAGGCCCTATAGCGGACCTGCGCGGTCATCTCAACCGGACCTGCGGCATCTTGCTTAAGCGTCGCCGGGATCCAGAACTCGGCCTGATTCGAGTAGGTCTCAACCACTTCCTTGAAGTTGGGATCCATTGCCCGCACGCCCGCCGGCTGATAGACCGTGTACGAATCGACGGCAGGATTATCCGTCAACGTGATTTTGGTCGGTAACAGATTCTTGGGAATCGTCAGTGAATAGAGATGCCAACCGGGTTCGATCTTCGCGATGAGGTGCAGCGGAACCGTGGCGCCGGGTTTGGCGACCTCCGCGGTTGAAGTCATGGACCACTGGACCGGATCCAGACGCGGTTGCCCGAAAGCAAACGTCGACAGACACGCGGCTACTCCAGTGATCTTCGCGAGATCACGAAACGTGTTCATTGAGCTGCTACTTTAGACGAAGCAGTACGGTCTAATTCTTCCTCTATTTTCTCATTTACGCGGCCCTGCGCGAATTCAGCCGCCACACGGATGGCATTCTTGACGGCGTTGGCGTTGGAACGCCCGTGGGAGATGGCGCAAACGCCCTTCACGCCCAGCAACGGCGCACCGCCATATTCCGAATAATCCAGGCGCTTCTTGAACTCGCTGTAAGCCTCGCGCGAAAGCATCGAGCCGATCTTACGGGTCATCGTCTTGCTGAGCGAGTCGCGCAGCATGCTGACGAACATATCCACCAGCCCCTCGCTGACTTTGAGGGCGACATTTCCGATGAACCCGTCGCATACCACCACGTCCGCGATGCCGTTGAAGATGTCGCGGCCCTCGACGTTTCCAATAAAGTTAATCGGCAGAGCCTTCAGCAGAGGTAGGGCGGCCCGGGTGAGATCGTTGCCCTTGTGCTCCTCTTCGCCAATGGAAAGCAAGCCCACGCGCGGACGACTGTTGTGAAAAATAGTCCGCGAATAAATCTCGCCCATCACGGCGAACTGCGCCAGCATCTCCGGCTTGCAATCCACGTTGGCGCCGACGTCGAGCAGCACCACGGGCGATCCAGTCAACGAGGGAAAGGCTCCCGCCAGTGCCGGCCGGGTGACGCCGCGGATCACGCCCTGGACAATCTTCGAGGTCGCCATGACGGCGCCGGTATTGCCCGCGGAAACTACGCCGTCGGCGATGCCATCCCGCACCAGGCGGCAGGCGACCCGTATGGAGGAATCCTTCTTCAGCCGGACGGCTTTCGCCGCCGAGTCCTCCATGGTGATGAACTCGCTGGCGTGATGGACTTCGATCGGCAATCCGGCGGCTTGCGGATGCACAGCCAGTTCGGCGCGGATCACGTCCTCGAGACCGACCAGAATCACGCCGATCTGAAGCTCTTCGGCCGCCCGAACGGCACCTTCTACTTCCCGTTTGGGAGCGTGATCGCCCCCCATGGCGTCGACTGCGATCGTCAGCATGGACGCGCTCGCCGGCTATTCCTCGGCGACTTCGATCACTTCGCGGCCCTTATATTTTCCGCAGTGCGGGCAAACGCGATGCGGCAGCTTGGGTTCATGGCAGTTGGGGCACTGGGCCATCACAGTGCGGCGCAGGGAATCGTGCGTCCGCCGGGCGGAGGTCCGCCGCTTGGAATGTCGTCGTTTAGGATTCGGCATTTTTTCTTATCTCCTTGAGCGCTGCCCAGCGGTCGTCACCTGCCGCAGTCTGGCAGCTGCATTCTCTTTGATTGCGATTCTGCCCGCATACCGGACAGATCCCTTTGCAATTCTCATCGCACAACTTCTGCATGGGGAGGGCTAACAATACGAACTCCCGCAGCACATCGTTCAACTCCAGGCCGTCGCCTTCGTAGAAGCCCATCTCGGCCTCACCGGCGTCGAGCGATTTTTCCTCGCCATACCCTTCGCCTACCGGACGATAGTACAGCTCGAAGCTGGATTCTATCGGAAATCCAGCCGGCTCCAGGCAGCGATCGCACTCCGCCTGCAAACGAACCCTAACCTGGCCCGTCACCCGGATCTCGCCGAGTGAACCCATCACCAACTCCGCTTTGCCGGACGCCTGCAGCGGTTCCGACTGCTTCAGCTTCGGATCCAGAAATTCGATGGTTCCGGGGGGAAGCTCCACGTCAAAACGGACGGGCTTAAGCTCCAGGTCTCGAACGTGGAAAAACACAGAGGTACTCCCTACCCGGATCGGGCAAAAGCTTAGTATAACAGGGCTTGTTCTAAGAAAACAGTTCCGGGAGTGCCAGGGTAAACCCGGGCAGCAGGGTCGAAGTTATTGAATCCGTGCCGGTAAGCCCCTGTTCTGGAAGCTGGGGGCCAGTCCAGATTTCCACGGTGTGGTCTTCCGGCTGGATTAGCCACACTCCTTTGACCCCGGCTTTAAAGTATTGGCTCATCTTGCGATGGATCCTCGCCGGTGTCTCGCTGGGCGAGAGGACCTCGGCGGCAATGTCGGGAATGATATGGATTACCTTCGCGTTCTGCAGTTCCGCCCGATGGTCCCCGAGGATGACAGCGACATCCGGTGATCGGCGGGTCGAAGGCGACAGCGCATACAGGTTCTCTGAGATCAAGGCCTCGCCAATGGGATTCTGGCGCAAATATAGAACGAGCTCTATGAGTAGCTTCTGTAGGACGCGATTGTGTTTGTACGCCGGCCTGGTCATTTCGATCAACTCCCCCTCGTCGAGTTCGTAGCGCTTATCTTCCTCGAAGGGGTAGTTGTCGAATTCCTCCGCTGACAGGAGGATTCTCGCGGCGCCCATTAGGTCCAGTCTAGCTCTATATCGGGCGTGCCCAGGCGGCTCCGGCCTGGGAAGCCAAGCCGTGGAGTTTCCTATCCAGAGTCCACAAAGGCGTCCGTGTCAGCAGTGCGGAAGTGAGCAAATGGGCGTCAAGCCACCCGATCCCTCGTCCCGACCATTTCCGCAGGTCGATCGCGTATAAGACCGCCGAGTCGTCGGCCTGAATGATGCGGGGCAGCGCGGCCAGCAGGCTCAAAGTGTGGGTTCGATCAGGCAGATGGCCACAAGCCAGCTCGCCGTACACGAACGGATGTATGACGATTTCGCCTTCCTCCAGCAGTTTCCTCAGGCCGGCATGCCCCCGCCGGAAGTGCTCGACCCAGACCGAGGTGTCCGCGAGGGTCATCGGGCAAGCTTGGGCCGGCGTCGTCTGATTTTACTCATGCGGGGAGCCGCGCCTCCCAGATTCGCGAGCTGGCGGGCGCTCTCTCGGGCGATCAGCAGCTCCAGGCTCTGGTGAACCAGCGCGGTCTTCTCTTTGATTCCTGTCAGCTTGCGCGCTCGATCGATGAGTTCGTCGTCCAAAATAATCGTCGTCCTCATGCACATCATTATGGCTATGCTATATGCTCGACGCAAGGGCTTCGGCCCGGGGTCGTAGAAGGTCTTTAGGAATTTCAGCCGATTGTATCTCGGACGGTCTCTGCTAAAGTGGGAGCTAATGATCGTTGAAATCGAAGGAGTTGCGCTGCATCTGGCGCATCCGGACGAGCTAACCGTCAACTGGGTAGGTCAGGATGAGGTCATGCGCCAGTTGCTGGCCGCCTGGCTGGTCATCGATCCCCAGGATTTGCCCATGAACCCGCGCCTCCTGGGCAAGCCGGGAGTCGGGAAAACCACGCTGGCTTATGCCGCCGCCAAACGCCTCGCCCGCGAAGTGTACATCATGCAGGCGACCGTCGATACGCGCCCCGAGGATTTGCTGGTCACCCCGGTGATCGAGGGCGAAGCTAAGCTGCGCTACGTGGCGTCCCCTTTGGTAACTGCGATGCTGAGGGGCGGAATCGTGATTCTGGATGAAGGCAACCGCATGAGCGAGAAAAGCTGGGCGAGCCTGGCCCCTCTGCTCGACACGCGCCGGTATGTGGAATCGATCGTCGCTGGAATCAAGATCAAGGCGCATCCGCTGTTTCGGTTGGTAGCGACTATGAATGATGACGCCAGCACCTTCGATCTGCCGGAGTACATCCACTCTCGCCTCCAGCCCCAGATCCTGATCGATTTTCCGGAGCGCGATGAGGAATTGGCGATCCTGCATGAGAATCTTCCGTTCGCGGACAGTCAGATCCTCACTTACGTCACCGATTTCCTGCAGCGGGCGCACGTTTCGGACGAACGCTATACGGCTCGCGACGGCATCAATATCGCGCGCTTCGCCATGAAGCTTGCCCACGGATCGAACAGCGGGACCATGCGGCCAGACACGGACCTCATGCGTATCGCCATCGTGCAGACTCTTGGAGAAGAGGCCCTGCGCTATGTCACTCGAAACTGACATCAAGCTCGGGAGCCTGGAACGGGGGAAGGTCCGTTACTTCCCTGTGGTGCCGGGGCGGGTAGAGTTCGCCGCCGCGCTGCGCCGCCTTCTGCTGGCCGAAAAACCTCAGATCGTCGCCGTGGAACTGCCCGGATTCCTTGAACCTGCCTACAAGCGCGCTCTACAGCGGCTGCCGGAAATGTCGGTGATTTTGTGCACGACTTCGTCCAGCGAGTCCGATGACGACCGCCCCGTCTACGTTCCCGTGGAACCGGCCGATCCATTCACCGAGGCTCTGCGCACCGCCGAAGAAATAGGCGCGGAGATCATTTTCCTCGAGCCCGATACCCAGGAACGCCCGCACCTGCACGATACGTGCCCCGATACATATGCGGTCCAGCGGATTGGATTGGAGCGTTACATCGAAAGCTATCGGGTGTGGCCGCAGCAACGGACGGAGGAAGTATCCGCGCACGCGGCCGCCATGGCGTGGAAACTACAGGGAACGAATCCGGATCTACAAACGCTTGTAGTCGTTTCGCTGAATTTGCTCGATCCGCTTCTCGACGCGATGGAGACGCCGCAGGAAGCGCCTTCGCGCCGGCTGCTGCGGCCCGAAACTCAACTGCTCAACCCGCATCCGGAAAGCCTGGCTGAGATCACCATCGAGTATCCGTACCTCCAGGAACGCTACGAATTCTTCCGGCTGGATCTGGAGGGTGAAGCTCGTCTGGACAAGCCTCGAGTGCAGTTGGAATTGCTGCGTGAGGCGGCGGTCAAGTACACCGAATCCACGGGAGAGAAGCTGACTCACTGGCAGAGGCGGACAATCTCACGCTATACCCGCAACCTGGCGCACATCAGCGGCGATCTGGTGTCCAATGCCTACGATCTGGCGGTCGCCGCCCGTTCGGTGGTCGACGATAATTACGGCTGGGAAGTGTGGCAGATGGCCAATCGCTATCTGGCGCAACAGGAAGTGTCGCCGCTTGAAACCGTGCGGCTCAGCGCGGGCGAGATTTGGCTGAACACCAAACGGTTACGCATCCGGCGGCGCCTGCCGCGCCCCAAGCAGCGCATGAAGCCTGTGGGCCTCAAGCCCCGCAAGAAAGAAAAAGTTCCCGGCGAGTGGGCCAAGCAAACCACCGGAGAGGCGATCTGCTCGTATCCGCCGGAAGACCTGGTGATTGAGGATTACGGGCGGTTTCTCAAGAAGAAGGCCAAGGCGCTTCTGTCCGAAGAGCGCGTGCGGGTGGAGCCGTTCACGACGTCGATTTTGGACGGCATCGATATCCGTGAAACCATTCGCAACTGGCACCTGCGCAAGATCTACGTTCGCCAGGCGGACCGTCTGGCGGGCGAAGTCGGATCGGTGGTGGTGGTGTTCGACGAGGACCGCGACGACCGCTATCAGTACCTGACCACCTGGCTCGGCGAGCACCAGAACGAATCGGATATGGCGTTTTATTCTACCCACCCGTTCGACAATATCGTGGGTCCTGGAATCGGCCGCGCGGAGTACGGCGGCCTGCTGATGACGCTGCCGCCGCGGCGCCTATTCGATGTGTGGTCGGATACCGATTACGATTTCGCGGAGACGAAGCCCGAGCGCTTGTTGCTCGCAGGCCTGGATTATTCGACCGAAAGATTCGTTGTCTATGTGGCGCCCAAACCGCCGCGCTCCGTGTTTCGCTCCATTGCGGCGCACCTGAATCGCAAGATTCTGTACGTGCCGATCGGCCAGCTTTCGCCGACCAAGCTCAAGAAGCTGCGCGTAGTGCACGTGCTCGATAGCTACGAGCGCCGCGAGGAAGCTAAGGATTATCTGTGGTAATTGTGATTACCAGTGAAAAGGGGACAGGTCCTAGCTCTGAAGGCCCGTTCAAGTGTCCGGACAGGGAGACCTGTCCCCTTTTCACAGCCTAGTGCGGCTATACCGACGCCATGGCCGCCGTCGGTGAAGGCTCCGCACCTTGGGGCGCGTCGTGACTAACAGGGTCGAAACGCACGCTCACCAGCGAAGACAATCCCGGCTCCTGCATCGTGACGCCGTAAAGCGCCTGTGCCGCTTCCATCGTTCGCTTGGCGTGCGTGATCACGATGAATTGCGTCTCGGCCGACATCTCTTTCAAGAGGCGCGTCAGCCGCTGGATGTTGGGCTCGTCGAGCGGCGCGTCCACCTCGTCCAGGATGCAGAACGGGCTGGGAGTGTAGCGGAAAATCGCCATCAGCAGGGCCATCGCGGTGAGCGATTTCTCGCCGCCCGAAAGCAGCGCGATGTTCTGCAGCTTCTTTCCCGGAGGCGACGCCATGATGTCGATGCCGCTATCGGCCAGATTGGTTTCATCGGTCAGCCGCATTTCGCCCTGACCGCCGCCGAATAACGTCCGGAACATGCCGCGGAAGTTTTCATTGATCAAGTCGAAGGCTTCTTTGAAGCGCCGGCGCGATTCGACGTCCAGTTCCTGAACCGCCTTCTCGGTATCGCGAATCGAATCGAGCAGGTCCTGCCGTTGCGTATTCAGGAAGTCGTAGCGCTGCTGCGCTTCCTGGAATTCTTCGAGCGCCTGCGGATTCACGGGCCCCAGAGCCTCAATGCGCGCCCGGATTTCCTGGGAACGCGTCTCGACTTCGGCCACGCCCGCTTCGTCGAGCGTCGTTTCCTCCGTCGCCGCCAGCTCCGCCGCGGACAGGTTCAGATCCTTGCGGCTGGTCTCGTCGAGATAACGCAGATCCCCTTGCTTGCGGACCAGTTCCACTTCGATCGCCGAGCGGCGCTCCTGAGAGGCTTGCGCGTCGGCCCGCAAAGCCTTGAGCGATTCATCGAGCGCTGCCAGCGAAGCGCGGCCCGAAGTCTCCGCCGCCGCCAAATTTTCCACCCACGCGACGGCCGAAGCGGTCTCGTTGGCCAACTGCCCAGCTCTCTGGTCCAGTTCAATGTTGTCGGCCAGCAGTCTTGCGCGCTCCACACCCATGCGCTCCAGCTCGCGTTCGAGCTCCTGGCGGCGGGCCATCATTTGCTGGATGTGTGCTTCGATTCTTCCCGCGGCAGTCTTTTCCGCCCGCAGGCGCTCCTCGAGGCCGGCCAATTCGGCTCGAACATGGGCGTGCTCTTCGCCAATCGAATGAGCACGAGCCTGCAAGCCCTCATACTCGCCGCGCGCGAGTTCCAGAGCCTTTTCCTGATCGAAGCGTTCCTGCTCGCGCTGCGCGACAGCCGCCTGGCTCTGCTCGCGCTGCTGCCGGGACCGTTGGTCTTCTCTGGTCAGGCGTTCCAGCTCCAGACGGGCCACCGAAAGGCGCTGCCCGGAACGCGCCGTTTCCTCGGCCAATTGGCGCTGTTCGTGATCCAGCGCCAGCGCGCCCTTTTCCTGCTGCTGTTGCTGCGCGCGCACGTGCTCCAGTTCTTCCGCAAGTTGCGCGGAATTCCTTTCGAGCTCCTCCAGTGTGGACGTGAGCGCGTCGACTTCACGTTCCCGCGTTTCCACCTGGGAAGCGAGTTCGCGCAGCTCGCGCTTCAGCGCCAGCGGGCCCCCGCTCGACTTGCGGCCGCCGCTCACGGCGTGACCGTGATAGCTCACACCATCCGGAAGCAGGAAATAATAATCCGGATGTTCGGAAGCCAGTCGCTGGGCCGCGGCGTGCTCCCTGACCAGGAAACACTTCGCGAGACGCGGCAGATAATGAGCCTGGCTCAGGCGGAGCGCATCGCTCAAACGACCCGCGATCTCCGAGCTGATTAAGGTTGCCGCCGCGTGCGGCTGTGCGGCGCCATCGTTGACCAGGAACGTCACACGGCCGTCGGATTCGGCGCGCATCAACTCTACTCCGCGCTCGGCCTCGGCCCAGTCCGCGACAACCACGTTCTCCAGTTCCTCATGCAGGAACGTCTCGCACGCCTTTTCCCAGGCCGGATCGATGACCTCGACGAAGTCCGCCAGTACACCGATGGGCCTGAAGCCCGCCACTTGCCCGTGCTCGATGGCCGTGAACAGTCTCTTTACCGACTCGGTGGTATAGGCGCGATGCGAAAGAATCTCTTCCAGCGAATCGCGGCGGGCTTTTTGGCGCGATAGCGTGGTGCGAACTTCCTCCAGGCTCTGCCGGGAGACCGCGACCGCAGCCTGCCTGGTCTTGAGATCCTCTTCCACGCGATGGCGGCGGTCGGCCAGCGATTCGAGCTCGAGCTGCTGGGCCGAAAGCTTAGTGGAAAGGTCCGCCTTCACCTGGTCCAGCCGCGCCAGATCGCCCGATGCAATCTCTTCTTCCTTGCGCGCGCGAGCCGAATCGCGCTCGATCGCCGCGAGGTATTCGTCGATCTGCACCACTTGATTGCGCAACGTCGAGACTTCGCCCAGCAGTTGCAGCACGCGCATGCGGGCCGACTCCAGTCCGCGCTCCCGATCCCGCAGATCGTTCTGCAGAGCGTCCCGTTCGGTGGTTTTCGCCTGCAACCGTTCGCGCAGGGAAACGCTTTCGGCGTCCAGGCGCGCGATATTTTGCCCGTGAACATCCAACTCCGACTGTTGCTGCTGCCGGCGAGTCTCCAGATCCTGCGTTTCGGTTTCGTTCGCCGCCAGGCGCTCGCCGATCGCGCCGATCTGCTTGGCTTGCAGCTCCAGTCTGCCGCGCGTGCGCTCGCTATCCAGATTCAGTTCGGCCACGCGGGCGCGCGCCGCGGTTAGCTCCGCTTCGGTGCGGTAACAGGTTTCCTGGATGCGGGCGTGTTCGCCTTCCTTTTCCTGCAACTGACCGGAGATCTCGGTGAATAAGCCTTGGGCCTGGCTCAGGTCGAGAGCCATGCGGGCCGCATCCCCTTCGAGCATCCGGAATCGCCCAGCCACCGCCTGGCGCAGGAACGTTACCATCTCCGTGCGCAATTCCTCGTAGCGGCGAGCTTTGGATGCTTGGCGCTTGAGCGAATTCACCTGCCGTCCGACTTCTTCCAGAATGTCGAACACGCGCGAAAGGTTCTGCTTGGCGCTTTCGAGCTTCGCCTCCGCCAGACGCTTGCGCGTCTTATATTTGCCGATCCCCGCGGCTTCTTCGATGATTGCCCGGCGGTCGGCTGGCTTGTTCGAAAGAATCTGGCCGATGCGGCCCTGTTCGATGATGGCGTAGCTTTCCGGACCCAGGCCAGTGCCGCTGAAGAGATCCTGGATATCGCGAAGACGCGCGGTCTTTCCGTTAATCAGGTATTCGCTTTCACCCGACCGGTACAGGCGCCGGGTGATCGTGATGTCCTCTGGACTCACGTGCTGTGCGTGGCCGTTGCCATTCCCATTTCCGTTGCCATTCGCCGAAGCTTCGTGTCCCCCGGCGACCAGATGCTGGCCCAGCGGATCCACCATGCTCAACGTGACCTGCGCCATCCCCAATGGCTTGCGCTCCCGAGTGCCCGCGAAGATCACGTCCTCCATGCGGGTGCCGCGCAGGCTCTTGGCGCTTTGCTCGCCCAAAACCCAACTGATCGCGTCTGAGATATTGGATTTTCCACAGCCGTTGGGTCCCACGACGGCCGTAATGCCGGATCCGTGGAACTTCATGTCCGTGCGCTCGTAGAATGATTTGAAACCGTGGATGTCGACGCGCTTAAGCTTGAGCAATGCGGGCCCCTTCCATAAAAGACATTCTCAAGGGGGAGGTTTGAAACCATCCTAAACCCATCGGAAGTGAAAGTAAAGCGGGTGAACTACTGAATCTAGGGGTCGCTGGATCAGTACCACTAGATATTGGGGTAGGGGCGCGGTAATAAACAGGTCCGCCTTCTGTCTTAGCGGGTAGGAAGGCGATACTGGTGACCACGCTCATAACGACACACGAGGTTCCCATCCCTATTATCCCCAACGCGCTGGACGGCATGTACCGCGAGCACCATATTATGGTGTTCCGGACGGCCTACCGGATCACCGGCAACGCCGCGGACGCCGAAGATGTCCTCCAGACGGTATTCCTCCGGATGGTCAGGAGAAACGACCGCAGCGATGCCGCGGCGGATGCCATCGAGCATCCCGAAAATTACCTCCGGAGGGCGGCGGTTCACGCGGCTCTCGATCTGGTGCGCGCCAGGCGTTCGAGCGCGGACGTCGATTTAGAAGGGCTCCCCGCCACCGGCGGCTCCAGGCCCGACGACGGCGACTTGCGCGAGCTTCTTCGCCAGGCTCTGTCCGAACTCCCGGAGCGTTCCGCCGAAATCTTTACCTTGCGTTTTTTCGAAGGGTTGACCAATCCCGAGATCGCCGAGGCTCTGGGAGTATCTTCGATCACGGTTGCGGTTACGTTGCACAGGACACGACGCCAATTGCAAAAGAAGTTGAGGACATCCTAATGACCAACCCGATGAACAACCCGGATTTCGATCGTTTGGTGAATTCGATCCGCGATGACGCGCCGGATGCGGATGTCGAGCGGGCCGCGGCGGATCGCGTCAGAGAACGGCTGAGCGCTCCTGTGAGCGCCACGGTGAGCGAACACTGCGCGCAGTTTCGCGCCGGCTTCGAAGCGTATCGCGCAGGCCGATTGGCCGAAGGCCGCAGGATGCTGGTCGAGGATCATCTGCATTCCTGCGTGGCCTGCCGCCGCGAATACTGGGGCGAGAAACATGTGCTGGCGATCCCGGCAAGAGCCCGCCCGTTTAGCGCGCCGCTAGGATGGGCCGCGGCAGCCGCCGTGATCATTGGAGCGATCGCCATCGCCGGGTACGCGCTGGCTCCCCGAATCGACCGTGCGATGGCGCCTTCGGGCGCGCGCGGAACCGTCGCTAGTGTCGCTGGGACACTGGTGCTGGTCTCCGAAGCCTCGACCATGCCGCTGGCGGCCGGCGCGGAGATCGCCGAGGGCCAGGAAATCCGCACAGGGAAGGGTTCGCGCGCCGTCATCCGCCTGCGCGACGGCTCGCGCGTCGAAATGGACGAACGCAGCGATGTGCAGCTCAACGAACGCTGGTCTGGAAAAACCATTCGCCTGGAGCGCGGACATGTCCTGGTGGAAGCCGCCAAGCAGCGCCGCGGCCGATTGGAGGTAGCCACGCCGGATTCGCTCGTATCGGTCAAAGGCACGATTTTTGCCGTGTCCTGGGGCCTGAAGGGTTCGCGCGTCTCGGTGGTCCAGGGCGAGGTGAAAGTCGACCACAGCGGCCTATCGAAACTCCTGCACCGCGGCGAACAGTCGGCCACCGACCGGAGTATGGCGCTGACCACCGTTGCATCGGACATCTCCTGGAGCCAGAACGCCGCGCAATACCTGGCTATGCTGGGCGATCTCGCGGCGATTCAGGCGCAGGTCGATCAGATCCCGGCTCCGGGACTGCGCTATACGTCGAGACTGCTGGATCGAGTGCCGCCTGCCTCCGCAGTGGTAGCCTCGATTCCCAATCTCGGCCAGACGCTCGCCCAAGCCACGCAAATTTTCGACAATCGGGCCGCGCAAAGTGTATCGTTCGCGGCGTGGTGGACCGGAACCCAGGGGCAGGCCATCCGCCAGGCATTGGACCGCGTGCGTGCGGTCAGCGATTACCTGGGCGACGAAGTCATTCTTGCCGCACCGGTCAACGGCCCCCCGATCGTGTTGGCCGAGGTCCGCCGCGACGGGCTCGATTCGTACCTTACTCAGATTGGATTCACCGGTCCGCGTGCGTTCGACGGCAATCTGGTTGTTTTGGGGGCTACTGCGGTTCCTGCCGTCGGTCAATTTCCCGCGAGCCCCCTGGGCGCGCAGCTCCTCGCCAGCTATCAAAATGGCGCGGGACTTCTTTTAGCCGCGAACATGGAACAAATCGTTTCGCAGAACGTATCTACTGCTGTCGTGTCAAATCCAGCAGCCCCGAATCCAGCCGCAATTGTTGGCTTTGACAATCTCCGCTTTGTGGTGGCGGAAAGCAAGACCAGCGCGGCCTCGCCGTCGAATACGGCTTCGTTTACGTTTTCGAGCGCGCGCCACGGCCTGGCGAGCTGGCTGGCCGCTCCGGGACCCATGGGATCGCTCGATTTCGTGTCGCCTCAGGCGAGTTTTGCCACGGCTTTCGTGACCCGCGATCCGCGCCAACTGCTTTCCGAACTGCTGGCCGCGGTGGGACCGCAGGCTGCCGACGCTCTGAATACGATTCAACAGAACGCCGGATTCAGCCCTCTGGACGACGTGGCTGGATCGCTGGGCGGCGAGGCGACCATCGCCATCGACGGTCCGCTGCTCCCGATTCCGAGCTGGAAGGTTGCCTTGGAAGTCGATAATCCGTCGCGCCTGGAATGGGCCATCGAGCAGGCGGTTGCTTCGATCCAACGCACTGCGCCGCAAACCGGCGTCATGCTTGCCAACGAAACGGTGAACGGGCGGACGTTTTACACCCTCACGCTCGGCAAGATGCCGGTCCAGTACGTTTTTGTGGACGGCTACCTGCTGCTCGCGCCCAATCGTAGTCTGCTGACCTCGGCCATGGATGGCCGAGCTTCGGGGCAGACGCTGCCGGCGTCCACTGCGTTCCGCGCGCAGTTGCCGCTGGATACCCACACCAATTTCTCCGCGGTCGCTTATTACAACCTGGGGAGTGCCGTCGGACCCATCGTCGATCAACTCAATGCGACCGGACTATTGACGCCGGAGCAGCAGAAGCAGATCTCGGCGCTTACCGCGAATCGCGCGCCAACTCTGGTGTACGCGTACGGTTCGCCCGATCAAATCCTGGTGGGCAGCCGCAACAGCATCGCGGGCATGGGATTGGACGCTCTTTCCAGCTTGGGCTTGGGTTCGGCCATCGGTCCCCTGGTGCGGACCCTGTCGCTGGCTCCACAATAGTAAAGCATGGACCCCGTTATCGAACTGGCCGGTTTGAGCGTCCGCTTCGGTAATAGGGAAATCCTCCACAATCTGCGCGTCGCTCTATCCGGAAGGACCATCGGCCTGCTGGGTCCGAACGGGGCAGGGAAGTCGACGCTGATCCAGACCCTTCTCGGTTTCGTTCCTCCCAGCGCCGGGTCCGCCAACATCTTCGGGCACGACATCCGGCGGCAGACTCGCGAGCTGAAGGCCCGGATCGGCTACATGCCGGAAAACGACTCGTTCATCGCCAACCTGACCGCCGTCTCTTTCGTCCGCATGATGGGCGAACTGGCGGGGCTTCCGCACGACGCCGCGCTCGAGCGCGCGCATGAAGTGCTGTTCTACGTCGGACTGGGCGAGGCCCGCTACCGCCTTCTGGGAACCTATTCGCTGGGCATGAAGCAGCTCGCGAAGCTGGCGCAAGCCATCGTCCACGGGCCGCGGCTGCTGATTCTGGACGAGCCCACCAACGGCCTGGATCCGCCGGCGCGTCTGCGCATGATCCGCCTGATCAAGGAAATGAAACAGACCGGAAGCATGCACATCGTGGTCTGCTCGCATCTGCTGCGCGACGTCGAAGAAACCTGCGAGGAGGTGCTGATCCTGAAGCAGGGCCGCATCGTCCATTATTCGAATCTCGAGGAAGAGCGCCGCGCGAACAAGCGCTTCGTGGAGGTGGAAACGGTTGGCGACGAGAAGGATTTCGCAGGCGCGCTGACGGCCCTGGGCTGCGAATGCGTGGGCGCCGGCCTGGGCAAGCTCAAGATGGTCCTACCGGCCGATTTCGAACTGCGCGAAATTTATCGCCTGGCCGCCGACCGCGATCTTCAGCTTCGCCGCCTCAACTATCGCCGCGATACGCTCGAAGACATCTTCCTGAAAGCGATGGAGGCCTAGCGAAAGCGATGGAGGTCTAGCGAAACCGATGGAGAAGAAGCTTGGCTGTATATAAGCGCACCTACTCTGCCTACGAAGGTTCTTTCACGCCCTCATGGTCGCGATTCATGATCCTGCCGCGCTACAGTTTCGCGCGCCTGTGGCAATCGAAGTTCCTGGTGATGTTCTTCATGGCGTGCTTCTTTTATCCGCTGGGTTGCGTGGGCTATATTTACCTGGCGAACAATCTCTCCATTCTGAGTTCCTTCGGCATTCCCACGCCCCTCGGGAATGTTCTAAAAGTGCAGCCTAGCCTGTTCCTGTACTTCTGCTACGTGCAGGCCGCCTTCACCTACCTGCTTACTGCGTTCGTGGGTCCGAGCCTTGTATCGCCCGATCTGGTGAACGGCGCGATGCCTCTTTATTTGTGCCGCCCCTTCTCGCGGGCCGAATATATCGCCGGCAAGATGAGCGTGCTGGTGTACCTGCTGTCGATGGTCACCTGGGTGCCGGGACTGATCCTATTCGTGATTCAGGCCAGCCTGGCGGGATGGGAATGGACCAAGGAAAACTATTGGATCGCCGGATCGCTGTTCATCGGATTGATGGTATGGATCCTGCTCCTCTCGCTGCTGGCGCTGGCGCTTTCGGCGTGGATCAAGTGGAAGATCGCGGCTGGCGGCCTGGTCCTCGGTGTTTTCTTTGCGGGTGCGGGATTCGGCACGGCGCTGAACAGCGTGATGCGCACCAGTTACGGTAGCCTGCTGAACCTGACCGAAGTCATGTTTACGATCTGGTCCAAGCTCTTCCGCTGGCCGGAGGATACCGGAATCTCGGTCGAAGCGTCCTGGATTTGCGTGGCGGTGGTGTGCGCCGTCTGTCTTTGGCTGCTGGTTCGCCGCGTGCGCGCGTTTGAGGTCGTGAAATAGAATGAACGACCCCAGCGTCGATCGCATCGTGTTGGATAACGTCTCGCGCTTCTACGGCGAAGTGCTGGGAGTGAACCGTGTGACGCTTTCCGTCCCGCCCGGCATCACCAGCCTGGTAGGTCCCAACGGTTCCGGCAAGACCACGCTGATGAACCTGATCACCGGATTAGTCCGCCCCACCCGAGGTTCCATCCAGGTTTTAGGCATCTCGCCATCCGATCCCGAAAAGCTGTTCCGCGTGTGCAGCTATGCTACGCAGTTCGATTCGTTTCCGCGCGGCATGACCGGCTTTCAGTTCGTGTACTCTTATCTGCGGCTCTCCGGCAAGCCACACGACGAGTGCCAGCGCACGACCGCATTCGCCATCGGCCGCGTGAATCTTGGCGAAGCCGCGCACCGCAAGATCGCCGGCTACAGCAAAGGCATGCGGCAGCGCATCAAACTGGCGCAGGCGATCGCACACGATCCTCGCGTGCTGGTGCTGGACGAACCGCTCAACGGCCTCGACCCCCTGGTGCGCGCCGAAACCATCGCCCTGTTCCGCGAATTCGCCGCCGAAGGGCGCCACGTGATCGTCTCCAGCCACATCCTGCACGAAGTGGATACCATTTCCGATCAGGTGATTCTGCTCAGCAACGGTTACGTCGTCGCCGAGGGGAAGATCCATGGCGTCCGCGAGGAGATGCGCGAGCACCCCATGCAGGTGATCATCCGCTGCAGCCGGGCGAACGTGCTGGCGTCGCGCGTGTTCGAGCAGGATCACGTGGTCGAAGTGCGGCTCCATGCGGACGGAGGCGGCCTGCTGGTGAAAACCCGCGACGCGGACCGATTCTACAAGGCGCTGAATCATCTCGCGCTCGATGGTGTGGGCATCGAAAGCGTCGCGCCGGCCGACGATAACGTCAACTCGCTGTACGAATACCTGATCGGCGGAGAGGAGAGCACGCGATGATCGGGCACTGGCTCTCTCAAATTGGATTAGTGATTCGCCTGGAGATGCGCAAGACCTTTTTCTCGCGGCGCGGGCTATGGGTGTACCTGCTGGCGCTGGCTCCGGTGCTGATTTTCCTGGGACACTCTCTCTCGGAAATCAGCAATCGAAAGGAGCGTCAGGCGATGAACGCCGCGCATCCCATATCGAATGCCGCGCTGCGGTCGATCACCGAAGGCATGACGATCGAGGAAGTCGTCGAGAAAGTGGGCGAACCCTTTGCGAAAGTCGAATTTCATCGGCCCAATGCGAGTTTCGATTCCTACCAGTACACCGATGGCGATAACGTCTTCGTCTTCGGGTTCCGCAACAGCCGGCTGTTTACCGTCAATGAGCGCGATCGGGACACCATTCCCAAGGACTCGGTGATCTTTGCCGGCGTGTTCCAGTTTTTCTACCTGCGCCTGGCGATCTTCTTCGGCTGTGTGGGCGTCTTCACCAATCTGTTTCGCGGCGAGATGCTCGACAAGAGCCTGCATTTCTATCTGCTCACGCCCATTCGCCGCGAGATACTCGCCATCGGAAAGTACCTGGCCGGCCTGATCGCCACCGTGGTGATCTTTTGCACCAGCACGTTCCTGCAGCTGGCCGCGCTTTCGCTGCACTTCACCGGGAGCGAAATTTCCGAATACCTGGCGGGCCCCGGATGGGGACACGTCGCGTCCTATCTGGGCGTGACCGCGGCTGCTTGCGTTGGATACGGCAGTATTTTTCTCGCGGCGGGACTGCTCTTCAAAAATCCCATCGTTCCCGCGGCCGTAGTTCTGGTTTGGGAAGGTATGAACATGTTCCTGCCTGCGGCGTTAAAGAAGGTCAGCGTGATTTTCTATCTGCAATCGCTAAGTCCGGTGGTCGCGCCTCCCGACGCCAAGATGCCTGCGCTGCAAAAGCTATTTGTCACCGCGGCCGAGCCCGTTCCCGCGGCCTGGGCTCTGCTCGGGCTCCTGACCCTGACGATTCTGGTTCTGACGGTGGCGGCGCGCAAGGCCCGCACGCTCGAAATAAATTACAGCACTGACTAGGCGGTTGCGCGAACCCTGTGGCCGGTGCGGAAACCGCCATGTTATCCTGACCATTGCAAGTCACCATCGCAACACCGCTTCTCCCGGGCTCGTAGCTCAGTTGGTTAGAGCGCCTGCTTGACACGCAGGAGGTCACAGATTCGAGTTCTGTCGAGCCCACCACACTTCAACACCACCCGATCGCTGTGCAGCCCCCGAGGACCACGCCGTGTTTCATCGTATAATTCCGTGTATCTCCGTCTGGGAGGCATCACATGGACACTGGCGAGGAACATCGTGCTCTTTCCGGGCAGCAGCGGCATGACCGCCACGAGCGGTTCACAAGTCACGAAAAGACCAATGCCGTGCTGCGCGTGCTGAAAGGAGAATCTCTACAGACGATCAGCGAAGACCTGGGCGTTTCGCTACCCCGTCTCGAACGTTGGCGGAATAACTTCGTCACCGCCGGATCGGCTGAACTTGCCGAGCGGAAGGATCTTCCTTCGCCAGGCTGGTTGGCCAAGCACTCAGCCCCCATTCGACAGTGGATCTGGCTGGTCCTCACACTGATCGCAGTCACCGTCATTTTGGCTTTATTCATGCAGCGTGGCGGGGGATAACGGAATCCCCCTTCAGACATCGGGCGCGTACTGCGTTGGGGCCTGCTACGATGACCGTGTGCCGGACCACCGCTAACGCGCAGACGTCCTGCCATTGGTTTGAGGATTCCGGAGGTGTTGATGTGAAGCACACAGGGCGCGCGGCAATGGCGCGCAATCTCACATTACTTGCCGGGCTTGCCGGCATCCTGCTCTACGCCAGTGTTCACTGGGGTGGAGTCGTCCGCGAGGACCGGGCTGTTTACCTTCTTGCCCTGGGCGTGATCGCTCTGTTTGCTGGATTATTTCGGTTCGGCACTGAGCGGGCACCACGATTGTGCCCTATTTTCCGCTGGCTGTTACCGCTGCTTCCGGCTTGGACCCTCTTCCAGATCGTTCCACTCCCATCTGGCTTGGTCGCCGCGCTATCACCCGAACGGGGCTTGATGTTGCGCGCGCTCGGCCCGGCCGGTGGTACGCCTCCCTACACTTCACTAAGTGTCTTCCCTTCGGGAACTCTGCAAAACCTGCTCTTGATTAGCGGCTACGTGGCAGTGTTCTTTTTGGTCCGCGAGTTGATGTGGTTTTTTTCCGACCGACCCTGGCTGCTCGTGCTTCCGCTCATCGGCAACGCGACCTGGCAGGCGGTGCTCGGGATGATCCAGTATGGGAGCGCGCACGATAGCATCGTAAGCGGCAACTACGCCAATCGGGATCACTTTGCCGGCCTGCTGGAGCTGACTCTGCCGTTCGCGGTCGTCTATCCGCTCGCTTTCTTTCGAACCAGCGATCGCCGGAGCGGAATACAGGCGCCCGACGCGTTGAAAATGTCCGCAAGCTGGGCGATTGCCGCGGCTCTTCTTGCCGGCATTATGTTCTCGCTGTCCAGGATGGGATTCATCTCGGCCCTATTCTCCCTGTTGGTAACCGGCGTTCTCGCGGTGCTGAGTCTTCAGCTGGCGCGCCGGATTACTGCGCCCGCGATGAAGTGGGCTGCGATCGGGTTAATCGCACTGGTTGGGCTGGCCACCTTCCTGTTCCTGCCACCCGATCAGTTCGTGGAGCGCTTTGCAACCCTCTCCGTTGATGAAGGAGTTGACAAGGGACGAGCCGAACTATGGGGGGAGACAATGAGTCTGGTTCGGGCCTATCCCATCTTCGGTTGCGGGCTGGGCGGGTACGAGTCGGCCTTCCCCAAGTACAAGGTTTCCGGGCCGCTGTCCAGCGACGATTACGCCCACAACGACTACCTGCAAATCCTGGCGGAAATGGGCATCGTGGGAGGGGCCATCGTCTTCCTGTTGGCAGGGGCAACGGTCCGTGCGGCGTTCCGCGGCGCGCTCGATACCTCCAACCCTCGCACCTGGAGTCTGGCACTGGGCTGCGCTGGAGCGCTAACCGCGATCCTGGTCCATAGCACGGCTGATTTCAATCTCTACATTCCGGCCAATGCCATGGTGGTTTCCTGGATTGCTGGCATCGCCACGTCGGTGTCATACATTAATGTCAAACAGTAATGTCTGCGAAATCGTGCGTAAATGGGCGGTTATTATGACATTCGACGGGGACATTTTCATTGACAGAGGGTGTATCGGATGATACGCTGAGCTGGGAGTTTAACGATGCGGACTTTCTACCTGGCAATTGCACTTGCTCTAGTGGGCGCATTTAGCGCCTCAGCCGCTCCCGTAAATGGCAATCGGTCAGATAAGAGCTTCAAACCACCACCCCCGCCCCCACCACCGCGGAGCCTGAAATGCCCGGACGGGCACGGCGGTAATGGTCACGACTGCCGGGTAAATTAGTAAACAGCTGGCGCATGCTGCACTACCGGGATTACTGGGGCTGAGATGGCGCGATCATCAGGGTGTCAATCCACGCCGTTCCAGCGATCAGACTGTCGAACTTAACTGAAGCCTTCCGGGCAATCTGAATCAGGTAAGCTCCTCCTGACCGTGGCACGGTGAAGAACATTTCTACGGTTGACCAAGGGTTGGTCCCAAGCCACGTACTGCTGCTCCAATGAACTGGCGAAGCTTCCGCTAGGGGCAACAACTCGAACAGGATACCTTGGTCGGTTGTCAGCCCTTCGGTACGGATGCGAGCCCAAAAACGATAGCGGCCCTCGCGGAGTATGACCGTCTCCTGAACGCCGCTGCTAGTGAGGTTGTGTTTTCCGTCGAATCGAATCCGCAGCGACCATTGCCCCGAATCAGGATTTGTCCCATCCCGGGACACCTCAACCCCTGCCGTCGGCTGTACCTTCCAGTCCAAAGGGCTTCCGCTCGATTCGTCCTCGAAACCTCCATTGAAGAGGTAGTTGGATTTGCCATAATCCCCAGCGCTCGGACCTAGATAGTCGTTCCAAGTAGCACTTGCCTCCTGCGGGCGATGTTTCGCGAGGAGGAAAGTCACGTAGTCATTCACCGCTTGGTCGTCGGCGAACCCGTGGGCAGTCATCCAACGCCAGGTCAGTTCGGAGTCCCCCAGGTTCCCTTTCCGGATCAAGTACCTGAGAAATGCCCGTGCCGGACGTGGATTCCGCGGAAATCCATACTCCAGAGGATCGCTGACATTCTTTCCTTGTCCGGAGTAGTAGTTGAAGATATCGGAGTCATCCTCTTCGACTTGGTCGAGGATCTGGGAGGCCAGTGGAAACGCCGCCTTCGGATTCTCGGACTGAAAGTAGAAGTTCACGGCTCGCATCAGTATTGGCGGCCAATGCGGCGCCAGCGCCACGCCTTGGCGGAAGCAATACTCAGCCTCCTGGTTCGACTGTGCCGCTGCCAGCGCGTCGCCCAGATTGACCCAACTGAACGGAGAGTTCGGATCCCGCTGAAGCAGAAGACGAAAATCGGTGATCGCTTCCGCCGGCACCGGAGGTTGAGTCTGCCATAACGCTTTCGACGCAATGCGACTCCACTCGGTGCCGTCACACAATCGGAGTCGGCAAAATCGCTGCTCCATTTGCAGGTCGCCGGCGTAACGGTTCCCCAGCAGCAAATCGGCGCCGCAGTACGTCACCAGGATCACGCCGAGGATCACGAGAAGGCGTCGCACGATGGCTCACAATGACGCATCCCTGCGACCGCCAGAGACCGGCCGGGGCAGTGGAACGCGTTTGATGGCAGTCAATGAGAATAAAATCTTCACTTTCGTACTATAGTGAGTCGCCAGGCAAGAAAATATCGTTCTTTGGAGCATTTTCCCGTGGTAAAGCGGACGGTTGAGTACCAAGAAGAGCAACATCGCTGGTATGCGCTCTACACGCGGTCCCGTCATGAGCGAATCGTAGCAAGCAACCTCACCGATAAAGGGTACCCGGTTTGTTTCCCCTCCTATCGCACTCAGCGCAAGAGAGTTGACAGAATCGTGGAAATCGAGCTCCCGCTGTTTCCCGGCTATATCTTCTGCCACTTCAATGCCACCCGGCGTATGCCTATCTTGACGACGCCGGGCGTAGTAGAGGTGATTGGGGCCGGGAAAGTGCCCAAGCCGGTTGAGGACCACGAAATTGCTTCGCTTCAGTCGCTCATCTGTAGCGGTCGTCCGCTCCAGCCATGGCCTTTTCTGCGTGCCGGGCAACGGATTCGGGTCCGGGCAGGCTCTATGTCCGGCGCTTTGGGCATCCTCTTGCAGGCGAAGAACCAACACCGGTTGGTTGTGTCGATCACGCTGCTGCAACGGTCGGTCGCGGTGGAAATCGATCAGGATTACGTGGAGCCTGTGTTCTAAGTGTTTAGCGTTTCAAGAGTGTCCTGGGTATCGTGGATTTGGGGAGCTGCCATTGCGGTCGTAATAACGGGGGAGTTGCTGCCTGGGAACAGTCCGGTGCTTGCGTGGGCCGCTTCCCTTCGATTGAGCGACAAGGAAATGCACTTTGCCGCTTATTTGCTGCTCGCGACAATTCCCGCCCTTGGATTTGAGTTTCGGAAGGGGATTCCTTCCGTCTTGTCAATGATCCTGCTGGGCGTCGTTCTCGAATTCGCGCAAGGGCGGATTCCCGGGCGAAATTTCGAGATTGCGGATATGGTCGCCAACACCCTGGGGGTGCTGGCCGGACTCGCACTCGCGCTCACCATCAGGATGCTGTTCCTGAGCCCCCACGATGCCACTGCACCCCCGGCCGGCCGTGATTGACATCCACAGCCACCTCCTGCACAGCCTGGACGATGGGGCGCGCTCTTTCGATATGAGCCTCGAGATGGCACGGATGGCGCTTCAGTCGGGCACGACGGACATCGTCGCGACTCCCCACGCCAATACCCAGTACAACTACGACCCCGATCTCATCTCCGCGCGAATCCAGGAACTGCAGGGTGCGGTAGGAGACGGCATCAAAATCCACCGCGGCTGCGATTTCCATTTGTCGGTGCAGAACATCCAGTGGGCTTTGCGGGAACCGGGACGATTCTCCATCAACGGACTCCGCTACCTGCTCGTGGAATTTCCGGAAGCATCCATCTTTCACGGTGTTGAGCAGGTCTTTCGCAGCCTGAAATCGGTTGGATTGACTCCCATCGTGACCCACCCGGAGCGCAACGCTCATTTGGCCAACGACATTCCGCTGCTGCGACGCTGGGTGGAGAACGGAATTCCCCTGCAGATTACAGCCCAGAGCATGTTATCGGCGTTCGGCCAGGAAATGGCGGGGTGGTGCTTGCAGGTATTGAAGGAAGGCCTGGTGCACTTCGTCGCCAGCGACGCTCATGACCTGGTACGCCGACCGCCCCAATTGGATCAGGCGTGGAAGTTTCTAGCCGGCCAATTCGGTGAACAGTACGCGGAATGTCTTCTGAATATTCACCCGCGCGCCGTGATCGAGGGACAGCCGATGGAGCTTCGGCTTTTTCCTCCGCCTCAAAAACAACAAAGGCGCTGGTTCCATTTTGGAACATGATGGGCGATGAAATACTGAAGAAAATACTTCCTTTTCGGCGATACCAAAATGGGACTGGACTCCGTTCGACGAACGTATTACTTTCTTGTTGACGCAAATAAGTAGTTCTGTTACGGTGAATTCCTCAGTGTTCGCGAGCGTAAGATCACGAATCACTGTAATTGGCTTCTTTGGTTGCCGCCAAACGGGTGTGTGCGCCAGAGAGCGGTAGCTTGGCCTAACTCATCCACTCCAAGACCGATTGGCAAGCGATTCAATGAGCGTGCTTGATCCAGGGAGACCATGCATGAACGTGGAATTTCTCAGAAGCAAGATGGTTAGTTTTCGGCTTTCTCCCGAGGAATATCAAAGATTCCGGAATTTGTGCGCCGCTCACGGAGCCCGCAGCATTTCCGAGTTGGCCCGGACGGCGCTGAACCGCTTGAACGCTGGAACGCACCAGGCCGACCCGCTTTCCTACGAGATTGGCGATCTCCGCAGGCGGGTGCAGTCGATCTCCGAGGAGGTGGACCGGCTCTCGGGGGTCCTCGGCGCCCGTAAGACTGGAGAAGGATAGGATGTTCACATTTGCGCTCACTCCCCTGGTGTCTTTCGTACTGCTATTTCAGGCCGACTCGGAGACCGCATCGAGGACTCCGACCCCTGGCTCCGATTCGGTAGCAGTGGCCACCAGCCCGGCGAAAACGGTTCCGAACACGTACACCCTGGGCCCAGGTGACCAGATCGTCATACGGGCATCCGGGGTTGAAGAAATCACGGACAAGCCCATTCCTATTGACTCGCTCGGCAACATCGACCTTCCCACGGTCGGCCGGATCGCCGCTGCGGGCCTGACTACTGAGCAGTTCGAAGCCGCCATCGAGACGCGTTTGAAGAAATATCTCGTCGATCCCGACGTTTCCGTATACCTCGCGGAGATGCATAGCCAGCCGATTTCTGTCCTGGGCGCCGTGCAGCAACCGGGGGTTCACCAGCTCCAAGGTGAAAAGAGCCTGTTTGAGGTTCTCTCTCTGGCGGGCGGGCTCCGGGAGAACAGCGGGAATGTCGTCAAGATCACGCGCAAGCTCCGCTGGGGCCGCATCCCTCTTCCCAACGCCCAGGACGATCCCAGCGGCCAGTTCTCGGTTGCCTCCGTCAGCGTAAAGGACATCACGTCCGCATCTAACCCGGCCGAGAACATCATGATCAAGCCGGAGGATGTCGTCTCAGTGCCCCAGGCCGATATGATCTACGCCATCGGCGCCATCAAGAGACCTGGGGGCTACGCACTTGGCGTCAATCGGTCGCTCAGCGTCTTGCAGATTCTGTCCTTGGCCGAAGGTCTGGAAAAAGTTGCGGCAACCTCCGACGCGAAGATTATGCGCGCCGTGGCGGGTACCAGCGATCGGACTGAGATCCCTGTCAACCTCAAGAAGATTTTGGCGGGCAAGGGTTCCGACGTGCCCCTTCAGGCCGACGATATCCTCTTCGTCCCTACCAGCGCGAGCAAGAGCGTGGGCTACCGTACCCTCGAAGCGCTCGCCCAGAGTGCCGGTTTCGCCATCTACCGGGTCCCATAACGGCGTTGGAGGAAAAAGCCGACCCATGCAACAGTTACCTGAGCCTCAACCCCATCGGGAAAAACCCGTCGTCCCCGTTACCTATACGGAGGTTCCCTACAGTCCCCCTCCGGATCTGGGTGCCGAGCCCGAGAATGGAGGTTTGCTTGAGTACTGGCGCATGTTGCGCCGCCACAAGGGTACGCTGATCCTGGTCGCGAGCATCGGAATGTTGATCGGTTTCCTGGTGACGATTCCGCAGACGCCGATCTACCAGGCGCACACCTCTCTGGAGATCGTCAGCCTGAATCAAAACTTCCTGAACGCGCAGCAATCGAACCCGCTCGACGAAGGCGCCGGATCCTACGACAGTAACGTTGACATTCAAACGCAGGTGAAGATCATGCAGAGTGCCTCTTTGCTGGATCGTGTTCTGGCGAAGCTCGAGAGCGCGCCGGTTGCGTTTGCGCCCACGGGTCGCGTCGCCGCCTGGCGAAAGGCGTTGAACCTGCCCGATCCGGAACCGGTTAACGCGCGGGAGCGGGCCGTTGCGTATGCCAAGAAGAGCCTGAAAGTACGCGCTACGGGCCAGACCCGAATCGTGGAAGCGACGGTAGACTCGACCGACCCAGGCACCGCTGTCGAGTTCGCGAACACACTGGCCAATGAATTCATCGATCAGAGCTTGGAATCGCGTTGGAAGACCATGGAGCGAACCAGTGACTTCCTGACCCGCCAGCTGGACGACATGCGTATACGCCTGGAGCGCTCCGAGGATCGCCTGCAGGGGTACGCCCGGCAAGCGGGGCTACTGTTCACATCCGACGAAAAGACCAACGTCTCGGAGCAGAAGCTTCTGCAAGTGCAGCAAGCTCTGTCTGCGGCCCAGACGGACCGGATCTCCAAGCAGTCCCGTTGGGAAATGGCTACGTCGAGCCCTCCGGAAGCGTTACCGGATATTTTGAACGACGCGTCCCTTCGGGATTACCAGGCTAAGCTCACGGAGCTCCAGCGGCATATGGCGGAACTGCGAGAAACGTACACGCCAGAGCATCCCAAAGTGAAGCAGGTGCAGGCGCAGATCGCACCCATTCAAGCAGCTCTCGATCGCGAGCGCGCCGACATTCTCAAGCGCATTCGCAACGAGTACGATGAGGCCCTTCGCCGCGAAACGCTGTTGACCGCCGATTATGCCTCGCAACGCGGCATCGTGACGGGAGAAAGCGATAAAGCGATCCAGTACAACATTTTCAAGCATGAGGTGGACTCGAACCGGCAGCTTTACGATGCGATGCTGCAGCAGTTGAAACAGGCCAGCCTCGCCTCGGCATTGCGGGCTTCCAATATCCGCGTCGTGGACCCTGCCCAGGTTCCCAAAGGACCCTATAAGCCCGATGTTCTGCTGAGTTCGGGGCTGGGCCTGTTCAGTGGGCTTTTTCTGGGAGCCGTCTTCGTGGTTATGCGGGAACGGGCCGACCGCAGCATCCAAGATCCGGGGGAGACGGCGCTGTACTTGAACTCGCCTGAGTTGGGCATCATCCCCTCCGAGGCCAGTGGGCCAAGAGTGCGGCTTCGGATTGCCGCTCATAAGGGGCTGGCGGAAAGCCAGGCCGGCGAGTCAGGCGTTCCGGCCGCCCGGCAAAGAGTGGAGCTGGCGACGTTTCAGCGCAAGCCCTCCGCGGTGGCCGAATCCTTCCGGGCCACGCTGGTATCCATCCTGTTTTCGGGCGAGAACGGGAGCCGGCCGCGGATCATGGTAGTCACCAGCGCAGGGATGGGCGAGGGCAAGTCGACAGTGGTCAGCAACCTGGGCATCGCGGTGGCCGAGGTAAACCACAAAGTGCTGCTGATCGATGCCGATCTGCGAAAGCCGCGGCTGCATGACATCTTCGGATTGAATAACGACCGCGGGCTGAGCGATCTGCTGCGCTCAAAGGACGCCGCCGGGGGACTGCCCGAGGGGATCATTCAGGAGACCAGCGTTCCCGACCTGTATGTGCTGACCAGCGGGCAGACGTCCTCGGTAGCGACGAGCCTGCTGTACTCCAACCGCATGCCCGAGCTGCTACGGCGGTTGCGGGGCGAGTTCGAGACGATCTTCCTGGACACGCCCCCGATGCTACAGATCCCGGATGCGCGTGTGCTGGGCCGGATGGTGGACCGGGTGATCCTGGTCGTGCGATCGGGCAAGACCACGCGGGATGCGGCGCAGGCGGCCTACCAGCGATTCTCCGAGGACGGCACCAAGGTGCTGGGGACCATCCTGAACGACTGGAATCCGAAGCACTCAGCGAACGGGTATTACGGTTACTCGAATGGTTACAACAACGGCTACTATCGCAACGGGTATTACGGATCGAAGACCTCGGAAAAGTAAGATTGCGGAACAAAGCCGATCTACGTGGCGGACGCAAAATAAGCTGAAAATGACTGCCCCACGCAGTAGCCGGGCATCGAGTAGAGTACGTCACTACCCGGAGAGTGCGTTCGGCGGATTCACGGATGTCGATGGTACTATCGCGTTCTACGCTCGAGTCAATGCGTTGCTGCAACCATCGTTTCGTGTCATCGACTTTGGCTGCGGCCGGGGCGCGCACGCTGACGATCCAGTTTTTTTCCGACGAAGTCTACGCTCGCTCCAGGGGAAGGCCGCACGGGTGATTGGGGTGGACGTGGACCTGGATGCAGCACGGGATAATCCGACGGTGGATGAGTTTCGCTTGCTGCCGCCCGATGGTGTGTGGCCACTGGAAGACAAGTCGGCGGAAATAATTGTTTCAGACTTTGTGATGGAGCATCTAGCGAATCCCGCGCAGTTCTTTTCTGAAGCTGCAAGAGTGCTGGCGCCAGGTGGGTATCTATGCATCCGAACGCCAAATGTGCTGAGCTACGTTGGCATCGCAAGCCGGATCACGCCGAATCGATTTCATAGCCGGGTGCTGCGAAGAGTTCAAACAGGGCGGAAGGAAGAGGATGTCTTTCCGACGCTATACCGCTGCAACACAGTTTTCGCCCTGAGACGGCAGATGGCTGAGCATGGTTTCCGTGCTGCGGTCTATGGGTATGAGGCCGAACCCAGTTATCTTGACTTCTCCGGACTGGCTTACTTCGGTGGCGTGCTCCATCAAAGGTGGGCTCCCCGTTTTCTGCGGCCCGCAATTTTTGCGTTTGGGCAGATGGTCCCGGCGACGGAACGGCAAGGATGAATTATGATTCGCCTATAACTGCGCGTGTTTTGGGCTGCTTCGGCTGTTAGTATGCAAGTCGGAGAGGGATCGGCCGATGTCTCGCTTCAGCCCTCGCGGCGCCGTGCCACCAGGATACTCTTCATCACACAGTGTGTGAGTTTTGCCTTCGTTGTGGCGCAGGGAATCGTTCTGGTGCCCCTGTATCTTCGCCACATCGATGTTGCCACATACGGAGGCTGGTTAGCGAGCAGTCAGGTGCTCAACTGGATCACACTGATTGACCCTGGCACGGATGAGGCGGTCCGACAACGTTCGGCGCACGCGTACGGCCGACGCGAGTTTGGAGAAGTTGGTGAGCTCATCGGAGCGGGCATCCTGATTAACCTGGTTGCGGCGATGGGTGTGTTTCTGGTGGGCGTGCTGGTTGCCGCTCTCATGGAGGGGCGCTTTGGATTAACCGGTCTGGCCGCAAACAGCGTGAGCAGGGCCCTGTTGATCCTGGCCGGTGCGAGCGCTGTTACGACGGCGGCATACGCGCTGGGATCTCCGCTTCTCGCTCTGCAACGCGCCTCCATTCACGGCGTTATTTATGTAGGGGGCACAGTCGCTGCCCTGATCGCGACCGTAGGGCTCCTGTACGCCGGTTGGGGCGTTTCTGCTATACCCGCGGGGCTACTGGTCCGTGGTTCATTTTGGCTGGCAGGTTGGGGAGTCTCGTTAGGCCACCTCACTCGTAACGGGGAGGCCATTCGGATCTATTTTCGGCTTCAAGGAGCGAAAAGCCTAGTCAAACTTTCGGCGTTCACCTGGCTAGGGAAAATTTCGAGTGCGCTTCAAACGGGAATGGACGGAGTGCTCATTGGTGCTTCTCTCGGCGCCTCCAGCACTGCAGGTTATATCCTAACCGGGCGAATGATTGACGCGGCGCGGACACTGCCTGACCGGATTGGGACTGCCGTGCAGCCGTCTTTGGCGCATCTTTTCGGAGAGGCCAGACCAGAGAAGATCAGGCTGGTGACCGCCCGTTTGTTTCGGCTCACCTTCCTGAGTTCCGCGTTCCTCACGAGCATTGCGGTTGTTTTCAATCGAGACATCATGCGGCTGTGGGTGGGAGAACAGCTTTTTGGCGGTGCGCGACTTACGATCCTTCTCGGCCTTGCCGCATATTTGTCAAATCTGCTGAACTCCTCTTACCATGTCATGTTTGCTTCCGGTGCGGTGCGCGAAGCTACGGTTATCACGACGCTGCAAGGGGTTCTGAAAGTGGCCTTAGCGTACATGTTGCTGAAATACCTGGGCGTTTCCGCTCTGCCGACCGCGTCTCTGATTTCGGCGCTTCTGATTGGGGTCCCGCTCCTCCTGTTTCGTTCCTTCTCCATCATTCGCTTTACTACCTGTGAGCAATGGACCGTTGTCAGGGCCGCACTCTCCTCGTACGCGATTTGCATCGCCGCAGGAATCCCGTTCTTGTATCTGAGGTTTTCGTTCAGCGTACCAGAAGTTATGGTTTCAGTCTTTGGCTTCGCGGTCTTACTGATGAGTCTTCTCTATGCCATTCACCGACCATTTCGGGAAGAAGCAAGGAGCGCCCTGGCTTGGCTAAGAGGCGTAATTTCCGATCGCCTACAGACCGCATGAAAGGGCCTTTGGTGAGGAACAGGTCCGGCGCGAAAAGTTCCACGGCGAGTGGAACTGTGAAATCCGCACCCAGCTGCAGCGACTCGTCCTTGAACCGGGCCGTTGCGCGAAAGCTTGGAAGCGGAGGCACGCAGGCTCGGGGTCAGTGGCGAGGTCTTCATGCCAGGCTACGTCGATTATTCTAATTTGGCGCTTTACCACGGCTCTGCGCAAGTGTTTGTGCATATGCCGCAACAGGAGCCCTGGGGCATTAGCGTAGGAGAGGCAATGGCCTGCGGCCTTCCAGTAATCAGTGCACCCTGGGTCGGTGCCGCCCACGAATTGGTTGAAGAGGACGTTACCGGGTGGATGAGCGGCCCCGGTGAGAAGGAATTGAGTGACCGAATCAGCCGGAGTTCTCAGTCCCGGCTCAAGGGCGCTGTAATGCAGGAAAGGGCCAAGAAACTGGTAGACGTGGAAGCGTCGGCAAGGTCGTTGCTTTCCCTCGTTGAGAGGCTTCGTAGGAACGACCATTGATCTTGCTGGTCGCCATGCTCCTGTCGGATTTCGCAAGGCAAGAACTGTTTTGCCAAACCGCATGAAAACAAGGCTTACGTCAGGTGAATAATCCCAATGCTTAAAAAAGCCGGCGACTACCGAAGCAGGATGTATGGAAATTATGTCACCGTCCAAGTTCCCGGCTGGCTCAAGGCGGACCGTCAGGCGGATGCGACCATGGAGCGGGCTACGTTGCATCGCCTGCGGAACTGGCTGCCCCAGGATCGCAACGCTAAGTGTCTGGATTTAGGCTGTGGCGCCGGAACCCTCATGCTGACTCTTCGGGCTGCGGGCTACCGGAATGTGTATGGCGTCGACGTGAGCCCTGAGTCGAGCGCGCTTGCCAGGAGCAAGGGCCTGGATGTTCTCGAAGCCGACGTTCGGGAATTCCTTTACCAGGGCCAGGATCGTTTCGACCTGATCTGTGCTTTCGATATCGTTGAGCACTTCCGCAAGGACGAGCTGCTTAATCTTCTCGACCTCATTTGGAGACGTCTCGTTCCCGGTGGTGCGCTCGTGTTTCAGACCCCGAACGCTGTCTCCCCGTGGGCGTCGCACTACCGATATCACGACTTAACTCACGAACTGATTCTGGATCCGGACTGTGCCACCTCAATACTCACATTGACTGGTTTTAAAGAGATTGAGGTGCGAGAGGTCGCACCCTTCGTCCATGGATTCAAGAGCGCGGTGCGCTGGGGCCTCTGGCGGATGATACGAGGAGGTTGCGCACTATGGAACCTCGCGGAAACCGGCGGCTTGTGCGGCAATGTCTACAGTCGAAACATGATGGTGAAAGCGATCAAACACTAAGCGCTGTCATGAGAATCGTGTACTGCGGCGAACTCTGGAATGGCGGCACGTGCCGCATGCGCCTGGAGGCGCTTGAGAGACTCGGACACACGGTTGAAGGGGTCGATACAACGTGGCGCTTTACGGGCGCTGGGGGCCTCGCCCTCAGAGTGCTTCGAAAGACCGGATGGGCTCCTGACCCCGCCGGCGCGAGTCCGGCTTTACTGGAAGTCATCGCGCGCCGAAAACCCGATCTGGTTTGGATCGACAAAGGATTATGCATCTCGCCGCAAACACTGAAGCAGATCCGGGCACGGAATATCACGTTGATTCATTACAGTCCCGACTGCATGACCAATCGGCGGAATCAATCCTGGCAATTCCTGAAAAGCGTCCCCCTTTACGACTTGCACGTGACCACCAAGTCCTACAACGTGGCTGAGCGGCAGGCGATGGGTGCGAGAGAAGTAGTGTTTCTTAACAATGCCTATTGCCCCAAAATACACCGGCCGGTTCCCCTTACCGCAGACGAGCGCAGGCAGTACGGCGGCGGCGTAGGATTTATTGGAGCATTTGAAGAAGAACGAGCCGCAGCCATATGGTTTCTGGTGACAAACGGGATTCGCATCCGGGTATGGGGTGAGGGATGGAGCACGTGGGCCAAGCGGCACCGCCATCCGCTGCTCACCGTGGAGGGTTCCTGTATTTGGGGTGAAGAGTACGTGAAGGCCACCTGTTCGTTTGATGTGAACCTGGGCTTTCTTCGAAAAGTTAATCGAGATATGCAGACCACGCGCTCGGTGGAAATTCCCGCCTGCGGCGCATTTCTGCTCGCGGAGCGGACCGACGAACATCAGCAACTCTTCCGGGAAGGGGCTGAGGCGGAGTTCTTTGCCACCCGGGAAGAATTGCTCGAAAAATGCAGGTTCTACCTCGCGCACCCGGAAGAGCGTGCGAAGATCGCGGCAGCAGGTTATCGGCGGTGTCTGGATTCGGATTACTCTTACACCGCGCACATGTCCGCCGCCCTGCGGCACGTCGAAGTGGCGCGGGACAGGAGTAATTCAAATTTTGCTTGAGCGAATTCGTTCGCGGCGGGTAGGCTGCCCGGCAGTCGAGAGGCGCGATTCGGAATCGATCATCCGCTTCGGCGCAGTCGCAGCGTTTTGTGTCGGCGCGGATCTCTTGCTGCCGACGCCACTCAGTCTTGAGACTGCCGCTCTCATATATCTTTGCTTCTCGGCTTGGCTGTCTTTGGCGGAGGGGAGACGGGCGACGCTGATTTTGAGCCCCGTCGTGTGCTATCAAGCATGGCAGACGGCGACCCTGGGGCTGGCGCCTCTGTACATCGCGTTCTCCTACGGAGCTGAAGATTTCGTTCCGTTCGGAAATTGGCCGGTTCCCATGTCTCGCGTTGCCTACGGTCACGCGATTATGACAGCGGGATCGTGGGCTTTCTACGCAGGCATGAAACATTTCCAGCCGCGTGAGCTCATAGGGGATCGCCGGCCCATGACGGCATCTCGCACCTTGCTTTTTTCTTTCGCTCTAGGCGCAGCTTTTCTCGTCCTTCGGGAGGTGGTCACGCAATTTGCGGGGAGTGTTGTCGCGCAACTCAGTTTTCTGCCGTTGGCCGTGCTCTGCATGGTAGCCCTCAATCCTCCCAAACCGCTTCGAAAGTCGGAAACCGCTCAGGGGCTGGTGCTGCTGGGGGGCGTTGCCTGTGTGCTGTTTTTGAACGCCAGACGAGACTCCAAGATGGAGATGATGTTCTCGTTTGTTCCTCTGGTGTGGTGGTTACTTCAGCGCAGAAAAATCGGCATGGTCCTGGGCGCGGGCCCGGTGCTGGCAGCAGTCTACTTGATCGGAATTGCGCCGCTTGTGACGGCCATGCGCAACTCCGGCGCCCGGACTGAGACCGGGTCCGTCGCCATCATCACGCCGGACGTGACCGACCGGGCGGTCCAGCAACTCAGGGAAAAGTATTCTTCGAATCCTCTGGATTACGTCCGGCAGTGGACCGATATGACGATGAGCCGGCTGTGCGATCCGGTGGCGGCCGGAATGGTGGTTTGGATTACGGACCAACAAGGGTTCCTCAATGGCAGCGGCTTTGATTACGTGCCGATGACGCTAATTCCTCGCGCATTATGGCGGGACAAGCCCTTTATCGATCGGGGCCGGGAGTTTACAGCCATTCTAGGGTGGGCGGCAGACGCGAGCGTGGCCACCACGTCGACGGGCCAAACCGCGGCCGGGGAGCTGTTCTGGAACCTGGGTTGGCCGGGCGTAATCGCCGGAATGTATGCGCTGGGGGCGGCGGTGGCCGGCTTCTGGTGGCGTTCCGCCGGAGTTGACCCTCGTCGCGGTCTGCTGGAGATGACCGCGTATGTCGGTGCAATGTTGTCATTCGTCCTGGGATCGGGAGCCGCCGCCGGACCGGTATTTGTGGGATGCATTACGGCGGGGCTGTTCTTCCGGGTGATGTTTCGTTTGCGCCAGTGGCTGTTCCCGTGGAAGTCCACGCGGCACGATCTGCGAGTTGGCCGCCCGCAGCGTCCGGCGATCGGATAACTGTCGGGGGCCGGAAACGAACTCCTTTGAGATATCTGGTTGCAGTCGACAGATTCTTTGAGGATCTGCCCGGAGGCGGATACCGCGTAGCCTTGGATCTGGCCTTGTGCATGCGAAGGGCAGGTCACAGTGTCGGGATGCTGTGCGGATCCGTGGACTCGGATCCGCCGGCCGGCGTACAGGAATATCGAGGCATTCACCTGGTACGCTACCGAATCCCGAGACTCGCGAATCACTTTCCCCTCTCGCTTGTGCAAACGGCGAGTGTAATGACAGATGCCGTCCAGAAGTTTTTGGCATGGCAGCGATGGGATGTTGTTCACGCGCACATGCCTGTGAGCGGCCTGGCGGCTTTTCGCTGTATCGGGCCAGGAATCCGGAGGGTGTACACCGTGCACTCTCCGGCGCGGGCGGAGGCTGAGGCGAATTCCGGGAACGTCCGGCGATCAAGTTGGCTCAGGCGGCGAATCGTGCTCCCGGCGCTGAATCGGCTGGAGCGAGCCACGCTGCGTCGGGCCGACCGCATCCACGCGCTGTCCGCGTTCACCCGGGGCATGGTGGAGCGCCTGCACGGAAGCGAGCTGGGATCGCGGGTGGAGGTGGTCCCATCCTGGTTTTCGGGCCAAGCCGGACCGTCTCAAGCCGAAGCCCGGGCGGCGCTGCACTGGCCGGCCGGCAAACCGGTGGTTTTATCGATCCGGCGGCTGGTTCCTCGCATGGGTTTAGAAGTACTGCTTGCGGCCGCTGAAAGGATAGCCGCGGAGAAGGATTTTACGCTGGTGATCGGCGGGGAGGGTGCGCTACGCCCGGAGCTCGAGCGGAAAGCCAGCTCGGGTGTACTCCATGGGCGGGTGGTGTTTATGGGCCGGATCAGCGATCGGGAGTTGGATCTGGCGTATCGGGCGGCCAGCGTGTTCGTGCTGCCGACGATGGCGCTGGAGTGTTTCGGGCTGGTGCTGCTGGAGGCCTTGGGGCGAGGGTGTCCAGTGATCGCTTCGCGAGCGGGGGCGATCCCGGAGATCATGACGCAGATCCTCCCCGAATGGCTGTTCGAGCCAGGGGATGCCGAGGGACTGGCGATCGCACTGCGGCGATTCCTCAGCGTGGACTCAGGAATGGACGGCGCGAGGTTAGAGCACTTTGTGGAAAACACCTATGGACTGCCAGTGATTTGGCCCGCGTACGAGCGCTTATTTGGATTACGGTAGCGAAGGCGCCAGAAACGATCGCGTTCCGCTGCGGGTAGCGATCGATGCAGTGGGAGTTCGGACCGGCGGAGGGGCGACCCTTCTGAACAGTCTGGTCGAGCAGCTATCCGCCGTCGAACCGGATTGGCAGATCGATCTTTATTTACTCCCGCGAAAAGCCAGGCAGTTTGATAATCCCAGAGGGCTGCGAAATGTTCGGGTGCAAATCGCGGCGTGGGGAGATTCGGGGCTGTCGCGGCTGTATTGGATTTACCGGGGGCTTCCGCAAAAATTACGGCAAACGGCGGCGGACGCGGTCATCGCCTTCGCGAACATTGGGGGGCCCTTCGGCAGCCCGCCCCAGATTGTGTATTGCCAGCAAATGCTTCCCTTCGTTGAACTGGCTTCGTCGGCTTGGACGGATCGAGTGAGAATGGCGGTATTGCGACGCTGCATCGTGCGGGGAGCGGAGGCGAGCGCCTGGATAGTTGTCCAGACAGAATCGATGCGGAAGGCTCTGCGGGTTCAGCTCACGGATCGCGCGGATCGACGCGTGGTCGTCGTGCCACCGGGGATCTACGATACAAATCCTGATGAGAGCGTCGACGCGGAGTTTGCGGGCCTTTTGCAACGAGCCGGGCGGCCACGTCTCATCTACGTTTCGTCTCTGGGGCAACACAAGAACCACGCCACGCTCCTGGCGGCCCTCGAATGGATCCGGAAGGATTTCCCGAAGTGTTCGCTGTGGCTCACGATGGACCGAGCCGAGGCAGAGCGGGAGTTTGGGCGCTCGTTGGTCCGGGAGCACGAATCCCGGGGAAGATTCGTATTTTTGGGCTATCGGAGTCAGAATGAAGTGCGCTACGCTTTGCGGGCGGCGGACTTATCGGTATTTCCCTCATTGGTTGAATCCTTCGGACTGCCGCTCGTAGAGGCGATATCGGAAGGTTGTCCAGTGGCCGCCGCAGACCGAGGGTATGCCCGGGAAGTGCTGGGAAATGCGGGAGTGTTTTTCGACCCGCTGGATCCCGGAAGTATTGCGGCGGCGGTAAGCGGCCTGCTTGCTTCGCAGGAACAGCTGCTTAAGATGCGATCGGCGGGACGATGCCGGGCGAGCCAATTCGACGCCCGGACTTCAGCGCTGCGGATGGCGCGGTTAGTGAGAGCCGCGGTCGGAAGCTAAGATCATGGGTGGCATTCAGGGCGCGATAGGCCAGGAAGTCAGGTTGTCAGCGGCAGCGTTACGACACCGCGGCCCGGATGATTCCGGAAATTGGGTGAGCCATCCGCAAGGCTTTCAGGTCATACTGATCGATCATCGGCTCAGTGTCGTGGATTTGAGCCTCGTGGAGTACCAGGTCGTCAACTCGAAATACGTGTAGGGTTGCCGGAGCATCCTGGAACGATATGCCTTGGAATGGCGCGAGTACTCAACAATATTTTGAGCGGCTCTCCGGCCAATGGGCATCGAAGTATTCCGCGAAGGGTTCAATGCTCCCGCGGATCGAAGAATTTGTCGGTGCGTTGGCAGGTCGAGTGAGCAGCCCGGCGGATGTGCTGGATTTCGGGTGTGGTACCGGGGAGATTTCAACGGCTTGTTCCTCTGCCGGCTATCGGGTTTGCGGTGTCGACCAGTCATCCGGGATGGTAGAACGAGCCCGGCGGCAGGAACCGGGCGGTGTAAGCTTCGATACGATTGCCTCAGACGAGCCACTGCGGCTTCCTTATGGTGAGGCTTGTTTCGACGCCGTGATCGCATCGAGTGTATTGGAGTATGTTTCTGATCCGGCGCGATGCTTCCTTGAGCTGCGCCGGGTCAGCCGTCCAGGAACCTGGCTCTTCTTCAGCGTTCCGAACGCGACCCACTGGTCTCGGAAGGTGGAACGCGGCTTGAAGCCACTGGCAGGATTACTCCATCCGGTGTTGACCCAACGGGGCAGGAACTGGATGGAGTATCTCGCCTTGTCCGTGCAGCGGCACCCGCTTTCGGTTTGGCAGAGGCTACTACACGAATCACATTGGTCCTGTGAGTCGGTACGGGGACACGAGACCGCATTGTGGCTGGTTGAAGCCCGAGCGATTCGATGGTAGATGAAGCACGCCGGACCTTTGCGCCTAACGGCCTTCAAGGCGATGGAGCGGCCTGGCTAAGCAGTTGTACATCAACATGGGGAATTAATTGAAGCAGGTCCTTCAGAGCTTGAAAGACGGTGTGACCTCGGTCGCGCAGGTCCCCGCACCGGGAGCGAACCGGGGGAGCCTGCTGATCCGTTCGCGGGCTTCCCTGGTATCGGCGGGGACGGAGCGGATGCTGCTGGATTTCGGCCGCGCGAGCTGGCTGGGCAAGGCCCGGCAGCAGCCCGAGAAGGTCCGGCAGGTAATGGAGAAGATGCGAACCGATGGCCTGATGGCGACGATTGAGAGCGTCCAAGCGAAGCTGGACCAGCCGGTTGCCCTGGGATATTCCAATGCCGGTGTAGTGCTGGACGTCGGGACAGGCGTCACGGGGTTTCACCGGGGCGACCGGGTGATCTCTAACGGCCCCCATGCAGAAGTGGTGGGAGTTCCCGCGAACCTGTGTGCGCGGATTCCGGACGCGGTCAGCGACGATGCGGCAGCGTTCGCGGTCGTGGGCGCCATCGGATTGGAAGGCGTCCGGTTGATCCAGCCGCAGCTCGGCGAGGACGTGGTCGTGATCGGCTTGGGTTTAATTGGCATCCTGACGGTGCAACTATTGCGGGCGCATGGCTGTCGCGTTCTGGGGATCGATTTCGATTCGCGCAAGTTGCAACTAGCCGAGGCATTCGGCGCAGAGACGGTCAACCTGGGATTGGGCGAGGATCCGATGGTCGCGGCGGAGCGGTTTACGCGGGGCAAGGGAGCCGATGCGGCCCTGATCACAGCCGCGACGAAGAGCAACGAACCGGTTCACCAGGCGGCGCTGATGCTGCGGAAGCGGGGCCGGATCGTATTGGTGGGTGTCACGGGACTCGAGTTGTCAAGAGACGATTTCTACAAGAAAGAATTGAGCTTCCAGGTTTCCTGTTCCTATGGGCCGGGCCGGTATGATCCCGCCTATGAACAAGGAGGGCAGGATTATCCGCGAGCGTATGTGCGATGGACGGCGCAGCGTAATTTCGAAGCGGTATTAGATATGCTGGCGGACGGACGGCTGCAGACAGAGAGGCTCCTTACGCACCGGTTTCCTTTCGACCGGGCATTGGAAGCCTACGAGCTGCTGAACCGTGACGAGTTCTATCTGGGCATTCTGCTCGATTACGCGCGCGGGCAAGAGACGTTGGATCCCGGGCGCCGGAGGCTGGCCGTGAGGACTGCTTTTCCCGGGAAGCCCACTGGGAAGCCCACTAGGAAGGAAGAGGTCCGCGTTGGATTTGTCGGCGCCGGGGGATACGCGACCAAGGTTCTGATACCCGCGTTCCTTGAGGCCGGCGCGACCCTGCTGACCGTCGCGTCTGCGGGAGGCCTTAGCGCCTCCCATGCGGGGCGCAAGTTCGGATTTTCAGAATCGACCACGGACACCGAATCTCTTCTGTCGGACCAACGGATTGACGCGGTGGTGATCGCCACCCGGCACGACAGTCACGCCGGGTTGGTTTGCCGGGCGCTCGAGGCAGGTAAGCATGTTTTCGTCGAAAAGCCGTTGGCACTGACGTGGGAACAACTGGACGAGATCGAGGACACCTACCGGGGGTTGCAGGAAACCCGCGTCCTGATGGTCGGATTCAACCGCCGGTTTTCGCCGCACGTTCGGCAGGCCCAGCGACTCCTGCAGGGAATGCGGGGGACCAAGAGCCTGGTGTATATGGTCAATGCCGGAGCGATCCCCCTGGAACATTGGACTCAGAATGCGGAGGAAGGCGGAGGACGAATCCTCGGCGAGGCCTGCCATTTTCTGGATCTTTTACGTTTTCTGGTGGGGTATCCGGCAAGGAGCGTGCGCACAGCGCAGCAATCGGTGGACACCGCGACGATCAGTGTCTCTTACGAAGATGGTTCTGTTGGAACCGTGCATTACTTTGCGAACGGTCACAAGTCGTTTCCTAAGGAAAGGTTGGAAATCTTCGCGGATGGACGCATCTTGGTGATCGACAACTTCCGAAAGCTTCGCGGGTATGGCGGCCCGCGTTTCGGGGGCAGCAGTTCGTGGCGGCAGGATAAGGGCGCGGGGCGTATGGTTCAGGCGTTTATCGACGCGATCCGGGGAGGCGGCGCCGCGCCGATTCCCTTCGAGGAGCTGCGGGAAGTAAGCCGTTGCGCTCTACTGGCGGCGAACCCGATGGAATGAACGTGACTCGTTTGCTCCACACCGTGCGGTATCTAAAGCCCGTTCAGGTCTACGGCCGGCTGTGGCGGCCGAAACCTCGGGTCCGAAAGGGCGCTACGATCGACCTTCGAGCGAGGACCGGAACATGGAGTCCCCCAATCCCTAAGGCAAATCCGCAGACTGGTCCAAACCGATTCCAGTTCTTAAATCAGGAACGGGATATCCGTTCCTGGAATGATGCTGGCGTTCCCAAGCTGTGGCTGTATCACCTGCACTACTTCGATTGTCCCAATCTCGAACTGATCGAGGGTTGGAGCAGGGACAACCCCTGGGGACAAGGCAACGGATGGGAGCCGTATCCGCTTTCTCTGCGCATCTGCAATTGGATCAAGTGGGCCTTGGAAGGAAACTTTCTTCCGGAGACGGCCTTGCAGAGCCTGTCACAGCAGGCGGAGTATCTTGCTCAGTCGATGGAGTTCCACCTGCTGGCCAATCATCTGTTCGTTAATGCAAAAGCGCTGGTGTTTGCAGGAAGATTTTTTTCAGGGCCGGCTGCTGACCGGTGGCTCCGCGCTGGGTTAAAGGTTTTAGAGGGGCAGATTCCGGAGCAGATCCTGCACGACGGCGGTCATTTTGAACGCAGCCCTATGTACCATGCTCTCGTCCTGGAGGACATTCTTGACCTGGTGAACCTGATTCGAACCTATCCTGACGCGATCGCTTCGGATGCAGAGCGAATGTGGATCGAAGCCGGCGGCCGTATGGCCGGCTGGCTCACGCAGATCTGCCATCCGGACGGGGAGATTTCGTTCTTTAACGATGCGGCGATAGGGATTGCTCCGACACTGGCGGAGGTGACCGCGTACGCGCAGCGGCTGGGAGTCCAGCCGTCTCCGGGTAGATTCGCTGAAAGCGGCTACGTGCGGCTCGAAAACGAGAGTGCGGTTGTCATCTTCGATGCCGGGCCGGTTGGGCCGGATTATCAGCCGGGACACGCCCACGCGGATACGCTGTCGTTCGAATTATCGATTAGGGGACGCCGGGCGGTGGTGAACTCAGGAACTTCCACCTACGAGAACAATTCACAGCGTCTCTACCAACGGGGCACGTCCGCGCACAACACCGCCCGCGTCGACGGCATCGATCAATCCGAAGTCTGGAGCGCGTTCCGCGTCGCACGCCGCGCCCGTCCGGTCGACGTCCAAACCGATAACTGCAGCTTTGCCGAAGCCGGCCACACCGGCTATCTTCGTTTGAAAGATCCCGTGCTCCATCGCCGCCGCCTGGAGCTTCGGTCCGGCGCGCTTAGCGTCACGGATATTTTTGAAGCCCGGCAGTCCCACGAACTCGAGCTGTTCTTTCATCTCCACCCCGATGCCGACGTTGCTCTGATGCTGGACGCCAGGCTATCGCGATGGGTTGAGGAAACCGCATGGTTTCCGGAGTTCAATCGCTCGATCTTGAATAAAACTATCATCGGCCGGTGGGGCGGTCGATTGCCTGTCCGGTTCACAACGCTCATCACTTGGTAGAGGCCATGAAATTCGTCCTGGTGGTGGGTGCGCGGCCCAATTTCATGAAGATCGCACCGATTCTGGATGGGTTTCGCGCCCGGGCAGGCGGGTCCAGCGACTTTGTGGTCACGCTGGTCCACACCGGCCAGCACTACGATCACGCCATGTCAGACGCGTTCTTCGCCGATCTCAGCATTCGCGAGCCTGACATCAATCTGGGCGTTGGTTCGGGCTCGCATGCGGAGCAAACTGCACGGGTCATGATCGCCTTTGAGAAAGTCTGCCTCTCCGAACGTCCCGATTGGGTCGTGGTGGTGGGCGACGTCAACTCGACCCTGGCATGCTCGATCACCGCGAGGAAGCTCGGAATTCACGTTGCTCACGTCGAAGCCGGCCTCCGTTCCCGGGACATGTCCATGCCGGAGGAGATCAACCGGCTGTGTACCGATGCGGTGGCGGATCTACTGTTCACCACGGACGAAATCGCCAGCGAGAACCTCCGCCGGGAGGGTATCGCCGAAGAGAATATCGCGTTCGTGGGAAACACGATGATCGACTCGTTACTGCGCCATCACCGCCGCGCCAGGGACCTGCCGCTCCCGGATGGTTTGCGCGACAGGGATTACGCGGTGGTTACACTACACCGGCCTTCAAACGTGGATTCGGTCGAGACCCTGAGCCCCCTGTTCGAGGCCATCCGGAACATCGCCGAGCGCATTCCCGTCGTGTTTCCCATCCACCCTCGGACGCGCCGCAACCTGGAAACCTTTGGTCTCGTCCAAGGCTTCAATGCCGATTCCGGAATTCGGTTTCTCGCCCCACTCGGCTACCTCCGATTCATAGGATTGGTGAGCCGGTCGAAATTCGTGCTGACCGACAGCGGCGGAATCCAGGAAGAGGCTACCGTCCTGGGGGTCCCGTGCCTTACGATGCGTGACAATACCGAACGCCCCATCACCTGCTCGCTCGGGACAAACATCCTGGTCGGCACTCATCCGGAGTGCATTCGCCGTACGGCATTCTCGATGCTGAGCGGAGATCGCAGGCCCGCGACGATTCCGCCCAAGTGGGACGGTAAAGCGGGTGAACGCATCGTCGAAGCTTTGCTCTATCGCTGCGCGGCGCAAAGCTATTACGCCGCCGCGGTCTAATGGACATCCTTTTCCTAGCCGACAACTTCCCGCCGGAGAAGAACGCACAGGCTTCGCGCGTCTATGAACGGGCCTGTTACTGGGCGAAGTGGGGACACCGGGTAACGGTGATTACGTGCGCGCCGAACTTCCCCGAAGGCCGGGTCTATCCGGGTTACAGGAACCGCTTGTATCAAGCCGAAGAAATGAACGGGATCCGCGTTGTCCGCGTGAAGACGTTCATTTCAGCCAATCGCGGCAAGTTCCGGCGCATCGCGGACTTCCTCTCCTACATGTTGTCCGCGTTTCTGACCGGATTGGTCCAAAAACATCCGGATGTCGTGGTAGCAACTTCACCTCAGTTTTTCGCCGCGGTCGCCGGCTGGGCCTTGGCGCGAGTCAAGCGGAAACCCTTCGTATTCGAGCTTTCCGATCTTTGGCCGGACTCGATCGTCGCCGTGGGTGCGATGAAGAAAAGCATGGTTCTGGGATGGCTCGAAAAGGTGGAGCTATTTCTGTACAACCAATCCGCCGCGGTCGTCGCGCTCACCAATGCCTTCAAGGAGAACCTCGTCCGGCGCGGTATCCCCGCTGAGAAGATTGCGGTGGTCATGAACGGCGTCGATCTCCAGAGATACCAGCCCAGGTCAAAGGACCTTGCGCTTGCCGAGACCTGGGGCATCTCCCCAGACGAATTTGTGGTGTCCTACATCGGGACGTTGGGAATGGCGCACGGGCTCCGGAACGTCCTGGATTGCGCGGAAATCATCGATTGCACGAGAGTCCGGTTTCTATTGGTCGGGCCGGGGGCCGAGCGCGAGACCTTGCTGGCGGAAGCAGCGCTCCGCCGCATGCGCAACGTCACCTTTATTCCAGCTCAGCCCAAAGAGAGGATGCCCGGCTTTTGGAGCCTCTCCGATATCGCTCTCGTCCATCTCAAGAACACCCCTCTGTTTCAGACCGTGATCCCATCGAAGATCTTTGAAGCGATGGGCATGGGGCTTCCTATTCTGTTAGCGGCTCCTGAAGGCGAAGCCAGTCGAATCGTGCTTACCGAGAATAACGGCATGTGGGTTCAGGCCGGCGATCCGAAGGCGCTCGCGGCCGCGATTCGTCTTTTGGAGGGAAATTCCGAATTGCGGAGAACGTTTGCTCATAATAGCTTGGCTGGCGCGCCGCGGCACAGCCGGGAACGTCAGGCCCGGGAAATGATCTTCTGCATCGAACAAGCTGTGGCCCTCGCGGGCACCCGTAACCAACTGAACCCACACCGCATTGCTTGACAGACCGGCGAAGCCGATGGCTGCCCTGCCTCTCTTGCGGATATGCTCCACGCAACCCTCTCCCCCAAACTGCCTGCCTTTGCCCCCCGTTCTTTGTCCTGGGCCGCCCGCGCGGGCGGTGCCGTGGTCTCCGAGTAGGTCCCCCGCCGCACGCTAAAGCACAGGCTTCCTGCCTGAGTTGACTTTGCAAACGTGTCCCAACAGCGCACTCGCTTGCTCCAACTGCCCGACACGAGATCGCTATCGAAGCCACTGAGATATACTACTCGCAGTCCGTGAGGCCAAATGGAAATTCCGGCCAAAATCAAGTCTACGATGCATGACGGTCGCAGACAAACGCGGGGAGCGTGCAACATGAGCAGCCCCTGTACCGTGCTATCAATTAACGTCCACGTTCTTCTGGAGGAACCCTATGACAATTCGATCCCTGCCGAGCTTGACTATGTCTTTCCTCATTCTCGGACTGCTCCCCGCGTTCGCCGATACGCAGATCATCCCGCAGGTTGCCGATGGCGCCGGCTGGTCGACGACGATTGTGCTCGCCAATAAGACCTCAAGCACGCAGTCCGTCGCTCTGAGCTTCA
>DASYSG010000028.1:0-34874 GCA_036003585.1 Bryobacteraceae bacterium | reverse complement strand
GACCATCGCTAGTCTGGGTCTGTCCCACGGCCTGGGTATAAACGTTACCCGCAGTGTCGGTCATGGTGACGGTTTGCGAGGTGGTTGACATGCGCACGAAAGCCAAGATCAGGTTACCGGCAGTATTGGCGCTCGGAAATGCCGATTGCACCGAGACCACGCCCGAGCCCATCGCATTCGCCGATTGAACTAGGGCGATCCCGCTGCCTCCGCCGCCGTTCGACACGGTTACCACCGCGCCATAGAAAGCGTAGGTCCGATTGTCAGAAGATAGAGCGCGTAGGCCGAGAACGTGGGTCCCGTTGCTGAGCGCTGCAGTATCCAGCATGCCTGTAGTCGGCTGGTTATACGCGTAGGGAGAAGACCAGCTGGTTTGGCTGAGCACGCCGTCAATATAGAACTGCAGAAAATTGACGGCCTGGGCGGGACTTGCTTTCCATTGGACGCTGCCGCTGAGCGTGGCGCCATTTAGGATGGTCGAGTTGAGACCGAAAGGCGAGGACATCGTCGCGGCCACGCTGCTGGAACTGGATTGGGCGGAACTGGGCCCAAAAGCATTCACGCCGGTTACAGTCACGCGGAACGTCGCGCCAACATCCGCGGAAGCCAGCACCGGATAGCTCTGTGCGGTGGCCGCGGCGATCGGTAAGCAATTCGATCCACTTCCATCACACCGATACCATTGGAAGGTAAAGCTCGCCGGAACGCCCGACCACGCGCCCGTGGAAGCGCCCAGCAGCGAGCCATATTGCACCAGCCCTGTCACGGCCGGCGCTTGCGTATTCACGGGTACACCTGTAGAGGCCGTGCTGCAACCTGGAACCGCCTTGCACACGTTGAGCCGGCCGCCCGTGGCGACGAAACTCGTGAAAGAGGGGAGAACGTCAACGTTGCTCAAGATCATCGAGCGCAAATTCGCGACCGACTGATAACCCAGGGAAAGAATCAGCGCCGCTGTGCCCGAAACTTGTGCCGCGGCCATGGATGCGCCGCTGATGTATCCGTAGTTATTCTGTCGCATGGTCGAGTAAATATTGACGCCTGGTGCCGCGAGATTCACGGTAGTGGTGCCGAAGTTGGAGGAAGTCCAAAGGAGATCGTTCTGGTCACTTGCGGCGGCGCAAATCATATTCGCGCGGTCGTAGGAGCATGGATAGCGTGGGGTTATATCATTGTTTTCGCCAGTATTGCCAGCCGCTGCGACAAACAGGATGTCATTGGCGCCGAGGGCATCGATTTCATCCACGATAGCCTGCGAGTACGCCGTTCCGGGCCAGGTGGCCGAGTCGTTCACGACCCGCACGTTCGCGCCGGCCTGCTTGGCGGTCACCACCCAGTCCATCGCGCTAACCAGGTCGCTTGAGAAGCCGCTGCCATTGCTAGCAACCCACTTCACCGCGAGGATGCTAGTGGACCAATTCACACCGGCTACGCCCATGGCGTTATCCCCGACGGCGCCCAGAATCCCCGAGACATGGCTTCCGTGTCCCGAATAACTGACATCGTCATCCATCGGATCGCATGTATTGGCGAGGACGTTGTAGCCGTGCGTGCCGGCCAGACAGCCTCCCACGCCGCCCGGATTGTTCCAGATGTTCGTGAGCAGGTCCGGATGCGTGTACTGTATCCCGGTATCGAGGACGGCCACCACCACCGAGTTGGTACCTGTGCTGACACCCCAGGCGGGGAGCGTTCGTTCGTCGGCACCGGGCGTGCCCGTGGTGCCATCCACGTTTTGGCCCGTGTTCTGCGCCGCCCACTGCAATCCGACGGAAGTATCGATAGGAAGAGGGCCGCCATCGACGTTATGTACGAAGTCCGGCTCGGCGTAGCGCACCTCGCCGAAAGTCTTTAATTTGTTGATTATGTCCAGTACGTGTCCAGGCGGAACCCGGGTGATGTGAACGCCACCGCTTGGAGCGTATCTTTGCTCGTGTGCGCCGACATTTGCCAGTACCGCAATTTGCTGCGTCATTGAGACGTTAGCGCCAAATCCAACCAACACGACTCCATCCCGATATGCGGCCGGTGTGTTGTTCGGAGGGCCGCCCGCGATTCCGTGCTGCGCTACGCCGAGGACGAATAGCGCGAAAGCCAGCATCCAGTGAACCGAATTATGAGTCATCGTCGCTCACGCAAGACGAGCACTCGGCGCGCCATTGAGAAACGGACCCTAAAGTTGAACCCGCAGAAGGCCCAAGCGGATCGCCAGACACTCTCTGCGAAACCCGGTGGCCCTCCGGGCGAAAGATGATTCCACTTTTGTGTAATGCGGTGGAACTGCAGGCACCCGCGAGAAGAGATTACGCACAGAATTGGTAGCGGCGATTCTCTGCCAACTCTACGACCGAACGAATGAGCCGAAATCCGAAAGGCAGACTATGTTTGCCGTGTTAGGGCGTGCCCCTCAAATAGTGAGGCCGGTATTCAACGACTTAAGCGCTCGACATTCGATCCGGTATTCGGATTGCAGGCGATGGATGAACCGGGCGAGGCCGGACCATGCTAAACACTGCGACACCCGTTGTTGTGCTGAGAGCGATCCGCCACGGGAGCTTGTGCGTGGCGCGCAGTCTTGGAAGACTCGGAATTCCGATTTTCATGGTTGACCCAAGTCGCTGGGGTCCCGCGGTGTTGTCGCGTTATTGCAGCGGATACTTCCCATGGGATTTCGATGCCTCGTCCGCCGAAGAGTCGGTCCAATTTCTTCTAGACGTCGCGGGAAAGATTGGCCGCAGGCCGATTCTGATGCCGACCACCGACGCCAGCGCACTCTTGGTTGCCCACCATGCTGGCGCGCTAAAAGAAGCCTACGACTTCCCCGTTCAACCTTCTGGACTCGCTCGCGCCTTATCCAACAAAGCGTCTATGTTTCACCTGGCACAAGAGTGTGGAATCCCGACGCCTGATACGTTTTTCCCCGAATGCCGTGCCGACGTGCGCAAGTTTCTGGAGACTGCGGCGCTTCCGGTCATGCTGAAGGCGATCGACTACGGGGTTCTTCAACGAACTTTCTCAGGGGACGGAAAGCAGATCGCAATCAGCCGGGAGGAGGTACTCCTCAAGTACGACAGGATGCAGAACCCGGGACAGCCCAACCTGGTTCTCCAGGAGTATATTCCCGGCCGCGACGACACTATCTGGATGTTTAACGGATACTTCAATCGCGACTCGGAATGTCTTTTCGGCATGACGGGACAGAAGATCCGCCAGTCTCCCGCCTACACCGGATCAACGTGCCTCGGTGTCTGCCGGCGAAACGATGAAGTGCTGGCATTGACACTACGTTTCATGAAAGCGATCGGCTACACGGGTATCCTCGACATTGGATATCGGTACGATGCGCGTGACGGACAGTATAAGGTGTTGGATGTGAATCCGCGAATTGGCAGCACCTTTCGTTTGTTCGCCGGAGACGGCGATATGGATGTCGCGCGTGCACTGTATCTTGACGTCACTGGACAGACGATTCAGCCCTCTTCGCCTCGGTATGGCCGCAAGTGGATAGTGGAAGACTGCGATCTGGCTTCAAGCATTCGTTATTTCCGCGACGGGCAACTGACAGTGAAAGACTGGCTGATGTCGTTCCGGGGAGTTCAGGAAACGGCGTTTCTTTCTCTTCGCGATCCGATCCCGGCGGTTGCCGTATTTGTTTCCGATGCGCAGCAATTCGCTACGCGAATGTTCAGGCGTAACGGGCGGGCGTCCGCGGAGCGCGGCTCCCATCCGGGGCACGGTTTGCTCGGTCGCAGGCTGGGCAAGTAAGAGCATCGGAAGGGATCAAGAGTGGAACTGCCGAGCCTCCGAGTCGCCAGGAAGCCAAGACAGCGGCCGCCTGTCGGAGCCGCTCCCAGTCTGCAAATCTAGTGCCCAGCAAGATTCTTCCGTATAAGAACCGCCGGCGTTTTTGCCTGAGCAGATTGGCACTCCGTGTGCCTAAGACTGCGTGATGTGGAACTCCGCAGTCGATCGGGATCAGCAACAGAGGCGCGTCGCTGCGTTCTTTGATTCCCACGCTCTCGATTGGAAAACCATTTATGAGCGGCCCGGTCTTTACGAAAAGATCCACCAGCAGCGCCGGACGAGAGCGTTGACGCTTATCGACTGCCTAGCGCTACCCGCGGGATCCAGAGTGCTCGAAGCCGGTTGTGGCGCTGGATCCGTTGCCGTCGCGCTGGCAGTGCGTGGACACTTCGTACATGCAACGGACGTTGTCGCAGCCATGGTTTCTCTCACTCACTGTCTGGCGATTGAGGCGAGAGCGGAAGACCGCATCCGCACGAGCATTGCCGATATCCGAAGTCTGAACGTTCCCGATGATACCTTCGATTTGGTGGTTGCGTTGGGCGTACTGCCGTGGATCCAACCTCCGCTCGATCCGGCTGTGCGGGAGATCGCCCGCGTCCTCAAGCCTGGCGGCCACATGATTGCGAGTATCGATAATCGCTGGCGCCTCAATTACATCTTGGATCCATTCGTGGGGGGACGACGGCTTCTGGGAACAGTAGTCCGGCGCCTGCGAATGGCGCGAACTCCTGCCTCGGCCTGCGCCCACACCACTTCGACGCGGCATTTCGATAAATTGCTCCGAGCAGCCGGACTCGCGAAGCTGCGGGGCTTCACTCTGGGATTCGGTCCGTTTTCGCTGTTCTCCCGCGAGTGTGTGCCTCAGGAGCTTGGGTTGAGCGTGCACTCCAAATTGCAGCGCTTAGCCGACGATGGACTCCCGTTGCTTCGACAGTGCGGATCGCAATACGTCGTTCTTGCAAGGAAAGAGCAACCATGATTCTGGCCGACCACGATCGTAGTGACATCCGACCTGCGGGCGGCGCGCATCCCGGGTTACCGGTTCGCGGATTCCCGGGCAACGTTCCGCGAGCGGTGGAGTAAATTACCCCATGCCTATCAACCATTCAACGAGATCGAACTTACGAGCAGAGGAGATAACAAGAATGCCACAGACACACGATAAACATACGGTCGACTACCTGCAACTCGTCGGCGTGCGTGAGTTGCCACCGCTTATTAGTCCTTTTGACCCCGGGTATGATCCGGTCACATTGGAGAGCCACCTGGAGCAAAGTGGCCACTTGATGGCGATCCTCAAGATTTCGATGGCCTGCTGGATGGTGGCCAACGAGGTTGCCACGCGACGGAAAGTGGCTGCGGCCAGACATTGTCATGTCCCCACGGTAACGGGCGGAGGTCCGTTCGAAGTGGCCGTAGCGCAGGAGCGGCTTCCCGAGTACTTGGACCTGTGCGCAGACATCGGATTTAACCGTATCGAGAGCGGATGCGGATTCACAGATATGCCGCTGGGTGCGCCGGAGGTCGTCAAGATGGCCGCACAGCGCGGCCTGGATGTGCAATTCGAGCTAGGCAAGAAGCACATGGGAGCTTTCAACACGGACGTCGTTACAGAGTTGCTCGTCCAAGGCCATGAGTGGCTAGATGCCGGAGCCATGGAACTCGTTGTGGAGGCTCGCGAAAGCGCGAAGGGCGTGGGGCTCTTCGATGAGGACGGGAACTTTGACGGCGCCCTTGCTGACCGTTTCGCTCGCGAATTCAGCCTGCCGCTCCTGATGTTCGAAGCGCCCAATAAGCCCAGCCAGTTTGCGCTTCTCGATCATTTCGGTCCGGAGGTCCGGCTTTGCAATGTCCGGCTGGAGGAAGTGCTGCGCGTGGAAATTTACCGCCGCGGCCTCCACTCCGACGCGTTTTCGAAAGAACGTCTGCGACCGGCCCGCCCGGACCCGGTTGCCTTTCGCACAGGGTTGCGGATTATGAGGGAGGAGTGACCGATGCAACAATCCGTCGTTATCGATTGTTTTCCGGAGAGTGTTGCGCGTTACCGGAAGGGCTATGCCGTGGTCGCGATCGACGTCATCCGTGCGACGACCATGGCGATCTCCGCCGTCGCCGCAGGATGGCGTTGTTACGCCGTCCCCACCCTGGAAGCGGCGCGTTCACTCCAGCGTAAGCTGGACAACCCGATCCTTGCGGGTGAATTGGGTGGCGACATCCCTGCGGGCTTCGATATGAATAATAGCCCCGTCGATCTCGCCGCCCGTACTGATAGTCATCGCCCGCTGATCTTGCTCTCGTCCTCAGGAACCCAATTGATTCATGAGTCGGCCCGATGCGAAGCCGCGTATCTTGCATGCTTACGCAATTACACTGCGATGACAGAATATCTTGTCGGCCGTCACCGGCGAATTGCCCTGATCGGCGCAGGCAGCCGGGGTGAGTTTAGGGAGGAAGACGAGATGTGTTGTGCCTGGATCGCAAGAGGACTGATGTGGCACGGATATCAGGCCGAAAACGCCTCCACTAGGGAACGAATCAATCACTGGAACAATGCGCCGACGGCGGCTGGCTTCGTGGGTCATAGCGTGGACTATCTACGCAGGACCGGCCAGCTCAGAGATCTGGACTTCATTCTTGGTCACCTGGACGACCTGAACGCGATATTTAGCCTCCGGGAGGGACAGATCGCTATGATCCACGGCGGGGAACCAGTTCCGAGCAGCGTGAAACATACCTCGACGGCCGCGCGGGTTCCCAACGTCACCACCGACGTTGAGGCCGTCGGGCAGGAAGTACCAGAACCGCGTGCGCAGTGAATTTCTCCTCCAAAATGGCAGGGTGCGCCGGGCCACAAGTAGCACTCGAGTTCCACCGGGCCAGGTGTCCCGATGGAAGGCCCTCTCTGGCTTGGCTATGGGCTTTGTGTAGAAGTAGCCGCCGGCTCACGAGATAAAGGTAATTCGACGCGATGAAAGAAATTGCGGCGGCCGAGTGGGCTTGGCACACGGCTTGCAGTCTCTTTAAAGAAAGCACCAGTCGCGGAGACCCCCATTCAATGGATGCGGGAAAGCGAGAGCGATAAAGCATTCGGTTGCACACCATGGATCAATCGCACAGGAGCCTTTCCTAGTGAGAACGTCAGCTGAATCGGAGGGCGATCCTATGACGCGCCAGCATTTGAATAGTCAACTACGAGTGGCGCGGGCCCGATATCCGCCACTTTCCCCGGTGTCGACGACTTATGCTGAACCGAGTCGTCCCCAGACGACCGGCGACCCGATCAAGCTCAAGGAATTGACGGCCACCTTGGCGCGCCGACAGGCGATGATTATAGGATTCGCGTGTCTGGGATTGTTGCTGGGGTTGGCTGTGAGCCTACTCACACCACTGACCTATCGCGCGCGCACTTCCATACAGTTGGAGGGATTTAATGATCAGTCTTTCTTGCGCGCGATCGTTCTAACTTCGGCTCCAGTCTCCAACGAATCAGCCGACAATTATCTCGCCAACGAAGTCAAGATACTGGAGAGCGAGACCCTGGCGCGTCGCGTCGCGGATCGCCTGGGTATCCAACCTGAAGAGCATCCGCGCGGCGTCTTGGGCGCAATGGCGACAAGGCTCGGTCAGCAAGTTAGCGTTTTTCGGTCTACGCCGAAGACATGGGAACAGCGGCGTATCGAGCAAGTTCAGGAGGCTCTGACTATAAGGACCTCGTTGCGGTCGCAAGTCATCGATATTTTCTACGATGGCCCGACGCCTCAATTGGCTGCGAATGGCGCCAATGCGGCAGCTTTCGAATATCGGGAAATGAATCGGGAAGCCAGACTACAGTTGGTGCGCGACAGCACCGAGTGGTTGAGTTCGCAAACCGCAGATCTGAAGGCCGACTTGGAGAATTCTAACCGGCAATTGGAGGATTTCGCCCGCTCAGCCGGACTCGTTTTTGCGGGGAAACAAAACACGCTGGCGGAAGACCAGATGCGCCAGATTCAGGAATCCCTCGCACGGGCCGAAGCTGATCGCGCCGCCAAACAATCACGCTACGAGGCGGCAATGGCGAATCCAGGCAGCCTCATGGCCGACTCGCTCGCCACGGGTCCGCTGCGCCAATATCAAACCGATTTGCAGAGCATGCGCCAGGAACTGGCTCAATTGCAAACTCTGTATACTCCCACCAACTATAAAGTTCAGAGTCTGGCGGCGAAGATCGCGGAAACCGAGGCGGCTATTCAGAACGAAATTGCACAGACGGTGGCCAGACTGCGCACCGAGTCGATCGCGGCGGCGGGACTCGAACGGATGCTTACAGACTCACGGGACCGGCACATGAAGACAGTTGTGCAACAGTCCGACCAAGAGAGACACTACAACGATCTGCAGAGCACTGCCGATACCACCAGACACTTGCTCGATTCCATGCTCCAGAAACTCAAGGAGGTGGGCGCGGCGTCCGCACTGCGGACCACCAATGTGAGGACCATTGACCTGGCGACGCCACCCGCCGACCTTTACAGACCGAAAGCACCGCTTAACATGGCGATGGGTCTACTGATTGGTGTTGTGGGAGGAATCGCTGCGGCTTTCGTGCGCGGGCAATCCAACAAAGTCAGCCAGCCTGGAGAATCGGTTCAGTTGAATCTGCCCGAACTGGGCGTGATCCCGTCAGCCTCGGACCGCTGGACTGTGGGTCTTCCGCGTTATAGCCTGCTGAAGCTAGGATCTCCCGGTACTGAACTTGGGTTAGTCACATGGGATCGACACACTTCCATGATGAGCGAATCCTTCCGCTCCACACTTACCTCGATCTTGTTCCAGCAGGAATGTCGCCATTCTTTCGGAAATCGGGAGGGCCGATTTCGCGGCCGTGTCCTGGAGGTTGCCAGTATGGACGCAATGGAAGGGAAAACGACGGTAGTTGCGAACTTGGGGGTCGCTGCAGCGGAGCGAAAAGTGCGCGTTCTGCTGATCGACGCCGACCTTCGCAGGCCAAGGTTGCATGAGATCTTCAACATCGCCAATGACCGTGGTCTGACGGATGTACTGCGACGCTCCGACGCCGCGAGTTTCATCGACAGTTCGCCGGTTGAGGGGCTAGCGCAGCCCACGCATATCTCGAACCTGTGGGTGTTGCCGAGCGGCCAGACCGATGGGACTACCGCTAGACTCTTGTACTCAGCGAATCTTGGTGCTCTCCTCCGGCGTTTCCGCCGGGACTTCCATCTGGTGCTCATCGACACGTCACCCATGAATTTGTATGCGGATGCGCGGATTCTCGGACGGATGTCGGACGGCGTAGTGATGGTGGTTCGTTCCAACACCAAGACTACGGAAGAACTGAAGGCAGCATGCCAGAAATTCAGTCAGGATCAGATTCCGATGCTTGGGATGGTTTTAAACGATTGGAAGATGAATTCCAGCAGGGCGCGCGCGTACGGCCGTTACTATGGACGCTATCGCGACCAGCCGGGCACATGCGCATAGCGAGAGGCGCAAAAGTCGCTCAACACATCCATGGACAGGCTGCTGATCAAGAAAACGATTAAGACGGACGTCACTTGGCTCCTGTCCGGTAATGTGCTCTATTCGGCGTGCCAGTGGGCAATCGTTCTGGCGCTTGCGAAGCTGGGGAGCCCGCAGCAGGTCGGCGAGTATGCGCTCGGAATGGCGGTGTCCGCCCCCATCGTGCTGCTGGCGAACTTCCAATTGCGCGCGCTGCTCGCATCCGACGTATGGAATCAATTCACTTTCAGTAAGTATCTGACGTTCCGCCTGGTTTCGCTGGGCCTGGCTCTGCTGGTGGTTGCCTGCGCGGCAGTTTACGCGCAGGAGGATTGGGGCCCAAGGGGAATTATTCTACTGGTCGGTTTCGGCCAAGTTCTTGAATACATAAGCGAGACCTACTACGGTCTCATGCAGAAACATGAGCGGATAGACCGGATTGCCAGGTCTCTGCTGCTAAAAGGTCCCGTATCGCTTGCGGCTCTCTGCGTGGCTATGTATATCACGCGAAGTATCGCATGGGCCGTATGTGGTCTGGCGCTCGGACGCTTGGCCATCTTGCTCGTTTGGGACTCGCGCCTCGGTTTTACTACAAAAGGCGACAATGCTCCCGCCGTGCGTATCGAATGGGATGGAGGCGATATGCTGGGTCTGCTGCGGGCGGCCTTTCCCCTCGGAGTCATCTCCATGCTGGGCTCGCTTATTCCGAACATTCCACGCTACTTTATCAACGGGTTCGAAGGCAGCGCCGGCCTCGGAATCTTCTCGGCGATTGCTTCGTTGTTGAGCGCGGGTACATTGGTGGTGTCTGCGTTTGGGCAGGCAAGCTTCTTGCCTGTTGTCACGGCTTGTGCGGAGGCTGACCGCACCAGGTACCGTATGCTCATTTGGCAGGCTGTGGCATTGGGCGGAGGTCTTGGATTCGTAGCGGTAGTGGCGTCCGTGTTCTTCGGGCGCAGTCTGCTCATTCACCTGTTTCGCCAAGAATATGGCGGATACACCGATGTTCTCGTCCGCTTGATGATCGCCGGAATGCTGATGTTCATGGCGTCAGGACTCGGATACATAATGACAGCCGCGCGGAGGCTGGGGCCGCAGATTCCCCTCCTGCTGCTTGCCGCCGTCGCCGCGGTGGCGACTTCGGCGTGGTCGATTCCGCGGCACGGGCTCCGCGGCGCCGCCGATGCTGTCTTGATTTCCGCCTTTGTCCAACTGGTCGGTACGGGGGTGATTCTATGGCAGATCGACCGGCGCCTGCGGAGCCGCGAGCCAGTGGCCGTCTTCGACGGCCCGGGGTGCCGAGCCGAGGGGACTGCCGCAGTCGCGAAGGTGTAAACGGCATCAGAATGCAGGTATCCATCACCGTACGATTGCCGGATATGAGAGCGGCCTCTTCCCGTGGGCTCAGGAGTGCGCTCCATCTTGTGGCTTATACGATCTTGGGTGCTTTCGTCTTTGTGATCCCGTGGGATGAGAGTGTGCCACTACTGGGCGGTTTCTTGATAGGACGCTGGCTGGGATTCTTGGCTTTCGGCGTCACAGTATTGTGGATCGGCCTGACGGGACGAGTCCGCCGAATTTCCGGGGTCCATTACGCACTCGCGGGTCTGGCCGGGTGGTCCGCGCTGAGTCTTCTCTGGACTGCCGATTGGGACAGCACGATCACCCGTGCAGGCACCTACTTGCAGTTGCTGACGGCCGTCTGGCTTATCTGGGAATTGGCCACGACGGAGTCTCGCGTTCTCGGTCTGCTGCAGTGTTACGTTCTCGGCACATACATTTCTTCGATCAGCACCATTGTCAACTTCATCCAGGGCCGGACGGCCGCACAGCTTGCCGGCGCCAAGGGGTACACGGTCTGGGAAGATCCCCGTTACACGATTAATGGAGTCAACGAAAACGATTTGGGTGTAATGCTGGCGCTGAGCATACCCATGACGTTTTACCTGGCGGCTCGGAAAAAGCGATTGCTGACCCGATGCTTATGTTGGTTTCACCTGGGCGCCGTGGCCACAGCGGTTTTGTTAACCGGATCGCGCGGTGCTCTTTTCGCGGCCATCGTTGCTGTTATCTTCGCAGTATTGGGGTTGCCGCCCGGGCGGCTTGCACTGAAGTTCACAGGCCTTGTCGTGGTCGCATCCGGAACGCTGTTCATTCCTCAAGCCACATGGGACCGCTTATCATCGGCGGGGACAGAGCTGTCGGGGGGTACCCTAACGCACCGGACCGTGATCTGGGCGGCCGGCATGGATGCGGTGCGGGATCATGCATTCCTGGGTGTCGGAGCCGGCGCGTATGGGCTGACGGTTCTCAAAGCCGTGGACATCCCCTATGTCGCACACAATACCTTCCTCTCCGTTTTCGTCGAACTGGGAATCGTGGGCGCCCTGCTTCTCGGTTGGCTTCTTGCGGCTGCATTCCTGTACGCCATCCTTATGCCATCTCTGGAGAGATGTCTGTGGATAGCGCTTCTCTTAACTTGGTCCGTAGGGGTTTCTTCGCTGACATGGGAATATCACAAACCTACCTGGTTTTTGTTCGGCATGTTGGCCGCCCATGTCTACTCTCGCCGGTCGCAGGCCTCCATGCCCTGGCGGCAGAACGCCAGCATTCCGGTACCTAACACTTGCCCCGCTCCCATAGCGAAAGAATTGACTGGAGCTCCGATCGGCGCAGTATGAACTATAGTGGTGGCGACACAGTCCGCATCTGCGCTGAATACGCGCGCCGCGCGCGTGAACTGCCGCCCGACTTTTACGCATGGAGTAATCCGGCGAATCTGCTATTCCACCAGCAGGCCGTTCGCGGTTGCATCCGCATGCTTCACCGCGCCTCGTTATTTCCGTTGCATGGTGTGCGCGTGGCGGACATCGGATGCGGGGACGGAACGTGGTTGCTTGAGTTCCTCCAGTGGGGAGTTGATCCGACGGCTCTGTGCGGCGTCGACCTGCGGGCGGAGCGGGTGGAGTCTGCACGGCGCCGGATTCCGCAAGCCGACCTGCACGCAGGCAGTGCGTCCGAACTCCCCTGGACGGACGGATCCTTCGATCTGGTAAGTCAATTCACTGTTTTTACCTCAATTTTGGATCCCGCGTTGAAGCGGGCGATCGCCGCTGAGATGGTGCGAGTACTCAAGCCCGGCGGGATCATCCTGTGGTTCGATTTCCGCTTCCACAATCCACGAAATTCGCAGGTGCGCGGCGTGCGTGCGGCCGAGATCAGATCGCTATTTCCAGACTGCGAAGTACAACTTACCCCCGTGCTGCTGGCGCCTCCGCTCGCCCGGCGAGTCGCCGGATGGTCGTGGCCGCTGGCGGAATTGCTCGCGGCGCTTCCGTTTCTATGCACCCACTATGCCGGGCTGATTCGCAAGACGTGACCAATGCATGACAAACGACAGCCGAGGCCCTGGCCCGAGCGCCTGCGTATCCTTCAAGTGATTCCCTCGCTGGGCGTAGGCGGGGCGGAGCAAATGTTCGGTCATCTGCTTCTCGGTTCATCGAAATCGCACGATGTGGCCGGAGTAAGTCTTTACCCACCTAGGAATAGTGCCACCGAGAGCCGGTTGCGGGAGGCGCGAATCCCAGTGTGGCATCTCGGTAAGTGCACGGGCTTCGAGCCGAGGATGTTTCCAGCTCTGGCGAAAGCGTTGCGCGACTTCCGTCCGCAAGTAGTCCATACTCATTTGTCCGTTCTGCGGTATGTGCTGCCCACCCTGCTGGCGTATCCGGTCCCGCTGGTGGTGCATACGTTGCACAATCTGGCGGAGTACGAAACCGACGCCCTTGGCCGCGCCCTCCATCGGCTTGCATTCCGGAACATGGTGTTACCGGTAGCGATTTCGCAGGAAGTCGCAGCCAGCATCGAACGGTACTACCGCCTTCAACCCGGAGCCATCATTCCCAATGGCATACCCATCGAACACCACCAAGACGCTTCTGGCGATCGCACCCGGTGGAGGGAATCACAGGGGTTCGATCGGGATGCCATTTTGTTCACCTGCGTAGCGCGTTTGGAACCGCAAAAAAATCCTCTTCTGTTGCTCCGCGCGTTTATGACGTTGAACAACCCGCGGGCCCATCTGGTGCTCCTGGGAGACGGGACCCTCATGGGAGCAATCAAAGCGCGCGTGCAGGCGGACGGACTCCAGGGCCGGGTACACGTGCTAGGTAAACGAGACAATGTTCGTGAATGTCTGGCCGCCTCGGATGTGTTTGTACTGTCCTCGAATTGGGAGGGAAGTCCACTTGCGGTGATGGAGGCGATGGCGGCTGGCTTACCCGTGATCAGCACGGCCGTCGGTGGAGTACCCGAGCTGGTACGGTCCGGGGAGCATGGCATTCTTGTGCCCCCCGGAGATTGTTTGGCATTCACACAAGCGATGCGGTTGCTCTCCACCGACTCGGGAAAACGGTCGGCCATGGGAGGTGCTGCTCGCTCTTTTGCTTCCACTGCGTTCCGTGTGGAGCGAATGGTGGAAGGGTATATCAGCCTTTACCGCGCGGCCTTGATGGCGGGTTCTTCACTGCCCGCCAGCTCCGTCGCGACTGCCGCCGATGGGTAGCCGTGGCGAGACCGGACCGCCGCGGGCCAGTAAGACACAGGACGCAGCGAGGGGCAGAGTGAGGATTATTTACGTTACAGCGAATCTTCCACATGGCACCGATGAAGCATTTATCGTGCCTGAGATCGGTCAGATGAACCAATCAGGGCATGAGGTGCTGGTCATCCCACGCTCGCCGCGCGGTCTAATCGTACATGGGTCCGAGCTTCTTAGGCAGGCTCGGCGTGAGAGCCTGTGTTCGGCTCAAGTTCTGCGAACTGCCGCAAAGGTGGCTCTGGAGGACCCCGGGCAGGCCATTGCGTCCGCGCGTCGTCTGTTAAAAAGCAGGTCGGCGATGGTCTTACTGAAGAACCTGGCGATTGTTCCCAAGGCGCTGTGGCTGGCGGATGTTGCCACGCGATGGAAGGCCGACCATATTCATTGCCACTGGGCTGGCACAACCGCGACGATGACGATGCTGGCAAGTAGCCTGTCCGGCGTTCCGTGGAGTCTTACGCTCCACAGGTGGGACATCGTCGAGAACAATCTTCTTGCCGAAAAGCTGAGGGCGGCCAGCTTCGCGCGATTCATCTGCGAGGACGGCCTCAGGATGGCCAGAGCGATTGGAATTGGGCCGGGAGCCAACGTTCGGGTTCTTTCCATGGGGGTCCCGATACCGCCGCCGTTGGGGGGGCGACGCGGGCTGAAACCGGTCGTGGTCTGCCCGGCGCGCCTTGTCGCCGTGAAGGGCCATCGCTTCCTGCTCCAGGCCTGGCGCATCCTAGAAAACCGCGGTGTGACGGGAGAGTTGTGGTTGGCCGGGCAGGGAGAACTTCGGCAGGAGCTAGAGGCACTTACCGACACGCTAGGTCTCCGCCGTTCTGTCAAGTTTCTGGGCGTGCTATCGCACCGCCAACTTCTTTCGCTCTATCAAGAATCGGAGGTTTCGGTGGTAGTCGTGCCAAGTATTGATATGGGCAATGGTTGTCACGAAGGGATTCCTGTGGCGCTTGTCGAGGCCATGAGTTACGGCCTGCCCGTAGTGGCAACCAGGACCGGAGGAACGGTGGAACTTGTACTGCCTGGAACCGGGTTGCTGGTCCCGCCCGAGGATCCGGCTGCGCTTGCGGACGCCCTGCAAACCCTGCTTCAGGACGGCATATTGCGGGAAAAAATGGGGAATCGCGGCCGCGTCCACGCGATGGAAGCTCACGATATTGTCCGCATCGCATCAGAACTGACGAGCGCTTTTGCGGCGGGCAGGCGGCAGCAAGCTCGGACCGTTCAACAATATGCCTAGGGGGACCGTGGTTCCAGAAAACAGAATCGTGGGCCCCGCCCACCCTGGACCTATTGTCACTTCCAGTTAACCTAGCCGACCGCCAAAGTGTTCTCCAGTATAGGGATCCTGGGCGGCAAACCGTGGCGCAGCCCTTGCAAGACCGCCGTTTGCCGCGACCGACCGAGTCTGGGCACATCGATGTAAAGTTTTACCCATCCTTACCCGAATTCCCTCATCCTTTAAGCGTCAGCTTTCGGCTGTGATAGACCATCCGGGCGGGGCTTACACGTCACCTCGCAGATAAAAAGAATCGGAGGAGGAAGCGATGGATCGAGGCGCTACACCGAATCAACACAGTTCAAGAGCGCACCCATTTCCGGGTGGGACGATATCCGCGCCGGATTCGCGGTACTTCGCGGCTCCCCCCGAGAGTACACTCGATGAGCCGGCGTCCATTGCCCGCAAGGTGTTGATCGTCAGCAGGAGAGCCTTGGTCCAAGAAGCCCTGGCCGCTTTCATCGGGACCCCGCCCGATCTTGAGGTCGCCGCCCACTGTTCATCCCTAGAGGAGGCACTAGACATTGCAACGGTTACCCACGTGGACTGCGCCGTGTTCGAATTGCGGGTCGGTGAAGAGCGATTAACAGAAACCTACAAGGAATTCAGGGATCTCTGTGAAGTGACGGGAGTATTGGTTCTGCTGGACGGCGTTCCTCCCAGTTTGACCAATCATGTGCTTCACTCTCACGCTCACGCCGTCTTACCTGCCGCCGTTGACGGTTCAACCGTGCTCGCCGCCGTCCGCTGTGTTTCATCCGGAAAGACGTGGATCCACTCGAACGCTCTGGATGCAGCGCCTCGGGAGAATGGTGCGGACCTCCGTTTGACCTATCGCCAAATGACCGTACTGCGGCTCATTTACGAAGGCCTGTCGAACAAAGAGATTTCCGGCCGGATTGGTGTTTCCAGCAGCTCGATCAAGGCCAGTATCCAGCAACTGTTCAAGAGAATCGGAGTACGTTCGCGCTCGCAGCTTGTGCGCGAGGCATTACAATGTTTCCCGGATCTCTTGTTGCCTTCATCCCTGAACATCTTCACACGTCCGGCTCTGCGTCAAGGCCGCAGCCGGCGAAACCGCGACGGCGGAGCCGTAAGGGAAACCGGAGTCGTGGTAGCCGACGTTGCTCAAGGCGCGGCGGCGTTCAGCGTAAATTCCTCGGGCATCAAATAGCCCATTACCGAGTGCGGGCTCCGCGTGTTGTATTCGCTGCGCGACGGGCGAGCTTACACCTCGCACCGCCCAAATTCCAGAACCAATGATGATGACGGGGCCTGGCACGACTACCGAGACCTATGTGCCAAAAACGGAGGCAAGGTCGGGATCGGTTCGGGGTATTCATACGCGCCGAGGTCTGTGGTGCTGCCTTGGGAACGGGAAAGTCCGTCAACGTCGCTGGTAATGCCCGAAATGATTATACCGGCGTCAATCGCTAACGATTGCGGTTGGAGGTGAAAGTCGTAGGGTGGGGTGGAAACATTCACGAACATTGGATCCGCACCAGTCTGATTGGCGCCCATGATGCACCCGCCCGAATCTGAAATCAGGCCCAAGGCCCCGTACACCATATTGTGATCGATGACACACGCGGTCACGGAAGACCAGTAGCGGACGATGGCGTAGCTCTTCGGGTTGTACCAGATATTGTTCTGGATGGTGAGGTTCGATTGCGCATTCCATAATATGATTTGACCGCCATGGTCTCCCGTCGCCAGGGATACGAAAGTATTGTTGGCGATCAGGACGTTGGTCAAGCCGTGAGCTGCTTGAATGGCCCAGCCGCGTTGGATGTTGTAAAAGATGTTGTTGACAATGGTGAAGTTGCCTCCGCGAAGATACAGACCATGATCGAGCTGGCTGGCGTTCGTCCGGCCGATGTCATGGAACACGTTGCCGTCAATGACGAAGTCGTGGCAGTTGGGGTTGGTATACATCCCATCGAGCCCCAGCCGGGTGGAGGTAGCGCGATTGGCGATGTATTCGAAGCGATTACCGCGCAGGGTGATGTGGTGGGCCGAATCGTTGCTGTGGATGCCCTCCTTGTAGCCCCGCGTAATCACAAAGCCCTGGATGACGATGTAGGACGCATTGAGAAGGTCAATATAGGAATCGCAGACCAGTTCGCAGTCCAGCACTGCCGCCCCTTTGTGTTCGGCCTGGAAGGTGATCCAAGCTGCAGGCGTTCCCGAGCGATGGAGAACAACCGGGCTGGAGGCGAAGTTCGCGTTATCCCCGCCATTGACAGCACTCTCATGGCCGTACCGCCCGTCCCGAACCATTACGGTATCGCCCGGCTCAGCGGCCAAGGCCCCCCGCATCAACGTGCGGAACGGTGCATCTGGCGTCCCGTTCCATGAATCATCTCCATCCGGCGCAACGTAATAGGTGGCCGCTCTTCCGGCGGGCGCCAGCAGGATGCCGCCCAAAACCATCAGGTATAGAATACGCATATCAATCCTTGTCTTGTGCCGAGCGCGTCGCAAGCTCAATTTCCAGAAGTCAGCGGGTTAGTGCAGTGAAGAAGCGAGCTGGAGCTGCGGCTTTGGATTCCCAAATGGGCTGGAGTGTGCCAGCCAGAAATCCCAGCCCATAGGCAACATGATAGGCGGCGAACACGAAGGGCAACAGCAGCAGCGCGACAAGTTCGAGCGAGCGCGCCAGCGGAACCAGGCAGGCGAGGCAGACCACGGCGTAAAGGAGGAGCCCCCCCGCCAGCACGTCACCGATTACGGCGGCGGCCGTATTCAATCCAAGCACGGCCATCAGCGCAATCAACAGCAGCGATATCAGGATCGAACTCACGAACAACGCCGGCACTACATGCCGCCACGATGCCAAGGCACGATGTTTACGGATAACCGCAACTTTCCAGAAGCCGTACTGGATATATTGCCGAAACAGAGCGCTGAGCGAGTCGCGCGGCGTATAGGTTGACTTGATACGGGGCGACTGCCACACGCGCCCGCCCATTCGCCGCAAGCGGAAGTTGAACTCATCGTCTTGATTCCGCACCAGACTCGGATCAAAGAGGCCGGCTCGGTCGAAAGTGGCTCGGGCCCAGCACCCCAGGTACACCGTATCCACCTCTCCTTCATAGTGCGGGTCATGTGCCTTGCCCCCACCAGAGCAGAACGGGGATCGAAAGGCCGCTGCGATGGCTCTACCGACCCTTCCCCTGCCTTCGGCCACCCAGGGTCCCCCCACGTTATCCGCGCCAGTTTGTTGCAGAACCCTCACGCACTCGCGCACATAGTCACTCGCGTAGGTAGTGTGGGCGTCCAAGCGAACAACGATGTCTCCGGTGGCTGCGCCGATCGCGGCATTCAGCCCCGTGGACACGATAAAGCCGGGATTGTCGATCAGGTGGACATGCGGCGCGGTTTGGGCATACTGGCGCAGCACGTCACGAGTGCCATCGTTACTCATGCCGTCGGCGACCAGTATTTCGACATCCCAGCCGGAGTCGAGATCTTGAGCGAGTAGCGAATCCAGGAACTCGCTGATATGCCCACGCTCATTGCGGCAGGGGATGACGAGGGATATTTTCACGGGTGACTCCTTCTGAGGGCCATCTACAGGACCTCCTCACATGCATCGGCGATCACGGAGCAGAGTTGGCCGCTTTCGGGCCTTAGGGTGAATAACTCAGATCGGTAGGGTGGCTTCCGAATGGTAGAAAACGAGTACTGTCAGTACCATCTGTAATTGTGAGTTAAGAAAGCGTTCGAGTAGCTGTTGGTCATTGATGTCGAGGTTTTCCGTGCCGCTTTTGCTTCACTCCGCTCCCCGGTCTGCCGCTCCGCAAAATGCACATTCCTGAATACAGCGTAAACGCGCTGCGATTCCGGATTGAATCGCTCAGTACCTCTTCTTGATCCGTCCCGACTGGTACGCGATACGTACGTCTTCGCTCATGCAGCTCCGGCCACAGCCGGCGCAGATTTCAACCATGAGGTGATTCGTGACATTTAGGCCCAATTGGACAAGATCCATTCAAGTATTTCTAGCCTGGTCGCTGGCACTGGCAGCACTCGGAATCGCGGATGGCGCCACGTACTACGTCGCGACCACTGGCAGCGATACCAATTCCGGGGCGCAGAACGCCCCTTTCCGCCATCTCAGTAAAGCGGCGGCCGTAGCCCAGCAGCCGGGAGACATGGTCATCGTAATGGACGGCACTTACGATAACGAAGGCGTGATCGCGCCCAACTACGTGGTTAACCTTTACTACAACGGAACCGCTGGGAGCCCCATCACGTTCAGAGCTCAGAACCGAGGCGGAGCCATTCTGGATTCCATGAACACCAGCACCACCACAAGTTGCAATGGCGCCAGCGCATACTTCAATCTGCACAATGCCGCCTACGTAGTCATCCAGGGCTTCGTGATTCAACGCGGCTGCGATGAAGGCATCCACAGTAATGACAGCGCCCACGACATCACCATCAAATGGAACGAAATCCGTAACATCGCTAACCGTACCGTGACGGATCAGATCGGACGCGACGGGATCTATTTGAATGCCACGGAACGCAACTTCACGTTCGACGGCAACAGCTTCCACGACATCGGCCGCACCTCGGGCACCACCCAGCTGCACTTCGACCACGGCATCTATTCCCACGCCGACAACGTCACCATCATCAACAACATCTTCTACAACATGAACCGGGGCTGGTCGATCCAGCTGGCCGATGGAGCCAGCAACTGGCTGGTCGCCAACAACACGTTCGCATTCGGCAACGCCAACGGCGAAGCGGGACAGATTATGTTCTGGGGCAGTAATACCGGCATTGACATTCGCAATAATATTTTCTATCGCCCCAACAGCTACGCCATGACGCGCTACGCCGCCACGATCTCCTGCAGCTTCGACCACAACATGATTTACGGGGTGAGCGGTGTCATGTCCGATACTACCGGCTGTAGCGTGGGGGCCAACCAGATCGGCGCCGATCCGAAGTTCGTGAATCCGTCCAGCTACGATTTCCATCTGCAATCCGGCTCTCCCGCAATCGATAGCGGAATGACCCTGGCGGCCGTCACCACCGATATCGATGGAACGGCCCGCCCGCAAGGAACCGCGTTCGACCTCGGTGCGCGCGAGTACGTGTCTTCCGGCACCAATCCGCCGGTCATTTCCGGGGTGTTTGCCTCGTCGATTTCGACCAACTCCGCCGCGATCAATTGGTCTACGGATAAGCCAGCGACCTCCTCTGTGCAATATGGCTTGGGCGCTTATACCAGCACCACTCCGATGGATCCAAGCGCGGTGAACATACATTCCGTCACCCTTTCCAACCTGACGCCATCCACGCTCTACCACTACCGCGCCGCGTCTCAGGATTCCGCCGGCAATCTTGCGTACTCTTCGGATTACAGCTTCACCACAGCCGCTGCGCCGCCGCCGCCGCCGCCGACGACGACGACCTTCTCGGTGTCCGCCGCCTCTTCCAGCCTGTCGGTGGCACAGGGTGCGTCGTCAGCAGATGTCATCAGCGCCACGCTGACTTCCGGAAGTGCCACCGCCGTATCGTTCACCACGTCAGCTTTACCGGCGGGCATCACGGCTTCGTTCTCCTCTACAGGCTGCACCGCGACTTGCAGCACGACCCTCACGTTTTCAGCCTCGGCTAGCGCCACGGCCGGAAGTTCCAGCGTGGTCGTCACTGCAACCGGCTCCGGAAGTACTTCGTCGGCGACTATTGCTTTGACCATTAATCCTACCGTCGCTACCGGTCTGAACGCACAATGGAAAATGGATGAGGGGAGCGGTACGAACACCGCCGATGCTTCCGGAAATGGCAATACCGGGACCCTTAACAACGCTACCTGGGCAACCAGTTCCTACGTAACGTCCGTCGCGTTGTCTGGTAGCAACAGTTATGTCTCGGTCAAAGAAAGCCCCAGTATCGAACTGGGCAAGCAGCTGACCGTCGCGTTCTGGATGTACGCTACCACCAATTCCAATGTCGATCCACGCGTCGTCGACAAGCTATACAGCTGGGATGTGAAGCTGAACGGATCGAACCGCCTTCCGCAGTTCTCTTCGGGCGGGAAATACGCCGCTATGAAGACTCCCCTGCCGCTGAATACCTGGGAGCATGTTGTGTTCACCTTCTCTTCGGGGATTTTAAAAGGGTATATCAACGGCGTACCGGTGGCGTTTTCCACTAATACGTTCACAGGGACCGAGACCCTTCCACTACAGATGTATGGACTCTTCATCGGTACGGATCCTTCCAAGACAGCATCCTTTAAAGGAAACGTGGACGATGTTCGTCTGTATAACCTGGTGTTGAGCGACGCAGACGTTCTAGCTCTGTATTCCCGAACCCGCCACTAAACTGGAGTAACATTGTCGCTAGTCGCGCCGGTCTGCTCCTGAATTTGAGCAGCCGGCGCTGACGTGTTCAGGGCCCTCCATGACTGGGCCCGATCTCGGTACTGTGATAGTGCTGCACTTGAGCAGGATCTTGACCCGCGCGAATAGGGTGGAATTTTCGGGATACAGGGGGATCCGCGGAAGCAGCCAGGGGCTTGCAAAATCGACGTGCCCCAGACTCATTGTGGCAGCTGAATCGTAAAACCGAGCGGCCTCTGCTGCGGCACGCATGCCGATGCTTTGCCGGCTTCCAAATGGATAAGCGAAGTGCCGGCAGGGGCGACCCGTGTGCTCCGCCACGAGGTCTCGGCTGCGTCTCATCTCGAACTCGATGTCCTCTGCGCTCAGCGCCGACATGGCCGTGTGTGAGACCCCATGGCTCTCGAAGCGGATTAGATCGTTTCTTGCTAGTTCAGACACTTCGGGCCATGAGATGGGGTCTGGCGGCGAGATCGCATCCCTGCTGACTCCCATTTCCCGCACAACCAGATCAGCCAATTCCATCGTCATCGGAAAGTAGGATTTCAGGCGCTCCGAATGCCACAGCAGTTCCATCGTTTTTGTCAACTCATCCACGGCACTGGGACCGGATAGATCGATTACGCCAGACTTCAACTTGATTTTTCTGCGCGGCAGCAAAGGCTTTAAACTCCGCCACCACTGGAATGCCATACCCCCCGCCGTATCGATGTACGCAGTCGGGAGGTAAAAGGTAGCGGGCCATCCCCGGGCGATAAACAGCGGAGCCAGAGCCCTGACATTGTTCCCAACACCATCGTCCACTGTGATGGCGAAAAGGCCGGACGTGGATTTGTGTTGCCTACTACGCGTGACCAGTTCGGATAGGGGAACAATTTGTGCCGGTCTTATGGCATCCACGAACCCGGCCACGCGCTGTGGAGAGATTTCGTGAAACGCGAGGACAAATCCACCGGAAAGACGAGTCAATAAGTGCATAAGTCGGTCTGGCATGGAGTGGTCGGCTGGTTTAAGAAACGGCGTTGCCCAAGGCGACGTGCGTCACCGGGAGCTCTTGGACCTGCCAGCGAGCGCCGGGCCGGTATTCCGGCACCATCCGCTGGATGTGCTCAATCACCTGCTGCTCCCGGCCGCCCGCAGCCAGTTGCTCGAGCCGCCGCAACCACCGGAGCATCGCCGGCCAATCTACGGCGGGGTCCTCGAAAATGCGAATCTTATCGTGAAAAGTAGGCAATGACCGCTCCCATGACAAATTGATCTCCTCAAGCAATTTCTCTCCGGGTCGCGGGCCCGTGAACTGGATATCGATGTCCTCGTACGGCTCCCGGCCCGCCGATTTAATGAGGTGGACGGCCAAGTCAAGAATTCGCACTGGCTCACCCATATCGAGTACAAAGATTTCCGAACCGTGGCCCATCGAAGACGCCTGCAGCACCAAAGAGACAGCCTCGGCGGTGGTCATGAAATAGCGCTTCATCTCAGGATGCGTCACTTTCACCGGACCACCGGCGGCAATCTGCGATTGAAAGATTGGAATCACGCTGCCGTTGCTGCCCAGAACATTTCCAAAGCGCACGGAGACATAGTTGCTGGGCGGGCGTTGGTCCTCGCTCGACACCCCGGCCACCAGCAGTTCGCAGACTCGCTTGGTCGCCCCCATCACGCTGCTCGGGTACACGGCCTTGTCGGTGGAAATCATGAGAAAATTCGGAACTGCATGCCTCCGCGCCGCACTCAGAACATTCCAGGTACCCAGGATGTTGTTCTGCACCGCTTCCAGCGGGTGCAACTCCATCATGGGGACATGCTTGTAGGCTGCTGCATGGAAGACAGATTCGATCTCATAACCGCGCATGACCTGCTCCACTCGTTCCGGATCGCGGATATCGCCCAGGACGGTGATCAGCGGCAAGCCCGGAAAACGCTGGCGCAGTTCGGCGTCAATCCGGAACAGTTCGCTTTCCGCTTGGTCGAAAGCCACCAGAAGCGCCGGATCGAAACGAGCTACTTGGCGGCATAACTCACTTCCGATGGAGCCAGCCGCACCAGTCACCAGGAGATTCCGGTGCGCGATGCTGGAACGGATAGGAGCTTCGTCGAGCTGTATGGTGGCGCGGCCAAGCAGGTCTCCGAAGGAGATATCACGGAGTTGCGTGAACAAGACCTTACCTTCCAGCAGCTGGTCCAAGCCAGGGATGGTGCGGCAGGGGACGCCACAGGCGCTACATTTGGCCAGGGCTTCCTTCCGTTGGGCTCCGCTGGCCGCGGGCATAGCGATCACGATTTCGTCCACGGGCGTCCGCCTTCGGCGGAGCTCTTCCACAACCACCTTTGTATCCCGTCCGCAACCGCGCACGGGCACACCGAGGATTACCGCGCCGTTCTTCTCCAGGGCATCGTCGAGGAAGCCCACGACCTCATACCCGGAACGCTGGGTCGCGCAGATCTCCCGCAGCAGGGTCACGCCAGCTACGCCCGCGCCATAGATCAGCACGCGCTTGCGGCGCTGCAAGTCCTGTTCGTTAATTATGATCTCGTTATAAAGGCGCACGGAGAACTGCGCCAGGCTGAGAGCAGAAAAACAAAGGATCGCATCAGCCACGAATACAGAGCGGGGAAAGCTTGCTCCGACGTAAAATACGACGCCGGACAGGAACAGCGCGGACCCGACCGCGGTTCCGACGCCGATCCGCACCAGATCCGGAAGACCGGCATAGCGCCGCAGCCCCCGGTGCCACCCAGCAAGGTGGACCGCCGGCATCTTGGCCAGCAGAGCGATGAGGAGGGCCGGCTTCAAAAGCGAAGCGTCGCTGGCGGGAATCGAGAAATCAAACCGCAACCCAAACGCCGCGGTCAAGGAAAGGACCACGAGTAGCGCATCCAAAGCGTAGTCGGCGCACTTGCGGAAATGATCCTGATTCATCATGGTCACTTATGCGCGGAGGCTGAATACCAGCTTGCGGGATGATTCGAGTGTCTGACGCACGGAATGCGCGGTGTAGCGGACTTCTTCCTCTGTCATCGCCGGATAGAGTGGAAGCGACACGATCCTGCGATACAACGCTAACGCGCGCGAACAGCGATCCCCATTCAGAGGAAGTTGAGCAAAGAATGGATGCAACGGTATGGGGATAAAGTGGACGCTGGTTCCGATTCCCCGTGACCGCAACTCCTCAATGAACTCCGCGCGGTCGAATTGGAGACACTCCAGATTAAGCCGTAGGATGTAGAGATGCCACGCATGGCGGGAGTCGCTTCGGTCGAGAGGACACTCCACCGTCTCCAGTCCAGCAAAAGCCTCATTGTAGATCGCGGCATATCGAGCGCGAGTGAAGATGAACTGCTCCACCTTCCGAAGCTGGTGCAGTCCAATGGCGGACTGGATATCGCTGAGATTGTATTTGAAGCCGCAGTCGACCACTTCGTAGTACCAACTCCCGCGTTCGGAATAGCGGGACCAGGCATCCCGGCTGGTGCCATGCAAGCACAGGCTCCGCATCTTGTTCGCGAGAGCCTCCCGGTGAGTGGTGACCATCCCACCCTCGCCAGTGGTCAGATTCTTGGTCGCATAGAAGCTGAACACAACCGCGTCGCTAGCGTCGTCACCGGCCCTGGAGGGTCCGGCGCCGATAGGCCGGCCCTGCCAATGCGCACCCACGGCGTGCGCTGCATCCTCGATCACGTAAAGGTGATGCCGGCGCGCGATGGCCCACAGGGCTGACATATCACAGGGGAGTCCCGCCATGTGAACCGGAAGGATCGCCCGCGTGCGGCGAGTGATGCGCTCCGCGACGGACTGCGGAGAAATGTTGCCGGTGGAATCGATGTCAGCCAGCACAGGCGTGGCTCCGACGTGCAGGATGGTGTGCACTGTTGAGCAGAAGGTATTGGGCGTAGTGATCACTTCGTCGCCTGGTCCGATGCCTAGAGCGGCGAGCGCCAGGTGAAGGCCCGCTGTCGCTGAGTTGACCGCGAGCGCATACGGCGCATTCACGTACTCCTTGAACTCGCTCTCAAACTGAGCTGTCCGCGGGCCGGTGGTGAGCCACCCGGACCGCAGGGTGGCCTCCACTTCCCGCACCTCTTCGTCTCCAATGGAAGGTTTATGGAATGGAATCCATGGGCGTGCCGCGTTAGTCGGGGTCATAATTGAGGTCATCCGCGAAGGAGTGTTTCTACCTGGTGGCCATGGAACCGCCCGGGGCGCAGACTATACCAGGCGGTCAACAAAAGCAGCCGGATGTCGCGCCGGAGCGATCTCGAACGCATGTACTCGATGTTGAGCGCCAGTTTGGCGGGCAGGATCGTGTGGTGATAATCTAACTCGGGCTGTGCGGACGAGGCCAGGAGCTGCTCCTCGTTCCGGTACAGAAGCGTCGCAACATCAGTGATTCCCGGCCGCACGCTCAGCACCAGGTCCCAGAGGCGATTGCCCGGTTCAACAAACTCCGGCACTTCCGGCCGAGGGCCGACCATGCCCATGTCACCCTTCAAGACATTGATGAACTGCGGCAGTTCGTCCAACTTGAATTTACGAAGGATGGCGCCCACATATGTCACACGCCGATCGCCTGCGATTGTGATAGCCGGGCCGGAACCGCCGGCGCGCATAGTTCGAAACTTCCAGATTAAGAACGGGCGACCCTTCCATCCAACTCGCTGCTGGCAGAAGAAACAGGGCGGGCCGTCATCGATCCAGATGGCCACCCAAGCTAGGACGAATACCGGTGAAGTAAGCAACAGGCCAGTCAGAGCGCAGCCAACGTCAAAGAGCCGGACACCGATGTTGCGCAGGCGCTGCCCAAGGGACGGTGGCACCACTTCCCCGATTACGGTGACATTAGATGACATAGTTTCGCTGGCCGACACGATTAGAATGAGAATAAAGATCCGCTAGAAAAGTCGGCCATTTGACTCTACGGATGACGCCAAATGACCACTCCTGTGGCCATCTGTATAGCGGCATCCAGAGCTCGCAAGCTCGCCTGTTTTGGCACACTCGTAGGGACGATGAGAATATCGTTGGGCCGCAACATAATGTCTTCGGCACGGCCGGCCATCATCTTTGTGAGATCCACGGCGATTTCGGTCGGCCCGCTGGCTCCAGGCTGTGTGCGAAGGATCTTAGAGCTGCCGGGGGCCGGTGTGGGGCCCAGGCCCTCGGCCATCGACAACGCATGCAGAGCGGAGATACCGTCCCGTTCGGTGAGTCCAAATCCACCGGGCTTGCGGACCGCGCCGATCACGTAGACCATCTCCGCAGCAGGCACTGCGAGAACGTCGTTGGGACGAATAAGTATATTCTGTGCTGGATCTTTCGCGCTCAAGAAATCCTTTACGCCGACTTCGGCCACGTTGTACCGGCCGGTGGGGTCCAATGTCGCTCCCGGCAGCGGGATTGGTCCCCAAGATGCCAGACGCGTGATTTTGATGACTGCACCAGCGTCATTTCGCAGGCCGCCCGCCATCGATAGGACCTCGGCCAATGTCGTTCGGCTGCGCAGTTGGTGTACGCCGGGAGTGTTCACGGCCCCCATCACGGACACTGGCTGGCTGCCAAACTCAGCTATCTCGACCGAAACCTGGGGCTTGAGGACTTCCTTCGCCAGCGACGCCAGCAGCGCCTCCTTAAATTGACTGAGCGAGAGACCGGCTGCGCGAATGCGCCCCAACACAGGCAAGTCCACGTAACCGGCCGGATCGATCCGCTGGGGTGTGGCCGGAATTTCTCCCATCCCCAGCGCCCAAATCTTGACCTGGTCATCTGGGCCCAATAAGTATTCTTCCGGAGGGCCGACATCCACGATACCGCGTGGAGTGAGCGTCGGATTCCGGGGACTCGACTGCGCAGGTCCTTGCCCGAATCCGGACGGCTCACACATGATCGAAATTGCCGCAAAAAAGAACCGAGCAAACTTAGCGATAGTCATAACAGCTCAAAAATGTGAGTTAGAACGCGGCGCGCCGACACGGTCGGCGGCGATCTCTAGAAGCACGGACCGTTGCAATAGGTCGATCGAAACCACGATCCGTAGCGGATCCTTCTCTTTTACGACAACTCCTTCCATGCCAGCCAGCGGACCTTCCGTTATGGCCACCTTCGCTCCTCCGTACAAGAAAGGGTGCGGATGCACGGGAAATCGAGCGCGCGTTGCGATCTGGAGAGACGTAAGCTCGACATCGTTCACGGGGATAGGAGAGAAGCCGGCGCCAACGATGCGCACGATGCCGGCAGTCGTGACTACGGGAAGTCGGCGCGAAACATTGAAGCGGCAAAACAAATAACCGGGGAATAGCGGGACGTCAAACTCCCGGGACCTGCGGCCATACTGATGGCGACGTTGGACCAAGGGCAAGAACGTTTCCAGGCCTTTGCTTTTCAAAGTTTCCGCGACGACCTTCTCGTGGCGGGGCTTGGTTACCAATGCAAACCAACTCTCAGTGCAGTTGGTGGCATGGACGGTTCGTTCGTTGAGTCCTTCTGAGACTGCTTCGGACATGATATAGCTCACGCTTTCTCACGTGCGTGGTTCAGTGTTCCGCACAGAGTGGTTGCTCTTTCTGTATAGCAATGCTGGGGCCACTTGCTGGCAATCTCCATCGTTCAATCACTATGTACAAGTTCATCGGGATCTTGGAACGCGTGGTGGTTCGGAGTTAGATCCGTGGATGGGCTCGACGAATGGAACCGTGCGTCTCAGTTGTGGACTGTGAAGACCATCTCACCAGCCATCAATCGATGTGTGGTGTACGCAGAGGCGACGCGGAGATGAAACACAATCTGGCCTCTATCTTGCTAGGAACATTTAGAAGGATACCGGGAGTGCCGGCGTTCCGTTATTGAAACCCCTGCAAATCGCAGAATTCACGGCGGTGAGGTCGAGCGTAGTCGACGCCCTGGATCGTCTCGCACCCCACTCGGCAGCGATCCTCATGGCATGGCGCCGAAGATTGCCTGCCTTTAGACTTTCTTCCACGGAGATCGAGGTCCTAGCTACTGTCGATCTTGAGTCCATCAGCGCGCGGCTGCGTCGCATCTCGTACCGTAGCCTGAACCGCTGGGGCATCCGGCTTGGCCAAGAAATGGAGCAGCGCAGTATCAAGATTGATCGACTGATGGGCCCGATGAATCAGTTGCTGGAGATCTGTCTCGGACGCTTAGCCACTCAGAAGGCCTCGCCGGAAACTGCATTAGCGCTGACCCGGCTCCATTCGTTAGCGGTGAGCCTCGTGGTTCACGGCTACACTCAGCATCGCAACACAAGGATACGGGCCCTTACCTCGAACCTCAGAGATGCCGAGCAGCACCTGCACGAAGCCTCGGCGTACGTGACCCAAGTGTATGAGCGAGACCGCCGCCGGCTCTCTCACGACTTACACGACGAGATAGGACCGGACCTGATGCTTCTCAAGCTCTATCTGGAAATGCTCGTACTGGACACCGAAAAACCCGAGTTTCGCGCTCTGAAACCGAAAACGGAGGAAGGCTTGGCCCTGATAAGTCATACGATAAATTCCCTTCGCAGAATCACGCTGGATCTGGGCCCCGCGGTCCTGGACGAGCTGGGGCTCGTGGCGGCATTGAAAGTCTATGCCCGGCAGTTCTCTTCGGCAACCGGAATCAGGGTCACCGTAACGGGCAAAAACATTACTGAACGGATGCCGCTCACGCACGAAGTGGCCCTGTACCGAGTACTTCAGGGAGCCTTGTCGAACGTGATGAAGCATTCGAAGGCACAAAACGTCCGCGTGTCGGTGCGTGCGAGCAAGAAGTCCGGAGTGACGATGGTGATAGAAGACGATGGTGTGGGTTTCGATTTCGCAGCGATCCTGGCGCAGCGTTCTTTCGGGCTGAGTTCAATGCGGGAGCGGGCCGAGGTGCTGGGCGGCAGTTTTCATATTCAGTCCGGCCGTGCAGGAATGCTGAGCCGCGAGCACGGTACCCGCATTGAAGTGGATCTTCCCCTGTCGCCGGGCGAAGGGAGGTGATTGCGTTGGCGAGGTCAAAAACCACTGTTCTGGTGTGCGACGATCATGCCGTATTTCGCGAAGGTGTGAAGCAAGTCCTGTCAAGCCAACCCGACCTGGATGTGGTGGGGGAGGCCAGCAACGGCCTCGAAGCCGTTCAGATGGCCCGCCGCCTCAGGCCGGAAGTCGTCTTGATGGATATAGCCATGCCGTTGCTGCGTGGATTCGATGCCACAAGACGCATTAAGAGGTACTGCCCAGATACCAGGGTGTTGATTTTCAGTATTTACGAAGATGACGATATGGTGGCGCGCTGCCTGGCTGCCGGGGCGTCCGGATATGTGTTGAAGGATACGCCGCCACTGCAGCTGATCTACGCGATTCAGAGCGTGAAGAAAGGCGAGCAATACATGAGTCCAAAAGTCCTGAAGAGTGTCGTGATCCGGCATGTTCAGAGCGCCGCCGCTCCCATTACGCCTTACGATCTACTCAGTGATCGTGAACGCGAAGTACTGATCAGGCTGGCTGAAGGCGAGTCATTGAAGGAAGTGGCCGAACATCTCCACCTCAGCGTAAAAACCGTGGACGCGCACAAATGCAATATCATGGGTAAACTCCAAGTCCACAACCGATCAGAGCTGATACGCTATGCCATCCGCACCCAGCTCATCAAGGCATAGTGCGACCCGCGTGAAGGACATGCCTCAATGCGCACCGCCCGCACGTGCCGCGAAGCTCGCCGTTCTTGCTTGTGAGCGGCCTGGGATTTGCCAGCGCCGTAACTTATTCAGGAGCGACTTATAGCAGATGTGGAGTTCCCTAGCCGCCTGTTTGCGGTTCCATTTCAATTGTTCCAGCGTCCGCAACACCAACTCCCGCTCCGCCTGATCGGTAGCCCGCGCAGAGACCTCGCGAAGCGAGTGCGGCTGTTCAGAACTGGACTGAACGTTGGGTTCACGCGCGACATGGAGGTCGGCTAACGCCAACTCCAAGTCTGGCAGCAATACGAATCGCCGGATCATGTTCTCCAATTCCCGGATGTTGCCGGGCCACGCGTAACAGGCAAAGGCCTTCCTTAGCTCCTCGGGCAGTTCGCGACTCGGGCGACTGTAGTGCGCGGAGAATTTCCTCTGGAAGTGCTCACACAACGGCGAAAGATCCTCGAGTCTTTCACGTAGCGGCGGAATGGCGAGCCGGATAACATTGAGCCGGTAGAATAGATCCTGGCGAAACTCGCCTCGCGCTATCAATTCTTCCAGCTTCTTGTTGGTCGCGGCCAGAATACGTACGTCCACCTGCACGAGACGTGTGCCACCCAAGCGCATGAATTCGCGGTCCTGTAACACGTGCAGCAATTTGGCCTGCAGCCGTGGGCTCATCTCTCCGATCTCATCGAGCAAGAGGGCGCCGTGATTAGCGAGCTCAAATTGTCCGGGTTTTTCGCACAGCGCTCCCGTGAAAGCTCCCCGCTCGTACCCGAATAATTCGGACTCCAGCAAGTCGTGCGGAATAGCCGCGCAGTTGATCTTGATTAGTGGTCGATGGCGGCGTTCGGAACGAGCATGAATGAATCGAGCCAACACCTCTTTGCCCACTCCGGTTTCACCCTCAATCAGAACCGGCACGTCCGTATCGGCGATGCGATCTGCCAGTTCAAGGATCCGGCGGACGCGAGGATTCGGGGAAACGAAGTCGATCTGATTCTGCTCCCCTTCCTCCGTCGACTGGCAGGGTGTCGGAGGCGGGTGCCCCAGAGCACGCCCAATAGCCAGTTCGAGCTCTTGCTCGTCGAATGGCTTCTTCAGGAAGGCTGCGCCCGATTTCAAAGCCTGCGCGGCGATGTTGGTGTGTCCGGCACCGGAGAACATGATGACTCGGGCCGTGCAATCCGTCTTTTTCATCTGCGACAGGACATCCGACGCGGCGGCTCCGGGCGTGAGAGCTCCAAGTATGATGAGGGAAGGATGATCTGGCCCGCGCAAGTGAGCGAGGACTGCGGCACCTGAGTCAACACTCTGTGCTTCATACCCACGCCTGGAAAGAAACTTTCTAAGATGATCTCGAACAGATCGGTCAGCATCAGCCACCAGTACTCTTGGAACACTCATTTCTTCTCCTCAACTCCGCCGCATGATTGTGATCCGCGGCGCGCGCGGCGCGCCCCATAAACTTCCTAAGCGATTCGTTTGGCAGAAAACTCCAGATTTCTCTGACTCTACCGGCAGAACAGCAAGACATAGGCGAGACTGTCATCGGACTCGATACCCGGGAAAGTGAGGAAGTCGAGATCGCGCCTATCGCAAATGGGAACTATGCATGAGCGTCCTAGCCGCATCGATCTCCGTCCTCCGGGTCTTTCCAAAGGCCTTAGTCATTCTCGGCTTTTTAGGTACTGGCCTGTTCAAAGCGTAAGGGGCGCGATACTCGATGTCAATCGAATTTGCAGTGGGTCATCAGCTATCTTTGGATCACTTATCAGCCGGTCTCTGCTCCGCAAAAGGGCCGACCCGTCGACGAAGCAGCGGTTTCCGGAAAGACTGTGGTAATGAGATGCAAAGCGTCATGTGAACGGCTGAGAATCGCTAATCGCGGTGTTGTTAAGCTGCCCGAAGTTGGTCGTGCTCCCCCCGCACCGATCGCAACATAGTGGCCGAATCCCGCGCGCCTTCTCTTTGTCTGTGCAGACAGCGGCAAAGTCAGTGCCAAACAAAGGATTGTAATTGTCATTTGTTTTCTTCATTCAATGTTCCTTATGAGGGGATCCGTAGTAAAGTCCGAGTCCCCCTGATCTGCGTAGATGCCACGCGTAAACGGGACGATGAAAGCCGGGCTCAGTACGATGTACTTTATTCGCACATTCGCGCCTCGATTCAACCGATAAGCGCATAGAACCGCGACGCCCGGCAAGGGGACCTGCTGACCCGGACCTTTAGCCCAAGCCAATCAGTCCGTGTCGTGGCTGCGAGGCCGGCAGTGAGCTAACGGTTAGCTCTCTTGTTCCTCTCAAGTCGATGCCCCATTCTGAAAGCACAGTGGGGCGAGCGGTGCGTGTCAGAGCCACGTTAAACAAGGCACTCTCTCCTGATATTTCCTCCGAATATCGGCGACGGTTGCGGCCGCTTGGTTGACTGGCTGTGGCTCCGGCCCCGCGGGGGTCGTGGTGCGGAAGCAGGCATCGGAGAGGCGCGAGAAAGGCGTCAAATCAAATGGTACGACTCAACATCCCTTTGGATCCGGCAAAGACGGGGCGGGACGCAGTGTCGCTCGAAAGCAACTTGCGCCGGATGATCGTCGGTCAAGACGAGGCGATCCAGGAAATCGTCAATATCTATCAGATGAATCTGACTGGAATGAGCGCGCCGGGCCGCCCGATCGGCAACTTATTGTTTCTGGGGCCTACGGGAACCGGCAAAACGCGCATCGTCGAGGCCACCGCGGAGGCTTTGCTCAAGGACCCTCGCGTCGTAATAAAAGTCGACTGCGCGGAGTTCCAGCACAGCCACGAGATCGCGAAGCTGATTGGCTCGCCTCCGGGTTATCTGGGGCATCGCGAGACGCACCCTCTGCTTTCGCAGGAATCGTTGAATCAACATCACACCGACACCGTCAAGCTCAGCTTTGTCCTCTTCGATGAGATCGAAAAGGCTTCTGACGCCTTATGGAACCTGCTGCTCGGCATCATGGATAAGGCTACTCTGACGCTCGGGGACAACAGCAAGGTTGATTTCTCCCGTTCTATGATCTTCATGACCAGCAATCTGGGCGCGTCGGAGATGAGCGCTCTGATGAACCCCCGCCTCGGCTTTCAAGCCGCCCTAGCACGTGAGAACATTGCGAAGGGCACGGTGGATCAAGATAGGAGCGGTAAGCTGGCCAGAAGCGGCGTCGAAGCGGCGCGCCGTAAGTTTACGCCCGAGTTCATGAACCGTCTGGACAAAATCGTCACGTTCGAGCCGCTGGGCAGCGCGGAGCTCAAAAAGATTCTCGATATCGAGCTCAATCTAGTTCAGCAGCGGATCTTCAATAGGTCCAATGACCGTGCGTTTGTGTTTACCGTTTCCGATTCGAGCAAGGATTTCCTGCTCGCGGAGGGCACGGACCTTAAGTACGGCGCTCGTCATTTAAAACGCGCGATTGAGCGGCTGCTGGTCCAGCCCATGGCTAACTTGATCGCAACAAAACAGGTCTGCGGCGGAGACTTGATTCGCGTGGAATTCAACGACTCGGCCCGTACGCTTCGTTTCGTCCGCGAAGCCGAGGACTTGCCCATGTACGATATGGCGCGGCTGGTAGATACCTCGGTCGCCATTTGTGCAGCGGCGCTCGCCAGCGGAGCGGTATCTGATTCACCGAAAACGCCAGCCGCCAAGATCTCGAAGCGCCGCTCCAACTGATCCTCTCGGTATCCACCCTTAAAAGGTGATAAGCGGATGGCTGGTTTAGATCACGAATCAAAGGGCGCGTTCGATCAATGGGAACGTAAATAGGCCCTGCCGCGGAGAACCTGGGTGCGCTACCACGTGCAGGCAGTTTAGTCTTTCATCCCGCGCGATGTCGCTTTCCGAGAGCTGGTGCGCCGAATCAAGAAATCGCGAAGCCGCCAGGCCCGGGCATCGAAGGTTTGTGTGGCGGCCCGGAGGGGCCGGGTCTGGTCCCATCGTTTCACCTGAACGTATCAAAACCGTATCAAAACCCCATCTCCAACACCGACTGGAGTTGCCGATCGAGCGAAAAGCAGATTCCCCAAGTTGCTGAAAATCTTGAAAGTGGAGGGAAACCAAAAGAAGCTTTGGAGCGGGTCGCTATTCGCCCAAGGCAGCTCCGCATCGCTCGGGAAGAGGTGATCCTGGCCGACACCAGCCAGTCTCCTCTCCCGCAGCGTCGGCTCGCTCCAGCCCGGATGAACTCTTCGCGCCACGTGTCGGATACTGCTTGCAAGCGAGTCGATAGGCACCAGAGCTCGGGCTGCGAACGTCCCTGTCAAAAATTTCCCCAACGGAACTCTGCTGACAAGTGCTGCTCCGCTGGCCCAAACTCCCATCAGTAGCCAAATGGTGTCCTACCCCTACAACCCGTCTCGAGAATCACCATACGAACGTCGTACCTCTGGGGAGAGCACTACATCGTGCAGGCACAAAAAGTCCGTGCCTGCTCAATCGGCCAGGCTGCGAAAAGCGCTAACAAATTGCTAACAGGCCACTCAGAAGCAATTCCCGCAACCGACTCCCCTAACCAGCCTTACTTCTTCTCCAGGTTAATAGACGTTACACTCACGGTCTCGCCTTCGCGGGAGCCGGTGATATTTGCATGGATGTCTCCGTCTTTGTCCTTCTTGAGAACTCCATCGCGGATA
>DASYSG010000027.1:0-35842 GCA_036003585.1 Bryobacteraceae bacterium | reverse complement strand
GGATCGGCTTCGTAGATCTTCTTGCAGAGCCGTATGGCCCCGTCCGAGCCTTCGCCAGGGTCGGAGAAAACCATCTCAGCGCCGTAGTTTCGCATGATCTGTTTGCGCTCATGCGATGCGTTCTCGGGCAGGCACAACTTCACCCGATAGCCCTTGATCGCCGAGATCATCGCATACGCGATGCCGGTATTGCCGCTGGTGGCATCGAGCAAAATGCGGTCCTTGGTCAGCCGGCCGGTCCGTTCGCCGTCCAGGATCATATTCAGCCCGGCGCGGTCCTTCACCGACCCTCCCGGGTTGAAAAACTCGGCTTTGGCGTAGATTTCGACCCCCGGAAACTCGGCGTCCAGCTTCGCCAGCCGCAGCAAAGGCGTATTGCCGATTTGCTCGAGCAAAGACGAGGCCGGCCGGATGGAGGTGCTTGGCTTGGGGAAGGCTAGTGGCATGAAAATGGCTCTTTCGATTGTATATTAATCTCCCTAATCCCCGTCAACTTAGGGGAGATGGAACTCGAATCACACTCTTAGATGTTCCACCTGGCGTTTGGTCGCAGCTGTCAGGCCGCTTCAGGCACCGGCTTTTCGCACAATAGATCCAGGAACGCCTGCGCTACCGGCTGAAAACGCTTCTTCTTGCGGTGGATGATCCCCAGCGGACGGTACAGCGAGGCTCCCGCAATCCGGATTGCCGTCAGCCGCTTTTGACGGATATCCTCGCGCATTACGCGGTGCGGCATGATGCTCACACCCACCCGGTGCGCAACCGCTTCCTTGATCATCTCGATATTGTCGAAATGAACCGATACGTTCACTTCCACCCCTTTCTCCTTGAGAAAGCGGTCCACCGCGCCGCGGATCGGAAGCTCCTCGTCGAACCCGACGAAATCCACACCGTTCAGGTCTTCAACCGGAATCGCGCCGCGGATAACGGTAGCCTTCTTCGCCAGCGCATGGTCCGGAGCGGTCGCCAGGACCATTTCCTCCTGCCTCCAGGGGATCACTTTTATCTCGCGCGTGGCATGAGGATAGCTGACCAGCCCCAGATCGGCCTGGTCGGCCAATACTGCCGCGTAAACTTTGGCCGGCTGCAAATACTGGACTTCCAGACCAGCCTCGGGGTGCCGGGCAGCGAACAGTTTTTCCAGTTCCACCATTTCGCTCAGGCCGACAGAGTATATAGAAGCAACTCGCACCGTGCCCGAGGATTCATGCTTCAGGACTTTTAGGGCCTCTTCCAGTTCCACGCGCCGCCGCAGGACATCCCGGCAGAACTCGGCGTAAAGCTGTCCGGCTGGCGTCACCAGCAGGGGCCTGCGGGACCGGTCCAGGAGCGTTACGCCTAAGGCCTTTTCCAGTTCCTGCACTTGCTGGCTGGCGGCCGACTGGCTCAATTCGTTCATGGCGGCTGCCCGACTGAAGCTGCGAGTCTGCGCGATGTCCCTGAAAAGCTTGAGGCTGACATCGTCCATGCTTTCGATTATATATCAGTAATGCTAATACTGCAAACTTATAGATCCTATTGACGTAATAGTGTCCTCGGTAGTACTCTAGACTATGGTCAAGCAAGGGCTGTACGACCCCCGCTATGAACACGATGCCTGCGGGATGGGGTTCATCGTTAACCTGAACGGTGACAAGTCCCACGATATCATCCGCAAGGGCATAGAGATCCTCATCAACCTGACCCACCGGGGCGCCTGTGGCTGTGATCCGGAGACCGGCGATGGCGCCGGGATCACCATTGAGATCCCCCACGAGTTCTTCTCGCGCGAGTGTTCCCGGCTGGGGTTCTCATTATCTGAACCGGGGACCTATGGCGTGGGAATGATGTTCCTGCCGGTGGAGCCCAAGCAGCGGCTGATTTGCGAGGGTATCGTCGAACGGGTCGCCAAAGAAGAGGGGCTTTCGGTGCTCGGATGGCGCGATACCCCGGTGCATGCCGACGCCATAGGCAGGACCGCGCGCGCCACCCAGCCCTATATCGAACAGGTGTTTCTGCGCGGCGGCCCCCACCTGACGCAAGACCAGCTCGAGCGCAGGCTGTACGTGGTGCGGCGGCGGGCGGAAGCGGAGATCCTCGAGACGGAGCTGTCCGAGAAAGAGTTCTTCTACGTCCCCTCGATGTCCTCGCGCCTGATCGTCTACAAAGGGCTGCTCCTGGCTCCGCAGATCGACGACTTCTACAAGGAACTGCGCGACCCGGAGACCCGCAGTTCCCTGAGCATGGTGCATCAGCGCTTTTCGACCAACACATTTCCAACCTGGCAACTGGCGCATCCGTATCGCTACGTCTGCCATAACGGCGAAATCAACACCGTGCGCGGAAACGTCAACTGGATGAATGCGCGCGAATCGACGCTCAAATCGGACTTGTTCGGAGACGATATCTCCAAGGTTTTCCCGGTCATCCGGCCGGACCTGAGCGATACGGGCTCGCTCGACAGCGCGGTCGAGTTCCTGACGCTCGGCGGGCGCAGCCTGCCCCACGTGATGGCGATGCTGATTCCGGAAGCCTGGGATGCCGATTCCACCATGCCCCAGGAGAAGCGCGATTTCTACGAGTATCACGCGTCCCTCATGGAGCCGTGGGATGGCCCCGCCGCGGTCGCCTTCACCGACGGCAAGTGGATCGGCGCAACTCTTGATAGAAACGGCTTACGCCCGGCACGGTACCTGGTCACCAAGGATGGGCAGTTGATTATCGCGTCGGAAACCGGCGTGCTGCCGATCAAGCCTGAAAACGTCTCCTACAAAGGCCGCCTGCAGCCGGGAAAAATGCTGCTGGTGAATCTCGAGGAGCATCGCATTGTTCCGGATGAGGAGATCAAGCACCAGCTCGCCACCCAGCAGCCCTATGGCCAGTGGCTGCGGCGAAACCAGATCACCATCGATGCCCTGCCCGATCCTTCGCTGGTTCATGGATTCGAGCCGGAGACCGTCCTCCAACGGCAGCGCGCTTTCGGATACACCGAAGAAGACCTGCGGATCCTGATTGCTCCCATGGCGGAAAAAGGCGAGGAGCCGATCGGATCGATGGGCACCGATACGCCGCTGGCCTGCCTCTCCGACCGGCCGCAGCCGCTGTTCAATTACTTCAAGCAGATGTTCGCGCAGGTAACCAATCCGGCCATCGATCCCATCCGCGAGGAGCTGGTGATGTCGCTCACCAGCTACATCGGAACCGAGCGCAACATTCTGGAAGAAACCGCGCTGCACTGCCACACCCTGAAGCTGGATCATCCGATCCTCACCAACTTCGACCTGGAACGGCTGCGCCGCGTGAACTGGGGCGATTTTCTGGCCACCACACTGCCGACGCTGTACGATCCCGCCGGGGGGGCCCAGGCGCTTGAAGACGCTCTGGACCAGCTCTGTATGCGGGCGAGCCTTGCCATTCGCGACGGCCAGCGCCTGCTGATTCTTTCCGACCGCGGCATCAACAAAGACAATGCGCCCATTCCGAGCCTGCTGGCGCTGACCGCGGTCCACAATCACCTGGTCCGGGAACGGAAGCGCACGCAGGTTGCGCTGATCATCGAATCGGGGGAGCCCCGGGAGGTGATGCACTTCGCGCTGCTCACCGGCTACGGCGCGAGTGCGATCAACCCCTACCTGGCGATCGAGACTCTCGAAGACATGGCCGAAAAGGGATTGCTCGCGGTGGATTTCCCGGCGGCCCTCAAGAACTATAAGAAGGCCATCAACAAAGGCTTGCTCAAGGTCTTCTCGAAGATGGGCATCTCGACGCTGCAGAGCTACCGCGGCGCGCAGATTTTCGAAGCCATCGGACTGAACCACGAGCTGGTGGACCGGTATTTCACCGGCACCGCCTCGCGCATCGAAGGCGTGGGCCTGGATGTGCTGGCGCGCGAAGCTCAAACCAAGCACGCGCACGCTTTCCGGCCAACCACGGAATCGGAAACCGAACTGGAAGTCGGCGGGAGTTATCAATATCGGGTAAAGGGTGAATATCACCTGCTGAATCCGCTGACGGTTTCCAAACTCCAGCACTCGGTTCACCAGGGGACCGGCGAAGGCTACAGCACTTTTCAGGAATACGCCGCACTCATCGACCAGCAGAATAAGGAACTGTGTACGCTGCGCGGCCTGATGGAGTTTCGCGAACCCGAGCGTCCGGTCAAGCTCGACGAAGTCGAGCCCGCCAGTGAAATCGTCAAGCGCTTCGCCACCGGCGCGATGTCGTTCGGATCGATCAGCAAGGAAGCGCATGAGACGCTGGCGATCGCCATGAACCGCATCGGCGGGCGCTCGAATACCGGCGAGGGCGGTGAGGACGAAGAGCGTTTCCAGCGGGACGCCAACGGCGATTGGCGCCGCAGTTCCATCAAGCAGGTGGCCTCCGGCCGCTTCGGCGTGACCACGAATTACCTGGTCAACGCGGACGATCTGCAAATCAAGATCTCGCAGGGAGCGAAGCCTGGCGAAGGCGGGCAGCTTCCCGGCCACAAAGTGGACGAGGTCATCGCCAAGGTACGCTACTCGGTGCCGGGCGTCGGATTGATTTCGCCGCCGCCGCATCACGATATCTACTCGATCGAAGATCTGGCGCAGTTGATCTACGACCTGAAGAACGTCAATCCCAAGGCGAGAATTTCGGTCAAGCTGGTCTCGGAATCGGGCGTCGGCACGGTCGCCGCCGGTGTGGCCAAGGCCCATGCCGATGTGGTTCTGATCGCCGGACACGACGGCGGCACCGGAGCGTCGCCGCTGACTTCTCTGAAACACGCCGGCACCCCCTGGGAGCTTGGCTTAGCCGAAACGCAGCAGGTATTGGTCCTGAACGACCTTCGCAGCCGCATCACCGTGCAAACCGACGGCAAGCTTCAGACCGGCCGCGACGTGGCGATCGCCGCGCTGCTGGGAGCCGAAGAGTTCGGCTTCTCCACTGCACCGCTGGTCGCCATGGGCTGCATCATGATGCGCAAATGCCACCTCAACACGTGCCCTGTGGGCATCGCCACGCAGGATCCGGTGTTGCGCCAGAAATTCCAGGGCAAGCCGGAGCACGTCATCAACTACTTCTTCTTTGTGGCCGAGCAGGTTCGCGAGCTGATGGCCAGGCTGGGCTTCCGCCGCATGGATGAGATGATCGGCCGCTCCGATATGCTCGACATGCGACCCGGCATCGATCATTGGAAAGCCAAAGGCCTGGATTATTCGCAGTTGCTGTACCATCCCGAAGCTCCTTCACGCGTGGGACGCCGCTGCATGATCGGGCAGGATCACGGTCTGGACCAGGCGCTGGACGCCAAGCTGATCGATCACGCGCGGCCGGCCATCGATAACGGAATTCCGGTTGAGATCTCGCTGCCCATCCGCAATGTTCATCGCACGGTAGGCGCGATGCTCTCGGGCGAAATCGCGCGCAAGTACGGCTCCGCGGGCCTCGAGCCCGGCACGATTCACTGCAAATTCTCCGGTTCGGCGGGGCAAAGCCTGGGAGCGTTCCTGGCTCGCGGCGTCACACTCGAGCTCGAGGGCGATGCCAACGATTATGTCGGCAAGGGCCTCTCGGGCGGCAAGATCATCGTCTATCCTCCCAAGGCGTCGACCTTCAAGCCCGAGCAGAACATTCTGGTCGGCAACGTGGTCCTGTACGGAGCGACCTCGGGCGAGGCGTTCTTCAATGGCCGCGCGGGCGAGCGCTTCGCGGTGCGCAATTCCGGCGCGACCGCGGTGGTCGAAGGGCTGGGCGATCACGGCTGCGAGTACATGACTCGCGGTCTGGTCATTTGCCTGGCCGATACGGGCAGGAATTTTGCAGCCGGAATGTCCGGCGGAATCGCCTACGTGCTGGATGAAACCGGCGAGTTTACAAAAACGCGCTGCAACAAGGCCAGTGTCGATCTCGAAAAAGTCGACATCCCGGAGGATGTGGAATCGCTGCGCTACTGGATCGCGCGCCATGCCGAGGAGACCGGCAGCGCCCGCGCCAACTGGATCCTCGACAACTTCAACGAACTGATGCCGAAATTTGTAAAAGTTTTCCCGCACGAATACAAACGAGTGCTGGGCGTCGAGCGCCAGAAGGCGGCTGTTCATGGGTAAAAACACCGGATTCATGGAGTACGCCCGGGAACTCCCCGAAAGGCGTCCAGTCGTCGAGCGCGTCCAGGACTGGTTCGAGATCTACAAGGAGTTTCCTCTCGAGAAAGTCCGCACGCAGGGCGCACGCTGCATGGATTGCGGCGTCCCTTTCTGCCACACCGGATGCCCGCTGAACAACATCATTCCCGATTGGAACGATCTGGTCTATCGCGACCGCTGGCGCGCCGCGGTGCGCGTGCTGCATTCGACCAATAACTTCCCGGAGTTCACCGGCCGCATCTGCCCCGCCCCCTGCGAGGCCGCGTGCGTGCTCGGCATCAATGAACCGCCGGTGACCATCAAAGTGATCGAACGGACCATCATCGATCACGCCTTCGCGGAAGGATGGATTGTACCGGAGCCTCCCGCAGTCCGCACCGGCAAGCGCGTGGCGGTGGTCGGATCGGGTCCTGCGGGCTTGGCCGCTGCACAACAGCTAGCCCGCGCCGGCCACTGGGTCACGGTGTTTGAAAAGAGCGACCGCATCGGCGGCCTGCTGCGCTACGGCATTCCCAACTTCAAGATGGAGAAGCAAGGGATCGACCGGCGCGTGGAGCAGATGGAGGCCGAAGGCGTCGAATTCATCACCAATGTGAACATCAGTTCGCTGGACGATCTGCAACGCGAATATCAAGCCGTCGTCCTGGCCATGGGCGCCGAACAGCCGCGCGATCTTCCCGTCCCCGGCCGCGAGCTGAAGGGCATCCATTTCGCGATGGACTTCCTGACGCAGCAGAACAAGCGTAATGAAGGCGATCAGGAAGACAGATCGAAAGCCATCCTGGCGACCGGGAAGCCCGTGATCATCATCGGCGGCGGCGATACAGGAGCCGACTGTCTGGGTACGTCGCACCGTCAAAAGGCCACGAGCGTTCACCAGTTCGAAATTCTTCCCAAGCCTCCCGAGGAACGCGCGCCCGCGACTCCCTGGCCGATGTGGCCTCTGCAATTGCGCACGGAAAGCTCGCACGAAGAGGGCGGCCTGCGCGAGTGGGCCGTGGCGACGGTAAAGTTCGAAGGCGATGCGCAAGGGAATGTGAAGAAGCTCCACGGAATCCGGGTGGGCGCCGCGCCGAAGTTCGCACCGTTGAAGGGCAGCGAGTTTACTCTCGACGCCGAATTGGTGCTGCTCGCCATGGGCTTCACTGGACCCGTGAAGCCGGGCCTGATCGAACAAGCAGGCTTGAATCTCGACCCGCGCGGCAACATCGCGGCGGAGAATTATCAGACCTCGATTCCCGGTGTGTTCGCCGCCGGCGATGCTCGTCGCGGGCAGTCGCTGGTCGTGTGGGCGATTGCGGAAGGCCGCAAGGCCGCGGAAGCCGCGAATGAGTATCTAACTAAGAGTTCTTGAACGGGAGACTTATCTTCACGGTCCTGGCGGTACTCATCGTCTGCCTCCCGATCGCGTTCATTGTCACGATCCTGCTCTCACCCCTGTGGTCCTGGATTGAGGCGACCTATGGGATCGAATCCATCGGACACTCCGGGCCTTCGGATTGGTGCTTCTACCTGGTTTACGGGATCGTGGTAACGGGCGGTCTGTTGGTCGCGATTCTGGTGAGAAAAGCATTCAGGGCCTGAAGTTTTTTCACTCACAGCAGGCGCGCTTAAAATCATCGCGGCGGTAGTGACTGAAAACACTTGCACCTAAGAATTGGCCCGCTTCCTGCATAAGATTTCTGGCGAGAGGCCTTATGAGCACAACCGCCGTTATCCTGATCATCCTATTGGTGGCCATAGCAGGAATCGTGATCGTGGCATTACTGCAGCGTCAAAACTCACGCAAGCTGCGCGATCGGTTCGGGCCGGAATATGACCGCCTCGCACGCGAAAACAACACCAGAAAAGCTGAAACGATTCTCCATGAGCGCGAAAAGAGAATCGCGAAGTTCCAGATCCATCCGCTGAGCCGTCAACAATCCGAAAACTTCGCCGCTGAGTGGCGGTCGGTTCAGGAGCATTTTGTGGACGATCCCCGCGGCGCCACCTCCGATGCCGATCGACTGATCGATCAGGTTCTGGAGGACCGGGGCTATCCGGTGGGCGATTTCGAGCAGCAGGCCGATGACCTGTCAGTGGAGCACGCCCGGGTAGTCGAGCACTACAGGGTTGCCCATGACATCGCCTCGCGAGACCGAAAAGGCGCCGTCAGCACGGAGGATCTGCGGATCGCGATGCAGCACTACCGGGCTTTGTTCGAGGACCTTGTGGATATGCCCGTAGCCAAACACTAAAGGAAAAAAACATGGAAAACCAAATCCTTAACCCACCCGAGACTGAACAACACCTGACCACGGCCGCGCTTACCCGCGGAACCGAGCCGGAACGGCATCAAACCTCGCGAACACCTCTCTTTCCCAGCGCGGAGACCGATAATCTCCGCGGCCGCTGGCAAGAAATTCAGGGAAGCTTCGTTGATGAGCCGCGCCAGTCGGTCGAACGGGCCGATGAACTGGTGGCTACCGTCATCAGCCGGCTTGCTCAAAGTTTTGCGGATGAGCGCGCCAAGTTGGAGGGCGATTGGAGCAGGGGCCGGGACGTGTCCACCGAGGATCTTCGCCAGGCCCTGCAACGCTACCGTTCCTTCTTCGATCGCCTGCTTACTCTCTAGCTCTGCCGGCGAGAGGCAACGCGAAGGTTATGTAAGAGCCGGGGCCGTTCCCGGCAGCGACGCAGACGGCAATGTATTCGCGCCCGGCGATTTCATACACCGCCGGTACGCCTTCCGCCGACGCAGGTAGATCGGTCTCCCAAATCACTTTGCCCGTGTCGGCATCGTAGGCGCGAAACTTTTTGTCGTTGGTCGCGGCGAGGATCAACCCACTCGCTGTGACGACGGGGCCCCCGCGCTGCTGCTGCACGACACCCGTATCCGCGTGGCCCTCGGCGGCCAGCGACGGAACGGTTCCGTACGGAATCTGCCATTTAATCGTGCCCGCGTTCAGATCGTAGGCCGTCATCTGGAACCAGGGCGGCGAAAGCGAAGGCAGTTTTGACCGCGCGACGAACTGCGTGTAGGGAGCCGTGTAGTGCGTGAACGCGCCGTCCACCGGCGTGATCGGTGGCGCGTGCGGCACCGCTTTGCCCTTTTGATCCGCAGCCGAATTGCCCGGCGGGGTGATCGTCACGATGGCCGGCGCGTCTTTCGACACGATATACAGGAAGCCCTTCGCAGGATCGACCGCCGCGGTTCCCCAGCTTGCTCCGCCTCCGACGCCGGGGATCGTCACCGTGCCTTTCATACTGGGCGGCGTAAACAAACCTTCGTTGCGGGAGTTGCGAATCCGTTCGCGCCAGATGGCTTGCTCCGCCTCGGGCATATACGGGCTGACGTCTTTCTCCATGAGTGCTTGCCGCGCGAAAGGTGGAGGCTTGGTAGGAAAGGGTTGCGTGGGCCAGGCCTGCTCGCCTGGCACATCCGACTTCGGGACAGCCCGTTCCTCGATCGGCCACAGAGGCTGCCCTGTCACACGATCCAGCACGAACAGGAATCCGTGCTTGGTGGGCTGAATCACCACGTCCACGTTCTTGCCGTCGTGCTTCACCGTGAGCAGCTTGGGCCCGGCCGGCAAATCGTAATCCCACAGATCGTGATGGACCGTCTGGAAATGCCACAGCCTTTTCCCGGTGCGCGCGTCCAGCGCGATGATCGAATTCGCGAACAGATTCTGGCCGACGCGATCCGCGCCATAGTGATCCCACTTGCCCGTGCCGGTCGGAATATAGGCAATGCCGCGCTTCTCGTCGATGGTCAGCTCATTCCAGTTGATGCCTCCGCCGGAGCGCGTCCAGAAATCCTTGGGCCAGGTCTCGTATCCAAACTCCCCCGGACGCGGCACGGTGTGAAACTGCCACAGCAGCTTTCCGGTGCGCACGTTGTAGGCGTGGATATCGCCCGGAACGTACGAATAATCGGCGCCCGACCGCATCAGCGGCATGATGAGGATATCCTCGAAAATCCGCCCCGGGTTGTTGGTCTGAATCGGCGGGACGTTGGTCAAATCGCGATCGAGCCCCGTTCTGAGATCGGCGCGGCCGTTATCGCCAAACGATAGTTCGGTTTGCCCCGTGCGCGCGTCGATGGCGGTCAGGAATCCGCCGTTAACGGTAAACAGCCTCCGATAAGCCCGGTCTTTGCTTTCCCAGTAATTCATACCGCGAGTTGTGACAGGACCCTGGAACGCATGAACCCACAGTTCGCGACCCGTAACTGCATCCAGCGCAACCAGCGAGTTGTTCTTCGCCTGCACGTAGATCACGCCGTCCACGACAAAAGGGTTGAACAGGTATGAGAGGTTGTCGCCGGTCGCGTATGACCAGGCCACCGCGAGCTGCTTCACGTTCGACTTATTGATCTGGGTAAGCGAGGAATATTGCGACGAGTCCGATCCTCCCAGATATTGATTCCAGATATTGAACGGGCGCAGATCGGCAGCGCCGCCGGACGCCACAAGCCCAGACAGAGTAATAACGACAGTTTGAAATCTGGCCATCCCGGGCAGTATACAGGAACCGCCGCGTTAGGATCCAAAACTTAAATTCAGTAGTGGTAGCGGCACGAAAGGACCCGAATCTTGTCCGGCAGGACCTGATAAACCAGCCTGTGTTGTTGGTCGATGCGCCGCGACCAGCACCCGGCGAGTTCGTGCTTGAGTGCCTCGGGTTTGCCCAGCCCCGAAAACGGCTCGCGCTGGATTTCGCGAACCAAGCGGACTATTCGAAGTGCCTGGGCCCGGTCTTGGCCTATCCACCAGGCCAAATCCTCGAACGCTGAGGAATCAAATTCCAAGCTTCTCAAGGACAACCTCGAGAGAGAGCCCGTCCCTGCGCTGTACTGCCGCCAGCAAGCGCTGTTTCATCGCTTCCGACTTCAGCAGGTATGCCGTTTCCCGCTCAGACGCGATCTCCCGCCACAGTTCAATCGGGATGATCACCGCCGTCGGTTCCCCAGCCTCATTGGAGACGATCTGAATGTCCGCGTCCGGCACAGCTTCAGTTTACCTCTGATTTCGTCAATTTATCGCGAGTCGGGCGTCGTGAAGGAATCGGTCACGGTGAGTTCGCCGACGCGCAAACGCGCGATCGTCAGATCGTCGATCGAGACCGACTTCAGCTTCGCTTTACCGACCACCAGCCTGCCAATTGCCAGGCTTCCGATGGCCAACGCGCCGATCGCAAACGCCCCCACCGCAAGGGCGGCGAAAGCGTTCGCGCCCACAGCCGCGCGGCCAACTGTGATCTGGTGAAATTTATTGGTACGAAACATAGAATGCACCTACCCGATTATCCTTCAGCCCGCTGCCCGCGGTCGCAAGCCAATACTCCTTGCACGAATCAGCGGCTTCCCTCGTCCTTGGTTACCGGGAGATCCCCAGCCGTGAAAACCCTAAGATGCACAGGCCTCTTCGCCCTGATGTCCGCGTCCGTGTTCGCGCAGTCCGCCGCGCCGCGATCAGTATTCGAAGTGGCCTCCATCAAGCCCTGCCAGAGCGGGGATTCTTCCGGAGCCGGTCCGGGTGCCACCAAGGGGGGGAGTCCCTTCGGCAGCGGCGGCAGCCCTTCTCCCGGAAGGTTGGTCTTGAACTGTGCTACAGTCGCTGGTCTCATTCAGCAGGCGTACGTTACATACGCCAACGTCAAGCGCGATGTGTGGTCCCGTCTGCTGATCGATGGAGGTCCAGCCTGGATCAATTCCGACCGCTACGATATCACCGCAAGAGCCGAAGATAATGCGAGTTTGGGCACGATGATGGGGCCTATGCTTCAGGCGCTTCTCGAGGAACGATTTAAGCTGAAAATCCGTCGCGCGACGAGGGAGGTTCCGGTCTATGTCCTGAACGTGGCAAAGAGCAGCGCTAAGCTGCAGCCGTTTAAAGAAGGAAGTTGCACTCCCATCGATCTCACGAAGCCCCCGTCACCGCCAGTGCCGGGCCAAAAGCCGGGTTGCACCAGGATGATCTCAGGCTCAGCGAAGGGTCCGAACATGGCGAGGGTGTACATCCAGGCGTCGACTGTCGATGAGTTTTCCAAAGCCCTCGGATTCGTCTTGGGGCGTCCTGTTATCAATAAGAGCGGGATCGCTGGATTGTTTGATTTCCGTCTGGAATATGCGATCGACGAGACTACGGGCGGTACGCGAGTGGCTCCATCGGATGAGCCCGCTGGGCCGTCTATCTTTACCGCGATACAGGAGCAACTCGGGTTGAAACTTGATTCGGCCAAGGGGCCCGGTGAGCGCCTCGTCATCGATCATGTGGAGAGGCCCTCCGGGAATTAGATCCCTCGCTGGCAACCGCCCCCCATTCGCCCGGATGCTACAGTTTCCTATATGGCCGAGCATACAGGCGACCAGGGCGAGATCACGCGCCTGTTAGGCGACCTCGGGCGCGGCGACAAAGACGCCGTCAACCAGCTCTTGCCACTGGTCTACGACGAGCTGCATCGCCTGGCCCGCTCCTACTTCCGCCGCGAGCGCGGCGAGCACACCCTGCAGCCCACGGCCCTGGTTCACGAAGCCTATATCCGCCTGGTCGACCAGCGCGCGCCGCTTGAAAGCCGCGGACATTTTCTCGCCGTAGCGGCCACCCAGATGCGCAGGATTCTTCTCGATTACGCGCGCAAACATCACGCGGCCAGGCGCGGCGGCGCGGGGCAGAAAGTTCTGCTCGAAGACACCATGGCGATCTCCCACCAGAAGCCGGTGGACATTCTCGCGCTGGATGCCGCCTTGCGGAAGCTCCATACACTGGACGCCGATCAATCCCAGGTCGTCGAGCTGCGATTCTTCGGAGGATTGTCGGTGGAGGAAACCGCGGAGGTGATGGGCAACTCGCCCGCCACGGTCAAGCGGGCGTGGAGCTCCGCGCGCGCGTTCCTGCATCGCGAAATCACGGGAGGCTCTCTTGACGCCCGAGCGATGGGCGCAGATTCGTCAGATCTTTGACGGCGCGCTGGAGCGATCTGAAGTTGACCGTGCTGCCTATCTCCGGGTGGTGTGCGCCCGCGATGACGAACTGCGCCGCGAAGTCGAAAGTCTGCTCGCAAGCCACGACTCCGCGGGTACCTTCCTCGATAAGCCCGCGGCCAGCATTTCGGAAATGACCCAGACGCTGATCAGCTCCGGCGTGGAACTTCAAGACTATCCGCCGGGCCATCGCGTGGGGCCGTACGAGTTGCAGAAGTGCATCGGCCGCGGCGGCATGGGATCCGTCTGGCTGGCCACCCGCTCCGATAACGAGTTCAAGAAGCGAGTGGCGATAAAACTGGTCAAAAGAGGCATGGATACGCAGGAAATCCTGCGCCGCTTTCGCCTGGAGCGCCAGGTGCTCGCCGGCTTAACCCATGCCAACATCGCGGCGCTGATCGATGGCGGATCCACTCCCGACGGCCTTCCGTATCTCGTGATGGAGTACGTCGAAGGGATCCGCATCGACCGTTATTGCGAAGACCACAAGAGCACCATCACCGAGCGCCTCAAGCTATTCCGCGACGTGTGCGCCGCCGTGCAGTACGCCCACGGGAATCTGGTAGTCCACCGGGATCTCAAGGCCGGCAATATCCTGGTTACGGCGGACGGGATTCCGAAGCTCCTCGATTTCGGAATCGCCAAGCTCATTCGCACAGAATTCGATACGCTGGCCGCGGCCGAAACCCGCCCGGAGCTGCGTCCCATGACGCTCGATTACGCCAGTCCCGAACAGGTTCGCGGCGAGCCGATCACGACCGCCACGGACGTATATTCACTGGGCGTTCTTCTCTATAAGCTGCTCACCGGAAAATCGCCGTATGGGCTAGCCGCGCGGTCGGATAGCGCGCTGCGCAAGGCCATCTGCGAGCAGGAGCCCTTGAAGCCCAGTGCCGTGGTTCTGACGGACGAGAAAGCCGTCATCCCTGACGCCACCCAGAAAATCGAACTGACCCACGAGGAAACCCGCGACAAAGCTCGCCGCCGCCTGAAGAAAAAGCTCGCGGGCGACCTCGACATGATCGTCTTGATGGCCTTGCGCAAGGAGCCTCTTCGGCGCTACGCTTCCGTCGAGCAGTTTTCCGAAGATATCCGACGGTATCTCGAAGGCCGGCCGGTCATCGCCCGCAGCGATACCTTCGGCTACCGGTCCGCCAGATTCCTTCGCCGCAACGCCGTGGCTGTCGCGGCGGCCGGCTTGGCCATCTTGACGCTTTCCGGCGCGGCTATTTTCGAACTGCGGTCGGCTGCGAGCGCCGCACAAAAAGACGCCCTCGCCGAAGAGCGCCTGAAGGTCGTCGAAACCGAATCTCTCCGCCAGCAGGGCGATCTGATGGATGCGTATTTCCGGCTGGCCGAGTCGCAATCTCCGGCCGCCGCGCTCGAAACGTACCGGACAGCGCTCGCCTCGGCCCAAGCCTTCGAGCGAAATCACGCAAGCCTGCGGGTAGCGTCGCAGTTCGTGGCGCGCGCCGCGATCCGAGTCGGCGGCCTCGCGTCCGACGACGCACTGGATCTGTTCTCCCAGGCTCGTTCCCGATTAGAGGCTCTCGCCGAAACTGCTACTCCGGATTACTTCGTCGCTTTAGAGGGATTGGGCCGCGCGCAGCTCCGGCGCCGCGATCTGCTGGGAGCCTTGGCCAGCTTCAGCCGCGCGCTCCAGATCGCGGAGAGCCAACCTCCGTCGGATAGGAACAAGCTCGACCTCGCCTCCGCCAACTTCTGGGTAGGGACGGTCCTGGTGAAAAATGGCGAGAACGAAGCGGCCGCCGCGAAGCTCCGAAAAGCGTTCGAAATTTATCGCGATCGGGCGGGCTCGCCGGTCGCTAGCATAGAAGATTCCCCGGCGGGTTATCGCAAAGCGCTGGAGGATCTGGCCGCGCAGGCTTCTCCCGATCTTCGACAGGCGATTGAGACCCAATTACGCGGGTCCACTCCCGATTGAGCGCGCAGGTTCCTACTTCGTCGGCGCCGCGTCGTTGGACGACCCTGCAAACAGCCGCCGCCCATCCGTAAACGTCACGCTCGATACATTGGCCGTAGCCGAGCCGTTGCGCGCCTGCCAACCGTCGACCAGCAGCACCGTGCCCGCAGGAAGATCGGTCTTCTTCCATCCGCGCCGGATCAGCGCGTTCGCGGACCCCGTCTCCAGCGCCCAGTTCACCACCTTGCCGTCCTTCTCGACGTCCAAATAGATCCAGGAATGCGGATTGGAAAACTTCATCTCCGTGACCTTGCCGTTAAGTTTGACTGGTTTGTTCACGTCGAACTCCGCTGTGAAGGAGTGGTGCGCCAACACCGACCCCGCCATCAGCATAATCACCGCACTCAAGTTTCTGATTCGCATCCTGCTAATTCCCCTTCTTCTGCTTGGCCCGATATTCGTCTCGCACGTCTTTGAGATGCTGCAGGTCTCCGTTGTCCTCATGACAGGCGACCTCCAGCAGCTCGTCGTTTGCCCGGTTCAGCGGAATCTCGATGGTCCACGGCTTGGTGTAGGCGATCGGATCCGTCACCGTGGCTCGATACGTGATCTTCCCATCAGCGGTGGGAATGAATCGCTCGACCACGTGTTCCGCGTAGCTCACCACATCTCCGACTTCGTTCAGCCAGGTCTTGCCGTTCATATTGGTCGTATCCACCACCAGGGTGTCGCCTTCCCAGTGCCCCACCGAATCGCCTTGCCACAAACGGATGTTGTCTGGAATATGCGCGCGTCCATCTAAAGGAATGATGCGCCAGGACATCCGCTCGAACAGCATCACCACATATCCCGGCGGCTGAAGAATCTGCATCGGAGAAGGCACGTATATCGACCGCGGAACACCGGCCACAAAACAGTGTGCGGTCGGATCGTCGTATCCGCGATAAGGCTCCTCCCGGTTAATTCGCTCCGCCCTGGCCCACGGCTGATAGGGAAGCATCCGATCCGGTGGATCGATAATCACGCCCCGGGTGCTAGGCGTGAGGCGTAATTCCGACCGGCGCTGCTCGAGCCCGTAATTCGCGCCGCCGGCATTCGACTGGTAGTAACCCGTCAGGTCCGGTTTGCCGTCAGCCAATCGCCGTAGATTCGTTCCGGTCTTCACTTCCGGAAGGGTCCCGCTTGGAGGCATCACCGCCGGTTTCCCCAGTGGCGACGCCGGCGCTCCCGGATTCGGATACCACGTCCGCGGATCGCGTTCGAACAAGCCGTTAGCTTCCTCCGCTTCCGCCTGGCACTGGTATTCGAGAAGCCGCTTCATGTTCTTCTGCCGCGCCATCGGTATGCTGATCTTCCACGATTTCGTGAATACCTTGGGATCCTGGATCGTGGCCTCGTACCGGATGGTATCGGCGTCGAGCATCGTATACCGCTCGGTCACATTCATCGCATCGCTGTGGAAATCGCCAGCCAAATCGAACCACGTCTTATCGTTCTGGCCCTTGACCTCCACCACCAGCGTGTCGCCTTCCCAGCGGCCGCGGGAATCCCCCATCCACGAGTCGATCCCCTCGTGAGGCGCCGCCTTTCCATTGGTGTAGATCAGCCGGTAAACCTGAGACCACTCGAATGCGATCGCCACATGCTCGGGAGTCTGGAAGATCTGGAACGGATACTCCATGTACATGATCCGCGGGACGCCCGGGAAGTAGCATTTGCCCACGGGATCGGCCGTCTGCCGGTTGGTGAAATTCTGCTGCTTCTTCGCGGCTGCCGAGGGTTGATACGGAATCGTGCCGCCTTCGACGATTCCCTTCAGATCGGCCGCCACTTTGCCACGGACCTGCCAGATTCCTTGTAAATTGGGCTTGCCGTCGACCGCCCGCGGGAGCTGAGTTTGCTGTGCGGAGAGGACCACAGCCGACAATGCGAATAGCGCCTTTTGGGACCAGGAGAACATGTGGAATCGCCTCAGTTTGCGCGCCAGTTCCAACAGGGAAGCGCTTAGATCAAGCACTTACGATAATACACGACCGTCCGAGCCTGTTGTTACCCTGGAGTGGCCTTGCCGTCCCCGCTGCGCGTCGCGCTCTTCACGGATTCCTTTGAGGAAGCGAACGGGGTGGCTACTTTCTGTCAGCAGTTCGCGGCTTATGCTCTGCATCGGAATTTACCCTTTCTATGCGTCCGCAGTAGCGCCCGCACGCAGTCGACCCAGGACCAATCCGTAACCACACTGGAGCTGAAAAGAAGCCGGGCCGCGTTCCCCATAGACTACGAATTTCGCTGCGACCCTTTGCTGAGCCGTTACAAGAGCTGGATCGTCGCTCAACTCCGGCTGTTCCAGCCCGACCTGGTGCACATCACCGGGCCAGGGGATTTCGGGATCTTGGGATTTTGGGCCGCTCACTCCCTGGGGATTCCGCTGGCCGCATCCTGGCATACAAATTTGCACGAGTATGTGGGACGCCGCCTGGATAAACTCTGCTCACGCCTGCCGGCTTCCTGGCGGAAGCGCCTCGCTCGCGTGGGAGAAGATCTCAGTCTGGATGCTCTCATGCGCTTTTACCGGTTGCCTCGCTTCGTCTTGGCGCCGGATGAATCCATGCTTCAACTCCTCCGGGATCGGACGCACAAACCCGCCTATTTCCTGCCGCACGGAGTCGACACGGATTTCTATTCACCCGCGCGCCGCCGCCGGACAGACCATTCGTTTCGCATCGGGTACGTAGGCCGCCTCACTCCGGAAAAGAGCGTGCGATCATTCGCCGAATTGGAGCAACGGCTGCTCGCCGCGGGCCAGCGGGATTTTCGGCTGGTTCTGATCGGAGAAGGAAACGAGAGGGGATGGCTCACCAGCCACCTTCAGTCCGTCGAACTGCCTGGCATTCTCCGCGGTGAAGCGCTCGCGGAAGCCTTCGCGAACATGGATGTGTTTGTGTTCCCTTCCCGCACGGACACCTTCGGCCTGGTGCTGCTGGAAGCCATGGCGTCCGGAGTTCCGGTGGTGGTGAGACCCGAGGCCGCGGTCCGCGTCGAGGTGCAACATGGTGTTACCGGATTTGTCGCGCCGGATATCGATGGCTTCACGGAGAGCGTTCTTCGCCTCATCCGCAGTAAGGCGTTACGTCAGGAGATGAGCTGCGCCGCGCGCCAATTCGCCTGCTCGAAGACTTGGTCCAAGGTGTTCCGGCAGGTATATTGCACCTTTGAGTTCGGCTTGAAAGAGTCCGGCCTGCACCCATCTGGCTAGGCTTTTCTTTGTTTTCAACGCCTTCCTGGATTCGTTTTTTCTCCGGACTAGTACTTAAGGCCCCGAAGGTTGACGAACACTGTCATGGTTCTGTTAAACTTGACCGAGATATTGATATGGGCGTCCTTCAAGACCGCCGACTATCATGGGCAGCTTCGGCTGCCGCACTGACGGCGGTGGCTGCGGCGCTCACGGGCTGCGCGGCTACCACGCCGGCCAGTCAGGCTCAGCGGTATAAGCAGTTCTTCTTGCCACCGCAGCAGGCCAAGCCCCCGGAAACGGTGCAGGAAGCATTCACCGATCCGCCCCGCCTGAACCTGTACGCGAATGACTCCCCTTCCCTTCCCCCCGCCAAAGCTTCCCTGATCCCCCGCCCCACCGATGCCGAATTCCTCATCCAGCGCGCCGACAACCGTTTTGCGGCCGGGAAACGCGCCCTCCAGCAGGGCCAGCCGGAGCAAGCCCGCCAGGAATTCGATCGTGCGGTGGAGCTGTTGTTCAATGCGCCCGAAAACCTGACCGGCCGGCCTGCCCTGGAACGCCGCCTGGAAGAACTGGTGGATGCGATTTATAGGATCGATCAGGACCAGCTCGGATCCAGCGCCCCCCAGGAACAGGAGTCTTACGATAAGCCGCCCCTCGACGATGTCCTGGAGATGACCTTCCCCATCGATCCCAGCCTGCGCGGGAAGGTTCGCGAGCAGGTCCGCATGACCGCCTCCCAGCTTCCCCTCGAAGAGCGCGACGCGGTCATCAGCTTCATTAACTTCTTTTCAAGTACCAAGGGCCGCCGCATCCTGCTCGGCGGAATGCAGCGGTCGGGCCGCTACAAGGCCATGATCGAGCGGGTTTTCGCCGAAGAGGGGCTTCCCGAAGAGCTGATCTTCCTGGCCCAGGCCGAATCCGGTTTTCTGCCGCGCGCGGTATCCAATAAGTTATGCGTCGGCATCTGGCAGTTCGCAAGGTTCCGCGGTAACGAGTATGGCCTTAAGCAGACGCCGGCCACCGATGATCGCATGGATCCGGAAAAGGCCACCCGCGCGGCCGCCCGCCACCTGCACGACCTCTATGAGCATTTCGGCGACTGGTACCTGGCGATGGCGGCGTACAATTGCGGGCCCGGCTGCGTCGATAGCGCGGTCCTGCGGACCGGCTATGCCGATTTCTGGGAGCTGCGCCGAAGAAACGCGCTTCCCCTGCAGACCGCCAACTACGTTCCCGCGATTCTGGCCATGGTCATCATGTCCAAGAACGCCGAGGAGTACGGATTACATGACGTCGATTTCGAGCCGGCCGTGTCCTACGACAGCCTGGAATTGCAGACGCCGACGCATATCGGCTTGATCGCAGCCGCCCTGGACCGGTCCGTCAGCGAACTGAAGGAGCTGAATCCTTCGCTGATCCGGTCCGTCACTCCCGCAGGGTTCACGCTGCATGTCCCGAAGGGTCAACTGCCCCAGTTGGAAGCCGCCCTCAACGTGATTCCGGCCGACCGGCGGGATTCCTGGCGGGTGCACCGGGTGGAACCGGGCGATACGTTCGCGGATGTCGCCAAGCGTTATGGGACCAGCACTGAGGTTTTGCGATCCGCCAACCACGACCAGCTTCCCGAGGCGGGGATGTTCGCGGCGGTTCCGGTGGCCTATCCGGGCGACCGTCCCGCCCCGGTTAAGAAAACCGTCAAGGCGACGGCCAAAGGCAGGTCGAAAGCGGCTCCCGGGAAATCCGCCTCCGCCACGTCCAAGAAGGTTCCCGCGAAGAAGACCGCCGGCGCTCGAACTACTGGAAAACGTACCTCCGGGGCTTAAGGCGCGCACCCGTGCGATTCGGACATTTTCCCTTGCCTTCTGAATAAAACGCGATATTCTAATTCTTGTCACGCTTTGCCCACGCTGTTGAATAACGAGGTTGTACACGCCGCGCGATGCGCTCAAAACAGGAGGCAGTCTGAATGTTAGAGTACCGGTTCTCGATGGAAGACGAAGACGACGATTTCGAACAGGAGTCCAACATCAATATGGACGACGATATCGGCGACTACGACGAGGACGATGACGAAGAAACCATCGTAGTGACCGAGACCGTGGTTTCGAGCGCCTTTCCGACTTCCATGCCGGTGATCGACATTCCGGCTTCCGAGCCGCCGCCGGTCAAGAAGCCCGCCACGAAAGCGGCCGCTCCCAAGAAAGCCGCTCCGGCAAAGAAGGCCGCCCCCGCCAAGAAAGCCGCCGCTGAGAAGGCCGCTCCCAAGAAGGCAGCGAAGAAGGCCGCTCCCAAAAAGGCAGCGAAGAAGGCCGCTCCGAAAAAGGCTGCGAAAAAGGCCGCGCCCAAAGCCGCCAAGAAAGCCGCGCCCCCCAAAAAAGCCGGCAAGAAGGCCAAGAAGGCGGAAAAAAAGGCTAAGAAGGCCGCAAAGAAGGCTAAAAAAGCCGCCAAGAAAAAGAAGTAGGACTTACTTCTCCACGACCCCCTTGCAACGCTCGTAGAGTTGCAATAGGACGTCTACCTGCTCCTCCGGACCTTTCGGTGTCTTCCCGCCGAACCCGGCCCCGCTCGCCGTTTTACCGACGCCGGTTGTGGTGGCGATAAACTTCATCAGCTCCAGCGCGACTTCTTCCTTAGTGGAACCAGGACGAGGTGTTTCCTTTTCATCAGGCATATAATCTTTAAGGTACTCCAGTTGGCCCTCCTCCCACCAAATTCCTGAGATGCCGGTCACAGCTCGCCGCCTCATCCGCAAGATGCGCGGGGGAGCGCAGGCCCACCTGATGGAAGCTTCCGACGGCCATTGCTATGTCGTTAAGTTCCACAACAACCCGCAGCACCGGCGGATTCTGATCAATGAATGGATCGCCTCGGCATTCCTCCACTACCTGGGTATCGCCGCCCCCGAGGTTGCCATGGTCGAGGTCACCGAAGCGTTCCTGGCCAGCGATCGCGATACCTACATCCAGCTGGGACGCGAGCGCCTCGCCGTTACGCCCGGCTGGCATTTCGGCTCGCGCTTCCCCGGAGATCCGGCGCGCACCGTGGTCTACGACTTCCTGCCCGATACGCTGCTCGACAAAGTCGAAAATCTTTCCGATTTCCAGGGCGTGCTGGCATTCGACAAGTGGATGGGCAATGCGGATTCCCGCCAGGCCATCTTCTTTCGTGCGCGGGTACTGGAACCACTAGCCTCGGGGCACCTGGAGGCAACCCAGCGTTTGGGTTTCGTGGCTCAGATGGTAGACAATGGATATGTATTCGAGGGACCCCATTGGCGTTTGGGGGAGTCGGCGATTCAAGGCTTGTATTTTCGCCCGCTAGTCTACCGGACCGTGCGGGGCCTCGCCGAATTCGAGCCTTGGCTCGGCCGCATCCGGAGTTTCCCGGAAGAAGTGGTGGATCAGGCGGTCAAACGTATTCCTCCGGCCTGGCTGGAGGGCGACGAGGACGAGCTGGAGCGCCTGCTGGAACGCTTGATGAGGCGACGCGCACGGGTGCCGGACCTGATCGAACAATGCTGTGCGGGACTGTCCAATCCTTTCCCGAACTGGCGCCCGTGAGGTTGGTCTAAAGAAAACGCGTTGGACACGGAACGAACATGCCAGTGACTGCGACACCGACCCGGGCTACCGAATTCCGGGAGACCCTTACCCAGCGCGTATGGGTGGCGGACGGCGCCATGGGCACGATGCTGTACTCCAAGCTGTATTCCGGGGGCGCCTTCATCAACCGCTGCGTCGACGAGCTGAATCTTTCGCTCCCTGCCCTGGTGCGCGATGTCCACCAGGAATATGTCCGCGCCGGGGCCGAACTGATCGAAACCAACACGTTCGGTGCAAACCGCAAGCGCCTCGCGCCTTTTGGATTCGCCGACAAGGTCCGGGCTATCAATCGGGCCGGTGTGAGAATCGCGCGCGAGGCCGCCGGATTAACTCGTGACGACAGTGCTCAGGCCTTTGTGGGAGCCGCGATTGGGCCGCTGGGGGTTCGCCTGGAGCCGCTCGGCTCCACCACGATCGAGGAAGCCCGGTCTATTTTCCGGGAGCAGATCGAAGCCCTGGTCGAAGCCGGCGTCGATTGCCTGATGCTCGAGACGTTTCGGGACTTGAACGAGGTTCGCGCCGCCGTGGAAGCGGCGCGCGAGGCAGCCGGACCCGAGATGGTCGTGATGGCGCACCTGAGTGTCGAAGACGACGGCCTGCTTCAGGACGGAACGTCCATTGAGGATTTCACGCGCGCGCTGGACGCCATGCCGGTGGACGTGATCGGACTGAACTGCTGCTCCGGCCCCAACGTCATTCTGGACACGTTGGAACGAATGAGCGACTACACCAGCAAGCCGCTCAGTGCTCTTCCCAATGCCGGACTCGGCAAGAATCAATTTTCGCCGGAGTACATGGCTTCCTCCGCCAGACGCTTGGTGGAGGCCGGCGCGAGTATCGTGGGTGGCTGTTGCCGAACTACGCCGGAGCATATCGCAAAGATGCGCGACGAAATCCGCGATGCCGTGGGAGGCGCCCGTCGCGTTTACCACACACCGGTCATCGTGGAGATTGAGGCCAGGCCCCAGCCGATGGAGAAAGTCCCCGTTTCCTCCAAGAGCGATCTGGGCTCCAAGCTGGCAACCGGTGCGTTCGTCTCCTTGGTCGAAATCCTTCCGCCGCGCGGTCTGGACGCTTCTCAGGAAACCGGCGCCGCCAAACTCTACAAAGAGGCCGGCTTCGATTGTATTGTCATTTCCGACGGGCCTCGCTCCGGTCCCCGACTGAGCGCACAGGTCGCCTGCCAGTTCATTCAGCAGGAAACCGGCATCGAAGCAGCGCTTCACGTTCACGGACGCGATCGCGATTTCCTGCGCATTCAAAACAAGCTTCTGAGCGCGTACAAAGCCGGTATTCGTAATCTGATCTGCGCGGCCGGCGACGGCGTTGCGGCTGTGGCCGACCGTCTGAATCGGGGGATGGATCTGGGCGGCAATCCCATGGGATCGCAAACCGGCTGGCTGCTGGGAGTGGAAGTGAATCCCGGCGCATACGATATCGGCGACGAGTTGCGCCGCCTCGAATCCCGAGTCAAGGCAGGCGCCGAATTCGCAGTCACCCAACCGATATTCGATCTCGATTCGCTGGAAGCCTTCCTGAAATTTGGGATCCCGGTGATTGCCGGCATCTGGCCGCTCACCAGCTCCCGCAATGCCGAATACATGGTGAATGAGCTGCGCGTTCCCATACCCGAGCCTTACAGGGAGCGCATGCGCCGCGCCGATAGCGCCGAAGCCGCGCGCGCCGAGGGCGTGGCCATCGCGAAGGAAATGGTCCAGCGCGTAAGTCCGCTGGTCGCCGGCGTCCAGTTAAGCGCGCCGTTCGGGCGGTACCAGACGGCCATCGACGTGGCCCATGCAATAAACCAGGCGATTGAGCGATAACAGTACACTTGAGATTCAAACGTGCCCACCGACCTGATCGAGATTGACGCGGAGCGACCTTCCGAGCGCGCCATCGAGCGCGCGGCCGCCGCGGTCCGCCGGGGCCAGGTGGTCGCCATTCCCACCGATGCGCTCTATACGCTGGTGTGCGATCCGCTCAACCTGCACGCAGTGGGACGAATCTTCTCCGCCAAGGGCCGCGAGCAGGACCGTGCCCTGCCCATGCTGGTCAGCGACGTGGTGATGGCCGAAGAGCTGACCAAGGAGATTTCGGCGAGGTTCTATCTTCTCGCCCGCCACTTCTGGCCCGGTGAACTGACCATTATCGTTCACGCCTCCTCCCAAGTCCCTCTGAAGGTCACGGGAAACACCGGCCGCCTGGCGATGCGCCAGTCCAAATCGAAAGTCGCGAACGCGCTGCTCGAGCGCCTGGCACAGCCCCTCATCGCCACCAGCGCGAACCTCTCCGGACAGCCGACCTGTACCAGCGGAATCGAAGTGTTCGGCGCCATGGACGGCCGGGTCGACCTGGTGCTCGACGCCGGACCGGCCACCGGCCTGGGAGCGACCACCGTCGACATCACCGAGCCGTATTGGCGCGTGATCAAGCAAGGCGTGATCCCCGAGAGCTCCATCGCGGAGGTCCTGAAGGGCTCCTAGATGCTTAAGCGCTTCTGAAGATGGCCACCAAAACAACAGCTGCGCCCGAGTCCGGCGCCGCCAGTCAGGATCAGCTCACGCCGTTGTTCCATGTCGTGCTGCTCGATGACGACGAGCACACCTACGACTACGTCATCGAGATGCTGATGAAGATTTTCTGCCACTCGCCCGAAACCGCCTTCCGGCACGCCGTGGAGGTGGATACGGACGGACGCACCGTGGTCCTTACCTGCGAGCTTGATCAGGCCGAGTTCGGCCGCGACCAGATCCACGCCTACGGCGCCGATCCGCGGATGCCCAACTCCAAAGGCTCGATGAGCGCGGTGATCGAGCCCGCGGGCCACGCCGCCTAAATCAAGCCTCCCCGCATTGACAATATAGTCATAAGGGTATACACTTCATTCGATTTAGTTTGTAAGGGGCTCCGAAACCAAAATCGACTTGTTTGGGGGTAATCCGATGCGCTCTCTGTCAACCGCTGTTGTTTTCTTCTTCCTCGCTCTGACGTTGTTTGCCCAGACAGACCGAGGCACCATCACCGGCACCACCATTGATCCGGCGGGCGCGGTAGTTGCGAATGCGGCGATTGAAGCCCGCAACACAGAAACCGGAGCCGTCTACCAGGTGGCCAGCTCGGCGACCGGCAACTACACCATCCCCAACCTGCCCACGGGCACGTATCAGATTTCCGTCGCCGTCCCGGGATTTAAGAAATTCGTCCGCACGGGGCTGCTCATTCAGGCGGCGCAAACCATTCGCGTCGATGTCGCGATGGAAGTGGGCAGCGCAAGCGAGTCGGTGACCGTGACCGAGGCGGCGCCTTTGCTCAAGACCGAAAGCGGCGAGTTGAGCAACACGGTCGCCGTCAAGACCATGGACTCACTGCCACTTCTGTCGGTGGGCTCAAACTCTTCCGGCATCCGCAACCCGTTCAACCTGGTCGCGCTCCTGCCCGGGGCCTTCTACCAGCCGAGTCCTTCATTCACCGGACCCACCGTACGCATCAACGGCGGTGTCTCCGGATCGGAAAAGGTCCTGATCGACGGCATGGACGGGACCAACATTCTGGGCCAGGGCGCGAATCAGCAGGCTCAGCCCGGGATGGATTCCATTCAGGACTGGACCGTTCAGACCAGCAATTACTCGGCGGAATTCGGCCAGGCGGGCAGCGCCGTGATGAACGTCACCATGAAATCGGGCACCAATCAGTATCACGGCAGCCTGTATGAGTACTTCCAAAACGACTTCATGAATGCCGGTCAGCCGTTCACGGTTCAAAAAGGAAGCCCGAATGAGCACAACAACCCGACCGTGCGGCGAAACGATTATGGATTGACCTTGGGAGGCCCAGTGGCCATTCCCAAGGTGTACAACGGCCGTGACAAGACCTTTTTCTTTTTTAGCTGGGAGCAATTCATTCAGAACCAGAACTTCTTGCCCGGCACGTTCACCGTCCCTACGCCGGCCTATCGCACCGGAGATTTTAGCGGCGCGATTACCGCGGCAGGCAATAAGAACCTGGGAACCGATCCTGCCGGCCGCCCCATCATTGCCAACACGATTTACGATCCGCGCACGCAGCGTGTCGTAAATGGCCAACTGATCGCCGATCCATTCCCGGGCAACATCATCCCGCAGGACCGGTTCGATCCCGTTGCCGTGAGGATCCAAAACCTGATTCCGCTGCCACTGTGTACAGCGGGGCCGCCTTGCAGCACCGCGGGCATCGTTCAGAATTTCCAGAATTCGGAACTGGTTCACCGGGACACCGAGACTCCTTCTCTGAAGCTCGACCATTCATTCGGACCCAAGGACAAGCTGTCCTTCTTCTGGGGCCGCACCATGACCTACACCCTGACGGGGTATGGAGAAGATGGCGCCCCTCAGCCGATCTCCGGCACGTTCGGCGGCGGCATCTTTTCGCATCGTGAGCGCCTGAACTACGACCACACCATTTCGCCCACTCTGCTGCTGCACTTGGGTGCGGGCTATGATCAGAACTATTTAGGGCGGCCCTCCGTGACACCGGATTACGACCCTTGCGCGGGCATAGGGTTGTGCAGCCCGGCGTTCCAGCGCCCGGCCACGTTCCCTCTCCTGACCGGCCTTAACGATACGGTCGCCGGCGGAACCAGCATCGGCGGCCCTCCGGGTCGCGCGGATAACGCCTACAGCATCGTCGACACCATTGCGAGCTTGACCTGGGTCAAAGGGAACCATACTTTCAAGTTCGGCGGAAACGGGGAGTTCATGGGGAGCTTCACGAACACCGTTAGCAACCTCTCCGGCACTTACGGCTTCAGCCCCGGGCAGACTGCGATGCCTTACGCGGTAACCACATCGACCGGCGTCAGTACCGCCTCGTTCGGCCCAAACCACATCGGCCTCCCTTATGCCAGTTTCCTGTTAGGTGCGGTGGATAACGCCGAGGTCGATCCCCCCTCCAAGGTTCGCTTTGGAAAACAGCAGTGGGGATTCTATGCGCAGGACAGTTGGAAGGTGACGCGCAAGCTCACGCTGGACCTTGGCTTGCGGTATGACTACTCCACCTGGTACCAGGAACAGTACGGCCGTTCTCCCAATTTTTCACCCACCCTGGCGAATCCTACCGCGGGAGGTCATCCCGGAGCGGTCACTTACCAGGCCACTTGCAACTGCAACTTCGCGAACAACTATCCCTGGGGTTTCGGGCCGCGCATCGGCTTTGCGTATCAGGTCCTGCCCAAGACCGTGCTCCGCGGCGGCTTCGGTGTAGAATACACGAGCACGGGCGTCGCTCAGGTTTTTGGCGCGGCCAGCGGAAATGCCTCGGCCAGCAATCGTTTTCCCGCATCCAATCCCGGCGCCGCGCTCATGACCTTGGGCCAGGGTGTGACCGTCAACGGCTCTCCGCTAACCGCAGCGCAGGTCGCGTGGCCCAACTATAACTCGGGCTTCTACCCGATCGGCGGAGTTGTCCCCGGCCCCGCCCCCCAGTATTACGATCAGAACGCGGGAAGACCGGCCCGCCAGTATCAATACAGCTTGAGTGTGCAGCGCGAACTCGCCCGGGATCTGGTGGTGCAGGCTTCCTACATCGGCAACCGTGGGATCTGGTGGCCGACTTACTTGGGGTCGGCGCTGAACAACTACAACTACCTGAGCACGGATATCTTGAGTCAAAACGGGCTCAACCTGAACAATCCGGGCGATCTCGCGATACTGTTATCGCCGCTGAATCAGCCGGGCGCCAAACAATTCCAGAATCGCGTTCCCTTCGCCGGCTTCCCGCTGACCAGCACAGTCGCCCAATCCTTGCGGCCGTTCCCGCAATTCACCACCATGAGTCTGGTAAACGCGCCCTTGGGCGATACCTGGTATAACTCGCTGCAGGTGACCGCCAATAAGCGGTTTTCGCGAGGGTTGCAAGTCGATTTCGGTTTTACCTGGTCCAAGTCGATGGACACCTTCCAGGGAACTCCCGATGTACAGAACCGCGGCTTGGCCAAAGGACTTTCGAGTTTGGACCAGCCTCTGGTGACTCGCCTCGGCGTTACTTACACGGTGCCCAAGTTCGGACCCAAAGCCGTGTCGTATGTTGCCCGCGACTGGATGTTCAACGGATTCGTCTATTACGCGAGTGGGACGCCGCTTGCGGCGCCCACGGCCAACACTACGGGGTATGCCACCTATGGCGCTGGCCTAACGCAGGCAACCATCGACGCTCTCACCTTCCAGTCGGCCGGCCGCCAGGTCCGGACAGGTCAGCCTCTCTACCTGAAGGATCTCAACTGCCACTGCTTCGACCCGAACAACACCTTCGTGCTGAATCCGGCGGCGTGGACCAATCCCGCGCCCGGCCAGTTTGGCGCCCAGACTTACTATGGCGATTTCCGGGGTGAGCGCCGGCCCACCGAGAACTTCGCTTTTGGGCGGCAATTCCGCGTCCGCGAACGGATGGCCCTGAACATCCGCGCGGAGTTTACCAATATCTTCAACCGTGCCTACTTAAACAACCCGGCTGTCGGCGGGGTCGGCGTGAGTCCGCAGACCGCGCCGGTTTGCAAACTGCCGACCGGCGGGAACGGCTCCTGCTCTCAGCCTGGCCTGCAAATCGTCTCCGGTTTCGGATCGATCAACACCGCCACCACGGCTTACCCTCCCCGTACGGGTCAGCTCGTAGCGCAATTCACGTTCTGAGCGAATCGCCCGTTTAGCGCGTTATTGCGGCTTCGCCGCCGACCAGTATCCCGGGCGTGTGGTTACTTTGAGGCCGGGCTTGAGAACTCGAACTTCGATCTCGTGGTACCCCGCTTCGTTCGGGTTGTTCGGCAGGTAGGTCAACAGGTACTGGCTGTGAATCTCATCGCCGATGTCGGCGATCGCTTTCTGCAGCCCTTTCTGGGTCATATAGGAGAATTCACGTCCGCCCGTGTACTTGGTGTACACTTCCTGCGGATTGGAGATGAAGATCGCCTTGACTGCGGTGAAGATCTCCTTGATCGCGGGCGAATAATCTCCCATATTCTGCTGCCTGTCGGTGGTCGGAGTTCCGATGTAGCCTCCCGGAAGGGCGCGCGCCTCGGGAGGAATCGCGCTCGGCCGCGGCGGCTCATGTTGCGACGTGAGCGAGGTGAGCAAGTGCGAAACCTCCACGGCGTACACCGTGATGTCCTTGAACTCGGCTTCGGTTAAAACGTCGCGGACCCCCATGGAGCTCCCGCTGTCGCGGGTTTCACTAATCAGCAGCAGAATCCGGCGATGAGTCCTATCGCGGGTTCTGAGCATATTGACGCCCTTCATCGCGGCGTCATTCACGTGGTTGGGCGTGCTGCCGATTTTGATGGCCTTGAAAGCGTTTGAAATCTTGTCCGGATCGGCAGTGAAGTCCGTCATGGTCTGCACGCGGTGATCGAACGACAGCACCGCCAGCTCCCCGTTCTCGCCCAGCACCAGACCGCTGAACAGGTTCCCGATTTTGCGGATGTCCGGCAGCAGCTTCTCCATGTTCGCGCTGGACTGGACCGCCACCACCATCGAGATGGGATGCGAGGTGGCGTCCTCCGTAATCTTTTGCAGTTTGCCGTTATCGTACAGTTCGAAATCGAGCGGGTTCAGCCCGTTGACGATATTTCCCTGCAAATCGTGAACGATCACCGGCGCCATCACGAATTGGAAATTTTCGACGATATCGGGCTTGGGCAGCTCCTGCGGGTCCGCCGGTTTGGGCGGCTCCTGGGCCATCAGCAATCCCGCGGCCAGCATACCCGCAATTACATTCTGGAAGCTCATATAGTTTTGGATGCCTCCCCTGAGTTATCCGTTGCCCTCTTGTGTTCGGTGCGGCCGTGTAACAAATCGACCGCGTGGGGGATCAAGTCCGCTACTGCTACTAACGAATCTACCGCACCTTTGGGCGATCCAGGTAAGTTTACAATGAGTCCGCTGCCGCGCGCCGCCGCGCCGCCTCGCGAGAGTGAGGCAAAGCGCGCAGTCTTGCGTCCCTCTGCCCGCATTAATTCGCCAAATCCCGGAATATCCCGATCCGCGACCGTTTTCGTGGCCTCGGGAGTTACATCGCGCGGCCCTAAGCCTGTACCGCCTGTAGTTAGAACGACATCGGCGTGTTCCTGATCGATGAATCGGCTCATGGCGGCGGCGATCTGTTCCACCTCATCTTTAAGCACTTCCCGGGCCACAATCGACCAGCCCAAGGACTGTACCATTTCCGCCACAGCCGGTCCGGAGCGATCCTCACGGGTTCCGGCGACCGCGGAATCGCTGATGGTCAGGATGGCGACCCTAATCATCGACGATCACCTCTTGTAATCTCCCGACTTGCCGCCGGTTTTCTCCACTAGATACAGCTCGCGAATCTCGATGCCCTTATCGAGCGCCTTGGTCATGTCGTAAACCGTCAGTGCGGCGACGGCAGCAGCGGTCAGCGCCTCCATTTCGACCCCCGTGGGACCGGTGGTGGTCACCTTCGACGTAATGCGGACGCCTTGCGCCTTAATTTCCGCTGTGACGTCGACATGCGACAGCAGCAGCGGATGGCACATCGGAATCAGGTCGGAAGTCCGCTTGGCCGCGGCGATTCCAGCGATGCGCGCCACTTCCAGAGGATCGCCCTTGGGGTTCTTCGGCAGCTTTTTGAGCACGGCGGGCCGAATCTTCACGAACGCCTGCGCCGTGGCCGTGCGCTTCGTGTCCTTTTTCGCCGAGACGTCCACCATGCTCGCGCGGCCTTTTTTGTCGTAGTGAGAGAGTTTCTTCATTTAAGTAACACGCGAATCATATCTCCAGCCGCCCACGATTCACGATCCGGCTCGGTCACCAGGAAAGCGTTGGCGCGGGCCAGCGAGTTTACATCTCCCGATCCCTGCCAGGGCTCGGGTGTTACGGTCGATCCGTCCGCCGATACCTGCGCGGGCAGAAAGCGCCTCAGCCCTGGTTTTTGTCGCAATTCTTTTGCCAGCTGAGCTTGCAACAAGCGAAGCGAAACTTCATGAGACCCACCCAGCAACTCCACAGCAGCTCGCGCGAATACTTCGAACGTCACCATGGTCGATGCGGGATTCCCCGGCAGTCCGAAGAAGAATTTGTCCTTGGCGGTTCCAAATACCAGCGGTTGTCCCGGCTGCACCAGCACTCGGTCGAAGAAGAATTTCGCTCCCAGATCGGCCAGCACCCGCTCGACGATATCGTACTTGCCGGCGGAGACGCCGCCTGAGAGCAGTAGCAGATCGTGCTGCAAGCCTTGTTCGATCAACCCGCGCGTCGATTCGTAGTTGTCGCGCGCGATCGGCAGAATCCGTGGATCGCCGCCCGCCCTGGCCACCTGCACGGACATGGACCAGGCATTCGAATTGCGGATCTGAAACGCCTCGGGCGTCTGGCCGGCTTCGACGATCTCGTCTCCAGTGGGCAAAATCGCGACCCGTGGCCGGCGGTAGGCCGATACGCACTCTCGACCGACCATCGCCAGCAGCGCTATTTCGGCGAATCCCAGCCTCCGCCCGGCCGAGAGGACCACGCTGCCCTGCCTGGCTTCGATGCCTTGTGCGTTGAAATTCTCGCCAGATTCGATGGACCTCGCAACCCGCACCAGGTTGCCAACGCGTTCGGTGTGCTCGACCATCACCACCGCGTCGGCGCCTTCGGGCAACGGCGCGCCCGTCATTATTTCTACCGCTCCTCCGGAGCCTACGGAGCCTCGATAAACTTCTCCCGCCCGCACTTCACCGATCACGCGCAGCTCCCCTGGAACATCCGCCGCGCGAATCGCAAATCCGTCGCGAGCCGAGCGCGCGAAGGGAGGATAGTCGCGATCGGCAGTGATTTCTTCCGCCAGAATTCGTCCCGCAGACTCGAGTAAGGGAACCTGCTCAGTCGCAAGATTTCCCCGCCCCGCGCGCACCTCGCGCAACACGCACGCACGCGCCTCTTCGAAGCTGAGTGTCACGTTTTTAGCTTACTGCGATTCGGCGAATGGACGACGCATGGCCGCTCAACTCATCCACTTCGACGATTACGCCGTGCAACTCCCCGCCATGCCGCGCCGCTTCCATGCGCACCGGCATCTGGGTGAGAAATTTCTGCAAGATGATGTCCTTGTCGACGCCGATCACCGACTGGTACGGGCCGGTCATACCCGAATCGGTCTGATACGCGGTGCCGTTCGGAAGAATACGGGTGTCCGCTGTTGGTACATGTGTGTGCGTGCCCACCACTGCGGAAACGCGACCATCCAGATACCAGCCCATGGCCTGCTTCTCGCTGGTCACCTCGGCATGAAAATCGACGAAGCGGACGTTCACTCCCGCAGGCAGCGCGGCAAGCAGGGCGTCGGCCTTGCGAAACGGACAGTCCGTCGACGGCAGGTAAACGCGCCCTTGCAGATTCAGGATGGCGCAGTTGACTCCGTTGCGCGCATCCACGATTATCAACCCGGATCCTGGAAGTTCGGGGGCATAATTGGCCGGCCGGAGCAAACGCGGCTGCTTGGGCAGATACTCGTAGATTTCGCGCTTATCCCAGATGTGGTTGCCGCTGGTGATGACGTCGACACCGTAGCCGAAAATTTCGTCGGCAAGCTGCGGTGTGATCCCGAATCCGGCCGCGGCATTCTCGCCGTTAGCGATGGTCAGGTGAATATTCTCGGTGACCACGATTTCGGGTAGATGCCGGGCCACCATGCCCCGGCCCACCGATCCAAAAATGTCGCCGATAAAGAGGAGATTAGTCATGAGGAACGCACCACCACGCCGTTACAACCCCCGTCATTTGACCCTAAACTTTCAGGGTGGAACCCTCCGCACCCCTTCAGGCTTCTCCATGGCAGTTGTCTGCCGGAGCTTGCTCACCGGAGCGAAATCGAGTTAGGTCCCATGACATTGACTGTTGGATCAATTTTTGGAGGCCGCTCACGAGCGCGGCAGAAACGCTCCCTAGAACAGGATAACAGGCCCGTGTGATAATCCGGGAGTGCGCCTGCTACTACTGCTGCTGGCGAGCTGTCTGTACGGGGCCGATCTCCTCGACCATCCCGCAATTCACTACAATTCCACACCCGTTCACGATCCTGTCGCTCGATTGGATCCCAGCAAGCTCAAGTCCGACTTGCGATCGGTTTTGGACGCGCTGCACGTTCCGGTTGAATCGCAAATCGCGGTTTTTTCGAAAACCAGCCTGCAGGCGCCGTTAATCGAACCGAACAATCCGCGGACGATCTTTTTCAACGACTCGGTGGCGGTCGGGTGGATGAAGGGCGGATTCATCGAACTGGCCGCTCTGGATCCGCGGCAAGGCGTCCAGTTCTACACGCTTCAGCCACGGGCGGATGCGCCGGCACGGTTTGAGAAAGGCCGGGATTGCCTGCGCTGCCATGTGGGCGAAGCGACCCTGGACATCCCAGGGTTCGTGGTCCGGAGCACCTACACGGCGGCGGATGGATCGCCCATGCTGATCTACGGCGGCAATGTCGTCGATCATCGTACGCCGATTGAAGATCGCTGGGGCGGATGGTTCGTAACAGGATCTGTAGGGACAGTTCGTCATCTGGGTAACGCGGTCATCGGACCGCACGGTGATCCGAAAGCAATGGAGCTACTGCATGGCAAGGCCGACAGCGACGTGGCGGCGTTGATGGTGTTCGATCATCAGATGCACATGGCGAATCTGATCACGCGGATCGGTTGGGACGCCCGCGCAGGCGTGGGCAAGCTGGAGGACGAGGCTCGGGAGTTTGTGGATTACCTGCTGTTCGTGGATGAGGCTCCGTTGCCGGGTAAGCTCGATGGGAAGTTTGCGGCGGTTTTCGCCAAAAACGCCATTCGGGACAGCAAGGGCAGGAGTCTGCGGGACCTGGATCTGAAGAAGAGGCTCCTGCGTTATCCGTGCAGCTACATGATCTACAGCGAGGCTTTCGATGCGCTGCCCGCGGAGGCGAAAGACGCGATTTACAAGCGAATGCTGCGGGTGTTGTCGGGATCGGCAAAAGACAAGAAATATGCGCGGCTTTCGGCGGCCGACCGGCGCGCGGTGCTGGAAATCTTGCGGGAAACCAAGGCGGGTTGGCCGCAGTACTTTGAGGGCCCCATCCAGTGAGTCGCGAGTACTTTCGTAGTACTGATCCCCGTAGTACCTCACTATGTGGAATATTCTTTGCAACGCCCAGCCGGGAGTTTACACTATAGTTCGTCCGGGAACGAGAGGCATTTTCCTTCACTCATTTCCGGGCAAAGATCAGCGGGAGGGTGTCTGATGACTAGCCATTTGCGTATTCTGCTTTATACCTTGACATTGTGGGCCAGTAGCCTGCCGAGTCCTGCCCAGAAACTGCCAAATGGCTTGCCGTTTCCCGATGGGTCCGGTCTTTTGAAGACCTTCAGCACGGCGGGCGAGATCGACATGAGCGGTCCATTTTTCGAGTCCCTGGGTACCAACGGACGAGCCTGCGTAACGTGCCACCAGCCGAGCGACGCCTGGAGCGTCGCGGCCGAGCATATTGCGGCGCGGTTCGATAATTCCAATGGCCAGGACCCACTTTTCCGCACGAATGACGGCTCCGTGTGCGATCACAGTATCGATACCTCGACACAAGCGGGCCGGCGCGCCGCTTACCTTCTACTGAGAACCCGCGGCTTATTCCGGATCAGCCTGCCGGCGCCCCAGGGAGCAGAGTTCGAAGTGTTAGGCGTGACCAATCCTTACGGGTGCAACGAGACCGACACGATTTCGGTATACCGGCGCCCTCTTCCCGCGACCAATCTGCGGTTCGTGAGCGCGGTGATGTGGGACGGGCGCGAATCGACTTTGCCATCCACGCAACCGATCACCTATGCGACAAACCCGCACGATCTGTTGACGGACCTGGCGCACCAATCGATGGACGCAACCATGGGACATGCTCAAGGCGCGGCGCCGACCGGGCAGCAACAGGCGGATATCGTCGCATTTGAAACCGCCTTGTCCAGTGCGCAATGGATTGGCTCCCGGGCCGGCTCCCTCGACCGGTCAGGAGCTCATGGGGGCCCGGAGGCATTAGCATCGCAGCCGTTCTTCATCGGCATTAACGATCCTCTCAAACAGAACCCGACGCAGGCTCCCTTCACTTCGGTGATTTTCGACCTGTTCGACGGCTGGAAGAACACGGGCGATCCGGCGCGGGCCAGCATTGCGAGGGGTCAGGAGATTTTCAATTCGAAGCCGATCACGATTTCGGGAGTAGCGGGACTGAACGACGTAACGGGGCAATCGCAGATTGCCGGGACGTGCGGCATCTGCCATGATACGCCGAACGTGGGGAACCACTCGGTGCCGACGCCCTTGAATATCGGCGTCAGCGATCTGACGAATCCGCTGGGGACAGGATATCTGCCGGTGATCACGCTGCGAAACATTTCCACCGGCGAGATTGCGCGGACGACGGATCCGGGACGGGCCCTGATCAGCGGAAAGTGGAGCGACATTGGCAAGGTGAAAGGTCCGGTGCTGCGGGGCCTGGCGGCTCGGGCGCCGTATTTTCACAACGGGTCGGCCGCGACGCTGGAGGATGTGGTCAAGTTCTACGATCTACGGTTTGGGATTGGGTTCACGGCGCAGGAAAAAGCCGATCTGGCGGCATTTCTTTCGGCCCTCTAACGCGGTTGCGCGAAGAAGGCAGGTGCTAGAATGGACATAGAAAGGGGGCGCAACGGATTCGACGGGATTGCATCTAGCGTAGGAAGTCGTGCCGGGTTCCGAGCTCCCGTAAAACGATCGGAAAACAACAACTGCCAATCAGCAGTTTGCATACGCTGCTTAATTAAATAAGTAGCCGTCCTGGGCTGTTAGGCTTGCATGGCAGTCTGAGGGCGTAATCATGGCAGGATAGGTCAAAGGCTTCCGCCTGGAGCCCGCAACCGAGACCAATCAGGCTAAGCCGCCTCGCTCTTGCCGGTTCCGCACGGGGCGGTCTAAAACCACCGAATCGGAAACGCACGTAGTCTTTCGCGGTAGACTTTCTCGGACGCGGGTTCAACTCCCGCCGCCTCCACCA
>DASYSG010000026.1:0-11908 GCA_036003585.1 Bryobacteraceae bacterium | reverse complement strand
TGCACGCGAGCAAGTTCCTCTATCCGCAGTTCCTCGGCTGAATCGTGGAACAGTACGCAGCGCAGGGAATCGCCGGGATATTGCGTCCGGATCAAGTGCGAGAGCGCCATCGCGACTTTCTTCGCGGGAGTGAAGCGGTCTTCGCCGTACAGGATCATGCTGTGGCTGCAATCGAGCATCAGCACCGTGGCGCAGGAGCTTTGATACTCAGATTGATGCACGTGCAGATCTTCATATTCGAGATTTAACGGCAGCTTGACGCCTTCGCGCTGCATCGCGCGGAACAGAGTCTGGCAGACGTCCAGGTTCATGGTGTCGCCGAATTCGTACTGCTTGGCCGCGCCGGTGGTCTCGACGCCGGTGGCCAGATCGCGTGTGTCGTGCGCTCCGAAACTCGAGTGGCCGAGTGATCCCAACAGATCCTTCAGCGTCTTGAAGCCGAGGAAATCGACACTCTTGTCGGTGATCTTGACGTCGACCTTGCCTTCCTTCTGCCCCACGCCCCCCGATTGCTGCTCGGTATTGATGTACCCTTCGTCGACGAGTTTCTGGACAAGTTTGCCGAGCAACTGGTCCATCTCCTCTTCGCTCATGCTTTCGAGCTTTTGCCGGATCTGCTCGGCGCGCTCGGGATCGAAGAATTCGCCGCGCTGAAGCGCTTCTTCGATGGCGCGCTTGAGCTCGTCGAGTGAATGCTCGTTGAACTCGCTGAACTGCATATAGGGGTTGTTGAAGCCGCTTTCGAGGAAGAAGTCGGAAAGCGCCTTCATCAGGTCTTCCGCGCTCAGGCCCAGGTCCTCGCCGGTGTACTTTGAATAGCGTACCGATTTCATGCGGGCGCGAGAACCTCCCTACTTCAAGCTACCACGTGTGATGTTCCTGCTCTTTACAGTAGCGATCGCAGACCTTCGCGGAGATGATCGACCGGCGTTGTGTAGTCCATGCCCAGGATTTCCGCGGCGGTCATTTCGTCCCCGCTGCAAGGATCAGTGTCAAGGTGGTCTAACAGAAGCCGCAGTGCCCTTTTATCCCTGCGGCGCGCCAAACCCCAGATCGCCTCGTAGCGAGCATCTTCAAACGTATCGTTCAAGCGTTTGCGCAATGCTTCTCGGATTTCTGCCGAATCTTCGACAAATTGGGTGCCCAGGCCGAACGTTGCCCAATCTCGAACCCTGTCATCGACATCCTCCATTAGTCCGATCAACGTCCGGATCGCATCGTCCCGATGAGTTCCAACGACACCTGAGGCCACGGCCCACCTTACCCCAGGATCTGGATGACCGCGTAATGAAATCAATGCAGAGATGGCCTGATCATTTCCTAGGTGAGACAGTGCCCAGGCTGCGGAATGAACGACGACTGGATCATCGTCGCGCAGGCATGTTTCAGCGATGGCAACGCTTTCCTCCAAGTATGGCCGCTCCGACGTCGATTTGCCGCCACCGAGTTGAGCCAAGACATCTAATGCTCGCGCACGTTCCAACGGAATCCGGGACCGAGAATAACTAACTGCCAGTCTGAATACGTCCAGCGTGTTTCGTTGCCGAAGCTCCGCCACGGCGGCCCAGGGCGCGTCATCATCGTAGTCACCATGGAAAGAATTCAGGAACAATTCTTGGGCAGTTCTTTCAACGTTCGACTTGGAGGAGCGGTCCGTCTCCATGATGGTGACTCGGGGAGGCCACTATGCAGCGAAGGCTGACCCAACCGGAAACTCGTGGTCCGGCGACGCGAGGGGCTTCACACTTTCCTGCTCGGCATAGGCGACTACCGAACGGTACTGCCCTTCCTGGGGATCGCGATGTACGATGATTCTCCGCGAAGGGATATCGACAACCCAGTAGTCTGCGATCCTGGCTCGGGCGTAGAGACGAGCCTTGACGGTTAAATCGAATCTCAGGGTGGAATCGGCAATCTCCACCAACAATCGAACTTCCGACGGTTGAGGATTTTGGTCCCTGATTTCTAGCGAAGGCTTCGACAGGACGATCAGATCCGGCTCCGGCTCATTGATGGGATTATCCACTGAAGCAACGTCTATGGAGGTTTCCTGGTTGATGAATTGTTCTCCGAAGACTCGGAGGAGCCACGCATGCATGATAACCATGACATTCGTATGCGGGCGTTTTTTGCCCATTTTGCTGATCAGCTCTCCTTCAATCAGCTCGAGATGCTGCTGGTCCCAGATACCCGAAGCTTCCAGCGCGACGCACTCCTCTCGCGTCCATCGCTTTCGCGGCGGCTCCAGGTCAGGAGGAACGGATAGAGTCTCGTTGATTGCGGTTGGCATCTATTGATAATTCCTGCGCTGCGCTTTCGACTTAGGATCATCGGGGCCCGGCTCACGCCGCCGCACTTCGGCCGTGTAGCCGATCTCTTCATTGCGGCTGATCCGCCGGTGCGCGTAGAGGCCTTCGAGGATAAATTCCGCCGCCGCGGCCCGGACCGCATCCGGCTCGCTCGCCCCCAATCCCAGCAGCTTGGTCTTTTCGAGCAATCCCTGAATGCCCGAAAGCTGCTTGATCATCTCCGACGAACGCTGCGTCTCGTCCAGCTTCAGCGACCCGCCCAGTTCGAACCACTGGATGATCGTCGACATATTCTCGCCGTCGAAAATCCGCGTGTAGACTTTGCCCACAGCCAGGCGAATCAGCTCGCGCGCGATGGCGTCGCCGCCCTTGAGCTCGCCTTCGTACTCGAGCTCGAGTTTGCCGGTGATCGAGGGAAGCGCGGCATAGATGTCCATGACACGCGGAACGGCGACAGCATCGCCGATCGAAAGCGCGCGCCGCTCGGCATTCGAGATAACGTTTTCCAGCACCGAGATCGGCAGCCGCTGGCTGACTCCGGAGCGTTTGTCGACGCGCTTGTCCTCGCGAGCCGAGAACGCGAGCTGCTCGACAGTTTCCCTAATATAGGAAGGCACGCGGATCTCAATAGGCGCGGTCCGCTTGGCCCACGCTTCCTGGTCGGTGATCGCCATCCCATGATCCAGAGCCACGGGGTAGTGCGTCCGGATTTCGCTGCCAATGCGGTCCTTGAGCGGCGTGATGATCTTGCCGCGCGCGGTGTAATCCTCGGGATTGGCGGTGAACACCAGCATCAGATCCAGAGGCAACCGCACCGGGTAACCCTTAATCTGAACGTCGCCTTCCTGCATGATGTTGAACAAGCCCACCTGAATCTTCCCCGCCAGGTCGGGCAGCTCGTTGATGGCGAAAATGCCGCGGTTCGCCCGCGGGAGCAGGCCGTAGTGGACCGTCAGCTCATCGGCGATGTTCTGCCCCGCGCGAGCTGCTTTGATGGGGTCGATATCGCCGATCATGTCCGCAATCGTCACGTCGGGAGTGGCGAGCTTCTCCACGTAGCGTTCTTCCCGCGATAGCCAGGCAATTGGCGTGGCATCGCCCATCTCGCGGATCTTGTCGCGACAGGATTTGCAAATCGGCGCGAAGGGATTGTCGCGAATTTCACAGCCGCGGACGTACGGAATGCGCTCATCGAGCAGCGTCGCCAGCATGCGGATCAGCCGTGTCTTGGCTTGGCCGCGCAGGCCCAGCAGGATGAAATTGTGGCGCGAGAGCACCGCGTTGACCACCTGCGGAACAACCGTGTCGTCGAATCCCACGATGCCGGGGAAAAGAGGTTCGTGTTTCTGCAGACGGCAGATCAGATTCTCGCGAAGCTCGTCTTTCACGGTGCGCTCGGGAAGCTTGGCAGCCAGATCTTTGTAACTTCGAAGTGTTCCGAGGGTCTCGGGAAGGCCGGCGGCAGATTTAGTCAAGACCGTACTCCTTGTATCGCGCACAGCATTCTATGCGCTCCTAACGGCGATTGTAGCAATTTGCTATGCTCGACCATTCCCGCGTCTACGCATGGCGAGAGAACAACCAACCGAGCTCGAATTCCGCCGCTTCTGGCAGCGCCTGCAGGCACTGGGCTTGAACGCCTACGAAGCGCGATCCTACCTGGTCCTGGTGGGACATCCCCGCTTCAAGGCGCTGGAACTGGCGGCTCGCGCGCACGTGCCCCGGCAGAAGATCTACGAAGTGCTCGACAGTCTGGTCGAGAAAGGTTTCGCCCGCGTGATCCAGGACCGCACCAAGCTGTTTTCGGCCGTGCCGCCGGATCAGGCGTTGCCGGCGTATCTTGCGCGCAGGACGCATGCGCTCGAAGCCGAGCTCGCCGAGCAGAGCAAAGCGGCCTCGGGGCTCTTGAACGACTTGATGTCCGCTTATACGGAGGGGCAGGGGGGCGGCGGCACGCTCGATTTTCTGCGCCTGGTTAATGATCCAGGCCAGACGGCTGGCCAGTTTCGCGCCATGCTGGCGGAAGCGCGCGCCGAGTATCTGGAATTCTCCCGGCCACCCTACGCGGTGGACCCCTTGGATGCGGAACAGGTGCTACAGGCTTGTTCGCGCGGTGTTCGGTGCCGCCTCATCGTGGAGCGCGGCACGCTCGACGCCGCTCATCAGCGGTTCTTAGAGGAATACGAAAACGCGGGCGTCCAGATCCGGCAGATCGACAAAGTCCCGATGAAGATGGCGGTGATGGATGGCCGCTGCGGGTTGCTTGCGCTGGTGGACCCGGTCACCAGCAAGCCCGCATGGACGGCCGTGGTGTTCGAACACGAAGGCATGGCCGAGGCCATGAAGAGCCTGTTCGAAGACTACTGGCGGCGCGCGACAGGGTCCGCAAACCCGGGTTCCGGTAAGCCGTAGTGCGCGCGGCCGCCTGCCACGAACTCTTCCCAGGTTGAATAGAGCAGCGCTGGCATTCCTACGGCGATTGCGCCCTCGACGTTGTCCGGACGATCATCAAGGAACAGCGCCTCGGAAGGCTCAACACCTACTCCCCGGATCGCATCGAGATAGATTTCCGGTTGCGGCTTCACCTTGCGAAGTTCGTAGGAAAACGTGTGGTGATCGAAGGGGTCGAGGAATCCGGGCGTCGCGCGGAGCTTCTCGCCCAGCGGGCGCGGCAGATTAGACAGGATCGCGGTGCGATATCCGGCGGCGCGCAATTGGCCGGCCCAGGCGAGCACCCGCGCGTCGTACTGGTTCCATAGCTCTATTTCACGGCGGACCAGTTCCGGCAACCTGGACTCCTGGAAAGCAGGGCCTAGGACCCCGCGCCAATAATCGGCGGGCTCAACCACGCCGGCGTCGTAGGCGATTCGATGGGCCCAGAAGGCGGACATGAACTCGGAAACCGGCAGGCCGGCGGTTTCGGCGGCGCGGCTCCAGCGCGCCTCATCCGGATGGAAACACAGGACTCCGCCGAAATCGAAGATTACCGCACGAACGGGAACCATTCCAAAACGGATTAACGAGCCCCGCCGGCGGCTTTCTCTTCGCGCCGTGTGCGGATTTCACGCACGGCATAGATGCGGCGGCCCTGACTTTCGAAATAAGTTCGCGTAAGCACTTCTCCCAGCAGGCCGGTGCAGAACAGGATCACACCGGTGACCAGCGCGAGCCCGGCCACCAGCATCAGCGGTCCGTGCTCCTGAATAATATCGATGCGGGTCCAGATTTTTTCCGCGCCGAGCCCTGCCAGCACGGCGCTTCCGGTGCCGGCGCTGAGCAATCCCCACTTGCCGAAAAAATGCATCGGCCGCGTGAAATACTTCAGCAGGAACCAGATCGTGAAAATGTCGAACGCCACGCGAAAGGTCCGGCCCAGGCCGTAATGCGACCCGCCATTGACGCGCGGCAGGTTGCGGATGGGCACTTCGGCGATGCGCGCGCCGTAGAATGACGCCAGCGCGGGAATGAAGCGGTGCAGCTCGCCGTAAAGATTCACATCCTTGAGAATTTCCGAACGATAGGCCTTGAAGGTTGTGCCGAAATCCCGCAGGTCCACGTTGGACGCCTTGGCCATCAGCCAGTTGGCGATCCGCGACGGAATCTTGCGGGTGACCGCGTTATCCAGCCGATCCTTGCGCCAGCCGCTGGCAATATCGTAGCCTTCGTCGATTTTTTCGAGCAGCGCGGGAATGTCTTCGGGAGCATGCTGCAGGTCGCCGTCGAGCGAGATGACGATGTTGCCCTGCGATTCGTCGAACCCGGCAGCCAGCGCCGCGGTCTGCCCGAAGTTGCGCCGCAGGCGAATCACCTTCAGGCGCGGATCCGTTTCCACAAGGTTCGCCAGAAGGTCGAAGCTGCGGTCGGTGGAGGCGTCGTCGACGAACAGGATCTCGTACGGCCGCCGGATTTTCTCGAGCACCGCGGTCAGCCGGTCATAGAGCGGGAGAATGCAGGGTTCCTCATTATGAATCGGGACGACGATAGACAACGCTGGCACTGTTCCTTTAGGATACCTGACACAGGAATCGCCAGGGCTGCAAGGCCGCCCCCTAGTCCATCGGTTATGGGCGATCTTGCTGAAACTTGAGACTAAGCCGGATCATCGCCGCGGCTGCCATGTAGCGAGGCGCGTGACTGTCGTCCGACAACAGGGGGGCAAGTTTGGCGGGCGTTTCCCGAGTCCCGCACTCCCCCAGAGCTTTCGCGACTGCGGCGCGAACCGTCGAACTATCGTCGCGCAAGGCCCATTCGAGCAGGGAGACGCTATTGGGGTCCGGGTCCTTGGCGATGATTTCCGCAACCACCACGCGGCCTGAGGCTCCGCTGCTCTTCTTGAGGTCCTTTACGACCTCCGCCACGACATCCACGCCGATCGCCGCCGGACCGAACAGGCCGGCTGCCTCTTTGGCTCCCATCAACGCCAGTTGCCCCGGACTCAGCCGGTGCTTCGCATTTCGCAAGGCTCCCTCTACGAAGCCGGGACCGTCTTTCCGCTCACCTTGCATCACCTGCCAGAAAATTTCCCGGCCGCTTCGATCGCCCAAGCTCGCCAAGGCTTTGGCCGCGGTAAAGCTCACTTCAGCCTGGTCGTCATCCAGGGCCGCTTTAAGCTCGGGGATTGCATCCGGAGAACCCATTTCGCCCAGAGTGGCCGCGGCTTTCTGCCGCACCAGAGTATTTTTGTCGTGCAAAGCTTGCACGACTCTTCTCACGGCCTCGGGCGCTGCACCGATGGTGCCCACCGCTCCAATCGCCTGTTTGCGATGTTCCGAATCGTCATCCCGAAGCCCTTTATCAAGTGTTTCCCAGGCGCTGGCGGAAAGAGCCGCCGGCGCCGGAGTTTCCGTGCTCTTGACCGCCGACTGCGCCAGCGCGATGGCGGTGCCTGCGATGACAACCAGAAGCCATTGAAGCGGTACGGTCCTCATGCGACTCCCGCATGTGCAAGTTTGTGGCCAAGCCAATGACTCGACTTGTGCCGGCAGTACTAGTCCTTCTTCGGCTCCTTGCCCGGCAGGTTCTCGGGATTCTCATGCACTCGTTGCCGAAAGCCGGCTTTCATGCCGGAGGCCAGCGATATGATGCCGTCCTGGCCGTATTTCTCGCGGATCTTATCCACTGCCGCGAGCGTTCTGCGCCAGTCCTCAGCACGAGGCTCGTCGATGAGGTTGGTCTGTCCTTCCGTGGACTCGAGCGATTGCGCGTACACTCCCAGCAGCCGGATGGGTTTGCTAGTCCAGTTCTTATGAAAGAGCTCGCGCGCCGCCGCCGCCAATTCCGCATCGATCTGCGACGCATGGTCGAGCGTCCGCGATCGCGTAAAGGTCGAAAAGTCGGAATAGCGCAGCTTGATCTGCAAAGTGCGCGCCCACAGGCGATGATCGCGAAGCCGCCGCGCGACCATCTCGGAGAGGCGCACCAGGATGCCGTCGAGCTCCGCAACCTCGGCGGTGTCGACCATGAAGGTGTGTTCGTGGCTGATCGATTTCGGGCCGCCGCCTTCGCCGACCTCCGTATCGAACCATCCGCCGGCGTCCATGCCGTGCGACTTGCCCGCCAGCGCCAGGCCCCACTTGCCGAAGCGCTCTTCGAGGAAGGCTTGGTCGAGTGCCGCCAGATCGCCGACCTTGCGGATCCCGACCGCATGGAGACGCCCCTCGGTGACTTTGCCGACGCCGGGAATCTTGCGTACGTCGAGCGGCGCTAGAAACCTCGCTTCCTGACCTGGAAGTATCCAAAGAATGCCATTTGGTTTGGCTTGGTCGGAGGCGACCTTGGCCACCATCCGCGCCGCGGAGATTCCGATGGAGCAGTTCAAAGCAGTAGCCTCTTTGACGGCCTGGTGCAGCTTATGGGCTGCCTCAAGAGGAGTCCCATGCAGCCGCTCAGTGCCGGTGAGATCCAGATAGGCTTCGTCGATCGACGCCATGTCCACCTTCGGCGAGAAGCTTTGCAGTACTTCGTAGACTTTGTGCGAGTACTCGATGTAGCGCTCGCGGTGGCCATCGACGAAGATCGCCTGCGGGCAAAGTTTATACGCGGTTCGCAAGGGCATGGCGGAATGCACTCCGAACTTGCGGGCCGCATACGACGCCGCGGACACCACGCCACGCTCATTCGGCCGCCCGCCGACCACCACCGGCTTGCCCTTAAGGGACGGATCGAACAGCTCTTCGACGGACACGAAGAACGCGTCCATGTCGAGATGGAAATAGAGTTTGCCGCGTCCGTCCACGGGCCCAGCATAACTCCGAACGGCCTGGATCCGCCGGGCCGGAAACATACTCTGTTCGGAACGCATCTGCTGAATGGATGCGTGCATTCGCGCTGGCTCCGCTGTTATTCTTTGGAACGTTTCCCGCGGCGGCGTACTCCGTGCTGACACACGAGGCGATTATCGACTCAGCCTGGGAGAAACAGATCCAGCCGCTCCTCAAGGCGCGCTTTCCCCGTGCCACGCCTGACGACCTGGTCCAAGCGCGCGCGTACGTGTACGGCGGCAGCCTTACGCAGGATTTGGGCTACGCACCATTTTCGTCAAAAACGTTCAGCGATCTGGCGCATTACGTCCGCAGCGGGGACTTCGTGACGGCGCTTCTGCGGGACGCGCAAACGCTGGATGAGTATGCCTTCGCGCTGGGAGCCTTGGCGCACTACGCTTCCGATCGGACCGGTCATCCCACTGTGAATCGCATCACAGGCCTGATCTATCCCCAGCTGCGCAGCAAATACGGTGAGGTGGTCACCTATGAGGACTCGCCATCCCGGCACTTATCGACGGAGTTCGCGCTGGATGTAATTCAGGTTTCTCGCGGATTGTACGCTTCCAATGCTTTTCATGACTTTATCGGTTTCGAAATAGCGCAGAGTGTGCTCGAAAGGGCGTTCCAGGACACCTACGGATTTCCACTAAAAGACCTGTTCGTATCGGAGGATCTGGCCATTGGGACGTACCGCTATTCGGTCGGCTCGCTGATTCCCGAGATGACCAAGGTCGCATGGACCATGAAGAGTAAAGACATCCAGAAACTGAAGCCCAGCATCGACCGGTCCAGCTTCGTATACTCGCTGCCGCGAGCGGGTTATGAAAAAACGTGGGGTAAGATGTACCGGAAACCGGGAATACCCACGCGCATTCTGTCGTGGCTTTTCAGAATCATTCCCAAGATCGGACCTCTGAAGGCACTGGGATTTAAGGCGGTCCCGCCGCAGGGGGAGCAAATGTTCCTGAAGGCTTTTGCCGCTACCAGCGAAGAGTACGGCCGGCTGCTGAATGAAGTGCGGTCGCGATCCTTCTCGCTCGCGGATGTGAACCTCGATACGGGGGCTCCGGCGCATCCCGGCGACTATCCATTGGCGGACAAAACCTACGTTGCCTTGGTCGAGCGGCTATCGAAGAAAGATTTCCAGACCGTCTCCCCCGCGCTTCGGAGCAACATTCTGGCTTATTTCGATAACCTGGAGGCGGCCACGCTTTCCGCAAAAACGCGCGAACAGATTCAGCAGCTCCGCGGCGCGGCTGCGGCGCAAACCCGTTAAGTCCTGCGGGCCAGGATCACTCGCGGCAGACCGGCCAGGTCGGTCCGGATTTCGACATCCTTCCACGCGCTCAGCAGAGCGTGCACGGAGTCAGCCAAAGCGTAGCCGATTTCCAGCACCAGCCAGCCTCCGGGCGCGAGCAGCCGCGCGGCGTCCGGAATCAGACGGCGGTAAATCTCCAGGCCGTCATCGCCGCCATAGAGCGCGACCTCGGGCTCGTAATTTCGAACTTCGCGCTGCAGCGTGGTCTTATCGCGCGCCGGAACATAGGGCGGATTCGAGACCACCAGATCGAACGTTCCGTTGACGGCGGAGGCCAAGTCGCAGGCAATCCATTTGACAGCCGCACCGAGGGTACGGCCGTTTGCTCTCGCTACGTGCAACGCCGCGAGCGATACATCTGTTGCCACCACTTCGGCGCCGGTTTCGAGGGCCAGCGTGAGGGCGATCGCGCCCGATCCCGTGCCAATATCGACTACGCGCTTTGCATTTAGTTGCAGCGCTGCTTCAATGACGTGCTCGGTCTCGGGCCGCGGGATCAGAACGTCCTTCGTGACGCGGAAATCGCGGCCATAGAACTCCTGCACGCCGGTGATCTGCTGCGTCGGCTGGCCCTGCAGGCGCTGATGCAGGTAGCGTCCGTAGTGAATCCACCAGACCTCGCGCAGCTCCTCATCGGAGTGGGCAAATAACCATGCCCGATCGCGGCCCACAGCGTGCGCCAGCAGCACTTCGGCGGTGAGTCGAGGGACCCCGATCCCGGCTGCTTCGAGGAGCTGCTTACCCTGTAGCAGCGCGGTGCGGATGGTCAGGCCGCTTCGCTCTGCTCTTTGAGCTTTTCGGTCTGGTAATAGGTCGTCAGGGCGTCGACGATCGGTTCCAGCTTGCCTTCCATCACCAGATTCAACTGATGAAGCGTCAGGCCGATGCGGTGATCGGTAAGCCGGTTCTGCGGGAAATTGTAGGTCCGGATTTTCTCGCTGCGGTCGCCCGACCCCACCATGCCGCGCCGCTCCGCGCCGATCTTTTCCTGCTGCTTTTCCAGCTCGATTTCGTACAGGCGCGAGCGCAGCACGCGTTCCGCTTTCGCCCGATTCTTAATCTGCGATTTTTCGTCCTGGCAGGAAACCACAACGCCCGTCGGCAAGTGCGTCAGGCGCACCGCGGAATACGTCGTATTGACGCTCTGTCCGCCCGGACCCGACGAGCAAAACGTGTCGATGCGGACATCCTTGGCTTCCAGCTTGATCTCGACTTCATCGGCTTCAGGCAGCACTGCCACCGTGATCGCTGAAGTGTGGACTCGCCCCTGCTGTTCCGTGGCCGGCACGCGCTGCACGCGATGCACGCCGCTTTCGTACTTCAATTGGCTGTAGACCTTGTTGCCGCTGATCAGCGCGATCACTTCCTTTAAGCCGCCGACGGCGGAGTCACTGGCTGAAGTCACTTCCACTTTCCAGCCGCGCGATTCGGCGAAACGCCCATACATCCGGAAAACTTCGGCGGCAAAGAGTGTAGCTTCGTCTCCGCCTGTCCCGGCGCGGATTTCAAGAACCACGTCCTTCTCATCCAGAGGATCTTTCGGAAGCATCAGCACCTTCAGCTCTTCCTCATACTGCGCTAGAAGCGGCTCCAGCCGCGCGACCTCTTCCTGAGCCATTGTGCGCAGTTCCGGATCGGTCTCCTCCAGCATCGGGCGGACTTCCTGAAGATTCTTGTTGGCGTTTTTCCACTCACGATACTTGCCGACCATATCGCTCATGTCGCTCTGCTGCTTGGAGATCTTGCGATACAGCGTGGAGTCGCTGATGACCGCGTTATCGGCCATCTGCGCCGTCAGTTCCTCAAAACGGCGCTCGATGTCATCGAGCTTTTTCTGATATTGCATCGCGTTATTTGGCGATCAGGCGATCACCAGTTCGCCGCCTTGCTTCTGTTCCAGCTCCATCGCGCCGTTCAGCGCGTGAATGGCGACTGCGGCCTGCGAGTCATCGGGAGGCTGCGTGGTGATGCGCTGTAGCCACAAACCCGGCGCGCTCAGCAGTCCCATCAAGGTGCCC
>DASYSG010000025.1:0-20634 GCA_036003585.1 Bryobacteraceae bacterium | reverse complement strand
CTTGTGCAGTTCTTCGGGAAGGTGCAGCAGCTTCTGAACCTCGCCTTCGAGGAGCTTCGACAAGGGAATCCCGGTCCAGCGGCTAACCACCTGGGCGATATCCTCTTCGTCCACTTCCTCTTTGAGGAGTGTGGGCGCATGCGCCTCTTTCTCCAGTTGTTTTTCGAGAGCCGTGAGTTTGCCGTATTTCAGCTCGGCAGCCTTGTTCAGATCGTAGGCGCGTTCGGCCTGTTCGATTTCGGTCTTGACGTGGTCGATCTGTGCGCGAATTTCGCGCTGTTTCTTCAGGGCTTCCTGATCGGCCTGCCACTGAGCGCGGAGGCTGGCCGTCGAGGTCTTGAGCTCGGCTAATTCTTTCTCGATCTTGGCGAGGCGTTCGCGCGAGGCGGCGTCGGATTCTTTCTTCAGCGCTTCCCGCTCGATTTCGAGCTGCATCTGGCGGCGCGTGGCTTCGTCAAGTTCGGCCGGCATCGAATCGATCTCGGTACGCAGTTTGGCTGCGGCTTCGTCCACCAGATCGATGGCCTTGTCCGGCAGGAACCGGTCGGAAATATAGCGGTTGCTGAGGATGGCTGCGGCCACCAGGCTCGAATCCTTGATACGGACTCCGTGATGGACTTCGTAGCGCTCGCGCAGGCCGCGCAGGATCGAAATGGTGTCTTCGACCGAAGGCTGGTCGACCAGAACGGTCTGGAAGCGGCGTTCAAGAGCTGCGTCCTTTTCGATGTGCTTGCGGTATTCGTCGAGCGTGGTCGCACCGATGCAATGCAGCTCGCCACGAGCCAACATAGGCTTGAGCAGATTGCCGGCATCCATGGAGCCTTCGGCCTTGCCAGCGCCGACGACGGTGTGGAGTTCGTCGATGAAGAGGATGATTTTGCCTTCGGCCGACTGGACTTCCTTGAGGACGGCCTTGAGGCGCTCCTCGAATTCGCCGCGGAACTTGGCCCCGGCGATCAGGGCGCCCATGTCGAGCGAGACGACCTTCTTATCCTTAAGACCTTCGGGAACGTCGCCGCGCACGATGCGCTGGGCGAGACCTTCGACGATCGCGGTTTTGCCGACGCCAGGTTCGCCGATCAGCACAGGGTTGTTCTTGGTGCGGCGGGAGAGGACCTGGATCACGCGGCGGATTTCTTCATCGCGGCCGATCACCGGGTCGAGCTTGTTCTGCGCGGCGGCCTTGGTCAGGTCGCGGCCGTACTTTTCGAGAGCTTCGTAAGTGGCTTCGGGATTCTGCGTGGTGACGCGCTGCGATCCGCGGACCTCCTGAAGGACGCGCATCAGCCGGTCGCGGGTGATACCGAGATCCTTGAAGACCTTTTCGTCGGTAGCCGCAAGCATGACGTGCTCGATCGAGACGTATTCGTCCTTGAGCCGCTTGGCTTCGCTCTCGGCGGCCGTCATCATTTTTTGCAGACGGGCGGTGACGTAGATCTGGTCCAGCGCGGCGCTCGATCCGGTGACTTTGGGGAGTTTGTCGAGTTCCTGGATCAGGCGGCGGTGAACGTCTTCGAGTTTGACTGCACTTTGGTCAAGTACCCGGGCAAGAATCGACTGGGCGAGGCCCCCTTGCTGCTCAAGCAGAGCGAGCAGGAGATGCTCGACGTCAATCTGCTGGTTTCCGCGGCCTGCCGCCACGGACTGTGCCGTGCGGAATCCTTCCTGGAGTTTTTCCGTAAAGCGGTTAAAATCCATAACGTGCCGTCCTCTTGAAGCAACTATAGCATGTTAGCATAGTGCTATGCAATAATCTTAGTGCGTCACTATCAACTGTAGCTAATTGGATGCGGAAGGAGCTAAAACGATGCTGCCAAAGCTGATTACGTCGCTGCCGGGGCCCCAGGCCAAGGCGATTATCGATCGCGACGATCAAGTCATATCTCCTTCTTATACAAGGACTTATCCACTGGTAGCAGAGCGGGGCGAAGGCGCCATTGTGGAGGACCCGGACGGCAACCGGTTCCTGGACTTCGCGGCGGGCATCGCCGTGGTCGCCACAGGGCACTGCCATCCGAAGGTGGTAAAGGCGATCCAGGAGCAGGCTGCCAAGCTGATCCACATGTCCGGGACGGACTTTTACTACGAAAATATGGTCCAGCTGGCCGAGAAGCTGGCCAAGCTGGCGGCGGCGATGAGTGCGGGGCGCGGTTCACGACGCGTTTACTTTGGCAATTCAGGGACCGAAGCGATTGAGGCGGCGATCAAGCTGGCTCGCTACCATTCGGGGCGGGGCCAATTCGTGGCATTCGTGGGCGCGTTTCATGGGAGAACCATGGGATCGCTGGCGCTTACGGCGAGCAAGAGCGTGCAGAAAAAGGGGTTCTTCCCGCTGATGCCGGGTGTGCACCATGTGCCGTATGCATACTGTTACCGCTGTTCCTATGGAAAAACTCCGGATTCGTGCGGAGTGGAATGCGTAAAGGCCATTGAGACTGAGTTATTTCGCACGACGGTGCCGGCACAGGAAGTTGCGGCGATCTTCGTGGAACCGATACAAGGGGAAGGCGGTTACGTGGTGCCGCCTCAAAAGTTCTTTGACGAGCTGCGGCGTCTGGCGGACAGGCACGGGATTCTGGTGATCGCCGACGAGGTCCAGAGCGGCATGGGGCGAACCGGCAAAATGTTCGCAAGCGAGCACTTTGGGCTAGAGCCGGACATCATCGCTTTGGCTAAGGGGATCGCCAGCGGGATGCCTCTAGGGGCGATGGTGGCGCGGGCGGAGCTGATGGACTGGAAGCCGGGAGCGCATGCCTCGACATTTGGGGGAAATCCGGTGGCGGTAGCGGCGTCGCTAGCGACGATCGAGCTGCTGGAACAGGAATTGGTGGACAATGCGGGAGTCATTGGCGCGCGACTCATGGATAAACTGCGGGACTTCCCGAAGCGGTTTCCTATTGTCGGGGACGTTCGCGGGCTGGGGTTGATGATCGGGCTCGAGCTGGTGCGGGACCAGAAGACCAAGGAGCGCGCGCCGGATCTTCGAGACAAACTGGTCCAGATGTGCTTCGAGCGCGGCCTACTGGTGCTGGGGGCGGGGCCGAACACGATCCGGCTATGTCCGCCGCTGGTGATCAACAAGGATCAGGCGGATTTCGCGGCGCAGACGATTGAGGAGGGCCTGCGATCCTTGGCGTGAACGCAAATGCTATAAAGAGTGGTGAGGCATTGGAATGTTTCGTACAGGCGCTGCGGGATTGCTGATGGGTGTGGCGGCGATGGCCGCGGCTCCCACGTTTAACAAAGATGTACTTCCGATTCTCCAGAAGCACTGCCAAGGGTGCCACAGGCCGGGCGAGATCGCGCCCATGTCGCTGCTGAGCTACACGGAGGCGCGGCCCTGGGCCAAGGCGATGAAGGCCGCCGTGGTCACCGAAAAAATGCCGCCGTGGTTCGCGGACCCCAAGTACGGCCACTTCGCCAACGATCGCCGGCTGAGCGCTGAAGAGCTGGCCACGATCTCGGCATGGGCGGACGGCGGGGCTCCGGAGGGCAACCTGAAGGACGCTCCTGCACCCATCAAATTCCAGGACGGCTGGAACATCCAGCCGGACATGATCATCGAGATGCCCAAGGACTTCCAGGTGAAGGCGACAGGCACCATCAACTATCAGAACATTCTGGTGAAGGCGCACTTCACGGAAGACAAGTGGGTGGTGGCGGCGGAGATGCGTCCAGGGAATGCCAAGGTAGTTCATCATATGCGGACGATCGTGCGGCCGCCGGGATCGACGTGGTTGGCGAAAGCCGTGCCGGGCGAAGCCTACGAAGAAGGGTCCGAGGCGATGGGCGGCGCAAAGGACGGCACGGATCTGCTGGGCAAGTACAATCCCGGGCTGGGCGCGCAGAGCTTCGATGTAGACGGGTCGGCGAAATTCATCCCCAAGGGTTCGGACATCGTGTTCAACATCCACTACACGTCGGTGGGGACGCCGCAAACGGACCGGTCGAAAGTCGGACTGGTGTTCGCCAAGGCTCCTCCGAAGAAACGCTACTGGATGTCGCCGGGGACGCCCGCGGCGTTTAATTTGGCGATCCCGGCGGGCGACAGCAACGCGGAGGTGGTCAGCGAAGTGACCGTGGGCGTGGACAACGCGAAATTGGTGTACATCCAGCCGCACATGCATCTGCGCGGGAAGGATTACGAGGTTCGCGTGACGTATCCGACGGGTGAAGCGGAAACGGTGTTCAAAGGGAAATGGAATTTCGACTGGCAGGTGGGTTACCAGCTCGCCAAGCCGCTGGCGGTTCCCAAGGGCACGCGGATTCTGACCATCGCGCACTACGATAATTCGGCGAACAACAAGTTCAATCCGGATCCGGGCAAGACGATCCTGTGGGGCGATCAGAACTGGGACGAGATGCAATCGGGCTTCCTGGGCCTGGTGGTGGACCTCAACACGGACTTGAGCAAAGTGTTCCAATCGTCGGGGCCGAGCCTGATGCCGCGGGGCACGTTCGGGCCGACGCTGGCGGCTTACGAAGCGACGCTGAAGAAGTAGCCGTCGCCGACATCTTGAAAACCCTGATTGTCACCGGAGGCAGCCGAGGAATCGGCGCGGCCACGGCTCGACTCGCGGGCCAGCGGGGCTATGCGGTGTGCGTGAACTATCTTCAGGATCGTGCGGCCGCGGAGGAAGTAGCCGGCGCGATTCAGAACGCGATCGCGGTGCAGGCAGACATCGGCGTGGAGGATGAGGTGGTCAGGCTGTTCGAAACGGTAGACCGCGAGCTGGGTCCGCTTACGGCGCTGGTGAACAATGCGGCCACGCTGGAGCGCCAGAGGCGGCTGGAGCAGATGGACGCGGCCCGGATGCAGCGGATGTTCGCGACCAATGCAATCGGCACGATGCTGTGTTCCCGCGAAGCGGTCCGGCGAATGTCTGTGAAGCGTGGCGGCTCAGGCGGAGCGATTGTGAACGTTTCCTCGGGGGCCGCGCGGACGGGATCGCCGGGTGAGTACGTCGATTACGCGGCCACGAAGGGAGCCGTTGATACGTTCACCGTGGGGCTGGCGTCGGAAGTTGCCTCCGAGGGGATTCGCGTGAACGCGGTGAGGCCTGGATTCATCTACACGGGCATGCATGCGAAGGGCGGCGAGCCGGAGCGCGTGGATCGGGTGAAAACGATGGTCCCGATGCAGCGCGGAGGGCAACCCGAGGAAGTGGCCGCGTCGATTCTGTGGCTGCTATCGGAGGAAGCGTCCTTCGTCACCGGCGCGATTCTGGATGTGTCAGGAGGACGGTGATGAACGTCACGGTGCGGCCGGCCAACTTCGATGACCTGCCCGACATCACGGAAATCCACAACCACTACATTGTGAACACGCATATCACGTTCGATGTGCAGCCGTATCTGCCGGAGCAGCGCGTGCCGTGGTTCCATGAACATTCCGACGGCGGGAGATATCGGATGCTGGTAGCCTGCGACGACCGGGGCAGCGTGGCGGGGTACGCCTGCACGGGTCGCCACAGAGGGAAAGCCGCGTACGATACTTCGGTGGAAGCGAGCATAGCGTGCCGCCCTGATGGAGTTGGCCAAGGTGTTGGGACGCTGCTCTATCAGGCCTTGTTCGAGGCGCTCGCGAATGAGGACATACACCGGATTGTGGCGGGCATCGCGCAGCCGAATCCGGCGTCCAACGCCCTGCATGAGCGCTTCGGGTTCAAGCCGATCGGATTGTTCACCGAAGTAGGGCGGAAGTTCGGCAAATACTGGGACGTGCTGTGGATGGAGCGCCCTCTTCGTTGTGATAAATGAGAGGGCCGGAGGTTCACGATGAAACTGACTTGGTTTCTCTTACTCGCCGCAGCCGCGTCGGGGCAGTCGCTGAATGGCGTGATCGATATTCACGCCCACAGCGATCCGGACAGCACGCCGCGTTCTATCGACGCGATCGATCTGGCGAAGCTGGCGAAAGATCGAGGGATGCGCGGGCTGGTGCTGAAGAATCATTACGAGTCGACCGCCGCGCTGGCGTATGTGGTGCGCAAGGAGGTCCCGGGGATCGAGATTTTCGGCGGGATCGACCTGAATTTAACGGTGGGCGGGATCAATCCGGCGGCGGTGGAGCGCATGACGGTGATGAAGGGCGGATGGGGACGCGTGGTGTGGATGCCGACCTTCGATGCCGAGAATCAGGTGCGCGATTCCAAAGAAAATCGGCCGTTCGTGGCGGTGGCGAGAAACGGTGAACTATTGCCCGAAGTCAAGGCTGTTATCAACGTGGTCAAACGACATAATCTGATGCTCGAAACGGGACATTCGTCGCCGGAGGAAGGGCTGATGATCGTTCGCGAAGCACGCAAGCAAGGCGTGGAACACGTGGTGGTGACGCATGCGCTGACACCGCCGGTGAGGATGTCGATCGCGCAGATGAAGGAAGCGGCGCAACTGGGCGCGTTTATCGAACTGGTGTACGGGCGGATGAACGCCGCGGAGTGGGCGCGCGCCATTCGCGAAATTGGGCCGGAACACATCATTCTTTCGAGCGATCTGGGGCAGCCGAACGGTCCGCTGCATCCGGACGGGATGCTGTTGTACTTCGCGGCGCTCAAGAAGGAAGGCATCACCGACGCGCAGATCGACTTGATGGCGAAGACGAATCCGGCGAAGGCGCTGGGGTTGCAATAAGTCGACGGGCGAGGCATGCCTCGCCCCTTTTGTAGGGGCCGGACATGTCCGGCCCGCCGTTATCCACGGCCGATGAAGGGCATCTTGGTCGCCATGACGGTCATGAACTGAACGTTGGCGTCGAGCGGAAGATTCGCCATGTAAACAATTGCGTCGGCAACATGCTTCAGATCCAAACGAGGTTCGGCCATGGTCGAACCGTTGGCCTGGACGATTCCGGTCGCCATACGCGCGGTGAGTTCGGTAGAGGCGTTGCCGATGTCGATCTGACTGCAGGCGATATCGAAATTGCGGCCATCGAGCGAGATGGATTTCGTGAGTCCGGTGATGGCGTGCTTGGTGGCGGTATAAGGCGCCGAATTCGGGCGCGGGGAATACGCGGAAATCGAGCCGTTGTTGATGATGCGGCCGCCGCGGGGCTGCTGCGCCTTCATCATGCGGATGGCCTGCTGCGCGCATAGGAACGCTCCGGTCAGGTTTACTTGCACCACGGCATTCCACTGATCGTAGGTAAGCTCCTCCATAGGGATGCCGGGCGCGCCGATGCCGGCGTTATTGAAAAGCACGTCGAGCCGCCCGAAGGCTTCTTCTGTTTTTGCGAAGAGCGCACGCACCGACGCGGGATCGCCCACATCGGTGGGTACGACGAGCATTCCGGTCCCCGAGGCAGTCTGCTCGAGTTGCGCGACACGCCGCCCCGCGAGGACCACGCGATATCCGGCGGCGTGCAATGCGAGGCTGGCGGCTCGGCCGATTCCACTGCCGGCCCCCGTTACGACAGCGACCCTAGCGTTGTCCATGCGCGCTGGCGGTACCGCGCAGAGCGGCCATGCCGGAGGCGATATCGTTCGCCAAGGGCAGGATACTGCTGAGACGAGTGAGGTCGAGGACTTCGCGCACGCGAGGCTGCGCACCCACCAGTACGAATCGCCCGTCGGGGTTTTTGGTGACCGAGGAATAGACGGCGACTAGAAAGCCGATGGCGGTAGAACCGATGGAGATCACGTCGCGAAAATCGGCGAGAACTTTCGCGCAGTTGAGGCGCTTCAGTTCGTCCGCCTTGCCGCGCAGGTACTCGGGATCGAAACCGGTGTTGAAGCGCCCTTCAAAGCGCATCACGCAAACGTCGTCGATTTGATTCACTTCGATGAGCATGGCGATAGTCCCGGGGGCCGGGGACTCTGGTATCGTACTACATTGGATGGCATTGCCTAAGCGCATCCTGATTGTGGACGACGACCGGGATGTGCACGGCTTGCTGCATGCCGCCCTGGACGCGCCGGATCGCGAGATCGAGAGCGCCTACGATGGCCTCTCCGGTCTGCGGCTGGTGGAGAACACTCCTTTCGACTTGGTGCTGACCGGCCTGGGACTCCCAGGAATAGATGGGATGACCCTGCTCGAGCGGGTTCGCGAGGTGCGGCCGGAAACGCGGGTGGTGATGATGACGGCTGCCAATACTCCCGATAATATCGTCCGCGCGATCCGGGAGCGGGCCTTCTGTTTTTTCAGCAAACCGTTCACGGTGGAAGCGGTGGCGGAAATGGCGGAGCGGGCGCTGAGCGGCACCGACGCGGAAGACGATATCCAGGTGCTCTCCGCCAGGCCGGACTGGCTGGGCTTGCGAGTGCGCTGCAAGATGGAAACGGCGGGCCGCATCGTGCAGTTTATCCGGGAGCTGGGGATGGAGCTGCCGGCGGCCGAGCAGGAACGCGTGACCACGGCGTTCCGTGAAATTCTGCTGAACGCGATCGAGCACGGCGCGGGGTCGGATCCCGACAAGAGAGTCTTTATCACCTACGTGCGCAGCAAGCGCGCCGCGCTGTATTACGTGCGCGATCCAGGCAAGGGATTTTCTTTCGACCATCTGGAGCACGCGGCAGTTTCCAATCCCCTGGATTCGCCGGTGGAGCATGCCGAGGTCCGTGAAAAGCTGGGAATGCGTCCGGGCGGATTCGGGATCATGATGACGCGCCAACTGGTGGACGACCTGATCTACAACGAGCACGGAAATGAAGTGCTGCTGATCAAGTACATGGATCCCAAGTAAGCGCGTCACATGAATCCGATGCGGATACTGGATGTGGGTTGCGGGATCAACAAGAAAGCGGGCGCCATCGGCGTCGACCGCAATCCGGCGTCGCGAGCCGATGTGATCGCGGATCTGGACCGTTTCCCTTATCCCTTTCGCGACTCGGCGTTTGACGGGCTGCAGGCAGTGCACGTGATCGAGCATTTATCGGACGTGATCCGCAGTATGGAGGAATTTCACCGGCTGGTGCGCAGCGGCGGTGAGGTACTGATCGTGACGCCGCACTACACCGATTTCAGCTCCTTCTGCGATCCGACACATCGCTGGCACCTGAACAGTTTCTCGATGCGCTATTTCGGCGAGGATAATGCCGGGTACGGCTACTATTCGACGGTGCGATTTGCGGAGAATTCCGTGCGCGTGAAACTACTAGCCTTATGGCGATGGCTGGGATTCGAATGGCTGGTGAACAGGTTCCCCCGCTATCGCCGGTTCTGGGAGCATTATTTGTGCTTCGTCGTGCGGGGCAAGGTGATTGAGTGGCGGCTGCGGGTGATGAAAGCATGATTGGAGCGATGCTGGATCGTTTGCGGGACGCACGGAGACGCCGTACGTGGGATCGCGATCTCGCGGCCGGCCGGCGCGGCGAGGATCTGGCGCATCGCTACTTGCGCCACGAAGGGTTCATCATAATCGCGCGAAACTACCGGCTATCGTCGGGAGAAGCCGAGGCGGATCTGATCGCGCGGGAGGGTGAGGATCTGGTGATTGTCGAAGTCAAGACGCGCGAGACCGCGGAGTACGGCGCGCCGGAACGGGCGGTGGATCGGGAGAAGCAGCATCATCTGATTCGGGTGGGCCGCGAGTATGCGCGCAAGACGGATACGCCTTGGGAACATGTTCGGTTCGATGTGGTGACCGTCGTGATGGATGACCCTCCCACGATTGTGCTGCTGCGAGCGGCATTCCAGACTCCTGATGGCTGATTTTAAGTAACTTATCTCTCGTAGATTCAATATGGTGTTTTTTGGTGTATCATGGTGACATGGGCACGGCAATCGAAGCATCTGTAGTCAGACGAAGCATTACACTTTCCTGTGAGATCGCAGAGAAAATCGATGCCATCGCGGCGAACCGGCACGTGAGCGTTAATCGGGCCATCGTCGATCTCTTGGAAGATGCGGTGACTGCGTATGAAGAGCGTCGCACAGCCTTTCTAGAACTCGCGGACCGGTTTCAGAAGTCCACTGATCCCACCGAGACGTCACGTCTTCGAGAGGAACTAGCGCGGATGACTTTCGGCGGCTGATGCCGAAGGTCAAATGGCTGGACCTACCGCGTCAATTGCGTGAGCACCTTTTTGAACGCGCCCGAGAGCGCAAGATCACCATGGAAGACCTTTTTGCCCTGGAGGAGTGGCGCAGGCATTCCCCGGACGTTCCGGATGGCCCTTGGTACAAGGACTTCGGATCGTTCAAGCTTTGCGGAGACGGCCAGTTTCCAAAGACATTCCTATTAAAAGGTCAACCCGCTCACGGTCAGGAAGCCGAGTAGGCAACCGAGCCGTACTTCGAACCGGTAGAATCGGAATTCATGGAAGCTGAGAAGCGGCGCTTGCACGAAACCGGACGCCGCGAATACCACTGGCGACGTTGGGGCCCGTATATTTCGGAACGGGAGTGGGGAACGGTTCGCGAGGATTACAGCGCGAACGGGACCGCGTGGGAGTTCTTTCCGTTCGAGCACTCGCATCTGCGAGCCTATCGCTGGGGCGAGGACGGCATCGCGGGAATCTGCGATAACCATCAGCGGTTGTGCTTCGCGCTGGCCTTCTGGAACGGCCGCGATCCGATACTGAAAGAGCGCCTGTTCGGGCTGACCGGCAACCAGGGGAATCACGGCGAGGACGTCAAGGAGTATTACTACTACCTGGATTCCACGCCGACGCATTCCTACATGAAGTGCCTGTACAAATACCCGCAGGCCGAATTTCCTTATAAGGGGCTGCTGGAGGTGAACGCCGGCCGGTCGCATCAGGACCCCGAATATGAGCTTCTGGACACCGGCATCTTCGATGAGAATCGCTACTTCGACATCTTTGCCGAATATGCCAAAGTGGACGCCAACGATATCCTGATCCGGCTCAGCGTGGCCAATCGCGGGCCCGAAGCCGCGGCGCTGCACCTAATACCGACTCTGTGGTTCCGCAACACGTGGACGTGGGATCCGAAAGAGCAGAAGCCGGTGATGCGGCGCTGTGCGGATGGACTGATTGAGGCGGAGCAAAAAGACCTGGGCACATATCAGCTTGTCTTGGACGGAAATCCTCCGCTGCTATTCACGGAAAACGAATCCAACGCTCAGGCGCTCTGGGGCCTGGAAAACGCGCGCCCCTACGTGAAAGATTCGTTCCACCAGCGCATCGTCAAAGGGCGCGAGGAGGCGGTGAATCCGGAGCAAACCGGCACCAAGGCCTGCGCGTGGTACACACTCAAGCTGGAACCGGGGCAAACCAGCATCCTGCGCTTGCGCCTGATGCGCTTGACCGAGCCGTCATGCCTGGTCCCCTATGCCGGAGCGGATTTCGATGGGCTGTTCGCGGAACGAATCGCCGAGGCCGACGAGTTTTATTCCTTCTGTCCAGGATCGCTGTCCGAGGACGGCAAGCGAGTTCAGAGGCAGGCTTTCGCGGGGCTGTTATGGACCAAGCAGTTCTATTATTTCGTAATCGAGACCTGGCTGAAAGGGGATCCCGGGCAGCCACCCCCGCCGGCGGCGAGACTACAGGGACGAGATGCGCAGTGGGTGCACCTGTACAACGAAGACGTGATCTCCATGCCGGACAACTGGGAATACCCGTGGTACGCTGCCTGGGACCTGGCGTTCCACACGATTCCTTTGGCGCTGGTGGATCCGGAATTCGCGATGGCACAACTGAAGCTGTTCCTGCGCGAGTGGTACATGCATCCCAACGGGCAGATCCCGGCGTATGAGTGGGCCTTCGGCGACGTGAATCCGCCGGTCCACGCCTGGGCGTGCTGGCGGGTGTATCAGATCCATCGCAAACTCACGGGGGCGCCGGATTATCCCTTTCTCGAAAGCGTGTTTCACAAGCTGCTGCTGAATTTCACCTGGTGGGTGAACCGCAAGGATTCCACGGGTAACAATATTTTCGAAGGCGGGTTTCTGGGGCTGGACAACATCGGTGTCTTCGACCGTTCGAAGCCGCTGCCGTGGGGCGGATATCTCGAGCAATCCGACGGCACCAGCTGGATGGCCATGTTCTGCCTGAACATGCTGAAAATTTCGCTGGAGCTGGCGACCAAGGTGAACCGGATTTACGAGGATGTAGCCAGCAAGTTCTTCGAGCACTTTCTGTACATCGCCGCGGCGATGAACGGGATTGGAGATGGCGGGCTGTGGGATGAGGCGGATGGGTTCTTCTACGACCGTTTGCGGCTTCCGAACGGACAAGCGATTCCGATGAAGGTGCGATCGATCGTCGGCCTGATCCCGCTGTTTGCGGTGGACACGATCGAGCCGCAGGTGATCGACCAGTTGCCCGGGTTCCGGGGACGCATGGAGTGGTTCATGAAAAACCGGCCGGATTTGTGCGGGAACATCCATTCGCTCTCGCGGGAAGGAATGGAATCGCGCCGGCTCCTGAGCCTGCTGGCCAGTTCGCGGCTGGTCCGTGTGCTGGAGCGCATGCTGAGCGAAGACGAGTTTCTTTCGCCGCACGGGATCCGGGCTTTGTCCAAGTATCACCAAAAGAATCCCTTCATTCTGCCGGTGGATGGCCAGGATTATCGCGTGGATTATGAGCCCGCGGAATCGAAGTCCGGCCTGTTCGGGGGGAATTCGAACTGGCGCGGGCCGGTGTGGTTCCCGGCGAACTTCCTGCTGATTGAATCGCTGCAGAAGTTCAACCACTATTTCGGCGGCGACGTTCAGGTGGAGTTCCCCACGGGATCGGGCAAGAAGATCACGCTGGGCGAGGTTGCCCGTCAGCTTTCGCGGCGGCTCTCCCACATCTTTCTGCGGGATGCACAGGGACGCAGGGCGGTATACGGGGGCACGGAGAAATTCCAGACCGATCCGCATTTCCGCGATCACATTTTGTTTTACGAGTACTTTCACGGCGATAACGGCGCGGGCCTGGGGGCGAGCCATCAGACAGGGTGGACGGCCCTGGTCGCCAAGCTCCTGCAGCAGAGCGGCGAGTAGGGGCTCAAAATCGCCCGCTGTTATGATGGGGTCACGGATGTCCCAGCCGGCTCGAAAACCTCCGAATATCTGGGCCCTGGCGAGCGTGACCTACGGAGCGGTGATCGCAGTCACGATCATTTCGATCGTGGCCTACTACTATCTGGCGCCCAAGCGGACGGCATCGCAGCAGCTCACCGACGCCGAACGATCGATGGTGGTCGGATCGGTATGGATGCCGATTTATCCGGGGGCTACCGTGGAGAGTACGGCCTCCACAAAGCAGGACCGCGTAACCAGCAGCACGCTGACTTTTGGGACCAGGGATCAGGCCGACCGCGTGCTGTCGTTCTACCAGGCGGCGCTCAAGAAGGGCGTGTTCCGATTCAGTACCGTGACCCGCGACGGCGGGGGCGGCACGGTTCGAAGCATGGCTCACAACGGAAAAACCACAGTAGCCGTCACGATCCGCGTAACCGCCGATGGTTCGCGGGGAGAAATCCGTACGATTGATAAAGATACGGACGATAAAGGTAGCGGCAAATAAATCCGATAGAAACCTATACCATTCGGGTATGCTGGAGTTTCGTGTCCACCAATTCCGTATCGATCCCTAGCCAGGCCCCTGACAAGGCGCAGCAGCGCCGCTCTTTCCTTCTGGTTGTGTGTTGCACGATTATCGGCGCGGCTGCCCAGATTCTGATCAAGAAGGGCGCCGACACGCTGGGCGGGAATCCGACTATGGTGCAGACCGCGCTCGCGATGGTCCTCAACCCGGCGTTGCTGGCGGGATTCTCGATGTACGGAGTGAGCATGGTGCTGCTGGTGATGGCGCTGCGTCATGGAGAGCTATCGCTACTTTACCCGGTATTCGCGCTGACCTATGTATGGGTAGCGATTCTTTCCGTCCTGATACTCCACGAATCGATGAACGCGTTCAAGCTGGCGGGAATTGCGATCATTGTGGGCGGGATTGCCGTCCTCGGGAAAGGATCATCCGCGTGAACGATACTCCGATCTCGTCGATGGTGTGGGTACTGGGAGGCTCCTTTATCGGCAGCTTCGGGGCGTTATTCCTGAAGATTGGCGCCGGGAAGCTGAAGTCCAGCCTGAAGTCCGTGATTACGAACTGGAGGCTGGGCCTTGGAATCGCTTTCTACCTGTTCTCGTCCGTGTTCTTCCTGCTGGGCGTCCGCAAGGGTGAGTTGAGCGTATTGTACCCGATGGTCTCGCTCGGATCGGTGTGGACGCTGGTCTGGTCGAAGCTGGTTTTGGGCGAGCCATTCACGCGCCCGAAGTTCATTGCACTAGGGATGATCCTGTGCGGCATCGCGTTCCTCGGCATGGGCACGCGGTAGTCGCCTTTCCGGTGGTTTTCTATACAAGTATACGTATACTGATATAGTGCAAGTCAGGGCCAAACCCGTTCGGTGGGTCGGGTCGTCGCGGAGAGATCTTAAAACGTTTCCGAAAGCAGTTCGACGCCATGTTGGACAGGCCCTGTACGCTGCGCAGTACGGCGAGGAATACCCGACCGTAAAAGCCCTGAAGGGATTTGGCGGACGCTCCGTCCTTGAGATCGTTGCAGACCACCAATCCGATGCGTGGCGGACAGTTTACACGGTGCGCTTTGGGATGCCCTCTATGTTCTTCATGCTTTTCAGAAGAAATCAAAGAAGGGCATCACCACCCCGCAAAAAGACATGGACCTGATCCGGCAAAGGCTGGCCACGGCTGAACAGGACCACAGAGAGAGGCAGAACTGACATGATGAGCAAAACCCGGAAGAAAAGTAAATCCACGCTCCGCGTCACCGAGAGCAGCGGCAACGTATTTGCAGACCTTGGCCTCGCCAACCCCGAACAGGAAATGCTCAAGGCGCGCCTGACGCTCCAGATCTACCGGGCAATCAAGGATCGCAAGCTCACCCAGGTTCAGGCCGGTGAAATTCTGGGCATTCAGCAGCCGCACGTCTCGAAGCTGATGCGCGGGCAGTCCGGAGTATTTTCCGTGGAGCGCCTCATGGACTTTCTGACGGCACTAGGCCACGACATTCGAATTGCCGTCACACCGTCGCGGAAGGAGCACGGCAAGTTGATGGTGTCGGTCGCGGAATCTACGACGCGGCCAGCCATTTGATGTGCCCATTGGCCTCAGCAAGTAGCTACTTAATGTGGCCGTTCGTTAAGTCGCGATTGTTCTCTTCGCAGGAATACTCGATCAGCTCCTGGCCGGGTTTCATGCGCGTGAAGACCCGCTGATTCTTCCACGGCTTGGTGTAATACACCGGATCGTCGACCGTAACTTCGTACGCCAGATGATCGGGATCGGTGTACTTGAACGTCTGGATCAAGTGCATCTGGTCGGAATGCGGATGCCCGATGGTGTCGAGCCGGGTCTTGCCGTTGAAGCCGACTGTATCCACGGTCAGCGTGTCCCCGTCGAACTTTCCGATGGAGTTGCCGAACCAGGTAGGCTCGACATCCGCCGGATGGCCGCGTCCATCGATGTAAACGATGTGGAACCACGTGCTCTGCTCAAACAGAAAGGCCAGGTATTTGGAATTCTGCATGATCTGGATGGGATAGCCGCCCACGTTCACGGAACGCATGATGCCGAAGGGCAGGCAGTGGCCGGTGTAATCGAACTTGGCCGGATCGTAGTTCTTGAAATTGTCGGCGCCTGCGGGTGAAAACGGCAGCGGGCCAGCGCCCTTCTGATCCTTGGCATCCCGGCTCATGTCGGCGACATAAGGATGATCCCAGACTCCCTGGAAGTCCGGCCGCTCATCGGGCATGCGCGGGATTTTGGAAGACTGAGACGTCTGACTCCAGGCCATCGGGATCGTAAGCAGAACGGCGAACACGGCGTAGTGTTTCATGAGGATGCCCCCATGCCGATTCTACTCATTTTTGGTCGAACAGGGTAGACCGGTCGACCCGCTCGCCTTTGAAGAACACGGTCGAGATGCGCTCGGTGGCCGAAATATCCTGCATGGGATTGCCGTCGACGAGCAGCAGGCTGGCGTCGTAGCCCTTGCGAATGAGGCCGATACGCTGATCGGCGTGGAGCATGCGGGCGGCGTTATTGGTCGCGCCCTGCAAGGCAGCGGCGGGAGGAATCCCGGCTTCGACCCAGAGTTGCAGCTCGCGATGGACACTGGGACCGTGGACGACCATTGGGTAGCCCGACTCGGTGCCGACGACCAACAACCTCCCGGCGGCAAACGCTTCGGCAAGATTCTTTCTTGCCAAGTCGGGAGCCAACGGGTTCATTATGATTTCCGGACGCGCACTCTCTTTCATCGCATCCTTCAATTGCGCGAACCATTGGCGGGGAATCACCTGCTGCACCAGCGAGCGGTCGAGCAAATCCGTCCGTCCGGCCTGAAATGCGCGCCGGGCTTCCGAGGCTGCTAACGCCGGTTCGTAGGCTTCGTCAGTCGCTTTTACTTCTGGAAACAGCTCCGCTCCTAACCGTTCTCCGGACGCGATGGTTGCCTGATGCTTCAGAACCACCTCCGCTGGATCGCTCACGCTCCTTACCGCGGTAGTGCCGCTGAACAGATGCGCGGCAAGCTCGCGATCGAAGTTCTGGTCGGGATCTTGGAAATACTGGGGATCGGTGATCGGGAATCCCGGCAAACTCAGGTGCACTTGCACATCGATGAGGCCGGGTAGCAGAGTCTTCCCGGCGGCCTCGATGGCGTCGGCGCGCAGCGACTTGGCATCGGGCGCAGGACCGGTAAAGATCTCCGCGATCTTCCCGTCTTTGATCAGCACGGACCCCTGGTCGACGACTGTCCCATCGCCAAGGAATAGGCGCGCGTCGCGGATCAGAGCAGTGCGGCTGCGCTGGACGTCGCGGCCGAGCACTTTCGCCTTGGCGATATTGGTCTTGGCGTGCATCTGGTATGCACCCAGCACCACAAACGGGCCCAGCACGGCCAGCAGCCAGAACTTCGCGGCGGGACGCAGCTTGTCTTCTTTTTCCCAGCGGAACAGCTTGGCCGCGAGCAACGTTCCCAGCAAAGCAGTCAGCGCGAGCGCGCCGGCGGAGGGAAGGTTATCGAATATGGTTTCCTTGCCCCGCAGGATCGGCTGCAGGCCGCTGCTGAAATACGTCGAGGGGATGAACTGCGCCACAGTCTGGAGCCAAAGGGGGAAGCCCGTGATCGGGAACGTGATCCCGCCGAGGAACAGCAGGGGGAAATAGAAAAGCTGGGTCAGCAGCATGCCTTCCTGCATGGAGTTCACCAACGCCGCGATGATGCCGCCGAGAGAGGCGAACGCCAGCAGTCCCAAGGAAACGAAGACCAGCAAGGATACCGGCTGGGTCGGCCACGGCGTGCCGAGGAACTGGTGGGCCAGCACCACCATGAAGATGATGTTCGGCACCTGCAAGGCCAGCGCGGTCACCATCCCCGAGACGATGATCTCGCCGGGACCGATGGGCGCGACCTTGAAACGGCGGAGAATATTCTGCTCACGATCCTGCACCGCGCGCATCCCCACACCGAATAACCCTCCGCCAAGTACGCCCAATCCAAGCACGATGCCGACGACCTGCTGGCCGTTGCCGCCTCCGCCGCCCATGCCGGCGATCCCGAAGAAAATCAGGGGGAATATATAGCTGAAAAACAGCGCCACACGATTCCGCAGAGTCAACAGCAGGTTCATCCGGATCTGAGTCCAGTAAGAGTTCAGCACAGGCTTAGTCCCTCAGCTTCTTTCCGGTGAGTTCGATGAAGACGTCTTCAAGCGTCGGCCGCTTCAGGTGAATATCTTCAAGCTCCAGGCCTCTTTGATCGATCCACTTGATCAGGTCGGGCAGCGTCCGCGCGGGGCGTGTGGAATAAACCACCAGTGTTTTGCCGTCATCACTGAGCGAATGCTTGGCGACGGCTTCGAAGGCAGGCAAGTCCGAGGGCATCGGTTGGGCGGTGACTAATTCGATGCGGGATTGACCGAAAACGCGCTCCTGCAAGTCGCGTGGCGAGCCGATCGCGACGATCTTGCCTTGATCGATAATGGCCACGCGGTCGCAGAGGCGTTCGGCTTCCTCGATATAGTGCGTGGTCAGCAGGATGGTGCGTTTGGCGGCCTTGAGTTCTTCGATCAGGGTATGGATCTCCAAGCGAACCTGGGGATCAAGACCCGTGGTCGGCTCGTCCAGAAAGACGAGATTGGGTTCGTTGACCAGCGCCAGCGCCAAAGCCACGCGCTGCTTCTGGCCGCCGGATAATTTCGAGTAGAAATCGTTGCGTTTTTCCCACAGCTGCAGGCGCTGGAGGAGCTTATCGCAATCGGCCCTGCGCGAGTAAAATGCAGCGAACCATTGCAGAGCCTCGTTCACACGAAGCTTGTCGGGAAGATTGGTCGCCTGTAAGCAGACCCCGATGCGATCCTTGAGCGATTGCTTCGACACTTCTGGATCGAACCCGAGCACCTTAACCTGGCCGTGGGAACGCGCGCGGAGGCCTTCCAGGATTTCGACCGTGGTCGTCTTGCCGGCTCCATTGGGTCCCAGTAGGCCAAAGATCTCGCCTTCGTCGACCTGGAAGTCGATGCCGCGGACGGCTTCGAAATCGCCGTAGGCTTTATGCAGCCCTGATACCTGAATGACGGGTTCCATAGTTTTTCTCTGAACGCGTTTGGATTGAATCCATTCTAGTGGGCTTAAACCGGAGGGTTTCTGCCAAATCGGTGAACGCCGGAAAAGATGGGACGAACGGCGTAGCGTGCCTGGGTTTCACTTCTGATGGCGGCGCAGGCGGTAGAGCTCGGGAGTCATCGATTTCTCCTTGAGCTTTTTCCAATCGTCGTCGACGTGGATCGTCCGGCCGGTCACGTGGTTGGACTGATTGGAGGCGAGGAACAGCGCCAGCTCGATCTGTTTCTCGGCGGGAACGCCGCCGGTCATGCGCACCTGGCGCGCTGCGTCGATCTCACGCCAGCCGGCGCGGTCGCCCGCCGCGAGGATCTGATCGGTCATATGCGTGTATGTTTCGCCGGGCGAAAGGCAGTTCACCTGTACGTTGTGCTCGGCGACTTCCTCGGCCAGGCTTTCGACGAAGCGCACCAGGGCGGTCTTGGTGGCGCTATGAACAGCGAAATTCGGCCGGGCAGGCAGCACGCCGCCGACCCCGGCGATCACGATGATCTTGCCGTTGCGGCGCTCGATCATCGGCGGCAGCACCGCGCGGCAGGCGTTCAGGACGCCGATCAGGTTGGTCTGGACGACTTCGTGCCACGATTTCGGAGACGATTCGACAAATGGCCCGATGGGTCCCAGGGTTGCCGCGGCGCACACCAGCACCTGCACGGGGTTGCCGAACTGGACCCTCATCCGTTCCAGGGCGGCGGCTACCTGTTCGTAGTCGCAAACGTCGGCGCGCATGCGCAGGGCGGCTCCGCCCCCGTGTTCGATCTCCAGATGGCACAGGTCGAGTTCGGCCTTGCTGCGCGCGATCAGCCCGACGCGAGCGCCCTTACCGGCGAATCCGATGGCCAGGCGTTTGCCGATTCCGCGGCCCGCGCCTGTGACCAACACGGGGACGGCTTTGAAAGAGTGCACCACAAGTCAAGGTAGTACAAATCCGGCTACTGCCGATATGGCCCCGCGGCATATACGATTTTTCCGCCGACCATAGTCAGCAGCGACTCGATGCCGCCGATCTGGTCCACAGGCACGGTCATGTAGTCCTTGGAAAGGATGGCGAGGTCGGCAAGTTTGCCGACTTCAAGAGAGCCGCGCCGGGTTTCATCGAACGAAAACCAGGCGCTGCCCAGCGTGTACAGGCGCAGGGCTTCGATACGACTCGGGGTTTCCTCGGGTCCACGAATCGCGACGCCGGAGACGGTTTTCCCGTCCAGGAACCACTGGAGCGCGGTGAACGGGTTGTAAGATGCGACGCGATGCGCATCGGTGCCCGCGCCGATGGCTACGCCCAGCTTGGCGCCGGTGACAACGGGCGGAGCGCGCCGGGCCGCTTCAACACCGGAGGTCTGGCGGAACTGGTCGCCGCCGAAATACATGGCGTCCTGCACGGTCCAGCCGACACCCAGGGCTTTCATCCGGCGAAGATTCTGTTCCGAAGCGTCGTTCAAATGCGCGATAGACCAGCGCAGGTTCTGGATGGGGACTTCTTTGTTGACACTTTCGAAAATGTCGAGAAGCTGGCCGACCGATGCGTCGTTGGCCCAGTGCATGGTGAGCGACATGCCGCGCTCGGCCGCCCACTTCGCGATCTGCGCGTACTTCTCCTTATCGGTGGCGCTGGGACGATTGTTGTTATTCATCGCGGCGGTGATGCGCTCGCCGAGTCCGTTGAACTTGAGCATATCGTCGCCGAAGCCCATGGGCAGGAGCTGCGTGAGGTTCTTGAATTCCTCAAACTCGGCGCCGGCGTTGTTGCCGCACAGAGCGTAGGCGACGCGCATCGTCAACTGGCCCTGACGCCAGACCTTGAAGAGAGCCTGATAATCCGAGGGGAGCAGGTTGTTGCCGCCGGGATCGACCACGCCGGTCAGCCCCAGACGGTTCAGCTCGCGAAAGAATTTTTCGGTGCCGTCGACTTGCTGGTCGAAGGTGGGCTTCGGAAGGCGGTCGAACAAGGCGATGATCGCGTTCTGGCCGCCGGTGATCCCGCCGGTGGGCTTGCCAGCCGCGTCTCTTTCGAGTTTGCCGCCTGAAGGGAGGTCGGCATCGGTCGAGATGTTCAGCGCTTTCAGGCCTGCTGGAGTGACGACGGCCCAGCCGTA
>DASYSG010000024.1:0-8089 GCA_036003585.1 Bryobacteraceae bacterium | reverse complement strand
TCCATGACCTCTATTTTCCGCCGCATGAACGGGGCATGGCGCATTATTCCTACGCTTCGCCCGACCGCACGTCGGCTTTAGTGGTCGAGATGAATGATAAAGGCGGCTGGGCGCCATGCCTGCTGATCTCGCTGGACGGCCGCGCGCAGCCGACGATCATCGGGCCCCGGGGCTCGTGCCGGGCCGCAGGCTGGTCCCCGGATGGATCCTGGATGTATTTCACCGCCGTGGTGGACGGACAAAGCCATCTCTGGCGCCAGCGCTTTCCCAGCGGACCGCCCGAACAGCTCACCTTCGGCCCCACGGAAGAGGAAGGCGTGGCTGTCGAGCTGGATGGCCGCTCCGTCATCACGGCCATGGGAACGCATGAAAGCTCCATCTGGATTCACGACGCCGCCGGGGAACGATCTTTGTCGTCGGAAGGTGAGATCGTTTCTCGTCCCTCCTTTGGTGCTGATGACAAGGTGCTGTACTATCTCCTTCGGCGCCGGACAGCGGCCTCAGGTCCCGAGCTATGGCGCATGACAATCGAATCCGGCAAGAGTGCGGCGGTGTTTCCAGGTATCTCGATGCTGGCGTTCGATGTGTCGCCGGATGGGAAACAGCTGGTCTATTCCACGGTGGGAAGTGGAGGAAAATCTCAACTGTGGCTGGCCCCGATCGATCGCAGCGCTCCCGCCAAACACATCGGATCTTCGGGCGAAGCGTCGCCCTACTTCGGCCCAGGGGGGCAGATTTTGTTTCAGCTGACGGAGGGAAGTTTCGATTACCTGGAGCAGATGAACCCGGACGGCTCCGGGCGTTCGAAGGTCGTCCCGTACCCCATCAGCGACCTTCAAGGCGTCTCACCAGGGCGGCGCTGGGTAATGGCCGGCGGCCCGCTTCCGGATGGCAGTGGACCCGCACCCATGGCGATTCCGGTCGATGGCGGACCTCCGCGGCGCATCTTCAGGGACTTCTGCTTTCCCGTATGGTCGTCAAACGGAAAATTCTTGTTTGTTCCCGTGGAATTCCCCACGCGCACAAATCCTGGCCGAAGTCTGGCAATTCCCGTCGGTCCGGGCGAGGAGTTGCCTGAGTTTCCGCCCGAGGGAATCGCGCCGGGCGCTCCTGCCGGTGTCATGCCGGGCGCTCAATCCGTCCCGCGCGGCGCTCTCGTGCCCGGCCGGGACCCTTCCCATTACGTGTATGTGAATACGACCGTACATCGGAACTTGTACCGAGTTACGCTGCCCTGAGCTTGAATGGGAGAAGATGGTGACCACATCGCGGCTACTGGCATCAACGCCGAAGTTCGACAGCAGCGACATGATGTATCGCGGACAGCTGGCGCTTTAGAACTTCCCGTTGCCGTACACTAGTGGGTCTTGCGACTTTTCACCGCGATCGACATCCCCTCAGACGTCAAGGCCGCGCTGGCAGCATTGATCGACCGGCTGCGGCCGTTAGCGAAGCTGCATTGGATCCCCGTAGAGAAGCTGCACATCACCACGAAATTCATCGGCGAGTGGCCGGACAAGCCGGAAACCCGGCTGGACGAGTTGACGCGCGCCCTGAGCGCGGTCCGCAGTTCCGGGCCGGTGGAGATCGCGATTCGAAGGATCGGCTGGCTCCCGAATCCACGCAGTGCGCGCATGTTGTATGCGGGAGTGGAATCCAACGATGCGCTTACCGCGCTGGCTGCCGCCACCGAGCAGGCCGCTGCTGGCGTCGGCGTGGCGGTCGAAGATCGTATCTTTCGGCCCCATGTGACGCTCGCCCGAACTCGCAAGCGTGTGCCGCTGGACGCGTTGAAGCAGGCGCTCGCTGAAATCGAGCTTTCCAGTATCGGATCGTACCGGGCCTTCTCTTTTGCGCTATATTTGTCCGCTGCCGGAAAGTACACTAAGCTTCAGGAATTTTCTCTCAACCCATGACCGCACTCGTGACTGGACTGCTCGCCATCCTCATCGCGTACCTGCTCGGCGCGATCCCGTTCGGATATCTGGTAACCCGCTTCACCACCGGCAAGGACGTCCGCAGCGAAGGGAGCGGGAATATCGGCGCGACCAACGTCCTGCGCGCGGCCGGACGCGGTGCGGCTGTACTCACTCTGGTCCTGGATATGGCAAAGGGTTACGCGGCCGTGTGGATCGCCGGATGGCTCACCGGCGAGTCCTCGGGATGGATGGCGGACGCCGCGCTGGCCGTGATGGCCGGTCACGCGTTTCCCATCTTCCTGGGCTTCAAGGGCGGCAAGGCCGTGGCGACGTTCTTCGGAGCGTTCCTGTATCTGACGCCGATTCCCGCGCTGGCCGCGATGATTGTATTCGTGATCGTGGTGGTTGTCACGCGTTACATCTCAGCCGGGTCCGTGCTGGCGTCCGCGGCATTCCCGCTCGGTGTCTGGCTGATCCAGCATGCGACCCTGAATGAGGTGCTGGCCGCGGTCCTTGCGGCGGTTATCGTCGTATACCGGCACAAGGAGAACATGCGCCGCATACGAGCCGGCAAAGAACCGCAATTCCGCTGGGGAACCTGATTCGGGAAATGACGAAACTGGCGATCATCGGAGGCGGGAGCTGGGGCACGGCTCTGGCGATGGTGCTCGCTCCACGCTTCGAACTGGTCACGTTGTGGGTGTACGAGGCCGATCTTGCGGAGCGCATGGCGCGGTCGCGGGAGAACGACGTTTTTCTGCCCGGCAGTCACCTTCCCGATAGCGTACAGATAGCCACGGAGTTGCCGATTGCGCTCGAAGGGGCGGATATCGTACTCGGCGTGATGCCGTCGCACCACGCGCGAGGTATCTATACCGCGATGCTGCCGGACCTGAACGCTTCGATGATCCTGGTGAGCGCCACCAAGGGTCTGGAGCAGGCGAGCCTGCTGCGGATGTCGGAAGTGATCGGGCAAGTTGTCCTCACGCCTCACGTGGCGGTCCTCTCCGGGCCCACGTTCGCGCGCGAGGTGGCGGCGGGCAACCCGACCGCGGTGGTTGTGGCCTCCTCCAGTCCGGAGGTCGCACGCTGCGTCCAGGAGGCGTTCTCGGGACCCACATTTCGCTTGTACACCAATGCCGACCCCGTAGGGGTCGAGGTCGGGGCCGCGCTCAAGAACGTGATCGCCATCGGTGCGGGGATCTGCGAAGGCTTAGGCCTGGGGCATAATCCGACGGCCGCCCTGATCACCCGCGGGCTGGCCGAGATTACCCGGCTGGCGATCGCCATGGGGGGCCAGGCCAAAACCCTCGCGGGCTTGGCGGGGTTAGGAGATCTAGTTTTAACCTGTAGTGGAGATTTATCTCGTAATCGATACGTAGGCAAGGAGTTGGGCGCAGGAAAGCCGCTGGCTGAAATACTGGGTTCCATGCGAATGGTCGCGGAGGGCGTCGAGACCTGCGCGTCGGCGGTGGCATTGGGCCAGAAGCTGCGCGTGGATCTGCCGATTATTCAACAGATGCACGCCGTCCTGAGCGCCGGGAAATCCCCCAAAGAGGCCGTGCGGGATCTCATGGACCGGTCCCTTAAGGGTGAGTAAGTACGCAACCTTCTTCCGAGACTCGGGTTAAGCAAGATATGGAGGCTGTTGTCCCTCTGGAACGAGACGCTCAGTTAATGCTGCGTGTCCGCGAAGGGGATGACACCAGCTTTGCCTTGTTGCTGGAACGGCACAGGGGACCTGTGGTGCACTTCCTCTACCGGATGGTGCAGAATCAGGCGGTATCGGAGGAGCTGGCTCAAGAGGTTTTCCTGCGGGTTTACCGGAGCCGGGAGACGTACGAACCGACTGCGAAGTTCACAACTTGGCTGTTCCGCATCGCCACACATGTGGCTCTTAACTCGATACGCGACCGGAAAAAAGAAAAAGGCCACGAGAGCCTGAATGATAGTCATGACGAGATGCCCGGCGGGGCGGAACGCCAGGTGGCGGACCGGCAACCGACGATCGAACAAGAAATGGTCCATGAGGTCAGGCTGCGCGAGGTGAGGCAGGCGATTGAAGCTCTGCCCGCCAAGCAGCGAGCGGCCGTACTGATGCACAAGTACGAGGGTCTGGATTACGCGCAGATCGCGGGAGTGTTAAGCTGTTCGGAATCCGCGATCAAGTCGCTGCTGTTCCGGGCTTACGAAACGCTGCGCGATCGCCTGGCACACATGGCTTAGAAACAATTTTTTTGAGGGAACTTATGATTTGTCCGAATGAGCATGGACCGGATAAACATGGTCCGGATGTCGAGTGCCCGGATTGCCGCGGCTTTGTGGCCGTATGGGAACGGCTGGATGAATTCGCGGCTCCCAACGTCTCACCGGGATTCGACGCGCGGCTGTACGCGCGGATCGCGGCAGAAGAGGCGCGTAGACCCTGGTGGTACCGGCTGTTGTGGCCTCCCATCGCCCCAGTGGTCGCGATCGCCGTGGCGGCGGTGATCATGTTCGTACACGTACCGGCGGGCCCGGAAGCTGCCAAGCAGGTCAGCAAGGCAGACATCGAACAAGTAGCCCAGGCCGTGGACGATCTGGATTTGCTGATACCCATCGATCGGTAGTAGCCAATGCAGTCTTACCTCTCGAGTGCCGTTTTGATCGTAATGCTGGCGGGATCGGTTTCGACCGCGTCGGCGCAGGCCAAGGACAACATCGTTCAGCAGAAGCAACTGCGGCAGCAGAAGCTGAAGCAGCAGCAGCCACAGCAGAAGATGGTGCCGCTGCCGGCGCCCGCCGTCGAGCGTTTCCTGCAAATGTCGCCCGAGGATCGGGAGCGCGCGCTTTCGCAGCTCGCGCCAGAACGTCGCCAGCAGGTGGAGCAACAACTCAACCGCCTGCAGCAGCTTTCTCCGGAGCAGATGCAGCGCCTCCAGGACCTTTACCCGGCTTTCGTCAGTCTCCGTCCGGCTCGCCGTTTGGCGGTGCGTGCGGAGATCCAGGAACTGCGCCAGTTGAGGCCAGTGGAACGAAAAGATCGTCTGAACAATGACGCGGGTAATTTCTCGCTGGAGGAAATGAATATCCTGCGCCAGGTCACCGGCATCCCCGAATAACGGCTATTTCGCTTTCTTTAGTTCTTCGACGAGCGCGGGAACCACTTCAAAAAGATCGCCTACGATTCCGTAGTGCGCCACCTCGAAGATGGGGGCGTCCGGGTCTTTGTTGATCGCGACCACGGTTTTCGCGCCCTTCATGCCCACCAGGTGCTGGATTGCGCCGGAGATTCCCACGGCGATGTAGACCTTCGGCGAAACCGTCTGGCCGGAACTGCCCACCTGACGGTCCATGGGCAGCCAGCCCGCGTCGCAGATCGGCCGGGATGCGGCGAGTTCGGCGCCGAGCGCCTGGGCCAGCGCCTCGACCACCGGAATATTTTCCTTTTCCTTGATCCCGCGGCCGACTGAGACGATGATATCGGCGGCGGTCAAATCGACGGCGCGAGCCGCTTCTCGAAATGGTGCCTCCGGCACTTGCCGCGATGTCGTGGAACTTGGAGTAAACGATTCGACGGGAGAAGGCTCCCCGCGCCAGGCGCCCGCTTGTATCGACACGAAGTGCGGTCCGACACCCACTATGCGGACGTCAGCGTTGAATTTTCCCTGGAACATCTGCCGGACGAATACCGGCGGCTTACCGGCGATCACGTCGCCAATCAGAACGCGTCCAAAGCGTGCCGCAACCTTGGGTGCATAATCGCGCGTCTGGTACGTGTGCCCGAAGACTACGAGCTCCGGGTTTTCCTTGCGGATCAGCTCCTCGACAGCCGCAGAGTAGGCGTCGGCGGTGTAGGGGAGATCGATCGAGTAGGCTTTAACTTCCGCTCCAAACTCGCGCGCCGCGGCCAGGACTTCGCCGGCCATGCGCTGTTCGACGATCGCCAGAACGCTCATAAGACTCGCGCCTCGAAACGCAGTTTTTCTACCAGCTTCGCGGCAGCGGCCTTCGGGTCGCCATCGAAGATCTGACCTTGCTTGTTCTTCTCCGGGGCGTAGAGTTTTTCGATGACCGCCGAAGCTTGGGGAAGTGCCGAAGCGCTGACCACCTTGATCTCCTTGGTCTTGGCCTTCTTGATCCCCATTAGCGTGGCGTAGCGCAGCTTGTTCAGCCCGCTCTGAATCGTGAGTACCGCAGGCAGCGGCATTTCGATGTGCTGGAACCAGCCGTCTTCTAACTCGCGTTTCACGCGTACTTTGCCGGTTTGCACCTCTACCTGCATGATGATAGTCGAACTCGGCAGGCCCATCAGTTCGGCCAGCACCACGCCGGTTTGCCCGTAACCCAGGTCGTCGGATTGGAGACCGGTGAGGATCAGGTCCGGCGCCTCGGCTTTGAGAGCAGTAGCCAGCAAGTGAGCGACCTGTAGCGTATCCAGCGTTGCGACATCAATGTGTATTCCGCGATCGGCACCCTTGGCCAGGGCTTCGCGGATGGTTTGCGCAACGCGCGCCGGACCCACACTGATGACGACGACCTCGCCGCCATGCTTCTCGCGCAGTTGCAGGGCTTCTTCGAGAGCGTAAGCGTCGGGCTCGTTAATTTCGAAGTTTAGATTGTCTTCGTCGATCCACGTCCCGGCGGCGTTGATGCGCAGAGGGGAGTCGCGGAGGGGAACCTGCTTAATCGCAACAGCGATTTTCATTTAGAGTTTCTTAAAGATCAGGCAGCCGTTGGTGCCGCCGAAGCCAAACGAATTCGACAGCGCGTAGTCGATCTTCATCGGGCGGGCGTGATTCGGGACGTAGTCCAGATCGCACTCGGGATCGGGGCACTCGTAGTTGATGGTCGGCGGAGCGATCTGGTCGCGGATCGCCATGATGGTGATGCCGGCCTCGAGTCCGCCAGCGCCGCCCAGCAGATGACCGGTCATCGACTTGGTGGAGCTGATCGCGACTTTACTCGCGTGCTCGCCGAACAGGCGCTTCATCGCGACGGTTTCGATGCGGTCTCCGACCGGCGTCGATGTGCCGTGCGCGTTGACGTACTGGATCTGGTGCGGCTCGAGCCCCGCGTCTTTGAGAGCGTTGCGCATCACCCGGAAGCCTCCGCTGCCGTCTTCCGAAGGCGAGGTGATGTGATACGCGTCGCCGCTCATGCCGTAGCCCACCATCTCCGCCAACATCGGCGCGCCACGCTGCACGGCATGATCGTACTCTTCGAGGATCAGGATGCCGGAGCCTTCGCCGGCCACGAATCCGTCGCGGTCGCGATCCCAGGGACGCGAGGCTCGCTCAGGCTCGTCGTTCCTTTGCGAAAGAGCACGCATGGCGGCGAATCCGCCGATGCTCATGGGCGTAATGGCCGCTTCGGCTCCGCCGCAGATCATCACATCGGCATCGCCGCGCTGGATCAAACGGAAGGAATCGCCGATGGCGTGCGCGCCACTGGTGCAGGCCGTGGCGGTGGCGGAATTGGGGCCTTTGGCGCCGGTGCGGATAGAAACGCATCCGGAGGCGAGGTTGATGATGGTCGCCGGAATGAAAAACGGGGAGATGCGGCCGGGTCCTTTTTCGAGCAGGTTCTTGTGTTCCCGCTCGATCACTTCGAATCCGCCGATGCCGCTGCCGATATACACGCCGGTGCGTTCGGCGTCGTCGCCCTGCGGCACCTTGAACCCCGAGCTCTCCAGGGCGAAATCCGCGGCCGCGATGGCCAGATGGATGAATCGCCCCATTTTCTTGATCTCTTTTTTCTCGATGTGATTGGCCGGATCGAATCCCTTGACCTCACCGGCGATACGGCAGTTGAAACCGGTGGCGTCGAAGGCAGTGATGGGACCGATACCGCTCTGCCCGCTGCGGATGGCCTGCCAGACCGGCTCCGTGCCGATTCCGACCGAAGTCAGCATCCCGACTCCGGTGACTACAACTCTGCGTTGCAAAAGGGCTCCGTGAAACTCGCCTTCGGCCTACTTCTTTTTGGACTCAATGTAGGTGATCGCGTCTTTAACAGTAGCGATCTTCTCGGCGTCTTCGTCGGGGATATCGAGGTCGAACGCTTCCTCGAACGCCATCACCAGCTCGACGATATCCAGCGAATCGGCGCCGAGGTCATCGACGAAACTGGCGGTGGGATCGACTTGCGCCTCATCCACGCCGAGCTGCTCGACGATGATCTGCTTGACC
>DASYSG010000023.1:0-23996 GCA_036003585.1 Bryobacteraceae bacterium | reverse complement strand
GGCTGCTCCTCGCGAATCGCGACGAGATGAAAATAATCCTCCGCGCCTTGCCGGATGAGGTTGCGCATGGTTTCCTTGTCCTCGTCCTTCGGCAGCACAATCGAGAAATCGTACCGCGCGTGGACGTCGAGGGAGGCGGGCAGTTCGATACGGCTCGAACTCAGGTCCAGCATCTCGACTAGCAACTGCTTCACGGTGTAGTTTTTCAGGTTCCAGTAGTCCGGTGCGGAGAAGTTGCCACCCGAGTCGTCCTTCGACGGCGCGATATGCACGGCATAGGAAGGTGGGAAGTCCGGCCGCTGATTCCCGATGCGGGGCATTCGCTGCGGCTCCGGCGACAAGAAAACTTTCCGGCTCTGCGCAAACGTCTTGAACCCTTCCATCGTCGGCTTCGGCGGAGTAGTCGTGATGCGATCCTCGAGAGCCGCATCTATGGCTTCTGCTCTTGGCAGGATGCCTGCGTCGAAACCGACAACCTTGCGATTCATGCCAATGATGACGGGTTGCGGCGATTCCAACCCGTAGGAACGGCCCGTTCCGTGATCGGGATCGTGAAACAACCATCCCTGAACGGAGTGCTCTTTTAGAAACGGCAGGAGGGTGGATTCGCCTTCTCCAGCGATCCAGCCGAACTGCACCGGCTTACCCGCGTACTGCTGGACCAGAGCGTTCCATTGGCTTACGAGCTCGGGGTTCCCGGACACATAGGGAATGAACATGAGCACGGTCACTTGGCCGTCAAGATTCCCCGGTGCCCATGAGGTCGAAGCCGCATTGTGCAGAACTTTCGTGAAGGTGATTTCGGGCGCCAGATCGCCCGCTTTGGGCCGGGACGTGATGTTTCCGAATAGGCTGGGAAATTCGAACTGTCCGAACATGCCGGCCAAGGCAATTGTGAGAAATAACCCCAGTAATCGCAGAATCATTCTGGGAGCTCCTAATGTCAAAGTATACCGGCGTAGTCCCCTGAACGCATGCCCCACGCTAAGGCGAGTTTTTCATTGACAAAAACCCTAAATCGAGTAAACTGCAATTGTAAGAGCAAAGCAGTTTTGCTCGCACAAGTAGCCCCCGCCCAGGCTTTTCTCCCTTAGAATCATTCCCTGCCGAAGATTCCTTTCCGCACCCGTAATCCGTGTGCGCATTTACATCTGTTCACAAAACCGCCCTTCCGGGCATCGAAAGGAAACATCTCTCCAATGAAAACGTATCTCTTGAAAACAAACCTGGTGAAATCAGCCGTTGTGGTGGCGTCCCTAATGGGTGCGCTAAGTTCTGCGTCCGCAGAGACGCTGCATGCGCGCATCCCGTTTGGGTTCTCCGCAGGAGGCAAAGAAATGCCTGCCGGAGCCTACTCCATCTCCACGATTCAGGGCGCCTCCACGATTCTCTTGTTCGAGAACGAAACGACCAAGATGCAGGCCATGGTATTCGCGCGCACTGGCAGTAGCATGCCGGCAAAAACGTCGCGGTTGATGTTCACAAGTGTTGGCGGCGAGGGCTCGGAGCTCGCCGGTATCGTGACCGAGGGCTCGGCTTACGAACTCAGCGTGCACACAGCCTCGAAATCGCTGAAAGGAGCCGCTCTGGCGATTACGTCGTCAGGCAAATAGTTTTCGCGAAACAGGCTCGCGTGCGCTTACCCGCGCGCGAGCTTGTTTAATCCGTTGAACGCTGCAGCCTTGTAGCATTCCGCCAAGGTCGGGTAGTTGAAGACTGTGTCGACGAAATAGCCCACCGTGCCTTTGAGGATCATCACGGCTTGGCCGATGTGAAGCAATTCCGTCGCGCCGTCGCCGATGATGTGGACCCCTAGGATCTCGCGGGTTTCGCGGTGGAAGATCAGCTTGAGACGGCCGGTGGTATCGCCGCGGATCTGGCCGCGAGCAATCTCGCGATAATACGCCACGCCCACCTCATAGGGAACGTCTTCGTCGGTGAGCTGCTCCTCGGTTTTGCCGATGAAAGAGATTTCGGGAATGGTGTAGATCCCGTACGGATACCCAGCAGGATTCGATTGCACCGGCAAACCGTAGGCGCGCGCGGCAGCGACTCGGCCCTGCTCCATCGAAACCGAAGCCAGGCTCGGAAAACCGATGACGTCGCCGGCGGCGAAAATGTGCGGGACCTTGGTGCGGAAATCGGCGTCCACCTTGATGCGCCCGCGATCGTCGGCTTCGAGGCCCGCTGCCGCAAGATTGAGCTCGTCGACGTTGCCCTGCCGGCCGACCGCATAGAGCAGCGCCGAGCCGCTGATCTTTTTATTGCTTTCGAGAGTGGCCACGACCCCGCCGTCGGCCGTTTCCTCGACGCTTGAAACTTCTTCGTTGAGCCGCATGGTCACGCGGTTATCACGCAGGTGGTAAGACAGGGCCTCGACTATTTCGCCGTCGGCGAATTCCAGCAGCCGGGGACGCTTTTCCACCAGGATCATGCGGACGCCCAATGCAGCGAACATGCACGTGTACTCGACCCCGATCACACCTCCGCCCACCACGATGAAGGTCTTGGGGACCTCCTTCATGTTCAGGATCTGATCGCTGTTGATGATGTTGCGATTGTTGTACGGAACTTTCGGAGACACCGCCGGCTTGGTCCCGGTGGCGATGATAACGTTTTCGGCGCGGTAGTCGTTCGCTCCCACCAGACTGGTAACTCGGACGGTATGCGGGTCCACGAACGAGGCGCTCCCGGCCAGAACTTGCACGCCGTTGCGCGTGAGCTGCGAGACCGTGACATCGATTTCGGTCTTAATCACGTGCTGGACCCGGAAGGCTAGGTCCGCCATGGTGATCTTCTCTTTCACGCGGTAGTTCACGCCGTAGACGCCTTGGTAGGCATAGCCCGAGAGATGCATCACGGCCTCGCGCAAGGTTTTCGATGGAATGGTGCCCGTGTTGATGCAGGCGCCTCCCACGCACTCGCGTTGCTCCACCACGGCGACATGTTTCCCGGATTTGGCCGCCTGGATGGCAGCCCGCTGGCCGGCCGGGCCCGAGCCGATCACAATCATGTCGAAAGTTTGCATGGGGAAGGACTAATGGTGCCAGTATAAGGACTGTATAGGGGCTACTCTTGCCAGTATAGTGGTGATCGGTCCATTTGAGGCATCGCATTAACATACTAGGCGGAGGTCCCGCGGGCTCGGCGGCGGCTCTGGCGGCGCTGCGCCACGGCGACCGGAACGCGCGGGTTCGCGTGATCGAGAAATCCCGGCTGCCGCGGCACAAAGTCTGCGGCGAGTTCTTTTCCCCGGAGATTGGTCCGGAGCTCGAGCAATTGGGTGCCTGGGACGCCTTCCTCACGGCTGGTCCCGCGCGCGTATGCCGGACGTCTCTGCATTTCGGTACACGCACAAGAAGCTCGCGACTGCCGGAGGCGGCGTTCGGGCTGAGCCGTTACGCATTCGACATGATGATGCTCGGCCAGGCACGCGCTGCGGGCGCCGAACTCGCGAGCGAAGCAGGCGAAGAACAGCCTCTGATTGTCGCTACGGGCAGGCGCACCACCGGTGTCCCACGCGGTCAGCGGCTGTTCGGCTTCAAGGCGCACTTCGAAGGCCCCACGGACGACGCCGTGGAGCTGTTCTTTTTCGACCAGTGTTATGTCGGCGTGAGTTGCATCGAGGCAGGCAAGACGAATGTGTGCGGGCTCGCTCCGGAAAGCTTCCTGTCGCGTTTTGGTTTCGAATACGACCATATAGTGATGCAGTGCGCGGCGTTATCCGATCGTCTCCAGCCGCTCCGGCGAATGACCGCGTGGTTTTCCACAGGGCCGCTGCAGTATGGACAGGCTTTTGCCAACGCCGGCTCCGTCTATCCCGCAGGCGATGCGCTGTCCTTTGTCGACCCTTTCACCGGCTCCGGGCTGCTGGCGGCAGTCCGATCGGGCGCCATGGCCGGAAAGGCGGCTGCGGCAGCACAGCCTGTGGCGGAATATTTGCGAGATTGCCGCGCGAGCCTGCGCCAGCCGTTTCAAGTTGCGGGCGTGTTGCGCAAGGCGCTGGAAGGCGGATGGGCGGAAAGACTCTTGCCGCTCGCTCCCGCTCGGCTACTCTTTGCTCTCACGCGGCCGAAATGAAAAAAGCCGGTGAGTACTCGGAGGAGGATACTCACCGGCCGGCTTGCCACGGACTCTAGGTCGCGTAGCGTGCCAAGCTTTCGGGAAGTCCACCGGGCAGTCGGTAGCTCTTCCCTCGAGAAAGAGACGCGATGAAACCTTCAAATAAAGGTTTCACAACTGGACAACAACATGCTACCACCGCCGGAAGCTTCTGTACAGATCTAAGGTATCGGTGCGGCTTCTTCTCTATAACTATATGTAACTGCAGATAGTTATTCTTAGCTAGCGGGTCTGAGCTTTCCGCGAAGCCAGAAGAACGCCGCAGCAGCGGCCAGTTGCATGGCGAGACCGAAAACCACCACGGCAGTAATCGAATGGTCATATAAGATGCCCATGATCGCGCTTCCCGCAAACCACATGACGCCAAATACTCCATTGAAGGCGCCGAACGCGCTGCCGCGCTTGTTCATGGAGACCACCTGCGCGATGCCGGACCTGAGAATCGCGTCCTGCGCTCCGATGCCCGTCGCCCAGCATGCCACTCCAGCCATGGCCGCTGTGGGACCGCCCAGAAAACCAAGCGGCAGCGAGAGCATCGAAATCAGAGTCCCTACAGAGAGCATCGCGATGCCAAAGCGGTCGAACAGACGGCCGAAGAGGGGAGCGGTAACGGCGTTGACGGCCATCGCGCCGGAGTACAGCAGAGGGATCGTCGCCGGCGAGACCACGCCGGTGTTCTGGAAGTGGTAAGAGAGCAGCGCGAAATCGACGAATCCGCAAGCCAGAATCCCGGAGGCAGCAACGTAAATCCAGAAGATCCTGGGAAAGCGCGTTTCGTCGATTTGAATGGGCGCGGCCTTGCCCTGGGCGGGGAACCAGGCGCGTGCCACGAGCAAAGCGGCCACTGCGGCGGCAGCGGGAAACACCAATCCGAGGAATGCAGGACCAAAAGTGTGCGATCTTGCCACGGTGACAGCTACCAGCAGGGGACCGATGACCGCGCCCGTCTGATCGAGAAACGCGTGCAGGCCAAATCCCCAGCCGTGGCCGACGACGCCGGTCGCTTCGGACAGCAGGACGTCGCGCGCCGGGCCGCGGATGCTTTTCCCGGTGCGTTCGAGGGCTACCAGGATGGCCGCCATCCACCAGTGCCCGGCGAAGGCCAGCGCCGGGACAGCGATCAGATTTACGCCATAGCCCACGATCGTGATGGTCCAGTACGATCGCGTCCGATCGGCCAGGCGTCCGGAGAAGAATCGCAGGCTGGCGGCCAGCATCTCGCCGATCCCGGCGACGATTCCGACCTCCGCCGCGCTCGCGCCGAGGTCGTGCAGGAAAGGACCAATGACACTGCGCGCGCCTTCATACGTGATATCGGCGAACATGCTGACAATGCCGAGACAGACGATGAAGCGGATGGCATGCTTTCTTTGATCGGCGGCGCGCTGGGTATCGGACCCGGTCACTTCGCGGCCATCTTCAGCAACTGCTCAGCGTGGCGAAGGGCTTCCTGGGTGATGCGCTCGCCGGAAAGCATCCGACCGATTTCGCGGGGGCGGTCGGCGGGAGCCAGTTCCTCAATCGAGGCGATGGTCCGGCCGTGTTCGGAGTGTTTTTCGACAAAGTAATGATGATCGGCGAAGCCGGCGATCTGGGGCAGGTGGGTCACGCAGATCACCTGGTTCGCGGCCGAGAGCTTCTTGAGGCGCCGCCCGACCGCTTCCGCGGCGCTGCCTCCGACGCCCGCATCCACTTCATCGAAAACCAGCGTGCGAGGAGAGATGTTCTTCTTCGGGGCCGGGTTGACCAATGTGCTGACGCAAGTCTTGAGCGCCAGGGCCACGCGCGACAGCTCGCCGCCGGACGCGATCTTGTCCAGAGGTTTCAGCTCCTCGCCCAGGTTGGGGGCGATCAGGAAGGAAACCGTATCGGCTCCCCGCTCGGACCATTCAGCGGGGTCCATATCGGTCACCACCCGGATGCCAACACGGGTCTTCTCCATCGCCAGGGCCGCCAGTTCCTGCTCAACACGCTTGCCGAGTTGGCTGGCGGCTTCGTTGCGGCGGGCCGAGAGCTTCCTGGCGGCAGCTTCGTAGGCTTGCGCGAATCCCGCGACCTCTTTCTGCAAGGTCATGCGGCGCTCGTCCGCGGATTCCACCGCCGCCAGGTTCGAGCGGACTTCATCGAGGAACGCGAGTACTTGCTCGACCGACGCTCCATACTTGCGCTTTAGCTTGTCGAGTGCGGCCAGCCGGTCTTCGACTTGATCGAGACGCGCCGGGTCAGCCTCCAGTTTCCCGAGGTAGTGGCCGAGGGAGTGCGCCGTCTCCGCCAGCGCGATTGCTGCGGGCTGGATCTGGGTCAGAAGTTCCTGGGCGCTTTGGTCAATGCGCGCCAATTCTTCCAGGCGCTTGGCGATCGAACCGACCTGCGCGGAAGCGCTCTCGGGATCCTCATATAGCGCGGCGTACGCGCCGCTCGCCAGCTCCTGTAGCCGGACGACATTGCGCAGAACGCGGCGCTCATTTTCGAGTTCCGCATCCTCGCCGGGCTGGGGTTCCACGGCCTCGATTTCCTTGCGCTGGAACGACCACAGATCCGCCTGCCGCAGCTTTTCCTGGTCGTTGCGATCGAGTTCCTGGAGTTCTGAAGCGGCTAGTTTCCACTTGTGGAAAACTTCGGAGACCTGGTTTACCAGATCGCCCGCGCCGGCGAACGCGTCCAGCATCTCGCACTGGACGGTGGGCGAAAAGAGCTGCTGCTGGTCATGCTGTCCATGGATATCGGCCAGGTGAACCGCCAGATCCTTGAGCAGCGCGGCGGTGGCCGGGCGATTGCCGACGAAGGCACGCGACTTGCCGCCGGTCTGGATCTCGCGCTCGACGAGGAGTTCGTTTTCCTCGATCTCGATTCCGGCGTCTTCGAGCAGCCTGGCCAATGCCGGCGATTCTGCGATTTCGAAGATTCCCGACACGCGGGCGCGCGTCGCACCGGTGCGAACCATTTCCGGAGACGCACGGCCGCCCAGCAGGAGGCCCAAGGCGTCGACCACGATGGATTTGCCGCTGCCGGTCTCGCCGGTGAGCAGGTTCAGGCCGCGGTGGAACCGCACCCGGGCCTTTTCGATCACCGCATAGTTCTCGACTGCGAGCTCGACCAGCACTGGAACCGATTATAGTAGGCTCTCCTACCGTCCAGGCAGTAGAAATCGTTCCTTCCCCGCGCATAAAAACATTTTTTAGCTTGCATGTTTCAGGGGTGTCTCGTTTACAATTGGGAAAGGAGCGCCGCGTGGGGCGGTGCGTCGGCAGAAGAAGGGAATCTAACGGGTTGCGGCTGCCACACTTGAACGGCGTATTGCTCCAAGTGAATTTTTCGGCGCTGACGGATCTTTCCGATCCGGTCTTACTTATAGTCGTCGGTATTCTCATCGTATTCTCCCTGCTTTCTTTCACGATCATTTTTTCCAAGCTGGGCGGATTCCGCCGCGCGCGCCGCGGCAATCAGCGATTTCTTCGGGCGTTCCGGAAGGCCGCCGGGCTGGATCCGATCGCCGCCGCCGTAGAGCAATTCCGTGGGGCGCCGCTGGCGACGGTCTTCGATTTCGGCTATAGCGAGCTCAGCCGGCAGAAAGCGTCCCGGGCCAAGCTGACCAATCTGATGGCGCTGGAGCGCAGCCTCCAGATGGGCATCAGCGAGGAGATCATGCGCCTGGAGCGAAATATGAACTGGCTGGCGACCGCCGCCGCCGTGTGCCCGTTTATAGGGTTGTTTGGGACCGTCCTCGGCATCATTGAAGCATTCAACGGACTGGGGACAGCGGGTTCCACCAGCTTGCGGGCGGTCGGGCCGGGGATCGCCAATGCGCTCCTGGCCACCGCGTTTGGCCTGGGAGCGGCCATTCCAGCCGCCATCGCCTATAACTATTTCAATAATGGAATCAAGGAAATAGGCCAGAGGCTGGAGGATTTTTCGCTGGAGTTCATGAACGCTGCTGAGAGAGCCGAAGGATCCTAAAGAGGATACCCAAGGTTCGTAAATAATAGGAGTTAGAGATGGCGTTTTCCGGGATGGGATCGAACGGAGGCCGGGGACGGGGCCGGTGGCGTTCACAAGCGGGGGTCCTGTCGGAAATGAACGTGGTCCCGCTGGTGGACGTCGTTCTTGTGCTGCTGATCATCTTTATGGTCACGGCGAGCGTCATGGAGTTTGGGCTCAATATCGACGTCCCGCAGGTGAAACAGGTCCGGGATACCAACGAAGAGCACCCAGTGATCAGCGTGGCGCAGAACGGCACCACCTATTTGAACGACAAGCTGGTGAACATCAACAACATCGCTAAAGAAGTCCGGCGCCAGTTTCCCGGACAAAGCGACGTTTATGTTCGCGGCGATAAGAACCTCAGCTGGAACAATCTCGCACAGGTTATCAGCACACTGGACGAGGCCGGGCTGAAGCAGAAGCTGGTTACCAAGCCTGAGGATCGCAAGCGGTAATGGCGCACGCCGACATTCTCGATCAGCGCGACTCGCTTCGCAAGCCCTTTACCGGGGCCCTGGCGCTGCACATCGCGGTGATGGGCGGTCTGGCGGTTTACACGTTTCTGCTGGGGCATCGCGAGGCGTTTGGAGACCCTAACGCGGGCGGGGCTGCCGTCGGCATCAGCGTGACAAAGTCGATTCCCTTGCCGCACACCGGGCCGGAAAATCCCGTGGCTCACGATACCCAGTCTCAAGTGCCGCAGGAACCCGCGAAGCAGGAGAAGGCGAAGCGAGAGCCTCCACCGCCCAAGAATGCCGTCGAACTCAAAAGCAGGACTGCCAAGCAATTGCGTGCGAAGGTGCAGCCTCAGGTCCAACCGCACCACTTCAAGTCCTTCGACGAGCTCGATCCGAACAAGATCAAATCGCAGCAGGCGCCGGCGGTCTCGAATCCGTTGTACTCAGATATAGCTGGGGCGGGGCGGATCGGTGCCGGATTGGATACCACTTTGGGCACGCGCTTCGGGGCGTACGCCCAGCAAATCCGCGAGCTTGTCGCCCGAAAGTGGCATCCTGGCGATGTGGATGCCAATATCCGAAGCGCGCCTCAGGTGATCGCCACATTTGAGCTCATGCGGGACGGAAGTGTCGCCAGGTCTGTCATCGTTCAATCGAGCGGCGTCAAGGCCTTGGATTTTTCCGTGCAGAGAGCGATCCTGGAAGCGAATCCACTCCCTCCCTTTCCGCCGGGCCTGGAGGGAAAGTCAACGACCGTCACGTTTACGTTCGAGTTGAAACGATGAAACGAATACACATTGCGACCTTAGCGATTTTGGCGGTGCTGTTAGCGGGCGCCGTATTGCTTCCCGGTCAGAGGACCGAAATCACAGGTACGATCAGTTCGGGCGAAAAGGCCGTGCTCGCGGTCACCGACATGCACGGCTCCGGCGCGGCCGAGCAGTACATGGATACGTTCAACAAGGCGCTATGGGATGAACTGGACTCCAGCGGGCAGATCAAGCTGGCGCCGAAAACTTCGTACCCATTGCAGGTCCCGCAGCAGGAAGGCGACTTCAAGCCGCCGGTCATGTTTTCCCAGTGGTCCGGGCCGCCGGTCAGCGCGAACTATCTCGCGTTCGGATACACCGCGGTCCAGGATAATCAGATTCTTCTGTTCGGCAATTTCTTCAATGTTGGTCAGTCCACCGTTCAGAGCGCCAAGGTATTTGCCAACCGCTACTACGGCGCCTTGAGCGGCGACGGGGCCAGGAGCGTGGCGCGTCAGTTCGCCGCGGACATTCTCAAGCAGTTGGGCATTGCGACCCTTTCCGGCACGAAGATCTACTTCGTGTCCGACCGCACGGGCGGATCCTTCGTCAAGGAAATCTGGTCGATGGACTATGATGGTTCGAACCAGAGGCAATTAACGCGCTATGGCTCGAGCAGCAGCGAGCCCACAGTATCGGCGGACGGGAAATTGTTCGCGTTCATGACCTTTGCGGGGGGCAATCCGCAAATCCGGATCCACTCGACCGATACCAGCCGTCGCCAGACTTTCCTCAATCCGGTTTCGTCCGTTGTGGAGACGCCGGAGTTCACACCCGATGGGAAGAATATCCTGTTTGCGGCGGCTGTCGATGGGTGGACCCAGCTGATGATGGCCGGGGTCGACGGCAGCGGCATGCGGCGGCTCTCCAATGTGCGTGCAATCGAGGTTTCCCCGCGAGTCAATCCGAAGACTGGCAACGATCTCTTGTTCATCTCCGGGCGATCCGGGCATCAGCAGCTCTGGCGCATGAATCTGGACGGTACCGATAGGGAGATGCTGACCACCGGCGTTGGCGACGTTGCCAATCCTGCCTGGAGCCCGGACGGACATCACATCGCTTTCTCCTGGACGCGCGGCTACGAGCCTGGCAATCTCAATATCTTCGTAATGGACATCGCGGACAAGGTTCCGGTGCAGTTGACGAGCAATAGTGGAAGGAACGAGAATCCTTGGTGGGCGCCAGACGGAGTCCATCTGGTGTTCTCGTCCATGCGTGGACGCGCGACGCAAATTTATTCGATGCTGGCAGACGGCACCAGCGTCCGGCAGCTCACGACACAAGGAAATAATATCCAGCCCGTGTGGGCCAAGGGAATCGAGTAAAACCGCAGTTGTTTGGAAATTGAAAATCAGAAGAAGGCATGAGGACATTTAGTATGCGAATGAACAGCAGAACACTGAGTGCAGCGGTGTTCGCGGCCGCATTGTTTGTGGCCGCATCCGGATGTAAGAAAAAGGTCGCGGCCGCCCCTCCCCCGCCGCCTCCGCCGGTAGAAGCGCCCCCGCCTCCGCCGCCCAAGGCCCAACCGCCCCGCATCGACACGTTCGTCGCCGAGCCGGCTTCGGTCGAACGGGGCCAATCGTCGACCTTGCGCTGGTCTGTGGCGAATGCGACCAGCATGACGATCGATCAGGGCGTCGGCGCCGTCCAGGCCAATGGAACGCGGCAGGTGAACCCGGGTAATTCGACGACCTATACTCTTTCCGCGAGCGGCGCGGGGGGCATGGATACGCGTTCGGTTACCGTGACGGTGAACGCTCCGCCGCCACCACCGCCACCCCGGCCCGCGGCGCCGAAGGTAACTATATCGAGCGCCGAGGTTCTGAGCCGCGAGGCGCAGGACATCTATTTCGACTACGACATGAGCGATCTGCGCGCGGATGCCGTGCGCTCCGCCACCGCCAATGCCGAGTTGCTGAAGCGCATTTTCGCGCAGGATCCCGGATTCACGGTAATGATCGAAGGGAATTGCGACGAACGAGGTTCGGCCGAATACAATCTGGGCCTGGGCGATCGCCGCGCCACCAGCCTGAAGGATTTTTACGTCCAGCAGGGCTTGCCGGCTGACAAGATCAAGACCATCAGCTACGGCAAGGAAAAGCCCGTTTGTACCGACGCCAATGAGGCGTGCTATCAGAAGAACCGGCACGACCACATGGCGCCGGGCCAGTAGTTTTTAGAAGTTCGAAACCGGAGGGCGGTCACGGCCGTCCTCCCGAAGCAGGTGACGTTCAGTTAGCACAAGGGAGGAACGTGATGAAGTCTTCACGCTTGCTGATATCGGGGTGTATGCTGGCGGGCCTGTTCATGTTTCCACGACAGCTGCCGGCTCAGTCGGAGAAGCTGATGATCCAGGAGTTGCAGCGGGACGTCGCGCAGCTTCAGAATAACCTCCGCCAGTACAAAGAGGCGCAGGATCAGAAGAGCGCCGAATTAGAAACGCTGCTGAAGCAGTCGCTGGACGCGAATGCGAAGCTGGCGGCGAGCCTGGGATCCCTGCAACAAGGCTTGTCGTCCGCGATGTCGGAACAGCAGGGCAAACTGGTGCAGCCGATCAACGCCATGGGCATCAAGGTCGACCAGATGTCCCAGTCCTTCAGCGCGCTGCAAACCAGTATGGATGCGTTGACCTCGCGGCTCTCCAGGAACGATGAGAAGCTGACGGAAATCCTGAATAACGTGAAGACGTTGAACGCTCCGGCTGCGCCGCCCCCTCCCTCGGTGCCCGGCGGCACTGCTTCGACCCCTGGTGTCTCCACCGCAGGCGCTTCGGCCGACGTGGCCTTCCAGAACGCCTATCGCGATTTCATGAGCGGGCTGAACCAGCTCGCCATGGACGAGTTCCGCAACTTCATCGCACAGTTCCCGACGTCGCCTGAAAATGCGCCCAGGGCGCAATATTATATGGGCGTGATATTCGATCGCGGTGAACAGTACGAGGATGCGGTCAAGGCCTACGATGCGGTTCTGGAGCGTTATCCGGAAAATCCCACGACGCGTAACGCCTTGTATGGCAAGGCCCTCGCCCTCATGAAACTGGATCGCAAGGTTGAGGCGAAAAAGGAATTTACCGCGTTCGTTTCGAAGTACTCGACCGACGACAAGGCTGCTCAAGCCAAGCAGTACTTGAAGGAACTGGAAGGACCGGCGCATACTCCTGCCCGCAGCACGAAAGGAAAACGATAGTGAAACGGACACTGGTTGTACGCCTCTTCGCCGGGTTACTCGCCCTGGCGGGCGCTTGGGTCGCCTACACCCAGACACCCCAAGGTAAGCAGGCTCCGGCCCAAACCAAAGCTCCCGCGCCATTCAACCTGATTAAGATCGCCGACGATCTGTACGTCATCGACGGCGGCGGGGCGGGGAACGTCGCGGTCTACATCACCAACGAAGGCGTAATCATGGTCGACGACAAGTTCGAGCAACACTTCGACGAGATCATGGCGAACGTCAAAAAGGTGACGAATCAGCCGGTGAAATACATCCTCAGCACGCACTATCATGCCGACCACAGCGGCGGAAACACCCGCTGGAGTTCGATCGCCGAGATTATTTCCACGCGCAACGCGCATGACGGGATCGTGCAGCATAAGCAGTCCAATGCTCCCAACGACATGATTCCCGCTCGCGTGACATTTACGCAGGAAACCGACCTGTTCCTGGGCGGCAAGGAAGTTCGGGCCAGGTACTACGGGCGCGGCCACACCAACGGCGATGCCTTCGTATATTTTCCCGCGTTGAAGGTGCTCCACACCGGCGATATGTTCACCAGCGCGACGCCCTTGATCGATTATCCCGGCGGCGGCAGTTTGCTCGAATGGCCCAAAACTCTCGATAGTGTGATGGGCGACAAGAGTCTGGATTTCGATACGGTGATTCCAGGACACGGGCCGGTGTCGAAGAAGGCCGACCTCCTGACGTATCGCAACAACGCCCAGAAGATGCTAACGCGCGTCCGGTCCCTGGTTCGCCAGGGCAAGAGCCAGGACGACGTCGCCAAGGTCATGACCGCCGAGTATAAGTGGGCGCCCGATAGTCTCAACATGCAGTGGAGCCTGCCGGGGATGATGACCGAACTTAAGTAAACCAGCCTGCCGATCTGATATAGTGTCCGGCATGAGCCGGACATTACTCGTACGTTTGTCTGCCGTCGCGATCGCGCTAGGATGCGCCTGGGTTGCCTACACGCAAGCCCCTCAAGGCAAGCAAGACGGTAAGCAGCAAGCCAAGCAGCCCAACAACATGATCAGCAAGGTCGCCGACGACCTGTACGCCATCATCGGGGACGGCGGGAATTCGACCGTCTACGTCACCAATGAAGGCGTGATCCTGGTGGACGATAAGTTTGAGTACGACGGCCAGGATATCGTGGACAAGATCAAGAGCGTCACCAATCAGCCCATCAAGTACGTGCTTAACACCCACCTGCACGGCGATCATACCGGAAGCAATGTGCGGTTTCTGCCCACGGCCGAGATCATCGCCACCAAGAACGCGCGCGACAACATGGTCAAGAACAAGGCTCCGGGCGTGATGCGCGTGGTGTTCACCGACGAAACCGACATATACCTGGGCAGCAAGGAAGTCCGCATGAAGTATTACGGCCGAGGCCACACCAATGGCGATGCGGTGGTCTATTTCCCGGCGCTGCGCATCTTAGCTAGTGGCGATATCGGCGCGAACAACGGTCCGAATGTCGATTACGCCAACGGCGGCAGCATGAAGGAGTGGGGCGCCACTCTGGACGGAGTGCTGAAGCTGGATTTCGATACGGTCATTCCGGGGCACGGGCCGGTCGCCAAGCGCCAGTATCTCATCGACTATCGCGATGTGGCGACGAAGCTGCCGGCGACCGTGATTTCGATGGTGCGCGAGGGGAAGAGCAAGGACGATATCGCCAAGGTGTTTACGATGAACGGCGGCCTGTGGGCCAACCCGAACGTTGTGAACAAGCTGGATCAGATCATGGCGGAGCTGAAGAACTAGAAACACTTTTCTTTCGGCGGAGTCTCCCAGTAGCCATGGCTACCCCGCAGAAAGACCCCAAAGAAATCAAGGAACCCAAGAAGAACCCGGACGACGTTGACGTGAATATCGATGACGCGCAGATCGAAGAACCCCGGGACGATGCGTTTCGAAAGTCGCCTCAGCCCGCGCAGCCTCCCAAACAGCAACGTAAGAAAGGCTGATGGAAAATAGGACCGAACCGAAGACTGCGGCTCAGTGGGTCCGGTACCTCGTCGTAGCCGCAATCGCACTGTGGCTGGTCGTCTGGATGCTGCGAATCTCCGGCATCAACCTCTTCTAAATCACATCGATAAATGCAGGCGTGGTAAACTGCTCTATTAGTGGGCCTGTGGCGCAGTTGGGAGCGCGCTTCCATGGCATGGAAGAGGTCGACGGTTCGAACCCGTCCAGGTCCACCAAAACAAACAAAACCACTTACGCGGATTCAGCAAGTGGTTTTTCTCGCACCGCCACACCACTAAACTGGATAAGCGTGGTTTCCACCAGCCAACGACCGTGTTGGGTGAATGAAGAATTGTGGCATAGCATAAAAAGTTCCCCGCACGATATAATCCAACCACCCCATGCAAGCGATTCAGTACAAGCGTCACTTCCTAATACTGATCCTGGCTGTGACAGTGCTCTGGCTGATCATGAAAGCTGGCGACGCCGTCCCTGCTGGCGATGCGCGTTTTCTCCTCTTTTTTGCTGGCATGGGCGCTCTTCACGCGGCGTCAATCGTCATTTCTCTGCGAGATAGAACGGCCGTGACGCCAGGAAAGACAATTGTCTTTATCACGCTCGTCGCCGTCCTAAGCGCGGTCACACCATTCTCGCTTTTCTTGCTAGTTCCTCTTCTGAGCCTGCTCGGAGAGTCATTGATGCCATTCTTTGGTCTTGCATTCGGCTCGGCTTTCGGTGCCTCAGGATACTGGCTTTTGCTCCGCTTGTTCTGGCTGAAGTCACTCCGACTTGCAAACTTGATGATTACCGTTGTGCTGTGCGCGGCCGCAACGATATTAGCTTTCCCGAGTGCAGGAAGCCTGATGCAACGCACACGGGATATTGGAGATTCTTGCCGACAGTGGCTTGGTGGGCTGCCTTCTCGATTTCGCTCTATTTGGGCGATCGAATCGGCCGACCTCCGGTTGTTGGCGCGCGCGCCGCAGATTGGGTTCAATGACCGAGACTAACCCGCGAAGCCGCACAGAAACGCTGCCCAAGCCTTCTGGCTGGTTGGAAGCGCGCTCACTGACTTGAGAAGCGCGCTTCCTTCGCACCACTACCTTTTCCGCACCACTACGACCGAAAAACACTCCGTCCCAGATACCCACATCCGCACCACCGGAATTATTTTCTTTAGAATCAGTTGCGGGAAAATGGTTTGAAGCGTCTCGCTTCCATGGCATGGAAGAGGTCGACGGTTCGAACCCGTCCCTGGCCACCACCTGCATTACATCTTGACTCAGCAGGTTCACGCCGCCCGACACCTCGTAAATCGAGCCGGACGGCGTCTGTTTTGGGTTTAGGGTGAGTTGCCCAATGTGGCTCGACAGGGCCGCTTTCGCCCTGCTCGCGTCCTGGTGCAGCAAATCCCTTAAGTTCAGTAAATTGCGCGAAACGAAATCCCGGATTTCTTCAAGCGTGGCCGCGACGTTGATCGGCTTGAAAGTCTCAATTCGACGATCTAACACTGCAATCTGCTGTTCCACGTCGCCTAGAGCCGAGAGTAGGGCGGGAGAATGGCCCGCAGCAGCGACGGCCTCCACAAGTCGCTGGGTCTTGGCCTTCAGTACCGACCGTTCGTGACGCAAAGTTTCCAGCCCGACATTTTGGCGTTGAAGGTCTGCAAGGCGCTTCTGTAGCTCTGCCTGAAAACGAACCAAAATATGCTCGATCATGCCCGGATTCGCAATCCGCTGTTCAATTGCAGCCAGCAGCTGCTCTTCAAGTCGGTCTTGCCGTATAGTGACAGTGTTGGCGCAAACGCCGCGGTAACGATGGCTGGGGCAACCGTACCGGACATATCCTCTCTTGCCTTGGCCGCTGATAATTACCAATCTGGATTTGCAGCTACCGCATACCAGCAATCCGCTGAATAGATAAGATCGGCCTGCGGGAGTGCGGTTCATACCCCCCAATCGCGCGGCCACTTGCTTCATGTTCAATTGCGCGATTCTGGCTTGCACTGCGGTCCAGAGTTCTTCGGACACGATGCGCAGCTTAGGAACCGGAACTCGCCGCCAGTCTTCTTTGGGTCGGGCTTTGCTCACCTTGCGGCCCGTCTCCGGATTTCTTGTTTTGATCGTTCTGTTCCAAACTCGCATCCCCCGGTAGAGTTCGTTTCGCAGCATCTCCCGAATAGAAGATGGGCACCACGCCTGCAATTCTCTTGTCCGTGGTGGCTGCGGCGCCGGGATGCCTTCCGCGTTCAACGTCTTGCTTATCAAGGCCAAACCCATGCCAGAGGCATACATCCCGAAGATCCTCACAACAACTTCCGCCTGCCCCGGATTGATTTCCTGATCCACTCCATCAACGGCTGGCTGGCCATATTTGCCAGGACGATTCGGATTCAAGATCGGCACGTTGTTGTAGCCGTACAGCTTACCCCCTGGGTTCAGGCCTCTAAGCACCCGGCCTTCCTGGCCTCGATGCACCTTATCGGCGAGACCGACCAGGTACTGCTCATCCATCATTCCGTTGAGGGTGACGAGTTGGCACGACGCCTTGTCTAAGGTGTCTATGTTCTGGCTGACAAACGTCACGCCAACACCGTTGAATCGAAGAGTTGCTACCATCTTGTGGGCGTCCGCAAGGTTGCGGGACAACCTCGATGTGTCGTCTATCAGGATGCGATCAAAAGGCCGAGAATGCCGCTTCGCGGCTGCCAACAGAAATCCGAGGGCCGGTCGGCCCGCGAGCGAGGCGCCCGATATCTCCTGATCGCTTCGAACATATTCCTCCAAAACAAACCAACCCTTCGATTCTGCGAAGGTCCGGCACTTCCGTATTTGATCCTCCACGGACGACTCGCGTTGAAGGTCAGATGAGTATCGGGCGTAGACTGCGCATCTCATGGCTGGTCCACATTATGCTCGGAGGTCACCAATTGTGGCAACTGACGGCTGCGGAGAAATCTTTCAACCAGCGCCGGAACAACGCAATCGTCTACGAACGACCGAAGTCCATCAGAGATAAAGTGTTCGGTGACACTTACGGCGGTTTCCTGCCGCGGGACGTTCGATGCGCCCGCTCTGCACGGCTTCATCTTGGGATCCGATCCTGGCATCGCCTAATTCTTTCTGGCGAAAATAGTGTCTCATCGCATCGAGGTGAAAAAACCGCCTAACCAAGGTGAAAGAGGGTGAAAACTGGGAGGGGGACGGGGAAAGCGCGAGCGTCTAAACGGAAATGCCGGCCGCTCGAAGCGCTCTGCGGTAGTTCTTCAGGGTGCGGTCATCTTTCCCATCCAGACCATTAAGCCGTTTGATCAACGACCAAGAGAAACGCCCTGGAGTGAACGCGCCATCGATGATATCCGCTATATCGGCTCTTTCCAAGATGGCCCACAGCTCGAAATCCGGGAACCGCTGTTTCAATAGATCTGGAGTCTGATGCTTCTTGGTGGCAATTTTGAGCTCCCGAAGTTCAGCGAAATACCATTGGTATCGAATAACGGCAACGTACATATCTCTCAACTTGAGATCTGACACCTTCTCGGCTTCTGCTAACCGTGCAGCAAGGGTGGGCTTCGTGTCTACCTTCCCTGTTCCAGGAATGGTCTCGCTTTCTAAATCCCGTGGCTTCTTAATCCCACCGTCAATCGTTCCAGGAGATGAACCGGATACCAGTTCGATCAATTCAGAGGGCGAAGGCGGCATCCAAGCTTTCTCACGTGCAACTTCCTGCGTGATCGACACGACAGGTTTCAGTTTATGATCCGGAACAATCCGGTCAAGACGGCGCACGGCTTCAACAGACCCGGGAAGGCCGCTAAGAATAATCCTATTCAAGATGGTTGTACTCAGCCAGTACCAGCCATTGTTGGAATGGTGCATTTCAAAACCGCCCAAGGCTGATGGTCTTCGGGGCTCATCGCCGTCAGCTAAAGCTGTGTGTTCCGAAAGCCAGATATACCATTCAGCCAACTCGTTTGCCCCAAGTCCGTCAAGGAACAGCACGGCATCGGCACTGAACGGATCGATTGCGTAATGACTGAACAGATGTTTGGCGAAATCATCTTTCGTCTGAACCACTGGCCATATGACTTTCCACCCCTCGGACGGGTTACGGGTAACAAGTTCCAGAGCCGCTTGGATTGGTTTTTTCAGCTCCTGCGGTGAAGCGTGCTTCGCCGCTACCACTACCTGCTTTGCGATCCGAAGCGCCTCGGCGTCTTCCGCCTTCATGAGTGCATCAAGAATGCGACCGAAGCTCTTTGGGCTCATGGTGGAGTCTTGGAGCCTTGAACGAAGCAATTCAGCGATCTCGTGATCCCAGACCGGCTTCGTGCGGTCCAACATGAAGACTTCACCCGAAACTCTGTTCTGTGAGTCAATGAATCGATCGATCAATTCTCGGAATCTGGCGGGTGCCAGTCGGTAAGCGGTCTTGAGAACTGCGGTGTGCACATCGTCGGGTACTTCTTCACGGTAATGGTCGCCAAAGACGCTAGGCATCCAGGCGTACCAGACATCGCCACTCAGTTCATCAAGTAAACGCGGCTCGACCTGTGCCAGCACCCGTAGCGCCCAGTAACCGCAAGTGACTGCGAACCAAATCTCGGAGAGATCCATCCAGGCCGTGCTCGACACGCAATAGCCATTCAGATATGCCCGGCCTGCGTCCATAATGCGGTTCCGCACCTCAGCCGTGAGTTGGTTCCATCCTGGCAGGACTCCATTTCTTAACTCCAACTCGTTGCCAGTGAGGCGGTGACAGATTTTCAAAAAAGCTAAAACATCATTGCTCTGGCTTAGAAGATCATCAAGGTTCGGAGTCAGGGTCGGCTCGGGCCTAGACGCAGGCTCCTCTGGTTTGAGAAGCGCTCGGTAGCGATCCTTCTGGCGCTCTGCTTCTTCTGAATCGAGGTTGACATAACCCAAAACCGGCATTAATGCCGCCGACAAAATCTTACTTGCTCCGCCAACGACAAAGATCCGCTCAATCAACTCCTCGTCGGGCCGCGGCCCCCAATCAAGGATTTTCGCGATCAAAAAAGCGATCTTTTCCCGCACATCGTCAGTCTGCGAGGCTTCGAACTCATCCAACAGAAACGGGATGTCTCCGTCCACGATCAGACCGACGCGTCTCAGCCACCAAAGGCTCCAGTAATCTGCCGCAATCCGCATTGCCACTCGGGCAATGGCGATGCGAGCATCAAAATTAGAAGCCAATTTTCGCTCTACGGTGGGCGTCGCAGATCGCGCGTTCTCGATCAGGATATTCGCGATCAGCTTGCACACCTCGGTGTCGTTGAAATCATCGATGCCCTCGGTTACGATCCGGAAAGCCGCGTTACGGAGAAGCGTATGCTCGGCTCGGACCTTCGGCGCATGAATCTGCGCCCACTGGAGTCCCCGGATCATATCTGCTGGAACGATTTTCGACGCGAAATTGCTCGTCAGAAACCGCTGATACTCGCCGATGAAATTCAACCTCTTCGGCGGAGTTAGAGCGTGAAATAGTTCGTCAGCAGTCAAACTTTCCGGCCATGTAGCCGCCAGTGCGGCACCTTTCAGTTCGTCACTCGGATCATCAATGGACGGATCCGTGGCAAGCCCTTTCAAGCCGGCTCTTGAGGTTTCATTTCCGACCAGCCTGATCGCCATTGCTGCCGCCACCCTGACTTCCAGGAAGTCGTCGTGATCGGTCGCAACACTTACCAGATCTCCTTGCAACTCTGCCTGCCGCGTGAATCGCGCCATGAGGATCGCCGCACAACGCGTTAGGCTTCGCTTGGACTTATCGAGGATGTACGGTTTCAGATCTCCGGCGATTTCGGCATATTTGAGGCGTGCGCCGTCCTGGCGGTTCCCTGCCGTTGCCAAAAGCTCGATGTCGAAGAACTCTTCGGCATCAAAAAGTTGTAAAATCCGAAGGACTAGCGCCCGTCGATCCGCGTCCGAGGCAAGCGACGTGTCACAGGCGAGCAAGCTGGCGGGGTCCGTCGAAAGAACGGCGTGGAGGACCTCGGGAATCACGGCCGCCAACCACCCGACGGTCTCCCGCAGGTGCGACACCACTTTGCCGGAACCGTCTCGATGGAGGATGAGCCTAAGGATCTCGGTAGCCCCCATTCCGTGATCGACAAGATACTGCGCCGCCAGAAATTCTGAGTACGTCTGATGTGAGAACCCAATCCGATGCGGTCCTAAAGATCGAAACAGGCCGGTGTCGAGCGTCTCTCGGACTACATCTAGAGTGACATGTGTGACCTCTCGGAGGAAACGCTCGGCGCCGCCCAAGAGCTCGTCGACCCGTACGTCCCCGTCGGGCATGACTTCCCTGTATGAACCTGACCAGATGGAGATTTTTCGCGAAAATACGCTTACCGCGGCAAGTCTACTCGCGACTGAAAATCGCGCGCCTTGCGGGAACTTTCGTGACCGTCGCAGATCTTCACGCCATTCCTCACACAATGCCAGGCATCCTTTGCGGTACAACTCCGGCCTCTGTGCCGGAAACCCCCGATTTCGCTCGAAGGTATTCAACATGAACTTCAGGGTAATCGGGCGGCTGGCGAAAGTACCCGCACCGAGACGAAAGACCTCGTCCAAGAACCCATCCACATCAAGACCTTTCGCTTCAGCCGCGGCGCGGACATCCTTCCGCCTTAGTGGCGCGAGTTGGTAAATGAGCACGCCGTTTTCGTCCGGCCACAATGTCTTCAGAGCTTGCTCGAGGTCCGTCGGCCAGTCACCAGTCCTGCACGCAATACGAAGCGTCAGTCGGTCAAGCGGTTCTTTTGCCAGGCGTTTACGCAAGAGAGCGACCAGCGTTTTCACATAGTCAAGGCAGGTATCAAAGCCGTCGAGGAGGAGCTGGAGCCGAGCGTTACTGTTCTTCCACGATCGAAATTCATCGCACTGGAAAACTTCCTGGCAGACGAGCGTATCTGTTCCGCAAGCGGCAAGATCCACCCACAGAAGTCGATCGCCACTCCCTTCAGTCGCAGACGCGATTCGCCGTGCCTCTTGATCAAGTGCCGTGCTCTTCCCCATGCCAGGCTCCCCGATGAGGCCAAGAACGGGAATTTCCGCCAGCCCTTCCAATGGAAGTGCGGCTGGCCCCACATTCCATGCGTAATCTGACTCGGGATCTACCAGAAATCCGTCGTCGCCAAGATTCGCGGGAACACCGCGCGGAAGCCAGAACCGCTGGCACTGGAGTGCGGCAGAATCTACTGGATCGCCTGAAGTCTGGCCTGACCGCATAATTACGACGCTGGTTCGGTCCACCTGGCCAGCTTAGTTCCGGGGTCGGCTAATTTCGTGTCCGCCGCGACCCAGAGACAAAACATATCACGTTCAGAATGTGGTGTCCGTTAATGGGCATCGGAAGCCACGTCATGTGGACATTACCTCTCCAGGCAGTGGGACATCAAGCGCGGAAAGCTCTCAAGCGCAATCGATGGTCGGACGGCTAGGAGTTTGCGGGTAAACCCGGCAAGTGCCCTGTATCCTCGAAAATAGCCAGTAGGTTTCGAAGCGCACCTGTGCTAAACGACGCAGTCAGCTAGGTCCTACATCCCAGGTAAACTCTTCGCATTCTCATAGGGGTAGGTGCTGTCAAGCTTTGGCGGGTAGCGTGCTATTCTGAAGCCGGAATGCGACGTGGCCTTCAAATCATAGTCAGCCTGATGGCAGTGATCCTTCTCCTCAGGCCTTTTGATTGCTTCGCTGCCGGCACCCCAAGTCGCCAAGCTGCGGATTGCTGCCTTAAAGGCAAGTGCGTTCCGACGGCGAACTCGGACGAGTGCTGCAAGAACACCGTACCGGACAATAACCAGCTTGCGCCGTCGAAAACAGCTGAACACTCATCTACGTTGATCGCATTAACAGTGGTGCATGTCCCCATCCTGGTCTCCCCAACGTTTCTCGATGCCGGCGACCCGGTGAGACATCCGCCGCCTGTCCGCTCAACGGTCCCCAGTCTGCCCCTTCTCATCTAGAACTCCACCCGAGGTGTGCTTCCGCACACCCGTTTCATCCTTTTACAAAGTCAGCCATTTGGCTTCGCGTCTATTGCCCACGCTTGTCCGCCAAATGGGGAAAGGCAGGAGATTTGATGAGGAACATTCTTGGTATTTCGGTGGTCTTCGCGGTCGTTTCCAGCGGCACGGTCTTCGCGGCCCCGGTGCAAGCCGAGTTCTGGCAGACTCCGGCGAGTTGGCATCGGTTATTGAAAAAGGCCGTCCCCGGAAGTCTGGTGCTCGATGATGCGGGCGTGGAATTTCGCTCACCCAAGTTCAACCAACGTTGGGCGTACGTTGACATCCACAGTCTTGATCTCTCAGCACGGGAACTCACTCTCGACAGTTATCAGAATCGTCCCTGGCACGCGCCTGGAGAACAACGCTTCCAATTCACCTTGGGCGAGCCAATGCCTCCGGAGATCGCCGCTCAGCTTACCGAGCGCGTCGGGAAGCCCGTGCGCAACGGCGTCCCGCTCTCAAGCGTGGCGGTTCTGTCGGAAATCCCGGCTCATCGGCGGATCTGGTCCGGGGGCAGCAATGGGACGCTGCGCTTAAAGGATACTGGCATCGACTACGTCACCGAAAACGGCCGGGATAGCCGGACTTGGCGGTGGGCGGATGTCCAGACCATCGCGAATCCGAACCCCTATGAGTTGCGGGTGACGGGCTACCGCGAGACAGTCGAGTTCGACTTGAAGCAGCCCCTCGCTCGCGTCGTATTCGAACAAATGTGGGATCGTCTTTACGCGGCTGATCTCAACCTGTCGGTTGGCAGAGAGGACGCACACCGATGAGACTCTTCCAAGCCGGTGTTATCGTGCTCTTCTTAGTCGCGGCGTTACCCGCGGCCGACTTACCGACTCCCCTCTCGGCATTGTTGGACGAAGCTACCCGCAGCAATCCAGACATTCAGGCGACCAGACTGGGCTGGCAGGCGGCAACGCAGGTTCCTTCTCAAGTCTCAACCCTGCCTGACCCGCAAGTCACGCTGCAGCACTTCTCCGTAGGCAGTCCGCGACCTTTTGCCGGATACAGCAACAGCGACTTCGCCTACGTCGGTTTCGGAATCTCTCAAGACCTGCCGTATCCAGGAAAGTTGAAGCTCAAGGGCGAGGCCGCGCAGCAGGATGCCGCGATCAGCCGGAACAAGCTTGAAGCCGTGCGGCGCTCGATCCTCCAACAAGTCAAGGAAGCGTACTACCAGATCGCGTACGTCCAGCAGACTTTGGAAGTGCTGGACCGCAATGGCACACTTCTCGAACAAGTCGAAAAGATTGCGGACGGTCGCTACCGGGTAGGGGAAGGCAGCCAGCAGGACATTCTTAAATCGCAGCTAGAACGCACCAAACTGCTGCGGGAGGTCGCCCACCACCACGAGTTGATGCATTCCCAACAAGCGCTACTCCGAAAACTCCT
>DASYSG010000022.1:0-22400 GCA_036003585.1 Bryobacteraceae bacterium | reverse complement strand
GATGGAAAATCGTTCTTCAAGAGCGCCTGGGTGGCCAGGGTTGAGGCCTGCAAGGCTTCGAGCGAGGAGGTGGTTGCCTGATCGAGCGGCACATCGAATTTCTCAAGTGAAGCACGAGACTCGCCGAGCTTTGTCCGCAGTTTGGAGGCGGCACTGCCGAGGGCCGCGACTACTTTCTCCTTGCCGTCCGCAGTGACTTGTTCTCCCGCCAGCGCTTCGCCGCTACTACAATTGACGGCGTCGAGGCTGAGCACGTACTGATTTCCCAGGGCGGCGATGGAGCCTTCGATTTCGGTGGTCGCATTGGCACGCCGGCAGATTTCTCGCGCAACCTCCCGTGTCAGGCGCGTATCAGGCGGCTTCTCCATCAGGCGCAGGGTGCGCCCGATCTGATCGTCGGAGAGGAGTTGGAGGAACGGCGTCTGTTGGAGATGCACGGAGAGCCCTTGCCGCAACGTGCCGTCAAACACCGGATCGCCCGTCGTGTTCGTGAACTCCGCGACAACCGTCAAATCCTTGTCGGTCAGCAGGCTGGCGTGACTGCGCTGCCAGACGAAGAAACCGCCGGCGGCTAGGATCAGCATCGCTGAGGCGGCGATTCCGTACGTCAGCAGAGGTTTGCGTTTTCCTCGCGCGGCCGCTGCAGTGAGGCTGGTTTGCAGCCGCTCCAGATCGTCGCGCAGTTCCGCGGCCGAGGGGTATCGCAAGGCGCGATCCCTTTCGAGGAGCTCGCCGATGATCCTTTCCAGCTCGGCCGGAACCTTCGGATTCCGCTCGCGAACGGGCTGGGGCGTCTTGTTCAAAAGGGCCTCGAAGATGATGGGGGACGTCGGGCCATCAAACGGCCGGGCTCCTGTCACCATTTCGTAGAAAACCACGCCGAATGACCAGAGGTCGCTGCGCGCATCCACGGTCTGGCCACGAGCTTGTTCCGGCGACATGTAAGGGACCGTGCCTATCGCAGTGCCCGGCTCTGTGAGCATGTCCGCCGTCAGAGCATCCGTATCCGCTGGCCGGTCTTGCCTGGCTAGGCCGAAGTCGAGCACCTTGGCATGACCGCGTTGGGTTACAAAGATATTGGCTGGCTTGATATCACGATGAATGATCCCTTTGGCGTGCGCTGCGTCCAGCGCGTCCGCGACCTGAATGCTCAGTGCCAGAGCCGTCGGGATGTCGAGAGCTTTGCCGCTGATCTGCTCGCGGAGTGTCTTCCCGTCAAGCAGCTCCATCACAAGAAACGGATGGCCCGCTGTCTCGCCAACGTCGTACACAGCACAGATATTGGGATGATTTAGCGCCGAGGCGGCGCGGGCTTCGCGGCGGAAACGTTCCCGGGCAGCATCCGTCGCAAAAGCTTGGGGCAGCACTTTAATGGCGACGTCGCGATTCAGTCGCGGGTCGCGGGCACGATACACCTCGCCCATGCCTCCGGCACCAATTTGGGACTGAATTTCGTACGGACCGAGTCTGTCGCCTGCGGAGAGCGGCATACGGATGATTTAGCTCAGTTTAGCCGATCAGAGAGGAGTTAGCTCCTGTATCACGGCGTATCCGTCCCGTACTTGGCACTATTGCATCATCGTTTGGCGGTCGAGGAGGACCGCAACCGATGGCAAACAAGCGCCCCCCCCAAGAAACGGCGGCTGGTAGCGAAGACCGTTTTGCGCCTGCCGGATCTCGACCAGGCGAAAGCAGCGGTTCTGAACAGCCTAAGTTCTCGAGACGCTCAGCGCGGCTGCCGGCACGCTATTGATGAGTTCATTGAATGGTACTGCTCGGAGCCAAGGCTATCGTTCAGCAGAACCGTTGTCGTCCGCTATCGGATGCATCTGGAATCTCGGAAGCTTGCACCCGGAACCATCAATCTGCGTCTCGGGGCCGTGCGGAGGCTAGCATACGAGGCCGCCGATTGCGGTCTTCTTAGCCCTGATCTCGCCTCCGGTATTCGGCGAGTGAAGGGGGTTAAGAAACTCGGAGTGCGATTGGGGAATTGGTTGACGGCCGAACAGGGCGAAACCCTTTGGCAGTGTCCCGATACTGGGCGACTGAAGGGCAAACGAGACCGTGCCCTTCTGGCCGTGTTGCTCGCCTGCGGTTTGAGGCGTCATGAAGCCGTCGAGCTTAACTTCTCCCACCTACAGCAGCGAGAACACCATTGGGCCATTGTCGATCTCATGGGAAAGGCAGGTCACGTTCGGACGGTACCGATGCCGGACTGGGTCAAAGCGGTCCTTGACGTTTGGCTGAGGGACGCGGGAATTACCTCCGGCCGGTTGTTTCGTTGCGTGAATAGAGCCGGTCGCCTCTGGGGTGAGCGCATAACCGAGAAAGTCGTTTGGCACGGACCTGCGCTAGGCTGTGCCACACAGCTGGAGGCGAACTGGAACAGATACAGTTCTTGCTTGGCCACGTCTCGATCCAGACCACAGACGATATCTCGGCTGCAAGCAACGCATCCGATCTGCCGTGAATGACCGAATCGGGATCGAACCTAAGACTGACAACCCTTCATCGCCCTGTTAGTGGAAGAATAGTCGACAATCCGGGCAGAATCGCACGGACGCTTCCCAAAACGCTGTTTGCGGGCCAGTTGTCGACCCCGCATCAGAGTCGCGTAGACCGGTTCCCAAATGATGTCTCCCCAACAGGGTTGTTTTTGGGCTTGCAATTCCATCGGACCCAATGTACCATGGGTACAACTGGTACATAGGAGTACGATCGTTGGAAATCACAATCAACATTGACGACCCCTTGCCGCAGTTCGAGCAGCTGATCGAACAGATCAAGGCCGCGGTTACCGCCGGAGTTTTGAAGTCGGGCGATGCGCTGCCCTCGATTCGCCAGCTCGCCAACGATCTCGATCTCAACAGCAAAACGGTCGCCAAGGCTTACCAGCTGTTGACTCGCGACTCCATCATCGAAACCAAGGGTTATCGCGGTACCTATGTTCACCCCAAGGCCAAGGCGAACTGCAAGTTCAACCTGCAGGAATGGACGCTGCGCAAACTCAGCGAATCCATCGACGAGCTGCGCGAAGCGGGCGTGACCGATTCAGAAATCCGTAATGCGTTCACCGATGCCATCAACCGGCAACGGCAGGCAAAGTGAGCCGAGAGGTAAAGCGATCATGATCGAAGTCTATTTGTTTCTGGCGATATTCGCGTTGCAGATCCTGGGAATGTCCGTGCGGTACCCGGTCCTGTATACCCGGTTCATTCGAAGGGGGCTGAAGAACGCCCCCCCCGAACGCCTTGCGGAGCTATATCCGGGCGTGGACGTCGGTCAAGCTCATGAGCGCTTTCTCGCTCGATATCGCGCGGCGAACATGGTCGTCGTGGTGGTCGGCTTGTTGCTGCTGGGTTGGTTCATCGTTTACATGCAACGCCCGAACTGGGATGCAGGCGCAGTGGGCGGCCTGGTCACCGCGTATTTCATGCTGCAATGTTTTCCAATCATGCTGAATACCTGGTTCGCAATCAAGTTCAACAAGGTGCACAGGCGATTGTTGCCGGAAGCGAAGCGCAAGGCCACTCTGCAACGCCGCGGGCTGTTCGACGTTGTCTCACCGTTGACCGTCTTGCTTGCCGTCCTGGCCTATCTCCAGTTCGTCGCGGTCGTGTTCTACGTCGCACGGCATCCATTCCCGGGATTTGGCGGTCCCGTTCTCAACATTGGCATCCTCTCGCTGGGATACCTTCTCCTGGGTGCAGCCGTCATGTATCTGCTCTACGGGAGAAAGAAGATAGACCGGCTCCTGAAGCACGCGGATCGTATGCGCATCGTCAGTGGCGTAGCGACTTACTACGCCTGGATCTTAATCCTGACCTCGATTCTCTTGTCGCTTCAAGTTGTGCGAAAGCTGGTGGATCTGGAGACGTGGGGTCCGTTCACGGGAACCGTGTTTTTCCTGATCATCACGCTTCTCAATCTCCGTACGATGACCCCGCCGCCGCGCCAGCCAGAAGCGGACGGGCTTGGTTCCAGCCCGGTTCGTTGAGGCGCCCAATTCCTGAGGAGGATTTCGAAATGTTGATCAATATGGCAAACCATACAGTGCTTATGCTGACGGCAGCATTTGCAGTCCAGATCGCCGCGCTGGCGCACGCAATCGGTGCCTGACATCGTCGGCACGTGGCACGGCGCAGCCAAGACCCCTGCGGGTGAAATCACATTGGTGTTCCACGTCGAGCGCGGCGCGGACGCAACGCTCAGTGCGAAGATCGAAAATGTCAGCCAGAGCCCCGGCAATCTGGCGCCTATCTCTGACATCAAAGTAACGGGCGCTCACCTTGCATTCCGGGTTGGCCGAGGCAACACCTCCTACGAAGGCGATTGGGACAGTGCCGCGCAGATGCGGAAAGGGACCCTCACCACGGGTACCGCCGTGGCGATCAACTTCGCGAAAGGCGCCCCCCCTCCCTGGCAACCGCCGCCGGACAGCGAGATCGGCAAGTTGATTGCCGAGCGAAATGCACCGCGCACCGGCCAGGGAATCGTTGTCGGCGTGCTCGGACCGGACGGCCAGCGGATCGTCGCGGGCGGCACGGGCGCCGGCGCCAAGTTCGACCGCGGCACGCTATTCGAGATCGGCTCGATCAGCAAGGTGTTCACCGCGCTGATCCTTGCCGACATGGTCAACAAGGGTCAAGTCTCGCTCGATGATCCGGCGGCGAAATACCTGCCTGCGGGGCACAAGATGCCGGAACGCAACGGGCGCCAGCACCCTGCGCGATCTCTCGACGCACCGGTCGGGATTGCCGCGGATGGACGACGACATGCGGGCGATCAGCGATCCCGATGGCCCATTCGCGGACTATGACGAAAAGCGGCTGCCGGCATTTCTCGATCGCTACCAGTTGACGCGTGACATCGGCTCGCAATGGGAGTATTCGAACCTCGGCGTGGGTCTGCTCGGCTATCTGCTCACGCGGGCGGCCGACACCGATTACGAGACGCTGCTGCGCGACCGGATCACCCGTCCGCTGCGCATGAACGACACGATGATCACCCTGCCACCGCCCTATGCGGCGCGGCTGGCTCCGGGCTTCGATGAATATATGCGGCCCGTCAAGCCGTGGGACCTCGCGATCCTTGCGGGTGCGGGCGGCATACGCTCGAGCGCCGCAGATATGCTGACCTTCGCCGCAGCGGTGCTCGATCCCAAATCGTCGATCGCCCCGGCCGTGAAAACGATGCTTTCCGTGCGAGTTCCAGGCGAAGCTCCCCAAGTTGATCAGGCGCTCGGCTGGGAGGTTCTGCACCCCGTGCCTGACCGCGAGGTGTTGCTGCACGCGGGGCAGACGGGCGGATATCGTGCGATGCTGGCACTGGAGCCGATGCAGGGCCGGGCCGTGGTGGCACTCGCCAACTCCGCGGTCGAGCCGTCGACGGTCGACCTCGTGTTCCATATCCTCATCGGAAGGCCGGTCGCGCCGACGCCGGCTGTTCCACCGGCGCCGCCCCCACCCACGCGGCACACGGAAATCTCCTTGCCGGCGGAGCAGCTCGACAAGTTCGTCGGCCGCTATGACTTCGGTTCGGGTGTGATCATTGCCATCACGCGCGATAGTGGCGGGCTATATGCGCAGCGCGATGGTCTGCCGGGGGGAGTCGGGCGCGGATTTTTCCCGAGGCGCCACTCGCGTTCTTCTGGAAGGCCGTGGATGCGCAGATTCAGTTCACCACCGATCCAGACGGCGCGGTGATCGGGGCCGAGCTCAAGCAGTTCGGTCAGTCGCTGACGGGTAAACGGATAACGCCTTAGCTATTGCGCGGCGACGATTGTCAACGGTTGGCCTGTCATCTACGCCACCGCCGCCGGAGTGAGCTTCGGCATGTTCCCGTTCGGGGTCCGCGGGTTGTGGGTGAGCCGCGGGCGGGAGTCTGGGAGAACGCGGTGAAGTGCGTTGAGAGGACGGAAACCCGCTGCCGGGTGGGCTAAGGCGATCAGGAGGCTTGAAGAGCCTTCCCTCCGCTCCTGACTGTCGACGAAGATTGTGCCTGAGTTACGGCGTACTCGTCCACTACTTTTCAGATCCGGCGTGTGGCAGCAGGATTGAGCTTCCCCCAAAAAGTAGCTGAAGGATGGCCGACCGGAGGCTACGAGGTCCTCGATTCAAGGCAATGTTGCGATAAACGCACGGATCTCGCGCAGGATCGCGGCTTCCTCCGCAAGAAAGATATAGTGGGGCGCCTTGGGAAAGCGCAGCACTTTGGCCCCAGGCACTCCCTTCTCAAACGCATTTGCCTGCGCCTCCGCGAGCGTTAGGTCCGGTTTGTCACCGAAGGCGTAAATCGCCAAGACCGGACCTTGAATTCGCGTGTATTTCTGCCGGCCTTCCCAAACCGCACGTTGGCGTGGCGGGAGGGCTCCAAGGGGAGGAGTACCAGGGTCGCCCACAGTTGAGTCGTAGTACGCGTAAGAGTAACCGGAATCCAGGTAAATCAACCCAGCGACCTTGTCGGCGTGACGCGAACCAATAGAACTTAACTCTCCTCCCGCGATGGAGTGTCCGATGAGGACGGGCTTCTTGAGTCGGAGAAGATCCATCGCCTCCAGCACGTCGTCTGCGAGGCGGTCGGCGTCATATCCAGAGGGGGGCTTGCTGGACGCTCCGAATCCGCGGCGGGTCAGCCCGTAGACGTGATAAGTCGCGGCGAGCTTGCCGGCCAAGGGGTCGAAGACGTGTGCGGTGTTGCCATTTCCCGCCAGCAGGAGCACGGGACGCCCGGTTCCCCCCCAATCGAGGACTTCCAGCTTGACGCCGGCGCCCACGGTAACGAATCGGATGGAGTGCGGGGACGGGTCTTTCCATGCGGTTTTTGAAGTAGCGCGGCGGAACGTGATGGGCTGGCGGTACCCGCCTTGGATCCACGAACCCACTATCGAGTCTCCGCCTTGATTCACGGTTCCCTCGAAAGCGCCGAAGTCGCTTTGATCGTTGACTTTGAATTTGAAGGTGGCGCCCTGAAGGGTGATCGACGTTAGCGGCTGGTCGGCTCCCCAGTCCCCACCTTGATCGATGCTGAACAACGTGGCGGCCCATGCATTCTTCTCTTTCGCGATTCGCACCACCAGACGGATTCTGTCGTCAGTGCCCTCGCCCAGGGTTCCTTGCCAGTTGCCGGTAATGTTTTTGGCTTGTAGGCTGGCGAAGCAAAGTAGGAATATCAGAACCAAATCGCGCATCTCACCACCCAACATTTACCAGGTTGAATCATACCTAAACCTTTGTCAAAGGTTCTGGCCGGGCGGCCGTCTTTGCACGATGCGAGCGTTCCGCGTTCGTCTTTCCGCATCTTCCGCATCGGATCGCCGCGCACCCTCGTTGATCGGTGCGAGGATTTCGTAATGGTCGAGTTTCTCACCTGGCAGGAGCGTTATGTGGGTGAATCAGCTAACTTTTTCCGATCAAAAGGCGGATTACTCCTGTATCACGGCGTATCCGGTAGCTATCCGAGCCGACGAACCGCGTCTCAGCCAAAAAGTCACCGCCGCAGAATTCTATCGGATCAGCCCTTGCTGGAGGTGTGACTATACCCAAGGAGTCTAAGTGATCGAGTTTTCAGGAGGATGGATGCTCCAGTTGCTGCTGGCACCAGTGGCACCACTCTCATGGCAACCCGGGTGTGTCTATTTGTCCGGATTTAGGACTTGTACCCGCCTTCCTCGGCTTCACATGCGTGTTCGTGTGCTGCCACCGGATGATCTATCACCAGAGTTCCAACCCGAACATTGAGTAACGAGAGCGCAGATCCGTTCATTCGATAGGAAACGCGACGATCAAGGGTTCAGCCACCGCGCATGGCAGGAGATTGAATGCTGCGAGCATGATCCTTTTCTGGAGGTCGGCATTGTTGGGTTCACCAAAGGGGTATCCAAGCGGCTTATCCACAACCAGGACACGAGGGGGCTCCAGTCAACGCGCCGGAAGGGATAGCTTTGAATCAAGAGCCGGTACTTGAACTTCAGATCCGATGGCCGGGCCATTTCACGGTCGTCCCACTACAAGGGCATATCCAAGCCTTCGCGCCCGCACGGCCTCGGAGGCTGCTCTTGCCAGTACCTTCGCCTTGGCGAAGTCGATGCCTTCCAGGTCGAGCTTCTTCAACTTGCTCATCAACTCTGCTCCGAGAAGCTTCGCCTGAATGTTCCGCACTAGTTCGGCAAGCGCCTCGTCATGAGTCTCGACTTCAACACTTCCGATGCCGGCGGCTTCGAGGTAACCGACATATTCCTCAACAGGCCGAGCATCGGCAATGCAGGCCACCCAAGCCAAAAGTCCCTGGAGTTCCTCGGGCAACTGGGCCAAGCGCGTCAGATCGCTCAATCCCACTCTCCCGCCGGGGCGCAAGACTCGCGCAAACTCCGCGGCCGCCAGGCGCTTGTCGGGGAAAGTGCAAAACGCGCATTCGCACAGGACGGCGTCGAAGCTCGCGTTTGGGAAGCCGAGTTTCTCTGCGTCGCCCTGTTGGAATCGAACCAGATGGCCGACGCCGGCCGCATTGGCTCGCGCCGCCCCTTGCTTGACGTTTTCCAGTCCAAAATCGATTCCGACGACTTCCGATCCAAAGTGTTGAGCGAGGAAAATCGCGGTTTCCCCCTTGCCGCTCGCGACATCCAGGACGCTCAGTCCAGGGCCGAGCGCAAGCTTCTCTCCCAAGCGTTCGGTTAAGCGCAAGCCGCCGGGGTGGAAGGAATCGCCCAGCAGCATCCTTGCAAAGTCGCTCTCATATAACGTGGCGCAGCACGCTTTGATTTCGTCGCTCATTTCGCTGGATCGAGCGTTACCAAGGGAGCGGCCGCGTCCGCACCGAAGGCAAACGTCACAGGCTGAACTTCATACCTGGTGCCCGCTCGCCTAGCCGCCACACGGTAGCGTTCCTGGGACATGAGCTGGGCGCGGGCCTGCTCGCGATAGCCGACCGTGTTGTACGCACAGAACGGAATCTGCTTCCCTCCCGGCAGCAGAAATTCCTTGCAGCACTTCATAAGGTTCTTTTGGTTGAAAGTCCACGGATCCATGAAGTCTTGCAGCATGATCATGAAGATGAAGTTCGAAAGCCCCTTCACGTCCAGGCGACCGTCCGGCAGACCGCACGCGGAACATGAGAACGAAAACTCCTTGGCTACTTTCTCCGAACCAAGCACCGCGGACGACGACCACAGACCCTCCAGAGCACGCCTGATTTCGCCTCCCACGTCTGGCATCACTCGATTCGAGATGTAGTCCAGGTAATCCTCGACATTCAGAATGCGAGGGAGCGGGGTGACGTTCTTTTCCCCATCAATGTAGGCGTACGTCACCGAATTGCAGGTCGGGAAGCAGCATGGTACCGGAATGAAGTCGGTGGTTCGGAAGATGCCTTCGGTCTGCTCTTCAATGAGCTTGACGATGTCGGGATTGGTCATCCGTTGCATAGGGTCATGCCGATCGTGCCGACCCGCGTGAAATGCGGCTTGAAAGTTTATGCCTTTTACGGCAGGATGATCCAGACCGAAGCGGACGATCTTTCCAATCTCACGTTCGTTGACGCCGCGTTCCATGGCGGGCACAAGGATCACGGTGCAATCTATTTCCGCCAGCCGGTCCAGCGCGCGCAGTTTCTTCGGGAGAATATCCGGCTCTCCCCGGATGATACGGTATGTCTCGCTGTCGAAACCGTCGAACTGGAAATAGATGTTCGGGCGGACTTCAGCTAACTCCGCCAGAAACCGGTCATCGGTCGAGATCCGCTTTCCGTTCGTGTTGAGCATCACATTGGGAATGCCCCGGCGCTGTGCCGCTTGGATCATCTGGATGATTTGTGGGTGGATCGAAGGCTCACCGCCCGAGAATTGCACAACCTGAGGATTTCCTTCCGCCTTGACGTAATGATCCAGGATGTCTTCGACTTCTTCGAGCGTTAAGCTGAATCCCGGACCGGCTTCGGCGAAGCACAAGGGGCAGGCCATATCGCAGGCGCTGTTCACTTCGATAATGCCAAGACAGGCATGCTGCTGGTGGTCCGGGCAAAGCCCGCAGTCATGAGGGCAACCCAGTTCGACCTCTGAGGCGAACTCAAGCGGGATCGTGCCCGGCTTGTTGAACCGGGACGAATTTGTATAGAGCTGCGCATCACCATAAACCAACGCCTCGAACATTCCGTGGTCCGGACAACGTTTACGCATGTAGACCTTGTTGTCCCGGATCAAAATATGCCCATCGATTACGCGGCGGCACTCCGGGCAGATGCTTCGGGTCAATTCGTAAAACACGTAGTTTGCATCTTGCTTGGGATCGGATGCCATCGAAAGGATCGGGCTGGGATTTGCCATAATTTCTCGCCAACTATCAAACGAGCGATGCGTTCACAGAACGAGTCTGAAATCACGATACCGCAGACGGTGACAGCGCGCTCGGTGACACAGATTCTGCGCGAGCAGAGCAAGGGAGTCTGGCTTACGATGGATGTGGATGCGTTTCACCGACCGTAACATTCTCCTGGCGATCTCGGCCCCAAGTGCCGCGGCTATGCTGTATGTCGGAGCTTACCAAGTACGCGCGGTCACGCATCTAAAGTGCCCTCTTTTCGGACACGGTTGTGAGGCTGTGGCCGATGCGTCTTTCGCTAGACCATTTGGCATTCCCGATGGGTTTATCGGAGCAGGCCTCTATGTGCTGCTGATCGGAGTGGCTCTGCTGTATCCCCAAAGCGCCTGGGTGAAGTATTCCATACGCGGAGTAGCGGTGTTGGCGGGCTTGGCAAATATACTAGGTGTGATCAACATGGCGCGGTTCGGCTCCTACTGTTTCTATTGCTTGTTGACGACGGCACTCACGCCTTTTTTGGTCTGGGAGTCGTTCCTTCTTTAGGGAACGGGGACGGCAGTCACGCGGTGTTATTGAAACCCCAAGCAATCATATTTGACGCTTACGGGACGCTGTTCGACGTTCACTCGGTCATACGGAACAGCGGCGTCGGTATCCAGGGCGATCTTGAAGCTCTTTCGGAACTGTGGAGACGGAAACAACTCGAATACACCTGGCTGCGATCGCTCATGGACCGGTATGAGGACTTCTGGCATATCACCGAAGCCGCTCTGCGCACAGCTGTCCGGCAGCTTTCGATTAAGGTGACGGATAGCCAGTTCGAAAGCCTCATGCAGGCGTACCTCGCCCCGGCCGCCTTCCCAGAAGTGCTGGCCGCGTCGGAAGGACTGAATGGATTGCCGCTGGCCATTCTCTCGAACGGATCACCCGCGATGTTGGACGCGGCCGTCCGCTCTAACTCACTGGAGTTGTATTTCGCTGAGATCATTTCCGTCGACAGGGTAAAAACCTACAAACCCTCTCGCCGTGTCTATGCGCTGGGATCGGAGGCTTTGAACCTTCCTGCGGCGAAGATTCTTTTCGTTTCTTCCAACCTATGGGACGCTGCGGGAGCCAAAGCCTTTGGCTACGCGGTTTGCTGGTGTAACCGGTCTGGAGCAGAGAGGGAAGACTGGGGATTTGCCCCCGATTTTACAGTGTCCAGACTGGACCAGATCGGAGAGATCTTGAAAGGACGGCCTCCGCTCTAAGCTCGCCAGATACAATTGACCATGGCTTCGCAGCCCGACTCTGTCCATTTCAGACCAATCCCGATCAACCCGGGACGCATCCACCAGGCCCTCACTTCCTATCAACTCGCCATGGCGCTCAAGGGAGCCATCGAGCTCGAAGTTTTCACCCATATCGCTGCCGGTGCAACCACTTCGGACGCGATCGCGCCGCTCTGTCACGGCACAGAGAAAGGCGTCCGAGTGCTTTGCGACTATCTAACCGTCCACGGCTTTCTCACCAAGGCTAAAGGAGCCTACGGTCTTGCGCCCGATACCGCCGCGTTGCTTGACAAGAATGCGCCTTCATACATGGGATCCGTCGCTGGGTTCTTCACGCATCCCGTCATGGTGAACAAATACCGTGACGTGGCCGCGCTGGTTCGCAACGGTGGTGCCACCACCGATCACACACTCGCGCCAAACGACAACATCTGGGTCGAGTTCGCCCGCTACATGGCTCCCATGTTCGCCCTACCTGCAAGTATCGCCGCGATGCACGTCACAACCCCGGGTGAGCCGGCAAAGGTTCTCGATATCGCGGCAGGCCACGGTCTGTTCGGGATCCATGTTGCCCTCCATAACCGCTCCGCTGAAATCACGTTCCAGGATTGGGAAAACGTTCTTGAAGTCGCCCGAGAAAATGCTACACAAATGGGCATTACGGGGCGTTTCGGCACCATCCCCGGCAGCGCATTCGAAGTGGACCTCGGTACCGACTACGACATAGCGCTCCTGCCGAACTTCCTGCACCACTTCGATTTCGCCACAAACGTAACACTGCTCAAAAAAGTCCGGGCGGCGCTGAAGCCCGGTGGTCTCGTCGCTGTAGTTGAGTTCGTGCCTAACGAAGATCGCGTTTCTCCGCCCGACGGAGCCCTCTTCGCCATGCGAATGCTCGGCACCACGCCCTCCGGCGACGCATACACCTTTGCCGAGATTGACCGCATGCTCCGCGACGCTGGCTTCGGCGCCAGCGAGTCCCTTAGCCTCGCCCCAGCGCATCAGCAGCTGATTCTCGCAACATCCCCGTGAAATCTTCCTCAATACGTCATCATTGAAATGCCAAGGCAGGCCTATCTCCGATGAGACCAACTGACACCGCAGTGATCTGCCTCGAAGTTCTCAGCCAGTCATAACTGAGGATTTCAGCACTTTAACCCGCACTCTAACCCCAGGGGTGCGCTTTTTCATTGCTTCCACCAAGCACACGCAACGGTAGCGATATCCGATCACAGAAATCACCGGAAATAGCTCTATTCAGTACGCCAGTCAAGCATGATTACTGACAGAGAGCGGGAGCCATTGCGCAGGACTATATGACTCCAGGAATTGGCGCGTCCCGGCGCTTCCAGAATTTCGAGTTCTGTCGCTCGCGCGGCATCGAGCTTGTATATCAGGGTATTCCACCCATTCGATAGGCTCGGCGACTCGGAGGGTAAACTCCGGTCTTGGGTAAAAATGACCATTCCGCCCTCGATCAACTCACCGGGACGCACTTCGACGTGCACGGCAGCCTTGGGAAGCCAACCGTTCAGATAGCCTAAAGAGGCTCCTTGAGCGGAAAGCGACAACATGGAATGCTTCGGCAATTGCCCAGTCCATATTAACCGCCCGGACGTGGGCGCAATGGCAACGGAATGAGGTGCTGAAAACGACAGATTCAGAGCTTGTAAGGGCGGCGGGCTTGGCGTCCTCCCATCCAGACCCAGTGCGGGGGGATTGGGTAAAATCGCCGGCCGGCTATCCATCGGAGTGGCGGATCTTGCAACCGGCTCAGGGGGAGCACGAAAGGCCCGTGGAAGTTTGTTCTGAACGGGCGTACGTGGCGATGGAGCCTTGTTTTCAAGCTTCGCTTCCTCCGCAATGAATCGGACAGGCACCGCGATTGGATCAGGCAAGACGGGTGCACTCGCGCTAATTTCCGGTGTCTTTACTCCGATTTCCGGCACCGTTGTTTTCAGCGCCTTGGCCTCGACAGCTGCAGGCGCGGCGTTCTTGTATCGTGGGGCAAAGTAAATCGCATTGTCAGAAACCGTGAGTCCGTGGCCCGCCAGTGTGAAGGATATTCGAACCAGATCGGATCTTCTCTGGTACGTGATCCATCCTCTCCGCAAAACGTCCGGCCCGATGGACAGATGTACCGGCTGCTGCTGTCCGTCACGAATTTCCATCATGCCCAGAAAGGCTGTTCGGATGATTGGACCAGTAGTATCCCAGCGAATTACGAGATCGCCGTTGCTATCGGTAAAGGTGAGGGGCACCTGGGTTACCGGAATCGCGCGGTTCGGCCAACACAAGAGCGCGATCAAAAAACCCGCGAGCAGGCTGATCCTCAACTGGGACGCGCGGGACCGGCCTCCGGCCCGGCAACGGATCGAAGCCGGTCGAACTGGCTGCATTGTTTCGGGTTTCCGCGGCTTCTGTGTCGGCGTCACCGTTGCGGTGGCCGAGGGCGGCTCGAGTTTTGCGGCTGCTGTTACCCGGCCCGTTGGCGTGGATTCGACTCGCATCGACGGGTGCTGGATCTCCCGCCTGAGCTGGCCCAGCTCCGAATGTTCGAACGCGTGGCAGGGGATCAGCGTTCCCTGTGCATCCCGAGCGAGTAAAGTTCCTCGAACAACCCCACTAAGACTCGGGATTAGAAGCAGCGCGATTTGATCTGGCTTGGGAAAATATTGCTGGCAGAGTTCGACATCGCGCTCCGTCAAGGCCGCTCCATGCCGTGAATGCGAGAAATAACACCCCAGCAGTTCGAGCGGCGCAAGTTCTGAATCGGATCTAAAACCCAGCAGCACGTTTTGAAGAAGTGCTCGGTCTCGCTCCGAGAGCACAAAGGAAGGCCCCAACCGATGTTCACACTCGATCGGCCGGGAGGCCAGGATACGAATCAAACCGTTGGCTCGTTTGCCGAACAGCAGGCCACCCACCTCTAAGCCGCCTTTGGCCAGCTTTCGGAGGCCGGTCATCGCCGCCATACACGCGGCATTAAGAACCGCAGGGGCGCACTCGATTTCCTCGCCCAGGGGCGCGCAAGGCCATCTCGGTTTTGTTGTGGGTTCGGCCAGTGTCACACGACTGTGCTCCCGCTTGGGAAGGAGATACTCAGTGAGGGAAAACGTAACATAAAGTTGCGATTTGGCCGAAACGTTTTAGCAAGGGAGAAATCCCTACTGTGTGCAGATCGAGCCTCTACCGCGAATAGCGGGTTTTTTAGGAATTGCGATTTTTGCCATCGGAGGGTTGGCCAAAGCCGATGACACGGACGGTCTGAACATCCGGATTATTGAGGGCCAGGGGGCCATCAATAACGTGCGAACCCGCACGGCCAGGGTGCCTGTGATCGAAGTGCGGGATGCGCAGAATAGGCCTATTTCGGGAGCCTCAGTAACTTTTCAGACTCCCTTTGCCGGCCCCGGCGCCGCATTCGGATCGGAGCGCGTTCTGATGACGCAGACAGATTCCGACGGTCGCGCCGCCGGCTTGGGACTGGTGCCTAACGGTGTGCCGGGGCCGTTCGATATCCACGTAACGGCGTCGTTCAACTCCCAAGTCGTCAGCGCGTCCATCAGGCAGATCAATGCGTCTCCCTCCGAATCGCGGCGGTCAAAGAAACTTTTGTGGATTGGTCTTGCGGCGGGGGCGACCACAGGCGGAGTCCTGGCTGCCACCCGCGGCCATAGTAGTACCTCCGGAGTACCACAGGTATCGGGAACTTCATTGGTGGCCGGTCCGTCGTCATTCGGGCCGCCGCAATGACGAGAGGCAACGCAACTATGTGGCGACGTTTGCTTCTCTTTAGTGCGGCCGCCAGTATGGCCTCCGCTCAGGGTGCACTATCCGGTCCGTCGCTAGGTTGGTTTTTCGATCCCCACGCTCAAGCCTTACGCAGGATCTGGGGAATTCCGGGCTCCGCGACCGCCGGCGAGAGCCTTGATCTGGGGTTTCCAGTTGTCAATGCGACACTCTCATCCGCGCAGGATTATGCACTGGTTACAGCCGGCGACGGGTCCGTAACTCTGGTTAGCCTGGATCCAACGGGGATCGCCGTACGGCCGGTAGCGGGTTTGCCCGCCGCGCCCGATCGTATCCTCGCCAGCCCGTCGGGAAGTGCGGCTGCCTTTGCGTACGGCGCATCCATAAGAATCTTGACCGGGTTGCCCGGGTCCGTAGACCGCCTGGAGGAGATAGACGCCTCCAGCCTGCCAGGCCCACCCAACGCACTGGCGATCAGCGACGACGGGGCGGTCTTACTGGCATCGGTGCCGGACAACGCACAGACTTCCGCCAGCGGCGGAGTGTTCGTCTTTGATCGAGGTGACAGTGGCCCTCATTTGATAGCCCCAAAGATGGCATCCGATCTCAGCTTCTTTGCGGCATCGCATGACGCACTGCTCACCGATGAAATCGGAAACTCAGTTACCTTGCTTGCGGACGTAGGCGGCAACGCAACCGTGAGATGGGTGTTCATGGATGATCGTCTACCCGCTCCCAGCATGGCGAAACCAAGCCTGGACAGGCAGCGCATCTTAGTCGGAAGCGCCAGAAGCAACTCAATTGCAGTGCTTGACCTGGACGGCGGAAACCCAGTAATCATGCCGTGTGCTTGCTCCCCGGATCGAGCGGGACCCCTCAATAACGGGGTTTATCAGCTCACCGATCCAGGCAAAGACTTGCTGTGGATTTTAGACCTTTCGCAGGGCCCGCAATTATTCTTCGTCCCAATTTCGGAAGCATCCGGTACATCACCCGGGGCCTCACAATGACGCTCGCCGGATCCAGGTGGTTCGTTACCGTTCTGATCGCATCAGGCGTAGCTGCTGTCTTAAACGGGGCAACGCACATCAGCACCACCTCGCTTGCCGGAGCCACGGTGGGCCAAAAGTATTCCGCGGTGCTGACTGGAACCGGAGGCACAGCTCCCTATACGTGGAGCATATCCGCAGGGCAACTGCCCGCGGGAGTTCTGTTGTCACCTTCGGGAACTATCAGCGGCATACCGCTTTTCGCCGGAACATCTAATTTCACCGTTAAGGTCGTCGGTTCCGAAAAGAACGAAACTGATACCCAGGCACTGAGCATTGTCGTGGCCGCGGCCCCGACGATATCGACCAGCAGCTTGCCCAGCGGTCAGGTCGCAGCCGCGTACTCCCAAAACCTGCAGATAACCGGAGGAACCGCGCCGTTCACTTGGTCGATTGCAGGGGGAGCGCTGCCCGCGGGATTGAGCTTGTCGGGCGCACAGATCAGTGGCACTCCTTCAACCGCTGGCACGGCGAACTTCACCGTCAAAGCTGTAGACGCAAATTCAGCATCGGCTAATCGGGCGCTAAGTATCACGGTGGCGCCCGCGCCTGTCAACATTACGACGTCGTCGTTGCCCAGCGGGCAAATCGGCGTGGCTTATGCACAAAGCCTGCAGGCAACCGGTGGGACAGGAGTCTACACGTGGTCAATCAGCTCGGGCGCCTTGCCCGCTGGATTAAACCTCAGTTCTTCCGGACAGATCAGTGGCATGCCCACAGCGGCGGGAACGAAGAACTTCACCGTCAAGGCAACGGACACGGCTTCAGCCTCGGACACCGCGCCGCTCTCGGTCAACATCCTGGCTTCGGCGCTGAACATCATCACCACCTCTTTGCCCAACGGTCAGGCGGGAATTTCCTACTCACAAACCCTGCAAGCGGCCGGTGGAACTGGGTCGTACACATGGTCAATCAGTTCCGGATCACTGCCGCCGGGCTTATCCCTCAACGCAACGGGCCACATTTCGGGGACGCCGACGGCGGCATCCAGTGCGTCGTTCTCAGTGAAAGTTTCGGACGGCGCTGGCGGCAGCAGCACCGCCGCTTTGTCGATCACGATTGCGCCGGCTCTGGCCTCACCGGGTTGTCCGCCAGGTACGGCCGCGCTAGGGCAAGCCTACAGCGCGACGCTCATTGCCTCCGGCGGTACTCCTCCCTATGCCTGGGCCATTGCAAGCGGGCAGCTCCCGTCCGGACTGTCGTTAAACGGAGGATCGGGTCAGATTTCCGGCACACCGTCAGCAGGGGGAAGTTTCAATTTCGGAATCAAAGTATCCGACCAAAGCTCGGCGTCGGCGATTTCAAACTGCACGATAGTCATCGCTGCCCCGCCCGCGCTAACGCTTGTGACCAGCTCGCTGACCTCAGCCAAGACCGGCGTTGCCTCCGCTCAGCAGTTGACCGCCACAGGCGGAGTGCCGCCTTACGGTTGGACGCTGGTATCCGGCAGCTTGCCGCCGGGGCTAAGCATGTCAGCTTCTGGCTTGATCAGCGGCACACCTACGACCGCCGGAAATTATGGTTTCACGGTTCGTGTCACGGACGCCGCCGGGGCGTCGGTCCAGGGAACATTCACGCTGGTCGTTTCGCCATCATTTGGCATAACATCCTGCCCTGTACCCAATGCGACGCAAGGCCAATCGTATTCGTCGACAGCAGTGGCTACAGGCGGACAGACGCCCTACACTTGGACTCTGGCGTCCGGAATTTTATCCGCGGGCCTGGTTCTTAACAGCTCGACTGGCGGTCTCAGCGGGATCCCTTCCGATAGCGGCACCTATGCGTACACGCTGTTGGTTACGGACAAAGCGGGTGCCACCGCGACTTCGAATTGCCAGCTAATCGTCACCTCCGGCCTGATTATCGAAACGAGCGCGTTGCCTGACGCCCCGCAATCAGCACCATATGCCCAGCTTCTGGCAGTGATCGGAGGCAAATCACCTTACACTTGGTCGATCGTTTCGGGTAGTCTGCCAACCGGGCTGACACTGAGCCCTTCGGGTACGATTTCCGGTGTGGCTGTCCCGCTTGGCTCGTTTGGTTTCACTGCCGGAGTGACTGACAGCAACGGCACCAGCGCGCAGCGAGCGCTTTCCATTAGAGTCGTATCCGGATTGAGTGTGATCGGTTGTCCCGAATCCTCCAGCGAAGTAGGATTAGTGTTCGCTTCGCCGGCGCTTGCTTCGGGCGGTTCGCCCCCCTACACGTGGAGCGTGTCTGCCGGCGGTCTTCCGCAAGGCTTGGTTCTGGATCCGGCTTCGGGAGCCATTTCGGGTACATCGTTGCAATCCGGGTTAGTCCAATTCGTGGTAGATGTACATGACAGCGCGAACCACGCGGCTTCCCGCCAGTGTTCTATCGATGTAGCCGCGGCCGTGGGCATCTCCACTTCCACGTTCAGCCCCGGGAACAGCGGTTCGAGCTACTCCGATTCAATTTCCGTGAGCGGAGGCGTCGCGCCTTTCGTGTGGGCTACCACAGCCGGAGCCCTGCCTCCGGGTCTCTCCCTGAATCCCACCAGCGGCCATATTACAGGCACCCCTGTAGTCGTCGGGAGCTTCGGTTTCACTGTTAAAGTTGTTGACGGGCTTGGCGGGCAAGCCACTAAAGATGTTTCCATCACCATCGCTCAAGGACTCATCATTTCGGATTGCCCGAATCCAGCTTCCGTGGTCGGTCAGAGCTACTCAGCGCTATTGACTGCGATCGGCGGAACGCCTCCCTATCAGTGGAAACTCGATAGTGGCGCTCTTCCTCCGGGTCTGGTTCTGAGTTTCCAGGATGCCGCGATTCGTGGCACACCTTCTCAGCCTGGGTTGTCAACCTATGTTCTACGAGTAGATGATGCGAGTGCGAAAACCGCGACTCGCCTCTGTTCCATTCAGGTAAATACAACCGGGCTCAGCATAACCTCGCCGTTGTCGCTGCCAAATGGGGTAATTGGGAGGCCCTACAGCCAGACGCTCACTGCAACCGGCGGACGGCTGCCTTATTCGTGGTCGATTACTTCGGCCGGCGCCCCCAACGGCATTTCACTCGATGCAGCCGGCGCGGTTACTGGCATTGCGGGTACGGCCGGAACATACTCATTCACGGTACAGGTTACGGATCAAGATAATAATGCGGCGCGTCAGATCGTCACATTGGCTATACTCGCCGGCACCCCCCCGAATGTTACGATAACCGGCCTGCCGGACATCGTGGATCCAGCGCAGCAACCCACCTTCGCGCTTCAGTTGGATTCGGGTTATCCGTCGACCATCAACGGTACGATGACTCTTCTATTCACCCCGGATCCCGCTGTTGGGGTGGATGATCCGGCCGTTCAGTTCGCAAATGGAGGGCGGGTATTGACGTTTACGATTCAGGCCAACTCAACGCAGGTGACCTGGTCCGCTCCAGTGGCCGCTTTTCAGTCCGGGACAGTCTCCGGAAATATCGAGCTGGATATCAACCTCCAATCGAATGGAACTGATATCACGCCCTCCGGTTCGTCACGCACAATTCGAGTGGATCGATTGGCGCCCCGGATCGCCAAGGTTCAGGTGGTTCCGACATCGACGGGATTTGATGTGCATCTCACCGGATTTTCGACAACACGGGAAGTGACGCAAGGGACATTTCAGTTCTCCGGTGACGCGGCCGGATCAAACGCCAGCGTCACGGTTCCGCTGAGCGACCCAAGTACCACCTGGTTTCAGAGCGCGGGCTCGAAGAGCTTCGGCGGCCAGTTCGGATTAATTCAATCGTTCCAATGGCATGGGGCCGCCGGCATTTTGAACTCGCTGTCCGTTTCTTTAACGAACGCCCAGGGGACGTCCGCAGCGATGCAGGCCAAATTCTAAATCGGACTGATGAATGTGTCGGCCCAGTGCAGGTGCGCCTGACGAAGAGCGTTTCCGCGACGTTTCGCCAGCTCTTCCCCTCGCCCCGCCGCCTGAGGGCTTCATCCCGCCGGAAAACGCGCTTGGGGCGTCCTAGGCGGGTTCCCTTGGCCTTCGCTGCGCGAACGCCGGCGCAAACGCGCTCGCGAATGATTCCGCGTTCTATCTCAGCAAACGCGGCGAACAGGTGCAAAAGGAACTTGGACATGGGGCTGCCGGTGCCGGTGTCGATCAACTCGTTGGGGCTTAGGAACCGGATGCCAAGCGAAACAAGCTCTTGGATACTGCGAACGCAGTGCGCCACGCTGCCCCAACGATCCAGTACCAGCACGCCCTCAAACCTACGCAGGCGTTCCTGGCTCCCTCGCTCGATCCCAAAGAGCTAACGCTGCTGTTCGAGTTCGAAGATGGCGCCACGCTTCAAGTCAGCTGTAAGGAAGCTATTGATCTGTATCTGCATTCAGAGAGATCCAATAACGTGTGTGAAACCCTTTCTTTAAGACATTGCAGAACCCAGGCTATGACCCGTACTCGAGATAGGAAGCCGCGCGCGATCCAATATCAGTCGTCGTGGATTGTTCAAAGACAAAACAGTACACCGGATTGGACATCGTCCGGGGCGAAAACGTAGACATCGTCGGTGATGCCCACTCCCTTTCAGCGCACTTCCCTGAAGAAAGCTTCGATACCCTCTACTCTGTATCGACGTTTGAGCACCTTGCTATGCCTTGGAAAGTTGCTCTCGAAGTAAATCCATGCACGAAACACCATGGGATTTCTGGCGATTTTCGGACACGTCGTGGAACTCCCTTTTCAACTGCTATACGGGATTTCGCGTCTTAGATACGTTCCTTGGAGTGGAATTTGGATGTGCGTCCTGTAACGCAGGGCTTCTATCCGGCTTGATCAGCACCTACGAGCTTCAATGCGGATTCCGGACGATGACGTCGTCCCAGTAGACCATCGATCCGCTCGTGCCTCGCGATGCAGATTTACGCGCATAGCACCCGTCGCAGCCGCCATGAAGGAGACAGAAAAGTCCAGTGCTGGTAAGTTGACCGTCGTGCAACATTATCGGTCGGGATTCGGGATGCGCCGATGGGCGAGAGGATTTCGGGCCGAGTTTGTCGCCGGGATAGGGGCATGCGAATGATTTTGCGGCGCTACTTCGCGGGGTCGATGCGGAGCAGCGCGCCGTCGGCTTCGTCGGTGAGCAGGTAGAGCAAGCCGTCGGGGCCCTGGCGGATGTCGCGGATGCGGTTGTGGAGGTCGCGGAGGATACCTTCGCGGTGGAGTTCTTCCCACTGGTCGTTGAAATCGATGCGCTCCAGGTGACCGGAACGCGGGACTTCGCCTTCGCGCATGCCGCCGATGAACAAATTGTTTTTCCAGTTTGGATAGCGGTCGCCGGTATAGAAGTGCAGGCCGGAGACGGCGATGGCGGGGACCCAGTAGATGACGGGCGGCTCCATACCTTCTTTATAAGGATCGAGAGAGACGCGCGGGCCGGAGTAGATGCGTCCGTTGCTGACGACGGGCCAGCCGTAGTTCTTGCCGGCGGCGAGGATGTTCACTTCGTCCCCGCCGTTGGGGCCGTCCTCGCATGACCAAATCTCACCAGTGACTGGATTGACGTCCATACCGAGGATGTTGCGATGGCCGATGGTGAAGACTTCGGGTTTCGCGCCGGGTCGATTGACGAAGGGGTTGTCGGGCGGAATGGTGCCGTCGTCGCGGAGGCGGAGCACTTTGCCTCGGAGGCTCGCGGGATCCTGGGCGTCCATGGACGCGGGGGTGGGCGGATCCCCACCGGCGCTGACGTTCATATAGACCATGCCGTCGCGGCCGAAGACGATACGTGAGCCGCCGCCGCCACCGGAGACGCCTGTCGAATAGAGATCTTGCCAGTTGCTAATGGCAGTGCCGTCCCAGCGAAAGCGGGCGAGGGTGAGGCCGTAGGCTTTGCCGTCGCCGCCGGAGGGCTTGTTGTAGCAGATGTAGATGAGCGAGTTTTGCGCGAAGTTCGGATGGAGCGCCATGTCCATGAGGCCGGTGAGTCCGGCGGCCTGGATGGGCGGGAGGCCGGGGACGGGTGTGGGACTGAGGACGCCATTGCGGACGATGCGGAGT
>DASYSG010000021.1:0-246156 GCA_036003585.1 Bryobacteraceae bacterium | reverse complement strand
CATCTGCTACGAAGCCCTAATATCGCAATCACAACCAGGTTTTGGCGGTTGCGAAACCGTCGAATCTGATTCTCCCATGTACATCACCCCGCGACAGCGGGGAGGCGCGAATGCTCACCTTCGGGTGAGCATTTTCGTTTTCGGCGGCCCCAACCCGGGTGTACCATTAGTGGATGCTGTCTAACGCCGCCCTGGCCCAGACCCTGACAGAGTCCCTTCATCTGGAGCGTCCTCCTGTCGCCGTGTGTTTCGCCGAGGCGGTTCCTTCTGGAGTCACGCAATTCAACGGTTCGGTTCCAGCCGGATGCCGTTTCTGGCAGGAAGCGCAAAGCGGAGTGTTCGCCACGGTGCCTCGCGACCACGATTTGTGCGGCATCGGCATGTATACGCACAATCTGGAGGCATCGCCCGCCGCGCAAAAGGACCTGGGCGATGCGCTGAAAGTTTTCTCGGACCTGGGCTACGTGCGCGAACAGGATATTCCACTGATTCCGGTTTTGAAGAATCGTCCGCAGTCGGTGATTTACGGACCGCTGAGTCAGGTTCCGCTGCCTCCGGACGTGGTGCTGGTGTTTGCGAATGCGGATCAGACGCTGGTGCTCTCGGAAGCATCGCAGCAGCTCGAAGGCGGTCTTCCTCCGGCCATGGGGCGTCCCGCATGTGCGGTGGTTGCGCAAGCCGTGAATAGCAACCAGACCGCGCTCAGCCTGGGATGCTGCGGGGCGCGCGCGTATCTGGATGTCTTAACTCCTGGCGTTGCTGTCTATGCGATTCCCGGGAAGAAGCTCCAGGCGTTCACCGAACGGGTGGCGGCGCTCGCGAAAGCGAATGCCGTGCTGACGTCGTTCCACGCGCTTCGCCGGAAAGCCGTGGAAGCGGGCGGACATCCGAGCGTCCAGGAATCGCTGGCGGCGATGAGCTAAATTCCAGCTTCCTGGCTGAAATACTGGAAATCTTCCCGCCAGCCACCTTGGCCCTGGCCAATGGTTTTGTAGTTCTCAACGAACTCGATCGCGCGGATGAATTTCACCATCGTGAAGCCGAGCTGCGTTTCCACGCGCAGGCGAAGCGGCGCCCCGTGCAAAATTGGCAGCGTCTGGCCATTCATTTCATAAGCCAGAATCGTCTGCGGATCGTTCGCCAATTCCATGCGAATCGTACCGTAGAAATATCCAGGACCCTGCGCATGTGGCTCGGAGGTGGATTTATTGTCGAACGCGTAAAAGACAATGTACCGAGCCGAGGGAAGCGGTTGGCAGAGTCTTACGATGTGGTGCAGAGATACTCCAGTCCATTCCGCGACGCCCGACCAGCCCTGGATGCAGCAATGCTTCGTAATCTGAGTTTGCTTCGGCAGTGCGCGGAGATCGGTCAAGGTCAGTTCTAGCGGCGTTGTGACCAATCCACCAACCTCCAGGCTGTAGTTTGCAAAGTTGTCGCGCGCCAGCGCCGAATACTGGTCGTCTTTTGGCGGCCGGCCGTTCACCCACAGATGCGGCGAAATGTCCGCGGAGGAGTAATGCTGCACGGAACGCTCATGACCGAAGAGAAATGTACGCAGCGGATCGGTGATCGACTGAGTGGCGTTCTGAACGAAGCGGGGGCGGCGGCGGGAGCAGACGGTTGTCACGGCGTGGATCGCGACGACGCCCGTCAGCCCGCTAAGCCAGACCATCAGCGCCAGCGTTCGTTGTGGATCGTGCGTCTGTCCCAGAACAATCCGGGCCAGCTCCGTGCGGAAACCGTGCAGAGCGACGATGGTGACGTGTCCGATGAAGAACGCGAGGAACGCACACAGAGCCAGGAAATGGAGACTCCGCGCGCTCTGGCGGCCATGAAAGATCTTGATATACCACGGGAATCGGGCGGCGACGGCGGGGGACATCGCGATCCCGGTGGCAATGCTGAACGGCGCCAGACAGAAAATGACAGCCGCGTACGTTAATTGCTGTAAGGCGTTATAGGCTCCCGGCGCTTCCACCACATGAAAGCTCAGATAGCTGAGCAGTGCGTGCCAGGCGTCCGGGAGGATCTGCCAGGAGACCGGAATCAGCCGCCGCCACTCGGGCGTGGCAAACAGCATCGCCACGTAAGCCAAACCTGTCAGCAGCCACGCGAAATCCGCGAGAAAGTGCCAGTGCCTCCCGAGCCCCAGATTTGCGTGGCCCGGAAGGGCGATCGCGGACGAAAACGAAACTTCCTCGTCACTTGCGCACCACAGTTCGTCTTTCGGCCTTTGCTTCTTCGTGAACTTGAGCCATTCGCTCCCGGGCGTGCAGTGATCGTTCCAGTAGAATCGCGGATGCGCGCTCAAGATCTCGAGACCGCTGCGAACCAAAACGGATAGGAAAAGAAAATTAAAGAAATGCGCCGCGCGGAGCCATAACGGATAGTCCAGCATCCAAACGAATGATACGCTGTCTGCGCGGTGTCCTGCTCGTCAATTCTCATGGCGGCGCGAACCTGCCTACAGGCCCGCGGGAGTTTGGCCGAATGCAGGAGCAGGTTCGCTAGTGCTAATATCGCAAGTGAATCAACCCACTTCGCGGAGAGGTGGCTGAGTGGTCGAAAGCAGCGGTTTGCTAAACCGTCGAACGGACTTAAATCTGTTCCGGGGGTTCGAATCCCCCCCTCTCCGCCAGCAAAACCCCAACAAAGTTGGGTGTTTCTGACGCACGTTGGTACAGCGGCGGCAATTTTGTACCAGCATCCAGGTCGAGATTTCATTTCACCCGCACCAGTCTTTGACCGCGGCTGGATTCCTGGCGCGCCAATGGATCGTTGTTAAGCGCGCGATCGCCGATCACATTTGGGAGTTGGCAGAATTGCTCGCCTGAAGCTGATATCCTGTCGTCCTATGATGATCAGGCTATGCGTAGTGTGGGTAATTGGCATCGGGACGTTATCGGCGCAAGTGGTCGAACCAGCTACTACGGAACGATGGATCTCGATCTGTCGTCCATTGTCCGATGCTGCAGTTAATGTCGACGGAACGATCGTCGTCCCGCGGGATTTTGAAGCCGGCCGGTGCGCCGGAGCGTTCGACGCAATCAACGCTCTCGCAGGTCTAATAGGCGACAACGGAAAGCCGGTACTGGGCGTTTGCCTTGCATCAAATCAGGCCTATAAAAAGAGCCGTTCTCTCGTCCAGTGGGCGGCGATGTTCATCGACTATGCGAAGCGGCATCCGAAACGCTACCAAGAACCTTTTACAGACGTTATGATTGAGGCACTTCAAGAGATGTACCCGTGCCCCAAAAAATGAAATAATCCGACGTTAGCTTCGGCGTTGTTGGATTAGCGAACTTCGTCTTCGAATCCCAACTCTTTTCGGCAAGCCTTCAGGAAGTCCGCATTCGCGTTTGCGAAACGCGCCAGCGCCTTGAACGTCTCGTCGAGGTTGTTTGCTTCAACGTGCCGTTGGGCTTGCATGACTGTTTTAGTCATCTCCCGACGGGCTTCCTGAAGCCCATTACTGCCGACCATCTCGACGATTAGTTCGGCGTTCAGGTAGCTTCCGTAAGCTCTCGTAAATTCGACGTGCGCTTGTCGTCTCACTTCGGGATTATCGTTTGAACGGCTCGCGGCGAGATGAGCTAACGAACGGGCCATAGGCTCGAGTTGTTTGAGCAATTCGTAACAGGCCTCTTTCTTGAGGTCTCGTTTCCACGCGCCTGTAGAGATCGAGGATTTAATTTCTTCGGTGGTAAGGGTAACAGCGCGAACTTGGTCGACCAACTTCTGTATGTCCTCATGGGTCGCAAGGTTCTCGCCCTTCTTGGTTAGGTAAGGCCTAAGAAAGCTGCCGATAAAGAGTGCCAGAAGTACTGATAACGCATAGAAAATCCAGTGTTCCATCCGCTCAGCCTTTCAGCGCTTCGCTAGAGAATCGGATTCCAGCTTCAGCCGGCCACGCCTTCAAAGGCAATGACCTCGCCGCTACTGTTGAATTCGAAGCGGTAAACATCGCCTTGATACTTTTGCGGCGGCGTGCTGCGCATTTCGATCCGAGCGAGATACTTCTGGGCCTCGTTCGTTGATGAGTCGAAATACTGAGACCGCAGCGCCTCTGTTATATCGAGCCGCTTAGGTTCTCCGGGATCCAGTTCGATTGGCGTTGCGCCTAATCCCCTGATCCAGGCGCCGGATCCACCGTCCCCACTAGGATAAGTAGCCGTGATCTCACGAACCGCCGTCCTCTCAGAATTGCCGTTCTTTAGCTCCAGAACGGCCCTGCCATTCTCACACGTTGCTAAGGCGTGAACCATGATCAAAGTGTACCTCCGCGCTTCAAGGGATCGCGTCTGCCGGCCAAGAGCTGATCCGACTGTATCCGCCTGCTTCTGCTGTTGATGGGACTGACCCAAACGGCTGAAGTCGTTTTGTACCAGAATTTGTACCAACGATCCGGTTATGTGGTGTTACCTCGTGGCATGTCGCTACGTGGGATCAGTAAGTTACAGATTGCAAAAGGCGTGATGCAGTCCCGAATCCCCCCCTCTCCGCCAGCAAAATTCCAATAAATATTGCTCTGCTCGACGCCTTCTCCGCTGATTTGTATGTCCCGGGTCGAAAAGGGGTAGTGGGTCGAGGTAATCGGACCCACTACCTGAAGGAAACCCAGGGCGGCTCGGAGGAAGACGGCCCTGGGTGGGGTTGCTCCCGGTCTTCAGCAAAGGAACCCGAGTACTATAGCCTCAAAGGCTGCAACTTTCGATTAGGGAAACTACCCGATGAAGCGGATTTCCACAAGCTTTCAACAAGTCTTCCGCCTATCTTTTGGATACTGGTGGATACTGGCGATCCCCGCCAGTTCCAGCGTTAGCAGCCGTGATTCTCTTTGTGCTCTTCGAGAGCCCGGCGCGCAAGATTCAGGGCCGCTCGGGCTTCATCCGCGAGCGCCCGGATCCGGTCATACTCCTGAATGGAGACCTTGCCGCGAACGAGAAGCACCTGATTGATTGCGCCATCGCGGCGCTTTAAGGCCTCTCCGTATAGCGTGCGCAACTGGAGCTTTTCAGGGCACGAGAGCCTGGGACTGGGACCGGCCTTCGCGATCACTTCAGGGTTCATGTCCATATGCGATTCAAGCGGCGCGATTCAGGCGTCCCTCGTCGTTTGTGGTATCGGCGGAAACTGAGGATTTCGATAGGTGGGGCGGGCCGGGCGAACCTCTAGGCGGCCTGAGTCTCCAGGACGGGAACTGCCGCTCCGATGTAGCGGATCGCCAGCAGAGTCTGGTCGTCGGCGAGAAGCTCGCTGCCGGTGAATTCCCGCACCGCGCGAAGAATCCGGTCGCGGATCTCACCCGGCGCCGCATGCGCATCGGACTCCACCGAAGCGATCAGACGATGTTCGCCGAACTCCTCTCCGCGGGCATTCGCGGCCTCCACGATGCCGTCGGAATAGAGCACCAGAAAGTCACCCGGCGCAAGCCTTTCCACGCCTTGCTCGAAGCGAGCGTTCGGCAGTAGACCAAGAACCGGACCTCCGTCGCCGAGCCGCAGCACGCCCGTTCCGGAGGCGCGGAACAACAGCGGTGCGCAGTGGCCGCAGTTTACATAGTGCAGCAGTCCGGTGCGGACATCGAAATATCCCCAGAACAGGCTCGCGAAGCGCTCCTGCGAAGCGCGCTCGCACAGCAGGCGGTTGAGCTGTTCGGTGGCGGCGTTGTGATTCGCGGCCGAACGGGTCCAGTCCGAGGCGTGGGCCGTGCCCTGTATCAGGCTGGCGAGCATGGCCGCGGGAACATCCTTGCCGGATACATCGCCGACGACAAAAGCAGCGCCTGATTCCGAAAGGTCGAACGCGTCATAGAAGTCGCCGCTGACGTTCGAGGCGGGCCGCCATTCGGCCGCGATCTCGAAATCCGCCGGTGAAGTGCCGGCCGAGGGAAGCAGCGCACGCTGCACCTGTCTGGCGATTTCGATCTGGCGCTCGACACGTCTTGCGGAGAGATGCGCACGGAAGCGGACCGCGAGCACCACCAGAGCGCCCAGCAGGGCGCAGCCTGCCGTCACGCCGAGCATTAGGGTCCAGCGGGCGGGCCACGCAAGAACACCCGCATTGGCGAACGACGCCAGTTCGACGAACGCCATATTGGTTGCGCCATTTTTGAACGCGGCTGTTTGAAGAGACGCAGCAGACCTATATGCCGGCAGGCGAATAGCGAATGCTTCGACAACTACCTTTCCGGCTGTGGTGTCGCGCACGGCGAAAACAGGGAGCCGCTCGCGAATCCTGGAGGTGACGTAGTCCACCGTGAAAGCGGGAGCCGCGGCGGCATCCGAGCGGGCGATGACAGAGCCTTCGCGGTCCACTATCTGCGCCCACGCCAGCTTGCCGTGGCTTTCGCGTACGGCTTGTTCCAGTACGCCGCTTAAAGCGGCGAGGGCCGGGTTTTGGGCCCGTACGATCTTGTCCAAAACGGCCATTTCCCGGGCCATCTCACGCCGTGTATTGAAGAGAGCGGAAGTGCGCTCAGAGAACACGTAATTGAGCACGCTGCTCGCCAGGAGCAAAATCGCGAGACCGGCTCCCATCAGCATTCCCAGGCGGAACCATCCATGCGTCTGTCTTTCCATACCGATGAGACGCCGGCTCAGGTTCCGAGGTGTGAGGCAATTAACCTTCTTAACGGATGTTTGGCAGAGAGTTAACGCGAAAATCAGGCCGTAAATCTGTAACCTACTCCGCGGACGGTGTGAATGTACTGAGGACTTTGCGGGTTATCTTCAAGCTTTTGACGCAGCCAGGCCACGTGCACGTCGATGGTCCGCGAGGAAACCTCGGCCTGATATTCCCATACGTTCTGCAACAGCTCATCGCGCGAAACCACGGTGCCGCGCCGGTCGATCAGATAGCGGAGGAGCTGCAATTCCTTGGCGGCCAGGGTCACCGGCTCGCCCTTCTTGTGTACTTGACCCAGCGCGAAATCAGCGCTCACGTTGCCGAACTCGAACTGCGCGACCGGAATCCGTTTCTTCTTGGGAACGCGCCGCAAGAGCGACTCGACCCGCGCCAGGAGCTCGGAAGGATCGAACGGCTTGCCCAGATAATCGTCAGCCCCGAGTTTCAGCCCGACCACGCGATCGGTCACGTGCGTTTTCGCGGTGAGCATCAGAATCGCGGTGTCACAGCCTTTCTGGCGCAGCTCGCGGCACACGTCGAAGCCGCTTTTGCCGGGAAGCATCACGTCCAGAATGACCACGTCGTAATCGCCGGTGCCGGCTTTGGCGAGACCGGTGAGCCCGTCCATGGCGGTATCCACCTGGTAGCCTTCGGCTTCCAGAAGATCGGAGACCGTCAGGCTCAGACCCGGTTCGTCCTCAACCAAGAGAAGGCGCGAGTTCATCCTGACGCTCCGCGCGGGCGGCCGGGATTCGCACGATAAACGTGGATCCGGCTCCCGGCTCACTCTCCAGGCTCACGGTTCCGCCGTGAGCTTCCACAATTCTTTTCACCAGATGCAGGCCGAGTCCGGTGCCGTGAATCTGATCCTGCACGGCTTTTCTTCCGCGGAAAAACGCGTCGAACACGTGCTTCTGTTCCTCCGGAGGAATTCCAGCGCCATGATCGGTGACGCGGATTTCGATCTCCGGCTGTTGGAGGCCCGGAAGGGCTCGCGCGGAGATCGCCACCGCTTGCTTGCCGGCCGGCCCGCCATACTTAGCCGCGTTGGCCAGGAGGTTTTGGAGAGCATGACGCAGGGCCAGGGAGTCTCCGGAAATCGGAGGCAGGCCTGGTTCGATCTGTGTCCGCACTTCGCACAGGGCGTCTTCGAGCATGCCTTTATTGGATTGCAGAGTCGCCTCAATCAAGCCGGGGACGGAAACGGGCTGGCGCTCTTGCACCACGCGCCCCGCCTTGGCGCTGGCAAAGCGCAAGACCTGCTCGACGATGGCTCCCAGGCGCTCACTTTCCTGCTGGATGAGTGCACCGTAGCGTTCCACTTGCGACGGGTTCGAGGCCACTTTGCCCCGCAGATTGAAGGCCGCGGTCCGGATAACGGTCAGCGGCGTGCGCAGCTCATGGGAGACGCCCGCGACGAACTCCATTTCCACTTCAGCCAGCCGCTGCGCTCTTCGCGAGAACTGCGCCAAAGCGGCGCCGGTGGCGAGCAGCAGCAGGAGGATGCCGCCGGAAATCGCCAAATTGCGGCGGCGGGCGCTGGCTACGATAGTTTCGAGCGAACCGTTCCGCAGCCACACCGAGAGCAGCCACCGGCCTCGTCTCGAATCCCCGGAGACGCCACCCCTGCCCGGCTCGGCTGGCGCGGGTGCCGTTCCAGGCCCACGGGCGCGGCTGGGCCGCGGGAGATCGAAGATCGTGACGCTCACCTGAGCCTGGCCGGCAGACGAGGACGCCTTCCCGGGATCCGTCGCGAAGATCAACTGGGACGGATTTGCACGGGAGGCAACCTCCACCCGATATTGGGAGCGAAAGTCTTCGTTCAGGAACTGCGCCAGCAACTCGGGCAGGATCGCTGCCCGGGCACGCTCCGTATCGAGATCCAACAACAGCCAGTCCTGTTCGTCCCCGCGTCCGGCGTTAGGATCGAGCGGCGAGCGGAATCGCGGAAAATCGATCAGCGTCGAATTTTCGGGTCGTAAAGGATTGCGCCCGTCCAGGCGAGCCGTAATAAAGTCCCGCGCCGCTATCCAATCGGCGGGCCACTCGGCTGGCTCCAGAACGCCGGTATCGGCATGGAACATGCGCAGCACCAGCCGGTCATCTTCTGGAATCACCAGCGCGGCGCGGCGGAACATTCGCGGGTGCGGGGCCGTAGACTTCCACTGGCTGTAACGGCTTTCGTAAGCTTTCACCCGGCCCATCTCCTGAACTTCCTGATCGGTGGGCTGAAGTGCGTCAGCGGCGGCGCTGAGGTCGGTATTGAACGCGTTGCTCAGCTTGTTGACCGCGGCCTGCAGATCGTACTGGACCTGCTTTTGCTCGTTGACGCTGATTTCGCCGATCCAGTTGTACTGCAGCACGGCGAGCACGCAGACCAGGACCACCAGCAATCCCATGAAGAGCCACAGCACGGGGGCTCGCCTTCGGATCTGATCCGGGTCCATCACCTACTAACATAAGCGAGTGCGCTGGCCGCTGCTGCTAAAGCTCAGTTAAACGTAGGTTAAAAATGTTAAAGGTAGGCTGCGTGACGGCGATGATAAACTGCTGGTAGCGAGGGTCGCCCAAGATGAGAACACATCGGATCTTGCATTTGCTGGTTACTTTGGCGCTGGCGTGCTTCCTTGGTTCCACCGCGATAGCGCAAAAGGCCAAGGGAAAATCGCACACACTCGAAGGGAAGGTAGAGGGCGTGCAAGTCGACCGCCTGACGGTGAATCACGGCAAGGTGGAAGGCTACATGGACGCCATGACGATGCCGTACAAAGTGGACAAACCGGACGTCCTGAAGCAGGTGAAGGTCGGCGACCAGATTCGAGCCACGGTGTACGACGGAGACTTCACTTTATACGACGTCCACGTGGTCCCGCGCCAGGAGAAGTCCAAACAGAAGTAATTTACGGCAGCGCGAACACATAGATCTGCTCGTTGTTGGAAGGATTTGGATCCGTGATCCCCAGGCCGCCCGAGGCCGTAATCGCGACGTACTGCTTGCCGGGCTTGCCTGAAGCCGTCTTGCCCGCATAAGTGATGGGCGTGGCGATGGCGTCGTATTCGAGCTTGGCCTCCCACAGCAGTTTCCCGGTCTTCGAATCGAAGGCGTGAAAACGCTTGTCGTTCGTCGCGCCGATGAAGACCAGGCCGCCGGCGGTGGCGATCGAACCGCCTCCGTTCACGCGACCAGTGTTCTTCTTTCCTTCGGGAAGCTCATCGGTGACGCCGAATACGATACGCCAGGCGAATTCGCCGGTATTGGCGTTCACCGCCATCAGGTGTCCCCATGGCGGCTTCTGGCACGGCCACGAAGACGAGCCCATCAAAGCTCCATTTGCATCGGTCTTGCGAGCCCAGAATTTCGAAGGCACCGGCGCGCCGTATGCGCTGCGCTGGTCATAGGGGACGCGCGCGTTGTCCGGCATTTTTTCGATCCAGCCGATGCTGGCGTAATCGGACGTGTTCACGAATACGTAGTTATCGCGGGGATCGGCGGACATCCCGCCCCAGTCGGTTCCGCCGATCGCGCCGGGGAAAATGATGCTGGAAACAGGCGGCGCGCCGGGTGCGCGATAGACCCACGGCGTGAAGGGACCTTCGTTCACCAGCGGCCCGCTCTTCTCCGCCAGCTCCGCACAGGCTTTGGCATGCGCCTCGTTCGTGTCGGCCGCGGTGACCATCTCTGTAGCCGGGTCGAACGAGTGGCGTGCGAGCTGCGGAGGCTTCACCGGAATCGGCTGGGTGGGCGAAGTGTGCTCGCCGGGAACCTTACTCTGCGCGACCGGCTTTTCGTCGATGCCGAACACCGGCTCCCCGGTGTCGCGGTTGAGGATGTACATGAATCCGACCTTGCCGGTCTGCGCCAGCGCCGGGATCTTTTTTCCCTTGACTGTGAGATCGAGCAAGACCGGTGCGGGCGGCAGATCCATATCCCATAAGTCGTGATGAACCGCCTGGAAGTACCACTTCATCTTTCCGGTGTTAATATCCAGAGCCACAATGGAGTTACCGAACAGGTTATTACCTGCCGATCGAATCCATAGAAATCGCTCGCCGGGCTCCCGAAGGTGGTGTACAGCGTGTCCGTTTTCTCGTCCACGGTCATGAAAAAGCCCCAGTTGTTGGCTCCGGTGCGATCCTTCCATTCTTCCCCCGTCCAAGATTCGTGGCCGGGCTCTCCAGGCCTCGGGACGGAATGAAACTCCCACTTCTTGGCGCCGGTGCGGGCGTCGTAGGCGCGCGTATCGCCGGGCTGGCCCGTGGCAGGTTGTTCGGGCACGTTCGCGCCGACCAGCAGCGTGTTCTTGTAAATGGTCGGAGGCGAGTTATAGGGAACCACTAGGTCCACTTCGCCTTCCTTGCCGAAACCCGGATCGATCTTGCCCGTGCGCGCGTTGAGTCCGATCATGCGGCGTCCGGCGGTAAAGATGATGCGCGGCGGATTATCGGTATCGCCAGGCCAATAGGTGACGCCGCGCGAGGAAGGATTCCCGCCGGCGACTTCGTACTTCCAGATCTCCTTTCCAGTATTGGGGTCGAGCGCAAGAATCCGATTTCCCGCAGTAATGTACATCACTCCGTTCACGACGATGGGGGTCACCTGGGAATAGCCGCCGATTCCTCCGCCGCGGCCCGCGCGGTTGCGCTCGGCTTCGGTACGGAGCGGATAGGTCCACGCGATTTTCAGCTTCGCCACGTTGCCGGTGGTGATCTGGTTGAGCGGCGAGAAGCGGGTGCTGGTCAGGTCGCGGCCGTAGCGGGGCCAATCGCCGGGGAGAATCGCTGGACTTTGGGCAAGGAGTGCCGGCGCGACGACGAAAATCGCGATATATCGGATTTGCATGCAGGATTTAGCTTACAAGCTTTCAAGGAATTTGGAAACGGTCATTCCCGATGCTCGGATCAGGGCTCTTAATGTACCGGAAGCGAGTGTTCGATGCAGAGGCACGGAAAGACTTGCGGCCTGTCCTGGCTTGATTAGAATTACGTGGCTTCCACGCTGCCGGTCTTTGATCCAGCCAGCCCTCTGGAAGGCCTTAGCTGCTCGCTCCCCAGAAACGGAGGGAGAGGCGGCATCAGACGGGAACTTCGACTTCGCGCACATCGATGGTCAAAGGCATGTTGTTCGCTGCCCGAGTTTCCAGGCATCCTGCGATTGCTTCACGAATATTCTCCAGCGCTTCGGATTCAGTTTGCCCCTGAGAAACGCATCCGGGAATGGCGGGGCACTCTGCCACGATCATGCCGGACTCGTCCCGCTCAAGCGTTACCAGCAGTTTCATGTTCGGATCATAGCAGAGCCTGTCCTACGGCAATGCGTAGACGAATATACCCTGATTTTGGGGCCCCTGCGGACCGCCCCGGCCGCCCCGACCTCCGCCTCCACCCGTCGCCGCGACGATTGCCACGTACTGCTTCCCGTTCTTGCCCATGAAGGTCATCGGCACAGCGGTCGCGGTGTAGTCGAGCCTGGTGACCCACAGCTCCTTGCCGGTTTTCGAGTCGAAGGCGCGGAAGCGATTGTCGCCAGTCGAGCCGATGAACACCAGTCCGCCCGCGGTGACGATGGGACCCGCGGTGTTCGTCAAGCCGGTATTCTGTTTGCCCTCCGGCAGCGATTCGGTGATCCCCAAGGGAACCTGCCACGCGAAGTCACCGGTGGCGGCGTTCACCGCGATCAGGCGGCCCCATGGCGGCTTGAAGCACGGATAGTTGCCGATCTGCTTGCCATCCGCATCGTGCGCGGGGGCGGTGAAACTGCCGAGCCCCTGCGGCCCGGTGCGAATATATTCCACCAGACCCTCGGAATTTCCAGGAGTGTACTTCGGATTCTTCGTCATCCAACCAATTGCTGGAGCGTCCTTGGTATTGACGAAGATATAGCCGAGCTTCGGATCGGTGGCCGTGCCTCCCCAGTTCGCACCTCCAGTGAATCCAGGAAAAATAATTGCCGGTTTGGCGTTGTCGCCGTCCGCGTGAACAGGAAACGTTGTGAACGGACCTTGATTGTGCAGCCCGAACTTATCCCACAGTTCCTGGCAAGCCTTCGCGTGGTCCGGAGTGGTGTCCGCCGCGGTGACGATGTCCGCCCTGGTCATGCTGGTGCGCGAAATCGCCGGGGGCTTTAACGGAAACGGCTGCGTCGGATACGAAGCCTCTCCCGGCACGTTGGATTTGTCTACTGGACGCTCTTCGACGCCGTACACCGGCTCACCCGTGACCCGGTTCAAGATGAACATGTAACCCGACTTGCCAACCTGCGCCAGTGCGGGAATCGTTTTGCCGTCTTTCTTAATGTCGATCAGGCCTGGCGCGGGAGGCAGATTGTAATCCCACAGTTCATGATGGACAGTTTGAAAGAACCACTTCAGCTTGCCGGTATTCGCATCGAGCGCGACTAACGTATTGCCGAAAAGATTCTTGCCTGGGCGGTCGCCGCCGTAGAAGTTGGCGCCGGATCCGCTGACGGGGATGTAGAGAATGCTCCGTTCTTCATCGACCGTGAGCGCGAAAGCCCACACGTTGTTGCCCGTGCGATTCTTCCACGTGTCCTTGGCCCACGTGTCATTGCCTACCTCGCCTTCGTGCGGAAACGTGTGGAATGTCCACAGTTCCTTGCCGGTGCGGGCATCGTAGGCGTGTTGTTCGGGGACCTGCCCACTGGCCTGGTCCAGCGCAGGATTGATGTGCCGGTCGCCGGGTCCGTAAAAGTTCGTCCCGATGAACAACAGGTTCTTGTAAATGGTCGGCGCTCCGTCATAAGCCACTTCCAGATCGACCGAGCCTTCCTTGCCGAAGCCCGGATCCACCTTGCCGGTCCGCGCGTTCAACGCCGTCATTTTGTGACCTGAAGTGAAGATGATGCGGGGAGGGTTGTTGCGATCGCCCGGCCAGTAGGAAACGCCGCGAAACGACGCGAGGGCCTTGTCGGGCATTTCGTACGTCCAGAGTTCCTTGCCCGTCTCTGGCTCGAGCGCGACCACGCGGTCGCCGGAGGGCGAATACATTACGCCGTTGACGACGATAGGCGTGATTTCCTGGTACAGCTCGCTGGCGCTGAGACCGCTGATGGTCTTCCCTTCCCGGTTGAATCGATACTGCCAGGCTTTCGTGAGTTTCGATACGTTAGACGCATCGATCTGCTTCAGCGGCGAGTAGCGCGTGCCCGCCAGATCGCGATTGAACATCGGCCAGTCGCGGTCGGCCTGAGATTGCGCGAACGCTGTGCCCGCGATCAGCAATGTCAAACAGCAGGAACGCATCAATACGAATCCTCTCAAGTCGTTCAGTATATCCTTTATGCTGGACTCAAATGAATCCGCAACAACGGGCGGACCGGCTGCGAACGTTTCAGCGCGAGCTGCAAGAACTGGAGCGCGAGAAGGTTCTCGAGCTGACACCGGAACAGCGCGCGCGGCTGGATGCTCACATCGAGCGGACGATGGTGGAGCTGGCGGCGCAGTTCGACGTCGACACCACTGATTCGCAGGGGCAAATCTCTCTGGGAATGAAGATCGCCTCGGCGCTGGGAGGGATCGCTCTGTGCGCGGCCGTGGTCCTGTTCCTGGCGCGCTACATGGGCTACTGGCCCACATCGATGCAAGTGGCGGTGCTGATTACGATCCCGATCCTGTTGACGGTGGGCGCTGAGTTCGCCGCGCGCCGTGAGAAGACGCTGTATTACGCAGCGCTCATCAGCATCGTAGCCTTCGCCGCTTTCGTCGCGAACCTTTCCATGCTGGGCGAGATCTTCAACTTGGCTCCCACGCCGAATGCGCTGGCCGTGTGGGGCCTGTTCGGGCTGGCTCTGGCTTATCACTTCGGAATTCGACTAGTGCTCGCGGCCGGACTGGTTTCGCTGCTCGGCTGGATCACGGCGACCACCAATTCCTGGCGCGGCTGGTGGTGGGTGGAATTCGAAAAGCGTCCCGAAGAGCTGATGCTCGCTGGCCTGGTTCTCGCGGCTTTGCCGCTGTTCATCAAACATGTTCGAAGGCCCGACTTTCCTGCGGTCTACCGCCTGGTGGGAATGCTGGCGTTCTTCTTCACGATGTTGTTCCTCTCGGCGCAGGGCGAGAGCAGTTACCTGCCGCTCGACGACAAGGCCATCGAGCATTTCTACCAGATGTTCGGGGTGGTGGCCGCGGGGCTGGCGGTATGGATCGGCATCCGCCAGAACTGGACCGGCATGGTGAACACCGGCACGGCGTTCTTCACTATCTTTCTGTTTTTCCGGCTCATTGACTGGTGGTGGGACTGGATGCCGAAGTATCTCTTCTTCCTGCTGATCGGACTGGTGGCGATCGGACTGGTGGCCGTTTTCAAGCGGCTGCGAGTGAGAATGAGGAGTGTCGCGGCATGAGGAATCCCCTGCTGCTGGCGGCTATCGGACTGTTAGTGGTCTCCAACGGCTTCGTACTCGCGCACGTGGCCATGAACCGGTCCGGCGAGCCGGATTCGGAGATGGAATTGACGGCTCGCGAGCTGCAATACTACGGCAGCCGTGGCGACGACAGCAGCGTAACCCTCATGCTGCGTTGGACCAACACAGCTCCTGAGTATCCGCCGGGTCCGCCTGCGGATTCCGCCGGATGGTTCGATCAGAAAAAACTCGAGGAGCTCGGCTTCGACCTTAGTGTTCCCGCGGGTTCGCCCAAGGCTCAGCGGTTCTACGACAATCAACGTTCGCGGGAAGCCTACGTCGCTCTCGAGCTCGAAGGGCCCGCCTGGGAATCCTGGCTAAAAGATCGCGAACCCCGGCTGCAAACGGAAGTCAGCTACGGTCCTCAGGTGTCCCTGGAGGAACGCATCCAGATCGAGCGCGAAACCACACCCAGGCTGATTTCGATGGATGTGAGTCTCGATCCCGCAAGTCTCAGACGGAAGTATCCGGACCGCAAGCGCGTGATGATTCTTCCGGCAGTCCTTCGTGCGAAGGTCAGCCCGGAAAGCCGCGCTTCGGCAACATCGCCGATGCGCCCTGCGTACTTGCGCGGAGCGATCACGCGGCTCGCGATCGAATCGATCAATGTGCCGGAGCCATTGAGCCGCCGCCTCGATGGGCAATCCTACACGCCGTATACTTACGATGGCAAACAGATCAAGATCAACCAGCCATCGTATAGCGTGCTCTTGCGCGTCGGAGCGAAATACGAGCCGTGGGTCGTTGATGTGAAGCTGTTACGGTAACGCGAACGCGATCACCTGACCGCCGACCACTCCGGCCACGTACTGCTTGCCGTTCTTGCCTTGGTAGGTCATGGGATTCGCGCCCATGCTGGCGTCCATCTTCACCTCCCAAAGCTGCTTGCCGTTTTTCGAATCGAAGGCCCGGAAGCGGCTGTCGCTCGAGGGCGCGAATAGCACGCCGCCCGCCGTCGACATGGGCCCGGCGGCGCTCACCGCACCGACGTTCTGCTTGCCTTCGGGGAGCCGTTCATTGACGCCCAGGATCACCTGCCAGGCGATGTCGCCGGTATTGGCGTTGATGGCGTACAGGCGTCCCCATGGTGGTTTGTAGCAGGGCATGCCCATGACGTTGAATCCGGCATACGGACCCGGTCCCGAGACGCTTCCGCGATCATACGGCTGCGGCGATCCGTTGCCGCTGCCGTAATTGCCGCCTTCCACCTTCTTCTCGATCCAGCCCCCGAGCGAGCTATCGTTGACTCCGACGAACACGTAGCCCAGGGTGGGATCGGCCGAGGCGCCGCCCCAGTTTGGAGAGCCCACACCGGGCAATTGGATCGCGCTTCTCGGCGGCGCACCCGCTTCGTGGAACGGGAATGGCGTGTACGGCCCCAGATTGAAATAGTTTCCCTTGTCGAGCAGTTCCTTGCACGCTGCGGCGTGTTCCGGCGTCGTATCGGCCGCCGTCACCAGGTCCTTATCCTTATCGAAGCTCATGCGAGCGAGAGGTGCAGGCTTCACGGGGAAGGGCTGCGTGGGCGAATACCACTCGCCCGGAACATCGCCTTTGGGAACCGGACGCTCCTCGACGCCATGAATCGGCTCGCCCGTTTCGCGATTCAGGATGAACATGAGCGCGTTCTTGCTGATGACGGCCATGGCGGGAATCCGGCGGCCGTTCTTGACTACGTCGAACAGGCTGGGCGCGGACGGCAGATCGGTGTCCCATAGATCGTGATGCACCACCTGGAAATGCCATTTGTATTTTCCGGTGTTGGCATCCACCGCGACGATGGAGTTGGCGTAGAGATTCGCGCCCGGACGATCGCCGCCCCAGTAGTTGCCCGCGGCGCTTCCAAGCGGCATGTAGAGCAGATCGCGGGCTTCGTCGACCGTAAAATACCAGCCCCATGTGTTTACACCGGCGCGCTTTTTCCAGCCGTCATTCAGCCAGGTGTCGTGACCCGGATCGCCGGGCTGGGCGATGGTATGGAAATCCCACAGTTTCGATCCGGTGCGGGCGTCGTAAACACGCGTATCGCCGGGAGGGCCTTCCGTGCTCTCGCCATTATTGTTTCCCAGGATCACCAGATTCTTATAGACGTAAGGCGCGCCGCCCCAGGGCAAGCCGGTTTCGACGGTTCCTTCATTCCCGAATCCCGGATCGATCTGACCGGTGTTGGCATTCAGCGCCATCATCTTCGTTCCGGTCATGAAGACCACACGCGATGGATTCGATCCGTCGCCAGGCCAGTAGCCCACGGCCCGGTTGCCGACAGCACCGGGCGCGGTATAACTCCAGATTTCCTTGCCGCTATCGGCTTCGAGCGCGATCACGCGGGTTCCGGCCGGCAGGTACATCACCCCATTCACGACAACCGGCGTCACTTCACCGCCGATGCCTCCACCGCCTCCCTTGCCTTTCCCTTTGCCGCCGCCCTTTCCGTTATCGGGTGGTGGCGGAGGAGCGGGCGGCCGAAACGTCCAGGCTTGATGGAGTTGCGCGACGTTGGTCGTATTGATCTGGGTCATCGGAGAGAAGCGATCGCTAGCCAGGTCGCGGCTGTAAAGCGGCCAATCGCCCGGAGCGATAGCGGTCTGCTTGGCTGCGGCTTTGGTGGCCTTGCCTTTACCTTGCTGCAAGGGGTTTTGCTGAGTAAAGCCTACTTGAACGAGCAGAGCCGACAGCAAGGCCACGCCGGCTACTGCGAATATCCACGATTTGCGCATTAGATCCTCGAATGCATTTTAGCGCGGCTGCGGCGCTGGGAGAATTTCCAGCATCAATCCGTTGGGATCGCGCAGCAGGACGATCTTGTTCGTGCCGATCTTCACCGACTCGCCGTTGGTGGAAACAATCTCGCCGCCCGCCGTTTTCCAGGCTTTGGCGACCGCATCAACATCGCGCACGCGGAGCTGAAGAATCGGCTGGCCGGGGTCCTGCGTCCGGGCCTGGATCGGCCTGCGGTCGATATCCTTGAACTCGAGGAACGCCACGTATACCGATGTGCCCGGGATCGTTGCGACGCTGCGTTTGAACTGCGCTCCGGGCGTTCCCACAGTGTCCATCAGGAGCTTGTTCCCATCGAACGCGGTGGCGGCCTGCGGATCGAACCCCAGGGCTTCCTTGTAGAGCCGCATGGTCTTGTCAGTGTCCGCCACCATGATTTCGAAATTCCCGCCGATAATGTTCGCCGTTGCGGGCGCGGTGGTCTCGGGAGCGGGCGTGCGCTGCGAAAGCTCGATGAAGAATCCGTCCGGATCCTGGATGAAAATCGCTTTGGCTCCGGCCCCAACGGTCGCAACCGCACCACCGAGTGTTTGAATCCGCCCCGCCGATTTTTTCACGCGCGCCACAATTGTGTCGATATCGCGAACGCTCAGGATCAATGTCGCTGCGCCAGGATCCTGAAAACGCGGTTGGGCGGGCTTACGGTCGATGTCTTTGTACTCGATCAGCTCGACTCCCAGCGCCGATCCGGGAACCTTGAGCGTCGCCGCACGGGACTGCGCGCCAGCCGTGTTGCCCAGATTCATGATGGCGGGATTCCCGCTGAAGGCTCCCGCCTGTCCGGACATCTCCAGACCGATCACATCGCGATAAAATTCGATCGCGCGATCCATGTTAGCGACGATGTGGCTGAAGTTCCCGACGCCAACCACGGGACTCTGAGCGGCAAGCGAGGCTGTAAACAGGGCGGCTACGGCGGAAATCCTGACGATGGACATGCAACCTCCAGCGCACATGCTAACAGACCTCGCGCGGTTAACGCGAAGCTCTGTTTAACGTGTTCCGCGTTCGATCAGCTTGAGCTGCACCGTAGGCGTCGTGCTTTCGTCCACCTTGACGGATGCAGCCCGGGTCTCGAACGGCTGGCGATAGTCGCGATCCATCCAGGCGTTGGTCTCGACTTCCTCCCACGCGAAAATCTTGTATTCGCCGGTAGGCAGGCCGTGCAGCGTGAAATTTCCCATGGCGTCGGTGGTCACCAGTTTGTTCATGTCCTTGCGCAAGGAACCCGAAATCGGAACTGCCGTGACTTGCACACTGGTAGCCGGATCGCCGTGCGAGTTCTGGACCGTTCCTGTGATATCGCCCGCCGCGGGAGCGAGAACCACGTCGACCTGTCCTCCGCCGTAGTTGAGATCGAGCGTCGCGTCGGGCATTTCGCGCCCGGCCAGCTTCACCGACTTCAGATAATATCCATCCGGCATGCCGCCGGCCTCGACGATATAGGCGTCCACGTTCAACGTCGCCTGGAACGTCCCGTCATCATTCAGCTGCGCCTGGCCATTCCTCCCGGGTCCTGTTTCCGCAGGCGCAAACGTCAGGCGGACCGAAGCCAGGCGGACGTTAGGCTGCGCGCCCTCGACCGTGAGCTTGCCCGCTACCGCAATCGGCGGCTGAAGGCGCACCGCGATGTTATTCAGATCCCCGCTGCCGATATCGACGGGTAAACGGGTAGTCATCGCCTGCTGCGGAACTTGCGCCACGATGTAATACGATCCGGGCGGAACGGCGGCGAATTCGAATGTGCCATCGGCGTTCACGGCCGCGGCTCCGATCTGGCGATTGCCTCCGCTGCGTGGCGTTAGGGTGAGAAGCACGCCCGAAGCGCCCGCCTTGGCTTTGCCTTTTCCCTTGGAGTTATCTGACTCCGGCGGGGCAGCCGGAAGGCCCGATACCGTACCCGCGATGCGATAGAAGCGCGATTTTCGGAGACGAATCTCGATGCCGCGCACTTCGCTGCCAGCCACCAGATCGATGGGAGATGCCGCGGCCGCCTCAGCCAGGTTCGGGAAATACGTGGTCACGTAGTCCTCGATCGGCTCGGAGGCTGCACGGCCCGGACCCCCCAGGGATGCTCCCCTGCCTCCCCTGCCTCCGCGAAAAACGTCCAGAATTGCCTGCACCGGCTGGCTGCGGCGGGCAGTCGCACTGACAAAGTAGCGGCCCGGTGAAAGACTCGCGATACGGAATTCGCTCAGATCGTTGGTCGAGCCGTTCTGCGTCTGCGTCAATTGCCGGCGTCCTCGCGGGTACGTGTAGCGCCATACTTCCACGTTCACCGATTGGACCGGATCGCCGTCTTCATCGAACACGTGGCCCGCGATCACGCTCTGGGGCGTCAGCTTCAGCTCAACTCCGCTGGTATTTTTCTCCGAGACGACTTCGATCGGAAGGGTTTGGCCGCCCGGCGTGCTGAGAGTTTCCCGCACATAGCCGGTTCGCTCGCCGGTCAGCGCGTAAGTGCCTGGATCGACCGAGGGAAAGCGAAAACTTCCGTCGTTGGCACTGGTGGTCCCGTAGCTCCCGCCGCCGCGTCCGTTGGGCCGCAAGGTCAACGAGACCTTTCGCAGTACTTCACCAGTGGTACTGATGACGTGACCTTCGACAGACCCTGGCACGACTGTGGCCGCTGGGGTTCCCTGGCCGTTCTGGGCCGGACCGACGGCCTCTGGCCCGCTGGTCCCTCGAGCAGCTTGGCCGCCGCCTCGTCCGCCTTGCCCCAACAGAGCGGCGGTGAACGCGAAAGCCACCGAGAACATCAGGAGACTCACTGAATTCCGCACTAGTACCATTGACGCACAAGCCACTCGAAAGGGTTGCTGGAGCCCCGTATTTGACTATCCCGAAGAATCATGATAATGTCTATCAAGAATGTACAGTTTGCCCTACAAGCTGTGCCCATGTCGGGCCTCTCGCGTCTGTTAACGCTTTCTTTTCAGCGGTTAAAACAACAAGGAGAGTCCCATGAAGAGTCTTATTTCCCTAGTCCTATTTTCTGTCGCTGCTTTAGCTCAAAGCGGCTCCAGCGTCATCACAGGCAACATCAAAGATCCCACGGGCGCCGTGATCCCTGGGGCGAAGCTCAGGGTTGTCAATGAAGCCACGGGCGTCGCGGCGGATGTGATCTCGAACGATCAAGGTCTCTATCGGGCCGCGTCGTTGGTGCCAGGAAGCTACCGCGTGGAAGTCAGCCTGGAGGGGTTCGACCGCCTGGTGCGCGGGCCAGTTGCAGTGGAGGTCGGCCAAGTCCTGGCGCTTGATCTGACCCTGCAAGTGGGCCAGAATAACCAGACGATCACGGTGACCGAAGCCGCGCCGCTGGTGGAATCGCAATCGTCAAATGTTTCTCAGCTGGTGAACCAGAAGATGCTGATTGGGCTGCCCCTGCCCAGCCGGACAGCATCCTCGCTGGCGGCACTGGCCCCCGGCGTGGTGATGATCGACGCAGGAAACGGCACTGCCGAAAACTATCCGGTCTTCAGCGTCGCCGGCGGGCGAGCGCGCAATCAGAACTTCGTATTGGACGGCGGAAATGTGTCCAACGCGGTAGGACTGACGCGTCCGCAACAGCTCACCAGCCTGCCCGTGGATGCGATGCAGGAATTTCGTGTGATTGCGAACAACTACTCCGCCGAGTACGGGCATTCGACGGGCGGCATCGTGATCATGTCGACGCGCTCAGGGACCAACGATTTCCACGGTAGCGTCTTTGAATCGCTGCAGAACGACATCCTGAACGCCCGCAATTTCTTTGCCCAGACTCGGCCACCAGTCCGGTTGAACCAGTATGGCGGCACTCTTGGCGGTCCGATTCAGAAGGACAAAACGCACTTTTTCGTCACCTGGGAACAGACCCGCCAGTTGAGCAGCGACACAGTGACGTCAACGGTCCCGACACTCCTGAACCGCACTGGCGATTTCTCGGACATCGCCAATACGATTTACGATCCGCTGACCAGTCCCCGGGCTCCGTTCGCCGGCAACAAAATTCCCTTGACGCGGCTGGATCCGGTCGCCCTGGCCGCCGTCAACTATTTCCCCCAGCCGAACCTGCCCGGCCTCGCCAATAATTTTGTCGGAAGCAGCGCGAACACGCTGCATCGCGACATTGTGGTCGGACGCCTGGACCATTACTTTACTTCGTCCGATGCCGTGACGGCGCGGTATTACATTAACGATGCGAATACCAACAACAGTGGAACCTACGGAATCCCGGCATCCGATCCCTTGGCGGACATTACCGACGTCCGGGTGCAGAGTCTTCTGCTGGCCCATACCCATACGTTCGGGCCGACCCTCGCTAACGACCTGCGCTATACCTATCTGCGCCGAAAATTCCTGGATTCCCGGCCCGGCTTCGGCGACAACCTGGCAGGCGCAATCGGACTGAACGGCGTGAGCGATTCCGCTTTTCCGGCCTTTACAATCCCTGGATACGGACCTCCCGCGGGGCTGACGTCGGGCAACATTGTGCTGCCGGCCAGCGGCGCTACCTTTGGAAATCCGACTGCGGTCTATCGTTTTCAAACGCCGATTGTCGATCAGCAAATTCTCGATTCCCTCTCCTGGTACCACGGCAAGCACGCTTTCAAGTTTGGCGTGGAGGCCCGCTTCGGAGCCAACGATGAAATTCGCGATCGCGGCTCGGCTGGCAATTTCTCCTTTTCTCCGCAGAGAACAGGTTTGGGAAGCATCGGCGGAAATTCGTTCGCGAGTTTCCTGCTGGGCGACGCCTACGCCGCGAATATCCAGGTTTCCGATAAGATTCCGTCCCGGGCCTCGTACTGGGCGCTTTTTCTTCAGGACGACTGGCGCATCACCGATCGCCTGACGATCAACGCCGGCATCCGATATGACGTGGAACTGCCCCGCAAGGTGATCGGCAACAAGCAGAATTCATTTGATCCCCTGGCGATCAATCCGGTCTCGGGAACTCCCGGCGTCGTCACTTTCGCCGGCCTGAACGGCACGCCGGAACGAGCCTTCGCCACGGATTGGAATAACCTTGGACCACGCCTGGGCTTCGCCTACCGCCTGCCTGGCAAGCACGAGACGGTGCTTCGTGGTGGGGCTGGGATCTTCTATGGCCAGACGGTCAGCAACACCATAGGTGACGTGGCGTCCCTGGGGTTCTCTGCCGCCGCCAGCTACACGGTCCAGCAAACCGACTCGGTAGTGGAGCTGAGGAACGGTTTCCCGGCATATTCGCGCCCGGCGCTGACGCCCGCATTCGGCGCGGTCCCGCTTGGCCAGACACCAAATACATCGGTGTCGTTCTTCAACCCCAACCAGGTAGCTCCGACGTCGTACCAATATAATTTCGGCATTCAGCGGGAGCTCGGTAAGGATCTGGTGCTTGAGACCGGGTACATCGGGAACACCAGTCATCATCTGACCGCGAATGATTTCCAGCTCAATCAGGTGTCGCCGGATCAGATGGCGCTGGGGGGAGGACAAGCTCGGCGGCCCTTCCCGCAGTTCAACAGCGTGACATGGATCAATCCTTCCATCGGCAATTCAACTTACAATGCCGGATTCATCAGGGTCGAGAAACGCCTCGGGCGAGGCGTGTCTTTCCTGACGCACTACACGTTCTCCAAGTTTATTGACGACGTGGAAGCTTCCCAGGAATTCGGATCCACCGGCAGCTACATGGATTCCTATCGCCGGTACCTCGATAAGGGGTTAAGCGGCAGCGATGTGCCGCACCATCTATTGATCACGCTGCTTTATGAGGTCCCGAAATTCAAGGCCAATCGCATTGTCAATGGAGCCATAGGCGGATGGAAGCTCGGTGCACTGGAAACAATCGAATCGGGGCCGGCGTTCACGGTGGTCACGGCCACAAATCAGACCAACGCATTTCCGGCCGGGTTGCAGCGGCCAAATCTGTTGCGGGATCCAGCGCTACACTCCGATCAGCAAACGCTGGCGCGCTGGTTCGACACGTCCGCCTTTGTGAACCCGGCTCCACTGACCTTCGGCAACTCTCCGCGGTCGGTGCTGCGTGGAGCGCCCATCCTTACGACCGACGCAACCCTCGAAAAAAGCTTCTTCTTGACCGAGAAATGGAAGTTTGACTTGCGGGCTGAGGCTTATAACCTCCTTAACCACACGAATTTCAACATTCCGGGATTTACGCTAGGAGCTTCGGGGTTTGGAACTGTGTCAACGGCTCGCGCATCGCGGACCGTGCAGCTCGCGGCAAGACTGAGTTTTTAAACTTAGAGTCTCTGAATTTAAAAAGGCAGCTCGGGAAGCGGCTGGCGGTACCGTCCGGCGAAGATCTCGGCGAACAAGGTGACCGTCTCTTCGTGTACCAATCCGTTATCGGCAAGGATATGCGCGCCGCGTAGATCGACAGGCGCTCCGAGCATGTCGGTGCAACGGCCTCCGGCTTCGTGAATCAGAAGGATACCGGCAGCCACATCCCAGGGATTCAAATTGAATTCCCAGAACATGTCCAGCCTTCCACAGGCGACCGACGCCAGGTCGAGCGCGGCGGCTCCCGGCCGTCGCACGCCGTGCGACAACATCGAGAGCTGATAGAAGAAGTGTACATTGACGTTCTGATGACGCCTGCGCGAAGGAAAGCCGGTCGCCACCAGCGCGTCCTCCACGCGATTCACCTTGGATACCTGAATCCGCTGGCCATTCAGGAACGCGCCCGAGCCTCGCTCGGCCGTGAAGATCTCATCGCGCGTGGGATCGGCGATCACGCCGGCCACCAGTTCGCCCGCCTGTTCGAGAGCGAGCGTCACGTTGTACACCGGAAACCCGTGCGCGAAATTCGTGGTGCCGTCCAGGGGATCGACGTACCAGCGAAAGTCGGACGAGCCTTGCTGTCCCCCGCCCTCTTCGGCGACGATCGAGTGCGAAGGAAACTGGGCCCGCAGCCGGTCCACAATCAGTTTTTCACTGGCCCGGTCGGCCGCGGTGACCAGGTCGTGCTCGCCTTTGAGCTCGAACCCGATATGCTTCTTCGCGAATTCCGCTAGCAGCGCTGACGCTTCGCGGGCAATATCGACCGCGGTATCCAAATAGGAGGGCAAAGAGGTTAGCGCACCGGACGCGGCGGCGTCTTCTCAGTAGTTTCAGACACGCTGCCGTCGCGTTCCGTTGTGCGCGTCTCTGAAGAGTCCACTTCGTACAGGTACTTGATGTCGTGCTTGTACAGGAACAGGTTGGGCTCGCCTTCCCGCGTCAAACGAATGAAGTCGACGTCGTAGAATTCGACGATTCCCGCGACTTCCGAATTATCGGTGAGCCGGATCCTCACGGGAACCCGATTCTCGGACAGGCGCCGCAGATATCGGACTTCTTCGAAGGTTTGCTCGGGCGCTTTGGTTTTGCTGGTTCCGGGCACGGTGTAAGGAGGTGATCAGGGCGCCACTTTTCCTCTAAGCGGCGCATCCCCATAGTATCCGGTGCGAGTCGTGGCCCGCAAATCCTTGCGGGAAAGCTCCACCCGAACCAAGTGGAAACGCGGCGCATCCGCGGGAAGATTGCGCGGATAATACCCGACCAGATACTGTGTCCGCAGGTCGCGCAGGATTTGCGTGAACGCTTCGTCCAGCTCGGCGGCCCCCATGGGCTGAAATACCCGGCCGCCGGTGCCGCCCGCGAGCGTTTCGAGAGCGCGCTCGCCTCCCAGGTTCCGACCCGCATCGTTGGTGATGGGGATCACCAGAATGGGATAAATGATGGCGTCGGCATTCTGCGCCGATTCAAACGCGTCGGCGTATTTCTTGACGCTGGTAGTGTCGCCGCCGTCCGTCACGGCGACGATCACGTGCCGGCCCTCGCGGCCGTTGAGATCGCGGGATGCCAGATGCACCGCGTCGTAAAGCGACGTACCGGCCCGCGCTTTCAGGTCCTTAAGAGAGTCCACTAGTCGCTGCTCGCGGCGGGTAAATGAGTTTAGCCGGGTCACCTCGTCGTTGAAGGCGTACAGCGCCACGGTGTCCTGGGGATTTCCCTCCCGCACCAGCGCGCGCAGAAACTTCTCCAGGGACGTGGTTTCGTAGCGCAGATTTGAGGCCGTAGATCCGCTGGTGTCGATCAGCAACGACACCGAGAGGGGCAACTCGGTGTGGTGCTCGAACACGGCAATGTCCTGCTTGACACCGCTGTCGTAAACCGTAAAATCGGGCTTTTCGAGCGAGCTGATCAGTTCGCCCCGGGCGTCCTTAACGGTGACCAGGAGGCGGACCAGCTTTACGTCGACCTTGAACTGGGCTCGGGCGATGACGGCTGCGCCCGCCAGCGCGGCCGCAAGGATTACGAGCGCGCTTTTGTAACGGAATCGTCCCATTCCCCGTCCACCCACACTTCGCCATCGGCGAAGTATTCTTTTTTCCAAATCGGCACCAGCTTCTTCAGGCGGTTGATGCCCTCAAGGGCTGCCTCGAACGCCGGTTTGCGATGCGGCGCGGCAGCCACCACCACCACGCTGGCCTCTCCGATCTCGATCCGTCCCAGACGGTGGATGATACCCACCCGGCCGACCTGAAACGCGTGAGCAATCTCGCAGCCGATCTGCGCCATCATTTTGATCGCCATGGCCTCGTAGCACTCGTATTCGAGATACCGGGTGGGCCGGCCCTTGGTGTTGTTGCGCGCGATTCCTTCGAAGGTGACGACTGCGCCATCCTCGCCGCGCTGCAGGCGATGCGCCAACCCCAGGCTATCGATTGGATCGCGGGTGATGGCAAAAAAGTGTCCGGCGGGATCTTCGATCTGCTGAGTAAACGCCGCCGATCCGCCACTTACAGGGGGCAGGAAAGCCACTTCGTCGCCCTCCGAAAGAGGAGCGCTGGGATCGGAAAATCGCTGGTTCAGGGCCAGCACCAGGCTTTTCGACATTTCCCGAAGTCGAGGAAAGCGCCCGGCATAGTGCTCGAAGACGGTCTCCAGCCGGCCGCCATCGGGAATCTCGACCGAGTCCTCGCGGAGACCGACAACGTCACGCAACACCCCAAAGAATAAGACGCGGATTCGCACAATTTATGATGTTATGGTAACAGACGCATCCCGGCGTTCCCGGTTACAATCTATGAGATCCGTTGAGACCCGCCTGCGGGTACGGTACGCCGAAACCGACCAGATGGGCGTGGTCTATCACGCCAATTACCTGATCTGGATGGAGGTGGGACGCGTCGAGTACTGGCGCGCCGCAGGGCTGCGCTATCGCGACATGGAGCGCGAGGACGGGATCCTTCTGGTCGTCGCGGAGGTGAGCTGCCGGTACTTATCGCCCGCCGTGTACGATGAAGAAGTCATCGTCCGGACGTCTGTAGCCGAAGCCACTCCACGGATGATCCGGTTCGATTATGAGTTGTTGGCCGCGGACGACGGTCGCAAGCTGGCGACCGGCTATACCAAGCACGTTTTCTGCGGTGTCGACCGTAGGCCGGCCAAGCTGCCGCAAAAATATCACGAGACACTCGGAATCAAAACGACGGGAATTGAAAAGGCAGGGGCATGAGCACACTCTCTATCCGCGATCTGGATCTGGCCGGAAAACGGGTTTTCATCCGCGTGGATTTTAACGTTCCTCTGGCCCCAGGCGGGCAAGAGATCACCAGTGACAAACGTATTCGCGCATCGCTGCCGACCATCCGCTACGCGCTCGAAAAGGGTGCGGCTGTGATCCTGGCGAGCCATCTCGGCCGGCCCAAGGGCAAGCCCAATCCGGAGATGAGCCTGAAACCGATCGCCGCACGGCTGGGTGAGTTGTTGGGCCGATCCGTTGCTATGGCCCCGGATTGTGTCGGACCGGCAGTAGAGGCGATGCTGCCGGCTGTGGGTGAAGTGCTGCTGCTTGAGAATTTGCGCTTCCATCCGGAAGAAGAGAAAAACGATCCCGAGTTCTCGAAGCAGCTCGCGAAGCTGTGCGATGTATACGTAAACGACGCCTTCGGCTCAGCGCATCGGGCGCACGCGTCCACTGTCGGAATGATCGCCTTCGTGAAGCAGGCCGCGGCCGGGCTGCTGATGGACAAGGAAATCGAGTACTTGACCAAGGCCGTCAAAAATCCAGCGCGGCCCTGTGTCGCGATCCTGGGTGGAGCGAAGGTTTCGGACAAGATCGAAGTGATCCAGAACTTGATGAAGGTCGTCGACAACCTTATGATCGGCGGTGCGATGGCTTATACGTTCCTGCGGGCGCGCGGCGAGGGCACCGGCAAATCGCTGGTCGAGGAAGACAAGATCGATCTGGCGCGCGAGTTGATGGCCGAGGCGGGGTCGAAACTGATGCTGCCCGTGGATCACGTGGTCGCCGCGGAATTGAAGGTAGGAGTCGATACGAAGGTGGTCGATCAAGTGCCGGGAGGCCTGATGGGGCTGGATATCGGCCCGAAGACGATCGCCGCGTACGAGCAAGTCATCGCCGGCGCGAAGACCGTCATCTGGAACGGTCCCATGGGCGTGTTCGAGACTCCTCCATTTAATCGGGGCACGGAGGCACTGGCGAAAGCAGTAGCGGCGTCGGGTGCGGTGAGCGTCGTCGGTGGCGGCGATTCGGAAAAAGCGATCAAGTCGGCGGGCGTGTCAGACAAGATCAGCCACATCTCGACCGGCGGGGGCGCGTCGCTCGAGTTTCTCGCGGGTATCGAGCTGCCGGGCGTAGCTGCGTTAGAAATTAGCCGCAAATAGACGGGCGACAAGATCGCCTGTCCCACTATTCGCGGTTTTGGATGGTCTTCGCGGCTTCGAGAGCAGCCAGCGTCGGACCGGAGTGCCCGCGAGGCAGCAGGCTTGGCCCCGACCGCACGAACACGCTCTCCGGCCGAATATCGGTGGGGATGATCACGCCGATGAAGCAGTTGCTCATCTCGTCCCAATTCTGCGGACCCCACACGATCTCTTTCGTCGGATCGGGATTGAAACGGTTGTTCGCGGAGTTATCGAAGTGCGAGATCCCGATCATGCGCGTGCCCTTGGGCATGTCGATCGGCTTCGCCAGTTCGTAACCCAACTGCCATTCGAAATCCCACTTGGCTTTGAGCACTGTCTGGGTTTCGCCGGTCGGAAAAACTAGGCGCAACTCGAAATCCTTGCCGCGTAGATGCATGTGAGGCTGCGCGTACACCAGCTTGGCTTCCTGGGCGAGCGTCAGTTCGCTGACGACTTCCGCATTTCCATCGCCGGCCGGAATCGCCAGATTCGACGCCGTCGGTCCCGCATTGAAAAAGTAGCGCGTCAAGGGCGCACTCTTCGCCAGCACCAGGCCGATCTTGGACGCATCCTCGGTAGGCTGCCCCATCGTTGTGTAATGCAATTCGAATACAAGATCGGACCCCTTGGGCACGAACTTGGCGGAGCCGTTTATATCGAAGCTCTGCGCGCCTAGGCCGGGATTGTACTTGCCCAGGATGTCGTTGCCTTCTTCCGCGCCATTGCGACCGATGATCTGCCGTTGAGTCTCATTCTCATACGCCTCGCCGGGTTCGGCGTTCTCAAGCCAATGCGATCCAGGGGGCCGCACCCACACTTTTCCGTGATGCAGAACCTTGGGATTACTGGGACGCATTTCCGCTGACGAGATCCACATGTCCTCAGGGAAATTGGTCTTCACCAGAACGTACTTGTAGTTGATGGTCCCGGTGGCGGGAATCTGAAACGCCTTGGGCATCTCGACGATCACATCGGGTTTGATGTTCCAGCCGTCCTGGAACGTCAGTGCGGCGGGCTTGTCCTTCGCGTCGCCTTCAGGCGCGCCATTGTCGACCCACGCGGTAAGGGTCGCGATCTCATCGGCGCTTAGCGTGCGGTCATTCTTGAAATGGCCAACGCCGGCATCCGCCATCCACGGCGGCATTTTTCTGGCGACCACCGCGGCCTTGATCGACTTCGCCCACGGCCGGGCGTCGTTGTAACTCAACAGTGACATGGGAGCCACTTCGCCGGGACGATGACAGCTCTGACAATTCTTCTGCAAAATCGGCAGAACGTCCTTGTTGAAGGTGACTTTTGAGGGATCCGGAGCGGCCAGAACCGCCACGCCCGTCAGACTCGTTAGGCCAACCGCGACCGCCAGTCGAAATGCGCTCACGAATACTACCTCCTTCAGAGGTTTTACCGCTGACTCATTATAGAGTCACTTTTTAGTCAAACGCAACGATTCGTTGCACATCCGAACGCTCAGCACGCGGGGTGATTCAGTTCATAGAAAGTTTTGATTGGACCGCGCGCCTTCGCGGTCTTAGGCTCATTAGTATGATGGCCACAGAAAAACTGGAACGGGAGGAGCCGGAGGAAATCTCGGTCTTGCACCGTGTAAGCCGGATTGTCAGCTCCGAACTGTCTTTGGATGAGATGCTCGGGGAGATTGTGGGCCTTACATCCCAGATCTCGGGATGCGATGCCTGCCTGGTCTACCTAGTGGAATTGCCCACGGAGGAATTCGTGCTGCGCGCATCTCAGGTTCCGCACGCCGCGGACCTGGGGAACCTGCGCATGAAGGTCGGCGAAGGAGTCACGGGCTGGGTCGCCGAACACCAGGCGCCGGTGGCGCTTTCCTCGAAAGCTTCCGCGGATTCGCGCTTCAAATTCTTTCCGGCGTTGGTGGAGGATACCTATGAGGCTTTCCTCTCGGTGCCGCTCATCAACAAGGGCAAGGTGATCGGCGTGATCAACGTGCATCACCGCGAGCGGCATGCGCACACCGCTGAGGAAATTTCGACCATCCAGTTCATGGGCGAGCAGATGGGCAGCGCCATCGCCAAGAGCTTGCTCGAGGAAGAGAACGCGCGTCTGACCGAAGAGACAGCCGAGGTCAAGCGGCAGCTGGAAACCCGCAAGGTGGTAGAGCGCGCCAAGGGCATCCTGCAGCGCCGCCAGAATCTCACCGAGGAAGAAGCGTATCTGCGGATGCGCAATGAAAGCCGCCGTCTCCGCCGTCCCATGAAGGAGCTGGCCGAGGCGATCATCCTGGCGGAGGAACTCGGGCGGAAAGAAACGGCGCCGCGGGACCCACGCGAGTAAACCAGAGGCTCGCGCGGTATCCTCAGAAGCAGAGTGCTGCGCGCGACGCTTCGCAAGATACCGGTGGTGCTGATCTGCGCTCTTCTAGCTGGATCGCTGTTCGCGTTTCACAACAAGTTTCGCGAATACCCGGGGATGGAATACTCCGTCGGCGCGATTCCCCTCCCCTCGGGCTGGGATCGCGAGACGGACTTCGTTTTCGGCCGGATCATGTTTCCGGGTGGGCCTCTGGACGGCTATAGGGGGCGAGAAGACCCCGACTATCATCGCGGGCGGTCGCTGTGGACCCAGGATTATCCGCGCGCCGACCGGCATTTCCTGGAAGCGGTGCTGCGCCTGACCCGCGTGGATGCGCGCCCGGTGGAGCAAATCATCGATCTCGAAGACGGCGACGACGTCTACAATTACCCGTTCATTTATGCGGTCCAGGCGGGCGAGTGGGGATTGACCCAGAAACAGGGGAAAATCCTGCGCGATTATCTCGACCGTGGCGGCTTCTTCATGGCCGACGATATCCATGGAACCGCGGAATGGGGTGAGTTCGTCGAGCGCATCGGATACGCGTTTCCCGACCGCCAGGTTCAGGACATCCCCAACGACGATCAGATTTTCCATTCCGTATTCGATCTGGACGATCGCTACATCATTGTGGGGCACGATCATTTGCGCGAAGGCTCCAAGAACGGCGGGACGGTGCCTTATTGGCGCGCGATCTACGACGACAAGGGACGCGTCGTGGTCCAGGCAATGTACAATTCCGATACGGGCGATTCCTGGGAGTGGGCGGACGATCCCTATTATCCCGAGAAGTACTCCGCGTTGGGTATTCGATTGGGCGTGAACTACATCGTCTACTCGATCACTCACTGATGAGGAAACGAGAGGTCCAGAGCCCCACCGATATGGAGCAACCCGGAATCCGGATCGCGACTGCTCTGGACCTTGGGCGTGTTGCCTCGTGAGGAAGCACGCCGGACGCCACAAGCGGCCGCTGAAAACTAAGAAGTTGCTGAAATCGGCGGGACATTTTGTCACCTGGAAGGGACAGTCTGTCTCAACTCGATCAGACAATTCTTTAGAGAATTGTTTAGATCGGGCCCGCGCTGCCCCCGGCGAATCGACACCCAGTCAGCTAGAACTGATAAGCGAGCGCGATATTTACCACGTTCCCGCGGCCGGATGTCGCACGCGGCCCCAGACTCGCACCGCTGAACGTTCGCGTGCGAAAGTCCCAGAAGCTATATTCACATGCTGCGGTCACATCGGGCGTGAGTTTGCGGAAGTAGCTCGCCCAGACAAAGCTATTTTTTGAGCGGGTGGTCCCCGGCATCAGATCGCTGTCCCGGGGATCGTCGGTGCCTGCGCCGGCGTACAGAATATCCTTGGACGTCACCGGCGAGATCAGTTCAGCCCATCCACCCATGTCGCCGATCTTCCGGAATTGAGCGGGTGTCGTGCCCGCTGCCGGCGTGAAAGCGACGCCCTGGTCGATGCCGCCTCCGAAGGGAACCAGATTCGCTCCGGTAAAGCCTTCGCCACGGATGATGAGGTACTTAAAAACGGGAAGGGTCAGGTCCAACGCCACGGCATAGGAATCAATCCCCTTGTTTGCGCCGACCGCCTCACGGCCATAATGACCGCTGATGCCGACCGTCGCAGTTCTGCCCGCCGCCGGATGAGAGAACGCCGCGTGAGCCTCATAAAACGGCTGCCGGCCGCGTTCGCCGAAGCCGGAAAAGCTGCTGTCGACTGCTGAGCCAGCGGCTGTGCCGGTCAGGCCCGCTTGATCCCCCAGGCGATTGTCGCCAAACGATGGCCGAAGTACGCCGCCCTGGATGAGTAGAGTGGAACCGCCGAATTTGTGTCGATTTTCAACCCGAACCTGCGGCAGCCATGCCCACAGATTTCCCGCAGTTGCGCCCAACGGAATCGCGACGTGTGAAAGCGAGATAGGATCGAGAGGCGCAAGAATGGCTTTGTCCTGACCTGCCACGATCCTCCATCCAGCCTTATCCAACTGAAGATAGGCTCTACGCAGACGGGGCTGATTGAAGACGCGATCCTGAGGTTGAAGATTCGCATCCGTCGGGCGGGATCCGAAGAAATCGATCTCCACCAGACCTGACGGATTCCACCCGCCGCCGGGAGCTTTCGGGCTCACCTGGACGCCGAGTATGGATTGGCGCGCGGTAAAGATCGTATCGCCGACCGAGCCGGCGCGTTTAGTAGTCCCATCGGGGAAGTTAACCGGGACGTTTCCGGGGAGAGGCCAAAGCGGAACATCCTGCCCGACCTGGACCGTGTCGGAGGTCGAGATGTTCATGAGCAGAGTTCCGTACAGCCGCAGCATGTAATCCCCGATCGGCGCTTGCAGCCGCGAACTCGATTTCGGCGCGCCCGGATAAAACGGGCCGTCCGGAGGCGCGTGATCCTCTAACGCTCCGCCCGGCGTATTCTGGCTTCGGGCAGGCATGGTAAACAGCGCAACTGCAATTAGTGAAGCGGTAAGGTAGTTTCTGCGAAGACTAAATCTCATGCCCCCGATTATGGGCAGGCATCAGCTCGTAAGTCGTTCACATCCTGTAAACGTTTTGTAAAATAATGCGAATGTCTGGAAGCGTTTTGTTACGAGATCAGCGCCGGACGACCGGGGCCTTCAATTCGTTCTGCATCACGCCCACGTACTGTTGCGCCTGCGCCTGCATGGGACCGGAGATCGCGGCCGACTGCTGCTCGAACTTCAACGCTTCCTGGAGCTTGGTGCGGTCGGTGGTGATCTTCGAAAGCTGGTAGTTAGCAACGCCCAGATAGAAATTCGCTGGACCCGTCATCGCGGTCTGACCGCTGATCATCGGCAGCGCCGCTCGCAGGTTCGTATCGCAATCCTTCCACACCTGGCGCATGCATCCGGTCACGCCTGCCGTATAGTATCCTCGCGAAAGCAGGAGCGACTTTCGCTTGCTCCATTCCTCATCGGAATAGCCTTCGGGCTTGGCCTTGCTCTTCATGACGGTGACCAGCCGCGCTGCATAGGTGTAAGCCTGATCCGCCCGGTTCTTGGACATCAGGTTTTCCGCGATGACCATCAGGGCTTCCTCTTCATTAGGGCTCTCTTTGAGGATTTTCGTGGCGCCCTCGATCTGTTTATCCGCTCCGCCCATTTTGCCGAGCGCCGCCATGTAGGCGCCCGTGCCCGCCCCGATATATGCGCTCTTGGGATTCACTGCCAACAGGGCGTCCATCAGCTCAACGACTTTCTCGGGAGCGAGACCGGGCTGAGAAGCCGCAGTGGAGAGCGCATACTCGCTGGTTGCGCCGACTCCCTTGGCATATTCCACACGCTTCGGCCAGTCCTCTTCGGTAAATCCGTCCAGCTTGGGACCTGTGACTTCCGCTTTGGCGAGCTTCGCGGTTTCGACGGCCCATTTCTTGACTGCGTCGGGATCCTTCGCGGTCTGAGCATCCTTCAATTTCTGATAGGCGTCATCGAGTTCGTTTGCGTGTGCCGACGCTGCCAGGAATACGGACAGGGCCCCGAGGGCAAGGATGGCGGTTTTCACGGTGGTCTCCTCGCAGAATTATAACAGCCTCGGGAGCCGCGGCAGTAAGGGAGCGGGTATAATCCGTTCAGGTGACGTCTGCTGCACCTTTTCCCTCGGATGCTCTCGCCGAAGCCCCGGTTTACTGCGATGTCAGCCTGCCGGTCCCGCTAGATACCGCCTTCACGTACAGGCTTCCCGAAACCCTGCGGCCGCGCGTGCGGCCCGGCTGCCGGGTCCTGGTTCCGTTCGGGCCGCGCAAATTGACCGGCGTGGTCCTGGCGACTCACAGCCGGCCTCCCGATGTCCCTTCGAAGGAAGCTCTGCGGCTGCTGGACGAGGAACCTGCGCTCGATGAAGGCCTTTTGGATCTCGGCCGCTGGATTTCCACGTACTATTGCGCGCCTCTGGGGGAAACTTTGCGGGCGATGACTCCCCTGGCAGCCGACGTGCGTCGCGGGCGTGTCTATTCCCTGACGCCATCCGGGCGGGATACGGCGCGCCAGTTGCATCTGACCGGTACCGGGCAGGAAGACGCAGCCGCGGCCATCCTCCGTATGTTGGATGGAAGGTCGCGATCGGCGACATATGTGGCGCAGAAGGTCCCCAAAGCCGCGGCCGTGCTGCGCTCACTCGAAAAGAAAGGATTCGTGGAATCCGAAGACGTGGCAACCGAACGCGATCCCTTGCGGGCGTCATCTGCACGGCTGCGTGTGGAATTCGTAGCCCGGGCTCCCGAAAATCCCGGCTCGAAAATCCCCAAACCCGAGCGCGAGCTGCTGGCCTACCTCGAGCTTCATCCCGGCCAGCACAATCTCGCCGCGCTCGAAGACACGCTGCCGAAAGCCAGCACCGCGGCCCGCGCATTGGCCCGCCGCGAGCTCGCCAGGCTCGCCCTGGAGCCCGTATCGAGCATGGACGCCCCGCCCCGCGCGCCGCATACGCTGAATCCGCATCAGCAGGAAGCCTTCGACGCGATTCGTGTCTCCCTGGGCTCGCGCCAGTTTCAATCGTTTCTGCTCGAAGGCGTGACCGGATCCGGCAAGACGGAAGTGTATCTGAGCGCCATTGAAGCGGCACTGGCGCTCGGGCGCGGAGCTTTACTGCTGGTCCCGGAGATCGCGCTGACACCCGCGGTGGCCGGACAATTTCACCATCGCTTTGGAGAGCGCGTGGCGATCCTGCACTCCGCCTTTCACGATTCCGAGCGCGCCCAGGAGTGGCGCAGAATCCGCGCGGGCGAGGCGTCCGTGGTGGTCGCCACCCGGTCCGGCGTCTTTGCGCCCGTTCAGAACCTGGGCCTGATTATCGTCGACGAAGAGCACGATCAGAGCTACAAGCAGCAGGAGACGCCCCGCTATCACGGCCGCGATGTGGCCGTTGTTCGGGCTCGCAATGAACGCGCCGTGATCGTGCTGGGGTCCGCGACTCCCAGTCTTGAATCGCGCTACAACGCCGAAAGCGGAAAATACACGCGGCTGGTGCTGCCCGGACGAATCGAGCGCCGTCCCATGCCCACCGTGTCGGTGATCGATATGCGGCGCGAGTTCCTCGAAACCCGCAAACAGGCGACGTTTTCGCGGGCACTGGTCGATGCCGTCACAGAACGCCTGGAAAATGGCGAGCAGACCATGCTGCTGCTCAACCGGCGCGGCTTTTCGAGTTTTGTGGCGTGCCGGGCGTGCGGCGAGCGGCTGCAATGCGTGAACTGCTCCGTCACCCTGACGTATCACAAGCGCGACCGGCGCATGCTGTGCCATTACTGCAATTACGCGACGCCGGTTCCGGAACGCTGCCCGAAATGCGCCAGCGACTACCTCCAGTTCATCGGCGTCGGCAGCGAGCGCCTGGAGCAGGAACTGGGGGCGTTCTTCCCCAAGGCCCGGATCGCGCGGCTGGATCGAGATACGGTGGGCGGCAAGCGCGATTACGAAACCATCCTGGCCGGGTTTCGCGAGCATCGTTACGACATCCTGGTGGGGACGCAGATGATCGCCAAGGGTCACGATATCCCTAACGTGACGCTGGTGGGTATCGTCAATGCGGATCTTGGCCTGGGGCTTCCCGATTTCCGCGCGGCCGAGCGAACGTTCCAACTGCTCACCCAAGCCGCGGGACGCGCCGGCCGCGGCGAGATGCCCGGCATTGTCCTGATTCAGACCATCAACCCGGATCATTACGCGATCCAGTGCGCCGCCGAACAGGATTACGAAAAGTTCTACAGAAAGGAAATCGAGTTCCGAAGGCTGATGTACTACCCGCCGTTCGGAGCGCTGGCGAATATCGTGGTCCGCTCCACCAACGAGGAGGACGCTTTGTCGCGCAGTGCGGCGCTCGGCCGGCTGCTGAATCCTGCGCCGGAAGGTGTCCGGGTGATGGGCCCGGCGCCTGCTCCGGTGCTGCGCGTTAAGACCGAATATCGGTACCAGGTGCTTCTCAAGACCTCCAGCCGGAAGCGGCTCGGCGAATTGCTGGCGGAGGTTCGCAAATTCGCGGCGGCTGAAAAATGGGGTCCCGCGAATTTAGCCATCGACGTCGATCCCGTGACCCTGCTCTGACTCATGCTCGATTTTCAGATTGTCGACACCAACCTGCAAACCGCCATGCGCTTTTTTGGCGCAGCCACCGGCGGGGGCGAATCGCGCGGACTGGATGGCGCATTGGCGATCTATTCCGGTCTGGATTACGGTGTGTTCAACATCGCCATGCTGCAGGGCGACCCGCCCTCCGGGATCGACACATTCAACGAGCGCCTGGCCCAGTGCGCCCGCTATTTCGCGCCCCGCACCTTGCGCTGGTCGTTTTGGCTGTGCGAAGACTCTCTGGACTCCTCCACCCGCCGGCGGGCACGTTCTGTGTTGATGGATCGCGACCTGCGGCCGATATCGCAGGCTCCCGGCATGCTGGCCGAATCGCTGGCTCCGCCGGTGCGGCCGCTGCCTAAAATAGAATGCGTCCCGGTTGCCGACCGGGCCATGCGCCAGACTTTCGGCGCTCTCACCGCGGTGAGCTTCGATATCCCCATGGGAATCGCCAAGGCGGTGTACGAACCGGAGCGGGCCTGGTTGGGAGACTATCGGGGCTATGTCGGCCTGGCGGCCGGAAAGGCCGTAGCGATTATCGCGATCGTGGCGACTCCGGATGCTCTGGGGGTGTACTCGCTATCGACACTGCCCGAATGCCGCCGGTCGGGTTACGGCGAAGCGCTCCTGCGCGCGGCGGTCGCCGTCGAACAGCAGCGGACCGGGATCCGGCGCTTGGTGCTTCAGTCGACTGATGCGGGATATTCGCTCTACCGGCGATTGGGGTTCCACGAAGTCGCGAAGTTTTCGGTGTACCTGACCAGGTAGCCACATCCGCAGGAGCCGCGGACTACAATCTAAGCAGAAGTATGTGGTCGATCCTGGTGCTGGTTCTTCTCGCGCAAGCCTCGGACTATGTAGCCGACGGGATCAAGGCGCTGGATGCCGGAAACTCCGGCCAGGCGATTGAATCGTTCACCAAGGCGGTCGCCGCCGATCCTGCCGATTACAGCGCCCACTTCAACCTGGCGCTGGCCTACAGCATGTCGAACCAGGACGCGCTGGCCATCCCCGAGTACGAAAAGACGCTGGAACTGCATCCCGGGCTCTATGAAGCGCAGCTCAACCTTTCGATGTCGCTTCTGAACCAGAAGGAATTCGCATTAGCGATTCCCTTGCTAAAGGCGGCCGCGGAGCAGCGGCCCATGGAGTTCAAACCGGTCTATTACCTGGCTGTGGCGCTGCTCGAAAACAAGCAGGTGACTCAGGCCATCATCGAGTTTCAGAAGGCTGTGGAGATGGATGCAGGTTCCGCCGGAGCCGAGCTGGGACTGGGGCAGGCGCTCGCCCGCGACGGCCATCGCAATGAGGCCGAGCCGCATTATCGTAAAGCCGCGAACCTCGAGCGCGCGTATCACAGCTACCTGCTGGAGCTGGCCGGGCTGTTTGAGGAGCATGGCGAAGCGCCCCAGGCTCTGGATATCTACCGCGAGTTTCCCGATGATCCCGGCGCTCAGGAGCGCGCCGGAGTGCTGCTGCTCCAGACCGGACAGGATGCGGCCGCCATCTCCACGCTCGAACCGGTGGTCAAGAAATCTCCCACTCCCGCGAATCAGGTCGCACTGGCGCACGCCTACGTACAGGAGAAGCAACTGGCGAAAGCCGAGCCGCTGGCCGCCGTGGGCGTGACGGCCGCGCCGGAGGACTTCGAACTGCGCATGTTTTACGGGCGCATCTTAAGAGACGAGCGGAAATTCCCCTTGGCCGCGGAACAGTTTTCAGCGGCCACCAAGATCAAGCCGGATGCCGCCCAGGCCTGGACTGAGCTCGCGGGCGTGCTCATCATGGCCGAACAGCCTTTGGACGGTCTGGCGGCTCTCGATAAGGTGCACGCGCTCGGCGCGGAGACCAGCGGGCATTTCTACCTCCGCGCGATCACCCTGGATCGGCTGAAGAAGAACAAAGAGGCCCTGGAAGCCTACAACCAGTTTCTCGCCGCAAGTAAGGATGTGAATCCCGACCAGGAATTCATCGCCCGCCAGCGAGTGAAAGTCCTGGAAAAGGAATTGGGTAAACGCTAAGTATGTTTCCGCTGCTGATGCTCGTTCTCGTGCTGGACTTAACTACCATCAAGTCCGAGCCCAGGCTGGAGAAGCGGAGCCAGCTGGCGCTGCAATTCGCCGATTCCGCGCTCGATTCCGCGCGCGAGCATTACAAAAAGGGCGAGCTGGACGCTTGCCGAAGCGCGCTCGGTGAAGTACAAGAAGGTGTCCAGCTTTCCTATGACTCGCTGATGGCCACCGGCAAAGATCCCCGGCGAAATTCCGGTCCTTTCAAGGATGCGGAAAAATCCACGCGCCAACTTCTTCGCCGTTTAGACAACCTCAGCGATTTGATGAGCGCGCTCGACCGGGACATCGTGGAATCCGCGCAGCACACGGTTTCCGATATACATGACAAGCTGATTACAGGGATCATGGGGAAGAAGAAATGAGAACTCTTCTAGTCTTATTCTCGATCGGACTTCCGATGTTTGCGCAGGTAAACGGGCGCGATTTTCTCACCGCCGATGAATCCGATCAGATCCGCCTTGTGCAGGAGCCGAACGACCGGCTCAAGCTGTATCTGGTGTTCGCCAAGCAGCGTGTGGAACAGGTGGACCAGCTGGTGGCTCAGAATAAACCCGGCCGGTCGGTTATGATTCACGATCTGCTCGAGGATTACACCAAGATCATCGATGCTATGGATACCGTGGCCGACGACGCATTGCGCCGCAAGCTGCCGCTGAATCTTGGGATCGCCGCCACCGTTGAGGGCGAGAAGACCATGCTGGCTCGATTGCAGAAAATCCAGAATGCCGCGCCTTCCGATCTATCGCGCTACGACTACGTGCTGAAGGATGCCATCGACACAACTTCCGACAGCCTGGAACTGTCGCAGGAGGATCTGACCGGCAGGGCCTCTGAAGTGGCGGCCAAGGACAAGAAGGAAAAAGATGCGCGAACCGCGGCGCTGACTCCCGAGGAAGCGAAAGAGAAGAAGGCGGACGATAAGAAAGACGCGAAGCGCAAGCCCCCCACATTGCGGCGTCCGACAGATCCGCCGCCACAAAAGTAGAGGCGAGGCAAGCCTCGCCCGGACTTAATTCCGCAAACGCAATCCCGACGGATCCACTCCATCCCCGAGTTTCTTCATCCACTGGCGGGCCAGCGCGAGCATGGAGTCGCGCGTCAGCTCATGCTCGCGGTCATGCGCCAGGTCATTCGCTTCCCCGGCGTCGTCGGCCAGGTTGTACAGGCGCGTGGCTTCTTCCTGGGGCCGAATCACGAGCTTATCGTAGCCCCGGACCACAGCGCGCCATTCGCCCGGCAGGCCCAGCCTCCCCTCGGCATACACCGAATCGGGCACTTCGCCCTCGCCGCTTTGAATTAATTTCGAAAGATCGCGGCCCTGCAAACCCTCCGGCCGCGCAATCCCCGCGAACACGAGCAGTGTCGGCAGTACGTCGGCATGCGAAATGAGCATTTCGCCGGCGATACGCGGCTTCAGTTTGCCGGGCCAGCGAATGGCCAGCGGTACCAGGATGGATCGCTGATCCGGCGAGTCTTCGCCGTTTCCCGACTCCGCGGTAAGCACCGTGATGGTCTCGGAACCGCGTGAACTGAATAGCGCAGAAAGCGATGGATCGTCCGGACGAGCCGCGTGCGGAAACCTTCCGGTCTCGAGCGCTTTCCTGGCGAGACCGGCCGCCGGGGAGCAGGTGTAGGCGCGGGGAAAGACCACGCTCTCGCGCGCGAACTCCTCGGGCACCGTGCGCCCTTTGATCCAGGTGATTTCGACCCGCGGGCGCGCTGCCTGCGCCGCCAGCGCCAGCGGCATCATTAAGAGTGTGCGTCTGGTCACAACCGCACTCTTTATAAACGAACTTTGTCGAACGGCATGCCGCGCTTGCACAATTCGCAAGCCGACGCATTCGCGTAATATTGGCCGTCGAGCTGGGCCAGATAATACAGCGGCAGTGAACCGAAGTCTTCGCGATTCGGATTGGGTTGATACACCACCGCTGCCAATCCGACCACTTCACCGCCCCGTTCCTCCACCAGCTTCTGGACCTCGGCGAGCTTTCGGCCGGTGCGGAGGATATCATCCACCAGCAGCACCTTTTCTCCGCGCTGGACTTCCAGGTACTGGCGGAAATGCAGGGGCTCACTATCGTTCTCGCGCTCGGCCCAATACACCTGCTTGGCTCGCAGCGCTTCGCAGACGCCGTAGGCCACAGGAAGACCTCCCGTAGCCGGCGCGACCACCGAGAGTTCCGGGATCATGGCGCGAATTTCGGTGTTGGCGCGCACCTTACGGCTTAATCCCACACTCAGGATCTTGGCGGCCTGGTAGTCGCGCATGGTCAGGGCTACCTGGAGATATTCGGTGATGTGCTGGCCTCCGGGATACTCGAAATGGCCGTTGCGCAACCCGCCGGTCCGGCGAAGAAGCGCAACTACGTCGTCTTGTGTCGGGACAAGTTCCATAAGAATTGTTGGCTTAGTGCGCGCCCCGGCCGCTCAGTACGGAGGGAATCGTCCGTAGAATGATCTTCCAGTCCAGCCCGAGCGACCAGTTGTCGATGTATTCCATGTCGAGTTTCATCCAGGTCTCGAAGTCGACCTCGTCGCGCCCGCTGATGGCCCACAGGCACGTCAGTCCGGGCCGCATCCGCAGCCGACGGCGCTGCCACCGCTTATATTGTTCCACCTCGGAAGGAATCGCGGGACGGGGACCCACCAGAGACATGTCCCCCTTGAGCACGTTCCACAGTTGCGGCAGCTCGTCGGCGGAGAATTTCCGCAGCCAGCGCCCAACTCCGGTCAGCCGGGGGTCGTTGGGGATCTTCATGGCCAGTTCGCGTTGGCTCATGTGCTCCACCGATTCGCGCATGGCCTCCGCGTCCAGGCACATGGAACGGAATTTGTAGAACACGAAACGCCGTCCGTTGAGCCCGCAGCGCTCCTGGCGGAAGATCGCAGGACCGGGCGATGTCAATCGGACCAGAATCACAATCAGCAGCATGATCGGAAACAACAGCAGCAGCGCCGCGCCCGCCAGAACGATATCGGTGACGCGCTTCACCAGCAGCCGGATCTCGTCGTGCGGCGTGGAGGAGAAGGTCAGCAGTGGAGAGCTTCCCAGCCGGTCCAGGTAAACGCGGCTGTTCACGTGCGGCAAAAACCCCACCGCGATGCGGGTACGAACGCCCTCTTCCTCGCACAGCAGCATGACGTCTTCGAGCTCGGCCAGGCGGCGGCTGTCGGTGGCAAAGATGATTTCGTCGATCACATGGCTGCGCAGCAACCCGGGCAGCTCGGCGATCGCGTGAACCGGATAATTCTGCACCAGCTGGATAGGCGTGGACGGGGCCTCCAGCGAATCCGCGAAGAATCCCCGCAACCGGATGCCGTGGGATGCGCCGGCGTCTTCGAGCTGCCTGCCCAGGCGCTGAGCGGCGTCGCCCAGGCCGACCACCATCACGTAGTGCGGCACGGAAAATTCGCGGCGCACCACGCGCAACAAAACGCCGGCGTTCAGGCGGAACAGGCACAGCAGGAACCACGTGCACAGAGCAAAGAGCGCGACAAACAGACGACTGAGATCCAGGCGCCAGAAATATTCGAAAATAATCACCGACATTGCGCCCAGCAGGCATTGCCGGAAAGCATGACGCAGAATGATCCGCGGATGCGTGGCGTCGATGCGGTCATAGGTTTCCCACCAGGAGCCTATGGCCACCCACACAACCATCGACCAGATCAGCAGGGATGCGGCTACGCTGCGCGGTATGTAGAAATTGTTTTCAAGATTCAGGCGCGCGCGAATCGCATACGCCATGGCGAAGGCGAGGGCGATCAGGCCGACGTCGGCTGCTCCGAATAAGATTCTTACCCTCTGCCGCTGCCCGCGAAACACTACCGACAGAATACAATGCGGACCAAGCGGTCAGCGCGGCCTTAGCGAACCTGCACGCTGGACACGGATCCTTCGCTGAGGCGTACGGTACCGAATGCGCGATCGCTGCTTTGATAGCGGAAGATTTCGATCAGGCGGCCGGAGTCGTCAACCATGGTCACGCGCGAAGCCGGCGCTCCCAACTTCAGGACGTCCGCTCGGGAAGTTCCGCCCGCCAGACTCTTGAGATCGTCTGCGGTTACCTGCGGGGGCGGCGGCGGGAGGGGTGCGCGAGCAATCGCAACCGGGGCCACCACCGGCGACACAGGAGGCGGAGGAGGGACCACTGCAAGTACTTTCTTGGCTGGCGGCGGAGGAGGGGGCACCAGGGAATGGTCCTTTACAACGCCTCCCGGTCCGACCTGGAGCACGGTTTCGCTGGCTTTGCCGGTCTTCGCGGAGGCCTTTGCCAACGGCTTTTCGGCGCGACCGGCCGGTTCGGTTTTCGCGGCCTTGCTCGTGGTGGCTCCCACTTTAGTGAAAACGTTAGAGATGCCCTCGCCGACGTGCTTTCCAGCACCAGCTCCAACAGAGCCGCCAGCAATCGCAGCGGCAGCATCTGTGATCGCCTGGGATGAAGCCAGCCCGGCAACCGCCATCAACATGGAGAAACGCAACACAAGGCGCATAAAGGCCCTCCACCTGTGATAGTAACCGGCTTATGTCATGAGACATACGGGGTTTTCCCCTTAGTTTTCAGCGACAAGATCATTAACACCACTTGACAGTGGGTCTTCTAGGTGTATGCTGGAGGCGGATGGAAGCGATCGCCATTCCGGACATATACATCCGCCAGCCCTACGACTCGTATACGGCGGAGAATCACGATACGTGGCGCCGGCTCTACCAACGGATGCTGCCCCGCTGGGACCGGTTCGCAAATGAACGCTTTCAGGCCGGGATTCAATCGCTATGTCTGCCACAGGACGGGATTCCCCACCTGGAGGATGTGAATAAATTCTTATCGCCGCTCACCGGTTTCCGCGCCCGCGCAGTCGCCGGATATGTGCCGGCATTCCTGTTCTTCGATTGCCTGCGCAAGCGCGAATTCCCGACCACCGTGACCATCCGCAACGGACGGAAGCTGGATTACCTGCCGGAGCCGGATATTTTCCACGACATCGCTGGACACGTCCCTATGCACACGGACCGGCATTTCGCGGAAACGCTGGTACGCTTCGGCGAGTGCGCCCATACCGCGGCCGCACTGGTTTCTGAAATTCGCGATCCTATGGAGCGAACCCGCACCCTCACCAGCATCTTCCGCGCCATGGCGCGGTTCTTTTGGTTCACTATCGAGTTCGGACTCATGCGGTCTCGTGACGGAATAAGAGTCTACGGCAGCGGGCTGCTTAGTTCCTTCGGCGAGATCGAGCACGCGGTAGCCTCGCCGGATGTGCAGCGTTACCCGCTGCAGATCGAGTGGGCCATCAATCAAGCCTTCGAGATCGACCACTACCAGCCGCTGCTGTTTATCGTCGATTCGTTCGACCATCTGTACAGCCTGGTCGACGAGCTGGAGCGGTGGATGAAGGCCGGGAAGCTGAACCACGTTGCTCCGGGCCAGCCCGAGGTTAACGAGGTCGACCTGCAGAGCTTCTTGGAAGCTTAGGTGGGTTCAAGAAGCTGCTGAAAAAGGGGGACAGCGGAGAGGGCTGTTCAGAAGGGAAAAAGGGGACACCTCCTAACTTCTGCAAAGCCAGTAGGGGAGCGAACACCAGGAGGTGTCCCCTTTTTCCCATACGCGAATTTGGGGAGTGATATCGTACCTCGGGCTATAATCCGGGCATGAGTTGGAAGTTGCTGGTGCTGGCTTTGCTCGTGGGTCTGACGGCGACGGCCCAAGCGCGCATTCCCATCATCCTCGACACCGACATCGGCGATTCGATTGACGACGCCCTGGCGCTGGCCTTCGCCCTGCACTCCCCCGAACTGGACGTGCGCGCCGTGACCACCGTGATCGACGACGTCGAGAGCAAGACGCGGCTGGCGTGGAAGATGCTCGGCATCTACAACCGGCGCGATGTCGCGCTCGCCATCGGCGCGTCCGAGCCTCTGCTGGACCCCACGACATCGGTCCCGTCCAAAGAGTTCGACGTCCTGACGCGCAACGACATCATCCCTGATACGGCGCGCAAGCGCGCTGCGGAGCTCATTATTGATACAGCGTTGCAGTCGAGGGGAAAGATCACCATCGTCGCCATCGGACCGATGACCAACATCGCTCTCGCCCTGAAAACCGATCCGCGCATCAAGAACAATATCGAACGGATCGTAATCATGGGCGGGGCGTACTTGAGCTCCGAATCCGAGTACAACGTAAAGCGCGATCGCACCGCCGCCGAGATCGTGTTTCAATCCGGAGTGCCGATTACCGCTGTCGGCCTGGATGTGACGTCCCAGTGCAAACTGCGCGAGAAGGATCTGGATCGGATGCGTCTGGCCGACGATCCCGCCGGCAATTTCCTCATTCGTTTAGTGGACCTGGCCGAGCAGCAGACCCACGATTCGACACCGACCCTGTACGATCCGCTGGCCCTCGCCGCGATCTTCCGGCCGGATCTACTCGAATGGCAGGCGGCTACGGTCGACGTCCCGCTTTCCGGTGGCGGCCAAACACTATTCAAGCCGGCCCCGGCATCCAAGACGCAGGTAGCGGTCAAGGTGAACGTAGCCGCTTTCCTGGATCTGTTCGTCGAGCGCGTGATGAGAACTGCCGGCGGGCCGAGATAGCCTATTTCCCGACCAGGTGCGAGGTGCTGCGGTTGTTTTCCTCGCAGATGAACTCGATCAATTCATCGTCGGGCATCAGGCGCTGGTTCGCGGTTACCGTCCATGGCCTGGTGTAGGTTTTGGGATCGTTTACCGTCACCTCGATCTCGAGGGTCCCGTAGTTGGGCCTGCGGATACGCTCCGTCACGTGCGCTTCATTGGTGAGCGGGCTGCCGTTTTCGTCGATCCATCCGTTATCCAGGAAGCCCGTCGATTCCACCACCAGCGTCTCGCCTTCCCACTTCCCGACGGAGTAGCCGTACCACCACGGCTGCACATCGTCCTTGTTCGGCAGTGCGCGGCCGTCGGTGAAGATTTGCCGCGTGCCGCCGTTCGCCTCGGCGAGCATCACAATCTCACGCGAGTTCTGGATCAGCTTTCGAGGCTGCGGGTGAAACCACAACTGCACCGGGTTTAACGGCAGGCAGTGAGCATCCGGATGGTCCTTGCTGTTTTCCGCCAGACGATCGTTGCGGATTTTGAGAGCCCAGGGCTGATACGGCAGTAAGCCGCCCGGCATGCTTTGTCCCATGTTCTGAAACATGCCTCGCGGAATTCCCGTCGAATTGCCGGTCGACTCATTAAGTGGCGGCGGAGGGGGAGGAACGTCGCTCGGACCCTTTCCTTTGTCCTTTCCTTTTTCCTTTCCGTCGCCCGGCCCCGGACCACCGCGCGGAGCGTTCCATACGCCGGAAAAGTCCGGCTTGCCATCGGCCGTTCTCGGCGCGGGACCGTTGAGATCCGGCTGCCCATTCTTCATTTGGGGGGCTCCGGCAGTGGGAAAAGCCGGCCATTGCGCCAAGATGGCGAAGGAAAAGGCGAGGAACATTACAACCGCTGCGATCGCAACAACGTTTCTTCTAGGCATGCTGGTTGCTCCGATTTTACTGGCTCAGCCTTCACAGGTAAAGGGCGGCGTCGGGCGGGCTGAGATAATATAATTCAGATGCAGCCAGATACCGTCCTCCAGTTCGCGACCTCTCAGCTCACGCGTGTCCGAACAGAAATCGGAAAAATCATCGTCGGACAGCAGGACGTCGTCGACGGCGTGCTTATCTGTTTGCTGGCGGGCGGTCACGTGCTCCTCGAAGGCGTTCCCGGCCTGGGCAAGACCACGCTGCTGCGAACGCTGTCCAAGGTGATGCACCTGAAGTATTCGCGCATCCAGTTCACGCCCGACCTGATGCCGGCCGACATCGTGGGCAGCATGATCATCGATAGCGACAGCGGATCGAAGGCCCTGCGCTTTTCACCCGGCCCGATCTTCGCCCATCTGGTGCTCGCTGACGAGATCAATCGCGCGACGCCCAAGACGCAGTCGGCGCTGCTCGAAGCCATGCAGGAGCATACCGTCACCAGCGGTACTCAGACCATGCTGCTCGAGCCTCCATTCCTGGTGATGGCGACGCAGAACCCAATCGAGATGGAAGGAACCTATCCGCTGCCGGAAGCGCAGCTCGACCGGTTCCTGATGAAGATCCTGGTGCGCTTTCCCACGCGCTCCGAGCTGGGCACCATCGTCGAACGCACCAGCCAGAAAGACGAAGTCGAGGTCTCGCCGGTGGTCACACGTGAAGAGATTCTGGAGCTGCGAGCCGCCTGCCACCATGTTCTGGTCGCTCCCCATGTACAGGATCACGCCATTAACCTGGTGATGGCCACCCAGCCGACCGCGGACGAAGCGCACGAGCTGTCCCGGAAATTTATCCGCTACGGAAGCTCGCCACGCGGCGCGCAGGCGCTGGTGGAATGCGGCCGCGTATTCGCGCTGATGAAAGGCCGCCTGCATCTTTCGATCGAGGACATCGATACCATCGCGCCGGCCGTTTTGCGTCACCGCATCATTTTGAATTTCGACGCCCATGCCGAAGGTCAAACTCCGGAAACGATCTTGAGCAAGATTATCCCCAGCGTGGCCGCCGCCGTTTCCTCCCGTGCCTGAACCACTTCTCGACCGCCATTTTCTCGAACGTCTGGAACGTCTGACCATTCAGTGGCAGAACTCGCTGCCCGGGCTGGTCGGGGGACACAACACCTCGCGTTTTGCCGGATCGGGCCAGGAATTTCTGGATCATCGCCAGTTCCATCACGGCGACGATCTGCGCGCGGTCAACTGGCGGGCGTTCCTGCGGCTGGAGAAGCTGTTCTTGAAAATGTTCCAGTTGGAGCCGCGGATTCCGGTGCGGCTTCTAATCGACATCAGCAAGTCCATGGAGACCGGCGAGATTGACAAGTTCCATTACGCGCAAAAACTCGCCGCGGCTCTCTGTTATGTGGGCCTGGTCCGGCTCGATTCGATCTGCCTGCAGCCGTTCAGCAATAAGCTGCATGACGCGTTTACAGCCAGCGGCGGGCGCCACCGGTTCACGCCGGCGATGAACTTTCTCTCCGGGCTCGAGCCTGCCGGGCAGACGAATTTCCTGGAGTGCTCGCGCCAGTTCTGCTCGAAGTATCCGCAGCGGGGATTGACGCTTATGATCTCGGATTTCCTGGACGACCGGGACTGTGAAAGGCCGATCCAGTATCTGGCCGACTTCGGGCATGAGCTCATTCTGTTGCAGGTGTGGGCGGACGAAGATCGCGAACCGCCGTGGGATGGCGAGCTGGAGATTGAAGACGCCGAGACCGGGCAGAAAGTGGAGCTGGCTTTCGACCAGGATGCCCGCGCGCAGTACACTGCGGCCTTCGACGCCCACGCCGATCTCATCCGGAAGGTAGCCGAGCGCAATAACGGCCGGTACCTGGGCGTACCGACCTCGGTTCCTGTGGAACAAGCCATCTTTGGCCCGATGGTGAAGAGCGGTGCGGTAGCATGATTTTGCGGTAATCCATATTTTTCGGTAACCCATGAACTTCCTGAATCTCGGACTCGGCGAGCTGCTCGGATTGGTCGGCGCGATCTCAGCCGGGGTGGTGGCGCTATATCTGCTGGATCGCTCCAAGCGGCGCCAGCTGGTAGCGACGCTGCGGTTCTGGTCAGCCGCGGATGTTCGCACCGAGTTGAAGCATCGCCGCCGCATCCAGCAGCCCTGGAGCCTGCTCCTGCAACTGATCAGTCTGGCGCTGCTATTGACTGCCATCGCCGGTCCGCAATTGGGAATCTTCGATGCCGCCGGACGCGATCACGTAATCGTGCTGGACACATCCGCCTGGATGGGGTCGCGTCTAAATACGACAGCAGGCCAGGGTATCTTGATGGATCAGGCGAAGGCCAATGCGCGGGCTTATCTGCGCAGCGTTCCCGGCCGCGACCGCGTGATGCTGGTGCGCGCCGATGCGCTGGCGACGCCGGCTACCGCTTTCGAATCCAGCCGCGGCGTTCTGGAGAGCGCCATCCAGCAATCGCAGCCTGGCGCTTCCGCGCTGAACCTGACGCAGGCCTTGGAATTCGCGGTTCGCGCGCAAAAGCTGCAATCGCCGAAGCCGGGAGAAATCGTGTTTATAGGCGCGGGGCGCGTGTCCGATGCAGAGGCGGGGCTGGCCACCGTTCCGGCAAATCTGCGGGTGGTGACCACGAATTCGACGCAGGAAAACGTCGGGCTGCGGAAGATGGGCCTGCGGCGGTCGCCCTTGGCGCCCGATAGCTGGGACATTTTTGTCGTCGTTCGAAATTATGGCCTGCGTCCACAGAGCGTCGATCTGGCTTTGCAATTCTCCAAGTCGCCCGCAGGCTCGCGGCGGCTTACGCTGCGTCCGGGTACCGAGGAACAAGCCACGTTCACCTACGCCGCTAAGTCCGGAGGATTTCTGGAAGCACGCTTGAACGTTCGCGATGCCTTTCCGCAGGATGACCGGGCGGTAGTGGAACTCCCGCCGCAAGTTTCTTCCCACGTGGTGGTTTTTTCGAACGAGCCGAAGCTGCTAGAACCGCTATTTGCCGCGAATCCGCAGGTGGACGCGGTGTTTGAGTCGCCGGAAAAGTTCGACCCGGCGGTGAAGGCCGATGTCGTGGTTCTGGATCGCTTCACGCCACCTTCAGCTCCGCGCTCAGCGTCAATCTGGATTCAGCCGCCCTCGTCCGGATCGCCCGTATCTGTGCGGACTACGAAGGCGGGTCTAAGACTTGACCAGTGGCATCCCGAGACAACCCTCGGAGCGGGAATCCGCACCAGGGACGTCACGCTTGAATCGGCCGAGGTGCTGGCGCCGGCGGCTGGAGATATCACCGTTGCCGAAACCACTGAGGGACCTGTCGTCGTCGCCCGGGAATCGAATCCGAAACAAGTCGTGATCGGCTTCCAGCCGGGCCGCGGCGCGATGAAATACCAGTTGGCGACGCCCCTGCTGATCGCCAATATCCTGCGCTGGATGACACCGGGAGCGTTCCGCCAGTGGGAGTTTCAGGCGGGCACCGTCGGAACTGTCAACGTCCCGGTGGATAAAGATGCCAAACCGGAGGATATCCGCGTAGTGGATGCAGAAAACCGCGCTCTCCCCTTTACGCTCGACTCAGGTAGCGCCGGCGGCAACCTGCGATTCTTCTCCGGAGCTCCGGGAACTGTGCGTGTGCAGATGGGCGATCGCGAGGCGGTGTATTCGCTCGCGCTGCCGGATGTCGGCGAGGCCGCCTGGCGTGTTCCGGCCAGTGTTTCTAAGGGGATTCCGCGTGCCCTGGCAGCGAACTCCGCACCCCGCGATCTGTGGCCGTGGCTGGCGCTGCTGGGTGGCATCGGACTGCTGGCGGACTGGCTGCTTTACGGACGCAGCCGGGCATTCCGATTACGAGCCTCGGGGGCCATGGCGCCCCACTTCAAGAGAATGGCGCAGTGGAGAAAAGCGTCATGACGTTCGACCGAATATGGGTCCTGGCGATCGCGTGGCTCCCCCTGGCCTGGATTCTGTTCGAGTGGCGGCGCACGGCGCGCAAACTGGGCTTGGTCTTAAAAGCCGCGTGCTTCACGGCGATCCTATTGGCGCTCGCCGAGCCCCGCATGATCCTGCAGGAAACCAAAGTCGCGCTGGCCGTGCTGGTGGATACTTCCGCGAGTTCCTCCACTGCCGATCTCCAAAGGGCTTCGCAGCTCGCCCAAACGATGTCCTCAGCGCGCGGCCGGCACTGGATGCGGGTGGTTCCGTTTGCCCGTTCCACGCGCGACTTGACTAGCGGCGAGCAGCAGAACAACCTCAAGCTAACTTCAACCACCGGCGAAGCGGGCCGCGCGACAGATCTCGAAGCCGCGGTTCGCGAAGCCATCGCGTCGCTTCCCTCCGGCATGGTTCCGCGGGTCGCGCTCATTTCGGACGGCAAGGAAAACAAGGGCAGCATTGCACGAGCCGCCTGGCAGGCTCAGCAGTTGGGAATCCCGATCGATACCTTCGCGCTCGCCGGACGTGCGAAGCCTGCATTGCGATTGGACTCCGTAAGTCTGCCGTCCATCGCCTTTACCGGCGAGCAATTCCCGATCGACGTGGTGGTCTCCTCTCCCGCCGAAGGTCCCGCGCAAATCGAGCTTTCGGCCGAAGGCAAGCCGCTGGGCCAGACGCAGGTCAGCCTGAATCGCGGCGAGAATCCTCTGCGTCTGCATGCCAGCCTGAACACACCGGGCGCGCTCGATATTGCAGTGGCCATTCGCGCGGGCACGCTGGGCGAGGTGCGCTTCGATCAGGCTGTCGTCCTGCGGAAACCGAAGGTGCTGTATATTTCGCAAGATCCCGCAGAGCAGGACTGGCATCTTTCGGGCACGCTGACCGCTGCTCAGTTTGATGTGACGCGCGTCAAGGATCCGGGCGACATCCATTTGAACGACTACCAACTGGTGATCTTCAACAACTGGGATCTGGAGGCGATTCCCCCCGCCGGCAAGCTGGCCATCGAACAATACGTCCAGCAGGGCGGCGGGTTACTGGTCATCGGCGGCGAACGGAACATGTACAAGGAGGACAAGAAAATAGAAGATCCTCTGGACCGTGCGTTACCGGCTAAGCTGGCTCCTCCACGCTCGCCCGAAGGCACCGCCGTGGTGCTGATCATCGACAAATCCTCGTCGATGGAAGGCCGCAAGATGGAGCTGGCGCGCGTGGCGGCCATCGGAGTCGTTGAAAACCTGCGCCCGATCGATCAGGTCGGCGTGCTGATCTTCGACAATTCTTTCGAATGGGCTGTGCCCATCCGGCGCGCGGAGGATAAGGCCACCATCAAACGCCTCATCTCCGGAATCACGCCCGACGGCGGCACGCAGATCGCACCCGCGCTGACCGAAGCTTTCCGGCGCATTCGCCCCGTGATGGCCACCTACAAGCACATCGTGCTTCTGACGGATGGTATCTCGGAAGAGGGCGACAGTCTTTCGCTCGCCAAGGAAGCCGAGGCGCAGAAGATCACGATCTCGACGGTCGGTTTAGGACAGGACGTGAATCGCAGTTATCTGGAACGCGTGGCTCTGTCCGCGGGCGGCAAGTCGTATTTTCTGACCGAGCCTCAGGGCTTGGAGCAGCTGCTGCTGCGCGACGTACTGGAACATACCGGTTCGACCACGGTCGAGCGTCCGCTTGCTCCGGAAATCCTGAAGCACGCCGAAATTCTCAATGACGTCGGCATGGAGACGGCGCCTGCCCTCAAGGGCTACGTGCGGTTCATTTCGAAGCCGACGGCCGAAACGATTCTGCAGCTCGATCGCCACGATCCGTTGCTGGCTCGCTGGCAGTACGGGCTGGGACGCTCTGCCGTGTTCACTTCGGACGCCAAGGCCCGCTGGGCAGCCGATTGGGTGACCTGGAAGGGCTACGACAAGTTCTGGACGAATCTTTGCCGCGACCTGCTCCCGCGCGCGCAAGGCGGCGAAGCGTCGCTCCAATACGACAGCGCCAACGGCGACCTGGTGGTGGAATATCGCCTGGGCCGGGGCGTCGTCGAGCCGGACAAGATTCCGGACATCTACGCCTTCGGTCCCGACGGATTCCAGCAGCCGATTCCCGTGAAGAAGATCGCGGCGGGCACGTTCCGCGGGCGGCTGCCGATCGGCCAGCGGCAAGGATTGTTTCGCGTGCGGCCGGCTGAGGAATCGCGGGCCTTTCCGGAAGCGGGGTTGTATCGCCCCGAAGCCGAGCTCGACGATTACGGTTCGAATGAAGCCTTACTTAAACAAGTGGCCGAATTCACCGGCGGCCGCTTCCAGCCCGATCCTGCGTCTGTTTATTCCGGCGGAGGGCGGTCGATCGCGGCGTCACTGCAACTCTGGCCGGGATTATTGGGGCTCGCCGTGCTGCTGAGCCTGGCGGAGCTGGTGTTGCGCAAATGGAAGGGCGTGATGGCGCGCGAGTAGTTTAGTGGGCAGGTCTCCTGACCTGCGCGGGGCCTGTAGCCCCGCTATTTCTTCCTCGTAAATAGCAGCCCGGTCCAGACTTCGTTCACCGAGCACACCTTGTAATCCACTAAACCCACCGCGAGCGCTGCTTCCCGAATGAAGCCCTGCGTCAGTCCCGATGCAGACCGGCCTTTGGGATAAACAACCCAGATCCGGCTCGCGCCCGCCCGCCGGCGCACATCCGCCAGCCCGGCCGCGTAGGCGTCGGGATCGCGGACAAACCACAACGTCAACGGCAACGTCTCCTGTGACTCTTCTTCGAGCGAAACGTCTTTGGGAAGCTTACCCAACACGCGTACATAATCCGCCGGCGGATCGATCAACGCCACGCGCGAGCCCGCTTTCATGCCGAGCTTCTCCGCAGTGGTGCGATCCGTACGATCCATCATGCGCGGAGCGACTACCGGATCCGCCAGCGGCTTCACCCGTTTCAACGCCGCGACCAGCCGCGAACGTGAAGTGTAAACCGCGTCGGGCAGGTCCTTCCGGATACGTTCGACTTTCTCAGGATCGCCATCTAGGAACACGATGGGAATGTTGCGCATCGACTTGCTCGCGCGAATTTCGGCCGCAACGTAGCGGCCATGGGACGGCATCCTTGTGAGATCGATGATCGCGGCGAACGGCGGATTCTCACGCAAGGAGCGCCAGCTACCGTTGGCCTTATCGCCGGGATATTCGACCGTGTACCCGCCCGCGCGCAAGGCGGCTACCAATGTCCGGGCTTCCTCGGCCCTCCAATGGAAGAGCCGCACGCGGGGCATGCCACTATCCTGCCAAAAAGACGCCGGCCGGGCAGCTTCAGCCACCCGGTCCGGCCTCCTGCGGGCCACTTACAATGAGTGGCCCGTTCCTCCGACATTGGATATCGCGCGTTCTGAGCGGAAACGGGCTCAGGTATTTGGAAAATTCTTTCTGAGGAGTTCCAACTTCGTCAGGGCAGCCCCGGAATCGATCGAGCGGGAGGCCAGCTCCATGCCCTCCCGAAGATCCGCCGCCAGCCCGGCAGCGAGCAATCCGGCCGCTGAATTCACCAGGACGATATCCCGGCAAGGTCCCTGGGCGCTGGTCAGGATGCCTAGGATTATCTGCGAGTTGCAGTAACAATCTCCACCTTTAAGTGAATCCAGACGCGCCGTGTGTACTCCGAAATCCGACGGTTTCCAGAGGTGCTTGCTTACCCCTTCCGCCGTGACTTCGTAAACATCCGTGGCCGTCGTGGTGGTGATCTCGTCCAGCCCGTCATGCCCATGAACCACCAACGACCGCCGCGTCCCCAGCTGGGCTAGTGCTTCCGCCATCAATTTGGCCGCTTCCGGCGAAGGCGTCCCGATCAACTGGTGGTGAGCGCGAGCCGGATTCACCAGCGGTCCGAGCAGGTTGAGCACGGTGCGCGTCTTCAGCGCCTTGCGCACCGCTTGGGCATGCTTCATCGCCGGATGCAGCGCCGGCGCGAACAGGAACCCGATCCCGATCTCGCGAATCGATCGTGCGGTTTCCTCCGGCGGGACGTCAGTTACGCGCACGCCCAATGCTTCCAGAACGTCCGCGCTTCCGCTGCTACTCGATATCGACCGGTTGCCGTGCTTGGCGACGTGCGCGCCGGCTCCCGCCATCACGATCGCCACGGCCGTCGAAATATTGAACGTCCCGGATCCGTCGCCGCCGGTGCCGCAGGTGTCGATGACATCCGGACCGGCGTCCACTACGATCATGCGGTCGCGCATCGCGCGCGCGAATCCGGCCAGCTCCTCGGCCGTCTCGCCCTTCATCTTCAACGCCACCAGAAAGCCCGCGATTTCCGCTTCGCCGGCGTCACCCTGCAATAACACGCTCATAGCCTCGCGGGCTTCTTCTCCGGAAAGATCGGAGCCCGCGGCAACACGGTGCAAATAAGGCAGGAGGGACATGACGTGCGGTATAGTGAGAATTCTCCACTGTAACATCGCAATGAAAATCCATGAATATCAGGCCAAGGCTCTCTTGGCACGCTACGGGGTCCCTGTCCCGAGAGGCGAAATCGCGCTATCGGTGAAAGAAGCTGCGGCGGCGGCATCGCGCATCGGCGGAAGCGTGGTGGTGAAAGCGCAGATCCATGCCGGTGGGCGCGGCAAAGGCGGCGGCGTCAAGGTCGCGAAGAATGCCGAAGAAGCCGCCGAAATCGCCAACAAGATACTGGGCATGACGCTGATCACCCATCAGACCGGTCCCGAAGGGCGCGTCGTTCAACGTGTGCTGATCGAAGAAACGCTTCCCATCGAGCGGGAGTTGTACCTGGGCATCGTGCTCGACCGGGCGCGCGGTAAGAATGTCTTCATGGCTTCAGCCGATGGCGGAGTCGAGATTGAAGAAGTCGCCGCCAAGACCCCGGAGCGCATCTTGAAAGAGCCCATCGAGCCGGGACTCGGGCTGACTCCATTTCAGGCGCGCAAACTGGCGTTCGGCATCGGGATTACCGGCGCACCGGCGAATCTGGCGGCTCAGGCGATGATGGCTTTGGCGCGCGCTAACGAAGCGCTGGATGCATCGCTCGCCGAGATCAACCCGTTCATCCTGACCAAGGACGGCAAAGTCTACGCGCTCGACGCCAAGATGAATCTGGACGATAACGCCCTGTTCCGCCACAAGGATTTGCAGGAGCTGCGCGACCTGAACGAAGAAGATCCCCTGGAAGTTGAGGCTTCGCGCTTCGGGCTGAACTACATCAAGCTGGATGGCAACGTCGCCTGCCTGGTGAACGGCGCGGGCCTGGCCATGGCCACCATGGACATCGTGAAATTCGCGGGCGGCAGTCCGGCGAATTTTCTGGATGCCGGCGGAGGCGCCAACGTCGAGCAGATTCGCAATGCGTTTCGCATCCTGCTTTCCGATAAATCCGTCAAGGCCGTGCTGATCAATGTTTTCTGCGGGATTCTGCGCGGCGATATCGTGGCGCAGGGCGTGGTGGAAGCGGCCAGCGCAATGACCCAGCCGATTCCCATCGTCGTCCGCATGGAAGGCACAAACGCCGAGCAGGGGCGCAAGATCCTGAATGAATCGGGGCTTAAGGTGATCGTGGCGGACGGGATGCGCGATGCCGCGGAGAAAGTCGTGGCAGCGGCACAATGAGAAACCAATGAGCGTCCTGGTTAACGAAAACACGCGACTGTTAGTTCAGGGCTTCACCGGCAAGGAAGGCACCTTCCACGCCCAGCAGGCCATCGCCTACGGGACGAAAGTGGTGGGCGGCGTCACGCCGGGCAAAGGCGGGCAGAAACATCTCGACCTGCCCGTGTTCGACACGGTGTCCGCGGCCGTCCAGGCGACCGGCGCGAACGCTTCTGTGATTTTTGTGCCGCCGCCCTTCGCCGCCGATGCGATTATGGAAGCCGCCGACGCCGGTCTCGCGCTGGTGGTCTGCATCACGGAAGGAATTCCGCAGGCCGATATGCTGCGCGCGTGGTCGTATCTCAAAGAGCACCCGAGTACGCGACTGGTGGGACCTAACTGCCCCGGCGTGATCTCGCCCGGCAAGTGCAAGATCGGCATCATGCCCGCCCATATCCACAAACAAGGCAATGTGGGTGTCGTGTCGCGATCCGGCACGTTAACCTACGAGGCCGTCGGCCAGCTTACCGGCCTGGGAATCGGGCAATCCACCTGCATCGGCATCGGCGGGGACCCGATTATCGGCACCACTTTTATCGACTCGATCAAACTGTTCAACGAAGATCCTGAGACGCACGCAATCGTGATGATCGGCGAGATCGGCGGCAACGCCGAAGAGTCGGCCGCGGACTATATCAAAAAGAACGTCAGGAAACCCGTAGTAGGATTCATCGCCGGACAAACGGCTCCCCCGGGACGCCGCATGGGACACGCCGGTGCGATTATCTCAGGCGGCAGCGGCAAGGCCTCCGACAAAATTTCCGCGATGAAGGCGGCCGGCATCGACATGTGCGCCTCGCCCGCCGAGATAGGACAAAGAATATGGAACGTACTTTCGCAATCATCAAACCAGACGCGGTAGCAGCGAACCAGGCAGGCGATATCATCGCCATCGCTCAAAAGGCCGGTTTCCGCGTCGCCGGAATGAAAATGAAACGCCTCAGCCAACTTGAAGCGGAGGGCTTCTACGCCGTCCATCGCGAGCGGCCCTTCTACGGTTCGCTGGTGAAGTTTATGACCGAAGGCCCCGTGGTGGTCATGGTCCTGGAAGCGCCCGACGCCATCAAGAAATGGCGCGATACGATGGGGGCTACTAACCCTGCGAACGCGGCTGAGGGGACCATACGCAAACGCTTCGCCACCAGCATCGAACGCAACTGCGTGCATGGATCGGACGCGCCGGAGACCGCCGCGGTCGAGATCCCATTCTTCTTTAGCGCGGCAGAATTACTTTAAAGTCCGCCTTCTTTAGGCTCCACTTTCAGCTTCATTCCGTCGACCGCGACCACGCGCACTTCCCCGCCCGTCTCCACTGGACTCGATGACACCGCGTCCCAGTATTCGCCGTGCACGAACACTTTACCAGCCGGAGCCAGGGCGGTCCGCGCCTCGCCGATTTCATTGAGCAAGCCTTCGCCGCCCATCAGCGATTTGTTCCGGCGCGCTTTTATCGCCAGCGACAGCAGGAACATCGTGATCAGCGCGAAGGGAATCGATACCGACAGCGCGGTGACCAGACGGATCTGCATCTCCGGCGGCCCGTTGACCAGCATCAGCGCGCCGAGAATGAGCGCAACGGTCCCGCCGGTGCCCAGCACTCCGTGCGAGGCGAAATGCGCCTCCAAAACAAATAGCGTTGCGCCCAGCAGCAGCAGCGAGACTCCCACCCAGCTGAGCGGGAGCACCGCCAGCGACGACACGCCCATCAGCAGCAGAATGCCTCCGGCGACGCCCGGCAGGATCAGGCCGGGAGAATTAAACTCGACGTACAGCCCCAGCGCACCGACGATCAGCAGAATAAACCCGACGTTCGGATCGGCAATGGCGCTGATAACCCGCTCACGTAATGTGAGGTCGTACGGGACCACTTCCGCGCCGGCGAGATGCAGAATCTCGGTACGCCCGTCAAAGCGTTTGATTTCGCGGCCATCCAGCGCCTCGAACAGCTTCTGCTCGCTGGTGGCGATCAGGTCGATCAGATGTTGGTCGAGCGCTTCCTTCTCGGTAAACGAGCTAGCCTGGCGAATCGTGGTCTCGGCCAGCTCCACGTTGCGCCCGCGCTTTTCCACCGTGCTGCGCAGCCACGCCGATGCGTCGTTCTCGACTTTGTGGCGCATGGTCTCGTCCATCTGCCCGGTGAGCGCCACCGGCGACGACGCGCCTGTATTGGTGCCGGGAGCCATCGCAGCTACGTCGGCTGCTTCGAGGATAAAGAAGCCGGCCGATGCGGCGCGGCCCCCACTGGGAGTCACGTAGGCGATCACAGGAACCCGCGAGGCGACGATTTTCTCGTTCATCTGTCGCGTGGCATCCAGCAGCCCACCGGGAGTGTTCAGGCGAAGTAACACCGCGGCGGCGTTCTGGCTCGCGGCCTGATCCAGGGCGTGGGCAAGAAGGTCGACCGTGATGGGATGGATCACGCCGTCGATGTCGACCGCGATTACTTTGGGCGCGGCCAATAGCCCGCTCGCCGTCAACGCAGCCAGACAGAAACGCTTAACCATGTCGGACACCCACTACTACAGGTACCATGGCTGTTTATGCCCGCAGTAAGTCACGTCGACGTTCTCCTCTTTGGCGCCCACCCCGACGACGTGGAATGGGGGGCGGGTGGCACCGCGCTTCTTCTGCGGAATTCAGGGACTTCCTTCGCGATCGTCGACATGACGAACGGCGAAATGGGATCGCGCGGGACTCTCGAACAGCGCCAGCAGGAAGCCATCGCCGCCGCGGAGTTTCTGGGTGCAAGTGCTCGCGAGCCGCTCAACCTCCCGGATTGTGGGCTGATTGATTCTCCTGAAAACAGGAAACGGATCGCGAGCGTGATCCGTCGGCATCGCCCGAAGCTCGTGATTGCCCCGTTTTGGGAAGATCGCCATCCGGATCACGCGGCGGCAGGGCTTACAGTCCGAAAGTCCCAACTGTATTGCGGGCTGACGAAACTCGACGATCCGAATCCGCCGCACAAGCCTGACGCCTTCCTGTTCTATCCTCTGCATCAATTCGAGAAGCCATCGTTTGTAGTCGACACGACCAGCGTGTTTCAGCGCAAGCTGGAGTTGATGCGCATCCATCGATCCCAGTTCGAGAAAACGGCGGAGGAGTTCGGCGTCATCGCGCACGGTGTGGGCGACTATCTGTTTGGCCTGGAATCTCGCGACCGTTATTTCGGCTCCCTGGTCGGCGCGCGATATGGAGAGGCGTTCGTATCCGAACGGCCCATTCGACTTTCGAGCGTCGGAGACGTTCTCCTGCTGTTGGGCGGTTAGACTGAAGAGTAGTGCCTGACAAGATTCTGGTCCGCGCCACCAACTGGGTGGGCGACGCGGTGATGTCCCTGCCCGCCCTACGCGCGCTGCGCCGGCAGTTCCCCAAGGCACATGTCTCGATCCTCGCCAAGCCCTGGGTGGCCGATCTCTACGCCCGTGAAGGTTTCTGTGACGACCTAATACCGTACACGGCTCGGACTCTATTTGAAAAGTGGTCTACCGCGCGAGCGCTTCGCGGGCGCTCGTTCGATACCGCGATCCTGCTTCAGAACGCCTTCGAGGCGGCTGCGATCGCATACTACGCCGGAATTCCGGAGCGCATCGGCTACGCTCGCGACGGCCGCGGATTTCTGCTGACCCGCGCGGTTCCCGTGCCGAAGCCCGGCGAAATCCCGCGTCACGAAAGTTTCTATTATCTGGAACTGCTCCGCCGGGCCGGAATCGTGGATGAGCTGCCGCCGAACGAGGAAATCCGGCTCGACGGATCACCCGCCGCACGCTCCGCGGGGTTGGATCGATTCCGGAAACTTGGGCTGGGCGAAGTCGTCATTGGCGTGAGTCCCGGCGCCGCCTATGGGACCGCCAAGCGCTGGCTGCCGGAGCGATTCGCGGAGTCGGCGAACCAGGTGGCGCGCGAGCTCGGCGCGTCGGTCGCCATCTTCGGATCGAAGGACGAGCGGGCGCTGTGCGAGTCCGTTGCCGCATCGATCGCCACGAGCGTAAAAAACTTCGCGGGCGAAACCACACTCGCCGAGTTCATCGATCTGGCCGCGGCCTGCCGCGTGTATCTGACTAACGATTCAGGCGCCATGCACATCGCCTCGGCGCTGGGCGTGCCGACGGTGGCCGTCTTCGGCGCGACCGACGATCTGGCCACCGGTCCCACGGGCCGATTAGCGAAGGTGGTCCGCGAGCCGGTCGAATGCAGCCCGTGTCTCAAGCGCGAGTGTCCTATCGACCATCGCTGCATGACCCGCGTGAGCGCCGTAAGAGTGGCGGATACTGCACTCGACCTGCTGAAATAGATCAGATGTTTCGAATCTTGGTGGTCAGACTTGGATCCATGGGTGATGTGATCCATGCCCTGCCCGCGGTCGCCAGCCTCAAACACAGCTTTCCGCATAGCCGCCTGAGTTGGGTCATCAAGCCCCGCTGGGCTCCGCTGCTCGAAGGCAACCCGTTTGTCGACGAGATCATTCCCTTCAATCGCACCGCGCGAGAGATTCTCGCGACCCGCCGGCTGCTCCGCCGGGAACGCTTCGAGCTCGCGGTGGATCTGCAAGGGTTGATACAGTCGGCGCTGGTGGCAGCATCCGCGAAGGCCGACAAGATCGTGGGTCTGGCCCGCAGCCAGGCTAGGGAAAGCTTCGCGACGATGTTCTATTCCTCCGCGGTCCGAACCACCGCCGTGCATCGCGTCGACCGCTACTTGGAGCTGGTCTCCGCCGCCGGCGCGTCGAATCTCCTGCGAACGTTTCCGCTTCCGCCAGGGAGGCCGGAGGGTACGCTTCCCGAAGGGCCATTCGTGCTGGCGTGTCCTTTGGCGGGCTGGGGTTCCAAGCAGTGGCCTCTGGGCCACTACACCGAACTGGCGAAACGTTTGAGCCTGCCTCTGGTGGTCAACGGCCCCCCGGACGCATTCGATGTTCTTAGCCGCATTGAGGGCGCGCATGTCCACCTGTCCGGAATCGAAGGTTTGATAGACGCCACCCGGCGCGCGCAGGCCATCGTCGGCGTGGATAGCGGTCCGGTGCATCTGGCGGCCGCTCTGGGCAGGCCGGGCGTCGCGATCTATGGACCCACCGATCCGGCCACGCACGGGCCATACGGCGGGACCCTTCGAGTCCTGCGGAGTTCGAGCGCCATTACCAGTTACAAGCGCCGCGCGTCCGACTCCGGCAGCATGCGCGCCATCAGCCCGGCTGAGGTGCTGGAGGCGCTGGAAATGTGCCACGCGTGAGCTTTCCCAAACCCTACGCCGACGCCGTCGCGAAACTGCGCGTGCCCGGCGGATTCCTGATGGTGGCCGCGTTCCTGTGGTTGTCGGCGCCTACCTGGACGTCGCTGGCGTTCGGACTTCCTGTATCGATCCTCGGCTTGGCGTTGCGCGCCTGGGCCGCGGGACACCTGGAAAAGAATCGCACGCTGGCTGAGAGCGGTCCGTATGCTTACGTGCGCAATCCGCTGTACATCGGGACACTGGCGGTCGCCGCCGGATTCGTCATCGCGTCGCGCCGGTGGGAGCTGGGAGTTCTCTTCGCGGCGGTGTTTCTGCTGATCTACCTGCCGGTCGTGGAGCTGGAAGAACAGCACCTGCGGTCGCTGTTTCCGGAGTATGCCGATTACGCCAAGGGTGTCCCTCGCCTGTGGCCACGACTCACAGGCAACAGCTCGAAGCCGTTCCGGCTCGCGATATACATGCGCAATCAGGAGTATCAGGCGCTCGCAGGATTCCTGATCGGCGTCGCCGTGCTTATTTGGAAAGTTGTTTCGTAATTCGCGGATACACCTTGCGCGCGTTGCCTTCGAACAGCTTGTAACGATCGCCCTCGCTCAGCGGAAGCGCGTCCAGGTATTTCTTGGTGTCGTCGTAATATTGCCCCGTTCGCGGATCGATTCCGCGCACCGCGCCCACCATTTCCGATCCGAACAGGATGTTGTCGACCGGCACCACTTTCAGCAGCAGCTCGATTCCCGGCAGATGATACACGCACGTATCGAAATATACGTTCTTAAGCACGTGCTCTTCGAGTGTCGGACGCTTCATGTCCTGCGCAAGACCCCGGTATCTCCCCCAGTGAAAGGGCACGGCGCCGCCGCCGTGGGGAATGATGAACCGCAGTGTCGGGAAATCCTTGAACAGGTCGCCCTGGATGAACTGCATGAACGCCGTCGTGTCGGCGTTGATGTAATGCGCTCCAGTCGCATGAAACACAGGATTGCAAGACGAGCTGACGTGGACCATCGCCGGCACATCCAGCTCCACCATCTTTTCGTATACCGGATACCAGTACTTGTCGATCAGAGGCGGCGCGGTCCAGTGGCCGCCGGAAGGATCGGGATTCAGGTTGCAGCCGATGAAGCCGAACTCGTTCACGCAGCGTTCCAACTCGGCGATAACGTTCTGGGGCGGCACGCCGGGCGATTGCGGCAACTGGCACACGCCGACGAAATTGCTGGGATAGAGCGTGCAAACGCGATGAATCAGATCGTTGCATTGCCGCGACCAGTCCGCACTGGTCCTCGGAGTGCCAATGTGGTGCGCCATGGCCGAAGCCCTTGGCGAAAAGATGGTCACATCGGTGCCACGCTCACGCTGCAACTTAAGTTGCGCGCCTTCGAGACTCTCCCGAATCTGGTCGTCGCTGATATTGATCTTGCCGTCAAAGGGAGGCTGCGCCGGGTCCTTAAGAGCGGCGATCTGCGCGTCGCGATAATCCTGAAGCGCCTTGGGCGCGGTTGTATAGTGGCCGTGACAATCGATGATCATGAATCCTCAAGCTTACAAAAATCCGTCCAGCGGCTGCACGATTTTGCCGCGCACGATCGGTGTGCACTCCGGCGGAAACTCCTGCATAAGTTCATGGCCGTCCTCCCGGAGCTTCCGAAGGAAGCTATCAAGATGTCGCATTGCGCCGTTGGGAAGATCGTGAAGAACCACCAGGCTCCGCTCACGCGTGCGGCAATCGGCCAGCGCCCGCTCCATCCAGCCGTCCGGATCGCGATAATCCCCCGGCACCGAGTTCCACAGCACGCAGGTGTACCCGCCCAGCGTGAGTCGCTCGACCACCGCCGGATGCAGCAGACCCCGCCCGAGCTTCCCCGCGCCTCCGCGAGGACGGAACAACGGAACCGGCTGTTTCAGCCAAGACAAAGCTTCTTCGGTGCGCTCGAATTCGTGCAGAGCCACCTCGCGTGTGCCCTCACCCAGGCGTCCTACGTGCGACCAGGTGTGATTCCCGATCCAGTGCCCTTCCCGGCTCGCGCGGCGAGCCAGATCGAGCCCATCAGGTGTGCTCACCTTTCGCCCCAGCACAAAGAAGGTCGCTTTGATGCCATGTTGCCCCAGGCAATCCAGCACCAGCGGTGTAGTTTGCGACTCCGGACCGTTATCGAAAGTTAGAGTGACTTTGGCCAACTACCGCTTAGCCACGTTCGCCGGCATCACCGTGTCGACGATCTCGCGAAACTCTTCGTCGGTCAGTAAGCCGCGCTTCTCGATGCCCTTGTCCTTGACGCGCTTCAGCATCTCGCCGATCGCCTCATCGTCAGCATCGGTGATCCCGAGCTTTTCAAGATTATAGGTAATCGACAGCTTGCCGCTCTTCTTGCCCAGGACCACTTCGCCCTTGCGCCCGGTGAGTGCCGGATGCGTCCCGAACATCGCCAGCGGCTCTTTCACCACCAGGTCGACGCCGATGCCCGATTCGCGCGTGAAGTTGCGGTCGCCCAGGATCGGCTTATTCGCCGCGATGGGGAACCGGCTGATGCGGCTCACCAGTTCGCCCAGTTCGGGGAGCTTGGCCAGGTTGTACTTCGTGTCGAATCCGTAGAGCACATGCAGCGCGACGATCAACTCTTCGAGCGCGGCGTTGCCCGTTCGTTCGCCGAGTCCGTTGGCGCAACTGTGGACGCAATCGGCGCCGGCTTCGACGCCGGCCAGCTCGGTGGCCACGGCCATGCCGAAATCGTTGTGCGTGTGCACTTCCACTGGCAGGTTGTTGGTCAGCTTCTTCACCATGCGGACCATGAACTTCATGGCCTCGGGCAGAATGCAGCCCATGGTATCGACCACGCCCACCGCGTCCGGCGGCGCTTCCTGCATGATGCGGGTCAGAACATTGCTCAGATCGCTTTCGAGCGCGCGCGTGGTGTCGTAGGGGAAATACACCACGTGCATGCCGCGGGATTTCGCATAGTTGATCACCGGAACGCTCTTGCGCAGCACGTCTTCCCAGGTCCACTTGAACTGGTACTTGAGCTTGGGATAGCCGATGGGAACTTCGATGATCACGCCGTGGCAGCCGCATTCGATGGCCTTGTCGATATCGGCGTTGATGGCGCGCGCGAACGTATAGATCTTCGACTTGAGCCCCAGCTTCGAGATCTGTTTGATGGCCTCGAAGTCCATATCGGAGACCGCGGGCATCCCGGCTTCGATGCGATCCACGCCGATCTCATCCAGCTTCTCTGCGATCTCGATTTTGTCCTTGACGCTCATCACCACGCCGGGCGTCTGTTCGCCGTCGCGCAGCGTCGCATCGTGGATGCTCACGGTTTTAGGAAGTTGGTAAGTGTTCCGGACTTCGGGGACGAAGTTATAGGGGCTGACCCACCACTCGTTTTCGCGAAAGTACTTGTCGTTCATCGTTAACAATTATAGACCCAGGATTCGTCCAGTTCCAAAAAGGTCTTGCAATAGAACCACGCATGTAGTAGAGTGACGAACGTGGATAGTCCTTACATGTGGCACTGCCAAAACTGACCAAGCTGGAGCTCCAGATCATGGAAGCTCTTTGGAGCCGCGGGGCGTGCTCTGTCCGCGAGATTCAGGAGTCGTTTCCGGCCAAGAAGCGTCCCGCGTACACTACCGTGCAGACCACGGTTTATCGCTTGGAGGTCAAGAGAGCCCTGCGCCGGGTCAAGAAGATCAGCACCGCCAATATTTTCGAGGCGGCGATCTCGCGCGAAGCCGCAGAGCGCAGGCTGATCGACGACTTGTTGGGTCTGTTCGGCGGCCGTAGCCGTCCCATCATGGCCCACCTGGTGGAATCCGGCTCGCTCACCGTGGAGGATGTGCGCGAGGCGGAAAAGACACTCCTGAAGCTCGCCGGAGAGGAGAAACCAAAATGAATTCAATCGCGGACCACTTGTGGCAATCGACACTCTTCGCAGGAGTCGTGTGGCTGCTCACGCTGGTCTTGCGGAAGAACCACGCTCGGGTGCGGCACGCACTGTGGCTGGCCGCCTCGATCAAGTTTCTCGTCCCGTTTTCTCTGTTCATCGCGCTGGGCAGTCAGTTCCAATGGCGTACGACTCCGACAGTGGCCCGGTCGAACGTATACGTTGTAATGGACCAGGTTAGTCAGCCCTTCACGGCTCCCGCGATTGCCGCCACGGCACAGCCCCTTCCAAGCCCATTCCCGGCGATTTTATCGAGTATCTGGGCATGCGGAGTCATCGGCATAACTTGTGCCTGGTGGGTTCGCTGGCGGCGCATCCGGGCTGCCGTTCGCGCCGGAAAACCCGTGAATCTTGAGCTTCCGATCAGAGCCATCTCCTCGCCGACGCTCTGGGAACCCGGCGTTTTCGGCATCTTCCGGCCAGTCCTGCTTCTGCCGGAGGGCATCTTCGAACGACTCACACCCGCACAACTGAACGCCGTCGTCGCGCACGAACTCTGTCACGTCCGCCATCGCGACAATCTCATCGCGACGACTCATATGTTCGTCGAAACGGTCTTCTGGCTGCATCCGCTGGTGTGGTGGATCGGGAAGCGGATGGTCGAGGAGCGCGAGCGGGCCTGCGATGAAGTAGTCCTACGACTCTTCGGGGAACCAAAAGCCTACGCCGAGGGAATTCTCAATGTGTGCAAGCTGTACGTGCAGTCGCCGTTGACCTGCGTGTCCGGAGTCACCGGGGCGAATCTCAAGAAAAGACTCGAGACTATCATGACCCACCGCGCTGCGCTTGGACTGAACCTTGGAAAGAAAATGGCCCTGGCAGTCGCCGCGCTGGCGGCTCTCGCCCTGCCTATAGTCGTTGGCATGATGCATGCGCAATCGCCTGCCACGGCCGCGGCGAAATTCGAAGTAGCCTCCATCAAACTGAACACCCGAAGCAGCCCTGTTGACCCAGGTAATGGCCCAGTGAGCATCATTACCTTAAACTTCCTGAGAGGGATAGCCTACAGCTCTCGCGGCGGCCGATTCAATATGGAACGCGTTCCTCTGACCTTTTTAATCGAACTCGCCTACAACGTCAAGGACGCTCAGCTTCTGGGCGGACCATCCTGGGCGACCTCAGATCGGTATGAAGTCTCCGCAAAAGCAGAAGACAACGCCACCTTCGAGCAGATGCGGCCGATGCTTCGATCCCTGCTGGCGGACCGGTTCAAACTCGAGCTCCACCGCGAAACAAAAGAGGCTCCCGCCTATGAACTAGCAGCTGCAAGGGGTGGTCTCAAGATTATCGCGTCGAAAGAGAGTTGCACAACGGTTGATCCAAATAGCCCTCCGCCGCCGCCTAACCCGAAAAGTCCTCCACCCTGCGGCTCCGTCAGGAGGGCTCTGCTCAGAAGCGGCGAGCGGATCGAAGCGTTCGGCATATCGATGCCGAAGCTAATTGAGATGCTCTCGGACACCGTTGGGCGCACCATACTCGACAAGACGGGCTTCACAGAAATGTTCGACGTTCACCTGGAATTCGCGACCGACGAAGCAATTAGCAACGGCCTCTCGGCTGGCCCTTCGATCTTCGCCGCCTTGCAGGAACAACTGGGTCTGCGATTGGAATCGGCCAAGCGGCCAGGAGAATTCCTCGTCATCGATCACGCGGAGCGGCCCTCTGAGAACTGAGCGGCCTGCTACTGCACGTCGACGTCCGCGCGCAGATCCTGCCAGTCCGGCAGGTCGACCGATCCGGTAGCACGTTCGATGGAGCTGAACATCTCCTTCGCCTCAAAAGCCGCCAGAGCGGGCGAGCGGAAGTTAAGCCGCGCGATCGGGGCCTGACCCGGTTTCGCATTCGTGGCCCGCAGGGTCACATACACCGTGACGCTGCTCAGCGGCGCGCTCGAATGATTCACCACCAGGTAGTGAATCTGGGGCCTCTTATTCACTTCCATGAAGCGAATGCCGGTCACTTCCAGGAGGCTGGCCAGAGAGTTCGGGGACCGGGTGGACACTGGCGGCTCAGGCACCGGATCTGGAGCGGCGGGCTTGGCCGCTACGGCGCTGGCAGAGGTCCGGGGCATGACGCTATAAGTAGCGACGCCCGCCGTCAGCAGCATACCCACAACTGCGTACGTCAGCCATCCAAAGCGGCTCGAAGGACCCGGGCGCATCCCGCTTCGAATCGGGACCAGGCCCGCTGCCTGCAGCGACATCAATTCCCTCGGCAGCGCTGGACCGGGCAAGGTAACCTTCGGCAGGGCTGCGGCGGAGACCGCTGGCGAAACGAAATCCGCGGGACGCATCAGACGGCCGGCGGCCTCATGATAAGACTGGAACCGCGCCAAGGCCGGCGCGGCTAAGCGATTCGGGGGATCTGGAAGCTGGACCGGCCCCGGAGCGCAGGGCTCGGCTTCGCTAACCGATCGTATCGCGCTGTCGGCTGCACACGGATGGAACGCCTCCATCGGAATCTCGCCGGCAACCGAAGGCGGCTGTGGCTCGGCCAGCAGTAGCCGGCTGGGCGGGGGGGCCAGCAAGGCTCTGGCCGGAGTCCCGTTGACCGTGTCCTCGCCGTGAAAGGTCACGTCAAGGATAACGGGTGAGCGTTCGGCACTTTCCGTGCGCGGGCCGGGCGCGGCCGATTCCTGGAAAATCCGGGGTGCGCTGTAGGGAATCCTCTCCCCGTGGAGGAGATCCGCCAGATCGGCCAGGCGATCCGCAAACGTTTCCGGAGGCGGCGGAGCGTCAGGCGCGTGCTCGCGCAAAGATTCGGGAAGCTCGACCGGCACAGCGCGCAGCGGCAAGTCGGGCATCACCACAGGCCGCGCTTCGGCTGGGATCGCGTCCAGCACAACGGGCGGTGTCGGGTCGACGAAGGCTTTAGGCTGCACCTCAGGCCTTACGATGACTTCGGGGTGCAGGAGGGTTTTGGATTCTTCAATCGTCTGTTCGAGCACGGCTGGCTTTACAGCAGGCGCGGGCGGCTCGACGACCGGAGCGGCCGGGACTATTTCAAGCGCTTGCGCCGTGTTTGCCTGGGGCTCACAGACGGGACATTCCTTGACCCCCGGGGCGATCTCATGGCCGCACTCCGGGCAGATCCAATGAAACATGCATCCAATTTACACGGAAGCGGCGTAAATGCCCTTCAGGGACACACCCTACCTACTCATACGTGGAACCTTAAACCGCCCCGAGATTCGATCTAAGGACCAGTTCAGCGGGAAGTGGGAACGCTACGGCTGCCGACTAAGGTCTGCGGCGCCGAGAGGAACTCCAGGAACTTCCGCTTCGAAGTAGTCTCGACCCTGGGCCGATTGAGAAGGCTCGCGGCGAGCTCAGAGAATTGCATGCCGAGTTTCGACTTGGGATCGACGAATTCGCCCGCCCGAGTCGCGGCGTTGACCACCTGGTAGTCGTTGACGAAACTATACATCACCGGCACGCCCAGCACGTCCTGGACCTGTTGCGGCGTCAGCAGCGATTGCTTCGAAACACGGTTCAGGACAATCGCCACGCGGCTGTCCAGATCCAAGGTCTTGAGGAATGCCAGCTTTTCGCGGGTCAGATGCAGCGAAGGCACCTCCGGCGTGCACACCATAAATACCTGCTGGGAATCGCGGAGGATTTCCATGGAATACCGCTCCAGGTTGCCTGAAAGATCGACGCAGACCACATCGTAATTGCGCAGCCAGAACTGGGCGATATCGTGAATCTGCTGCGGCTCCACGCGCACATTGGGATTCATGGGGCCGGAGTGCAGCACATCCACCTTGGCCACTGTCGTTACCAGTTGCTGCCACAGGTTCTCGTCCAGCTCGTTCATGTGATCGAGCACTTCCATGATCGCGTGTTCGTTCCGGATCTTTAGCAGAAAGCGCAAAATGCCCGAGCTGAGGTCGAGATCGGACAGCAGTACCTTGGTATTCGGAACGTGGGACAGCGCCGCGCTCAGATTGAGAGCCATGGTGGTCGCACCGGAACCGGCCTTGGCCGGAAGGAAGGAATAAATTCTGCCCTTGGCCGTGTAGAGCGGCGGCTTCTGATCCACTAGCGTTTTTACGTTTCTCAGCGATTCCAGCAGAGCGCTCAGCTCGAACGGCTCAGCCACCAGTTCCCGCACGCCGGCCCGCATAATCTCTCGCAGGGTTACCGGGTCGCAGTCGCGATGATAGGCGACGAACTGGATGCCTTCCACTTCCTGGGCGACGCGCTCCACCACTTTGACCGCGAAATCGCTCTTCTCAAAACTTAGGAAAATGACCTCGGGGGCGTGCGTGCGGAGTGCCCGCACCAACTCGCCTTCGTCCGGATAGTTGTGCAAAATGCGGCCGATGGTTAATTCATTGGCAAGCGCACCGAGCGCCTTCTCCAATTGTTGCGCCTGCTTGGCGTCTGGACCGATGATCATCGTCCTCAGCATCTAGACTCACCCTCACCTATGAGACTACGTGACTTACGCCTTGCGGACAAATCGTTCTTCCCCCCAATTCCGGCCAGAGATCTCCCTATATGCCAAGAGATTTCGCTTAACCCGGCCTCGGGCGTTTCCCCTAGGTACCTTTAGGTACCTTCCTAGTCCACGAGAAATGAATCGGCTGTCTCTCGCGGATTAAATAGGCTTGGTGGCGAATTGAGCACGCCCTCCCGCCGGTCGGTTATTCTTGTCAAGAAGCTATGGGCCGAATTCTGGGGCGCATTCTGTGGGCGGCGATTTCTCTGGCGGCAGCCTTCTCCATGGGAGTTGTCGCCCGAAACCAGGGAGAGCCGGTCAACAGCACCTGGCTGGTGATCGCCTCGGTGTGCACTTACCTGGTCGGATACCGATTCTATGCGCGATTTGTCGCCGCCCGTGTCATGGCTCTCGACGACCGCCGGGCTACCCCCGCCGAACGGCTGCGCGACGGCCACGATTTCGAGCCCACCAACAAGTGGATCGTCTTCGGCCACCATTTCGCGGCCATCGCCGGTCCGGGTCCGCTGGTAGGGCCCACGCTGGCGGCGCAGTTCGGCTATCTTCCGGGCTTCCTGTGGATCGTGATCGGAGCCACGCTGGGCGGAGCCGTCCAGGATTTCGTGATCCTCTTCGGATCGATCCGCCGCGACGGTAAATCCCTGGGCCAGATCGCGCGGGAGGAAGTCGGCAAGGTGGGCGGATTCACCGCGCTGATCACGGTCCTGCTGATCATGATCATCCTGCTCGCAGTGATTGGCCTGGTGGTGGTCAACGCGCTCAAAGGCAGCCCTTGGGGCACCTTTACCATCGCCGCGACCATGCCCATCGCGGTCTTCATGGGCCTCTATCTGCGGTTCTGGCGTCCGGGGAAGGTTGTCGAAACGTCGATCATCGGATTCGTGCTGGTGATGGCCAGCGTCTTTGCCGGTCAGGCGGTCGCGCAGTCTGCAACGCTCGCTCCCTGGTTCACGTACTCGGGAGCAGCCCTGGCGGCCGCATTGATCGTGTACGGGTTTTTCTCGAGCGCCCTGCCCGTGTGGCTTTTGCTCGCTCCTCGCGGTTATCTGAGCACCTTTGTGAAGTTGGGTGTGGTCGTGCTTCTGGCAATCGGAATTCTTTTCCTGCGTCCCGAGCTGAAGTTGCCGGCCTTCACGCGCTTCGTCGACGGCACGGGACCTATCTTCGCCGGCAAAATCTTTCCCTTCTGCTTCATCACCATCGCGTGCGGAGCCGTTTCCGGATTCCACGCGCTGATCTCGTCAGGCACCACGCCGAAGCTGCTCGCACGGGAACGCCACGCGCTGGCCGTAGGCTACGGATCGATGCTGCTCGAAAGTTTCGTGGCCGTGATGGCGCTGATCGCCGCGGCTTCGCTCCAGCCCGGTGTGTACTTCGCGGTGAATTCCCCCGCCGGCATCGTGGGCACGACTCCCGCTGCCGCCGCCACGACGATTACACACTGGGGATTTCCGGTGACCGCCGCCGAAATGCAGACCCTGGCGCGGGACGCCGGCGAGCAGACGCTGTTCTACCGTACCGGCGGCGCGCCGTCACTCGCGCTCGGCATGGCGCAGATTTTTGCCTCCAGCGGCGTCGGACGCGCGCTGCTGGCGTTCTGGTATCACTTCGCCATCATGTTCGAAGCGCTGTTTATCCTGACGACGCTCGATTCGGGCACCCGTGTGGGCCGATTCATGCTGCAGGATATGTTGGGAGAACTGTCGCCCAAGTGGGGCCAGACCAACTGGAAACCCGGCATGCTGGCGACCAGCGGAGTCATCGTCGCCGCGTGGGGATATTTTCTGTATCAGGGCGTGATCGACCCCTTGGGCGGCATCAATACCCTGTGGCCGCTCTTCGGGATCGCAAATCAACTGCTGGCCGCCGTGGCTTTGTGCGTGGGGACCACTCTTCTGGTGAAGGCGCACGGCGCACGCTACATGTGGGTAACCTGTGTGCCGCTGGTGTGGCTGGTGGTGGTGTGTTTCGTAGCCGGATACCAAAAGATTTTCTCTCCGCTCCCGGCGCTCGGGTTTTTGGCACAGGCCGATCAGCTTGCGGCCGGTCCCCAGACCTCCGCCACCTCGGCGCTGATTTTTAACGCGCGATTGGATGCGGCGGTAACCGGAATCTTCCTGGTGCTGGTCGCAACCATTTTGATCGACTCCATCCGCGTGTGGATCGGAGTGCTGGGCGGCACGCGGAAGTCGAAGAGCACCGAGACGCCGTTTGTCCCGTCGCAACTCGCGGAGGAGTTATGATCGCCTTCTTCCGCGCAGTGGCACAGATCGTCTCAGGGGTGGTCGCGGAGTTGTCGGATCAGAACGCCTACCGACGTCACCTCCAGGCGCATGGGACCGTCCACTCCCCCGACGAATGGCGCCGCTTCCAGGACCAGCACGCCGCCGCCAATTCCCGCCGCGCAAAGTGCTGCTAAAGGTTTAACCGTGACGTTATGGGCGCGCTACAATAGGCCAGGAATCCGGCGACATTTACGCGACTAATTTTACAAGTCGGGCTCATTAGCGCGGCCTGCTATGCGCAGGCACCGGCCGCCGCACCAATCGCCGAGGTAAGCTCCCGTGAAGCCCCGGTCACCTTTAGCAGCCGGGTGAACCTGGTCCTTGTCCCCGTAGTCGTGCGCGACAGCCAGGGCCATGCCGTTGGCACGCTCAAACAGGACGATTTCACGCTCTTCGACAAAGGCAAGCCGCAGATAATTACCCGGTTTTCCGTCGAAAAGCCGGCCGCCCCGTTCATCCCGGCGGTGGTCGCTTCGGCGCTCGATGAGAAAGGCAATGAGACCACCGCGGGCGCGCGTCCACCTGCCCCGGTGCCGGACCGCTTCATCGCCTACGTGTTCGATGACATCCACCTCAATGCCAGGGACCTGGTGACAGCGCGGGCGGCCGCCGACCGCCATCTGAGCGAGTCTCTGGGGCCGGGCAGCCGGGCCGCGGTCTATACCACGTCCGGCCAGGTCATCCTCGACTTTACGGATGATCGCGATAAACTCCGTGAAATTCTGAACCATATTCAACCCCTGGCGACCTTGCAGGAGGCGTCCGATTGTCTGGACATCAACTACTACTGGGCCGACGCCATCATCAATAAGAACGACCCACAGGCTCTGGGCGCCGCGATCGATGAAGTCATGGCGTGCCGGGGGTATTCGGCACAGCAGCGCGAAATTGCCGACTCGGAAGCCCACGCTACTGCCATGAGTACGATTAGCCTGGGAGAGCGCGAAAGCCGCCTCGATTTAAGCGTGTTGAAAGATGTGATCCGCCGCCTTTCCGCGACGCCGGGCAGCCGCAATGTGATTCTGGTCTCGCCTGGATTCTACCTGACAGCCGAGATGCGTCAGGAAGAGGCTGAACTGATGGATCGCGCGATCCGTGCCAATGTGACCGTGAATTCTCTGGACGTGCGCGGCGTTTACACCCTCATTCCCGGAGGCGATGCGAGCCAGCGCGGTCCCGCCAGCATCTCGGCGTCGAACCTGATGATGTTGATGAAGCAGAATGCCATGTCCGCGGATTCCGATGTCATGGAGGAATTGGCAGCCGCGACCGGCGGGCAGTTCTTCCATAACGACAACGGCCTGTTCGAGGGATTCCGCCAGTTGGTAACTCAGCCGGAGTACATCTACATATTGGGATTCTCGCCACAGAATCTGAAGCTGGACGGCACTCGTCATGGCCTGAAGGTTGCCTTGAAAAACCCAAAAGGTTTCGAATTGCAGGCCCGCAATGCGTACTACGCTCCCCTCCACGCGGTCAATTCCGAGGAGCAGGCCAAAGAGGAAATTCAGGAGGCCGTCTTTTCCAGGGATGAAATCCAGGAACTTCCCGTCGATCTGAGCTTGCAGTATGCCCGAGCCGGCGAGACGGCCGTCAAGCTGAACGTTCTCGCCAAGATAAATTTGAAACAGCTCCGCTTCCGGAAAGCGGAGGATCGAAATCTGAATACCCTGACGGTGGTCGCCAGCGTATTCGACCGCAATGGAAACTTCGTGACCGGAATTCAGAGGATTGTCGAACTGCGCCTGCGTGACCAGACGCTCGATTCCCTCACCTCCGGCATCACCGTCAAGACAACTCTGGATATCACGCCGGGAAGCTTCCTGGTGAGGCTCGTGGTCAGGGATTCCGAAGGGCAAACCATGTCGGCCCGCAACGGCGTGGTAGAAATTCCATTCTAGGAGGATAAGCCGTGCATCTTCGATCTATAGTTCCGCTCGCATCCGCGCTCTGGCTGGCCGGTTTCCTGCTGCCGGCTCAATCTCCGAAAGCCGCTGTGCCCGCGGCTGCCGGAAACATTCTTCGAACCGAAACCAAGCTGGTGCTGGTGGATGCCGTCGTCACGGATAAAAAAGGAAACTACGTTCGCGACCTCACTGCCAAGGATTTTCGCGTTTGGGAAGACAAGACCGAACAGATGGTGAAGAGCTTTTCCCTCGAAGGCGAACCGGCCTCCGGCGCGATGAAACAGTACGTCGTGTTCTTCTTCGATGACACCAGCATGAGTCTGACCGATCAAACGGGGGCCCGCAAGGCAGCCGCTCAGTTCGTCGCGGCAAACTTCGGCGCCAATCGCATGATGGCCGTGGCCGATTACGGCGGCGCGCTCAAGCTCAGTCAAAGCTTGACCGCGGATCCGGAGCTCCTGGCGAAAGCTTTGCGGGAAGCCAAACAACCCACGATTTCGACCGTCGGATCGCAGGGCGCGGGAGCCTCGGGCTTCAATGCGAACGACTTTGGCCAGGGTCGCGGCGGCCTCGCCGGAAACAACCAGGGTGGAGTTGGTCCGGGGGCCAGTGGACCCGGATCGGATTTCGCCGCCCGCAACGCTCTTCTGGCCTTGAAAATCATGGCCAGGAATCTGAGTTCCCTGCCCGGCCGGAAGGCTCTGATCCTGTTTACCGGAGGACTTGCCATCCGCGAAGACCATATGTCCGAACTGACCGCGGCGGTGAACGCCTGCAATATGGCGAACGTCACGGTTTACACCGTGGATGTCCGCGGTATAGGGAAACTCGCCCAGACTTTGCCCGAGCATTCCAATGGCGTGCTGGCGAGTCTTCGCGAGAAGCTGCTCGCGCCAGCGTCGTTTCAAAGCAGCATCGGATTCAGTAACTCCTTCGCGCCCCAGGCACGCGGCGGTGGAGGCGCACCCGCGGGCGGCGCGGCCGGAGGCGGTGCAACCAGCGGCGGAGGAGCAGGTGGTGGTGGACGCGGCGGAGCAGGCGGAGGAGTCGGCGGTGGAGCGCCCGGCGGCGGAATCGGCGGACCCTCCACGCCCGGCGCGGGATCGCCAGGCTCAGGCGGCCAGCCCGGGCGAGGCAATGGGAACAACTTTCCGGGAAATAATCCGAATGGGGCCCCCGGAACCAACCCTAACGATCCTCGCAATCCCAACGCGAATCCGAGCCTCGGACAAAACCAGCGCCAGAATCAGGAAATCGCCCAACTGCTGGTGAGCGGAACCGGCGGACTCGAAGTGCGAAATACCAACGATCTGCTCGCGGGCCTGGAAACAATCGGCAAGGAGCAGAACGAGTACTATCTGATCGGCTACACTCCGCCTGACTCAAACGAGGGGACCTGCCACAAGCTTCGTGTCCAGGTTGACCGCGGCGGCGTCAAGGTACGGGCGCGTCCAAGTTATTGCAACGCGAAACCACGCGACGTGTTAGCCGGAACGCCCGTCGAAAAGACTCTGGAGAGCCGTGCAGCCGCCGCGCAGTCGGGCAACATCGGCGCCACGATGCAGATTCCTTATTTCTTTACGTCCCCGAATATGGCGCGCGTCAATGTGGCTTTGGAAATCCCGTCCGACTCCCTGAAGTTCCAGAAGCAGAAGGGAAAACTTCATGCGGCCGTGGATGTTCTGGGCATCGCGACCACCGCCGACGGCACCATCGGCGCCCGTTTCAGCGATACGCTGAAGCTGGATTACGAAGACCAGCGCGAAGTCGACAGTCTAAAGCTCAACCCTCTGCATTACGAGAATCAGTTCGACATCGCCTCCGGCGCCTACACTCTGAAGCTGGTGTTCAGCGCGGGCGGCGAAGGCTTCGGCAAGCTTGAAATGCCGCTGGTGGTGGGCGAGTACAAACCCGATGAATTTAACGTTAGCGGCGTCGCCCTCAGCAAGGAATCCCATCCGGCTACCGATTTAAGACTGGACGTGGATGCGCTGCTGCTCGACGACCAGACACCGCTGATCGCCAACGGCAAGCGAATCGTCCCCTACGGTTCAAACCGGTTTAAGAAGACCGATCCCGCAGGTTTCTACTTGGAGATCTACGAACCCCTCCTGGCCGCCCCGAAGCCGGAGAACCGTCCTGAAGTGGGTATTAGGATCCGAACGCTGGATCGTAAGACTCAGCAGCCGAAGTCGGACTCGGGCGTCGTCAAGCTGAACTCGGCGCCGGCGAGCGCTACCGGAACGCTCCCCGTGAGCGTAAACATGTCGCTGGCTCAGTTCGAGGCGGGTTCCTACCTCCTGGAAATCGAAGCTCTGGACAGTGCCGGCAACACCGCACGGCGCATTACTCCCTTCGACGTCGAGTAGATCCTTAAGCGGATTGCTAGAATAAATCGATCTGCCGTGACGACTATACCTGGGCTCTACTCGTCAAACATAAGGACCCGCACGATGAGGTTCCGCCATTGGGCGCCTCGCGGAGCTGTCTGTGCGCTGCTGGTTCTGGGACTTATCCCGATCCGCGGTCAGCGCACGCTCACCGGCGGAATCGAAATCCGCGAGGCCCTGGAACGGCTGAACACTCTCGGAAGCGTCATGATGATCGGCGCGCACCCCGACGACGAACGGGAACAGGTGCTGGCCTATCTGGCGCTCGGCCGCCATGTCCGGACTGCATATCTGTCGCTCACACGCGGCGAAGGCGGCCAGAACCTGATCGGTCCGGAACAGGGCGACGAACTGGGGATCATCCGCAGCCAGGAATTACTCTCCTCCAGGAGAATCGACGGGGCCGAGCAGTATTTCACCCGCGCCATCGACTTCGGATTCTCCAAGACCGCGGACGAGACACTTCAGAAATGGGATCGCAATAAGGTCCTGGGCGATGTGGTGTACAACATCCGGCGCTTCCGGCCGGACGTGGTGATCCTGGTATTCTCCGGCACGCCGCGGGATGGGCATGGGCACCACCAGGCGTCCTCGATTCTCGGCCGTGAAGCGTTTTCGCTGGCCGGCGATCCGGCCAAATTCCCCGAGCAACTGGCCTACGTCCAACCGTGGGCCCCCAAGCTCCTGATGATGAACGCCGGATTTCCCGGCGGGGCGCAGAACAAAGGTAAAGGCAAGAATAAAGCCGACGACACACCGCCCGCAGACCGGTTGAATCTGGACGTCGGCGTCTATTCGCCCGAGCTGGGCGCTTCCTATGCGGAAATCGGCGGGGCCAGCCGCAGCGCGAATCGCACTCAGGGGACGGGCGCGGCGGAGCCCAAGGGCTCGCAGCCGGCTCCCATGGAAACGATATCCGGGGACAAGGTTACCAAGGATCTTTTCGAGCATCTCGATATCACCTGGAATCGTCTGCCCGGCGGGGCTGCTGTCGGCGAGATCGTCAGGCAGGCGCTCGATTCGTTCGTGCCGGCGCATCCTGAAGCCCTGCTGCCTCAGCTCGTCAAGGCTCGCCCGCTGATCGCCGCGATTGTGGCGGCCACGAAAGATCCGATGGCGGAGCGGAAACTGAAAGAGCTGGATGAGACCATCGCGCTATGCTCGGGCTTATCGCTTGAAGCGCAGTCCGATAAGGCGGCCGTGAGTCCGGGCGCGACCCTCCGTGTGAACTTCACCGCGATCCAGCGCCTGCCCAACCAGGTGGCGCTCGCCGGAATCCGCCTCACCGGGATGGATGGCGCTCCGACCGTAAATCTGGCTCCCACGGTTCTTGCGAACAATCAACCCAGCCGGTACAACGCGAGCTTTAGCATTCCCCAGAATCAACCGTACACGCAGCCATACTGGCTGGAGCAACCGAAAGACGGAGCGCTCTATGCGGTCCCCGATCCGCGCGATATCGGACTGCCCGAGAATCCGCCGGTCCTCACGGCGCATTTTCGCGTACAAGTGGCCGGCGCGGAACTCGAGCTGACCCGCCCGGTGCAGTATCGCTATGTGGACCGAGTCTATGGCGAACAAGTCCGTCCCTTCACCGTGATTCCGCCCGTGGCAGTGAGCCTGCCCGAACACGCCCTGGTTTTCGGCGATTCCAAACCGCGCAGGATTGAGGTCGCTGTCCGCTCGAACGGCGGAAAAATCGCCGGCGACTTGCGTCTGGATGTACCCGCCGGTTGGACCGCCAGCCCCGCATCCAGTCATTTCGAACTGGGGGCGACCGAGGAGCAGACCAACGTCTATTTCAACCTGGAGCCGCCCTCGGGCAATTCTTCGGGTAAAATCCGCGCCATCGCCCAGGTCGGGACGCAGACCGTTTCGGCTGGAACCGAGGTTATCCAATATCCCCACATCACCACGCAGACGCTGCTGCCGCCCGCGGAAGCCAGGCTGGTGCGAGCCGATATCCGCATCCTCTCGAAGACCGTCGGCTACGTGATGGGGGCCGGCGACGACGTGCCGCAGGCTATCCGGCAGCTCGGCTGCGATGTGACGCTGTTAACCGAGTCCGATCTGAGCCACGGCGACCTGACGCGCTTCGACGCGATCGTCACCGGCGTGCGCGCTTTCAATACGAGGCCCGACCTGCGCGCGAACTATCAGCGCCTGTTCGACTACGCGAGCAACGGCGGAACGCTGATCGTACAGTACAATGTGCCCGAGGGCGGCGCGCCTCCGCAAGGCGCCGCCGGCCCTGGCGCTGCAGGTCAGGCTCCAGCGGCCCCGCCAGCCGCGCCTGCCGTGAGTGCCTCCGCGCCTCCCGCGAATCCGGGCGCGACCGACGGAGGACAACTCGCGCACATCGGCCCTTATCCGATCCGCATTACGCGCAACGACCGTGTCACGGTGGAAGAAGCCCCTATTACCTTCCCTAATCCCGACCTTCGCCTGCTGCACGTGCCTAACCAGATCACCAGCGCCGATTTCGATGGCTGGGTCCAGGAACGCGGCTTATATTTCGCCGATGAGTGGGACCCACGCTACCAGAGCGTGCTCGAATCGCACGATCCCGGCGAAATGCCTCATCCCGGCGGCATGTTATACGCGCCGGTTGGCAAGGGCGTGTATATCTTCTCCGCCTACGACTGGTTCCGCGAACTGCCGGCGGGAGTTCCAGGCGCCTATCGCATGTTCGCGAACATGCTGAGCGCGGCCCGAACACAGTGAAGAAAGCCCAGTGACCGATCCTCAACGCACGGTAGCCGACGAGCCGCCGCCCTTTCTGGGCACCTGGAAGCGAATCTACATCCTGGTCGTGATTTACTTGGCCTGCGTCATCGGCCTGTTCTACTGGTTCACGAAATCGTTTGCTCCCTCGTCCCCGATATGAGAGCCCTCGACTGGGCGGTGATGTTCGCCTGGCTGGTGTTCCTGGTTTCCTACGGCTTGTGGCGCGGCCGCGGCTCCTCCAGTACCCAGGAATTCATGCTGGCCAGCAAGACCATGCCCTGGTACGCCATGGGACTTTCGATCATTGCCACCCAGGCGAGCGCCATCACTTTCATCTCCACCACGGCTCAGGCCTATGTGGACGGCATGCGCTTCGTGCAGTTCTATTTCGGACTGCCTCTGGCGATGGTGATTCTCTCCGCCACCGCCGTGCCGATTTTTCATCGGGCCAAGGTCTACACCGCGTATGAATATCTCGAGCACCGCTTCGACGCCAAAACACGCCTGCTGGTGACCGTCATTTTTCTGATCTCGCGCGGGCTGGGCGCAGGGCTCGCGCTCTCCGCTCCCGCCATCGTACTGTCCGTAGTTCTGGGCTGGCCGTTCCGCGTGACCATCCTCATCATGGGCGGCCTGGTGATTCTCTACACCGCTCTCGGCGGGATCAAGGCGGTGACCTGGGCCGATGTGCTGCAAATGGCCATGATTATGCTGGCGCTGTTGATCGCGTTCGGAGTCGCGATCTGGATGCTGCCGCCGGACATTTCCTTCTTCAATGCCTTGAAGCTGGCTGGTGCAGCCGGCAAGTTGAACGCTGTCACCACAACTTTCGATTGGAACGATCGCTACAACATCTGGAGTGGGCTGATCGGCGGAATGTTTCTGGCGCTGGCGTACTTCGGAACCGATCAGAGCCAGGTGCAGCGGTACCTGACCGGCAAATCCATCGGACAAAGCCGCCTGGGGCTGATTCTCACGGCCCTGGCCAAAGTGCCCATGCAGTTTTTCATACTCTTCATCGGCGCGATGGTATTCGTGGTGTTTCTGTTCGTGCGGCCGCCGCTGGTTTTTCAGCCGGTGGCGATGGAGCAAGTCCAGGCGTCGTCCCAATATGCCGCCCTCGAAAGCCGCTACGAGCAGGCCTTCGACCAGCGCCAGGCAGCCGCGCGCGGAATCGTATCGTCAGCCCCCGACGCGCTTCGGGATTTTCGCGCAGCACAAACCAATCTGGATGCCGCGCGCGCCGATGCTCTCAATCTCAGCGGCGCCAACGATACCAACTACATCTTCCTGTCCTTCGTAACGCGCTATCTCCCGGTCGGCATCGTCGGCCTGGTGGTCGCAGTGATCTTCACCGCCGCGATGTCGGCCATCTCCGGCGAGATCAATTCGCTGGCCACCGTTACGGTCATCGACATTTATAAACGCCACATGGCGAAGGACAGTCCCGATTCGCACTATCTCTGGGCCTCCCGTGTTGCGACGGTATTCTGGGGAATCTATGCGATGGTGTTCGCCAGCACCGCCACGGGATTCGGAGCGCTGATCGAGGCCGTAAACCAGGTTGGTTCCCTGTTCTATGGCGGGATGCTGGGCGTATTCGTGCTGGCGTTCTTCGTAAAGCGGTGCACGGCGACGGGAGCGTTTGTGGGGGTCCTGGCCGGTGAGGCAGCCATCTTCACAACCGCCCGGTTTACCGGCGCGTTCCTGTGGTACAACGTGGTCGGCTGCCTGGTGGTGGTCGCCGTAGGGTGGTGCATTTCTTTGGTTCAAGCGCGGAACAAATAACACCGGCCCTGCGTATCATTCCGTCAGTAAGGGCAAGGAGGCCACCATGTTTTGCGATAGCTGCGGCGCTCAAATCAACGGATCTGCCACATTTTGTTCGCGATGCGGCAAGTCTCTCGGGACCACCCCGCTTATGCCACGCCAAGGACGCATCGCCGGACACGTCCGCCTGCTGGGCATTCTCTGGCTGGCCATTTCCGCTCTTCGGCTGATTCCCGGGCTCTTTTTGATGGCGCTCGGCGGCGCGAGACTATTTCCATCTGATGTGCCGCCGTTTGTACACGGCGTTCTGCCCGCCATCGGGATGGTATTCCTGATCTGCGCTGGAATCGGGATCGCGATTGGCTGCGGCCTTCTCGCTCGCCAGCCCTGGGCGCGCATGCTGGGGATCGTTTTCGGAGCGTTCAGCCTGATCGACATACCCTTCGGCACGGCGATCGGGATTTACACCCTATGGGTGCTATTGCCGGCTGAATCGGAGCAGGAATACAAGACGATGTCGCGCGCGGCGTGACGACTTATCGCAGGACCGCGTTCAGCGAGCCCTGGCGGTAGCCTTCCAGATCCAAGGTCACGTAGTGGAACCCGAGCGGCTTGAATATGGCCGTGAACGCTCGCGCCATTTCCGTCGCCAGCGCCCGCTCCAGCTCTTCCGGCGCGATCTCGATCCGCACCAGCTCGCCGTGAAACCGCACGCGGAACTGGCGAAAGCCCAGTGCCTTGATGGCTTCCTCGCCGCGCTCTACTGTTTTCACATTCTCTATGGTCACGGGAGTTCCATAAGGAATGCGCGAACTGAGGCATGCCGACGCCGGCCGGTCCCACGTCTTCAGTCCGGCGCGCTGCGACAATTCCCGGATCTCGGCCTTGGTTAATCCCGCTTCGACTAAGGGCGCTTTCACCTGGTGGATCTTCGCGGCACTCTGGCCGGGCCGGTAATCGCCCAGATCGTCGACATTCACGCCGTAAATCACGTGCGCGATTCCGCGCTCGCGAGCAACCTCGTCAAGCTTGGCGAATAACTCGTCCTTGCAGTGGAAACAGCGGTCCGGACCGTTCTTGACATAGTCCGGATTGTCGAACTCGCGCGTCGCGATATATTCGTGCCGGAATCCCTGCTCGCGTGCGAACTCCGCGGCATCGCGTTTGTGCGATTCGGGAAATGACGCGGAATCGGCGGTGATTGCGATCGCTCGGCCGCCCAACGCCTGGTGCGCCGCCCATGCCAGATACGCGGAATCGGCGCCGCCCGAGTAGGCTACGATCACGCTGCCCAGCTCGCGCAGCGAAGCAAATAACGCGTCCTGCTTAAGATCGGGAGTCGCCACCGTAATCACCCTTCGAGTATAGCGAGGAGCGGTCGGGAGCCAGCACCACACGCCGAAGCTCGTCGCGGTCGAGCCAGATCACAGAGCAGCGCTCGCACGTATCGACATTGACGTTCCCCGGGCCGCCATACGGGTGGCCCGTCATGGTGTTCCCGCACAGCGGACAAGACAAATTGCGATCGGCGTCCGAGTTATCGCGAGGCTGAATGCTGGCTCCCGTCGAGCGCCACACCGTGCGCATGTACTCCACCAGGGGAAGGAAGTTGAAGATCAGGACCAACAGGCCGCGACACTTCGTGCAGTAACGAACCGACCGATTTTCTATGGTTGCGTCGAAAAGGTTCGCCTGGCAGGCTGGACAAACGTGAGTCGTCTCGGCCCCGACCACAACATCGTCTTCGTTCGGCGCCGGCGTGGCTGGATCTTGCGGCTCGTCCATAGCTTATATATCGGCCGCCGCCAACATCTACTGCAACGGCAGATCGCTCTGCCCGTTCGCTCCGCCCTCCGGCGCATCCGGAATCAGACTGGCCGCGGCCACCTGGTCCCCTTGATCGACGTTCACCAGCCGGACGCCCTGCGTCGAACGGCCGGCCTGCCGGATCTCGCTCGAATCGATGCGGATGATCTGGCCCTGCTTGGTGATGATCATCAGCTCGGAATCTTCCTTGACCGAGAGAATGCCCACCACTTTGCCGATGCGCGGGGTGGTCTTCATGTTGATCACGCCCTTGCGCCCGCGAGCCGTCAGCCGGTAATCCGTTAGCGGCGTCCGCTTGCCGTAGCCGTTCTCGGAGATCGAAAGGATCAAGCCTTCTTTGGCGACGACTTCCGCGCCGACCAAGTAGTCGCCTTCTTCGAGATCCATGCCGCGCACGCCGCGCGCTGGCCGTCCCATCGCCCGGACGTCTTCTTCGTTGAAGCGGCACGCCATGCCCTCGTGCGATCCGAGGAAGATATAGTCCGAGCCACTCGTCAGGCGCGCCGCGAGCAATTCGTCGCCCTCATCCAGACCCAGCGCGATAATGCCCCGCGCCATGGGATTGTCGAACTCCGTCAGCTCGCACTTCTTGATGACGCCTTGTTTGGTCACCATCACGATAAACTTGCCCGCCACAAACTCCTTCACCGGCAGAAACGCCGTGACGACTTCTTCCGGCTGCAAATTCATCAGACCCGAAGCGTGTTTACCCTTGCCAGTGGTGCCGGCATCCGGGATGTTGTAGATCTTCAGCCAGAACACGCGGCCCTTGTTGGTGAAGATGAGCAGATAGGCGTGCGTGGAGGCGATAATCAGGTGCTCCACCACGTCCTCGGCGCGCGTGCCCATGCCGATGCGTCCCTTGCCACCCCGCGTCTGGCGACGGTAGGTATCCACAGCGGTACGCTTCAGGTACCCGCCGCGTGAAACGGTGACCGCGACGTCTTCGACCTGAACCAGGTCTTCGAGCGTAATTTCGCCAGTATCCTCGACGATCTGGGTCTTTCGCTCATCGCCGTATTCCTTGAGGACTTCCTTCAGCTCGCTCACAACAACTCCGCGCAGAACCTTTTCCGAGCCGAGGATGTCCATGTACTCGGCGATCCGCTTCTGGATGTCGGCCAGCTCGTCCAGAATTTTCTGCTGCTCCATGCCGGTCAGGCGCTGGAGTTGCAGTTCGATGATCGCTTGCGCCTGGCGTTCGGTAAAACGCGGACCGCGCGGGTCAGCGTCTACCAGCTTGGCGTACTCTTTCGCCTCGGCCGGAGTGATGAACGCCATCAGCGCTTCGCGGGCGTCCTTGGGATTTTTCGCCGCGCGGATCAACGCGATCACCTGGTCCAGATTATTCAGCGCCCGCTGGAAGCCGAGCAAAATATGCTCGCGCTCCCGCGCCTTGCGCATCAGGTAGTCCGTTCGTCTACGAACCACATCCAGGCGGTGATCGATGAAGCGCTTCAGCGCGTCCAGCAGCCCCATCTCCTTCGGCTGCCCGTTGACGATCGCCAGCAGGATCACGCCGAACGTGATCTGCATCTGCGTGAGCTTGTATAGATTGTTGAGGATGACTTCCGCCTGCTCGCCGCGCTTCAGTTCGAAGACGATGCGCATCCCATCGCGATCGCTCTCGTCGCGGATCTCGGAGATCCCTTCGAGGCGCTTTTCATTGACAAGTCCTGCCGCGTTTTCGATCAGGCGAGCTTTATTGACCTGATACGGCAGCTCCTGGACGATGATGGCCTGGCGATCCTTGCCCATGTCCTCGGTCTTCGCCAGGGCGCGCAGCTTAATGGTGCCGCGGCCGTTCGCGAAGTAGTCGTGAATGCCCTGCCGGCCCAGAATAATGCCGCCGGTCGGAAAATCGGGACCCGTCACCATCTCGGCGATCTTCGGCAGCCCGATGCCCGGGTTCTGCACCAGCGCGATGCAGGCATTGACGATCTCAGTGATGTTGTGCGGCGGGATCTTGCTCGCCATGCCCACCGCGATGCCTTCGCTGCCGTTGATCAGCAGGTTCGGAATGCGAGTCGGCAGCACTTCCGGCTCGATTTCCTGCTCGTCGTAATTGGGCTTGAAGTCGACGGTTTCTTTGTCGATGTCTTCCAGCAGTTCGGCCGCGATGCGCGCCAGCCGGGCTTCGGTATACCGCATCGCTGCGGGCGGATCGCCATCCACGGAGCCGTAGTTCCCCTGCCCGTCGATCAACGGATAGCGCATCGAAAACGGCTGCGCCATGCGCACTAAGGCGTCGTAAATGGCCGAGTCGCCGTGGGGATGGAGCTTACCCATCACGTCGCCAACCACGCGCGCGGACTTCTTCGTGGGGCGGTTAAAATGCAGCCCCATCTCATGCATCATGTAAAGAATCCGTCGATGCACGGGCTTCAGTCCGTCGCGAACGTCCGGCAAGGCGCGCCCCACGATCACGCTCATGGCGTAATCCAGGTACGAGCGCTTCATCTCGTCTTCGATGTTGATGGGGATCAGGTTCTTCGCCCCACCATCGCCGCCCAGCGGCATCTGACCGCCCGGAGGCGGAGTGGTCGGGTCCTGTGGATCTGCCAAGTGTGACTCCTAAGTGGACTGTCCGCGAGTGCGGCGGTAACCCTTATTTTACCAGTTCCAGACGTGCTAAAGTCTGTTAACCGTGAGCCGGGTTCTCATCCCCGTAACAATCTTCCTGAGCGCCTTTCTCCTGTTCCAGGTGCAGCCCATCATGGGCCGGTTTATCCTGCCCTGGTTCGGGGGAACGCCCGCCGTCTGGAGCGTCTGCCTGCTGTTCTTCCAGGCGATGCTGCTGGCTGGATATGCGTACGCACACTGGCTCCGCCGCCCCCGGATTCACGTCGCGCTGCTGGCGGTCTCCCTGGCGTTTCTTCCAGTGATTCCGGCCCGGCCAGCGATCACCGATACCCCGTCCGCACGGATTCTCCTCCTGCTGGCGATCACCGTTGGCGTCCCCTACTTCCTGCTGTCGGCCACGGCTCCTCTGCTGCAGAAATGGTCTTCATCCGAGCGTTCGCCATGGAGACTTTATGCTTTGTCGAATCTCGGATCGTTCCTCGCGCTGCTAAGCTATCCGTTTCTGGTCGAGCCCTACGTGCGCTTGCGCGCGCAAGCCTGGGTCTGGTCGGGAGTTTACGTGGCATTCGCGTTGCTCTGCGGCTCGGTAGCGTGGGCAGTAGGACAGGCGATCTCGTCGCCTGTCTCAGCGCTCGAGAATCACGAGGATTCCGCCCGTCCTACCGTCTGGACCATCCTCTTCTGGCTGGGACTCTCGGCCGCCGGTTCCACCCTTCTTCTGGCGACCACCAACATCGTGACCCAGGACATCGCCGTCAGCCCGTTCCTGTGGATCGCTCCCTTGTCGCTCTACTTATTGACATTCGTTCTTGCCTTCGAAAGCGACCGCTGGTATCCCCGCCTGCCGTTCGCGATCGCAGCCGGGGTTCTCGCACCTGTGGCCTGCGCCGTGGTCAACGCGGGCGTCGGAGTTGCGATCTGGGTCCAGTTGGGTGTCTACCTGGCGACGCTGTTCGTGATCTGCATGCTCTGCCATGGCGAACTCCGCTATGCCAAACCGGATCCGCGCCATCTCACGCTCTTCTATCTGACGGTCGCAGCCGGAGGCGTTCTGGGCGGCGTGTTCGTGGCGCTCATTGCACCCCGGGTCTTTACCGAATTCGACGAATACCCCATCGCGCTCGCGGCAGCCTGCCTGCTCGGACTCACGGGTTGGCTGCGATCCGGCGCGTGGTCTCTGTGGACCCAAAGGAACTTCGCCATCCGGATCCCGATCATGGCGCTGCTGCTGGGCGGCCTCAGCTCGACTCTGGCCGTCACCATGAGCGGATCGCGTAAAGCCGTCGGAACCTGGCGCAATTTCTACGGCATTCTGCGCGTGACCGACCTTCCCGATCCTCACGGGGCTTTGTTTGGTGGGATGCGCGAACTGACGCATGGCCGTATCAAGCACGGCTCGCAATATCTGGAACAAGCTTTGCGCGATCGTCCGATTTCGTACTACGGTCCGCACAGCGGCGTGGCAATGGCGCTGAACGCGTTACCAGAGGGTCCCCGGCGCATCGCCGTCATCGGCCTGGGAACCGGAACTATGGCCGCCTGGGGACGTCCCGGCGATTTCATCCGCTTCTACGAAATCAACCCGCTGGTGCAGACCATCGCCACCACCTTCTTCACGTTTCTGCCCGATTCGAAAGCTAAAACGGAAGTTGTCCTGGGGGATGCACGAATCCAGTTGGAACACGAGCAATCCGTCTTCGATTTCATCGTTGTCGACGCCTTCTCGAGCGATGCCATCCCCATGCACCTGCTCACGGCCGAAGCCGCCGACATCTATCGAAAGCATCTGACGCCCGGTGGCCTGCTGTTGTTCCACATCTCCAACCGATCGCTCAATCTGGAGCCAGTCGTGCGAGGCATCGCCCAGCAGCTCAACTGGAACGCCGCGCAAATTCTCGCCGGTGATGACCCCGCCACCGGCGAGGACGGATCAAGCTGGGTGATTGTCACCGAGAATTTAGAGCTATTGCAGAGGATTACTCGAGACGCGCCGAACGTAGGCTGGACCGATCCGAAACGCCCGCCCATTCTCTGGACTGACGATTTCGCCAGTCTCTGGCACGTCCTGAAGTGGTAGACCTCACTCTTTTTTTGCGCCTTGTGCGGCGACATCCGCGAGCAGTTCGCGCACGGTTCGCTTCAGCAAGGGATGCCGCAAATCGGGCGCAAGTTCCGCCAGCGGCGCAAGCACGAACCGGCGCTCAACCATGCGTGGATGCGGGATCTCCAGCTCCGGCGACTTCACCACCGCGTTCCCATACAGCAGAATATCCAGGTCGATCAGCCGCGGGCCCTTGGGCGTTCGCTTCACCCGTCCCATCTCGCGCTCTATGCGCTGCAGGTGCTGGAACAACTGGCGCGGAAACAGGTCGGTTTCGACTTCCGCCACTTGATTCAGAAACCACGGCTGGTCGAGAACATCGCGCGGCTCGGTTTCCCAGATCGAAGATGTGCGCTTGACACTCACACGGTCACTAGCCAGCCGGCGAATGGCGTCCGCAAGATTTGCGTGGCGATCGCCCAGGTTCGATCCCAGCCCCAGATACGCGGTCTTCATCAAAACCTCGTGATCAAAACAAGGTGTTCTGCGCGCCGCGAATGCGCCGGGGAATTTTGAAGTACTCGAAAGCGCGCTCGGTGGCCATGCGCCCGCGCGGGGTCCGGTCCAGAAATCCTAACTGGATCAGGTACGGCTCGTAGACCTCCTCGATGGTGTCCGGCTCCTCGTCAATCGACGCGGCGATGGTATTCAGACCCACCGGTCCGCCGCTGTACTTTTCGAGCACCGTCAGCATAATCTTCTGGTCGATTTCGTCGAGCCCGAAACGATCCACTTCAAGCAGGTCCAGCGCTCGCTGCGCTACTTCCGCGTCCACGTGTCCCGCGGCCCGGACTTGCGCGTAGTCCCGCACCCGCCGCAGCAGGCGATTGGCGATGCGCGGGGTCCCACGGCTGCGCCGCGCGATTTCCTCCGCGCCCGGGGCGTCCACCTGGATCTCGAGCAGGCGTGCCGAGCGGGCTACGATCCTGGCGAGTTCCTCCACTTCGTAGTGATTCAGCCGCAGAACCAGCCCGAAGCGTCCCCGCAGCGGCGCGCTGATCAGCCCCTGCCGCGTGGTCGCGCCGATGGCCGTGAACTTTTTCAGCTCCATCGCCACCGTGCGAGCGCCCGGGCCTGTGCCGATCAGAATGTCCATCCGGAAATCTTCGAGCGCCGAATAAATCATCTCCTCCACGTCCGGCAGCAGACGATGAATTTCGTCGATGAAGAAAACCTCGCGTTCCTGGATGTTGCTCAGAATGCCGACCAGGTCGAGCTTCTTCTGCAACACGGGTCCCGAGGTCTGCTGGATAGTCACGCCCAGCTCGGCGGCGATGATCCCCGCCAGCGTCGTCTTGCCCAGGCCCGGCGGCCCGTACAGCAGCACGTGGTCCATCGCCTCTCCGCGGCGGCGCGCGGCTTCAATGGCGATGGATAGATTCTCTTTGACCTTGGCCTGGCCGGCGAAGTCGGCTAGCTTGTGCGGGCGAAGCGTGGCCTCGAATTGCCGCTCGTCTTCGTTGAGCGACGCGGAAACAATGCCATCTTCGCGCATGAAGTTACAGTGTACTAGGGTGCGCTACCTCACCAGCTTCAGCGCCCTGCGGAACAATCCGTCGAAATCATTTCCTTCACTCGCAGACCTGGCCTTGGTAACCGCCGCCTCGGCCGAAACACGCGATGCTCCGAAGTTGGCCAGCGCCGAAATCACGTCTTCCTCGGTGGTGTTGAAGGCGCTCTTCGCGGAGGCCGCCGCCGCGCGCGCGATTCCCGGCAGCAGGTCCAGCTTATCGCGTAATTCCAGTACCATGCGCTCGGCAGTTTTCTTGCCGACGCCGGGGATCCGCACCAGTTGCTCCACGGATCCCTCTCGAATCGCCTGCGCCAGATCCGGGGCCGTCAGTCCGCCCAGCGCCGTCACGGCCAGTTTCGGCCCGATGCCGCTTACCGTGATCAGCTTTTCGAATAGCGCTTTGTCCGCCGCGGACACGAATCCGAAAAGAAGCAAGGCGTCTTCCCGCACGTGCGTGTGGATGTGTAGCTGCACCTCGGCCCCGGTTTCGGGAAGCGATGAATATGCCGATACCGGAATCGTAACCTCATAGCCGACGCCGCCTGTGTCGACGATCACCAGGTTCGGATGTTTTTCGAGAAGCGTTCCCCGCAGATGGGCGATCATTAAGAGCAAGAATACAGGAGTCAGAACACAGAAGTCAGAATGCGAAGAAGATTTTTTGTACAAGAGGTGCGTAATGGCAAGGCCCAGATCGAGGGCGACGAGGCTCGTCATCTCACTCGCGTGCTGCGGGTGGAGTCCGGTCAGCGTTACGAAATCTCCGACAACCGCAACGTTTACTTGGCCGAAATCGAGACCGCACACAAGGAAACTGTCGTCTTCCGGACGCTCGAGAAGCTCCCCGCTGCAACCCCCACGGCACGCTTCCAGCTATACGCGGCGCTCATCAAGTTCGATCGCTTTGAATGGATCGTCGAAAAAGCCACGGAGTTGGGCGTGACCGAAATCGTCCCTATCGAGGCAACGCGCAGCGAGCGCGGCTTGGAGAAGGCCGCCACGAAACGTCTGGAACGCTGGCGCAGGATTGCACTCGAGGCCAGCCAGCAATCCCGCCGCAGCCACCTTCCCGAGATCTGCGAGCCTCTTTCACTCGCCGAAGCCATGGCGCGTCCCGCGACTTACCGATACGTGCTGGATGAGACGCCGGGAGTTCAGCCGCTCTTCCAGGCGCTGCCAGCGGTGCGTGCCGCGCAGGATACCGTCGCGATCCTCACGGGTCCCGAGGGCGGCTGGACGGATGAGGAACGCGCTTCTTTTACAACCGCCGAATGGGCCCCGGTCTCGATGGGTCCGTTGATCCTGCGCGCTGAAACGGCGGTCATCGCTGCGCTCGCGGTAGTTACGCAAGCGTGGCTGCTAAGATAGGACGTTGATCCATCGTCTGGTTTTCGAAAATCTCAAGCACCGTCCGGTGCGGACCCTGCTCAGTGTGATCGCGATTGGCGTGGAGGTCACGCTGATCCTCACCCTGGTCGGCGTCAGCCGCGGCGTGCTGAGCGATATGGCGGCGCGTTCCAAGGGCACCGGAGCGGACATCCTCATTCGCCCTCCCGATAGCGCCGGGTTTACATTTTCTCTGACCATGAATGAGAAGGTGGTCGACAAGGTGCGCACCCAGCCGCATGTCACGATGGCTACCGGAACGTTCGTCAAATACATCGACTCGTTCAACTCCATCACCGGTATTCACCTGGACGAATTCAACGCCATGAGCGGCGGGCTCAAGGTTAAAAAGGGCCGGATGTTTCAGGCTCCGGACGAAATCGTGGTCGACGATGTCTATGCCCAGCAGCATCACCTGAAGCCCGGCAGCACTACTGACTTGGCGCATACCTGGACCGTCTCGGGGATCGTCGAAGAGGGTAAGCTGTCCAGAACCTTCGGCGATATTACCGCGTTGCAGCAGTTGTTCGAGGCGCGAGGTTTGGTCTCCACGATTTACGTGAAGCTTGACGATCCCGCCAATACAGCCGCGGTCAAGGACGAGCTGCAGAAAGTGCTCCCGACCTACAAGATCGATTCGATCGAGGATTTCGTCTCGCTGTTCAGCGTGAACAGCGTCCCCTACATCGAAGCCTTCACGCGAGTGGTGATCGGCATCGCAGTCCTGATTGGATTCCTGGTGGTCTGTCTCTCTATGTACACAGCCGTGCTGGAGCGCACGCGCGAAATCGGGATTCTGAAGGCTCTGGGCGCGTCACCCTTCTACATCGTCGGGATTCTCATGCGTGAGACCGTGCTGCTGGCGATCACCGGGACCGTTGTTGGCATTCTCATGACGTACGGTACCCGCGCGCTGATGGCGACCTTCGCTGCGTCCATGCCGCAGGAGATCGTACCCGACTGGTACCTGCGGGTCGCCGGGATCGCGTTGGCTGGTTCGATCGTCGGGGCGCTCTATCCGGGCCTGCGCGCGGCGCGCCAGGATGCGATTGAGGCGCTCGCATATGACTGAGATTGAAGTCCAGAATCTCACCAAGACCTATCGCGTGGGCGAAGTGGAAGTCCACGCCCTCCGTGGCGTCAATCTCAAGATCGAGCGCGGAGAGTTCGTGGCCATCGTGGGGCCCAGCGGATCCGGCAAATCCACGCTGTTCCACATTCTGGGAGGCCTGACGCCTCCGACCTCCGGCACCGTGCTGCTGGACGGGCGCGACCTGATCAAGATGAGCGAAGCGGATCGCACACGGCTCCGCAAGACAACTGTCGGCTTTGTGTTTCAGAAATACAATCTGCTGCCGACCCTCACCGGCGCGGACAATATTGAGATCGCCAGGGACATCGCGGGCACGAAGAAAAACGGGCCGGATCCTCAATTTGAAGAGATCCTTAAACTCTTGGGCATCGCGAGCCGCCTCAAGCACAAGCCTCGCGCGCTTTCGGGCGGCGAACAGCAGCGTATCGCGATCGCCCGGGCCCTGGTGAATCATCCGGCGTTGCTTCTGGCCGATGAGCCGACCGGAAACCTGGACACCGAAAATTCCAATGCCGTCCTCTCCATCCTGCAAGGTCTTAACAAGCGCCTGGGCCAGACGATCCTCATGATCACTCACGATCCGGAAGCGGCCGCTTATGCCGATCGCACGGTGACCATGCGGGACGGCCGAGTCGTGTAACAGTGAATTGTGATGCGCGCCGCTCCCGTGTTACTGGTCAGCGTTGTCGCGTTCGCTGCCCTTGAAGGTGCGGTCTTCCACACCGGGTTGTATCCCTGGATCCTCAATCCGGATGCCTCGACTGGCGACCTTGAAACCACGCTTCGAGATGAGCGGGACCGGCCCAAGAACGGACCGCAGATTTTGGGTATCGGCGATTCCAGGATGCTCCTGGAGTCTCGCCTGGCGAACCAGCACACGCCAGAGTCCGGCTACACCTTCGGGAACATCGCCACCGCGGGGGCTTCGCCGCGCGCCTGGTTTTACATGCTGCGCGATACCGACCCCGCCGCGCGCCAGTATCATGCAATCGTGATTGCCGTGGAGAGTTACGATGACCTCGACACCGGAGACGACGAGAGTAACAATGCCGCGGATTTGAGCTATCTGGCCGGGCGCCTGCGTCTGAGCGACCTCTGGGAATACAGCCGTTCTTACCAAGACACCGCGCAACAGTGGAAAGCCGCTCGAGGAATTCTTCTGAAGGGATTGGTTTACAAGCGCGATTTTGAGGATCTATTGCTGCATCCCGGCAATCGGATCCTGATGGCTAAATTCGCTCATCGCGATTCGTTCAAATGGCACTATAACTACACCGGACCGCCCGAATCTCTGGCTGCATTCCATATCGATTGGAACACCCAAACGCTGACTGCCCCGCCGAATGCCGATCCGGAGGTGGTTCGGCGATTGAAGTTTCGGCTGCTGTACCCACTTCCTCCTCAAAACGGCGGCCAGAACCGTTACATGAAATATTGGCTTGGCAAGATTTATGAACACTATCGCGATTCGCCGACGCGCCTGATCTTTTTACGGCTGCCGCGCGGCGGTTTCGTGCGCCCCGATCCGCTGCCCTCCAATTCGCACAGCTCGGTGCGCGAACTCGCGGCGCGGTCCAACGTCACCCTCATCGACGAGCATTTCTTCGATTCCCTGGAAACGCCGGAGCTTTTCCGCGATGAGATGCACCTCAACGGACCAGGGATGGACCGCTTCTCGCTGATGCTGACCCAGGAAGTAAGCCGAATCCTGGGCCATCCGCGCTAACCCGGCATGCTGTTCAACACGCCCCAGTTCTTTCTGTTCCTGTTGGTGACGCTGGGGCTTTTCTACGTTTCGCCGAAACCTCTGCGCAAATGGATCCTGCTCATCGCCAGCTATTTTTTCTACATGAGCTGGAACTGGCGATTCGCGCCGCTGCTGCTTTCTTTGACGCTGATCGATTACGTGGCCGCCATCTGGATGGAGCGCGTCGAATCCGCGCGGCGCCGGAAACTGTTTCTGGTGCTGAGCCTCGCGGCGAATCTCGGATTCCTGGGTTTCTTCAAGTACTACAACTTCATAGCGAGCATGATCTCATCCTCGCTAACCTTATCGATCGTGCTGCCGCTGGGGATCAGCTTCCACACCTTCCAGAGCATCTCCTACGTGGTCGACGTGTATCGCGGCGAGCAGAAAGCCATCCGCAATCCGGTCGATTACGCGGTGTTCATCGCATTCTTTCCTCAACTGGTGGCCGGTCCCATTGTCCGCGCGCGCGAGTTCTTCGCCGATTACTACCAGTGGGTTCCACCTCTCAGTGAAGAGATACTGCGTGGCGTTCTGTGGATCCTGCTCGGCTTAGCCAAGAAGATGGCTTTAGCCGACCGGTTCGCGCAGGTTGCGGATTCGTACTTTCAGAATCTGGCAGCGCACCCCGGCGCCGCCGCCGCATGGAGCGGTGTGGGCGCTTTCGCCATGCAGATCTTCTTCGATTTTTCCGGGTATACCGACATGGCCATAGGCATGGCGCTGCTTTTGGGATTTCATTTCCCGACCAACTTTCGCAGGCCATATCTGGCGTTCAGCATCACCGATTTCTGGCACCGCTGGCACATTTCGCTGTCGCGCTGGCTGCGCGATTACCTCTACATTCCGCTGGGCGGCAACCGGCATGGCTCGTGGATGACGTATCGCAACCTCATGATCACGATGCTGCTCGGGGGCCTGTGGCACGGCGCCAGTTGGAATTTCGTGATCTGGGGAGGCTACCACGGCGCGCTGCTCGGCCTGGAGCGGGTGTTCGGCCGCAAACGGTTTCAGGATGCGCCGCATCCGCTGGTCTATCCGTTCCGTGCGACGTTTACCTTTGCTTTAGTCTGCGTCGGATGGATATTCTTCCGGGCCGCCACGCTGCACGACAGCGCTTTTGTGATTCAGCAGATGTTTTCCTGGCAGGGAAGAGCTGATTTAATTCCTAAGTGGCTTCTGTGCATGCTGGCAGTATCGTTGGTGATCGCCCTGCTCGAAGAGCGGACGAAGTGGATCGAACGTCTTCCGCATGGACCCGCGTGGGCCTACGTGGCCGCGGTGGTGACGCTGCTCTTCACGATCGAATTGATCGGCGTGACCGAGAAGGCCGTTCCGTTCGTCTACTTCCAGTTTTGAATGGGTAGTTCTAAGCCGCTGCAACATTGTCGAGCCTGCGGGTGTCTAACCCGGCATGTTCGAACAATCACTTCTCCTCGATCACGGCGGTGGACGAAAAACAGCGACATTTGCAATATCTTTGACGGCACAAATTCTCGTCGCCGGTGTCTTATTGGTAGCGCCGCTGTTGTATCACGAAGTGCTTCCTGCGTTGCGTATGCCGGAGATCGCCCCGGTGCTGACGATGTGGCGCCCGCCCGAAGCGCGGGTCGCTGAATCGAGGTCGGCTCCCCGGTCCAACGGGCTCGCGCTGCGTAACCCGTTCCGGCCGCCCGTTGTGCTCCACTCCGATTACCCCGAGGCCGGAATGATCATCGTCGATTACAATGCGCCTGCGCTTCCCGCGAGTCCTGGCATCGCGCTTCCTGTCGGAGCCTCCACCAATTTGCCCCGATTCGAGGCCCCGCGGGCGCCGGCATCGGATGTGGCCAAGCCGCCCGAGGCGCCCGTGCTCGTAGGCGGCGCCGTGCAGGCCGCGAAGTTGCTGAAGCAGGTTGTACCGATGTACCCGCAGCCCGCGCGGCAGCTTCGCATTTCGGGCACAGTCCACCTGCTCGGCATCATCGCCAAGGACGGAACCATCCAGAGGCTCCAGGCGTTGAGCGGACATCCACTGCTGCGGCAGGCGGCGATCGAGGCGGTAAGCCAGTGGGTCTATCGTCCGACCGTTCTCAACGGCCAGCCGGTGGAAGTGGAGGCTCCCATCGACGTGATCTTCACTCTTTCACAATGACGCGCAGCCATTTCTTTCCGACGCGCATTACGTGGGTTCCAGGCACTGCGCGGAATATGATGTCCGTGTGGCGGACTCCGTCAATTTCCACTGCTCCGGCTTTCAGTAGACGTTCGGCTTCCGACCTGGTCCCTGACATGTTGGTTCCAAGCATGAACTGGGGTAGCCGTATATCGCCCGCAGAGCCGTATTCGACTCGTACATCTGACGGCACGCCGCCCTGCTGCACTTCGCGCGCGAAGTCCTCTTCGGCTTGCTTCGCATCCGTGGCGGAATGGAAATCCGACACGATGCGCCCAGCGAGCTCTTTCTTCACCTGCATGGGTTCGCGTTTCTTGAGTGCGGCGATCTCCGCGAGCGAAACATCGGTCAGCAGTTCCCAGTAGCGCCACATCAGCTCGTCGCTGATCCCCATCACTTTTCGGAACATGATTTTGGGCGGCTCGGTAATGCCGATGTAGTTACCCTTGGACTTCGACATTTTGTCGACGCCGTCCGTTCCCACCAGCAGCGGCATCGTTCCGACGATCTGCGGCGGCTGTCCGAAATCGCGTTGCAGCTCGCGCCCCACCAGCAAATTAAATCTTTGATCCGTCCCGCCGAGCTCCACGTCGCACTTGAGCGCCACCGAATCGTAGCCCTGTGCCAGTGGATACAGCAGCTCATGCATGGAAATCGGCGTGCCTTCCTTGAGCCGCTTGGCGAAGTCGTCGCGCTCCAGAATGCGCGCCACGGTGTACTTAGCGCTCAGCCGGATCAGGTCTTCCCACTTCATCGGCTCCAGCCACTCGCTGTTGAAGCGCAGTTCGGTTTTATCGGGATCCAGAATCTTGAACACTTGCGCCTTATACGTTTCGGCGTTCTTATTGATCTGCTCGCGCGTCATGGGCGGGCGAGTAATGTTGCGCCCAGTAGGATCTCCGATCAACCCCGTCATATCTCCAATCAGAAAAATAACGGTGTGTCCCATCTCCTGGAAATGTTTCATCTTGCGCAGGAGGACGGTGTGGCCCACGTGCAGATCAGGCGCAGTGGGATCGAAACCCGCCTTGATGCGCAGCGGGCGGCCGAGCTTGAGCCGCTCGGCCAGGTCCTCCTCGCGGATGATCTCGACGAAGCCCTTTTTCAGGTAGGTCAGCTGTTCGGATGCAGGAAGCACTTCGTACCATTGTAGATTGGAAGTGTGCGGATTCTCCTTATCATGGCTACCCTCCTGACTGCCGTCGAGGCACAGACCGCCTACGACCGCTTTTTTGACGAATATTACTTTCCATCCAGCCCTACCACCGCGACGTCGGCGGGCATCCACAAGTACGATGACAAGCTCGAGGATTATTCCAAGGCGGGCGTCGCGAAGCGAGCGGCGACTCTCAAGAAGTTCGAAAGCGAGTTCGCAAAGCTGCCCGAATCGCCCGACCGCGACCTGGTGTTGAGTAACATCCGTGCCGAGCTTCTGGAGCTCGAAACCGTGCGCGGCTGGGAACGGAATCCGGACAACTATTCGAGCGGCATCACCAATAGCGCCTTCGTGATCATGAGCCGCACGTTCGCTCCCCCGGAAGCGCGCCTGAAATCGCTCACCGCGCGCGAACGCTTGATGCCTAAGGTCCTGGCCGAAGCCCGCGCGAATCTCAAGAATCCCCCGCGAATATTCACCGAGGTCGCGATCGAGCAGATTCCCGGCAACATCTCGTTTTTTGAAAACGATGTTCCTCTGGCGTTCAAGGCCGTGACCGATCACAAGCTTTTGGCCGATTTTCAGACAGCCAACAAGGCCGTCATCGCCGCGCTCAAGGAATACGAGCAATGGATGACGAAGGATCTCCTGCCGCGTTCCCAAGGCGATTTCCGGCTGGGGCCGGCAACGTATGCCAAGAAGCTCGACTATGAGGAGATGGTCGACATCCCGCTGGAGCGGCTGCTTGAAATCGGCTACGCGGATCTGCACAAGAACCAAAAAGCATTCGCCGAAACCGCCGCACGAATCGATTCCACCAAGACGCCGCAGCAGATCCTGGCGGAAATGGAAAAGGACCATCCGTCCCCCGACAAGCTGCTGGATGCCTTCCGCGACACCCTGGGCGGGCTGACGAAGTTTATCGAAGATCACAAGATCGTCACCATTCCGTCGCCGGTGCCGCCGATTCTCGAAGAAACGCCGCCGTTCATGCGGGCGCTGACATTCGCGTCCATGGACACGCCCGGGCCGTATGAAACCGTCGCCAAGGAAGCCTTCTTTAACGTCACGCTGCCCGAGAAAGACTGGCCTAAGGATCGCGTCGACGACTTTATGGGCGCGTTCAATCGCGGCACCATCCTCAGCACCGCGATTCACGAGGCGTATCCGGGCCACTACGTGCAGTTCCTGTGGATGCAGCATGTCGATTCGAAAGTCCGCAAGCTGCTGGGCGCGAATTCCAATGCCGAAGGCTGGGCGCACTACTCGGAACAGATGATGCTCGATGAAGGCTATACCAACGGCGATCCGAGGATGCGCCTGGGACAGTTGCAGGACGCGCTGTTACGCGATGCGCGTTATATCGTGGGGATCGAGATGCACACCGGCAAGCGTACGTTCGACCAGGGGATCGAGTTCTTCGAGAAGGAAGGCTACCAGACGCACGAAACCGCCGTGCGCGAAACCAAGCGCGGCACGTCCGATCCCACATATCTGTACTACACGCTCGGCAAACTGCAGATCATGAAACTGCGCGACGACTACCGCGCGAAGAAGGGTGCGGCCTTTTCGCTCGAGGAGTTCCACGATAACTTCATGAAGCAGGGATTTCCGCCCATCAAGATCGTGCGCAAGGCGCTGTTGGGCGACGATTCGCCCACGCTCTAGCGGCCCGCAAGCGGCTGCCTGGGCCGCACCAGGTCGACCGGATTCACGTTCGCCGGAATCACGAGGTCCACGAACCCGGCCAGCATTTCTTCCCAGCTCTGATCGCCCCAATAGACTTCTTTGGTGGGATCCGGATTCCACTTGTTGTTAGCCGAGTTGTCGTAATAAGCCGTCGCGGTCAATTGCGTGCCCGCCGGCAGCACGATCGGCTGATCCAGATAGTAGGTGAGCTGCCAGTTGAAGTCGTACCGAGGCACTTTGAGCAGCGTGCGGGTCTCGCCGTCGGGGAACGTCGCGGTGTATTCGAAGGCTTTGCCCCGCAGGTGCATATGCGGAAATAGCGCCTGAAGCGTGGCGTCCTGCTGGAGCGTCACCTTGCCGTCCACGCGATGATTCGCCTCACCCGGCGGAATCCGCAGCGTATTGTTCATGATGAACGTGTTCACAACGCGCTCCTTGGGCGGCTCCTTGGCGAACACGATACCAACCTTGGTGCGGTCCACGCCTTCCTTCCCGTTGGATGTGTAGTGCATCTGGAAGATCAGGTCGGCTCCCGCAGGTATCAGGCGAGCTTGGCCGGGCAGAGTACGGTAGGCGATGCCTCCGGGCACGTACACGGCGGCCATTTCATATGCCCCTCCGTTGATCCCGTAGAGCTGTGCCCGATCGCTCTGCGGCGGGCGCTGGCGAGGAGCCTGTCCGGCATTCGGCTGGACGTAGGGCACGCCGGGCTGGGCATCCGCCAGAAACCGCGAACCTTGGGGCCGGGCGTAGAGCACCACATGATGCACCACCGCCTTGTTCCCCGGCCGGACCTCGATCTCCTTGATCCACTTATCTTCGGTGAACCCGGTGGGCACCACGAAATGTGTGTACTCGATAGTGCCTTGCGCCGGGACCTTAAAATCGACTCCCGTATCGAGCACCAGATCCGGCTTGCCGATCTGCCAGCCATCGGTAAACTCAAGCGGCGCCGGCGCCTCTTTCGGATTGCCCTGCGGCGCTCCACCATCGGTCCAGGCGACCAGCGTATTGATCTCCGCCTGCGTCAGAGACCGGTCATTGGAGAATTTTCCGTAATGTGGATCGGCGTCCCATGGCGGCATCCTGCGGGAAACCACGGCTTCTTTGATGGCTTTCGCCCAGGGCCGCGCATCGGCATAGCTCAATAGCGGCATCGGACCGATTTCGCCGGGACGGTGGCACTCCTGGCAACGCTTTTCGAGAATCGGGGCGACGTCTTTAGAAAAGGTGGGAGTCTGGCCGATCGCAACTCCAGCGGCTACGAAAGCCAATACAAACCAGCGCATATGCCCTCCGGCAGATGCTCTCAGGCTAGCATGCCAATCGGCGTAGTAACGCGCTGGATGAGATGATTCGTCTGTAGGGCGAAGGCCACATATTTCATGAGAATGCGCCAGATGATTCTGCTGGGCGTCGCAGTATGCGCCGCGGCGGTAGTTGCATGGTCGTACATGCACGTAGGCACGGCCAAACAATACAAGAGCGAAGCTGCGCAGCGCGGGCGAATTCAGTCTACGGTTTCCGTGACCGGCACCTGCAGCGCGCTTCTCACGGTGCAGCTCGGCAGTCAGGTTTCGGGCGTCGTGAAGGCTCTCTACGCGGATTACAACAGCCAGGTTCACAAAGGGCAGTTGCTGGCTGAAATCGATCCGCTGCCTTTCCAGGAAAGAGTGAACCAGGCCCAGGCCGCGCTGAATGCCGCCAAGGCGGGAGTCGTCGCGGCGAAGGCGACCGTGGAGAAAGCCGAGACCGATATTCGTACGGCGCAGGCCACCGCGGAGAGCCAGAAGGCGCTCGTCGCCCAGGCGCTGGCCGGCGAGCGGGGCGCCAAGATCACGGCCGACCGGCAACAGCAACTGGCGGCGACATCGATTGTCTCCGATGACCAGTACCAGAGCGCCAAGTCGACCTACGATGTCGCCGTCGCCGACCGGGAAGCGAGCGACGCTCAGGCGCACGTCGCGGAGACCACCATCGACGAAATGAAGGAAGCGCGGGACGCCGCCAAGACTCAGGAAACGTCAGCGGAAGCCCAGGTTCGGCAGGCTCAGGGAGCGCTGGACAGCGCCCAGCTGGATCTGGATCACACCCGCATCGTCTCACCCATCGACGGCGTGGTGATTTCCCGCCAGGTGGACGCCGGGCAGACTGTGGCCGCCAGTTTCGCCGCGCCGCAGATGTTTCAGATCGCGCAGGATTTGACCAAGATGCAGGTGGACGCCGACATCGATGAAGCCGACGTCGCGAAGGTACACATCGGGCAGGTCGCCCAGTTTACGGTGGACGCGATGCCCACCCGGACGTTTGAAGCGGTGGTTCGCCAGGTCCGTGAGTCGGCCACCAATATTCAGAACGTGATCACGTATGACGCGGTGATGGACGTGCCCAACCCGGATTTGGTGCTGCTGCCGGGCATGACCGCCAACATCCGGATTCCGGTCCAGGTGCGCGAGAATGTCCTGCGAATCTCCAACAGCGCGCTGCGCTATAAACCGACCGCTGACAAAGCGGGTCCCGTCGTGAAGCCGTTGCCGCTGAGCCAGCAAAAGCAGCCGGCCCAGCAGACCATCTATGTGCTGAATAACGCCGGGATTCCGGAGCCGCGCAAGATCCAGGTCGGTCTTTCAGACGGCCTCTACACGGAAGTCGTATCCGGGGACCTGCGGGAAGGCGAAGCCGTCGTCTTGCAGGAACTCAAATCCAAATAGTCCCTACTTCGCCCGTTTGGCGACCAGTTCTTCGGTGAACATATCCAGGATCGTACGCGTGAACTTGATCTCGTCGCCCGCAATCTTCCCCTTGTAGACGATCCTCAGGGGCATGTCCTGGAAATTGAGATTCTCGACGAATGAGATATCGTCGCCGTTCACCGTGCCTTCCGTTATTTCGGTATCGGCACTTGCCAGCTCCGATTTGGCCTTTCCTGTCAGCTTGTTGCCCTCGACTTTGAAAGTGTAGGTATACTTCTGCACTCCCACCTGCGTGTCGAAGGAGGCCGTCCATGTCCCCGTTACATCTGCCGCGAACGCCGCCGCAGCCGCCGCCATCACCAACAGCAGTCCGGTTATCAGTTTGTTAACCATCCCAATCCCCTTTCTTTAGAATCCTACTCCACTTTTCTTCGCCGCCGTTCGGCTTCTGGTGTAGAATCAAGGTGAAGTACCAGGTACCCGGATGTTGCAGTCTGCAGTTCCCGATCCTCCCAAAGGCCCACGCCACTCCGGTCTCCTCGATCGCCTTGCCGATCTATGGTGCCGCCGGATGCACGATAGCCCCATGCTGCCCATCCATGGCCGATATCAGTGCCGTAAGTGCCACCGCTATCACGACGTTTCCTGGGAACCTCCCAGGGATCAGCTGGATCCGCCGGCTCACTAGAGCTATTTCAGTTTGATTTTGATTTCGGCCGCGTAGAGCATCGTACGGTCGTTGTCGCGCGCGGCCCATTTTAACAGCGTCTCGACGCTCGGTTGCACGCGCGCACGAAACACTTCGCGGCCGTTCGCGGTCACGATCACCGGCTGGTTGAAATCGAACTTGTCCGGCGATAACAGCAGCGTGAAGGATGTCACGCCCCTGGTCGCCGCTTGCACGGTGTTGCCGGATTTCGTGAGATCCACCCGCCCGGGAACCTTCGGCCGGCCGAACAGGGGATCCGTACCAAGATCGTCGGTGAAGACGTTAAGATCCGGTAATTGCTTGGCTTCTCCCGGCGCGATTCCGAACGTATCGATCACCAGCCAGTGAGCCCGATTGTTCACCGTATCCGCGGCTTCCCACGTTAAATTGTCCGGATTCGGGTCGCGTGGGTGATCCGCGACGAATTTCTCGAACGGCGCCTCGATTTCGGGCCACCATTTGGTGTTGTGCTCGCCATCGGGCTGTGGATGATAGTCGATCCGCACGCCGTTCTTCATCAGGTGGCGTGTAAACGGCTCGACAATCGAAATCGGATAAAGGCGGTCTTTGCCCCCGTTCACCACGAACAGAGGCTTGTCACGCAGATTGTTGGGGAAATTGCGGCCATCATCGATCTCGCCGTTCGCCAGAACCATGATGTAGCCGTTCAGCGGCAGAAAACTCGCGTAGGGCGTGGTGTCGCGCATGGCTACATAGTAGGCGCCGGTGCCGCCATCGGAAACGCCCGCGACCACTACTCGGTTTTCGTCGATGTTGTACCGCCGCTTCAAGTCGTCGACGATGGCATGCAGATTTTGCACCTGGTCGTCGCTCCACCAGGGTTCGTCGTTCCAGGCGTACGGGATCACGTAGAACTGCTCAGCACCGGCAAGCGTCCCTATCTGACCGTTCCCACGTGGCTTGTTATCCACGCGGCCGCCGACTCCTCCGTGGAGCTGGAACCGGACCTGGTAACGCCGCGCCGGGTCGTATCCGGCCGGGACGGTGACCGCGTAGTTGTGCTCGATGCCGTCGGCGGTGCGATTACTCAACTGCACCACGCCTTCTTTTTGCGCGGCACCCTCTTTTGGCAAAGTGTAGGTCCGGCCCTGCTTGAGCCGCCGCAGCGCGTCGTCGAACGTGACGCCGCTCTTCAGAACGTCTTCAGCCGCCCGGGCGGCTGCCGCGGGCGAATCGGCTGTCCAGAACTTCTGAAATGAGGAAGCGATCCGGTCCTGTCCCTGGACTGCCGGCAGCATTAGTGCCACCGCGGCGAATCCGGAAACCGTTCTCATTGTGCTGCTCCCGCTCTCTGCCCGCCGATCGCCTCCTTGAACTGCGCCGTATCGGTGTAGCTCTGCCACATCACGATCTTACCTTCCTTGAATCGAAATACGTGTACGAACTCCGCGTCAATGGCGGTTCCCGTGGCTTTGAACGTCCCGCGATACCGGCCGCGCGCGATGACAACCTCCTCAGCGCCCAGAATCTCATCAGCCGTCGCGGTAAACCCGTCCCAGTCAGCGTCCACCCGGGTAAAAATGTTGCTCCGGATTTCCTCCGGACCGACATAAGGCTTCCCGGTTGCGTAAATGAAGTTTTCCGCGGGATGCATCTCCACCTGGGAATCGAACAGTTCCATGGTCGATCGAATATCCTTGATCGCGTACAGCCGATAAAAACGCTTCACGATTTGACGATGGTCAGCTACCATAACACTCGTTCCAATGCCTCGCAAAAGAAGTACTCACCCCACATCACCGACTCATCCACGCCCAGGCTCTTGTTGACGTGATACATGCCGCCCTTGAGAATTCCCTCCCATTTGGGATCGGACTTAGCCAGGTGCCGTTCGCATAAGGAGCGCAGGATGTGAACAGCCGTCGACCAGTACAAATGCCCTTTGAGCGAGTCCGGGACCAGCCGGCACAGCCGCAGCAGCCCCGCGGCGCAGATCGCCGCCGAGGACGAATCCGGCAGTGTGCGATTCTCGGCGGGCGCGTTAAAATCCCAGGCTGGAATGCCGTCCGCGGGCGAGTGCGTGATGTAGAAATCCGCGCAGGCCTCGGCCGTATCCAGAAAATGCGGATCGCGGCTGTACTCGTAACAGGTGGTGAAGCCGTACATGGCCCAGGTAAGGCCGCGCGACCAGCACGAATCGCCGCGGAAACCCTGATGCGTGGTCTGGCGTAGGAATTCGCCGGTGTCGGTGTCGAAGATCCCCTCCTGCGCCGTGGAACCGTCGCCCCGTACCAGCACCCGCCGCGTGGTGTGCGAATGGCGCATGGCGATATCCCGCAGACGCCGGTCGCCGGTTTCCTTGGCGGCGAAAAAGATGATCCCCACGTTCATCATAATGTCGATGAACAGCGAGTTGTCCGCGACAAACGAGCGCAGATACTGTCCTTTTTCCTTGAACCGCTGAGCCAGGGTTCTGCCGGCTTCGATCAGAACTTCTTTGTGCGCGGGATCTCCGGTAAGGCGCCACCAGCGGTAATACGTGGATAGAAACAGGAAGCCCAGATCGTGAACGTCGTGATCGTGCTTGCGGGGCTCCAGAGGCGTGGTGTACTTGATCGCCTGTTCCATCCAGTAGTTGGCTTCGTTGGAGTTCGCCGGCGCATGCTTGCGGAAAATCCACAGCATGCCGGGCAGGAATCCGTCGCCCCAGTGCGTCCAGGCCGGACCCTCCACCTCCCATTTGCCGTTCTGCGTGTGCAGTGGATAAAAGCCGGGATGCTTTTCGACCAGTTTGCGTACCTGCTTTTGCGAAAAGCCGTAAGCCTGCTCGAACAAGTCGCCGGTGTCGGTTGAAAGATGAATCACTTATTCCGATCTCCAGAACATGAGGATACCGCTTAAACGTGTGCCGGCTTGGCGCAAGATAACGATGTCCCCGCCCTGCCGTCCTATCAGCCTTGTGGTAAACGCCGGCTGGTCGAACCGCAACTTCAGGCGGGCGTGTCCGCCGGGCCAATCCAGATCCTTGAATTCGATCCGCAATGCGAAAGCATTCGAATAGCGGTCCAGCTGCATGATCCGGCCGCGTGCGATGCCACCCTTCGGTGCGAGCAATCTTCCGTGATCCTTGACATCGGCCCAAAGTATGGCTCGAACCGGATCGCCTACCGCAGCCTGTATCAGGTCCAGGCCGGGCATTTCGAGTTGCAGCGTAAGGTGCGCGGGAATGTCCACTTCCTGGGGTGCGATGGGGGCCGCCTGCGTTTCCGTCAGCACTGGATCGTTAAATAGTAGAGTGCTTTCCCCCGTGAATTTCCGGCAATTGGCGAACCGCACCCAGTTCCGATTGACCTCATCCGGCATGGCCATCATCAGTCTGCTTTCCACGGGCAGCAGAAACCTTTCGTCGCCGATGGGAAGCCGGCCATAGTCGACACTGGTTTCCGCCGCGGTGATTCCCAGCTCAGCCGGGATGTCTTCCGCTACGACTTCCATCCGGCGGACGTCGAGCGTCATCGGATCGGCGTAAAGCGACCCATGAAATCCGACCACCGCCTCGTGCTTGCCGTTCCGGAGTCGGGATCCGCTGCCCCCGCGGGGTACGCGGAAATCGTAACGCCTGGCCGTCCGTCCGTCCAACTCGGTGTCCCCGCGGTCTTCGAATTCCGCGACGTTGGACAGAAATAGAATCCTCGCGTAAATTGCGAAGTTCCCGTTGCCGAACATGCCCGTCGATACCAGCTCGCTCAGGTCGTGATCTTCGAATTCCTTCGACCCCGGCCACGCGAACATTTCCTTGCCGTCCACCAGGGCGACTTCCAGACGCAGGGTGTCTTCGATTCGCTCCCGGCTCCCCACCGCCTGGCGCGCCCGCTCCACCGTTTCCGTACAGGTGTAATCCGGCTGGCGCAGAAGAATCCCGGTCATCTTCTCGCGAATGCGCGGCAATAGCTCGGATCCCTGCCCTGGCAGCAAAGGCGATGCAGCCAATAGGATTGGGAGGATTCGCACTCGGATTTATTATGGCATCGCGGAATCATCTGCTAGGATCGAGAGAATGCCAGCGAAAATTACGATTAATCCCAACGGCTCCATCCGCGTCGAAGGCGATTTTGAAATTAGCGATGCGGAGGGCAAACCGTTCGGCCTGGGCGGACGCACGGCCATCGGCCTGTGCCGCTGCGGCCACTCCGAAAACAAGCCCTTCTGCGATGGCTCGCACCGCAAGGCGAACTTCCAGTCCGTGTGTCCCGCCCGCGACCTCCCGCCTCCAGCGCCGAAACCTGCGTAAGTTCGTTGGATTATACCGGCGAGGTCCAGGAGGGAGTTTATTTTGCCCCTGGCCCGAAAGAAGACCCGCCGGAAGAGGAATTCTCAAGTTTAGCGCCGGCCAGCCGCGGCGCCGTTCCGACAATATCCACGGGAAGCACTCCCGCCCGGACCAGCCGCGGTCCTTCGAACACGACGTCCGCCAGTGCGCCATGCTGTGTCTCGACGCGTTGGAACTGGTCGAACACCAGGTTGCCGAGCGAATAGAAGATCACGCCGGAGCCGTACCGCTCCCAAGGCTGCGTGACGTGCGGATGATGCCCCACCACCACGCTCGCGCCGGCGTCGATCGCGGCCCGCGCAAACGCCACCTGCTGGGCGTTCGATTTCGGCGAGTATTCGGCGCCGGCGTGCATCGAAACGATAATCGCATCGGCGCGCGCCCGCAGCCTCACCACATCCTCTCGCATACGTGTGACGTCCATCACCGCCACGCGGTCGTCGACATCGGTATGGTTCCCGTTGGACTGGTCGTAGGTATACGCCAGAAATCCGAACTTCATTCCGTTACGTTCGATGACCGCACCGGCGTGTGCCGCCTCGGCCGAGCTCCCGGTTCCGGCCACTGCGATCCGATGGCGCCCGAGCCAGTCGAGCGTGAATTCCACGCCGTGCGAGCCTTGATCGCGCGCATGGTTGTTGGCGGTAGAGACGACATCGATGCCGGCCAGTTCGAGCGCCGCGATCATCTCCGGCTCGGCCTTGAAAATCATCCCGTGCTGCACCACAGCCCCTCGATCCGAAAATGGCGATTCCAGATTCACGAACGCAATATCGGCCGCCTGAAGCACGGGTGCCAGGTCGCGCAGAGGAAAGGCCGGATCTCCGCGCTCGCGGGCGACCCGAGCCACATGGCGCGAGAGCATCACATCTCCGCCCAGGACCAAGTGGGTGACCACGGGTTCGGGTGCCGGATGCTCTGAGGTCCGCAAAAACGGATGAACGAACTGGAGGATCACCAGCAGCGGTAGCAGCCAGATGGTCCTCATACCATTTCCTTCGGCAGATCCGTGAACCAGCTTACGTTCGCGTCCCGGGCCCCGATCTGGGCCGGCCACTTCATAGGATCGTAGGGCCCCCGCAACACGGATGCGAGCGCCTCCGCCTTATCCGCGCCCGTCGCCAAAACCACGGTGTTGCGCGCCGCTTCGAGCACGCCCGGCAGAAGCGTCACCCGCCACTGATGCATCTTTTCCACCCACACGGCCGCGGCGATACCCTCATGATCCGCGATCAGCGGCTCGCCCGGAAACAGACTGGCGGTGTGGCCGTCGGGTCCCATGCCGCGATGGATCACGTCAAACGGCAGAAAAGGTCGCACACGCTCGGCATACTTCCGCGCGGCTTCGTGCGGCTCCAGTTCCGTGGGCACGCGATGAATGTTGCCGGAGGGAACCTTCGCTGGAGCCAGCCACGTTTCGTTCGCCATCCCGAAATTGCTCTGCGAGTCCGTGGTAGGAACGCAGCGCTCGTCCACCCAGAAGATTTCCACGCGCTCCCATGGGAATCCGCTCTTTGCGAACAGCTCGAACATCGGCCTGGGGGAGGTCCCGCCGGAAACCGCCAGAGTCGCGCGCTGCCGCTCGGAGATGGCTTGCGTCAGGAGTTCCAGGATGCGTTGTCCGCAGGCTTCGGCGGCCGCGGCTGCATTGGGATATCGCGACACACTCATATTCGTCCGCGGCCTTTACGCGGTCAGCACACGGTCATAGACCGGGTCCGGTCCCAGAATTCCCAACTCCTCGTGCATCAGAGCCTCTTCGGACACCGACGGCAGCAGCGAACGATAATGGCGGCCCGCGCCGGATACTTCCAGGCAGTGATCGCCGCCCAGGGCGATGGTGAGCTTGTCAGACGCGGTCAACAGCGTCATGGAACGAAGTCCAGGGGCGCCGTCCCCGGGGGCCAGCGTCACGCGCGCGGCCGGCAACGCCGAGCGTATCCAGGCTGCGAAGTAGCGGGCGCATGTGCTTACCGACGGCCCGCCAAATGTAACTTGCGCGGTTTTGACCTCGTTCGGCTGCATTGCCCGATCGTCGAACAAGTGGGCTAAAACCTCCCGCCAGCCGGTGAGCCGGGTCCAGTGAAGATCGGCCACCCGCCCGCCGCGCCCGCGAAGCCGCCGCAGAAACTGTAGCGCGCTATCCGCGTCGGGAACACGAGAGGAATCGAAGATGATTTTGTCGGCCAAAGGGAATAGCGGCTCCAGCGATCCGGGCTCTAGCGCGGCGGTAAACACATGTGTCCCGCGGCACCACAGCACCACCGGCAGATCCGGGACCCTGAGCGGCACCAGAAACTTCGCGATCTCGGAAAACCCGCTCTGACCGGCTGTGATCTCGATTCCCTCCGAGCAAATCTGCTGGGTCTTGCCGAACGGCTTCCAGCACTCGGCGAATATCCGGGCGTCCAGTTCGGCGCCACTGCCGCCATCTCCACGTGGTCGCAGAATCACCGCCCGGCTGGGATGATTGTGCATCAACACGCCCACCGTCTGGCGCACGCGCTCGGCATCGGCGGTATCTTCAGCCGCCACCACCAGGGTCATCGCGCAGGCGCGCAGCACGCCTCCTGAATCGGCTTGAGCTTGCGCCATCTGGGCCCACAACTGCTGCAGGTCCTTCAGGATTCGTTCGGGTTGGACCGTAACCGCACTAGCCATAACTCAGCTATTCCGCCACTGGCGTCCCAGCTTGGCGATCATGGCGTCGGCTTCCCCAGGACCCCAGGTGCCAGGATCGTAATTCGGAAAATCGAAACGCCGGTTGTTCCAGTTTTCGAGAATCGGCTGGATCACCGTCCAGCTCGCCTCCACCATGTCCTGACGGGTGTAAAGCGTTGGATCCCCGACCATCGCGTCGACCAGTAAAGTCTCATAAGCAGAAGGGGATCGCTCTCCAAAGCTCGTCCCATAGTTGAAGTCCATCGACACCGGCCGCAGCCGCATTCCGCTGCCCGGTTCTTTGGACAAGAACAGCAGCGAAATGCCCTCCTCGGGTTGGATTCGCAGGATCAGCAGATTGGGCCGCGGTTGCTGGCCGCCATCTCCAGCCGCGAAGAGTGCCAGCGGGGCCTGGTTAAACTGAATGGCAATATCGGTGACCCGCCTGGGCAGTTTCTTGCCGGTTCGAATGAAAAACGGTACCCCGGCCCAGCGCCAATTGTCGACGAAGAAAGTGCCCGCCGCGTAAGTATCGGTTTGGGCGTCCGGATTCACGCCCGGTTCCTGGCGGAACCCCTTATATTGTCCTGCCACAGCGTACGAATCCACCTCTTCCGGGCGCATGATCTTGATCGACCGCAAAAGTTTGGCGCGCTCGTCACGGACCGCGTCAGGTTCAAAGACCGCCGACGGCTCCATGGCGACCGTCGCCATCACCTGCAGCAGGTGATTCTGGATCATGTCGCGCAGTGCGCCGGCTTCCTGATAATAGCCGCCCCGCCCCTCGACGCCGATCGATTCGGCAGCCGTAATCTGCACGTGGTTCACATAGCGCCGGTTCCACAGCGGTTCGAAAATTCCATTGCCGAAGCGCAGAGCCAGGATGTTCTGCACGGTTTCTTTACCCAGATAATGATCGATGCGGTAGGTGTCCTCCTCGCGAAACACGGCGTGTATGCGCGCATTCAGCTCCTTGGCGCTACCCAGGTCGTGGCCGAAAGGTTTTTCGACGATCAGCCGCCGCCAGGCGCCCTCGGGAGCCGCGGCCAGATGAGAATGGCCGATGCCATCCACGATCACGGTGTAGTAACTCGGCTGCGTGGATAGATAGAACAGAACGTTCTTCTGCTGAGTCTCGTTTACTTTCTCTTTCAGCGCCAGGTAAAGTTGCGCGTCTTTCACGTCGCCCGCAACGTAATGCAGGTTAGCGGCGAAACGCTTCCACAATTCCTCGTCGAAAGCGCCGTCCTCGCTGAATTGCTTCACGGCTTCGCGCATGCGTTCGCGATAGTCGTCGTCGGTCATGGGAGTGCGCGAGTTGCCGATGATCGCAAAGGATGCCGGAAGACGCCGGTCGTAAGCCAGCCGGTAGAGAGCGGGCAGAAGTTTGCGCTTGGCCAGATCGCCCGCCGCGCCGAAGATTACGATGGCGCATTCGGGCACGCGGCGCTCAAAACGCAGGGGATCCGCAAAGGGATTCCGGATCTCCGTCATTTCTGAATGGTAACATCGGGATTACCCGCCTAAATGGAATCCAAGAAAGTCCTGGCCGTACTCGAAGACTTGTTCTTCACCGTCAAGATCAACGAAGCCGCGAAACGCGCCGGGCTCGCAATCACGTTTGTGAAGAGCGAGCACGATGCTCTGGAGCAGGCCAAGCTCCATCCGGCCCTGATCATCATGGATATAAATTTTCAGGGAGTCGACCCGCTCAATCTGATCCGCAAGCTGAAGGCGGATGAGCATACCAAGGGCATCAACCTGATCGGCTATCTATCGCACGTCCAAGGCGAGCTAAAGCTGCAAGCGCAGGAAGCCGGCTGCGACATGGTGATGCCGCGCTCGGCGTTTTCCCAGAACCTGCCTCAGATCCTGAAGCGCCACTCGAATTCCTGACGAAGGCCGCTGCTATCGCGGCTCCCCGCCCTGCCGCACCCGATCGACATCCGCCGACAGTTGCCGCGCGATTTTATCCGCCACATCGGCGCTCGCTCCGCGAAACTTCGCGCCGTCGCTTTCCTGGGTTGTCGACCAGATCACGTCGCCATCTTTGTTCACTAACCGTACCGTCGCAAGCGCCTCGTGCTTGCGCTCATGGATGTCGGTAGCTTCGCGATCGCCCACTCCGACGTTTAGCGAGCGCGCGCCGTTGGAAGCCCGGGTCGAACGGCCCCCGACAGCCACGCCGCTGCGCAGGTCCACGCTGTCCGAGGATTGAAATTGGTCGGTATAGATCAGGTCCTCGGCCGCCCCGCGCAGAATGGCGTCGGCGCGCTCCTGATTCTCGGTGAGCACGTACAGCTTCGAGCCGTGGAGACTCGAAATGATTAAATCCCGCATCTGGGCGGCAGTTTCTCCGCCGGTGAGACGGTCGACATAGATCCGCTTGACGCTCAGCAACTGCTTCGATAAGTCCACCTGTGCGCGCACAACTCCGGCGCCCAGCAGTAAGGCCAACAAGACCATTTTTTTCATTGATTACGAGCCTTTCGAGCCTGCTCATCCTGATACTGAATTTTCAGTCCGGTCCGCGCTTCCAGAGCGGCCAGCGTGGGTCGAATGCCGTTCTTATCCACGCGAAACACCATGGCTTGCTGCTTGCCGTCCTCCCCGCTGTAACCGATGGTCAGGAAATGCTTGCGCGACTTGCTGAGCAGGAAAACCGGAGAGAGCACGAGAGCCAGCGCCAGCCGCCGGTCCACTTGCTGGCCGTATTCGACCAGGTTGACACGGTCATAGGCCACCCGGACCTGCGCTTTTTCGACATACACCGCGAGATAACGGTCGTCGGCAACAGACAGGGACCCGTGAGCGCCGCCCGCCAGCGCAGCGGTGCCGCCAACGTATTCCACGCTACTTTGGGCGTTCAGCAATCCCACCAGGGGGATCATCACCAGCGGCAGAAGGCACGGGCCACGCATACACAGTAAGTCCGGAGAAGCGCTGAGAATTCTCAGGCCGGAATAGGCCCTGGTGTAAGGGTTTCTAAATCTACCGCAACTGACTGATAATACAATGCTTGCTTGAAACTGTCGTCTGGAACTCCGAGCAGGCAAGGAAACAAGGTCCCAGTACTTCTAGTCCCAAGCCTTACGCCAAACCTGTAGAATGACGATTAAGACTCATGCTTCGGCTGGCCGTTGTTACCCCCAATCCCATTGCGGCCGATGCCATTGAGATGTTGACCATGGAATTGGGGGCATTCCGGTCCTGTTACAAGCTCACGCCGGTTCCTCATTCCAAGGAAATCGTTCGGACGCTCGCGGTGCAGAATCCCGCGATCATTCTATTGGACTTGAGCGATTGGATCGAGGCCGCCGGAATTGTCACTGAGATCCAGAACGGCCTGCCCCGTGCCGTGATTATTGGGTTCCGGCCGCGCTGGGATCGAACGGAACAACTCGCCTTTGAGGCGGCCGGCGTCCTGGATTTGCTGGCGGAGCCGTTCTCCCCCAGAGACATCGAAGCGGCTGCCTATGAAGCCATTCACCGGCGTTATCCGGTCACGCACGAGAACATCCTGGCATTGCTGCCGGCCAAGGCTGGAGGCGGGTGTTCCACAGTAGCGCTTCACCTGGCCACCTCAATTGCCGGCGCGGGTAAGAAGGTGCTCCTGATCGAGTGCGACCAGCGCTCCGGCCCGCTCTCGATCATGCTGGCTCTGGAGGACCACAAGGGGCTTGCGGACGCTCTGGAACATCAGGGTGAATTTCTAAGTCCTCTCGAATGGCGTCAAGTCACGGCCCAGCTAAACGGCGTGGACCTGTTGCTCGCCAATCCCAGGCGCCGCGGCCGCCTTCCTTCGTGGGCCGACTATTACCAGTTGCTGCGATCTATTCAGAAGCAGTACGACTACATTGTGGTGGATTTGCCGGAAGTCATCAACCAGGCCACCGCCGAGTTCGTTCGAAACGCGCGAGCGGTCTTTATTGTGTGCCAGCCCGAATTGCCGTCCGTAAGAATGGCGAAGCTGCGGCGGACAGAGCTCGAAGCCTGCGAAATTCCACCCGACAACGTAAAGGTTCTGGTCAACCGCTGGGAGCGTCGGCTCACCCTGGAGAGTATCGAGAAGGGCATCGGCGGAACGGTGTTCGCGACCCTGCCTAACGATTACAAGGAAATCAAGAACGCCATTCTGGACACGCGCTTGGCTTCCTCCAACAGCGCCTTCGGCAAGGCCTGCGAGGCCCTGGCCCGCACGGTCAGCGGTCTGCCGGAGAACCCCCATACCTCCCCGAAGTTCACCCTGCTGCGCAAGCTGAGTACCGTGGGCGCCTAGGGCCCGCGCTTCTCAATCTTCCGCGATCGCCGCCCAAGGAAGGCAGCGTCATTTACCGGGGAAGGGTGCATGGGAGTTGGTGGTCCACCGCGGAAATTGTCGAGCGCCTCGATCAGGGCGTCCACCAGCCAGCGCTGCGAGCACACAGTCACCAGCAACGCCACGAAGATCGCGAGCAACAGGACCTGCTCCATTTCGCCTCCAAATTATCACACGCCGCTCTTTGAGGGTAGACTGATCTGAAGAAAACGCTTTTCGAAGGTCCGGCCGGATGCAAAAAGCGACAACCCGCAACCCTGCTCCGAAAACCGTCGACGAATACTTGAAGGTCGTCCCGGAACCGGCGCGTTGCAGCTTGAAGAAGATCCGCGCGATCATCCGATCCGTCGTGCCGTCCGAAACCACCGAGGTGATCAGCTACGGGATGCCAATGTTCAAGTACAAGGGAGCGCTATTCGGCTACGCCGCGTTTTCGAACCATTGCAGCTTGTTCCCGATGGGTTCGTCCGTGATCCAAATGTTCAAGGATGATCTTAAGGGCTTCGAAATGTCCAAGGGCACTATCCGCTTTCCTGTCGACAAGCCTCCGCCGGCCGCTCTTGTGAAAAAGCTGGTGAAAGCCCGGATCGCTCAGAACGAGCTCAAGAAGAAAACCTGACCCCATACGACCTTCCGGACAAGGTCGTTAGTCGAAGACAGCGGGCCGTCCCCAGCGAGCCACGATGGTTCCACCGCATGCGGTGCTCTCGCTCTCAGATCTGCTGGCGTATATTTAAAGTCTATGCACCCTCATGACCCACACGATCCTGACCATCAAAATGCGCAGGACCCTACCAATCCTGGAACGCTCCCACATCAACCTGCGAATCACCAGGAAAACCAGCAAATGCAAAATATGGGAATAGGACCGAACGGTTCAAATCCGAATCCAAATCCAATTCCGAGCGCCAGTCCGAATCCTGGAGGCGGGGGACCCGTGAATCCTGACCATATTCCAATGGAAAAAGAGTGAGGCTCCGATTACCGCCTAGTGACTGAGCGAGTTGGCCCACTAAGCAAGAAACACGCAATTCGCTGAGGTCAAATGGCATATCAACGGGCCGTCGGATAAACTCGCCGAAAACGGCGCAGCGTAGAGCAATCCTGGCCGAACTCTTTTGATAGACGATAAAGTATGTTATCGTCCATCAACTTGGCCCCTGAATGTATAGCGCCCTCCTCGGACAAATGAGCCACCGGCCGCCTCCTTTGAAATCGTGGTTTGGCGCGACCGTAGGGTCGGATTCTCTATGTCCGGCCCGCGATCTCCAGCGTCAGAGAGTTCTCTTGCCAATCCGCGCAGCTACTTGCATGTCTGATCGCCCGTGTTTCCCAGCCACCGGACCCAAACTCTGAATTGGAATCCTCAAGTCGCGAAACACCGGAAAGAAGCGCATTTGAAGACGAAAAACCACGATCCTTTGGTTTCAGTAACTTCCTGGGTTCGTTTTGTCGCTGCGTTTACACCCAACGGCAGGGCCACGGTATCCTGAAGATTACCCATGCAACAGGAAGTCGTCGAGGCCGAAGGCCACCTGATCGATTCGCACCTAATGGAGCAGATCTTCGACACGGTGGTCGAACACAACGGCAAATTTGAAGTGGAAGAATTTCGCATCGGCCGCACCAATGCCGACAAGTCCTACCTGCGTCTGCGCGTGGAAACGCCCGACGAGGCCGATATGCAGCAGGTGCTCAGCCAGTTGCTGGGCTTGGGATGCAGTCCGGCCGACACCGGCAACGCCGACCTCAGCACTGTCGAGCGGGATCGCTGCGCGCCCGAGGATTTCTATTCCACTACGAATCACAAAACGCTCGTGCGCCACGCCGGCCAGTGGGTCGAGGTCGAGAATCAGCGCATGGACGCGATGATCGTGATCGCCAACGGCCGGGCCATCTGCCGCAGGCTGCGGGATCTCAAGAAAGGCGACCGCGTCGTGGTGGGCATGAACGGCATTCGCGTGGTCCCCGAATCCAAGGAGCGCGACCGCCTGGCGTTCGCCTTCATGAGCAACGAAATCTCGTCCGAGCGCCAGCTCGAAACCGCCGTCCGGCAAATTTCCGCGCTGATGCAGCAGACGCGCGCCGAGGGAAAGAAGATCCTGGTGGTCGCCGGCCCCGTGGTTGTGCATACCGGCGGAGTCGCGCCCCTGGCCAAGCTGATCCGCTCCGGCTGGGTGAATGCCCTGCTGGCTGGAAACGCCTTGGGCGTGCACGATATCGAGTCGGCTGTGCTGGGTACATCGCTGGGTGTGCGGTTAAGCGACGGCCGCCAGGAAGAGCACGGTCACCGCAACCACATGCGGGCGATCAACACGATTTACCATGCCGGAAGCATCGCCAAGGCGGTGGAATCCGGCCGCCTGAAGAGCGGCATCATGTACGAATGCGTGAAAGCGGGCATCCCCTTCGTGCTCGCCGGCAGCCTTCGCGACGACGGTCCCCTGCCCGACACCATTACCGACATGAACCAGGCTCAGGACGCCTATGCCGAGCAATTGAAGGGTGCGGGAGTCGTCCTATGTCTCGGTTCCATGCTGCATTCGATCGCCACCGGAAACATGCTGCCGAGCTGGGTGAAGATCGTCTGCGTCGATATCAACCCGGCGGTGGCCACCAAGGTCAGCGATCGCGGAACGGGCCAGGCCATTGGCGTCGTGACCGACGTCGGACAGTTTCTGGGATCGCTGGCCGCGGCTCTGCCCCAGGCGGATGCAAAAGGAACGCCGTGAAGCGCCAGTATACGGACAAGCATGCAGAGGCCGGCGTCAAGGCGGATCTCCCCGAAATCGAAACCTGGCCCAACCAGTATCGGACCGGCTACGAGATCGAAATACTCATGCCGGAGTTCACTTCCATTTGTCCCAAGACCGGGCTGCCCGATCACGGGACGTTGACGCTGCGTTACGTGCCGGACAGGCTGTGCCTTGAGCTGAAATCCTTCAAGATGTATACGCTGGCGTTCCGGAATCTGGGAATCTTCCAGGAGAACGCCGTGAATCGCATGCTCGCGGATGTCGTGAAGTGGACCAAGCCCATCTCCGCGACCGTCGTGGGCGATTTTACTCCTCGCGGCGGCATTTCCACGCGCATTACCGCGCAGTGGTCTCGGACCAAAAGACGTGACTGACGAAGAGCTGACCGCGGCGATTCAGGAAGTGCAAGCGAAAGCCCGCTCGCGCGTTCCCCAAGGCTCGCTGGGTCCCGATGGCCTGACCGCGGCCGACCTGATGCCGCTGGTGCATGCCCGCGATGCCGCCGAAGCGAAGGTCGCCGCCATCGGCACCGTAAATCCCCGCCCCCCGGGCTTCAGGAACGCGATCATCCAGCGCCTCAAGCGTCTGGTCTCGCGGACGCTCGATTGGCACGTGCGCGAACAGGTGGAGTTCAATCGCGCCACCATGGTCTGCGTTCAGGCGACTCTGGAGGCGCTGACCGATGTGACCCGGGGCATGGCTGCGCTGGCCGCGTATCACCAGGAGATTCGGCAGTATTCCGAAGACCTGGGAACCAGCATGGAAGAATGGCGTAGCGGAATCGAGGAGCGGCGTTCCGCCAGCGAGATCCATCTGCTGCGCACGGTATCCGAGCTCCAATCGGCATTCCACCTGCGAGCCAGCCTCATCGAACAGAAGTTCCGCGATTCGGTGCGCCAGCAGCACGACGATTTCACCGGCGAATTGGATCAGCGCACGATCGACATTCAGAAGCGGCTGTGGCAGGACATGGAGAAGATTCGCGGCGAGTATGACCGCTTGATCCATACCGAGCTGCGCCTGCTGCGCCAGAAGCTCGCGGCTGCACCCGCAGCTGTCGCGGGGACCCCGGCAACCCCGCCGGAACCGCTCCATATCGACTGGATGGCCTTCGCCGAGCGGTTTCGCGGCTCGGAAGATCGTATTCGGGAGCAGCAGAAATGCTACCTCGCGCGCTTTTCGGACGCGCCTGGTGAGATCTTGGATATCGGCTGCGGGCGCGGCGAATTTCTGGAAGCCGCGAAGGCTGCGGGTATACCGGCGCGCGGCGTCGACCAGAGCAGCGAATCGGTCGCCATCTGCCGCTCCAAGGGACTGGACGTCGAGCAGGGCGATATGTTCAAATATCTCGAATCGCTCGCGGATGGATCGCTCGGCGGCGCTTACTGCGCGCAGGTGGTGGAGCATCTTGCTCCCGCCGCCGTTCCTCGACTAATAGAACTGCTTTCGCAGAAGCTGAGATTGGGAGCGCTGGCGGCCCTGGAAACTCCGAATCCGGAGTGCCTGGCGATCTTCGCGACACATTTCTATCTGGATCCGACGCACACCCGTCCGGTTCCCGCGGCGCTGCTGCGATATTATCTCGAATCGTCGGGATTCGGCAGCCTCCAGATCGAGCGTCTGAGCCCAGCGGTTGAGAGCATGCCGGCGCTGGCCGAATTGCCCCCTGCATTTCGAGAAGCTTTCTTCGGCGGATTAGACTACGCGATTTTCGCGCGGAAGCTGTAACAGGGTCTCGTACAGCTTCTTCTGTTCCCGTGCGATGGCGTCCCAGCCATACACGCGCTCGACGGTCTGTCGCGCATGTGCTTCGATCACGGCGCGCTCGGCAGGCGTTTCGAGCAGGCGCGTGATCGCCGCGGCCATCGTTTCGGCCGAAGCCGTGACCACAACATCGGCTCCCCGCTCCAACTCCAGTCCGTGGATACCGGCTTCGGTGGAAACAATCGCCTTCCCCATCGCCATGGCTTCGAGGATCTTCACGTTGGTGCCCGCCGAAGCGACCAGAGGCGCGATTACGAGCGTCGCGCGCTGATACGCGGGGCGCACATCCGAGACGAAGCCTTCGACCTCAACACCCGCATGCTGGAGATCCCAAAAACGCTGATGCCGCTGACCCGCGATCACGTGCAGCGTGACGTTCTCAAGATGCGGAAACACATCGCGCAAAAAGAACTCCAGCGCCATCACATTGGGACGGTGCGCAAACGATCCGATGAACAGCAGCCTGCGCGGATCAGGCTGTTCCGGCGACGGGCGGAAGCGATCCAGGTCGACCCCGTTGGCAATCGCCAACGCTGTTCCAGAGACCACGGCCCTATCCTTCTCCGACATCGTCACGACGCGATCGACTTGACGCCACGCCGCGGTTTCGAAACTAGTCCACAGTTGGTGCTGCCGGCGGATCTCCCAATCGTCGTTCCCCGCAAGCATCTGGGCGTACAGATCGTAGGTGATGTCGTGCTCCACCAAAATCGTACGGGCAGGCGCACAGTCCGGAACGTACATCGCCATCTGGGTGAACTCGAGCTGCACGATTCCCGGGCTCCACTTGGCAATCGTCTGGCGCAGCGCGGCATGGAACGCAGGCGTATCGAACTCCTCGACCGTATCGGGCCGGCCGCGCGATGGTAGCGCGTGGCTACCGGCCCTCCGAACCGTCACGATCTCCGCACACATCTGGCACAGTTCCTTCGGCACCGGACCTGATTCCTCAGTGAACGCCACCAGGACCATGTCGAAATCGTCCGCTGCGCGGCGCATCAGGTTATAGATTCGTACCGCCGCGCCATGGGAGAGCGGGAATGGCACGTACGGGCTGGCGACGAGAATCACCGGCTTGCGCGATGCAGGCCGACCTCGAAACACAGCCACTTCGCCATTGACCAGATCCAGAAAGCGCATGTCTCCAGCGGGAACAGCAATTGCGATCTGATGCGCAGCGGATGAGAGTCCAGCCTCTTTTTCCAGAGCCTTCAGCCTGAGAACATTGTGCTGCCAGAGCCGCAGGAACGTTGCGGGATCGCCGATCACCCGCGCCAGAAACTGGATATAGTTGGTCTCGAGCGCACGATCCAACTCTTCCGGTGAGAAGTAACGGGAGGTGGTCGCCCGATGCTCATGGAGCACGCGCGCGCCAGCGCAGTAGACGCTCGGCCAACCCCGCAGCCACGCACGAACGCCCAGGTCGAGGTCCTCCACATACGCGGGCTTGTAAACTTCGTCGAAACCGCCCAGTGCTTCCAGCTTCGAAGCGTCGTACAAGGTGCAGCCGCCGCTTCCGTACAGGACATAGCTATCATCCTCACCCTCGAGCGGTATGTCGCAACGCACCGGGAACTCCGTCACTCCGGGCGCAGGATTCATCACGGTCTTGCCGGTTTCCTCGCGCCGGCGGCCTTCCGGGAAGAAGATCTGCGCGGTAGACGAGAACAGATTCGGGACGGTCTCGAAGGGGCGCAGCAGAGCCGAAAAGAAGCCCGGCTCCACGCGCATGTCGTTATTGAGCACGCACACATGCGAGAACCCCGCGCGCCGGATTCCGCGATTGACCGCCGCTGCGAACGCCAGTGGCTCGGCACTGTGCTCTATCCAGACCTTCGGCCAGGATCTCCCCAGGTAATCTGCCGTGCCGTCATCCGAGCCGTTGTCCACGACGATGATCTCGCCGGCGTCCTGAATGCCGGGCAGGCATTGGTCGAGCAAGTCCCGCCCGTTGCGCGAGGGGATGACCACGGAAACGCCTCGCGGCCGCGACTTCTCTGTAATTGCTACCGGCCGAAGTACGGGTCGTGAGTGTGCCAGCTTTCGCCCGCGAGCCATCGCCATCCGATACAGCATGGATAGGCGAAATGTTCCCGGCTTGCGAAACCACTCCATCGCGCGGTATGTGCTCGATTCAGGCTGGCGCTGACTGCGTATCAGGTTCTTCATGCGCCAGCCTGCATGACCGATGATTGCCGGCAGACTCCGCGGCCGCAGCATGAAGTGCTCGCCGGTTTCGTTGAATGCGAGGAGTCTCAGCGGTGCTGTTGTGAAGCCCAAAGCCCGCAGACGCCAGTGCGGAATGCGAGGTTCGAGAATCACTGCCGCCAGGCGCACGCCGCGTCCCGCCAGGCGCGCGCGAATCAGGTCGCGATTCTCGCTCCAAGACCGGCGGATGTGATACTGGATCCATTCCACATCGGTCACCGGGAACTCGGAGACCACGATCAGGGGAAGCTCAGGAAAGATCTTACGGAACCGATCCAGCACCAGCGCGACGACGGGATCGGACCCGGAAGCGAAGAGAACTTTGACCTCAGTCAAACCCGGTGGAATATTCAAATGAGTTGCGGGAGCTCGAAGCTCCAGCGCCCCGCCTGATGATCCTGCCACAGCGCCAGCGCCTGCAGGCAGAACGCCGTCGATACAGGGTTCGAGAAGGGCAGCAAGTGCTCCCCTTTTCGTCCGAACCAGAACCCGCCACGCAACCGCACATCGGTGGAATCCAGGGCCTGGAAGGACGCGATGTGCGACGCTTCTTCCCGCGCCGCGTTCTCATCCAGCGGAACCATTCCCAGATGATGCGCCGCCAGCCGCACCCGCAGCAGTTGCGCATTCACGTCGGAGCGCTCAAACAGTGGACGGATTTCGCGTAGAAGCCGGGCTGCGCGCTCTACCCCCCAGCAGAGCGCCTGTCGCTCCGATGTATACAAGAGCGCTTCCAGAAAATAGCAGTAAGCGTGCAGCCGGTCCATGAGCTTCTCGCGATCCTTCTCTTCTTCGAGAAACGTTTCGTGGCCGGCAATCGCGGACACAACAGCGGCGTCGAATAGCTGGCGCGCGTGTGGATCGCCAATCTCGCGCCACGCCAGTGCCGCCTTCAACTGATAACAACCGGGCTTCCGCGACCAGCGCGATGCTTGTGCGGGCTCGGGCGGCAAGGGCTGCTTATCGGGCAGCGATATCACCGGGTGAAACGATCCCTCGCCCAGAAAATCGAACGCCAGGGAAAGAGACGCCTCCTGAGCGCGGTTGCGGAACTCCTCTTCGCCGGTGGCGCGCCACACGGCCAGCAACCCGCGTACGATGATCCCGATATCGAAGAAGTACGCCCGATCCGAGCCGGGCTCGAATGGAAACGTCGAGGCGGCCGCATCCCAGGCGTGGCCGGTCAAATACCTGGCGGCGCGCACAGCCGCATCCAGATACCCAGGATTGCCGGTGCGCGAATGCAGGTACGCCAGGGTGCTTACGGCATATCCGGTAATTTCGGTTGAAACAGCAGCGTTGGCTGTGGGATCAGACCGGTAGAAACGCGCTACGCCGCCGTCGCGTTCCTGAATACCAGAGTGCAGAAACCAGCAGCCCGCGTGATCGAGAAATGATGTCAATCTTCAAATTGTATAATGGCGGCGTCGTATAATGAACCTGACCATGCGCCTCACCCGGATGATCGCGATCGCCGCGGCGCTTGCGCCGCTATGCGCTCCGGCGGACATGCCGAAGGGATTGTTCCGCGGCCAGATGGTGAGCTGGGAAGGCTCGCCGGCCAAAGGCATACTGCTGGCGCGCAACGCCTCCGGAATCGTGGAAGGCTGCGGATACGATTCCCTGAGCTTTCTCGAGCTTTCCCGTCAGCGCGTTACGGTGGCAAGACTCGAGCCCGGCGATCCCCTGGAGATCATCACCGATCATAAACCGGGCTCGCGGGATTGCTACATCCGCATGCTGCAGGTGATTCCTCCAGGCCCGCCTCCCAGCCGTGCGAAACCTTCGGCGGCGTTCCGGCCAACCCTGGATTTGCCGCACGGAGACCGTACCATCTCGGGGGTTATCATCCAGCGGGATGCGCGGTCGATCACCCTCCGCACCCACGACGGCGAACAGACCGTGCTGCTGCGCAAGGATACTCGCTATGTGGGCGATGGAGCCCAGCAGGACGCCAGTGCCGCGCTGGTCAATACGCGTGTCTTTGTGCGCGCAGGCCCCAACCTGTACGGAGGCATCGAAGCCTACCAGGTGATGTGGGGCGAGATCGTCGGCGCTCAGTAGTTAACCGAGAAATCGCAGCAGCTTTTCGCGCAATCCGGTAGCCTTCCTGGCTGTCGGAGCGATTACCAGAACGGTATTGTCGCCTGCGACGGTTCCGGTAATCTCCGGCCACGCGGCTCGATCCAGCGCTTCCGCTACCGAACTGGCATGTGCCGGCGGCGTGATCAGAACCAACACATTCTGCGCGACGCGCACGTCCAGCAGAAAGTCGCGCAACACCGTGGCGAGTTCGGGACCGGCGGGCGCGGCGGAGTCTGTGGGGCGCGCGTAGCCTTCAGCGGTCTTCACCAACCCGAGCTCGCGAATATCGCGCGAAAGGGTGACCTGCGTAGCGCGTACTCCAACGCCTCGAAGGGCGCGGGCCAGTTCTTCCTGGGTTCGCACGGATCGCGAACGAACCAGTTTGAGAATCTGGCCCTGGCGGTAGCTCTTGTTCATTTCTTGAGCGCGCCCAGGCGCGTCTCGGCTTCTTTCAACGCCGCCGCGACCGACTTCGGACCCGTCCCGCCGCGAATCTCGCGGGTTTTCATGCCCTCGGCGGGTTGGAGAAGCTTCGCCATCTCCGAGGTAAACTCCGGCGCGACTTTCACCAGTTCGGCAGCGGTCCAATCCCCAGGCGTTTTTCCGCTCCGAACGCTCTCCAGCACTAAGCGACCAACAATCTGATGCGCCTGATGAAACGGCGTGCCGTTGCGCGCCAACGCCTCGGCCAGATCGGTCGCGACCACCCAGCTCGCCTCGGCCGCGGCCGCCGGATGCTGAGTGTTGAGCTTCGCCGAGTCCACCACAACGCGAGCCATCTCGAGCGACCCGCACAGTTGATCGGCCGCCTCGAACAGCGGTTCCTTGTCCTCCTGCATGTCGCGGTTGTACGTAGTCGGCAAACCCTTCATCGTGACGTACAGCGCACTGAGCGCGCCGAACACCCGGCCGCTCTTGCCCCGGATCAGCTCCAGCGAATCGGGATTCTTCTTCTGCGGCATCAGGCTCGACCCGCTGGTGACGCCGTCGCCCAGTTCGAGCCAGCCGAACTCTTCGCTCGAATATAGGATCCAGTCCTCGGCAAACCGGCTCAAGTGCAGCATGGTGGTCGACGCAGCGTACAGAAAGTCGAGCGCGAAATCGCGGTCGGCCGAGACGTCCATGCTGTTGTTGGTCACCGCCGCAAACCCCAGATCGCGAGCCATCGCTTCGCGGTCGAACGGAAATCCGCTGCCCGCAAGAGCGCCGCTGCCGAGCGGCATCACGTTCACTCGCGCCCGGGTTTGCTGGAGCCGTTCGAAATCCCGCGCGAACATTTCGAAATATGCCAGCAGATAGTGCGGCCACAGAACCGCCTGGGCGCGGCGCATATGTGTGTACCCGGGAATTACTGCGTCGGGATAGCGCTGGGCGCACCCGAGCAGCGCCTCCATGAGCTCGCCAAGAAAGCCAGTCGCACGATCGATTTCCTCGCGCAGCCATAATCGGACATCGAGCGATACCTGTTCATTCCGGCTGCGCCCGGTGTGGATTTTGTCGGCCAGAGCGCCGACGCGCTCCTTCAGCTTGCGGATGACGACAGTGTGGACATCCTCGTCGGTCGCGTTTATAAAAAACTCCGGCTTGCGGGCCTCGTCGCGGATCGCGTCAAAAGCGGATACCAACGTCGCCCGCTCTGCGGACGTCAAGATGCCGACGCCTTCGAGCGCCCGCGCGAATGCCTGCGAGCCGCGGATGTCCGCGTCGATCAGCCTCCGGTCAAAATGGAGCGAACCGGAAAACCGCTCGAAGACCTCTGAGGGGCCTTCCTCAAACCGGCCGCCCCACAGCTTCATACGGATTTCTTCTTGGACTTCTTATTGGCCTTCATGACCGCCGCCCGCACCTGGATCGGCAGCCCGATCAGGTTGATGAACCCGCGCGCGTCCTTCTGGTCATACTCAGCCCCCATGGTGAAGCTGGCGATGTCCAGTGAGTACAGCGAATACGGCGACTTGCGGCTCACCGGCTGGAAGCTGCCTTTGTAAAGCCGCAGCGTGACTTCGCCCGTGGTGTTCTGGCAGGCCACATCAAAGAACGCGTCGAGCGATTCCCGCAGCGGTGTGAACCACAGACCGTTATAGACCATCTCGGCGTAATCCAGCGCGAGCTTCTGTTTATAGTGCGCCAAATCCTTCGGCAGCGTCAGAGCTTCCAGCTCCCGGAACGCGGCCATGATCAGCGTGCCTCCCGGAGTTTCGTACGCTCCGCGCGACTTCATGCCGACGAAGCGATTCTCGACCAGATCGATGCGGCCGACGCCGTTATCGCCGGCGATCTTGTTCAATTGTTCCAGCAGCGTCACCGCCGGCAGCTTCTTCCCATTCACCGATACCGGCGTACCAGCCTCGAACCCAATGGTCACATCGGTGGGCTTGTCGGGAGCTTTCCTGGGACTCTTGGTAAGCATCCAGACGTCGTCGGGAGCGGCGTTGGCAGGATCTTCCAGTGCCCCGCCCTCGTGCGAAATATGCCAGATGTTGCGGTCGCGGCTGTAGATCTTCTTAGTGGTTTGCGCGATCGGAACTTTGTGCTTGGCGGCGTAGGCAATGGCGTCCTCGCGCGAGACGATATCCCATTCGCGCCACGGGGCGATCACCGGAAGATGCGGCGCCAGCGCCTTATAGGTCAACTCGAAACGAACCTGATCGTTGCCTTTGCCGGTGCAGCCGTGCGCCAGCGCATCGCACCCGGTGGCGAGCGCCACCTCCACCTGCTTCTTGGCGAGCAACGGCCGGGCGATGGACGTGCCCAGCAGGTACTTGTGTTCATACTCGCCGCCGGCGCGGACCATTTTCCAGAGGTATTCGGACACGAACTCCTCGCGCATGTCGGCGACGTAAACTTCGGATGCGCCAGTCTTGCGCGCCTTGGCTTCCAGGCCGGATAGCTCTTCACCGCCCTGACCGATATCGCCGCACACGGCGACCACCTGGCAGTCGTAATGTTCTTTGAGCCACGGGATGATGATCGATGTGTCCAGTCCGCCGGAGTAGGCGAGCGCTACCTTCTTGGGTTTTTGCATAAGTCTAAATTGTAATGGCTGCGTGTCAGCCAAGCGTCGTTATCCTAGCAAAGTCAGCAACAATCCTTTTTGCGCGTGCAGGCGATTCTCCGCCTGGTCGAATACAGCCGACCGCGCGGATTCCATCACGGCGTCGGTAGTTTCCTCGCCGCGCTTGGCCGGCAAACAGTGCATGAATATTGCATCCGGACGCGCCCTGGACATGAGAGCCTCATCGACGCGATAGGGAGGGAAGCTTTGCAACCGGGCATCCTTCTCGCCTTCGTGACCCATGCTGGCCCACACGTCGGTATAAACCACATGCGCGCCGTCGACGGCCTCCAGAGGATCGTTGGTAATCGTGATGCGACCCAAACGGCTCGCGGCTAACGTGACTTGCGATTTCGGTTCGTAACCTTGGGGCGTTGCCACCGCGACGTGCGTTCCCAGGCGTCCGGCGGTCAGCATCAGCGAATGCGCGACATTGTTGCCATCGCCGACGAACGCCAGCTTCAGGCCTTCCCAGCCGCCGAAGCGTTCCTTGATCGTCTGGACATCGGCCAAAGCCTGGCAAGGATGATACAGATCGCTCAGGGCGTTGATCACCGGCACGCGCGACCACTTCGCGAGCTCCTGCACGGTGTCCTGGGAGAAGACGCGCGCGACGATGCACTGGGTCCAGCGGTCGAGGTTGCGGGCGACGTCCTTCACCGGCTCGCGCTCGCCTACGGGACCAACGGAGGTCACGGCATCGCCGCCGAGCTGCTTGATCGCCAGCTCGAATGTGACGCGGGTGCGCAGCGACGGCTTTTCGAACAGCAGGCTGAGGTAGCGCCCGGCGAGCGCCTGGGCGAATCGCTGCGGCGTGCGCTTGACCTGAGCGGCGAGCTCGAGAACGCGAATGAGCGTTTCCTGAGACAGATCCAGATCCTGAGTCAGGTTTTGGACCAGCGGTTCGGCGAAGCTCGGCGCAGCCACGGAAGTCTCCATCAGTGAATGATTATTCAATCGACTGAATAATAATACATTTGCAAGGCGTGCGTCAAGCGATCCAGGCCCTCTATGTTATCCCCAGCCCTGAATGCGATTGAGATCTTCTGGCGAGAGGTGCTCGTGCCAGAGGATGGTCAGATCGCTTTCCCTTCCGCCGAGAGCTTCCGCGACTTTAGCCGTGGAGGTAATGTCGAGGATCTCCTGAATTCCTTCCATGTCTCCCATCAGTGCCGCATGCAAAGCCCCTCGCGCGATCGCAAGGGCCAGGCACACTGCCGCGTATTTCCGGAGAGTCACGCCGCCTCGCGGCAAGGATTCGTCAGGCATCTTTTGCCTCCTGGAAACATCGTAGCGATTTGAACACGACGCGATCGATTGCTCGCTCCTTCTCGCCGCAAGGGCGACGTATCGCGACTCAGGTGCAATCCGGCCTAGATACCGGGCCTACCCTTGATCGATCCGCACGACCTTCCGGGGACTCCCATGCCCCATTACAATCTGCACCGACCTCAGGGGTACTTTGTAATGCGCCGCGAGCACCTCACACACCAACTCGTTGGCCTTGCCCTTCTCCGGGGGCGCGGTGACGTGAACCTTCAGCGTCCCGTCAGCCAGCTCGCCGCTGACTTCGTTTTTCCTGCTGCGCGGGATGACTTTGACGCGCAGCGTCACGGCGTAGCGGATTTCTCGACGATTTCGGAAACTGCCCCGTCCACTTCCGTAATCTTCAGGCGCAAAGTCTTGCGCTGCTGCAGGAACCTGGGCGGAAAGTTGAAGCGCCCGGCGACCATGCGATCGACAGTCTGGAGGGGCGGAAGCTTGTCCTGGATCGTCAGCACGTCGTTGTACTGCGGCCCCAGCAGTTTTAGATATTGCGTGACTTTCTGGACATCAAATTTTGAAAAGATGACAGCATTGGCGACTTCATTTTCCGGGGTCTCCATGCTCATCTGGACCGAGTTGACCACGAAAGGAACCGACGCGCTGTTGGTAACGCGGAAGTCTGCGAATACGATCGCGCCGTCACCGTCGGGCAAGGAGCGAACCTTGAGAATCTCCCCCTTCAGCTGTGGATGGGATCCCTGGTTGATATAGAGAACGCCAAAGAGAGCGGCGCCCACCACCGCCAGACCCACGACGAAAGGAACAATCCACCGGCCCATAGTGCTTAGTCTCCCAGCAACCGCCCGTAGGGTTTCAGGCTGGTCACATTGTCACAGATCGCTTTGATTCCCGCAGTGATGGGGATCGCCAGAATCAGGCCGATGCCGCCCCACATCATGCCCCACAGCATTAACGCGATGGTGACCGCCAGCGGATTCAGATGCACCCGCGACCCGACGAATTTCGGATACAGCAGGTTGAGCGCGAACAAGTGCAGCAGGCCCACACCCACCAACAGGAACAGGTACAAAGCCGGCTCGTCTTTCGGAAGCGCCGCGATCATGGGCGGGATCAGGGCAAGTGGCATTCCGATGTACGGGACCAGGCTCAGGAATCCGCTCAGAGGGCCCACCACGGGCCAGTAGGGCAGGTTGACGGCGGCAAACAGGATCCCGCTGGCCACGCTCAGCAACACGCCCAGCAAAAAGTTCCCGACCACATAGGCGCGCACCATGTCGCCGACTCCGTCCAGCGCTTTGGCGACGGTATAACGCGGCTCGCCCTCCAGCGTGAAGAGAAGGCGCGCGCGGAGGTGATCGCCCCAGCTCAGGATGAAGTACACCAGGAAGGGAATGAAGGAGGCCATCAGCAGGACGCTATAGAACGAGCGCAGATAGTCATAGATATAACTGACCATTACGGTGGGTTCCTGCCGCACGCGCACTTCCTGGACGTAAGGCGCAACCGGCGTCGCCTCTCCTGGTTTCTTTTTGCCGCGGATGCCGGCAGGCTCAGGTGGCGGCGGCACGGCCTCCTGGTCCTGGAATCGTTTCGGCACCAGGGTCCGATATACGTTTTGCTCGAGACCCTCCACGCGAACGGCCGCGCTGTCGACGATCTGGTTGATGCGCGCGCCGTAAGCCGGAAGGTCGTCGGTCATCGCTACGACCTCGGTATAGAGTCCCAGACCGGCGAAATACAGGCATCCCAGCCAGAGAGCGCACACCAGGAAACTCGCCAGCCCGCGCGGCATGTGGATTCTCATCAATATCCGCACGGCCGGCTCCAGCAGGAACGCGATCATGAAGGCAATAATCACGGTGATGAAAAACACCTGCCCGTAATACAGCAGGGCGACCCCGCCGGCCGCCGCCAGGATGCTGATCGCAACCCGGTAGGTTTTTTCCGCCGATGTGCTTTGGGAGACCACTCCGTCTATCACTATAATTGGACTGAGCGTGCCCACAAACGAAAATCCAGGGAAGGGCCGCATTCTCGCGCTGGATCTAGGGAAAAAGCGGATTGGACTGGCGCTGAGCGACCCATTGGGCCTTACGGCTCAGGGGCTTCCCACCCTACAACGCGTCAATATCCGGACCGATCTGGCCGCCTTAGACCGGCTGGCCGGAGAATACGATGTCCGCCTGTTCCTGCTGGGGCTGCCCCTGCACATGAGCGGCGACGAGGGCCGCCAGGCCCAGCATGCCCGGGAATTCGGGGAGCGGCTGGCCGAATGGACCGGCCGGGAAGTGCGCTTCTGGGACGAACGGCTGACCACCGTGGAGGCCCAGCGCGTCCTCAAAGCGAGTGGCATCAGTACCGCCAAGCGATCGCGGGCAGTGGACCAGTTGTCGGCGCAGATTCTGCTCGACAGCTTCCTGAATCTGGAGACTCTGGATTGAAGCTGCGGTGGACGATTCCATTGCTGGCGGCGGGACTCGCCGCTGGGCTCACAGGTGTCGCGCTCTATTCGCTCGAATCGCCGTATCGGGCATTCCAGGACGATGTTTTCGTGCAGTTTCCCAAAGGCTCCGGAACGCGGGCGATCGCGCAGAAGCTTGCGGACGCGGGAGTGGTGCGCTACGCGTGGCAATTCCTGCTCGCGCGGGCGATCCATCCACGGACCACGCTGCAAGCCGGCGAATACCGGTTCGATGAGCCCGCCAGCGTCACCGACGTGTTCCATCGCCTGGGCCGGGGCGACGTGTTCTACTTCAGTTTCACGGTGCCGGAAGGCTCGAACATGTTCGACATCGCGCAGCTGCTCGACTCGGAAGGTATCATGTCCGGCCAGGATTTTCTGAAGGCGGCGAAGACCCTGGAAGGGTTTCTATTTCCGTCCACCTACCGCGTGACGCATTCCACCACGCCGGCCGCGTTGTGCCAGATGATGACCGCCCAATTCCACAAAGAATGGACCAAGCTCATGCCCGATCCGGCCGCGGATATGGTCAAAACCGTCACGCTCGCCTCGCTGATCGAAAAAGAAACCGGTGTCCCGGCCGAGCGGAAGCTCGTAGCCAGCGTGTTTCAGAATCGCCTGAAGCTCGGTATGGCGCTCGATTGCGACCCTACTGTGATTTACGCCGCATTGCTTGAACAACGCTACCGGGGCGTGATCCGGCGTTCAGACTTGGACAACGTGAACCCGTATAACACTTACCGGCATGCCGGCTTGCCGCCGGGGCCGATCGCCAATCCCGGCGCGAGTTCGCTCGCGGCGGCGCTCCATCCTGCCGAAACAGACTATCTGTATTTCGTCGCGAAGCCGGGCGGCGATGGACACGTGTTTTCCTCGAACCTCGCCGCGCACAATAAGGCCGTAGGGAGTTACCGCCATGCCCAGGACCATGCCCAAATCAAAGCCGCCCACAAAGCGCGATGACCTGCGTCGCTGGCTGGAGCGGGTGCGCCCGGCACGGATCGGCGAGCGGGAATGGGCCATGCTGCACGTGGAGCTGGCCCCGATCTCGGGCAGCACCCTGCGGCGGCTGCTGCGTGAGTCGGGCGTACCGCTGGCCCCGTTGATCGAAGGCGTCCGCCAGGAGAGCTTCGAAGCGCTAGAATCCAGTTTGTTGAACTTGCTGGAGGAATATGAACGCGGCGACATCGCGGGCCGCACGACGGTCCGGCGTCTGGTGATCGAGGCTAAGGATCACGCGCGCTGGGCGGCGAGAATACCGGCAAAGCGCGCCGAAAAGCAGGAGATGGCTCTGTGGATGCTCACCTGGCTCGAGAATCCTCCGTTGTTTCCGCAGTGGGTTAAGTTACGCCGACAACATGGCCTTCCGAACTCCTAAGACGCTCGATATCGAAGGGCTGATGAACTACGCGGCGCGGGCTCTCTCGGCGCGCGCCTATACGGTTTCCGAGCTAAAGACGCGCCTGAAGAAGCGGGCCGCCCGCGCGGAAGACGTCGACACCGTGTTGGGACGCCTGAAGGAAGCCGGTATGGTGAATGACCGCCGCCTGGCCGCCAATTTCGCGGAATGGCGCCGGGACAGTCAGGGGATGGGCAAAACTCGCGTCATGCGCGATTTGATGGCGCGCCGCGTCGCCCCCGCGCTGGCGAAAGAGGCAGTGGAGACGGCTTTCGAAGGGGTCGACGAAGTCGCCATGATCGAAGCCTTTCTCAAGCGCAAGTACCGCGGCAAGGATCTCGGCGCATTGCTTCAGGAACAGAAGGAGCTGGCGTCGGCATTCCGCAAGCTGCGCGGCGCGGGATTCAGCACTGGTACTTCGATTAAGGTACTCAAACGCTACGCGGCCGAAGCCGAGCGTTTAGAAGAGTTGGAAGACAACGAGGGTTAGGTGAAAAAGGGGACAGGTCCGACTGTCCAGACTCTCGCAGGCTATGCGAGACCAGGACCTCTCCCCTTTTTCTTCCTTAGAACTTCACCTTGGGAGCTTCCTTTGCGTTAGCCTCGGCCGTGAAGTAGGCGTTCTCGCGCTGGAACCCGAACATCGACGCGGCGATATTCTTCGGGAACAACTCGATATCCGTGTTGTACTTCTGCACGGCCTCATTGTATCGGCGGCGCTCGACCGCGATGCGGTTCTCAGTGCCCGAGAGCTCATCCTGCAAACGCAGGAAATTCTCGTCGGATTTGAGATTGGGGTAGTTCTCCACGATCACGAACAGGCGGCCCAGAGCGCCTTCCAACTGATTGTTGGCGGCGATCCGGTCGGCCGGCGTCTTGGCGCCCATCATGGCCGCGCGCGCATTCGTGACGGAATCCGTCACCGCCAGTTCCTGCTTGGCAAAACCCTTGACGGTTTCCACCAGGTTGGGAATCAGGTCCAGCCGCCGCTGCAAATCGACGTCTACTTGCTGCCATTGCGCCTTATACGCTTCCCGCTCCGAAACCAGCTCGTTCCGGGATCCCATCAGGCTGCCGCCTAAAATGAGCACCACCAGAACGATCACACCCAATGCAATCAGTACACCCTTCATATGCTCCTTACCCCCGTGACCCGCCTAAACAGCGTCTAGTCCGTCGACGAATGTTATCAACCTGCTAATACATACGAGATACTGCGCAAAAAGTTCACCCGGATCGCCCGGATCGGCGCCCGGTTCGTCTTCCCGAATATCCAATAGAATCTCAAACGGCCGCATATCTGCGTGCAGCACTTCGGCCAGCTGACGGACCACGCCTCGCCGCTCCGCTTGCGGCTTTTTCCCGTCCAGTTCGAGGGCGTGGCGTCCCAGCACGCAGAACGTGTTCACCGAATCCACGCACAGCGCCAGCAGCTTGTCCGCATGCGACAACAGCGACGCACCCTGCTGCCGCAGCCGCAAAAGCTTGGAGCGCAGCTCATGCTCTACCAGCGTGCGGTAGTTCCGCATGTCGACGTGCAGGTCGGCGATCAGATCCAGGCCGAACAGGATGCGCCGCCGTTCTTTCATGTCATGGAATTCGATGGGGAAAGAATCGGCCGAATTGTGCACTTCGTCTTCGCTCATCAGCAGCGGCCAGGGATGCCCCTTGGCGCGCCACCAATTTAAAACGGGCTCGCCGTCCAGCAGCTCGCGCGGCATTACTTCTTTCAGCACGCACAGGACGTTCAGATCGGAAAACCTGTCGGCATGCACCGGAGAGGCCGCCGACCCGTACAGGATCACGGATACCAGGCGGTCGCTGAAGGCATGCTCCAACTTCGCGACCAACTCTTTCAAAAGATCCATGTTGTCACCAGCCACCGGAAGCACCTCCGCCGCCCGAACCGCCGCCGCCAAAGCCGCCGAATCCACCGCCTCCGCCGAAACCGCCGCCACCGCCCCCGAACCCGCCGCCGCCCCAGCCTCCGCGGCGTCCACCACCCATCATGTTGCCGAGAATCATTCCGGTGAGCAGGCCGCCCATGCCGCTGCCGCCCCCGCCCCCGCGTCCGCCCCGTCCGCTGATCGCGCGAAAGATAAACATCAGGATGACGAAGAAGATAATGATCCCGAAAATTCCGCCGCCACCCCCGGAATCCCGGGAACGCGTTTGCCGAAGCGGCTGGCCCTCAATGGTGACGCCCTTGGCCTGGGCAACCTGCTGTCCAAATTGCTGCGCCGCGGCCAGCAGGGCTCCGCCATAATTTCCCTGCCGCAAAATCGGCCGGATGCCGCGCAGAACAGCCCCCGCGTCCGCGTCCGTAATGACCGGCTCCAACCCATACCCGACCTCGACCCGATTCTTGTGGTCTTTGATGGCGAGAAGAACCAACAAACCTTCGTCGGTGCCCTTCTTGCCGATCCCCCATTCCTTGAACAGACGGACGGCCACGTCCTCCACAGGCTCGTCGTCGAGCGTGTCCACCGTCACGATGGCGAATTGCGCGCCGGTGGCTCGCTCCACGTTGCCGCAATAGGCTTCGATCTGCGCGGCTGCTTGCGGATCGATGACGTGAGCGAAATCGTTCACGTAACCGGTCGGCTTGAGTTTCGACGTGTCGAGCCCGGCGGCGAAGGCGAACGAGCAGAGGAAAATCGCCAGCCCCGCCACCCTGCGGAGTCGCTGCATAGAAGATGACGTTATCGTGTAAGGTCCTCGCGGCGCAACTTGAAGCCTTCCAGGCGTCCAAGCATCGCCACCGCCATATGCTTGGGATCGAAGAACTGCTGCGCCAGGGCCTGAACCTCGGGCGCGGTCACTCGCTCGATGCGCTCCAGCATTTCATCCAGCGAAAAGAAACGCTTGAAATACAGCTCCTGCCGCGCCAGGTTGCCCATGCGGCTGCTGGTGCTCTCCATGCCGAGCACGGTAGAACCCTTCAGATGATCCTTGGCGCGTCTCAACTCTTCATCACTTACGAGTTTTTCGGAAACTTCGTTCAATTCGTGGACAATCGACTTGATGACTTTCCGGGCGGAACGCAGGGCCGTTCCCGCGTAGACCAGCATGCAGCCGGCATCGTGATACATGGACAGCTCGGAGAAAATCGCGTACGCCAGGCCCTGCTTTTCACGGATGTTCTGGAACAGGCGCGAGCTCATGCCGCCGCCCAGAATCGCGTTTAAGATGTAGCAGGCAAAGCGCTGTTCATGCGGCATCGGAATGGAGGGAACACCCACATACAGGTGAACCTGTTCCAGCGATTCCTTGTTGAGGAATACCAGGGGCGCGTGCGGCTTCGGCTTGGACTGCTTGGAGCGAAATGGCCGCTTCTTCAGGTCGCCCAGGTGATCGCCCACTAGCTGGACCATGTCCTTGTGCTTCAGATTCCCGGCCGCCGTCACCAGAATGTTCGAGGGCGAATAAAAATGCCGGTAGTACTTGTCGATCATGTCGCGATCGAAGCTGCGGATGGTCTGCTTGGTGCCCAGAATCGAGCGTCCCAGGGCATGCCCTTTCCAGAACCGGCTGGAGAAGATCTCGTGGATCTGATACTCGGGATTATCCACCTCCATCTTCAGCTCTTCGAGGATGACGCTCTTTTCCTTCTCGATGTCCTGCGGCTCGAATAGAGGATTGCGGACCAGGTCGGCCACCACGTCGAAGGCTTCCGGAACATGCTCGTCCAGGACCTTGACGTTATAGCTGACCAGTTCCTTGGACGTGAACGCGTCCAGGCCGCCGCCGATGGAATCCACCGACCGGGCGATCTGTTCCGCCGTGCGGTGTTTGGTGCCCTTGAACACCATATGCTCCACGAAGTGCGAAATCCCGGTTTCGTGCAGCTGCTCCTCGCGCGAGCCGGTGCCGATCCACAGACCCACCGAAACACTCCGGACGTGCGGCATCCGCTCCGTCACCACACGCACGCCATTGGGCAGCACCTGGCGTTCGATTTCGCGGGGTTTCGTCTTGTATCGGGACTTGGCCGTGCTCCTGCGTGACGTACGAGTCATCTCGTTCCATCTTACCGCGCGGGCACCCGCAAACCTGGATGTTATCCTGGACATGTGCCCCCGAGCCTCACGCAAAGCATTGTAGGGATGGAGGTTGCCGATATCGCGGCAGCTCTGGGCCCGGAGCATCCTTCCTTTCGCGCGCGCCAGATTTACGAAGCCGTGTATCGCCAGCGAGTTACCGATCTGCGCCGGGTCTCGACTCTTCCCAAGCCGCTGCGCGAGGAATTTCCGGTGGGCGTTCCCGAAATCGAGCGCCACTTCGACTCGGCTGACGGCACGCGTCGCTATTTGCTCCAGCTCGCGGACGGCAAGACCGTGGAAACTGTGTGGATGCCCGAAGGGGAACGCTCGACCATCTGCATCTCGACCCAGGTCGGCTGCCCTGTGGATTGCAAGTTTTGCCTCACGGCGCTGCTGGGACTGGAGCGCAACCTGACGGCCGGAGAGATCGTCGGGCAAGTCTTGCGCGTGGCTGCCGACCGCGGCCTGGAGGTCAATGTAGACCGGCTGAATATCGTGATGATGGGCCAGGGCGAGCCGCTGCTGAACTTGACGAATGTCATCAAGGCCACGCGGCTCTTGGCCGATCCCCAGGGCATGGCGATTTCGCCGCGCCGGATCACGCTGTCGACTTCCGGCATCATCCCGAAAATCCGTGAACTCGCGAGGGAAGAAGTTCGGCCGAAACTGGCGATCTCGCTCAACGCCTCGACCGAAGAACAGCGCCAGACGCTGATGCCGATCACGCGCAAGTATCACTTGAAAGATTTGATCGATGCGTGCCGAGCGTATCCTCTCAGGCCTTGGGAGAAGCTGACCTTCGAGTACGTGATGTTGAAGGGCGTCAACGATACCGATGCCGACGCCCGCCGCGTGGTGAAGCTGCTGGCAAACCTGAACGCCAAGGTGAACCTGATCGCGCTGAATCCGGGTCCCGGGATTCCCTTCGAGACGCCGGATCCGCAGCGCGTAGCGGCATTTCAAAACATTGTCCGCCGGACGCTTCCCTGCTTCGTTCGCAAACCGCGCGGCCTGGATGTATACGCCGCGTGCGGGCAGCTTAAGCGGATGGATCTGGTCGAAATTCAGTAGGGGCGAGGCATGCCTCGCCTCTACTACGCCATCCCGCGCGCGAGCAGCTCGGCGAACTGCCGCCAGTTCTTCTTCAATGCGTGGGTCTTGTTGCCACTAGGCCACCACTGCACGCTGCCCCGCCCCATCAGGAGTCTGCCGAGCAACTCCTCCCCGCTCCGCACCTCGATATCCAGGGTGTTGTTGCTCTTGAGCTTCGTCAAATCGACCGAGTACGGGAGAAACGCTGTCACCTTCGTAACGTGAACCTTGCGCTTCCGCGGCATGATGTGGCGACCTAGCGCTGCTTGCCGCGCCCGCCGGGAATCGGCAGGTCGACCTTCTTGGCGTTGCCGAGAGAGAAATCCGCATCCGTGAAGTTCGTCCGCGTGATCGATTTCAGTTCCCCGCGCTTGGTCGCCTGGCCGTTATCGAAGTCCGTCTTCTGTATCGGAAATCCTTCGTATCCCGAGTCGAACCCATACTTCGATGGAACACTGACTTTCACGGGAGAGTTAGCCAACGCACTGACCAGGGAGCTGGAGAACTCCTTCATCTTCTCGAAAATCTGCAGATCGGCCGGCGTGAGCTTGATCTGCGCGGGCAGCGCGGCGCATACTTCCGACTCCTTCACGCCACTCAGATCACCTTCGTACTTGTTGCAGCTGAATCCATTGACGCTCCCGCTGCCTTTGGCCGTGTACACGGTCTTGGGAGGTGCAGCGGCCGCCTGCGGCATCTTGCCCTTCATCATTTTTTCCATCATCGCGCGCTGATCGGGCGTCATGTTCTTCATGGCCGCCTGCATCTGCGCCATGGCAGCCGACATTTGCTGCCCCATCTGCTGCATGGTTTGCTCGTCGATCTCTTCATAGGTGTTCTTGGCCTTGTCGAGCATCACCATCCGATTCCTGCCGCCATCGGTCAGGAACATCACCGATCTGCCGTCGTCGGAATCAACGCGCAAGCGGTTGGCGTCCAGAAGAATTACATCCGTAGTAACTTTCTTGGTGGCCAGATCGGTGTTCTCCGACACGATCTTTACTCCGGCAAACAAAGGAGCCATGCCAAGCATTGGGCCGAGCACGGCGGTGGCAACAAAAGCAGCGTGTCTCATAAGGTTTATTCTCCTCTATTTCCAATCGGCGGTAAAGACATTAAATTCATAATCGCCCTTCCCCTGGTAGCTGGAAACAAACACGATCTTCTTGCCATCCGGCGAGAATTCCGGGAAGGATGTAAATCCTGCGTAGGAGGTCACTTGCTCCAGACCTGTGCCATCCGGGTTGACCGTATACAACTCAAAGTCCCGGCTGTCGCATTTCTGTTTATTGGATGAGAACAGGATCTTCTTGCCGTCCGGCGTGAAGGTCGGCGCGAAACTAGCGCAGCCGTAATTTGTGATCTGCCTGGCGTTGGAGCCGTCGCCGTTGGCCACCCACAGCTCCATCTTCATGGGAGCCGTGAGGTTGTCCTTTAATAGATCCGTGTAAGTCTTGATCTTTTCCGGAGTATCCGGATGATACGCGCGCCAAACCATCTTGGAACCATCCCGCGAAAAGACCGCGCCGCCGTCATAGCCTTCGGTCTTGGTGATCTGCTTCTTGCCGGACCCGTCCAGATTCATGGTCCATAGATCCAGGTCGCCGGATGCCATCGATGTATAAATGATTTTGTTGTTCTTCCAGTTGATGGTCGCCTCGGCGTCATACCCGGGCGAATCAGTGAGCTTCTTTTCGATCTTGCCCTTGTCATCGGCGAGGTAAATATCGAAGCCCGGGTAGACCGCCCAAAGATAGCCCTTGCTGCGATCGGGACGAGCCGGACAAGACGGTCCCGCTTCATGCGTCGATGCGTAAATAATGTGCTTGTTGTCGGGCAGGAAATAGCCGCAGGTGGTCACGCCCTTGCCGGTCGACACCAGGTGCATGTCTGACCCGTCGGCATTCATGATGTACTGCTGGTCGCACTCGCTGGTATCGCGCGTCGCCTGGAAGATCAGGCGCTTGCCGTCGGGAGCCCAATAGGCCTCGGCGTTCTGCCCGCCGTGGGTGATCTGCTTGACGTTCGCGAGGTGTTTCGCGGCTTGCGCCCAGCACAGCAGCGGCGTTAGCACGAGAACGGGCAACAGAGGACGTTTCATAACTCCCTATTGTATTCGCCTCTAATCGATCTTGGGCAGCGGCCGCAACGCTTTCGAACCAAGCCATGCATCGCGGAACCGTGCGATCTCGGGCGTCATGGCCCGCCCTGCCTGTTCGAATGAAACGATCTCGACGTCCGGCGTCTGAGCCCAGGTGATCTCCACCTTCTTCCTTCCGGTTCGCGTCTCTACGGTCAACATGCTTCTGTCCCCCGGCTTATGCGACGTTGCCAAATCGTCCCATTCCCGGCGAGTCTTAACCTCTAAAATGCGATCGCCCCGATCGATTCCGGCGAGGTACAGCGGCGAGCCCCGCTGGGTGGATCCGATCACGTCCGCGCCGCGATCGGAAAAACTCAAAGCCGGCGATCCGATCCATGCTTTTGGCGGCGATTCAGGCCGCAACACAAATCCGGCGTGCGCCAACAAGGCAGCGTAATCCATCGGCTCTAGTCCATTGATGTGGCGCTGAAAGATTTCCTTGGCGAATTCGCCGCTGCCCGTGGCTTCGGCCAGGGCCTGCTCAAGGTCCTGCTCGGTGTAGGGCTTCTGAACGTCGGGATGCCTGCGCCACATCGCGCGCATCATGTCATCCAGCGATTTACCAGGGAAGCGCGACCGGATCGCCAGGTCCATTCCCAGAGCGAGAGCACGGCCGTAAGTGTAATACGAGATGTAGGTATTTGCCCGGTTCTGTGGATCGATCGATGCGGCGCCATCGACAAATGCAGCCCGGCGGCTCATGTCCACCGGACTGAACACCTCGCGTCCCGGCGCGGTCAGCACGGTATTCACCGCGTCACGCATGGTGGCCATGAATTCTTCTCGCGGGGACAACCCGGAACGCTCCAGAACCAGAGGTCCGTAATAATCGGTGAACCCCTCCGCGAACCACAGCTCGCCTGACATATTGACGCGCTCATAGTCGAACGGCTCGAGCGAACGCGGCCGAATGCGCTTTACGTTCCAGGAATGGAAGAACTCGTGCGCCACCGATTCGATGAGCTGTGGCGTGGACTGGCGCGTCAGGGCCTGCGGGCCGGTGATCACCGTCGAGTTGCGATGCTCCATGCCGTCGCCCGAAGCGTAAGGCAGGTAATCCACCAAGAATGTGTAGGACCCGTTGTCGTACTTGGGAAACGCACCGAATACGCCTTCTTCTTCCAGAACCACCGCTTCGCACATGCGCTGAAAACGAGTGACCACATCCTCCGCCGCTTCAGAATGCAGCGCGAGACGAAACGCGTGGCCATCCGCGCTCCATTGCCGCAGCACGTGCGGACCGATCTCGAGCGGCGCGTCCATCAACGCGTCGAGATTGGGCGCAGTCCAGGTTCCGCCGTTGGCGGATGGCAACTGGGTCGCGACCGACCAGCCGCTGCCGGGCGGAATCTCGATGTTCACCGAGATCGGAGTCTTTTCGAATCCACGAGCCCACGCGAACGTCGCCGGCCCGTTCAGATGCGCGTGGGAGAGGTCGATCGCCGCGTACGTTCCATCGGCTCGGTCGCCGAACAAGGTGTATTCGATCACCACAGTGCCGCCCGCAGCACCGGAATTCGTCTCGATGTTCCACTGATACGGATTGGGCCGGGTCACATTCAGGCGCTTGCCTGCGCCATCTGCCGCACGAACATTGTAGATATTCTTCGCGAATTCGTGTGTCGCATAACGTCCGGGCGACGATCGGCTCATCACTACTTCGAGCGCACGGCCGTGCACGCCCGCAAACGTCGCGCGGACTTGGGCTTCATGGTGTGCGGCGTTGGGGAATCGCAGCTCATAGCGCACGGCATCCTGCGCCATCAACGGGATGACGAACGCGAAAAGGAAAGCGATCCTAGGCAGTTTTCCGGGCATTGGAATGCGGTTTCCCCGCCAAGTGCGCATAGAATCCCAGATCCTCGCCGGTCACCATCTTGGTGATGAAGATGATCTGTGCGGTGTGCCCGGAAAAATGTTCCACCACATGGAAGATTGCCTTGAGCACGGTCCCGTGGTAGCCCTGAATGGTTACTTCTTCCGTGAGACGCGCGGGTGGCAAGGAACGGATAATCGCCAGCGCTTCGTCCACAGCTTCCCGCAACAGCCTTCCAAGCGCTGCTGGCTCCATGCCTCCGCGCGCCAAGAACTCTTCGTCGCGATGACGCGCATTCGGCTGCCCGCCGACCCCGCTCAGGATCCACTGGCGCACGTTGCCATTGAGGTGCAGCACCAGGTTCCCGACCGCATTCTGGTTCTCTGTGCCCCGCATCCAGATCTGCTCCGGCGTGAGTTTGCCAAGGCACATTTCAATCCGCGGGCACAGCTCGGCCAGCTTTTCAGCGGCGCAATTCAAGAAGTCGGTTTCGATGGTCATGATTCAGTCGCGCCTCGATACTTTCCCGCGTGGGTTCCAGCCACGGAGGCAGGCAAAGCTTGCTCCCCAGAGTCTCCTCCGGTTCGTCGATAAGAAAGCCGGGGCCATCCGTGGCAATTTCAAACAGTACCCCGCCGGGCTCGCGAAAGTAAATCGAGTGAAAGTACAACCGGTCCTTTACGGGACTGACGTGAATGCCGGCTTCGGTCAGCCGCGCGCGCCAATCGAGCTGCCCGGCTTCGTCCGCCACCCGCAGAGCCACATGATGAATCGCGCCCGCGCCCATTTTCCCGCGCTCGGCTTGCGGCTCGTGCAGGATGTCCATGCGCGCGGCGCCGCCCGGCAGCTCGAATCGATGACGATTCCCCTCCCCGCCGGCGGCTGCGAATCCCAGCATTTCCAAAAAACGAGCCGTGGGTTCGAGATGGTTTTCGCACAAGGTCACGCCATCGAGGGTCGGGCCCGAAACAATCTGACCGGCCCCTCTCTTTGCCTGGCGCTGGAAGCCCGGAAAGAACGTCAGGAGCGATCCGGGCGACCCCTGGCGATCGCCAAAGTAGAAGTGATACGCGCCGGGATCGTCAAAGTTGACGGTGCGCTTCACCAGGCGCATGTTGCAGACCTCGGTGTAATGATCAAGGGTCTGCCGGGCATCGCCAGCGAGCCCCGTGATGTGGTGAAGCCCAAGCAGCATCAGTATTAGTTTGGCATTGCGCGCCGTCCTAGGGCGAATACCTGATATTGGAACGCCGACTCTCAACCGATCACCATTCGAGAACCAGAAATGAGCGCCGGCGTTCTATCTCCGTCCGTTGCCCCGCACGTTCCGGGAAGATTTTCGGGAACCCGCTGGATCATCTCCCGCGAGGACGATCTCGTGTGGTTCATCGGCACGGCCCTGGTGGGTTATCTGGCCCTGGCCTTGATGTCGGCCGGCGCTTCCCTGACACTTCTCACCGCTATTTGGCTTCTGGGAGTGGACGGGCCTCATGTCACCGGAACCGTGACGCGAACGTATTTCGATAAACAGGAGCGCCGGCGGCTGGGATGGCTGCTGTGGGTCCTGGTGCCGCTGCTGTTCGTCGGTCCGATAGCGATCTATCTGGGACGCGGGGCGCTCTTCTTTCTCTTCGCCGTTTGCTGGCAGCACTATCACATCACCAAGCAGCATTTTGGATTCATGATGCTCTGGAAGGCGAAGAACAAGGAACGGGACGCGGCCGAGTTGCGGCTGGATCGCTGGTATCTGCTGTCCTCGGGCGCCGTCCCGCTGGCTCTGTTTGTGGTCAAGACGCAACTGGCGGCGTCCACGTTCACGAACATGCTCACCATAGGGACGGTCGCGGTGTATGCCGTGTTTACGGCGATCTTCGCGGCCTATCAAGTCCGGAAGTGGCGGGCCGGAAGTCCCATGAATCTACCAAAACTTTTACTGCTGGCCGGGATGGTTCCGCTGCAATGGCTCGCGTTTGGATACGCCGCCCGCTTCGGTCCGGATGGCGTGGTGCGGGCGGGCATCGCCCTGGGATTATTTCATGCCCTCCAGTATCACCGGCTGATGTGGTTCCACAACAAGAATCGATACCAGACGGCCGGCGCGGACGCGAAATACGGCTTGGCTGCGGTGCTTGGACGCAAATTCGGATACTACTTCGCGGCCGCGGCCGGACTGTACTTCATCACCGAGATCCTGCCGCCCGCGTTGTTCGTGACACAGTGGCTGCCGGCTTCCGTATGGGGTATTAACTTCATGCACTATCTGCTGGATTCGAAGATCTGGCGGGTTCGGGGAGATAAGGAATTGGCCGCTGCTCTGCACCTTTAGCCTGAGCGGCCGCTTCCATTTTGGCCGCCCAGCGCAGAAAACGCAGCAGCTCTTTGCGGTGATTCCATAGAAACGCCCGGAACTCGGCCGGGGTGATTCGATCGGCGTGCAAGCCCCAATAGGTTTCGATCCGCCAGCGAAGATAGGGACTCCGCCAGGGCCGCAGGCGATTCCCTTCAGCCGACCGCCACAGCAGACCGATCATATTAAGTTAACGGCCTCAGTTCACGGCTTGTTCAGCAAACTCGAAGACTTGGGAGGAGCAGGCGTGGCGTAGTAGCCATTCTTGGTCCGTACGGTAGAGCCCTTATACTGACCCGTGAGCTCGACCTTGATCTTCCGGAAGGAACCGTCCAGATTATCGTTTAGAGGAGTGTACGCGATGGTGTATTGGTTGCGGATCTCGTGCGCAATCTCGGGAGTAATTTTTTCCACCTCCGCCAGATCCTTCGGATAGTAGGTGAAGCCGCCGGAGGTTTCCGCCAGCGAATTGAGAGCGCGTTTCGCGGCTCGAGCCTCGCGCGGCTCCTCCTCACTCAGCAGACCGATCGAATACACCAGCACCCCGCTGTCCCGGACCTGCCGCAGAAGCTGTTCGAGAGTGTTTTCGCCGCTGGCGTTGTCATTGCCGTCGGTGACCACGACGATTACTTTCTTGTCCAGCTTGGCGTCGGTTTTCATGTAAGTAATCGCGCCGCTGATGGCATTCCGCATGGCCGTGCCGCCGTGCGCATCGATTCGGGAGAGCGCCTCTTCCAGCTTCTTGCTGTCATGCGTGAACGACTGATCGAGGTACGGATCGTCATTGAAATTTACGATGAACACCTCATCCTCGGGATTCGAGGCTTTCACCAGGGCGAGCGCCGCAGCGGCCACGCGGGCGCGCTTATCGTTCATGCTGCCGCTGTTGTCCACCAGAATGCCCATCGAAACCGGAACATCTTCCCGCTGGAACAGCTTGAGCGGCTGCTCGACATTGTCCTCGAGAACCCTGAAAGCCGACTTGGGGATGTTGGTGACCAGCTTCCCGGTCTTGTCGAGCACGCTTACATGCAGCGTGACCTCTTTGATTTCGGTGGTGAAGATGGGAACTTCGTCTTGGGCGCGAACCAATTGGGCGCGAATCAGCACGGCCGCCAGTCCGGCCGCCAGCAGGCCCGCGAGAAGCCACTTACTGAGAGGGTGCGACATATCCGGGACGATACCGTGCGCGCAGCGGCGGCAAATCCTTAACCTTGACCAGTTTCACTTCCACTTTCCTGTACTTGCCGTCGTGCGCGGAATTCTTTGGGTTATAGCCAAGCACATACTGGTTGCGGAGCTCCAGGCCGATCTTGGCGGCCACATCCGGCAGATCCGCCAGGTTTTCGACGGTAAAGTTCCGCCCGCCGGTCTGCTCCGCCAGATCGTTCAGCAGTCCGGGACCGCTCATTTCCTCGGGCGTACGCCCCCGCGACCCGATCGGCTCAAAAATTCCGATGGCGTAGATCTGAACGTCGCCTTCCCGCACCCAGTTCCGTACCTCGCTCTCCGTGAATCGGCTGGAATTGTCTCCCCCATCAGAGATGATCAGGAGGGCTTTCCGGCCGTTATGGGCCTTTTTCATCTCATTCATGGCCATGGCGACCCCATCCAGCAGGGCCGTCCGGCCCTTGGACTGTACCCAGGTGAGATGGCTTTGGACATCCTCAGGATGGGCCGTGAACGGGACCGTAAGCTCAGGCCGGTCATTGAATTGGACCAGGAAAAATTCGTCCTCCGGATTGGCCGTGCGCATGAACTGGGCCACCGCCTGGCGCGACCGGTCTAGCTTGGCGCCCATACTGCCGCTGGTATCGAAAACCAAACCGACCGAGAGCGGTACGTCTTCGCTTCCAAACGAAACGATCTCCTGCCCGGCTTTGTCCTCCGTGAGCTCGAAGTTGTCCTTTTCCAGGCCCGTCAGGAGCTTGCCGGTGGCCGCGATGGTCACCGCAACCGGAACCAGCACCAGCGTGGTGTCGATGCGAAGATCCGCGCGGCGATCCAGGATGGTTTCGGCGGAACCGCTAGGCGCCGGGCGGATGCGCGGTTGAATGCTGATCGTCGGAGCCTGCGGATCTGCCCGCTTTTCAACCGGATCCTCTGCCGACAATGGCAGCAGCCATATCCCCAAAAGCGCGATGGCGCAGATCGACCGCATATTGGCCCGCAACCTGAGTCGATTATAGCAGCACATGGCAATTCTGAAGCACCTGATGTTCCAAAATGTGGAATCGGAATATGAAGTTCTGAAACCTCTCGCGGAGGGCGTCCTTTATGCTATATTCGAGTGTGCCGCAACGGATTCTTGGTGTAATCCCCGCACGGTACTCTTCCTCTCGTTTCCCCGGCAAAGCCCTCGTCTCCATAGCTGGTAAGACTATGCTGCAGCACGTGTGGGAACGCACCTGCCAGGCACGATATCTCACCGACATAGTGATCGCCACGGATGATGAGCGAATTCGCTCCGCGGCGGAAAATTTTCATGCACGCGTCGTCATGACGCGCACCGATCACGTCTCCGGGACCGACCGCGTCGCCGAAGTGGCCTCGGCCTCCCCAGCGCAGATTATCGTCAACATACAGGGCGACGAGCCCATGATCGATCCGGCGGCCATCGACGCGGCAATTCTTGGTCTATTGGACGACGATATGGGCACGGTTCCCATGGGCACCATCAAGAAACGCATCGAGCGGCCGTCTGATATTCAGGATCCGAACGTGGTCAAGGTGGTCACCGACGCGCAGGGCAACGCGCTGTATTTTTCACGATGTCCCGTTCCTTTTGCTCGGGACGAGCAAACCATTTATTACAAGCACATCGGTCTGTACGTCTATCGCCGCGACTTTCTGCTGTCCTATCCCGATCTGCCGGTCGGGCCGCTGGAGCGCGCCGAGCGTCTGGAACAACTGCGCGCCCTCGAAAACGGCTTCAAGATCCGCGTAGTGGAAACCGAATACGAGTCGCTGGGCGTGGATACACCTGAAGACTGGAAGCATGTCGCGGAGTTATTCGAAAAAACACTGGTAAATCCATGAGGAGCGCACAGGATGCACTTTTCGTTGTGCGCGATTAAATAAATGGCCAAATATATTTTCGTAACCGGCGGTGTGGTTTCCTCCCTGGGTAAAGGCATCGCCGCGGCGAGCCTCGGCTGTCTGCTCGAAAGCCGCGGCCTCAAAGTCACGCTGCAAAAGTTCGATCCCTACCTGAACGTCGATCCCGGCACCATGAGCCCGTTCCAGCACGGCGAGGTGTTCGTCACCGACGATGGCGCCGAAACCGATCTCGACCTGGGCCACTACGAGCGCTTCACCCATTCGCCTCTGTCGCAGGCCAATAACCTCACCAGCGGGCGCATCTACGAGCAGATCATTTCCCGCGAGCGGCGCGGCGATTACCTGGGAAAGACCGTGCAGGTGATTCCCCACGTGACCAATGAGATCAAGGCCGCCGTGCGGCGAGTCTCCAGCCCCTCCGAGCAATCCCCCGCGGATGTGGTGATCTGCGAGATCGGCGGCACGGTGGGCGATATCGAGTCGCTGCCCTTCCTCGAAGCGATTCGCCAACTGCGTCACGAGCTGGGCCGCGACAATACCTTGTTCGTGCACGTCACGCTGGTTCCCTGGATCGCCGCCGCGCAGGAGCTCAAGACCAAGCCGACCCAGCACAGCGTGAAAGAGCTGCGCGCCATCGGTATCCAGCCGGACATTCTGCTGTGCCGCAGCGAGCGCCCCATCCCTCAGGAGATGAAGGAAAAGATTGCGCTGTTCTGCGACGTGGACGTGCAGGCGGTCATCACGGCGAAGGACGTCGACAGCGTCTACGAAGTCCCTCTGGTGTTCGCCGAGCAGGGTGTCGACGAGATCGCCCTGCGCCTGCTGGCTATGGACGCTACTCCGCGGAATCTGACCGCGTGGACCGACATGGTCCACCGCATCAAGCAGCCATCGCGGGAAGTATCGATCGGCCTGGTCGGGAAGTACGTCGAATACGAGGACTCCTACAAGAGCCTGAAAGAGGCTTTGCTGCACGGCGGATGGTCGCACGACGCCAAGGTCAACATCACCTGGATCGAAGCCGAGCGGCTCAAGTGGCCCGAGGCCGCCGGCGAGCTCGAAGCCTTCGACGGAATCCTGGTTCCGGGCGGGTTCGGACGCCGCGGCATCGAAGGCATGCTGCAAGCCATCCGCTACGCGCGCGAATCCAAGGTGCCATATTTCGGAATTTGCCTGGGCATGCAGACCATGGTGATCGAGTTTGCGCGCAACGTATGCGGGCTGGAGCAAGCCAACTCCACCGAATTCGATCCGGCCACGCCCGATCGCGTGATTTACAAGCTGCGCGAACTCAAAGGCGTCGACGAGCTGGGTGGCACCATGCGCCTGGGAGCCTATCCCTGCCAGCTTGCGGACAACAGTTTCGCCCGGCAAGCCTACGGCCGCCGCGAGATCAGCGAGCGCCACCGCCATCGCTACGAGTTCAATCGCGAGTACGAAGCGGTCTTAAAGGAGCATGGCCTGCGGCTCACCGGGGAGACTCCCGACGGCGTCTACGTCGAGATTTGCGAGCTCGCCGATCATCCCTGGTTCCTGGGCTGCCAGTTCCATCCCGAATTCAAGTCGAAACCCCTGGAGCCGCATCCCTTGTTCAGGGCGTTCGTGGGAGCCGCGCTGGAGTATCGCCGTGCGCACGCTGGAACCCAGCCCGATAAACATGCACATGCCGCACCCGGACGAACATCGGTGATCCTGCAATAGTGCGCATTACTCCGACAGTTGAAATCGGCGGCGGCGGACCACTCGCCCTGATCGCCGGGCCGTGCGTGATTGAGAGCGAGGAGCACGTCAATATGCTCGCCACGGCGCTCTCCAAACTGGATGTGCCTTTTGTGTTCAAGGCGTCTTTCGACAAGGCCAACCGATCGAGTGTGAACTCGTATCGCGGCCCTGGGATCAAAGAAGGTTTGCGGATCTTAAAGAGCGTTCGCGATCGGGGAATCGCCGTCCTCACGGACATTCACGAGCCGGGCCAGGCAGCGCTTGCGGCCGAGTCGGTGGATATTCTTCAGATTCCGGCGTTTCTATGCCGCCAGACCGACATCCTGGTCGAAGCCGGAAAGACCGGCCGCGTCGTCAACATCAAGAAGGGCCAGTTCGTCTCGCCTGCTGATATCCGGCATGCCGCGGAGAAGGTCGCCTCCACCGGAAACCACCGGATCCTGCTGACGGAGCGCGGCACCTCGTTCGGCTACAACAACCTGGTTGTGGATATGCGCGGCCTGGCAATCATGCGAGGCTTCGGATGGCCTGTGGTGTTCGACGCAACGCACAGCGTGCAGCTACCCGGCGCGGCGGGGACCTCGTCCGGAGGGCAGCCCGAGTTTATCGAGCCGTTGGCGAGCGCCGCTGTGGCAGTGGGCGTCGATGCCGTGTTCATCGAAGTGCACGAAGCCCCGGAGCGGGCTTTGTCGGACGGCGCAAACGCGCTGCGGCTCGACAAGCTCGAAGGGTTGATCCGGAAGCTGCAACGGATTTCATCAGCCGCGCGGTGACGTGGGCCGGACGTGTCCGGCAGCTACAAAACTGTTGTTAAATCTGTAGGGGCTAGGCATGCCTCGCCCGTCTCGACCGAAACATCAGAAGTAGACTCAGCGCGATCGCCGAAAAGCTCAAGGCCGCGCCCAGCGCAACAACGCCCGGACGATAGCGCATCTCCACGCGATGGCTGCCGGACTCGAGCACGACTCCGCGCAGAGCGCCGAAAACTTCATAAATCGGCTGCGGCCTGCCGTCCACAGTCGCTTCCCAGCCCGGATAAAACGTCTCGCTCACGACGAGCAAGCCGCGGCACCGCATATCCGCATCCATGCGCATCGTGTCGCTGTCCGGCCGATCAAAGGACCAGACCCCAGCATCGCTGCACTCCTCCAGCGGGGGCAGAGGCTCCAAAGAGACAGCGGTGGTCGCGAAGTCCACTGCTGGATCGGCAATCGAGCGCCTCAGGTCGTCCACATCCTTCGCGGAGATCACGCGGTGGACGACCCACGTGCGGGGCATCGCCCCGGGCACAGATGTTACTCCCAGTAACTGCTGCACGCGCGGCGTCCCGAACTGCAAGCGCAGAACGTGCTCCGGAACCGCGGAAACAAACGATTGCAGAACGTCGACGCCATACAGATCTCCAAGATCGGTATAAAGCGTGTTGTAGTCAGAGACAACGCGTCCCTGGCCCGTACGCGGGAGGCTCCCGGCAAAATTCGCGTACTTCTGGAGCGAGCGAGCAACGATAGCGGAATCGAGGTCCGTCATGCGGTGCGCCGCGACCGTGCCAGCCTCAATCACCACCAGTGCAAGCAAAACGACTCCAGGCCAGACTACGAACTTCCGCCACATCAGCACCGCGAGCACGACCGTCGCGATGAAGCCCTTCGCCACATAGTGAGATTGGATCGGGAATTCCATCTCGGGCACACGCCCCGACCAATAAACAGCCAGCATCGCCAACGCAGCAACCGCCGGGATCAAGATTCCCTTGCGCGGAATCAGACCACGGATGACTGCATCGGCCCCCACGGCAGCTAGCGCGCTCAGTGCGAATCCGGCCAGAAAGATCCCGCGGCCAGGGCTGCGAGCCTTGTCGATAAGAGGGAGGAATTGGTAAGCCAGCCGATGCAGCGGCGTGTTCGCGCCCAGCGCGTAGAGCACCGATCCCAGTGCCAGAAAGCCCAGCATCCGCACGCGCCGGTCCGACCAGCGATAAATCAGAGCCGCGATCGCAAGAACAATAACGGTCAGTCCTGCGAACGCGGTCCAGTGGTCCTCCGGAGCTCCCCCGGGCGCAAGAAATTCGGCCAATCCGGACCAGGGCAGCGAGTAGCGTGCATGCACTTCATAGCGAACCTTGTCGGCCCATCCGATGGGATTCGTCACGCCCACCCAGCGCCGGGACGCGTGGCCGAATTCGTAGAACGGCAGGGTTTGAATCGCGCTTGTGGGGATCGCTAGGGCGAACGTAACCAGGGTGCCCTGGAGTACCCGCCAGGATCTGCCCGCGGCCGCGGCGAACGCACTGCCGATCAACACGGCGTAGCACAGCATCATCGGGATCTCGTGGTGTCCGGTCCACCAACTGAGTCCCAGGACAAGCCCCAGAGGAGCAGCATTTTTCAGAATGCCGTCTTCGGTCCACAATCGAAATGCGAAATAGAAAACCAGCGGAGTCAGCGCAACGGCGCTGGTGATATCGAGCCACGCAGCGCTCCCCAGGAATCCGGTGCACGAAAATCCCACGGCTCCCAACAGCGAGGGCAACACCGGCAGCGCCAGATACCGGCAAAAACGGTACGCGAACAGCGCGGCGAGAAAATGCAGCGTGACGTAAAGCCAGTTCAGTTCGGCGAAGGAGAGAAGTCCATCGCGCAACGGAGCAAACTTGGCGAACAAGACAATCAGAGGGTTCAGCGGGCCCGGCTGGCCCGACCCGAGCACGGGCTGTCCCAGCCAGATATAGGGATTCCACAAAGGAAAGTGCCCGGCGTGAAGACTACGGGCGAAAAACTGAAGCCGGGGGATTTGCAGTTCCGTTAAATCGTAATGATCGAACCAGACGAATTGTGAAGGAAAGAAAAGCAGGCGCCCATAGACGGCGGCCAGCAGCAAAAGAAGACCGGTGACGACCGCTGCCCGCCTGGTTAAAGGACGCATGACGGCGGGCTGACTTCAGTCGCTCCCGTTAGCGACCATCAGGACCATCGCGAACACCCACACCACGCCCGCCAGAGCGACGATGATCACCCACACTTGCCAAGGCCAGCGCTTCACACTACAGCTTTAACATTATTGCGACATCGGGCACAATGTTCGCGAGCGCACAGCGGGTTTCAGCGTTGTGCGCGATCAACTAAAGCGGTTCGGGCAGATGCAGTTGCGCCTTCACCAGCGCCTTTTCGAGGACCTGAGCCGCTTCCGCTTCGTTCATGCCGCGCGACGTGGACAGCTCCGTGATCAGCATGTGCCGGGCACGGTCGAGCATCTTCTTTTCGCGGAACGAAAGAACCTTCTGGCTCTGCAGCATCAGGAGGCTCTTGAGCACTTCCGCCACTGCGAGAAGACTGCCGTCACGCATCTTCTCGGTGTTCTCTTTGAAGCGGTCCTTCCAATCTTGATAGCGCGTACAGCGGCCTTCCGACAGGAAGTTCACCACTCGCGCCAGCTCGCTGTTGCGCGTGACGCGGCGCAGGCGCAGTTCTCCTACATGTGAGAACGGCACCATCACAGTGAGGCTGTTGTAAGTGATCTTAAGAAGGTAAAAGCGTTCGAGATTGCCCATAAAGGCCCTCGAACTGATGTTTTCAATGGTGGCAACCCCGTGATTGGGGTAAACCACCTTCTCTCCAACTTGGAAAGTCATTCCTGAAGCACCTGTCCCGGAGCGATCGTGGCCCGCCCAATAGGCTCAAAGCATCTTAATCTGAACTTCATCTGCTGTCAACAAGAAAGTATGCCATTTGGGTGTAATGCGTAGTCGATTGATTCTTAAGACCTTCTAGACCGGGCAGAACTTTATCGGTTACGATGGGGAGAATACCCGATGGAATCCGCCAAATCCGCCAATCCAGATTTGAGCAATATGGACTTGAAGAAAACGGTCCACCTGCCCAAGACCGACTTTTCCATGAAAGCCAACCTGGGGCAGCTGGAACCCCGCCTTCTCGCCCGCTGGGAGGAGTCCGGACTATACAACGCGATTCGCGCGGCCCGGTTGGGACAGCCCACCTACATCCTGCACGACGGGCCTCCGTACGCTAACGGCAACATCCACCTGGGGCATGCGCTGAACAAGCTGCTGAAGGACTTCATCGTCAAGGTAAAGACCATGGAGGGCTACGATTCGCCCTACGTGCCGGGCTGGGATTGCCACGGCCTGCCCATCGAGCACAAGGTCGAGAGCGAGCTGGGATCGAAACGCGCGGCCATGTCGCCGGTGGAGATCCGGGCGGCCTGCCGGAAGTATGCGGCCAAGTACGTCGATCTGCAGAAGAAGGATTTCATCCGGCTGGGCGTACTCGGGCGATGGTCGGACCCGTACCTTACGATGAGCGCCGAGTACGAGGCGGTAATCGCCGGCGCGTTCGTCGATTTCCTCGACAAGGGTTACGTTTACAAAGGCCTAAAGCCGGTCAACTGGTGCACTTACGATCGCACGGCGCTCGCGGAAGCCGAGGTCGAGTACGAGAACCATACCAGCCCGTCGATTTGGGTTCGTTTTGCACTGACGTCGGATGCGGCCGTGATCGATCCGGCTTTAAAGGGCAAACGCGTCTGGGGCCTGATCTGGACGACCACGCCCTGGACGATCCCGTCGAATCTGGCGATCTCGTTCCATCCGAATTACACGTATGTCGCCGCAGAAACGGCCGGCGACGTGTATATCGTCGCCAAGGATCTGCTCGCGCAAACTACGCTCGACTGCGGTTGGAAAGACGTCCAGGTCCTCGCGGAATTCCCAGGTTCGCGTTTGGAAAAGACCGTTTTCCGTCATCCATTTCTCGAGCGCGATTCGATCGGCATCCTGGGCGAGCATGTGACTCTCGAACAGGGAACCGGCGCGGTTCACACGGCTCCGGGCCATGGGCAGGAAGACTACGTAATCGGTCAGGCTTACGGGCTTCCGGTGTATTGTCCCGTGGATGGCGCCGGGAGATTCTTCGCGGCGGAGGGCGCGGCTGGGAAGCTGCCCGAGGAACTTCTGGGGAAAACGATCTGGCAGGCGAATCCGCTGGTCATCGAGATTCTGAAAAATGCGGGCGCTCTATTGGCCGAAAAGAATATCGAGCACAGCTACCCGCACTGCTGGCGCTGCCATCATCCGACCATCTTCCGCGCGACCGAGCAGTGGTTCATCGGCATGGACCGCAACAATCTGCGCGAGCGCGCCCTCGACGCCATCAAGACCGTGAAGTGGACGCCTTCGTGGGGCCAGGAGCGCATCTCGAACATGATCGCGACTCGGCCCGACTGGTGCATCTCGCGCCAGAAGCTGTGGGGCGTGCCCATCATCGTGTTCTATTGCGAAGGCTGCCAGGAACCGCTCACGGATCGCAAGATTCTGGATCGCGTTGTCGACGAGTTCCGTCACAGTACTGTGGACGTGTGGTATTCGAAATCGGCGGCGGAGTTCGCGGGGCCCGATGCCAAATGCGGCAAGTGCGGAGGAACATCATTTCGCAAAGAGACCGACATTCTGGATGTCTGGTTCGATTCCGGCGTGAGCCATCTGGCAGTGCTCACCACGAAGAATTCCCTGCCCTGGCCGGCCGACATGTACCTGGAAGGCGGCGACCAGTATCGCGGCTGGTTCCACAGTTCCCTGCTCGTAGGTGTCGCTCTGAAGGGCGCAGCTCCGTATCGAGCGACCGCCACCAACGGCTGGACGCTCGATGGCGAGGGGCGCGCGCTTTCGAAATCGAGCGGCAGTGAGGCCGCCGAGAAGATCGTCAACAAGTACGGCGCCGATGTGCTGCGGCTGTGGGTCGCATCCATCGACTTCACCGAAGATGTGCGCCTCTCGAACACCATTCTGGATCGTTTGATCGAGGCGTATCGCAAGCTGCGCAACACGTTCCGCTACGCGCTGGGAAACCTGCACGATTTCAATCCCGAGAAAGACGCCGTGCCGGTGGCGGAGATGCTCGAGATCGACCGTTGGATCCTGGCGCGGACCGAGGATTTGATACGGCGTTGCCGAGGCTGGTATGACACGCTCGAGTTCCATAAAGTTTATCGGGCGATCTACGATTTCACGACCGCCGACTTGAGCGCGCGCTATTTCGACATCCTCAAAGATCGGCTCTATACAGCGGCGACCTCCAGCCGCGAGCGCAGAAGCGGACAGAGCGCCCTGTATAAGGTCCACTACGCGCTGGTGAGGCTGATGGCGCCTCTGCTGGCGTTCACCACGGAAGAAGTTTGGGACCACACTCCTAAACCCCCTGGAGCCTCGAAGAGTATTCATTTGGCGCTGCTGCCAGAGCCGGAGGAGGTCGCATCTGGCCTGCCGGCGGCCAAACTCGCCGAATGGGACCGGCTGATGGAAGTTCGCGACGTGGTCCTCAAGGCTCTGGAAGAAGCGCGCCAAGCCAAGCTGATTGGAACCTCGCTCGAAGCGCGCGTGCGCCTATACGGCTACAAAGGATTCCAAGCCGAGCTGCCCTCGGTGTTTATCGTCTCGCAGGTGGTGCTCGAGGAAGGCGACGAGTTGCGCGCCGTCATCGAACGCGCCGACGGCTTGAAGTGCGAGCGCTGCTGGAAATACTCAACCGCGGTGGGCCAGGACGCCGAGTTCCCCACCGTATGCGATTTCTGCTCGGCTGCGTTGAGGGACATGCTGGAATGAATCCGCGCTTGCGGACGGCCGCGATCGCCGCCGCTGTCGTCGTAGTCGACCGTATCACGAAGATGTATATCCGGTCGGAGTACACCTCGTGGGATGTCACGCCGGTCATCGGCGGGTTCTTTAACATCGTGCATACCGAGAATCCGGGCGCGGCTTTCGGGATTTTGGCGGATTCCCCGAGCGCCTGGAGCAGCATGCTGCTGGTGGGGGTTTCGCTGATCGTGATGGCCGTCATCGGAGTGATGTTGTGGCGGCCTCGCCCGAACGCGATGCAATCGCCCGGGCTGGTTTCGGTGGGACTGGCGCTGGTATTCGGCGGCGCAGTGGGCAATGTCTGGGATCGGCTGTTCAGCGGCACCGTGACCGATTTTCTCCAGGTTTTCTTCGGATCTTACGAATTTCCCTCTTTTAACGCGGCGGATTCCGCGATTACCGTGGGCGCGGCGCTGCTGCTCATCGATTTGTGGCTGACCCGCCACCAGCACCACACGGAACACGGGTAGCCGTTCACCGGCCGGGGAACGTATTCCACCGAAAAGCCGCATGGTTTCTTGCCTGCTGCCCGCGATACTGCCCTTGTTGACAGCGCCGCGTCCGGATCGCTAGAATTAAGTAAGTACTTACTTGTGAATACCCCTCCTGCCCTACCTTTGCTTTCGCCTGTGCCGCCACCCGCGACCCGGCCGCGGCTGTCGTCCGACGACCGGCGGCGCCAGTTGCTGAGCCATGCGATCGCACTCTTCTCGAAGCACGGCTTTAGCGGCACCCGCACCAAGGACATCGCGGCGGCCTGCGGGGTCAGCGAGGCGATCCTGTACCGGCATTTCGCCACCAAGGAAGACTTGTATCACGCCATTCTGGACACCCATGAAGCGGCCGCGGGCAAGGACGAATGGCTCTCGGAAATGCGGGCTATCGCCGAACGCCGGGACGATCTGGAATTCATCCGCTGCCTGCTCGCGCAGATTCTGAAATCGTTTCGCGAAGACACGGCGTTCCATCGGCTGATGCTCTACGCGGGGCTCGAGGGCCACTCCCTGCCCGGTTTGTTTCACGAGCGGATGGGTTCGAGCACCGTCGAGATCCTGCGAAACTACGTGGTGCTGCGGCAACGCGAAGGAGCCTTCCGGAAAGGGAATCCGGATGCTCTCCTGATGCTGCTGGCGTCGCCGGCAATGCAGTACGCGAGCAGCAAATACATATTCGGCCTCAAGGGCCTGCCGGTTACCGACAAGGAGGCCGCGGAGGAATTCGCCAAGCTGCTGATAGCAGCATTGTGTCCCCCAGTGCCTTCCTCCAAAACGAACTCAAAAAAGACGGGCAAGCGAAAAGCATAAGAACCCATGAGATCCAAGATCCTATCGATCGTCGTAATTTCCGCAGCCCTGGCTGCTTGCCAGCGCTCGGACACGAGTGCGTCCACCGCCGCGTCCGGGAAAGCGGCCGTTCAGACGCCAACGGTTTCCACCGTTCGCGCGACCACCCGCGAAGTTTCGGCCACGGTGCAGGCCACGGGAAGTTTTGTGGCTCACGATTCCTCCGACGTCGCGCCCAACGAAGCCGGCATAATCGTCTCCACTCTGGTGGATGTAGGCGACGTGGTGCGGCAGGGGCAAGTGATCGCCAAGCTGGATTCGCGCGACGCCCAGCTGCGGCTGGACCAGGCTCGCGCCGCGCAGCAGCAGGCAGAGGCTTCGGTGCGCCAGGCGCAATCCAAGATCGGTCTGGGACAGAATCAGAAATTCGATCCCAGTACCGTACCTGAAGTGCTTTCGGCGAAAGCGGCCTATGAGTCCGCGGTCGCACAGCAGAAACTTGCCCAGGCGGACTCCAAGCGCTACGAAAACCTGGTAAACAGCGGCGACGTTTCGCGCAGCGCCTACGATAAGGCGCACACCCAGGTGGAGACGGCCGATGCGCAGGTGAATGCCACGCGGCAGCAGTACGAGGCCGCTCTGAACGCGGCTCGCCAGAACTATCAAGGAGTGGCGACCCAGGAGGCCGGTCAACTCGGCACGCGCGCGCAACTGGCCATGGCGGAGAAAACTCTGGCCGACACAGAAGTCCGCGCGCCCTTCGCCGGGTACGTGAGCGCACGTGCGGTCACACCGGGTGAATACGTTTCCACCAGCTCGAAGATCGCGACAATTCTGCGGGTCACGCCCATCAAGCTCGAGCTTCAGGTACCGGAACTATACGCACAGCAGATGACAAAAGGACTCAGCGTCGGGGCGAATGTGACGGGCTACGCGGGACGCTTATTCGACGGCAAGGTTACCGCCATCAATCCGGCGGTCGATCCGAACTCGCGGACTTTCGTGGTGGAAGCTACTTTCGCCAACGGCGATGTCGCTCTCCGGCCCGGCATGTTCGCGACGGCGCGCATCGTCCTTCCCGGAAGCACGCAGGGAATTTTTATACCTGCGAGTTCCCTCATTACGGATGCGACCACGAATTCATCGCAGGTCTTTCTGGTTCGTGACGGCAAGGCGCGATTGGCCGTGGTTCAGGTAGGCGAGCGGGACGGCGATCAAGTACGCATTTTGACCGGCATCCCGGCGGACGCCGTGGTGGCCACCGACCACTTGCAGGATTTGTACGACGGCCAGAACGTAAAGCCGGCCGAGACCCCTGATGCAAAGCGGGTCACAGGAGCCTGAAGCATGCATAAACTCGCAGCATTGTGCGTCCGCCGCCCGGTCTTTGCGACCATGCTGATCCTCGCCCTGGTGGTGGTGGGAGGCTTCTCGTATTTCTCGTTGGGCGTGGATTTGACGCCCAAGGTGGACGTGCCTACGGTGTCCATCACAGTGGTGAATCCGGGGGCCACTGCCGAAGAAATCGAAACCGATATCACCAAGCGCATCGAGGATGCGGTCAACACGATCAGCGATATCGATGACGTGCGCTCCACCTCGGTCCAGGGGCTTTCGACCGTGGTGGTCAGCTTTTCGCTGGATAAGAGCGGCGACGTGGGGGCGCAGGAAATTCGCGATAAGGTTGCCACCGCCCTGCCGGATCTGCCAGAGACGATCGATGCTCCGGTGATCCAGAAGTTCGACCCGGACGCGACGCCCATCATGCAACTGGTGGTCTCCGGCTCGCGGCCCATGCGCGAGGTTACCGAGATCGCGGACAAGCAGGTCAAGCAGCGGCTGGAGAACGTCAAAGGCGTCGGCGAGATTCGCCTGGTGGGCGGCCTGAAGCGCGAGATTCGGGTGTGGGTGGATCCGGAGCGGATGCGGGCCTACGGGCTTTCGATCACCGACGTGGCCAACGCGCTGCGGCAGCAGAACCTGGAGTTGCCGGCCGGCAGCGTGACCCAGGGCGCGAACGAGCTTACGGTGCGGACCCTCGGACGACTGGCGGATCCGGCACAGTTCAACGAAATCGCGGTGGCGACCCGCGGACCCTATCCGGTGAAGCTGCGCGACATCGGTCACGCCGAAGACAGCCAGGAAGAGGCCACTACGGCTTCCCGGCTGAACGGAAATCCGGCGGTAACCTTGATCGTTTCGAAGCAATCCGGAACGAATGCGGTAGCCACGGCGGACCTGGTCAAAGACCGGATGAAGGAGCTTCAGGAAACGCTACCGAAAGACATCCACATCGAGGTCGTAAACGATCAGGCGATCTTCATCAAAGCCGCCATCGACGCGATCCAGTCCCACCTGATCGAAGGCAGCCTTCTGGCCGCGGCCGTTATTTTCCTTTTTCTGGCCAACATCCGGACCACTCTGATCGCGGCGGTGGCGATTCCGGTCTCCATCATATCCACCTTCACGCTGATGGCAGTCATGAATTTCACGCTGAACCAGATCAGCATGCTGGCACTGACGCTGATGGTGGGCATCGTGATCGACGATGCCATCATCGTGCTCGAAAACATCTACCGCTTCATCGAGGAAAAGGGCATGAGCCCAATGCTGGCTGCGGTGGAAGGCACCAAAGAGATCGGGATGGCGGTGATGGCGACGACCCTGTCTCTGCTGGCGGTCTTCCTGCCCATAGGATTCATGGGCGGCATCGTAGGACGTTTCATGGCGTCGTTTGGACTCACGGCGTCCTTTGCGATCGCGGTGTCTCTGTTGGTTTCGTTCACGCTGACCCCCATGCTGAGTTCGCGCTTCCTGAAGGCTTCCAAGGCTTCTGGCGATCACAAGCAGGCTTCCAAGGACTCGTGGCTGTTCCGTTTTCTGGATCGCCATTACACCAAGGCGCTGACCTGGGCGATGGCGCACCGCAAGATCATGGTTACGATTAGCGTGCTGGTGGTCTTCAGCATTTATCCGCTGTTCAAAGTGGTCGGGAAGAGCTTCACGCCGGTGGACGATCGCTCGGAATATCTGGTCTCCATCCGGACAGCGGAAGGAACCTCGCTGGCGGCCACCACCAATGTCATGGAACGAATCGCCCGCGATATCCGCGCGCTGCCGAACGTGGTGGCGACGCTGACTACAGTCGGAGGCGGTACGGATCGCGCCATGAACGCGGGCTCCATCTACGTCAAGTTGGTTCCCAAAGATCAGCGCCGCGAATCGCAAGAGCAGATGATGATCAAGACGCGGGATATCTTCAAGAACTATCCGTCCGATTTGCGGACCAGCGTCGGCGTGCAGAGCTGGAGCGGGACGGGCGACGTGCAATACGCGATCAGCGGTCCGGATCTGGACAAGCTTTCGCAGTACTCGCAGCAATTGCTGGCCCGGCTGAAGACCTTGCCCAACGTGGTGGACGCCGATACGTCACTGGTTTACGGCAAGCCCGAGCTGCGGGTCGAAATCGACCGCCAACGCGCGGCCGACCTGGGCGTCCGCGTGAACGATATCGCCACCGCCTTGAACACGATGATCGCCGGGCAGGTGGTCTCCAGCTTCCCCTCGGGAGGCGAGCAGTACGATGTGCGGCTGCGCGCGGCGCAGGAGTTCCGCACCAGCACCAATGCGCTGACGCTGCTGGCGGTCTCCTCGAGCAAAGGCGGTCCGGTGAGCCTGGATCAAGTGGTCCGGATCAAGCCCGGCACGGCGCCTTCCAGTATCGATCGCCTGGACCGGCAGCGACAGGTGACCATTAGCTGCAACCTGCTGCCGGGCGGGTCGCAGGCCGACATCCTGGCCAAGCTGGACGACTTCACCAAGGATCTGCATATGGATCCGGGATACGCCAGCGTGGGCGTGGGCCAGAGCAAGGAACTGGCTCGCACGGCGTACTACTTCATTGTGGCCGTATCCCTGACGCTCATTTTCATGTACATGGTGCTGGCCGCGCAGTTCGAATCCTTTCTGCATCCGTTCACGATTTTGCTGACTCTGCCCTTGGCGGTGCCCTTTGGAATTCTCTCGCTGCTGATCGCGGGACAGACCGTGAACATCTTCTCCGGGCTGGGCCTGCTGCTGCTGTTCGGCATTGTGAAGAAAAACGCGATTCTGCAAATCGCCCACACCAACAGCTTGCGTGCAGCGGGCATGGATCTTTACCCCGCGATCATGCAGGCCAATCGCGATCGTCTCCGGCCGATTCTGATGACCACCATGGCGCTGGTGGCGGGTATGTTGCCGGTCGTAATTTCGAGCAAAGTAGGATCGGCCAGCAACCGGTCCATCGGCGTGCTGGTGGTGGGAGGACAGTCGCTATGCCTGCTGCTGACTCTATTAGCAGTACCGGTGTTCTATTCGCTGTTCGAGGACGCCAAGCAAACCAGGCTTGCGCGCGCGCTCAGCCGCAAGATGGGCAGTGTCGCGGAGGTACTGCAACACGCCGGGGCGGGAGCGCGGGCAGTCATTCAGAGAAAAGGCGGCGAGGCTTAATGGTTCGGCGGCTGTCGTTCGGGTTGTTTTCGATCTCACTCATCGTTTGTGGACAGCAACAGGGCGCGCGGCAGCAGCAGGGCGCACAACCGCAGGCGGAAGCCGACCAGGCGGTGACGCGCGTTCCTCCCGCTCGTCCCTTCGTGCTGCGTCCTCGCATCGGTGTAACCACCGATCAGGAGCTCACGCTACAGGATGCGCTGGCGATGGCGCTGGCAAACAACAAGGATATCGACGGTTCGCGCATCGATCGCGAAAAGGCGATCAACACTGTCCTGGGCGCGAAAGGATACTTCGATCCTAAAGTCGGCGGCACGACGTCGTACCAGAAAAACGTCACGCCGGTGGCGTCCACCCTGGGCGGATCGGCAACCGGCAGTGTCATCAGCCGTACGGGAATTGCCGACCCGCAACTGTCGGGCAGCGTGCCGTGGCTGGGCAGCACCTATCAATTCGATCTTTCTTCCTCGCGCACCACCACGAACAACACGTTTGCCCAGCTCAATCCGCAATACCCGACGTCGCTGAATTTTTCCATAACCCAGCCTTTGTGGCGCAATCTGCGCTACGACGACAACCGGCACCGGCTGCAGGTCGCGAAGAAGAACGTGTCGCTGACGAACGAACAATTTCGACAGAAGGTGATGCAGATCGTCACGCAGACCGAGCAGGCCTACTGGGACCTGGCATTCGCATACGGCAACCTGACAGTGCAACTCGATGCGGTGAACATCGGCCGCGAGCAGGACGAAAGCAATCGCCGCCAGCAGGAGCAGGGACTGCTCGCGCCCATCGATGTGGTGGCGGCGCAACAGCAACTGGCGACTTTCGAAGAGAACGCCTACAGCGCCCAGGAAGCTTTGACGGCCGCCGAGAACGCGCTGAAGACGCTGATTCTTCCCGACCGCACCGATCCCATTTGGTCCAGTGCGCTGATTCCGATCACGCCGGTCAACGTTTCGCCGCCGATCACGCCGCTGCAGGATGCGGTGAGGCAAGGACTCGCCAACCGGCCGGAGCTCGCGCAGGTGCAAATCTCCAGAGAGATCAACGAAACCGACAACCGGTTTTATCGCGAACAGACCAAGCCGCAAGTGGATCTGGTGGCCACGCACACCAATGCCGGGCTGGCCGGATTCCAGCTCCCTGCTGGTCCGAATCCCTTCACTTCCGGCCTGATCGCTCTGACCGATCAAATCAACCAGCTCTCCGTGCTGGCTGGACTACAACCGCTACCGACCGCAGGCCCTGGAACCACCCCTGGTCTGCCCGACCTGCTGGTAGGAGGCTATGGGCATTCGCTCAGCACTCTCTTCAACAGCAGTTTTCCAACAACCCAAGTTCAATTACGGATCTCGCTGCCGATACGCAATCGTACAGCCGAGGCCAACCTGAGTAATTCACTGGCCGAAACCCGCCGCATCCGCAACCAACGCCTGCAGACGGAGCAATCGATCGAGGCGAGTGTTCGCAATGCCATGCAATCGGTGGATTCGGCGAAAGCGCGTCTGGAGTCGTCGCGTGTGGCACGGGAATCGGCCGAGGAGCAGTATCAAAGCGAGCAGCGCCAGTTTCGCGCAGGCACCTCGACTCTGTTTCTGGTGCAGCAGAGGCAATCCGCCATGATCACGGCGCGCAGCCAGGAGCAGCGCGCGGAAGCGGATCTGGGAAAAGCCATCGCGACCTTTGGATTGGCGACGGGAACGATCCTCGATACCGATAACATCCAGCTTCGGTAAACTCTAAACATGCGGCTGGTATTTGTTCTGGCGCTGGCTTTGCTCTCCGCTGGCGCCGCCACGGCGGCTGCCGGCATTACGCCTCAGGAGTATCAGCACCGCCGAGCCGAGCTACGTAAATCTCTCGACGGCGTCATGGTTCTTTTCGGAGCCGACGAGCCCGACGATCTGCACACGGCGTTCTTCCAGGAATCGAATTTTCTGTATCTGTCGGGCTGGCGTGAGCCGGGCGCGGCGATGCTGCTGACGCAGCAAACCGAAATCCTGTTTCTACCTAACCGCGATCCGCGTATGGAGTTGTACACCGGCCGCAAGCTGGATCCCAGCGATCCCGACGCTCCGAAGCACGCGGGATTCGACCGGGTGATGCCGAGATCGGCGCTGGAATCCGCGTTTCTGAAGGTGCTGGAGACATCTCCCCGCGTTTATACGCTGGCAGGAGATGTGTCCGGTCAAAAGCTCAAATCGCTGGCGGTGCTCCATGAAGGGGCGGACGCGGGGCCAGCGATCGCACGACTGCGAATGGTGAAATCGCCGGCCGAGATCGAGCTGATCGGGAAAGCCACGGATGCCACGGTCGCGGCACACTTGGCTGGATGGAAGAAGACCCGGCCGGGCGTTTGGGAATATGAGATCGCCGCCGACATGACGAATGCGTACTTCGAGCGCGGGTGCGAGCGGAACGCGTATGCGCCGATCGTAGGGAGCGGACCGAACAGCGTGATCCTGCACTATGCCGCTAACCATCGGCGTCTGGACGCGGGCGAGACGGTGGTGGCCGACGTAGGCGCGGAGTGCTCGGATTACGCTACGGATGTGACGCGCACGGTTCCCGCGGGAGGCAAGTTCACGCCCCGCCAGCGCGAGATTTACGAGATCGTTTTGGGCGCACAAAAAGCCGCAATCGCGGCGATCCGGCCGGGTATGATCCTGCGCGCCGAGGGACCTTCGCTGCATCAGATCGCCTACGACTACATCAACAGCCACGGCCACGACCTGCACGGCCAGCCGCTGGGCAAGTATTTCGTCCACGGGCTGGGGCACTACGTGGGCCTGGATGTTCACGATCCCGGCGATCCCGCGGCTCCGCTCAAAGCCGGAACGGTGATCACCATCGAACCGGGGATCTACATTCCTGAAGAAAACATCGGCATCCGCATCGAGGATATCGTCGTGGTGACTGCGGAGGGATGCAAGGTTCTGAGCGCTGGGTTGCCCCGGGAAATTGCGGATATCGAAAAGCTGGTAGGAAAATAGACAAGCTCGTTGGCAAATAAACTCCAGGTCGCGAAATACGCTGGCGTTCTGGCGATCTGCTTCGCACTGGGAATCGCCGCCGGATTCAACCCGTTGGCTGTCCACATCGATCAATATGCCTACAACCTGCTGCTCTCCGGACAACACGACACCTGGACGCCGCGGTCGGTGGTTGTGGCCATCGATGAAGCGACACTGGAAGCCGGCCACGGTATGCGCGGCATCCGCACGATTCTGGCTCAAACGCTGGATCGGCTTGCCGTCGCGGAACCGAACGCGGTGGCACTGGACGTCACCCTTCACGACGAAGTAGACCCGGCCGAAGACGCGCGGCTTGAAGCGTCGCTGCGCGCCACCAGGAATCTGATCCTGCCCTGCCAGCTCGCCCTGGCGGGCGCGAAGTGGGAAGATCCGGCTCCGCGTTTTCGCTCGCTCGGCGCGCTGGGCCACGTCCATACCGAAGGAGATCGCATCGATGGCGTCAGCCGCCAAATCATTCTGGAACAGGTTGCTGGCGGCGAGCGGCGGTGGGCTCTTTCACTGGAAGCGCTGCGGGTGACGCTGGGCGCGGGATATCCGGAGGAATCGCCGGACGATGTGACCGTCGGGAACATCCTGATCCCCGCGCCGCGTCAGGGCGGCCGGCCATTGTTGATTCGCTACCTGCGGGCGGGCACGATCCCGACGATTTCAGCATTGGACATCGACCGGCATCGCGAGGAGCTGCGCGGCAAGACGGTGTTTCTGGGTGTAACAGCGCTCTCCGCCGCCAATGACCGGCTGGTGAATCCCTACGGCGTAAACTTCCCGGGCGTCGAAATGCACGCCCAGGCTTTCGAAACGATGGCGCACGGCAAGTTCCTGGTTCCCGCCAGCAATAGCATGTCTTTGCTGGTCTGCATGTCTCTCGCGATCGCGGCCGGGCTGAGTTTCTGGTTCCTGGCGGGCTGGCGGGCGTACGCCCTGATCGTTCCGCTGCTGGCCGCCGCACATTACTTTCTGCCGGTTCAGTTTTTCGCGCACGGCATCGTTCTCCCGTATGTCGCTCCGGTGGCCGTGGCCTGGCTGAGTTCCATCGGAGCGGCTACCTATCGCCACTTCATGGTCCGCGGGCAGCTCCGCAAATCCGAATCCGAAAAATCGCGCTACCAGCAGGCGATTCATTGGGCCGCTCACGAAATGCGCACACCGCTCACCGCCATCCAGGGATCGAGCGAGCTGATGACCCGCTATTCCCTGCCCGATGCGAAGCGCAGTGAACTAAGTCTGATGATCAACTCGGAATCGAAGCGCCTGGCGCGCATTATTTCGACGTTCCTCGAAGTCGAACGGCTGGCCGAGGGGCAGATGGAGCTGAAACAGGAGACGCTGCCTGTGACGGATCTGGTTAACATCTGCATGGACCGCACGCGGCCCCTGGCCGAGCGCAAGCACATCGGCATGATCCTCGATAGCGCTGTTGAAGGCACGCTTCTAGGGGACCGCGAGCTGTTGGAGTACGCGCTTTACAACCTGCTCACCAACGCCGTAAAGTATTCGCCGCCCAATACCGAAATTCATGTGTATTCCGAACTGGCCGGCAGTGAGTTGCGCCTGGCGGTTCGGGATCAGGGAATCGGCATGGATGCCAAGGAGATTAAGAGCGTCTTTCAAAAGTTCTACCGGACCAAGCGCGCTGAGGCTTCGGGCGAAACGGGCACTGGCATCGGGCTTTCGATTGTCGAGCAGATCGTCTTCCGGCACGGGGGCCGAATCGAAGTGACCAGCACGCCCGGAAAAGGCTCTTGCTTTACCATGATTATGAAGGCTCACGCGAGCGCTCCAACGAATGCAGAAACTGCTGATCGTCGAAGATGACCAGTCCGTGCGGACCACCATGGTCACGTGTCTGGAGCTGGAGGGATACGCCGTCGACGCCGTCTCTTCGACGCGCGAGGCCCTGGCGCGCCTTGAACAGCAAAGTTATCCCATCGTCATTTCCGATATTTATCTCGACGAGCGCACCGGCCTGGATGTAATGCGCACCGCGCGCCGCACGAATCCCGACTGCCTGGTGATCCTGATGACCGGCCGCGGCAGCATGGAAACCGTCATGGCGGCGACCGAAGGCGGCGCGTTCGAATACCTGGCTAAGCCCTTCGAGATGGCCCATATGGTGGACACCATCCGCCGCGCTGAGAAATCGCTGGGCGAGCCGGATGACGACGAGGCGGCCTCGATCGACGATCTTCCCGATACGGAAATGATCGGCAGCTCGCCGCGCATGATCGAGATTTACAAGACGCTTTCGAAGGTCGCGCCCACCGACGCCACGGTTCTGATCGAAGGCGAAACTGGGACCGGCAAGGAGCTGATCGCGCGCATGATCCACGCCAACAGCAAGCGCGCGCAGCAGCCGTTCGTGCCGGTGGATTGCGGCGCCATCGCGCCATCCCTGCTGGAGAGCGAATTGTTTGGAACGCTCAAGGGCGCCTATACCGGCGCGGACCGCGACCGCATGGGTGTGTTCGAGGCCGGTAATAATGGAACGGTCTTTCTGGATGAAATCGGCGATATCGATCTGGGATTTCAGTTAAAGCTATTGCGCTTTCTACAGGAGAGGGAGATTCGCCCGCTGGGATCGTCGCGGGCGAAGAAGGTCGACGTACGGGTGATCGCGGCTACCAACAAAGACGTACAGAAGCTGGTCGACGAGGGCAAGTTTCGCGAAGACCTGTGGTATCGGCTCAACGTGGTGCGGCTTACGGTGCCACCGCTATGCGAGCGGGCCAGCGACATCCCTCTGCTGGTCCACTATTTCCTGAAGCGCTACAACGAGCGCTACAAACTCGATACGAAGCTCACCGACTCCGGTGTTAAGGCGATGGAAGAGTACAGCTGGCCGGGCAATATCCGCCAGCTCCAGCACATGATGGAGCGGCTGACGATTCTCGCGCCGGGCGGGCGTATTGACGATGCCGCGGTTCGCCTGTCGATCGACCAGATGGATTCTCGCGACCACGCGAGCGACAGCCTGGCCGATACCGAGGCGGAGCAGATTCGGCGCGTGATGGCGGCGACCAATGGCAACAAGAGTCGCGCCGCGAAGGTCTTGGGGATCGAGCGGAAGACTCTGTATCGCAAGCTCGAGCGGATGGGGCTGTAGGGCCGCTTACTGCCGTTCGCGGTTCGCTCAGGGTTCGCAACAAACGCTACCAGCTCTTTACGATCTCGACAGCACCCTTCACGCTACAATTGGCCGATGCTGCCCGTTTTCAAAACAGACGGTACTGTCTCAACCAAATGCCCTGGGTGTGATGGAGCCTTGGCTTCGTATACAACCCAGGTGCCCAATCAATCGGGCACCGTCGGGACGGTCATACTCAATCAGCAGCATAGCTACGGAGATACTCAGTACTCTCGAATTCTCTATCTGGGCATGAGATGTGGCGGCTGTGGGCGCGGCGGATTGGCAGTTGTTCATGACAACGGCCAAGTTAACAAGGGAACACTCGAAGCGTTTTTCCCGACGGCGGTCGATTCGGCAAAGCTACCTGATGGAACTCCGACAGAAATTATGCAAGAATTCCGAGAAGCTGAACTGTGTGCCGCGCACGAAGCATGGCGTGCCAGTTCTGCCATGCTTCGGTCCGTTCTAGAAAAAGCACTGAAGCTCAATGGTTATACGACTGGGAGCCTGAAGGATAAGATCGACAGCGCTGCCACTGATGGCATTCTAACCGAAGCGCGCCGGAAGCGAGCGAATCAAGAAATCCGAGTCCTAGGTAATGACATCCTTCACGACGCATGGCGTGAAGTCAAACAGGACGAGTATGAGCTTGCGCACCATTATGCTCAACGTATCATTGAGGACTTTTACGACAATCGCGCCGACGTGGAGATTATCTTGAAGGACAAGAAACGGCTTACGTGACAGATCTTGATTCTAGGCCCTGCGGCAGGATGACGATCGCGCTGCGGAGGGACTTCAGTTCGCGAGCTTTTTCAAGATGTGCTTGGCAAGAAACTCATTGACTTCCCGGTGCCTCGGAACGGCCTGAGACATGCCCGTCTTTGGGTTGCGGTACCAGTCCTGGTTCCCGCCGTGCCGGACCAGAACACATCCGTCCTCTTCCAGCTTGCGGATCAGATCGGTCCGCTTCATCCAAGCGTCAATGCGCCGACCCGACGGACACCTGGAATCTCACCGCTGGTCAGATCCCGGTAGAGATCGCGAAGATTCTCTTCGAGTTCTTCGACGGTTTCGCCTTGGGTTAAGTAGTCAGGGAATTCCTCGAAGTAGCCAAGCCACATCCCTTGGTCTTGCCAGTGGATGTAACGAGCGGTATTCATGCCAATCAGTTTACCGCTTTGTCTGACGGCAACACGATGATCGTGCTGCGTGGGAAGGCGAAGCGCTTCCCTGCCTCGTCGATTACGTTGATTTGCGCTGTATATTGGCCTGCGGCCATCTTGGCAAGCGGCACCTGGAAGCTAAACGACGCCACGCCCGGGCGATTGGGCGTCATCTTAGTCTGAGTCGCAGGCATGGACGAAAACGCCTTACGAGCGCCCTGGAGCAACTCCACCTGCGCGGTCAGATCGGGAGCCTTAGACGCGCCCTCGGGAGCCGGATCGTAGACCTCGAAGTACACATACAAGGTCTGGTCCTTGCGGAACACGCGCGTGATGCTGGGTACCGTCTTCTGGCCATTTTGAATCAGCGGATGATTCGCAAGCGCGCGTTTGTCGTTGTCAGCCGACCCGACGGCCGCCTTCACGTCTTCCTTCTGGCTGCTCAAAATCACCGAGCTCAGGCGCAGGTCCTTGGAAGCCGATAAGTCTGGAACGACGAAATTGGTTTCGAACGTTCCCATCTTGCCAGTCTGGTTTTCGCGCGCCAGAAACCGCAAGTTATACTTGCCCGGAGGCAGCGTGAGGCCGGCGTCGTATTGCAAATGACGATGCTCGAGCTGCGACGCATCCGCATCGCTCAGCTTGACCGGGATGTTATCGCGTACGCCGCCGACGAGTTTGCCGGAAGCGGATTCGCGCACCTGGCCGATGAAATCGAAGTCGGTGCTCTGCTTGCCGCCTTTCTTGGCAAGCGCCAGGACCGAGCCGGGAATCTTGAGCGAGATCGGCACCAGGTAGCGGTTTTGCGCGACGCGGAAATAATCGACTTCGAGCGCCAGTGGCAGTTCGCTCACCGGATCCCCCAGAGTCAGCGCTTCTTCGAGCTGCCGCTCCTTGTCGCCGGCCGTGAATTTCGCAAATGTCTTTCCGGCGTAATAGCCGTTACGGAAATCGACCTTGGTGCTCGACTGCAGCTCCTTGCTGACCAGCTTCACCTGGATCTTGCGGAATTTCCCATCCTCGGCTGCGTTGGTGCTGTAGTAGCCCAGAATGTAATAGCTGCTGATATCTTCCTGAGCCTGCCGGATGCCCATAGCGAGGTCGTTCGAATCCACCAGGGCTTTTCCGCCGGTGTCCGATGCGAGTGTGTACAGCGTGTCTTGCGATCCGGTGAGGCTGGTGCGCTGGCCCGACTGCTTGCTTCCGGTGAAGGCTCCGGTGCCCCGCCCGGAGGACGTCGAGGCATCTCCAACCGGGGAGGCCGCGGTCAGCCCGCGTGCGTCGACCGGATAAAACGATACGTTCGCGCGCACGGCCGAGTTGACGGTGGCGCGCAGCTGGCTTTGGTTTTCGAGACCAGTCAGGGTAAGGCCGCTGGCGAAATAGATCAAGGCCTTCTTTTCCGGATATGCGGCCAGCTTCTTGGTGGCATCCTCCAGAGCGGTCAGTTTGCGATCCGTATTGAAGACGTTGAACTCAGTGTCATCGGCCACGAAGCCTCCACTATCGTCGCCTTCATCGGCGCTGGTAGCGGCCACGTCGGCCAGGCCCGCGCCCTCGCCGGTCGCCATTTTCTGGAGCCGGGACAGCAGCCGGTCACGGTCGGCCGTAAAATCTTCCAGAACATCGAACCGGGTGCCGTACGCCATGATGGAGACCAGATCCGAAGAGGTCATCTGCTTGGTGATGAAGTCGACCGCGGCATCTTTGGCCCTCATCTGATCGGCCTGCGGCATGTTCGAAAAATCGAAGAAGAGAGCTACCAGGCGCTTGTCCTGATGGCGGACCGGCGCTGTCGCAGCCTGCGTTGTCACGGCCTGTCCGGCAGGAGCCGCGACTCGCTCCTCCAGAGTTACCGGAGCGGACGGCGTCGCCGCGACCGCTGGGAGCACATCGCTGCTGAGCGTCTCGAGTTCAAACACAGCCAGGTTCTGTTTCACGCCGTCTTCGAAGATCTCGATATCTTCCTTCTTGAGCGTGGTGAGCGGCTTGCCATCCTTGCCTTTGACGGAGACGTTGACGATCACCAGCTTGGTCTCGGTCTTGAATGTGACTTCCTGCGCGAACAAGGACGCGGCTACGAGCAGCAGTATGGATTTCATGGTCTTCAAAATCGCAGGCGCACGGTAGCTGAAACGGTCCGCATCCCGGCTGCCGCGGTCGCTAATCCGTAGTTGAGCGAGTTCACCACGGTGCCGATGCCCGAAATGTTCACGTGGTTCAGCAGATTGGCGGCCTGCACATTGAACTCGACGCTCCTCCGCTCGGCGAGCTGGATCTGGCGCGCCAACTGGAGAGTCATGGTAAATTGTCCCGGGCCTGGAATGGTGCCGCGCCCGGCGGTCCCGTATGTACCCGCCAGAGGAACGGTGAACGCAGCCGGATTGAAGTAACCGGATCCGGTGTCGATGGGCAGTCCGGTGGCATCGGCGCGCACGGTGCCGGCCACCCCGGCTCCTCCGAGGTTGGACGCGTTCCCAAGAACGGTGGCAGTCAGCAGACGTCCGCTCTGCAGCGTGGTCGAGCCCTGGAGCTGCCAGTCCTTCAGCGACTTCTGCAGCCAAGGCTGCTTCTGGAACATGGCGTTGCGAACCCCGACCGGAGACTGAACGGTGTACTGCATCTGGAGGGCCCGGCCCGTGGGCGAATCGGGTCCCCGTTCCGCGGCCAGATTCTGAGCATTCTGGGCCACGCCGGCGCCTAATGCGGTCGTATTATCGATCAGCTTTTGATAGGTGTAGTTCAGTTGCCACTGGAAGTTGTTACGGAAGCGGCGGGTAACCCGTACCGTACCGCCGTGGTAAATCGAGTTGCCGACCGGTGAATCGTAGGTAAACCCCTGGGCGTTTCCGATCTGGCGCTGCTGCTCGGCGGTCAGCGGCGAGGCTCCCGGCGGGGCGCTATTGGGAATCGTCTGTACGTCCAGGCGCGTGCCTTTCTGGCCGTTATAATCGATCTCCAGGGCCATGCCGGCGGGCAGCTCCCGCTGGACGATCGCGTTCCAGGACTGCGCATAGGCCGCGAGATAATAGCGATCCACCGCAAAGGTATTCGTGATGGTCTGGCCCACGGGAACCGCGATCAAGCCGGTCGCCAGCGTCAGAATATTATCGGCCGTGGTGTTCACCGAGTTCACGCTCGAGAAAGGAGGCTGCTGGGCGAGTTTGCTGCCCAGCGTATTGTACACTCCCATGTTGTAGGCCCAGCCGTAACCCGCGCGGAGGGTGAACTTGCTGCGCGCGGTGGGCTTCCAGGCCACGCCGAAGCGCGGCGAAAAGTTGTTTTTATCCGGGTTGATCAGCGCGGACGGAAATTGTCCGCTGTAAGGACCGACGCCGCCCGCCTGCACCGGCGCAACGGCGGTGAAATCGGGCGCGACGTCCAGGTTCGCCAGATGTCCGTACTTCTCCTGAATGGGCGTGAAGTATTCATAACGCAAGCCCAGGTTCAGAGATAGATTGGTGCGGATGCGCCAGTCATCCTGACCGTAGAAACTCGCGGTTTGAGAGCGGAAATACTGGCTGGACGCGCCATAGCGGATGGACGACGATTGGGGCAGGCCCAGCAGGAAATCCGCCAGGTCCCAACCGGTTTTGCCGATGGGCTGCCCCTTCGCATCGAAGTTGCTGGTGGATAACCCGGAGAAGGTAAACGTGCCGCGGCCGTTCGAATCGGCGATGGTGTTGGTCATGGCCTTGCTCCACTGACCGCCCCAACCCCAGTTGTGCTTGCCGCGCCGGTAGGTGAAGCTGTCGGAAATGTTCAAGGTGTTCACCGCCAACGTGCTGGGGTTCCCGTCGTTCAGACTGCCGTAATTGGTGAAGTTCAGCGAGGGCGGGCCAAAGTTGCGCGGATCCGGAGAAGCTCCGGCGATTCCCAACTGCGAGGCGGCATCCAGTCCCAGGGTCTGAAAATACGGGACTGCCAGGCTATAGTTCCGGTTGAACCCGATGGTGAAATTGCTAAACATGCGGGTACTGAGGTTCTTGGTCCAGCCGATGCTCGAATTAGAGCCGCTGCCGTGCGTTTCATCCCGGAATGCGAACGGGTTTACGTTCTGCCCGTTGCGCGACTGGTAGTTGGAGGTGAACGAAATCCTGTCGGTTTGATCCACGGTCCACTGAACCCGGGTATTGATGTTTTGCTGATTGGCTGGCGCGGCCGCCGTGTAGTAGTAGTTCTGGATCAAGCCGCCGTAGATCGGCAGGGGAATGTACTGCAACAATCCTTGCGCCACGGGACTGATTCGATTTAGCGGAATCTGATTGTTCGGGAACGGCGAGCAGCCCAGGCCGGCGACGCATGTGCTGGGATCGTAAATGGTGTTTCGTCCGGCGAAGTCACCGTTGCGCTCCGCGGCTCCCGGCAAGGTGGCCGTGGCACTGTAGGGGGACCGCGAAAGAACTCCGTTGTAGGTCACGGTGAAGTTCAAAATCTTGCTGGCGTCGAACACCTTGGGAATGATCAGCGGTCCGCCAATGTTCAGGCCGTAGCGGTTATTGGCATATGCGATTTTGGGTTGTGCCTGGCCGTTGAGCGAAAACGGACGCGCGTTCAGCGCGGAGTTTTGCGCCGTAAAGAACAACTGGGTTCGGATGGTATTCGCGGAACGCCGGGCGCGATTGCCGATAAATGCGGCATTCTGACCGCCGCGTCCGCCGCGCCCACCGGGCCCGCCTCGTCCACCGCCACCGCCACCGCCGCCTCGTCCACCGCCGCCTCCGGCAAAGCCTCCACCGCCACCGCCGCCTCCGGCAAAGCCGCCTCCACCGGGCCCACCCCCGCCTCCGCGGCCGCCACGCCCGCCTGGACCGCCTCCAGGGCCCCCTCGGCCGCCACCGGCGACACCCGCGGGCTGGTCACCGCCGACGCCGCCTGGACCTCCGAACTGGCCTTGGTCGCCACCTGGAAAGCCTCCGCCGGGGCCGAAACCACCCGGATTAAAGCCCGCAAAATCAGCCTGATTCGTGCGCAGAGCGTCGCTCACAGTTCCATTCACGAGAAAGGACTCGTTGGAGCTGTCGGCAGAAACCTGGGGCGTGAATTCGGCCGCGGCCTCGGGCTGAGCCGGAAAATTCGGGGCTGCATTAGTTTGCTGGTTGTTCTGCGCGGCAGGACGCACAGGAGGGGCGGCGGGCACTACGGCGCGCGCTGACAACTGGAGCGTGAGATCGAAATTGGTGGGTGTGGATGCGACCTGGACTTCGCGGCGCAGATGATCGAAGCCGAACATATCGGCCTCTACGACCCAGGCGCCGGGCGTCATTCCGTCGAAGCGGAAGGAGCCGCTCTCATCGGTGAGCGTGAGCAGGCTTCGCTCGGCTTGCGCTCCGTTAACGACTTGGGTCGCGCGGACGGTTGCGCCAGGGACGGGCTGGCTACCCGCTTTGACCGTTCCTGACTGTGCAAAGGCGAATGGCAGGCTCACTGCCAGAACCACGAGAATCTTGAACACCAGAAAACCTAATCCTCCAGTTCCGAAGTGGGCCTGCCAATCAGGTAGACCTAAACTATTTCTTCTTGAAGTTAAGTTCCTGCGGACCGCCACGACCTTGTGTCGTGAGCGTCAGATCGCCGCCCTTCAGAGTGCCTTTGTACTCTTGCTCTTGCTTGCCGTTCTTGCCTTCGCGAACAATCTTGAACGACACGTTGGGACCTTCAATCTTACCTTCGGTAATGTCCAACGGACCGCCCCGGCCACCGTCTAACTTCCCAGTCAGCTCGCCACCCTTGGAGGTGAGCGTGAGGGTCTGGGTCTGTGGACCGTTCTTGCCCTGGGTTTCGGCAGTCCAGGTTCCATCGATGTCGGCCGCCAGCAACACCAAACCGGTAAGTGCCAGCAATGCCATCAGTGATACCAGATATTTCTTCATAGTTTCTAAGGATCCTTCCTTGAGTTGCGTTTCGTAGACGCTACCCGTGTAATGATGTCGCAGACCTGGCCAAAGGTTACAGACGGGCCTCCTTAAGGCTCCTTAATTCGCTTTCGTTTACATCAACTTAGGAAGACGGCAAAAGGCCGTACCAGGATGACAACCGGTTCGATCCGTTTTTTCTTTCTCGAAGCCTGTGCTAGCTTGGGAGGGTTCCTCAGAGTACCGTCCGGATGAGACCGAACCTCGAAACTCTGCGTCACGAAATCGAACAACACCTGGAATCGCGCGGACTAGCGCTGTTTCGGAGCTATCCACGGACCGACCCGGAAGGCTCTCCGACTGGGACCGTCGTCTGGGATTCTCAGAACCATCCCGATTACCGCGAGTTCGTGGAGGCCGCCTGCGCGGCCGGTGTGCGCCTGGTAACCCTATATGCCCGCGAATTAACGCCCGACATCATCGAGAACGCCTTAGCCCAACTCTCCGATACGGATCTGGAGAGGGATGAGCGCCGGGCTTTGGAAGCTCGCTTAAACGAAATCCGGGCTTATGAGGGGTTTACCTGCCAGATCGAGCTCTCTTTCGACCATGCCCAGCGAACCTACGTCTTCGAGGTTCGCACGGACTGGTTCGACGAGCTGAACGATCTGGTGGAGCGCATCGAATATTCCTATCAGGACGACGGGGACGAGAATCCTCTGAGCGGATACTACTCGAATAATTAAGTGAAGTGGACGATACCCGAATCCGACGCCGGCGGAACCGCAGGACTCGCCCGGGAGCTGGGGATCTCCTCTCCTGCAGCCCGCGTTTTGTGGGCGCGAGGATACCGGTCGATAGGACAAGCCCAACGGTTCCTGGAGCCGTCGATCGCCGATCTGAACGATCCGGGGCTGCTCCAAGACATGCCCGCGGCGGTTGCCCGCCTGCGCCAGGCGATCGAACAAAAAGAGCGAATCTTGCTCTACGGCGACTATGACGTTGACGGCACCAGCGCCATCGTCATCCTCAAAAAAGGCCTGGGGCTCCTGGACGCGGCTGTATCTTTTCATGTTCCGCACCGTTTAAAAGACGGCTATGGGATGAGGAGCGAAGTGGTGGAGGAGGCCGCCGCGGCGGGGGTCTCCCTGATCGTCAGCGTGGACACAGGCATTCGCGCCAATGAAGTGGTCAGGCACGCCGCCACTCTGGGGATCGATGTGATCGTCACCGATCACCACCTGCCCGAGACGGAGCTCCCTCCGGCGATCGCGGTGCTGAATCCGAATCGTCCCGATTGCGGCTATCCGGAGAAGAACCTGTGCGGCGCCGGCGTGGCGCTCAAACTCATGGATGGGCTGGTTCGCGCCATCGGCTGGGATCAAGCCCGCCGCGAGCGCCTGATCGATTCCCTGTTGAAATTGGTAGCGATCGCGACGGTAGCCGATGTCGTTCCACTCACCGGTGAGAACCGCGTGATCGTGAAGCGCGGCCTGGCGGGCCTGGATCGCGTGCGCAATCCGGGACTGCGGGCTCTGCTGGACGTTTCCGGATTCCCGGAAGGCGAATCGCCGAGCGCGCGCCAGGTGGCTTTTCAGGTGGCTCCGCGGATCAACGCCGCAGGGCGCATGGCCAGCGCCGCGGATGTGGTCGAAATGTTTCTGACCGAGGATGGCGACGTTGCCCGCACCCTGGCGGCGAAGTTACACGAACTGAACAGCGACCGCCGGGACACCGAGGCGGACATCGCGCGCGCGATCTTCGAGCAGTGTGTCGAGCAGCCGGTGACGGACGTGGACGCCGCGCTGGTATTTGCCGGGGAAGGCTGGCACAGGGGCGTGGTGGGGATCGTGGCGAGCCGTGTGGTGGAGCGCTTCCACCGCCCTGTTTTTGTGCTGGGGATCGAAGACGGCCGGGCGCAAGGCTCGGGGCGCAGCATCCCCGTTTTCCACCTGCTGGACGCTTTGGAAGCGATGCCCGATTTGTTCGGCAAGTTTGGCGGGCATCGGCAGGCTGCGGGTCTGACGATGGACGCGGCACGAGTCGAGGAATTTCGCGCGCGGCTGCGCGCTTACGCGGGAGAACGTCTTACTCCTGCCGACTTCGAGCGCGAACTGGCGATTGACGCCGAGATCTCGCTGGAGGAGATAGACGATGGCTCGATCGCGGACATCCTAAGGCTCGCGCCGTTCGGCTTCGGCAATGCGGCGCCTACCTTTGCCCTGCGCGGCGTCGAGATCGCCTCACCGCCCGAAATTATCAAAGAGAAGCACGTGTTTCTCAAGTTGAAGGTCAACGGCCGCACGATACGCGCGAAAGCCTGGAATTTCGCGGAGCGCGCCGCGGAGTTGACCCCGGGAAGGCGGATCGATATTGCGCTGCAGTTTGAGGATGATCCTTATTCGGCTGCTCGCGGATACGCGCCGTGGCAGGCGATTGTCAGGGATGTTAGGGCGGCCGCGGCTGTGGCTACGGGGACATAGGCTTTTTCATTCAAGGTGGCACTGGATTATCGGCAGTTCACGCCGGAATGCTGTGTGAGACACTTGCACCAAAGATCGCGAAGGTACGTGCAGGACGCAGGTTTTATGCGTGACCCGAAAAGCGGAGCCAGGACAGCGTTAACCACCACAGAACAACTCCTAAGGTTGATCTTTGGCGGCCTGATTTTCGTGTTCTGCCTTTCGGCTCAGGATTCATCGAAGCGCCTGGAGTATGAGGCCGCCTCCATCCGTCCGGCCTCCCCTGATCATCCGAACGGCGTTGGAGAGTCCGGGGGACCAGGCACTGCCGACCCGACTCTTGTCCGCTACAGCTTCTTTCCGTTAAGCCTGCTGCTCATGACGGCCTACGATATGAACGTTCATCAGATCGCCCTTCCTGACAGTTTGCACGGCGGCGACCGCTACGACATTGTCGCTAAGGTCCCGCCGGGGACAACTAAACAGGAAGCTTTGGTGATGCTCCAGAATTTGTTGGTCGAACGTTTTCACCTGAAGTTACATCGCGAAACCAAAGTCCTTACTCACTATGAACTGAATTTGGCCCCGAAAGGACCCAGATTGGAAATGCACCGGAATGATGCGATCCCGTCAAGCGAGCCGATGGCTCCAGAAGGAGTGATTGGCATCAGGATGGCGGCGGATCGTAACCATATGCGCGCGAGGAAAGTTTCTATGAAAGAGCTGACCCGGGTTTTATCCGACGAGCTGGCGACTCCCGTGGTGGACAAAACCGGACTCGCGGGTGTGTATGACTTCGACTTCGAGTATTCGCGCGAAGGGCTGGATGGATTCCGCCGGTCTCTCACCGACGCGCCGGAGGTAAGCGGCGCGTCGACGCTGCAAATCGCGCTTCAGGAGTCACTCGGACTGAAGTTGGCGTCGAGGAAAGGGGCGATCGAAATGCTGGTTGTCGATTCCGGGCAGAGGACCCCGGAGGCGAACTGAGCAGATCACTTTTCTCTTAGTTCTATGATCAGGCGCATGACCAGACTCTCGATTTGCCCGGCGACGGCGCGATAGACGCTCTGGTTCTCGCCAATCGGGTCGCGGACGCTCCATTCGAGCAGACGGGCCGCGCCGAATGCAGCCGGAAGAGACTCGCCGCTTAAATTGACAACAACGTCAAAGGGCTGTCCCACGAAAGACTCCAGGTTCTTCGGAAACTGGCCGTCGGTCGAAATTTGTTTCTCGCTTAGGGTCTGCCGGGTCAGCGGCGGGAGTGCGCCAGCGGGAGCCAGGCCGGCGCTTTTCGCGATCAGAATATCCGAGCCATAGGCCCGCGCAAAGGCCTCCGCCATCTGGCTGCGGCACGCATTTCCGATACAGACAAAGAGGACGCGTTTCTTGGCTTTTTCGGTCCGTGGCTTAGGAGTGTTGTCGCCACGCATTTTGGGGCGGCCGCCTCTGATACCCCCCGTCACGTTACACAGCACCTCGGTACCATTCGAGCGTTCTCCTCAAGCCTTCCTCGATCGTGACACGCGGCGAATGGCCCAGGTCGCGGACGGCAGAAGCCGTATCAGCCTTGGAGTGCCGGACATCGCCTGCGCGCGGCGGCGCCATCTTTGGAGGAAGGCTCACGCCTTCCATCTGCTGTAGCAGTTTCCAAATCTGGTTCAGCGTGTACTGGTTGCCGTTTCCGGCGTTGTACATTTTCCCCGCAACTTTGCTGGCCTGCGAGGCTTTCCAGCACAAGTCCGCGACGTCCTCGACGAAGGTAAAATCCCGGGATTGTTCGCCATCCCCGAAAATCGTCGGCGATGTACGAGCCAACAGGTGTTTCATGAACAAGCTGAGCACCCCGGAATACGGGCTAGTGGGATCCTGGCGTGGACCGTAGACATTGAAGAATCGTAGAGCCACGGTTTCGAGGCCGTAGCAGGTGTAAAATACCGAAGCGTAGTATTCCCCCAACAGCTTCTGCACCGCGTAGGGAGACTTGGGCAAAGGCGTCATGGTCTCGACCTTGGGCAGGACTTCCGTGTCGCCATAGGCGGACGAAGAAGCGGCATATACAACCCGCCGCACCTTACCTAGAGCCGCAGCACGAAACACGTTGAACGTCCCATCGATGTTGACTTCGTGCGAAGGCACAGGATCGTCGATCGAACGTGGCACGGATGGGATCGCAGCCAGGTGAAAGACGGTGTCCGCGCCGCGAATCACGGGATCGAGGGCGGCGGCATCGCGAATGTCGAGCTTATGGAATTCGATGTGGCCGCGCACCTCCTGGAGGTTGGCCTCGTGGCCGGTCAGCAAGTTGTCGATCACCGCGACGCGTCCCTGCTCGAGCAATGCCCGGACGAGCGTCGAGCCGATGAAGCCGGCTCCGCCGGTCACTATGAATTTCAAGTCAGAAGCCATAATTGTCGAAACTTATTTCGCCTTCAGCCGCGCGTCGCTTTTAGACGAGCTACGATCACCAGCGAAAGGCCGCGCCAGGGCAGCAGGAAATCGACGCGCCGCCAGAACCATACAGTTTTATCCCAAAGCTTGAGGCCGGGGCGATTCATTTTTGCGCGGTGCAGAACCTTTCCGAAGAACCACCAGGACAGTGCGCCGATCTTGTTGATCTGATGTTCGCGCTCAATTTGAAGACCGTGGGACTCCAGCATCTTCCGCAGCTCCGGCTCATCGAAACGGCGCTTGTGGCCCATTCCCTGATCTAGCGAACTGAATAGCGACTGACCCTGAGGGACCAGTACTACCAGGTCTCCGCCGGGCTTGAGGCACCCAGTCAAAGAAGTAATCACGGATTCCGGATCATCCACCGTTTCGAGCAAGTTCACGCACAGGGCACTGGCGAACTGCCCCGTCCACGGCTGATAATCAGAGTCCTTTTCGGGATCCAGCTCGCACACCGTGACATTGGGCGTTCGCAGAAACCGGTTGCGCAAAGCGTGCAGGTAAAGAGCGTCTTTTTCCGCCGCGACGTACAAGAGCTTTTTGCCCATCAGGCGGCCTGTCCAATCGCCCAGGCCCGCGCCGATTTCGAGGACCGTGTCGCCCAGGTAGGGGCGGAGGATCTTCGTGATCCAGCTTTGATATTGCGGCGTCCCGGTGAGGCTGTTGAGAAGCCCGCGTCCGTAGGTTTCCGCGTACAGATCGTCGATGATCCAGAAATATAGGATCACGCCCAGCGCTTTGGCGCCGTCTTTCCATCCGATCTTCTTCCCTTCTTCGTAAGTCCGGCCGTGGTAGCTGATGGGGACTTCATACACGCGCAGCTTGCGCTTGGAGACCTTCATGGTGATCTCCGGCTCAAAGCCGAAACGGTCGCTGCGGATGGGAATACTCTTCAGCAGGTCGGTGCGGAAAACCTTATAACAGGTCTCCATGTCGGTCACGTTCAGATTGCTGAACATGTTCGAGACCCATGTCAGAAACTGATTGATTTTCGTGTGCCAGTACGGCAGCACGCGACTCTGCTCTCCAGCCAGATAGCGCGAGCCGAACACGGCATCGGCGTGGCCATCCAGCAGGGGCCGCATCAGCTTGGGATACTCTGCCGGGTCGTACTCCATGTCGGCATCCTGAACCAGACAGAAATCTCCGGCGGCTTCCTGGATGGCGCGGCGCACGGCCGCGCCCTTGCCTTGATTCACGGACTGCCGGTAGAGGCGGATGCGCGGCTCACGCGCGGCCAGACGGTCGAGGATATCGGAGGTGCCATCGGTGGAACAATCGTCCACGATCACCAGCTCGCGATCCATGTTTTCCGGCAGGGGCGCTGCCAATACAAGCGCCAGGCTCTTCTCGACCACCGTCCGTTCGTTGTAGACCGGAATCAGGATCGAAAGGAGCATCGAAGTCTGGTGTGGGCAGCCATATGGAAAGTATAATTGGGTTTGGCACCTAAACCCTACTCCAACCCCCAAAGCGTGCTCCTAGAGAGCGACCTGAAGAATTATCGGCTGTTTGCCCGAGGAAAAGTACGGGATGTCTACGAAGACGGCGACCGGCTGCTGATCGTGGCGACGGACCGCATCTCGGCCTTCGACTACATCCTGCCCACGGGCATACCCGATAAGGGCCGCGTCCTGACGCAAATGACGCTGTTCTGGCTGGATTTCTTGAAAGACGTGGTTCCCAATCATTTCCTGAGCGCCGACACCAGCGGCCTGCCGCCGGAGTTCGCCGGCCGGTCCATGTGGGTGAAGCGCGCCGACATGTTCCAGGTGGAATGCGTGGCGCGCGGATACCTGGTCGGGTCGGGATGGAAGGATTACCAGAAGACCGGCGCCGTGTGCGGCATCGCCTTGCCGCCCGGCCTGCGCGAATCGGACGCTCTTCCCGAACCCATCTTTACACCAGCGACTAAAGCCGTCAGCGGTCACGACGAAAACATATCGTTTGAAGAGATGGCCAAGATTGTCGGCGCGCCCACGGCGGCGAAGCTGCGCGACCTGACGCTCGGGATCTACAAGAAAGCTGCCGAATACGCCCGCACCCGCGGCATCATCATCGCCGACACGAAGTTCGAATTCGGCATCGTGGGCGGCGAGATCGTGCTGGCGGACGAGGTCCTGACGCCGGATTCGTCGCGCTTCTGGCCCGCAGATCAGTACGCTCCCGGAAGGGCCCAGCCGTCCTACGACAAGCAGTTCGTCCGCGACTACCTGGAATCCATCAAGTGGAACAAGCAGCCGCCCGCGCCAGCGCTGCCGGAGGATATCGCAGAGCGCACCAGCGATAAGTACAAAGACGCTTATCGCGAGCTGACGGGCCGCGAACTGCCCGGATCTGAACACAGAACGTGAGCCTGCTCGACATAGTATTGATCGCGATTGTCGGAGGCTCGGTGGTGTTCGGATTCATGGCCGGGTTCGCGCGCGCGGGCATCGGCTTGCTGGCGGCGATCACCGGCGTGATCTTCGGCTTCTGGTTCTATAGCATCCCCGCGGGATGGATCCACAAATTCGTCAGCTCGGTCGCGTTTTCCAATCTCGCGGGATTCCTGGTGGTTTTTTTCGCGTGCACACTGCTGGGTGGCCTGATCGGAAATCTGCTTTCGAGACTGCTCAAGTGGACTGGATTATCCTGGCTGGACAGAATAATGGGAGCAGGTTTCGGGCTGGTACGCGGCGGCTTGGCGGCGGTAGCCTTTGTATCCGTACTGATGGCGTTCACCCCGCGGCCGGTGCCGGCGTGGATGACGGGTTCGGTTCTGTTGCCGTACGCGATCGATGGGTCGAATACGATCGCCGCGCTGGCGCCGCGGGCATTGAAAGACCCGGTACGGGAATCGATTCGCGAGGTTCGCCAGGCGTGGGACGACGAGCTTCGCAAGACCCACCTGCGCCAGGAGAAGCGTGAGCAAACGCAGGATGACAAGCGGGAGAAGAAGGCTGAGCCCAAGTCGCCGCCGCCTAGGGCCGTGAATCAGTGACGCGCGAATCAAGGAACGCCGATCTGCTGGTGTTCGACCTGGACGGCACGCTGGTCGATTCGCAGCGCGACCTGACCGAGTCAGTAAATGCAACGCGGGCGTGGATGGGCCTGGGTTCCCTGCCGGCGGAAATTGTCGCTCGCTACGTCGGCAATGGCGCGCCCGTCCTGGTGCAGCGCGCGCTGCCGGATGCCAGCGAAGAGGATTGGTCGCGCGCGCTCAAGTATTTTCTCGACTACTACCGCGAGCACATGCTGGATTCGACCAGGCTGTATCCCGGAGTTCGGGAAGCGCTCGATCAGTTGCACGCGGCCGGAATTCCGCTGGCGGTGCTGACCAACAAGCCGATTCGATTCACACTGCAGATGCTCGAAGGGCTGCGACTCGATCTGCATTTCTTCCGCGTCTACGGCGGGAACAGTTTTCCGGAGAAAAAGCCGGATCCCACCGGGCTGAATGCGCTGATCGCCGAAGCCCGCGCCGGCCGCGACCGCACGGTGATGGTCGGAGACAGCGCCGTGGATGTGCAGACAGCGCGCAATGCGGGTACCCGGGCCTGCGGCGTGCGGTGGGGGCTTCAGCCGGAGACGTTCGTTGCGTCGCCGCCGGATTTCCTGATCGACGATATGCGGGAATTGGTGCCGGGTCGGGCATGGCCGACCCCTACGACGTTGTAGGGGCGAGGCACGCCTCGCCCGAAATCATGCCGCTTCGGATAAGACCCGGATATCGACGATCGCCGAAGTGATGATCGGGCCTTCGTAGTCGGGATGGCGGAATTCCATGTGCATGCCGCGGCCGAGGTACGCCGTCTTTAACATCGAGCCGCCCCAGTTGGATCCTGAAATCTGCACCAGCACGGGTTCCGGACAAAATTCCGGATGACCGCAGATCCAGGCCGAGCCGTCGCGGCGCAGCACGACGATGTAATGGCGGTTCCGGGTCTGGACTTCGAGCTTGGAGGCTTCCGGCAGGTCGCGCAGGTAGACACCACCCTCGATCTCGCTGCGGATGATGTTGCGGTTGATCTCGTCGCTCAGGTTCTGATGCGGCCGGAACATCCTGGCTCCATTATGGCTCTTTCCGGTTCACCGATACAATAATACTGCCCGTGACTCACCCCTCGGTTCGCGACCTCTTCCAAACTATCGGCCGGCAGGAGGCATTCCACCAGCTGGTTTCGGCACTGCTGCGCCATGAGGCTGGACCGTTTTCGCTGGCCGGTTTGACACCGACGGCCAAGGCGCTCTACGCGGTTCTCTTGTGGCAGGTGACCGAGCGGCCCTTGATCCTGGTCGCCGACGGCAACCAGCGTGCCGAGGTACTGGCGGAGCTCACGACGACGTTTTTCGATTTGCTGATCGGGCGGCCTGAGGTGGGACGTCCGGCTCTGCTGCCGGCGCTCGACGTGCTCCCCGGGCAACGGCTTTCCCCCCATAACGAAATCAGCGAGCAGCGGGCCATCGGTCTGTGGAGGATGGCGGCCGGCGCGGCTCCCATCACCATTTCCCCGGCGGCATCGGCATTGCTGCGTACGCACGACGCGGAATATTACCGGAGGCTGGCGCTCGCGATCCGCACCGGCGAGGAGCTGCCGCTTGAGACCATCGAAGCGCATCTCCGGTCGATCGGTTATGAGCGGCGCGATCCGGTGGAAATGGTCGGCGAGTATTCCATCCGCGGGGGGATTCTGGACGTCTTCGGCGCGGAAAGCGCCAAGCCCCTGCGCATCGAGTTTTTCGGAGACGAGGTGGAGTCCATTCGCCGTTTTGACGTGGAAAGCCAGCGGTCGGTGCTCAAGGTTTCCGAGGCTGAGATTCTGCCGCTGCTCGAGCAGCCGCGGCACGGTGATGTGTTTCCCGGCTGGGAATTCGCGGCGGCAGCGGAGGATCCGCGCAAACATTCACTGCTGGCACTGGCTCGGAATCCGATCGTAATCCTGGACGAACCGGAAGATATCCGTTCGGCGTCCGAGCGCCTGTGGAAGCGTCTGGAGCAGTTGAAGGCAGAGCATCCCGAGACAGCCGAACTCGCGGCGGCGAACTTTTTCGATTGGCCGGAATTTGAGAAGACCCTCACCGGTCCTATCTTGAGCCTGCGCGAGCTGGCTTTGGGCGCGGATGTTCCGCATATCGCAACACGACCGTCCCTTGCGTTCCAGGGGAACATGCAGGTGGCCGTGGCTGAAGCTAAGACGCTGGTGGAGCGCGGGAATCGAGTGGCGTTCTTTGCTCCTTCCAACGGCGAGCTGGAGCGCCTGGCCGACATTCTCCGCGAATACTCGGTTCCCTTCCAGCTCGGTCTCGCTCCCAACGAGGCCGCCTCTGACTATCTCGCCGAGAGATCGTACCTCGCGGGGCCGGTTGCGAGCACCTATCTGGTGAAGGGGCTAGTTCGCCGGGGCGTGGTGTTTCCTGAATCGAGCATCGCGTTCATCGGATCGGAGGATTTGTTCGGCACTTCCGAACTGGTCGCGCAGCCGGGGCCGAACAAGAGCCAGATGGCCGCGTTCGCCGCCGACCTGGCCGATCTCAAGCCCGGCGATTTCGTGGTCCACACAACACATGGAGTCGGAAAGTTTCTGGGTATTCGAGAGATCGCCCAGGGCGAGCAAAAGGGCGATTTCATGCTGCTGGAATACGCGGGCGAAGCCAAACTCTACGTGCCGCTCACCCGCATGGATCTGGTGGAGAAATATCGGGGTGGTGGAGATTCGCCACCTCCGCTAGATAGACTCGGCGGGTCTACTTGGACGGCGAAGAAGTCCCGGGTCAAAGCCAAGATGCGCGATATGGCGGATGAGCTGTTGAAGCTGTACGCCCAGCGCCGCATGGCCGAAGGCTTCGCTCTATCGCCCGATTCCAACTGGCAGCGCGAGTTTGAAGACGCCTTCGAATTCACGGAAACCAAGGACCAGCTCACCGCCACCAAGGAAATTAAGCGCGACCTGGAATCGCCGCATCCCATGGACCGGCTGCTGTGCGGAGACGTGGGATTCGGAAAGACCGAAGTCGCCATGCGGGCGGCATTCAAGGCCCTGGGCGACGGGAAACAGGTGGCCGTACTCGCGCCGACCACCGTGCTGGCGTTCCAGCATTTTGAAACGCTCAAGCATCGTTTCGCGGCGTTTCCGGTGCGCATCGAAATGTTCTCGCGCCTGCGGCCGGCCAAGGAGCTGAAGAAATCGATCGAGGAACTGGCCGACGGGAAGATCGATATCGCGGTGGGCACGCATCGCCTGTTTTCGAAAGATGTCGTGTTCCGCGATCTGGGATTGCTGGTGGTCGATGAGGAGCAGCGCTTTGGCGTGCGGCACAAAGAGCGGCTCAAGCAGATGACCACGAAAGTCCACGTCCTGAGCATGAGCGCCACGCCCATTCCGCGCACGCTGCACATGTCGCTGCTGGGGATTCGCGATATGAGCGTGATCGAGACGCCGCCGAAGGATCGCCTGGCGATTCACACGGTGGTTGCGCACTTCAATCCAGAACTGGTAAAAACGGCGATCGAGCAGGAGCTGAGCCGCGGAGGGCAAGTCTACTTCGTCCACAACCGGATCGATTCGATTTTCACACGCGCGGCCTGGATCCAGGAACTGGTGCCGCAGGCCCGCATCGGCGTCGGCCACGGGCAAATGGGCGAGGCGGAGCTGGAGCGTGTACTGCTGGGCTTCATGCGCCACGAGTACGATGTGTTCGTCTCGACGACGATCGTCGAAAACGGCCTGGATATTCCGCTGGCGAACACCATGATCATCGATCATGCCGAGCGTCACGGCCTTTCCGAGCTGTATCAGCTGCGAGGCCGCGTGGGACGTTCGAACCGGCGGGCTTATGCGTACTTGCTGGTCCCGGCGGACACCGAGTTGTCGGAAATCGCCCGCAAACGCCTGGCTGCGCTGCGCGAGTTCTCCGACTTGGGCGCGGGGTTCAAGATCGCCGCACTCGACCTTGAACTTCGCGGGGCGGGCAACCTGCTGGGCGGCGAGCAGCACGGGCACATTGCGGCGGTCGGGTTCGATACCTACGTGCGGCTGCTGGAGGAAACGGTCAGGGAGCTCAAGGGAGAAGAAGCGCCTTTGGAAGTGCACTCCGCGCTGAATCTGGGGCTCGATATCCGCATCCCGCCGGAGTATATCGCCGACGAGCACCAGCGGCTGCGCGCCTATAAGCGCATCGCCGAGGTGAAGGATCCCGAGCAGGCCGAGGCCATGCGCGCGGATCTTGGCGATCGCTACGGGCCGCTGCCGAACGACGTGGAGACGCTGCTGCGGTTCTCGATGTTAAAGAGCGCCGCTCAGGCGATCGGCATTGAAGCTATCGACCGCCGCGGTGGTGCGCTGAATATCAAATTCCATCCAGGTTCCAAGATCGAACCTGTGCGGCTGATGAATCTGGTTTCGTCCCGGACAGGCGCACAGTTTACGCCGGCAGGAGTCTTGCGTCTGCCGCTGCCGCCATCGAGCGACGGTGCTGCTGCTTTGCTCGAGTATCTGGATGGATCGCTAAAGAGCCTGGTTAAAACTTGATCCGGCTCTTGATGGGATCGAGCTTCTTGATGTCCAGGCCGTCGACTTTTGCGAGATCGGCGTATTCCTTGAATTTGCTCTTGTCGCGAGCTTTGACGATCGCGTCGGCTTCCGCGCTGGTGAGGTTCAGATTGTCGACCAGTTCCTTCGCCGGCGCCGTATTCACGTTAACGGGCACACCGAAATACGTCGTCAGGTAGTTGACGATGGTCTTGAAATCGTCGTCGGTTCCGAGAGCACCGCGGCTGCGCATGGAATCCACGGTGTCCTGCCAGACATCGCGCGTGCCGGTCTGGCCGATCACGATATCGGCGCCGTGGCAACCTCCGCAAGTATTCTCAAAAACGCTTTTCCCAGGCCCTTCGGGGAGACTCTGGGCATTTACGGGAACGAGACAAAAAAAGATAGCCGGCGCCAAAACAAGCAAACTCTTCATGCCTATATGATAAACCGAAGCCCGATTCGGACTCAATACACTGAGCGGCGATACAGCTCGATACGTGGGTCGGAGGGCCGCAAGTCGCTAACTTTTAGAAATCCAGCCCTGTTCAACTTCTCCCGCGCGTCGATCGAAGCCGAGTTGGGCTGATCGGGGCTAATGGCGAGAGCTACCGCTGCTGCAGTCGTTAACGTATTTTCATCGCAGACGCGAAGTTCAGGCTGGAAGAAGACGTACATCGTCCGCGCGCCGCTGGGGACAAAGATGGAGCAGTCCGCGGTCCTCAACTGAGACGCAGCGGCCTCCCAACCCTCTCCAGGACGGCGAGTCCAGCGAACGTCCTCGTAGACCATCGCACTGAGCAATGCAAAGGGCAGCGCCAAGGGCAGCACCCAGCCCCAGCCGCGAATGTCGACGCATGCAGCGATCAGGATGCCGATCGGAACCAGGGCAAAGATCATTTGCCGCGCAGCCAGGAAGTAGCCGAAGTAGGAATCGGCGGCCGGCACCAGAATGAGGGGACTCGCCAGGCAGAGGATCCAGAAGAGCTTTTCGTCTTTGTTCCAGGGTGACCATGCCAGCGCCACCAGGATGGCTATCGCGGTAAGAGCCGCGCCCGCATATCCGGTTCCCATCAGCTCATGGGGAATCACCAGAAGGTCTTTGGCCGTGACGAAGAATCGCATTCCCGAACTTAGTGCGCCCAGCCAGATCGCGTGGGCATTGAGGTACCAGGGAAGGAAGGCGAGCGAGGCCGCAGCCACCGCCGTTCCCGCCAGCCCGGCCGCGCGCAAGTTTCTTTTCACCAGGACTAACCAGATCAGATGCGCCACCGGAATAAAGATGCTGTACGGCTGCGTGAACAAGCCGAGCGCGACCAACGCCGCATATCTGGCCGCCTTCCCGGGCGCCGGCTTGCGAACGAGTGAGAGAAATACGACCGTCGAGAACGCGATCCAGCACGCGGCCTGCGCGTACGGTCTGGCCTCCAAGGCGTATCGCATGGTGAGCGGAGAGACGGCGTACGTCGCAGCCGCCAGCAGCGGCGCGCGCAATTTGGCTTGCCACGCGAGAATATACACCGCCAGGCACGTCAAGACGGTAAACAGAACACTCGGGAGACGGACGACGAAAACGGAGTAGCCGAATAGCTTGATCATCCAGAAATCGACCAGATAGCCCAGTGGGACACCGCCGGCATTGCCTGGAACGAAGGCGAGCACACCTCGTAAATCGGCGTTGCGGACGCCGTTGAGATCGATGATCTCGTCCATCCAAAGAGGCTTGCCCGGAAGCAGCAAGATCAGGACAAGGGAGTACAATCCCAGGAAGAGATACAGAGCGCGGCGGGATCGAAGAAGGCCCATCCGTCTATTTCGCGTCGCGCCAGTTGTCGCCCACGCCGACATCCACCACCATGGGCACGTCCAGCTTGCGCACGTTCTCCATTTCGGATTTCACCATGGATCGGATCTCGTCGACTTCGCCCGGAGGCGCTTCGAATACCAGCTCGTCGTGGACCTGCAGCAGCATGCGCGTTTCCCTACCCCGAAGCTTTTCCGCGATCCGGATCATCGCCAGCTTAATCATATCGGCAGCGGTGCCCTGCAGGGGAGTATTGACCGCGATACGCTCGGCGAAATTACGAGCCGCGGGGTTGCGGCTGCTCATATCGGGGATGGGGCGGCGGCGTCCGAACAGGCTCACCGCCATGCCCGTGCGGCGGACCTCGGCAATGGTGTTGTCGATGAACCGGCGCACGCCCGCATAGCGCTCGAAGTAAGCGCGGATGTACAGCTCGGCTTCTTTGCGATCGATGCCCAACTGCTTCGACAAGCCGAACGGAGTCTGGCCGTATACGATACCGAAGTTGACGGCTTTCGCGCTGTTGCGTTGCTCGCGGGTGATCATCAGCGGCGGGATCCCCATGACTTCGGCGGCGGTACGCGTGTGAATGTCCTCACCCTTGCGAAACGCTTCCATCAGCACCGGATCGTGCGACATGTGCGCTAGCAGGCGCAGCTCAATCTGCGAATAATCGGCCACAATCAGCTTCCAGCCGGGCTCGGGGACGAAAGCTGCACGGATTTCGCGGCCCAACTCTGTACGAATCGGGATGTTTTGAAGGTTGGGATTGGACGATGACAGCCGGCCGGTGGCTGCGCCGGCCTGGTTGAAGGTGGTGTGAACGCGACCCGTTGCCGGGTCAATCAGGACCGGAAGGGCGTCGGCGTAGGTGCCTTTGAGCTTGGAGAGCTGGCGATGTTCCAGGACTTTAAGGGCGATCTCGTGTTCCTCGGCCAGATTCTCCAGCACTTCGGCGGCAGTCGAGATCACCTTGCCCTTGCCCATCTTCGTTGGAGCAGGCAGGTTCATATCCTCGAATAGAACTTTGCCCAATTGCTGCGGGGAACTGATGTTGAAAGTCTTGCCGGCGATCGCAAAGATCTCTGTCGACAGGCGAGCGATTTCCTCCTCCATGCGCCCGCTCATGTGGCGGAGTTGGCCGGGATCGACGCGGATGCCTATTTCCTCCATGCGGGCGAGCACCCGAATCAGCGGAAGATCGATGGATTCGTACACCTCGGCGAGGTTCTGCGAATCGACTTGCGGGCGAAGGGTTTGATACAGCGAAAGGATCGTATCGGCTTGGGCGGCAGGATCGGGGTCTAGCGGGCGCTCGAGGTATCGCTCTGAAAGTTTCGCCAAATCCGCCGAGCCTGGATCGGCCGTCAACAGGAACCCATAGAGCAGGGTGTCATGACCCAATCCGGGAGCGTCTCCGAAGTGGCGGATCAGGGACTTTACGTCGTGACCTATGGACACCCGCTCGGGGATTTTGTCCAAAGCCAGCGATCGGGCAACGCCCGGCTTCGCCGAGAATCCCATTACCGGCTGCTCCATCACTTCGCCGACTGCAACCGCTAGGGGTAAATCAGGAGAAATGGTGTCGAGCCATGCGTCCAGTTCGGCTTTCGACCCGAGCTGCTGATAGTCGCGCTGCCGTGGAGCTTCGACTGCTGGCGCCAGGTCGCGCAGCAAGCTCGAAAACTCGAGGGTTCGATACAAGTCGCGCAAAGCGTCGACATCCATCTCGCGCATCACCAGGGACTCCAGTTGCACGTCCACGGGGACGTCGGTATGGATGGTCGCGAGCCGCTTGCTCAGCATGATCTGATCGCGATTGTTTTGCAGGCTCTCGCGGTAGGTCTTGCGCTCGACTTCGGCAGCGTGTTCGATGGCATTCTCCACCGAGCCAAACCGCGTGATCAGATCGCGCGCGCCCTTATCGCCGATGCCAGGCGCGCCGGGGATATTGTCCACCGAGTCGCCCTTCAGAGCCAGCAAGTCCGCGACCTGCTCCGGACGCACGCCCATGTATTTTTCGGTTTCCGCCGCGTCGTAACACAGGTCGTCCTTCATGGGATTAATCATGCAGACGTGATCGTTCACCAGTTGGAGCATATCCTTGTCGCTGGAAATGATCACGACATCCAAACCTTGTTGCGCGCCGCGGCGGGCCAAGGTGCCGATCACGTCGTCGGCTTCGAAATTCGGATATTCGAGCACCGGAATTCGCATGGCTTCGAGGATTTTGCGAATCCAGGGGATTTGCTCCAGCAGATCGGGGGGCGTCTCGGTACGGGTGGCCTTGTACGCTTCAAAAACCTCATCGCGGAAGGTGGGACCCTCGCTTTCAAAAATCGCGGCGAGGTAATCCGGCTGGTGCTGGGTCCGGAGCTTTCGAACCATGTTGTGGAAAATGTACACCGCCTCTGTGGAAAACCCGGCTCCAGTGCGCATAGGAGGGGCGCCCGAACGGGCTCGGGCATGATAAGCCCGAAAAATGAACCCAAAGGAATCAATCAGGAAGAGACGGGGCACCTCCCTTATGGTATATGAGGCTCCCCGAAAATTGCGAATTTGCCACAAAAATACCGATAGTGTCTCTTAATAGACACGGTACGGGATCGGCAAGTCTTTTTTTTTCAGATCGGTAGCGACCACGTACTCCAAGTTGTTACAATACCGTCAGTACATGTTGATGCCTAGTTTGGAGCCACAACTCTGAGATTCGAAACGACGGTCCAGCGGCCTGTCGAAGCATCCGGCGTAGGCCTTCATTCTGGCGTTCCTGTCCGCATTCGTATCCTCCCGGCACCCCCTTCCACTGGTATCGTCTTCGTCCGCACGGATTTGGGGGGATTCCAGATTCCAGCCAGCTGGCGACACGTCCAAAAGGTCAGCTACGCCACCAGCCTGATGCGACAGGGCGTGCTGATTTCGACGACCGAGCACCTGCTCAGCGTGTTCTACAGCATGAGCGTGGACAACGCATATGTAGAGATCGACAACCTGGAAGTGCCGATTCTGGATGGCAGCGGGCAGCCGTTTGTCGAATTGATTCGCAGCGCGGGCATACGCGAGTATCGCAAGCACCGCCGCTATCTGCGCATCCGCCGGCCGGTTTCGGTGGAAGGCGGCGGCAAGCACATCACGATTCTGCCATCGGACCGCTTTCTGCTCACCTGCGAGGTTTATTTTCCGCATCCGCTGGTGCAGCGGCAAACCCTCGAAATCGAAGTGACCCCGGAGCGCTATGCAACGGAAATCGCGCCGGCGCGCACGTTCGGGTTTGAATACGAACTGGACCAGATGCGTAACATGGGTTTGATCCGCGGCGCGTCGCTCGATAACGCGGTCTGCTTCGACCGCACGTCGATTCTCAATGCCGGGGGCCTGCGCTTTCCCGATGAGTGCTGCCGCCACAAGGCGCTGGACCTGATCGGCGACCTGGCACTGATCGGCAAGCCACTGCTGGGGCACGTAATCGCGGAAAAGGCGGGACACGCGATGCACTTCGCCTTGGTCAACCGGATCATGAACGATCCGACGCTGTATGAGATCCTCAGCTTCGATCAGCTCGCCGGGCGCGTGGCACACGCGCTGGTGTCTTAGAGACGATATCCTGAACGCTGGTTGAAGCAAATCCCCAATCTTCTGACCGCCGCGCGGCTGCTGGCGGCTCCGTACATCCTCTACCTGCTGTGGACCGGCGAATACCGGACAGCCCTCGTCTGGTTTTCGATCGCCAGCGCGACGGATGTTCTGGACGGATTCCTGGCCCGGCGATTTCATGCGGGCTCGAGGATTGGCGCTCTCCTCGATCCCGTTGCCGATAAAGTCTTGCTCAGCGGGTCCTTCTTGACCCTGGGACTAAGAGGGATCATTCCGTGGTGGCTGATGGCGATCGTCCTGGGCCGCGACCTGCTGATCCTCATCTTCGCGATGGTCGCGCTCGCGCGCAAGACGCGGCGGGACTTTCCGCCTTCGGTGTGGGGCAAAGCGAGCACGGCGGCCCAGATCGCGTATGTGCTGTTTGTGGCGGGCTACGAGGCGAGCATCACCCCTTTGATCGTGGCTACCATTCTCGGTTGGCTCGCGGTAACGTTAACGCTCTGGAGCGGGATCGAGTACTTCATCAGAATGTCACGACGAGTATCATGAAGGTACCGGATGTCCGAGTCCTTCCCCTCGCCGATTTACGCTGAAACCGTTCTCATCCACAACTTCGACGATGCCAAGAAGTACTTTCTGGGCGCGCTGATAGAAATCCACTACGCCCACACCCGCATGCTGGCTGGTTGCGGCCTTTTGACTCACGAAGAGGAGGAGAAGCTGCTGGCGGCGCTTCGCGGCCTCCATCTCAAACGCATCGCTGAGGCGCGGTTCGACGGCCGCTGCGAGGATCTGTTCTTCTTCATCGAAGGCTTGCTGGAGGAAACCGCCGGACGAGAGCTGGCGGGCAAGATGCACACCGCCAGGAGCCGGAACGACATTGCCGTGTCGCTCTATCGCATGGCGGCGCGGCGCGAAATCCTGGGAATGGCGCGCGCTGTGGCCGAGCTCCGGAGTGTACTGCTGCGGTTCGCCGCGGATCATGTCATGACGGTGATGCCGGCGCACACCCACACGCAGCCGGCGCAGCCGACCACCCTGGCGCACTATCTGTTGGCTGCTATAGAATTTCTGGCTCGCGATTCAGCTCGGCTCCAGGCTGCCTTCGCTCGTGTGAATCTTAGTCCCATGGGCGCGGCTGCAATCACCACTTCGGGATTCCCGATCGACCGTGACCGAACCGCTCGGCTCCTGGGATTCGACGGGCTCGCCGAGAATTCCTACGGTGCGATCGCTTCGATCGATTACATCACGGAGACGGCCGCGGCCGTGGCTGTGGCCATGGTGAACATCGGCAAACTGGCGCAGGATCTGCTGCTGTGGTCGACACGCGAGTTCGGCTATCTGCGTTTAAGTGACGCGTTCGTGCAGACCTCCAGCATCATGCCGCAGAAGCGTAATCCGGTGGCGCTGGAGCATGTCCGCGTGCTGGCCAGCCGCGCGCTTGGCGAGGCCCAGGCGGTACTTACCTGCGCGCATAACACGCCCTTCGGCGACGTGAATGACAGCGAGGACGATCTTCAACCGCTGGTATTCACCATGTTCGCGGACGCTCGCCGCGCCCTGAGGCTGTTGGCCGGCGCGCTCAACACCGCGCAGGTGGACACGGCTATCATGGCCGAACGCGCCCGCAAGGATTTTCTCACCGTCACCGAATTGGCCGATACCTTAGTCCGCCATGAAGGCTTGAGCTTCCGGGAGGCGCATGCGGTAGTGGCCGACGCCGTGAGGGCGTGCGGCGCGCGTGACGATCCGGCGTCGCTAGCCGCGGCGCTGCGAAATGCACGTCCTTCGTTGAAACTTACCCGCGAGGAAATAGAGCGCTGTTTGGACCCCGAATACTTCGTTCAAATTCGGACCGTTACCGGCGGACCGGCTCGCGAGCAGACTACCGCCGCACTGGAACGCGGCGGCGTGGAACAGACCCGAATCGAGACTTGGATAAAATCCACGGAGGCCGCTTTGGATGCCGCCCGGGCGGACCTTACGGGAAATCCCTGAATGGAAAAACCTTGGCCCGATCAGGTTCGAGCACCTGGGACCAACCATCGAGTGGCCTTCCCGTAGGTCCAAGTAAGCACCAGCTTCGAACCTTTCCGCCAGGTTCGGATAAGTATTCGATGATCCTTCCGTACGCATCATAAACCAGCAGTTCACCTGCCTGGCGGCGTGCGACTCGACCGGATGCAAGCCTGCCGACCAGACCGCTGGGGCGGAGCACGTAGACCAAGGTCAGGTCGCGGGAAAGAACCATCGATGTGGTGTTCGAGCACACCTCTATCAGCCGTGTATGAAGCAAATTGAGGACCAATGGGTACGCCGAAAAAACAAGAAGATACCCGCGCGTGAGCGGGCCATTTCACCCAGCATCCAGTCAAGTTACGGCGATTTCGCGCAACCAGGCGGGATCCAGAACCGCGCGACGCGGTGTAATTCGTACTGAGGTAAGTACGTAACACAAGGCCACGGTCCTGCTCTGGATTATCTCCATCGAGTCACGGACATTCTATCGATGTTCGAATTTATTCGAGTCCCGGACAGGCACGAAGTGGTCACCGAACCAGCCCCAATCACGGCGTCCCGGCGCGCCGACGCCACCTTTGTTCGTGAGGAGACCGAAGCGCTCACGACCTGAACCCTTATGTCCTTACTTGAGATTCTGCCAATGGCTGCAGGAGACGCCTTGTGGCGGAGCCGGTCAAGTGCTACACGAACCTATCCTTCCGCTTCATCTTCTGATTTTTCACTCTTCGAAGATCTACCGGCACATGAGCGCATGGGAATGGGCGGAAGATCCGCCCCGCGCGGCGAAGATGGCCGGCTGGATCTCGCTGATCAGCTGGGGCATCGTGATTATCGTGGGACGCACTACCGCATATAATTTCTAAAACAGGACTAGCTTATCCTGCACTTCGCCGGTGACACGCGCGCTGGTCTCATCGATGAACACATCCACTTCGGATCGTACTCCGAACTCCGGCAAATAGATTCCAGGTTCGATCGAAAAGCACGTCCAGGGAATCACGCGGCGCTCGTCGTGCGTCTCCAGGTTGTCGATGTTGGCCCCGGCGCCGTGAACTTCCACGCCAATCGAATGCCCCGTGCGATGAAAGAAGTACTCCGCGTAGCCCGCCTTGCGAATATGCTCCCGCGCCGCGTCATCCACCTGATAGCCGCATAGCGGCTCTTTCGCGCCCACGGCGGCCTTCACTCGCTCGATCGCCTTATCCCGGGCATCCCGCACGATCCCGAACACTGTTTCCATCGCTACCGGCGGCTGCTCACCACAATATCCAACCCAGGTGATGTCGTAATACACGCCATCCGGAACGTCGAGCTTGGCCCACATATCCAGCAGGACCAAGTCGCCGCGCCGGATCTCAGAGCAGCGCTCCTCGGTCGGATTGTAATGCGGATTCGAAGCGTTCGCGTTGACGGCGACGTCCGGACCATGGTCGGTGATCAATCCGCTGGCCCGGAATTGATCCAGGATGTACTGCTGCATCTCCCATTCAGTGACCCGCTCGCCGCCGCGTACTTTGCTCGAAATACGTGCGAACGCGCCCGCCCGAATCTTGTCGATGCGCCTGCCTGCGTCCAGATGACTCTCAAGTTGCTTCTGATTCCAACGGGATTCGAACAACTGGACAAGATTCGCCGAGGTCAGCACATCGATTCCCATCCCGCGAACCAACTCCACCGTCCCGGCATCGACCATAGCCACATAGGGCACCGCGCAATTCGGCGAGTACTGCATCGCGACGCGTTTGGCACTGCCCAGAACACCCCGCAGACCCTCTACCAATTCCTGCCAGCCCGCGTATAGTCCGATCGCGCCCGGAAGTTCCTTGAGCGTCTCGAATTCGATCTTGTGCGCCAGGCCGCGCGGTTCGCCGTTGGCCGGCACGAAGTAATACCAGCGCCGCGTCACCATCGAACCAGGTGTGAACTGAAGCACTCGGTACGCCAAAGGATCGCGCTGGTGATGATCGAAGAACAGCCATCCGTCCAGACCTTCGTCGCGCAATGCCGCTTGGATTTCTTGGAGTCTCATAGCCTTTGATCTACGTGGATATCCGCCGCCAGTTCACGCGCGTCCGGAAGCTCGCCAAGCCTGCCACATCGCGCGCGTCCACTACCGAGAATGCAATCACGTCGTCCAACCAATCCTGGCTATAGCCATCCGGATATTGGGTGGCAACCGTCAGTGTATAGTCCTGGCGCGTCAGCAAGCAATCGAAACCGAATTCGACCTCGAACGTCTCGCCCACGTGCACGCACCCCGACGCCACCTGCTCGATCCGCGTGTTGGTGCCGAATACATCGATACCAAGACGATTCCGAATCAGGATGCCGACCACCGGATTCTCCAGATCCTTCTCTGCCTTGGCCCTCACCATGATCCTCACCGGCTCACCCGGAGCAATGGTCTTGCTTGGCAGCATCTCCACCGAAAGAATCCGGCTGGCGCCGTCGCCGTGGCGGTAGCTGCCGCCGAAACCTTCTCCGCCCTTACGCGGCGCATCCTGCCGTTCAAGCACCATGCCCACGTAGCGATTCACAACTTCGCTCGGAGCGCCATAGGCCGCCACGCGCCCGTCCACCATAAGCGCCGCGCGATCCGAGAGACGCTTCACCAGTCCCAGATCGTGGGAAACGAACAGTACGGTCACCTTGCGCTGCTTCAGTTCCTCGAATTTCTTGATACACCGGTTGGCGAAAATCGCATCACCCACGGCGAGCGCCTCGTCAACGACGAGTATTTCAGGATCTACGTGGATTGCTGTGGCGAACGCCAGGCGCACGTACATGCCGCTGGAGTATTCCTTCACCGGACGGTTTATGAAGGAGCCGATCTCAGCGAACTTCTCAATTTCCGGAAATACCCGCTCCATCTCCGGACGCGAAATCCCCAAAATTTCCCCGTTCAGAAAAACGTTCTCGCGCCCGCTAAATTCCGGATTAAAACCCGCCCCAAGCTCCAGAAGCGCGGCGATCCGTCCACTCGCCACGACCCGCCCCCGCGTCGGCTCCAGTATCCCGCAGACGATCTGTAGCAGCGTGCTTTTCCCACTCCCGTTCAGACCGACAACGCCCAAAACCTCGCCGCGTTCGACGCTGAGGTTCACATCGCGAAGTGCCCAGAACTCAGAAGGAGGTTGGTGAGGCAGGAATGGCAGGATTTCCGTCAGCCGGTCCAACGGCCGGCGATACAAACGATAAACTTTAGAAACGTTCTGGACGTGGAGCAACCGAGACCAGTTTAACTCCCCATCCTCACGCTTCGCCGGAACATCTCCGGCAGCGGCAACGGGTAACCGATCAAACACATCTGGTCCAAGGCAAACAGGACCACGCTCTCGAAACCCCGTCCCTGCGCCGAATGGGCCTCTTTCATCCAGGCGGTGGTGGCGTCTCCAATTCCGACCAGGTGGCTCCGCTGCGTCGCCGGGAATGATGGAAACCCGCTCAGCGTCATCGCCTGTTCGCTCTTGTCGAGATTCCGCTGGAGCGTGAAACCGAAGCCTTCGGTCTTCAGGCAATCCAGTGTGGCTGCCGTCCACTGGCTGGGCGGATAGTTGATCGCGCGGTTGAAATCCGTCTGGTTCACATCCACGGGATAAAGCACTTCAAACCTCGCGTTCGCGTACGTTCCGCGGACGTAGTCCATAATCGCCGCCGTAAAGTTTCCCAAAACGGTCTGTAAAAACGCCACCTCATCGGGATACCCTGCCGGATCGGACGTGTTGTCCGTGAACACCGTCATCGCCCGCCCATACAACGTCAGGAATTGACCTGCCGTCCAGGCATCGTAAAACGGCATTCCCGAAAACAGGTTACCCAAGCCGTCGTTCGGGAAATACCACCACTGTTCTTCGCCGAATTGGAGAAAGGGCCGCAGGCCGGCATCCGCTTCCATCGTCGCCGCATCCAAATACACCTGCTTCCAGAAGTCGAGACTGGTCGGCGAAAAGTTCGTTTGGTACGAAGGCGTCTGCAATAGAATCGCATCGCCGGCAGGCCCTCTTTGGACCATCCCTACTCCCGCCGATGGATCCACGTCGCGCAGCTCTGTGCTGAAGGCAGTCACGGCGTCAATCCCGTAGCCCACCAGAGCCGTGAAAAAGCTCTTATTCCAATCCCGAACCGCGCGATTCAACCGCGGAGTCGTCGTCAAGTCCGTTCGCCACGCCCCCGTAGACCCTCCCGAGAACGTAGCCGAAACGCTCACCGTCAACGTGCTGCTGGTCGTCGATTTATCCAGCGTGTGGTGGTTTCCGTCAGTCCCCATCGATCGCGAATATATTGTGACCACGCTTCCGGAAACACTGGCCCACACGCCGGTATAGCCATGATTCAGTTCCTGGGCATACGATATCGCGATCGTTTCCAGCGTGTCTCCCCCGTGCATCCCGCGCGGTATTTCGGTGGCCGGCGTACCTACTGGATCATCGTCGCGCGCTAGAAATATCGAAACCAACTGGCCCGGCTCTGGTGCCCCTCCGAACGTCACCGTACCCGCAGCGTAAACATTGTCAGGATTCGTTAGCTCGTAGAACCACAGCGCGCCGACGTAGTGGTTCTGCCGGCCTTGGAACCCCAGCGTGTCGATCAGCCATGCAGTTCGCTCCGGCGCCAGCGCGATCGAATGATCCGTGTCCCAGTCGGTCGCCAGCGTCACCCGCGGCTCATCCGGAAATGTGGGGAGCAGCGTAGCGGCAACCACGGTTTCCAGAAAATCCAGGTAGAAGTCCCCGCCCGCCGGACCAGCGTGCGTGATGGTCACCGCATGGCTCCCGCTGCCATAAACTCCCGCTGGCCACCGGATCAGGACGTCTTCACCCGGAACTCGCAGATTCACTGCGGTGACGGCGCCCCCGTCGACCACGACCGACAGTTGCGCTCCGCTGCCCGTATAGCGAGTGCCCACGTACAATGTGTGCGTCTGCGCAGCCGTGTACTGGAAGCTGACCGCGTCCCCCACCGTCGTCGTCGAGTGAATCGTCCCTCCGGAAAAGTTGCCACGCGTGGCCGCCCATGTCCCGCTATACGACATACCGGCGTCATCGTCTTCGTAGCGCCGGCTCCCCGGTCCCGCTACTGAATACGTCCTGCCTGTTCCAGTGACGCTCCAGTTCGAAATCACCGCAACGAATTCACTTCGCTCGAACGCGCCGGTCTGCAAGTCCGCCGCATACGTCCACCTTAATTTGCGGACCTTGTTTGTCGGTACACTCGCGCCATTCCGGTCGACCAAGGAAGAAAAGTCGATCGTCACGCGCCATTTCGTCGGCGATGTGCCATTGGCCAGCGTCTTGGCCGCCGCGTCCCAGGTTGCCGACCCGCTGGTCGACGAATATACGCCAAAGCGATTACCATTCGCGCCCGCGGCACTCGGATACAGCACCCGAATCGTGGTTCCGGTTAGCGTCGCCGTCAGAAACGGCGACGTCGGACCGTTCATACCGCCCGCGATCGCCGCTACGATGTCGTCCAGCGTGTCGCCGGCCGCTACCTGATACGTATAGCTGAGTCCGAGGTATCCCAGCCCCACGAACTCGCCCGCGACGGCCGTTCCGGAAAGCGTGAAATCCGCATATGCCGGCTGATAGCTCCCCTCGATGGCGACGGCATGATCTTTCACTGCCACAAAATATGGACTCGCTGCCGGATCGTCTCCTGCCCACACTCTCAGATAAGGCCAGTCCACCGTGGGAAATAGATCCGAGTCCATCGGGATGCAATTGGCGCGAGTTTCCTCGTAGGTCAGCACCAGGCCGCTCAAATCGCCATCCGGCAGATTGCGAAGTGCTGGATGCTCGTAAACGTTATCGCGATTCCACTCAATCACGGCCCAGTCGAACTGTTGCCGCCACGTTCCTGACACTGTGAAGCCATCCATGGACGCGCCGCTGATTGCGGCAATCGCCGATGGGTGCAGAAAGAAACACTGCAAATCTCGATCCGGCGTAAGTTTGTTGATTTCCATCGGCGGCTCAAAGTCTGATCGTCACGGTTAAGTCGCGCCCCGGCAGTGTGCCCGCCGCAGTCGGCACGGACGTGACATTCAAATCCAGCTGCGCACCGGCTGCCAGCGGCGCCTGTCCGAATCCGCCCACGACGTTCGAAGTCGTCTGCCCATCGGCGATCGTCAACGTGCAGTATGCCGCACCCCCCTGCGTAAGCTCCAGTACAATCGCGCCCCCGCTAGGAGCTTCCCGCACCACCGCGGAAATATCGCGGGCGACATGCGCGTCTTCCATCACTACTGGTGGAGTGGCTCCGGTCTGAATCGCCAGATACCCCTGTGCCTGGACCGAGAGCTGCCCACCCGCCAACGTGCGCAACCCCTGGTCCGTTGTCGACCCGAATGCGGATTTTCCCACCAGCCCCCCGCCCACGGCATTCGTCATGTACAACTCCGCCGCGCCGACCCGCACATTTGGCAGGAACACCGAATAGCTGAAGGCGTCACTTGCTGGGCTCCCGAAAAAGCCCTTCACGAACGGCACCATCACGATCACACGTCGCAAGTGATATACCAGCGTCGCCGCGGCGTGCGCCGCAGCCGTACTTTCAAACGAACCCCTGATGACCTGGTACTGGGTCCCTCCGCTGGCCACGGCGCTCACTTCCAGGATCTCTCCCTCGATCTGGACGAAATCCCCGATTCCTGCGGAGCCCGCCGCGTTCAAAGTGATCGTCGTATCGGTCGCCGAAATCCCGCTGGAAAGCGAGAACGTCGTCGGGCTGTTGATCTCGTCCCAGAAGAAGAGACCTAGCGTCCCCGCCTCGATCGTCTGCGTGTTAACGAGCGTCGTAAACGTGATCCCCGCCAGTTGCACCGTTCCCTGCCCCGTCAGGTTTAATGCGAACGTTGGCTGCGGCGGTGTGTCGGTGTCCACCCCGCCTGCACTCCCGCCAATCTGCCAGCGCGTCAGGGGATTCAGTTCGTACGGGCTCTCCTGATCGAGCGAGTTCGCCGACCGTCCCGATATTTGCACGGTGGCGCCCGGCGTGTTGGGAACCTCAAACTCCGCCGGACTCGATATGCTCACGCCACCGAAGTTCCACGTGGCATTCGCCACTACGAAATAGCTCGTGGAATCCGGCTCCACTTGCCAGGGCGGGCTGATCGTCAAGGTGCTGTCCGTATTTGTAACGACAACTCGCTCTTGGGTCGCCCCCGTTCCGCGCATGATCCGGACGATCGCGCTTTTGAAGTTGTCCGCCAACATTCCCAGTCCGCTTTTGCCGATAGTGGTCCCCGTGTGAATCTCCACGTTCTCTTCGGGCTGCAACTCCAGCCTCCAGTAGAAGTTCGCGTGATTGTAATTGCCATCCGGCGGACCCACCAGTTCGGCCGTATCTCCGTCGTCCGCAAACGAGGTTGCCACCGCCTGGCCGTGGGCGATCCGAAGGATCTCAAGGGGATTAGGTCCGCGGTATACCGAGAATCCCGCGGTGTTCCCCGGCGAAAAGCTCAACCCCGTCAGGCTGACGGCATTCGTGTTGGTCCCCGCGGGAATCTTCGCCCGCACGGCGAACGACAAACCCGTCTCAGCGCCGTTCGAATCCGTAGCGCTCACCGCGTAATACAGCGTCTGCCCGCCCGCGAGCGTTCCTCCGGTGGTCGCGATCGTCGGGGTCAGGTTCACCAGAGGAATGTTCGCGAGTGACGGAGTCAGCGCGCTGGGCACCGTGAAGGCTGAATTCAGCTTCACTTGAAAGCCCCCATCGGAAAGCGGAATCACCGTTTCTGTAATGCCGAATTGTTCGATCCCGTTCCCATCCAGTACGCTTCCCACCAGAGGCCGAGGCAGCCCCGTTTCCCCCGCGCCTGCTCTGCGCCCGCCTGCCGCGCCGGCGCCCCCTGACGTGTACCAACTGTCGTCATGCCATTGCGCCGTGATCAGGACAGTTTGATAGTTGACGCCCGGCGCCAGCCGGAGGATCCGGAACGGTTGTCTTTGCAGCCCTTCCTTGAGATACGTGACCGTGATCAGATCGCCCGGCGTGAGCCCCGCGCCGCGAACGGTCGTCTCAAACTCGACCAGCGTGCTCCCCACCGTCGACTTCGCCAGTTGCAGGTCCAGCATTCGCGTCGCCTGGTCGAAGTTCGGCAGGCCTAGCCCCGGAAACGTCGCCGTGACCTCCCGCTGCGTCAGTAACGCATCGTCCACATCCACCAGAGACAGGCTGTCTTGCTGATATTCGTTGAACTCGTCCTGAAACTCCACGGTGAGACGATTCGGCGTGTCGGAACCGCTTGCTGCATATAGGCGAATAGCCGGGTCGCCGCTTGGCTTGCGCAAAATGCCCGAGAATGCAGCCGACCCGTCGCTGAATTCATACGCCGGCCAGCCGCTGTTCAACACCTCCGTGCTATTGCTTCCATCCGGTTTGCTGGGCTGCTGCAACGCCAGTGTGTTTTCGACGCGCAGCGTCAGAAGGCCGCCGATTCCGTACGCCAGCAGCAAGGACGATCCATTCCGGATACCCCGCGCGACTTCCGCCGCGCTCCAGCGCCGGTTGACCACCAGGTTGCACTCGAATCGCGGGACCAGGACTGCGTTGCCATACAGGTCCGTGGCCTGGATCGCTTCTTCACAGTACGATGCCGCCGCGGCAAAACTCACCAGATCGACGTCCGACGTGAGCCAGCCGCTTCGGCGCAGAACGTCCAGCAGCACCCACGCCGGATTATTCGTGAATGCTTCGCCGAGAGACGCGCCGCTTGAGTCGAATCGTTCCAGTTTCAGTCCTGCCAGCAGCACTTGTACTCTAGGCAGCGATTGACCGCTGCTGATCGGGTTCGGCACCACCACGCTCGCCATCGCCATACTGCCGTATGGATCGCCACCCGGAAAATCCGGATTGGCCGATCCGGATCGCGTGCCGCTTGTGATCAGCGTGTACCAGCCTGTCCCGGTCATGTCCACGCCGTTCACAGCCTCGGGAACTTCCACGTCGTTCACAACCACTTTCAGGACCTCGGCAATCTCACCCATCCCCAACAGCACTTCCAGATGCGTAAGATTGCCGTCGTTCCTGGCGAAGACCACCGGCGGCTGATACCACGCGGTGCCGTATACCAGCGGCACGAAGTCGTTATACCGGGCTTCGCTCGCCACGATCGGAGAAAGGTGTGACCCCGCCTCTCCGAAGCTTCGCACTTCGATCTGCGCCGGCACGAACTCCAATCCGCCGAATCGCCCGATATCGAACATCCCCCGCGCCGTGCATGCTGTGCGCGTATAGTCGCAGGTTGTGAACGGTTGTCCTCCGTTCAACGTGTCCAGCGCGCCCGCCCCGCCGGTCTGGTCGGGCGAGTATCCGCAGCGATACAGCGCTGAATATTTTCCCTTCGCTCCGCCGCTCAACGCCTCCAGCCGTTGATCGGAAGTAGCTGGAAATACCCACGGGCATCGCCGCTGGATCCGTACTTCCGGCAGCACGATGCGTTGCAGATTCAACCGGTTTGTGAAGGTGACTCGTAGTGCCGCTTCCGTGGTCTCTTCCGCTGCATTCGCAATTCCGCGAAACACCGTCCGGGCTTCCGACGCCGCCTGTTGCGCGGTCAAATCGTAGAACAGGAATTGTACGGTGACCTGCGCTCCACGAAACCCCGTCTCCCGCTCAATCTCCGAAAAACGCGAGTCGGCGTTCGCCAGAGTCACGCTGATCTTGGTGTCTTCCGGAGCCGCTGCCAGTTCGAATAAGTTGTGTTTCAGCAGCCGGGCGTCGTAGTTGTTTCCGCCGAACGTCGCTGCATGCGTTCCCCAGCGCTCTACCGAACCGTTTTGCAAGGTGCATTCGAATAGGAACAGCGGGGTCGGCGGCGCTTGTTCTTCCTTAAGTTGATCTATGGTCGGCATCTGGCCTCAGCTCGTTACAATCCTGATGACGGAATCGAATCGGTCTGTGCCCTTCGCCGTCGCCATCAGAGCGTCCTCGGCAAACTGGGCTTGCGCATACACGCCCCCGCTGCTTCCGGTCTTCTTGTAGTTCGATGTGCCCGGCTGGGCCTCAACCTGCATCCCGAACAGGTCCACGATTGCGCCCACATCCAGTTCCACTCCGAACACGATGCTTTCGGTATTCAGTCTGAGGTCTACGTCCAGCGAATACCGCACCCACTGACCCGTCAAGGAAAAGTTGCGGGTAGCCGATCCTCCCGAGGTCGCGGCCGACAGAGTGACACTCGACACGCCCGTCGTCTTCGCCCACACGCTCAGCGCATACCGGAAGTTTCCCGGGACCGCTAGAGTCTGCGCGATCGCGCCTGCAACTGACGCCGCGTTGACCGCCTGCGTTGCCCTCGTCGTTCCCAAGGGATCGCTAACGCCTGGTGTCAGCTCCATTAGGGGGCTGTTGTTCCATGCCGGGTCCCCGAATTCCTCACTGCGAAGCAGCAGGTTTCCCATCGGATCCAAGAATGTAAATGTTCCGAACCTTCCTGTCACTGCCTGGAATAGCGTATCGATCGCCGTCCATTCATTCAGCGTCATCTCCGCGGTCCGAAGCTCCCACTCCTTTGACCCGGCGTCCGGATCCGCAAAAACCACAGTGCTTCCATCGCCCAGCACGTTCGACACAGTGCGCGTCAGGCTCATCCGCGTCACCGGATACAGCGCCGATGCTCCCGTCGCAAGTTGAGGAAATATCAGCATCTCAGCGATTCTCTTTCACCCCTACCGACGCCGCTCCGTCCCCCGGACCACGATAGTTCGCGGTCATCGTGTCGCCTTCGAAACTGCAGCTCGCATGCACGGTTCCATCCCACGGATCGGTAAAGGCAAACGTCCCTGCCCGCCCGCTTTGTTCTACGAAAAATTCTTCTAGGCTCGCCAACTCCGCCTCATCCAGTAATTCCAGCCGGATCAGCCATCGCTTCAGGGGCGCGCCGAAACCCGCGAATCGCTGCTCGCTTCCGTCTAGAAACCGGAGTACCTGCGTCGAAAACCGCCTCGTCCGGTCCAGCGGATACTGTGCGATTGCGCCTGTCTTCAGTGCCGGAAAATTCGCCATCTAGGCCTCCCGAACCACATCGTTCAGCACGCTCGATTCAAGCATCGCCTGCCGAACAGCCATGGCGATATCGGCGCTGTGATCCAGGAATGACTGGCTGTCCATCGCCTGCACCTGCACCGTGATTTGCGCTGGCGCCTGTACGGGTGCAGCTCTCGGAAGTCCACCTTGCGGATTGTCCACCGCGAAAGGCGGCCCTCCGCTCTCGCTCACTCCCCCTTGAGCTTGAATGGACGGCGGCAGCGCGAACCGCGTCAATGGAAGCGTCGTCGAACCGGAGGTCGAGTTGCCCCCGCCGCCCCCAAACAAGCTCGCCAGCCCCGAAATCAGCGGACTCAGACCCAGCCCTCCGGCGAACACGTCCAGTAATGTGCTGCCTATCGATCCACTCGCGGAACTCCCACCCGTCGTCTCTCGCGAACTCGCCCGAAGCGATTCAGTCGCCGCTTGGCTCGCCGTCTGCAACTGCTGCAGCTGATCCGCCAGTTGCGCGATCTCTTCGCTCAGGCCAATCGTGCCCGCCGTCGCCCCTGCCAGTACATTCCCCACCGTTCCCGGATCACTTGCCATCTAGTCCCTCCGTCCGCAGCTCTTGTTCCAAAGCCAGGAATGCGTCCGCCTCTCGCGCGGTTGGATCTTTCCACCCCCAGGTCTTCGCGGCAAAGAACGTTTCCAGCAGCTCGATGCTGCCCGCCGTCACCAGGGATTTCGGGCATTCCTCCGTCGACGCCGGTCCGCGCGCCCACACGATTCGCTTGGCGCCCCTCCGTTCCTCCGGCAGAAACCCGCACCGTCTCCGCACTTCCAAGCCCTGCTTCCGGCACGCGTCGCATTCCCACCGGGACCCGTCACTGCGCAGAAAATGGAATGCGACAATTAGTTTTTTCGTTGGTCTTCGCTCAGCCCGCACTCCCGCTTGATCCGAGCCAGGATCTCCTTAGCCAGCTCCAGCGGACCCTTGTCGATCAGCGCAGCCGGGGTCGCCGCTTCCCCGTCGATGGAAAGCCCTTGCATCTCCTCCAGCCCCCACTGGAGATAAACTCGGTCGATCTCGGCCGCCAGCACGGCCGCCTCAAGTTTCTCGCGTGGATCCTGCCCCGCTTCCAGAAACTCGACGTTCCGCCCGATTTCCCGAATCCGCCGCGCTAATTCGATCCTCCTGGCTACCGAGATCCGCGCCACCCGGAACTTCACCCCCGCAGCCGTTTCCGCGTCGAACCAAACCGAGCTCTCGTACCCCGTGCTACCCGAAAGCGATGTACAGTTCGTCATCCACCGTCCCCTGCGCTCGATCGTTTTGAAACGACCACTGCAACCGTGTCTCGCTATCGTCGAATTGCGGCACTTCCGGAACCATGGCCGGCATATACGCCCCGAACAACTGCCCCGCCTGCTCTCCCAACTGCAACATCACCCCGACGGGCGACCTCTGCCGCGCCGCCTGATACAAACCCTTCGTCTGTTCGTCATCCTGCTCGAAAATGCGGAAGTCCAGCCGCACCGTACGCTCGCCCGCCGTGATGCACCTCGCAAAATCGCTTCCGAACTCCTGCAATCGTTGTGCGATGCCGTTGGTCATCGTCAATTGCGCCGCCGTTAGCGTCAGGAACTTGCTTTCCGGCGCGCCCAGCCACACTTGCCCTAGATGACCGGGAACGATCGTGTAGTCGAAATCCGCGGAGACCGGTTCCGCTGGATAGTTTCCCAGTCCCGCTTCGCCGCTCACGAAGCTCGCACTGTCCAGCAGGTCCTGCGACGGTCCCGAGAACTCGAATTCGTGAAAGTCCCCGTTCACGGTAACTTTCATGCCGTCCATCGCCGCCCCGTTCAGGATTCGTTGCACCACCGTGCTCGGATCCCAGTAGTCGTAGATCGTCGCGCTCCCCAGGTCGGTCGCCAGTCCGAACGTTACTGTCGCTCCGATAGCTCCGCCCGCCACCGGCGCGATAGAAAACGCCGTGTTGATGAACACTGTCGTGCTGTCCTGCACCCCCGTCACGAATCGGATCTCGCCGCCCGACGTAATCCCCTGTCCCGGGCTCAGCCCATGCGCGGCTGCGAACTGAATCTGCGTCTGCGCGATCAGCACCGCCACCGTTCCTCCCCCGAAGATGACCGGCGAGCCTCCCATCGCCGCCTGAAACAGCGGCCCGTGGGTGGGCGGCGACGCCTGATCCGTCCATTGCGTCATGAACGTGTTCAGTTGGAAACTCGTCCGTCTGCGGATCCTGTTCGGCAATCCCGCGAACGTCCGGCTTCCCGTCTTGTCCCGGCGGCTGGTTTGTTCCGGAACCTGCCGCGCCGTCAGTTTTACGATCGGGATCCGGTTTGCCCCCGTGATCCCGGCCGCCTGGCCGTAGCTCGACTCCAGCGCCACGTAGACTCTGTTGTTGTTCGATGATATGTAGCAACTCATGTTTGCGTTTCTTTGTGCCCGTTTGCCCTTGTGGAACGCACAGCGTATTCCAGCGTTGTGCGTGATTCAAGCGATTGACATGTAGCGACTCATTTGCGCTTATTTGTGCCCGATTGCCCTTGTGGAACGCACAGCGTATTCCAGCGTTGTGCGTGATTCAAGCGATTGATATGTAGCAACTCATTTGCGTTTATTTGCGTCCATTTGCGGCTTACAGTGAAAAATCTACTTCAAATTCCACTTTCGCGATTTGCAGAAAATTCCTCCCGCCATGCCGCACCGGATCGATGCTCACTTCGTAGCCGCCCGTGAAAAACGCTCCTTCTCCCCAACTCCCTCGATTCACGTCCAGCACCTGCGTGACCGCTTCCACGTAGAGCCGCAATTGCTCCTCCACGCCTTCGATCCGATCCTGCGAGACCCGTACCTCGGCTACCGTTCGCACCTTGCCCGAAAAGGTTCGAAATTTTTCCGTCAGCAGGTTCCGGACGCGGTCCGTGTATACATATACGGCCGGATATTTCACCACCTGCGCTCGCTCGCTCAGCTCGAAAGAGACGTTTTGGTTCACCACGTGGGTCGGAGGAATGGGCGCGAGCTCCACCGCGGTCTCTTCCGCGATCCCCGCCACCGCAGGACCCAGACCCGTCTCCGTCGCCGTCAGGAAATCCACCATCTTCCGCGTTGCGACGCTTCCCGCCTTTGCCATCGCTTTAGCCCCTCCGCAACATCCAGCCGCCGCTGATGTAGGTGTCGGCGGCTTGCCCGTCTCCCGGCGCTGCACCCGCCGCCAAACCCGTGCTCGCCAACGTGAAACTCTGGCCCACTGCAATCGGCGTCGGATTCTGCAAAGCGAGCCCATCGGGCGTCAGCCCCAGATACACGTTGAATCCCGTGGCTGCCGCCGGAGCATTTGCCATCTGCACCACCGGCAGGCTTCCGGCCGGCGCGTTGTAAGCGGTCAGCTCGCTCGGGTCGCCCTCTTGCCCGGATGCTCCGACCCACGACGCCTGCGCATAATAAGTGGTTTCCGGAATCATCCCCGCCACTGCACTGAACGACGGCGTGTTCGCCCGCGGAATCGGAATCAGCGCCAGGCCCACACCGAAGCGAAAGTAGCGCTCCCGGGCGTCCCTCGACAGGGTCTGGTACTCCAGAAACTTCGCTTGATAGCGATCGTTGAGCTGGTTGTTGAACGCGTCCCTGTAAACCACCTCCAGCGTGTGTACCGCATGCCAGCGCTTTAGCTGACGGCTGACCACCACATCCGAGACGCCCGTCTTTCTGCGCTGCGCCGCGGGCGTGCCGCTCTGAAAAGGCGAAAATACTTGCAAACTCGTGCCCGCATGGTCCAGTAGAAAGTCCAGCACGTCTTCCGCGATTTCCTCGGTCGCCAGATCCAGCTTCACGCCCAAGTCGATCGTCTCTGTGTTCGCCAGCCCAAGAATGGCTGATTCATACACGCGCAGGTCCTCGGTGGTGTTCGGGCTACCGTCTGTCAGCAACATTCAGCTGCGCCTCTTTCCATTTCTTCTTTGCCTCCGCCCTGAATTGCGCCGTCTCCTCCGGACTCGCCAGGTCGGCCTTCCCGTCCGCGATCAACCGGGCCGCTACGGCGCGCGGCAGTTCTGTCTTCACTCCGGCCCGGCCTCCGTCCGGCGTGGCGCGGCTGGTTACCACCGCGAATACCGCTTCGATCACCGCCTCGATCGTGCGGATCTTTTCGTAGTACGAGAGCAAATCCATAGGTCGCTTTCGGTAGGTGGGGCCGGCTTTCGGGCCGGCCGTCTCCCTAGCTGTTCACCTGCACGCCGAACGCGTTTCTCAGGATCCCCGCGCCATACAACACATCCACCGTAAACTGCTGCGCCAGAGTATTCGGCTGGTAACTCATGGTCACCCTCATCCCGAAATTGCCCAGCTCCGCATACTCTGCGATCGCCCCCGTCCCCGGCAGCGGGCGCGGCAGCCGGCGCACCACCAGGCCCATCGCGTCCCGTGCAAACGCCAGGTTGTGAGTCGTCACTGGACTCGTCCCCGTTTTCGATACGAACTGCGACCGGAAGATGTAAAAGTCCTTCATCTTTCCGACCGCTCCGTCCACCAGCGCGTGTAACCCGGCCTCACCCACCGAATTGAACTCGCTGAATCGCGGAATTTGCCGCAGCGTCGAATAGGTCGCCGGATCCACCACCAGAAACTTGGCGGCGTTGGCCGGAACCTTGGCCGCAAACAGTGTTGTTTCCGCCGAGTCCACGACCGCCTCGGTGATCGCCGTTCCGCCGGTCCCTACCGCCGTGTTCGCGGTGAAGGAGGCGTACAGATTCATCATGTCGGTTTCGATCTTCTCCGCCAGCGCCACCACGGCCGGCTGCATGTACAGCTTCAGCAGATCCGGAACCGCCAGAATCTTGGTCACGTCTGGAATCAGGAAGGTCGCCTCCGCGTGCGTGTTCAGTACGATTTGCGCGTTGTCCAGACTCGGATTCTGCGTCGTCACCGTGCTGCCTTCCGTCAGGTTGTTCGCCGTCAACGCGGGCGGAATCGGCACGTTGATCGTATCTCCCGCCTGTGCCAGCGCCGGTTCATAATCGCGATTGACCAGGTTGCCCATGACAAGGTTCCCCATCAGCGCGGGTAGCGCATCCGCCGCCACCAGCTTCACAATCGCGTTCGCTACGTTACTCGATGTAATTGCTGCCATGTGTTCTCCCTTTTCCTCAAAGCCCGCGTAGCGTTTGCGACGCCACCCGCGCGATTTCCTGCCTTACCCTGTCCATCTCTTCCGCACTCATCCCAGGCCGGATCCTGTCGATATCCACCGCTACCGCCCCTGCGCCGCTGCCGCGCGATCCCGCGCTCGCTCCCGATCCCCCCGCAACTCGCGCCGGCAGCAGCTCCGGATTCTCTCCCACGAATTTCTCCAGATACGCTTTCATCTCTCCGTTGTCTCGCGGAACGTCGTCTTTCACCGCCTTGTACGCCAGATCGAGCTTCGCCACTCCCAGCTTCTGCAGCTCCGCCCGGATCGCCGATCCCCTCTCCGCTTCTTCTACTCGCTTCTCCAGCCCTTCCCGCCGCCGGCGTTCCTCCGCCAGCTCCTCCAGCACCGCCCGAATGTCCATCTCCTCTGCCATCTCTTACGCCCCCTCGCTTTTTTCAAAGATCTTCGATCTCTTGCGCGATCCGATCCTTCACGTCCTGCCGCGAGTCGCACAGATACTTCAGTGCCAGCTTTTTGAAGACTTCTTTCGTCAGCGTCGGCGACGTCACCCCCAGCGTGAGCAGCTGCTTGGCGTCCCCCAGCTCCGTCCCGAAGTCCGCGATGTCGAACTCGTCCAGTCCCGTGACGCTCACATCCAGCCCGTCTTCGCGAGCTGCCGCTGTTGCCCGCAGCACCCGCCGGATCTGCTCCTTGATCGCGTCTCCGTATCCGCGCAGCACCTCTTGCGTGATGGAAAAGTCCATCTGCTTGCTGAGCGCGCTCTGGCTGTGCGCCGAGCCGCTCTCCTCGACGCCGGCCTGGCTCAGGTAGCAAACTCGGTAAATCTCTTCCCGCAGCCGCACCAGATTGTCCGCCGCGATCTGGTAGACCTTTCCTTCCGGCTCCGTCCATCCGAACCGGTCCTGCGGTCCAAGCTGGATGTAATAGCTCTCGCCCACCATCTGGCTCCACTCGCGATCCGAATACACCACCGGCATCGCGAACAGTCCCATCGTCAGCGCCCAGCTCAACGCATTCGATTTGTTGAAGTGCTCCAGTTGCAGCGAGCCCGCCCGGTTGAGCATCCACAGCCCCTCCGGAATCCGCAGCGCAAACAGCGGCGTTTGTCCCCGCTTGGCGAGCCCGTGCCGCCCTTGATCCGTCAGTCTGGCTTCACCCTCGCTCTCAACGTAGATCCGATAGGTCTGCTTGTCGTAATAGGCCCACGTGGTCTCCCGCCGCCACTCCGGATCCTCCACGCGGTCTTTCTTGATCTGTTTCGTGCGGATCACCACCCACTCGAAGTTCCCGTACTCGTCCAGGTTCCAGTTGATGACGTCATCCGCGGCGTATTCCACCAGGTAGGCCCGCGACGCTCCGCTCGCATCTTCTTCCGCCCGCGTACCCGGCCGCGCCGTCGGACTCAGCCGTGGAAAGTCCACCAGCACGTAGCTCGTCCCCGTGACCAGGCTCTCGGTGAACTGCCGTCTGAAGAAATCCGTCAGCGACGTTCCTCTCCGGTCCGAGTCCTCAATGAGCGTCGCGAAGAATGTCTTCGACGCGGTGTCGTTCCCCTCGAAGATGATCACCGGCTCCCGCCGGAACAGGGTCGCCGCATACCAGTCCACGATCGATCCCACGTAGTTCTCGTAGAAGATCCGGCTCAACCGCTCCGCGTAAACCTCCCCAGGCTCCCTCTGCCGGGGAATCAGGTATTCCGCCGCGTTGATCCGGAACTGTTCGCCGCCCGCATACAGATCGCGGTATCGTCTCCACGCGGCCTTCTTCGCCACATACTCCGGATGCTCTTGATCAATGTCGAACGCCATCAGATCAGCCTCGTCCCTCTCTCCCCGACTCTCTCCCCCATCCGCAGCTCCTGCCACACCAGATAACCCAGTGCATCCGACAAGTGCGTCCTCCTCGGATCTCTGTCCTTGTCGATCACCTGGGTGTTCTCCTTGTACGCCACTTGCTCCAGATCCTTGATCAGTTCTTTACAGCGGCCGTCGATTAAAAGCCTCCCCGCGCCTTCCGCGGGCTTCAGCGCTGCGTTCACCGTCTGCACGCGATCCCGCACCGCCGGGTTCGACCTCGGAACTTTGAAGTCCACCACCCCGTACTCCCCACTGCGAAAGAACTTCTTCAGAACGCCCAGGTCCGAATTACCCGTCGTCTGCATGTGCGCTCCCGACGCGTCCGCATAAACCTTCAAACCCCCGCAATGTTCCGGGAAACGGTTCTGAAACTCCTCGCACGCCTGCTGCGTCGTCGCCCTGCTCAGTACGATCTCGTCCAGCACCGCCACGCCCTCTCCTCCCACCTGCGCCACAACCGAGCACATCGGATCCACGTTGAAGTCCAGCGCCCACAACAGCGCCCGCTTCCCGTCCACGTTAACCTCGCTTACGTTTCGTTCCCGCTCGAAGCCGTAATACACCCGGCCCGCATGCAAGTGCAGATACTCTCCGAGCACCTCTTGCTGATAGAACCGCGCGTCGTAACTGCTCTTGAGCCGCTCGTAGTAATCCGGAACCCGCTCCAGCAGATGCCGGTTCTCGAACGCCTTCGCCGTCACCAGCTCGTAGCCTTCCACGCGCTCCGCTACGAACCGCTCGTAGACCCAGTCGTAGCCCTTTGGCGTCCATACCGCGAACCCGCACAGTCTGGACGCCTTTGGATCTCTTAGCCGCCCTTCCAATCGCAGCCAGGCCTCTTGCGACGTATACGTCAGCTCGTCCAGTCCGAACCACGCCAGGTTGCTCCCGCGCAGCCGTTCGAACTCCTCCACCGCCCTGAACAAGATCCTCGATCTCGTTTCCCCCATCACCAGATAGTTCTCCGCGCGATTCACCTCGTGCGGAATCCTGTTCTTCGCCAGCGCCTCCAGCAGCGCTGCCACCGTCGCGTCCCGCAGCATCGGATACGTCGGAGCCCCGATCAGTCCCGTCCGTCCAGGATTCAAGTAACTCAACTTGATCGCTTCCTGGCACAGCGCCTGGCTCTTGCCCGACCCGATCGGTCCCGAAAACCCCTTAAATCGCGCGCCCGATTCGTGAAACTGCTTCTGCGAAGGTAGCGGCCTGTACTCTATTCCTCGGACTTCGGTTCCACCCAGGTCACCGTGATGTCCCTCGGCTCCTCGTCTTCCAGTTCCGCCTGCAGTTGCACCAGCTTGATGTAATCCCCCAAGGTCGCCTTTACGTCCTTGCCTGCCAACTTCTTCTCCACGTTTTTCAGCAGCTTGTCTACTACCGCGGCCTGAGTCTTTTTTTTTTGCTTTCGCTCAGTTTGCTCACGATCGAAGTCTATCCGCACACTTCGGGCGCGCACGTGTCGCAGCACGCTAAGTCACTAAGAGAAGGGATGTTAAATTGTTTCGGGGTGGGGTCAGCCTTTCAAGGCTGCAGCCAGGCTTCCGCCCGGCTCGGGGATTACTGCGCCGGCTCGATCTTCAACACCGCGCCGTCGTTCTCGTCAGTCAGCAAGTACAGCAGTCCGTCCGGCCCCTGCCGCACATCCCGAATGCGCTGATGCAAATCCGTCAGCAGCGATTCCCTCCGCTGCTCGCCGTTTTCGTTGAATACGATCCTCTGCAAATTCCCCGTCCCCGGCAGCCGCCCTACCGTCATCGACCCGAGAAACAGGTTTCCTTTCCACGCCGGGATCTTGTCACCGCTATAGAACAAAATCCCGGACGCGGTCACCGACGGTACCCAGAACAGCTCCGGCGGCTCGAACCCGTCCCGCGACGGCCCTGGAAGCCGTTTGCCGTCGTAGTCCCGGCCATAAGTCACCAGTGGCCATCCGTAATTCTTGCCCGCCTTGATCACGTTCACCTCGTCGCCGCCCTGCGGACCGTTCTCCGTCTCCCACAGCTCATTGGTCCCCGGCTTGAACGTCAACCCCAGCACGGTCCGATGACCCCAGGAATAAATCTCCGGCTTCGCGCCCGGCTTCCCCACGAATGGATTGTCCTTGGGAATCGTGCCGTCATCATTCAGGCGCAAAATCTTCCCGACGTCCGAATTTAAATCCTGCGGCGCGTCCGGATTCCTCCGGTGCGACGAGCTCAAGTACATCTTGCCGTCCGGTCCGAACACCACCCGCGACCCGTCGCCGCCATTCAGCGGTTGCCACGCATCCGCCACGAAAACGTCCTGAACGCCGGTGAGCGACTTGTCATCGAATTTCCCCCGCGCCAGCGCCGTCGTCGCCCAATAGCCGTTCTTGCCATCGGGAGCCTTGCCCTTCTTGATGTAGGTCAGATACACGAACCCGTTCTTCGCGAAATCCGGATGCAGCGCGACATCGAACAGCACATCCACCGACAGCTTCGAAAGATCCGCCACGGGCTCCGGCGCAAGGACGCCATTGTGCATCAGCCGCACCCGCCCGGGCCGTTCCGTGATCAGTACGTCTCCATTAGGCAGGAACGCCAGGCTCCACGGATGCGAGAGCCCCTTCGTCACCACCGACACCCGAATCTTCTGGTTTTTCTCGTAGGTGGTGTACGTCCACGGCCCCGGGCCCAGAGGGTACGTCCGCGGCTGCGCACACGCGACAACCGCCAGAAACAGGAACGACAAGGTCCGCATAGCCCCCGAGTCTATCTCAAATTGCCTTCAATTTGAATGACGCCCGCTCGTGAGCTACGATGTTCGGGTTACGCATTACCGGGGCTGCGACTTCCTTCCAATCCGCGGAAAGCGCCGGTAATTGAGCCTCATCCACGATCAGCAAGTCGGTCCCTCTGCAACCGGCAGACATGGAGTCATCCGTTCCCGTAAACACGCACACCGAGTGGCCGATGCACGCCAGCCCCAGCAACATTCCGAAAAACGGGAGAGCTTGCGCCGTTTCCGCCAGCGTTGGCACGCCACCGCCTGCCCTCCAGGAAAAATACGTGTCCGCGATCGCACTGATACAACGCGGCGGCTGCGGTGGGACCAGCTTCTCCATCATCTGGATCATCTGCGGCGGCATCGAATCTTTCGGCGGCGGCGCCATCAGCAAATACGAGCGATCCGGCCGGACGATGCCGACGTACCGCCCTCCCGCCGTCATTTCCCGGACCTTCGCGACCACTCCATCCCAGTTCGTATAGCGCGGGTGCGATACACCCTTGCGATCGACGTAATCCGAGAAATCCGGCTTGCTGCACAGGCTGATCGGGAGCCGCTTGTCGACGACGAGTTTCATCACCTGCATCGCCTCGGGCGGCGGCTCCCCACCAGCCGCCTCGCGGTAATACCAAACCACCGGCTGATCTGCTTTCAGGCGGTCCAGTCTCGCCCCAAGCTCTTCCAGCGACGTAGGCTCGCCATCCAGCAGCACCGCACCCGATACCAGCACGCTGACTTTCAGAATCGGTGACGCCATATAGCCGCATTATCGGCCGAAACCCGTCAAAACTGTCCCGCCTGGACCTGGTCTGCTATCGTAGAAAGTTCACCCTTTAAACATGCCCACTCCAGTACCTATCACCGTCGCGCACGGTGACGGCATCGGCCCCGAAATCATGGCCGCCACGTTGCACATCCTCAAGGAGGCCGGCGCAGCGCTTGAAATAGACACCATCGAGGTCGGCGAAAAGGTATACCTCACCGGCAACACCTCCGGCATCGCACCCAGTTCCTGGGATTCGCTGCGCCGCACCAAGGTGTTCCTGAAAGCCCCCATCACCACGCCCCAAGGCGGCGGATACAAGAGCCTCAACGTCACCACCCGCAAGATGCTCGGCCTTTACGCCAACATCCGGCCCTGCGTGTCCTACCATCCCTTCGTCCGCACCAAGCACCCCGGCATGGATGTGGTCATCGTCCGCGAGAACGAAGAGGATCTATATGCAGGTATCGAATACCAAGCTACCCCCGACGAGATCATCGCTCTAAAGGTCATCTCCCGCCCCGGCAGCGAAAAGATCGTCCGCTACGCCTTCGAGTACGCCATGCAGTACAAGCGCAAAAAGGTCACCTGCTTCACCAAGGACAACATCCTGAAGATGACCGACGGCAGTTTCCACAAGATCTACGACGAGATCTCCGCGGAATATCCCAGCCTCGAAAAGGAACACTGGATCGTCGACATCGGCGCAGCCAAACTCGCCGATACGCCCGAGGCCTTCGACGTGATCGTCATGCCGAACCTCTATGGCGATGTGCTTTCCGACGTGGCCGCCCAGATCGCCGGTTCCGTCGGCCTCGCGGGATCTTCCAACATCGGCGCACATGCAGCCATGTTCGAGGCCATCCACGGCTCCGCCCCCCGCCGCGCTGGACAGAACCTCGCGAACCCTTCGGGCCTGTTGCACGGCGCTCTGCTGATGCTGGTTCACATCGGGCAACCCGAAGTCGGTGAGCGCATCCACAACGCCTGGCTCCGCACTCTCGAAGACGGCATTCACACCTACGACATCTTCCAGGAAGGCCTCAGCAAACAGAAGGTCGGCACCAAGGAATTCGCGCAGGCCGTAGTCTCGCGTCTTGGCCAAAAGCCGCAAACCATCAAGGCCGCCGAGTACTCCACGACCCCTCGTCCTCCGATCAAGTTGCCGGAGCCCAAGCCCGCGCCGAAGACGGAACTCGTCGGTGTCGATGTCTACGTCGAATGGCCTTCGCGCGAGCCGAAGAGTCTTGCCGCCGTGATCGGCAAAGCCTCCGGCGACGGACTCACGCTTGAAATGATGGCCAACCGCGGCGTCAAAGTCTGGCCCGAAGGTTCTCCCGAAACTCTGTGCACCGATGATTTCCGCTGCCGCTTCCTGGGCACCGGCGTCACGCCCAAGCAGATCGTTTCACTCCTCGATCGCATTGTCGGCCTCGGCCTCCCGATCGGCATGACCAACAGCCTGCGTAACTACGACGGAAAGGCCGGATTCACTCTGGCTCAAGGACAATAGTGAAGCGCACAGCGCGTTGCGCGCACATTAATCAGAAAGGACAATCGCGCAACGCTGCGTTGTGCGCGGAAAAATAGAGATGGTCACCGTCATCATGGGCAGTAAATCCGACTGGGACGTCATGAAACACTGCTGCGATACGCTCACCCAGTTCGGCGTCCCTCACGAAAAGCGCGTCCTCTCCGCGCATCGCACCCCTCACGCGACTGCTGAATTTATTTCAGGAGCGGAGACCCGCGGCGTCAAAGTCGTCATCGCCGCCGCCGGAGGCGCAGCACACTTGGCCGGCGTATGTGCCGCCCACACGATTCTGCCTGTGCTTGGCGTCCCAATGGAAAGCGCGTCCCTCAAAGGGATGGACTCGCTGCTTTCGACCGTCCAAATGCCCGGCGGCATTCCTGTTGGCACACTTGCGATCGGCAAACCCGGAGCTACCAACGCCGCGCTGCTGGCCGTAGCGATCCTGGCAACCAGCGACGCCGCCCTCCGCGACAAACTCCGTGCCTTCCGCGAGGAACAAAGCAAGAAGGTCCTCGCCGAGACACTGTAAAGCAACTGTCGGGCGTTACAGTAGTAGAAGCGAGCCACATGAAAATCTGCTACCTCGACGCCTTTTCAGGAATTAGCGGCGACATGACTGTCGGCGCTCTGCTCGATGCCGGCGCTCCGTCCGACGCTCTTCAGGCAGCCCTGCACAGCCTCGATACCGGCGCTTGGTTCGAGGTCGAAAAAACCGTTCGCGGAGGCGTCACCGCATCGAAATTCCGCGTCCATACCGAAGGCGCCCCCTCGCAGCACCGCCACCTCTCGCACATCCTGGAAATGATCGATCGAGCGCCTCTCACCCCGCGTGCCCAGGCCGCGGCCTCCGCTGTCTTCCTGCGTTTGGGCGAGGCCGAAGCCGCGGTTCACGGCATCCCCGTCGAAAAAGTTCACTTCCACGAAGTCGGCGCGGTCGATTCCATCGCCGATATCGTCGGAGCCTGTGTCGCGCTCGATCTCCTGGATGTTTCGGAGGTTCACGTGTCCGCGATCAATGTCGGCAGCGGAACTGTGCAGACGGAGCACGGCCTCCTCCCTGTCCCCGCGCCCGCTACCGCTTCCTTGCTCGCCGGAAAACCGATCTACTCGCGCGGACCCGAGGTCGAATTGACCACGCCAACCGGCGCTGCTCTGGCCGTGACGCTCGCTTCCAGTTTCGGACCCCTGCCCGCCATGCGGATCTCCTCCATCGGCCACGGCGCTGGCGATCGCGACTTCAAGCAGCACGCCAACGTCCTGCGCGTCTTGATCGGCGATCGCACCGAGGTGCCCGAGGCGACCCTGGTCAGCGTCATCGAAGCCAATATTGACGATTCGAGCCCTCAGGTCCTGGGTTACGCGCTCGAAAAACTCATGGATTCCGGAGCCCTCGACGCCGCACTTTCGCCCTTGCAGATGAAGAAGAATCGCCCCGGCTCGCTGCTCCGCGTCATCGCCAGGCCCGAAGATCAGGAACGCCTGGCACAGATCATCTTCGCGGAAACGTCTACGCTGGGCCTGCGCATCTACGCCGCCGAGCGCCGCATCGAAACCCGCAGCATGGTGGAAGTCGAAACGGCCTTCGGGCCCATTCGCGGTAAAGTTTCCGCCCAGGGAGCCTTCGCGCCCGAGTTCGACGATTGCAAGGCGATCGCCCAGCGCACCGGCACTCCGCTGCCGCGCGTGCTCGCCGCCGCCCACGAAAGTTATCTACGAAGGGGACTGCCCACCGATTTCGAAAAAGGAGTATGACGCCTATCCACAGTATGTCCCCGAAATCGGCTGGCTGTCCCCATCCTGAATCCAACTAAATGAGCAAATACTACCTAACGACGCCGATCTATTACGTCAACGCCGCTCCCCACATCGGCCATACTTACACCACTATCGCGGCCGATGCCATCAAGCGTCTGAAGCGCATGCAGGGTTTCGAGCCGGTCATCCTCACTACCGGCACGGACGAGCATGGCCAGAAGATCGAACGCGCCGCCGCGGCAGCTAACAAATCCCCGCAGAAATTCACCGATCTCATTTCGAACGAATTCCGCCAACAGTGGAAGACTCTCGACCTCCAGATCGATCGTTTCCAGCGCACCACCGATCCCAAGCACGCCAAAGTCGTACAAGACCTGTTCGACCGCTGCGTCAAGAGCGGCTACATCTACAAGAGCCAGTACACCGGCCAGTATTGCGTATCCTGCGAACTTTACGTTACCGACGCCAAGCCCGGCGATCCCTGCCCGGATTGCGGACGCCCCACGGAAACGGTCACCGAAGAGAATTTCTACTTCAAGCTCTCGGCGTTTCAGGAGCGGCTGCTCAAGTTCTACGAAGACAATCCCGAATTCATTCGCCCCGAATCGCGCCGCAATGAAGTCATCGCCTTCGTGAAGCAGGGCCTGAAGGACGTTTCCATCAGCCGGACCACCATCAAGTGGGGAATTCCTGTCGCGAACGAAGCTCCGCACGTCTTCTATGTCTGGTTCGACGCGCTTTCTACCTACATGTCCGCCGTCGACGGGGAAGGTCTTTGGCCCGCCGACCTCCACCTGATCGGCAAGGAGATCCTGCGTTTCCACGCGGTCTACTGGCCGGCATTTTTATGGGCCGCCAATCTTCCGCTGCCCAAACGCCTGTTCGCCCACGGCTGGCTGCTCTTCGAGAACGACAAGATGAGCAAGTCCAAGGGCAACATGGTGCGAGCTACGCCGATCAAGGAGGCCATCGGCGCGGACGCCCTGCGATACTATCTGCTGCGCGAAGTGGTCTTCGGCCAGGACGGCAATTTCAGTTACGACGCCTTGGTCCAGCGCTACAACTCCGACCTCGCCAACGGCCTGGGCAATCTTGCCACCCGCACCCTGGCGATGATTCATCAGAACTACCACGGTCTGATTCCGAACGGCCCGGGCGACCCCGCCATCGCACAGGCCGCGAAAATCGCCGTCGACAGCGCCCTCGATTCCTACGAATGGCTGAACTTCTCCAAAGCCCTCGAAACCATCTGGACCCTGATCAGCGCCGTCGACAAGTTCATCGTCGAGCGGGCCCCCTGGACTCTCGCCAAATCCGGTGACACGGCGAAGCTGGCCGACACTCTTTACACCGCTGCCGAAGCGCTCCGCATCGTGACCGCCCTGGTCTATCCCGTGATCCCCGAATCCGCCGCGAAGATCTGGGCGCAGCTCGGCTTCCGGACCCCTCTCGATGCCATCCGGACCCCGGATTTAGACTGGGGCAAGCTCGCCTCTGGGCAGGAAATCGAACCTGCAAGTGGAGTATTCCCAAGGGCTGACGTAAAAACGATGATCGAAAAGATGAAGGAAGGCGAAGCCGCCGAATTGGTCCGGCAACAGACCCTCATGGGAGCCAAACCGGCTCCGCAGGCCTCTGTTGCCGCGGACGGAAGCTCTCATATCACCATCGACGACTTCGTCAAAGTCGACTTGCGGGTGGGCGAGGTGAAAACCGCCAACACCGTCAAAGGTGCGGACAAATTACTTCACCTGACAATTGATATTGGTGAGCCCCAGCCGCGCTCAATTGTAGCTGGAATTGCTTTAGCCTACAAGCCGGAAGCTCTAGTAGGACGTAAGGTTGTGATCGTTGCCAATCTGGCCCCGCGTAAGTTACGTGGCCTGGAATCGCAGGGCATGATCGTCGCGGCCTCGCTCGAAGGCGGCAACCCGGTGCTGGCCAGCTTCCTCGAAGACGTCCCCATTGGAGCGCGCCTGAAGTGAAGTTGGTAGATTCTCACTGCCATCTCGACAACCCTCAGTTTGATTCCGACCGCGAGGCTGTCATCGACCGTGCCCTGGCCGCTGGAGTCGAGCGAATGGTGGTCATCGGCACCGGCGACGGTCCGCCCGACCTTGAACCCGGCATCCGCCTCGCGGATCGTCATGAAGCAATCTATGCCACCATCGGCGTCCATCCGCACGATGCATCCAAGGCAACTCCGGACACCTATAAGCGCCTGCGGGAGCTGCTGACGCACCCCAAAGTCGTCGCCTTGGGCGAGATCGGCCTCGATTATCACTACGACCACTCCCCGCGTGAGGTCCAGCGCGCGGCTTTCCTCGAACAGATGCTGATCGCAGGAGAGGCTCGCAAGCCCATCGTCATCCATACCCGCGAAGCCTGGGAGGACACCATCGCTTTGCTCGAAGTTTACTGGAGACCCTACGGACTCGGCGGCATCATGCACTGCTTTTCCGGTGGTCCCGATCAAGCCGCGCTGTGCCTTGATCTGGGATTCCATCTGAGCTTCGCCGGCATCGTGACGTTTCCCAAGTCCACTGAGATTCAGGAGGCCGCCCGCCGGGCGCCTGCCGACCGGATTCTGATCGAAACCGACGCGCCATATCTTGCGCCGGTTCCCTACCGCGGCAAGCGCAACGAGCCCGCCTTTGTCGCTGAGACCGCGCGAAAACTGGCGGAGATTCGCGGCGTCACGCCGGAAGAGATCGCTCGAATGACTGCCGAAAACTTTCGACGACTCTGTAAGATCTAGTAACGGCCGCGTCCGCCACCGCCGCCCCGGTTTCCACCCCGTCCGCCGCCACCCCCGCCGAATCCACCGCCGCGAGGACCACCGCGCCCGCCGCCACCGCCAAATCCCCCGCCCGCCGGCTTGGGACGCGCTTCGTTCACGTTCAAGGCCCGACCGTTCATCTCGGCGCCGTTGAGCTGCTGAATCGCGGTTTCCGCCTCGTGCTGGTCGGGCATTTCGACAAACGCGAACCCGCGGGGCTGCCCTGTGTCGCGATCCGTAACAATATTCACACGGTCCACGTTCCCGTATTGTGCGAACGCTGCGTGCAGCTCGTCCTGGGTGGTTTGAAAACTCAGATTCCCGACAAAGATGTTCATCGTAGGTGAAGCTCCTTTAGCGATTCAAACGGTCTTTGTCAGACTGCGGTGGGCGCACGGGCAAAGACACGAAAGTAGTTTACCACTAGAGACTGGTTTTATAGGACGTCTCGCAGGAACTGACTGCTTTGCTACACTCAGACATTCCAATGGCATTCGGCAAAATCGGCCAGACGCTCACGGCCATCGAGATTTTCGACCTGGTTCGCAAGGATCTCGATCAGGTGGAGCGCGAGATCGGCCTCGAATCTATCGCCTCGGTCGAAGCACTCACCTCGATCGGCCAGTACCTGCAGTCCGGCGGCGGCAAGCGCCTGCGTCCCATCCTGGTTTTGCTGTGCGGCAAGATGTTCGGACCGGCGACACCGGGATTGACGCGCATCGCGGCCGTGATGGAGATGATCCACACCGCAACTCTGGTCCACGATGACGTCATCGACATGGCTAAGACGCGACGCGGCCGTCCTTCCATCAACGTCGTGTGGGGCAACCACACCTCGGTTCTGGCGGGCGACTGGCTCTATATGCAGGCTTTCCACGTTGCCCTGCGCGAACGGAATTTCGCCATCCTGGACGTGCTGATCACGCTGACACAGATGATGGTCGAGGGCGAGCTGCTGCAACTCGAGCGCATCGGCAAGATCGGCGTTACCGAAGCCGATTACATGGAGCTGATCGACCGCAAAACCGCCAGCCTGTTCTCGGCCTGCGCGCGCCTGGGCGCCGTCTGCGCGAGCGCCGGGGAGGAGATGGAGAACCGCCTGGCCGAATATGCCTGGAACCTGGGCATCGCGTTTCAGCTGGTGGACGATATTTTGGATTTTACATCCAGAGAAAAGATCCTCGGCAAGCCGGTCGGTAACGACCTGCGCGAGGGCAAAGTCACGCTGCCCCTGATCTACGCGCTCGAAACCGCCGAGCCGGAGGAGCGCAAGCTGGTCGAAACCGTGCTCACCGACGGCAACTACGATCAGGTGCCGTTCGCCAAGATCCTCCACATCCTGAACCGGCATGGCTCGATCGAGCGCGCTCAGGAACGCGCCCTCAGTTTTACCGGCAAAGCCCGCGAGATTATCTCCAGCTTCCCGGAATCGCCCTACCGGAAGGCTCTCACGGCAGTCACCGATCTGGTCACCGACCGCGATCACTAAGCAGCATACAGCCCGTTGGCTCGTATGTATTCCAACACCACTTTCGGCAGCTCGGCGGGCGTCTCCCCGCGCGCCAGCGCCGCCCGAATTTCCGACGATGACACCGGCAGAGCGACTGTATCCAGCCGGTGAACACGCGCCCCCGGCGGGCTTAGATACTGATGTCCCGGCCGCGTGACGACGATGAATTCCACTTCGCGAACCACATCCTGCCAGCGGAACCAGGTCTGGATTTCGGCGAAGGCATCCGCGCCGATCACGAAGAACACGTCGCCGCCCATGCCCTTCACAAACTCAATCGTGTAAATCGAATAACTCTTGCGCGAATCCTCTTCCAGGCGCGACGCCGAAAATCGCGGATCTTCGCCGCACGCCAGCTCCACCATCTTGTAGCGCTGCTCGTAGGGCGTTCCGGCTTCCTTGTGGGGCGGATTCGCGGCCGGAATGAACAGCACCTGATCGAGCGAGAACGCATCCGCGGCCTCGCGCGCCACTACCAGGTGGGCGCGGTGGATGGGGTCGAACGTCCCGCCGAATATGGCTCGTCTCATGCTTGCTTCACAAGAAGGTACCGCAGCAGCTCGGCTTCGTTTTCGATCTCGATCCCGATGCGCAGGCAGTATACTTTGAGCGGCAGCGCTGCTCCGGCGGGAAGATTCATCATATCTTTTTCGGTGGTCACCAGTGCTTGCGCGCCGGCCTCAGCCGCGTGGCGGCCGATCTCTTCCAGGTCGCGCGCAGTGTAACGATGGTGATCGCGAAACACCAAACGCGGCGCAGCCTGGATGCCCAAGGTCTCGAGCGTTCGCCAGAACGTCCGCGGTTGGCCCAGCCCGCAAAAGGCGGCTACCGGTCCTGCCGGAATCTCACCTAGGGCGACAACTTTGGCTCGGAAAATCGGCGCGCGTGGGTTGTATCGGCGAATCAGCTGCTCGATCCCTACGTGGCGACTCTCGGCGCGCGTGATGACGACCGCCGTAGCCCGTGCCAGCGCGGATACCGGTTCACGCAGGCGTCCCAGAGGGAACACGCCTCCGCCCAGGGGGTCGAGTGCGTCGACCAGCACGATATCGTGATCGCGCTGCAAGCGGAAATGCTGGAATCCGTCATCGAGCAGGAAAACGTCCGGATGCAGGTCGCTTTCCATCTTGCGCCCCACTTGGTAGCGATCAGAGCCAATCCCCACATGCGCGGCGGCCTGCCGCACGTAAGTTTGCGCCTCGTCTCCTGTCTGCTCTACCCGCGCCGTCGTGCCCCGCGGAACGATCACGTCCAAGCGCGACTTGCGGCCGTAACCGCGCGTCAGAATCGCGGGATTTTGCCCGGCGTCAGCCAGTTTCTGCGCCAGATGGGCCACGAAGGGAGTCTTCCCCGCCCCGCCCATGGTGAGCGCCCCGATACTGATCACGGGTCGGTCGAGCTTGCGAGAGCTTGCACGAGCCATGTTCGTGGCGTGGCCCGCCTTCCAGATGGCCGACAGTGCCCCGAGTACGATCCGCGCCTCCAGAGTATGCGGCGGATCGGGGACGCCTTCGTCGGCCGCCGCCAGAATCTGCTCGACCATCCGATCGCCAACGCCTCGCTGTTCCATCACCAGTTCTTGAGCCCACGAACCGATATCCGCCCTTCCCGCCGGATTGTCAAGCAGATCGCCAATTGCGGCGCCCAACATCTCGGGCTGGTCAATCTGGACAACCGCGCCCGAATTGACAAAGCGAGCAGCGATCTCTGCGAAGTTCTCCATGTGCGGACCGATCACCACTGGTTTGCCAAAGTACGCCGGCTCCAGGATGTTGTGCCCGCCCCGTTTCGGAAGCGTTCCGCCCATGAAGACAACCGTGGCGCGTGCGAAGAGTCCGGCCAGCTCGCCGATGGAATCGAGCAGGAGCACACCCGGCAGTGCGGGAGCTTTCAAGCCGCCGTCGGATCGCCGCACAAACGAAACGCCCGCCTGCGCAAGCTTCTCAGCGACCACCGGGAAACGCTCCGGGCGCCTTGGAGCGATTACCAGCAGTAAGCGGGGGTATCGCACGCTTAGCCGCTTAAATGCCTCGATCACGACGTCATCTTCGTCGGGATCGCCTGGTTCTACCGGTGCGGTGGTGCTTGCTGCGATCCATATGTGTTCGGTGCCTAGCTCGGCACCAAAAGCCGCGGCCGTCGCGGGCGGGGTGAAATCGTACTTCAAATTTCCAGCGACGCGAACACGCTCCTCCGGCGCACCAGCGATCAAGTACCGCTCGCGATCCTGCTCGCTCTGGACCAGAATCGCATCGGGCCATCGCAGGACATGTTTGAAAAACCCGCGCCACTGCTGGTAACGCGGCAGAGCCCGATCGGATATCCGCCCGTTGACGATCATCAGGCTTGCCCCGGCGCGTTTCGCTTCACGGTACAGATTTGGCCAGATTTCAGTCTCGAGCACGACCACCACCGCCGGGCGAATCCGCCGCAGGACACGTCTGATAACAGACCGGAAGTCGAGGGGCGCATAGAAGACGCCATTCGCGAGCCCAGCTAGACGGCGATCGGCGACCTCGCGCCCGGCCAGCGTGCTGACCGACACGAAAATCTCAGCGTGCGGCTGGATATCCCGGACGCGCCGGATCAGTTCCACGGCCGAAAGTACTTCGCCCACCGAAACGGCGTGAAACCAGAACGCCCCGGGACCCGTCGGCTTAAAGGACCGGGGCAGGAACCCGAATCGTTCGTCCATCGAGATGAAATACCGCGGGTTGCGCAAACCTCGATAGAGTAGATACAGGACCAGCGCCGGGCTGAGCGCGATCTGGAGAACCTGGTAGAGGAAATAGATGAAACGAGTCGCGTTAATCGTTCTTTTGAGTATACCGGCGGCGATGGCGGCGGACAAGGACAAAGCCCGCTTTGTGCCGGAACCGGCGTCGTCCTATGCCGGCCATCAGACTCAGGAGGGCATCACCATCGCGGCCGTTCCGTACGTCACCGAGGAGCAGGCCAAATCGGCGTTCGGCAAGGTGAACCCGTACGATCACGGCATTCTTCCCGTGCTGGTGATCATCGAGAATGGCTCCGGAAAAGCTCTGCGAATGGATCTGAAGGTCCAGTTCGTCGATCCCGAAAATCACCATCTGGACGCGTATCCGCCGGAGGACTTGATTTACTACCAAGGCGTCAAAAAACCTCCTACCATCGGCCCCACTACTTCCCTGCCGATTCGCCTGCCTCGCAGGCAGAAAAAGGGACCGCTGAACACGCCGGAAATCGTGAACCGGGCGCTTTCCGTGAAACTGATTCCCAACGGGGAGAAGGCATACGGGTTCTTCTATTTCGAGGCCGAGCACGAGCCGGGATCGAAGCTGTACGTCAACGGCCTGAGCGACGCTTCCACCGGCAAAGAGTACTTCTACTTCGATCTGCCGCTGGACGGGAAATAGTAGGGGTCAGGCATGCCTGACCCAATTTCAAAAATTAACGATCGCCGCGAACGATGTAGGATCCAGGCTCGCGCCGCCGACCAGAGCGCCGTCCAGATCTTCCTGCGCCATCAGATTCTTTATGTTGTCCGGCTTCACGCTGCCGCCGTAAAGAATACGGCACGCCTGAGCAGCGTCGTCGCCGAAGCGAATGCCGATCTGCTCGCGCAGGAAGTGGTGGGCTTGGGCGGCGATTTCGGGAGTGGCCGTGCGGCCGGTACCGATGGCCCACACCGGTTCATAGGCCACGACGATCCGCGCGAACTGCTCCGGAGTGAGCCCGCAAATCCCCCCCGTGCACTGCGTCGCCAGGACGTGCTCGGTCCGCCCCCCTTCGCGCTCCTCGAGGCGCTCCCCGACGCAGACGATAGGAGTAAGCCCGGCGTCGAGCGCGGCCGCAGTCTTCTTGAAAACCGATTCATCGGTTTCGCCGAAATACTGGCGGCGCTCGCTATGGCCGACGATCACCCAGTTGCATCCGGCCGCCGCCAGCATGGGCGCGGAAACTTCGCCCGTATAGGCGCCTTCCTTGAGCCAGAAGACGTCCTGGCCGCCGATGCCGATATTCGTTCCACGCGCGGCCTCAACCGCGGCGCCGATGGCTACGAAGGGTGGGCAGACCACGATTTCCGCGTGGCTCGAATCGGCAACCAAGAGGGCCAGATCATGCAGAAAACCGGCCGCCTCAGCCGGCGTTTTGTACATCTTCCAGTTACCGGCGATCACCGGTTTGCGCATGCATCCAGGATATCGAGGTTTGGAGCGATTACGATAGACGCAGGCCGCGGAAAGATTCGATTAGCGCGAAGTTCGTCCGCACCTCGCTGACCTTCTCGCCGCGCTGCTCGATACGGGGTTCTTCGACATTGCCTAGATTTCCCTCGCCAGCCATGCGCAGGTATTCGACCTTGGCCGGATCGATGCCCATGATGCGGCAGCACGTCGCGTCCACCGCGGGCAGGTCGCTGCCCATCACCAGCACGCCCACGGGCTTAGGAGTACCCTGAATCGGCCCGTTGCCTTCCATCCCCACGATGCCATCCACGATCGCGAAGCTGCGGCGGAAAATGCGATTTAATTCCACAATGGATTCGGGGATTCCGATGTGGTGCAGTTCGTTCTTGGGCCAGCCGTAGACCGATCCCGGCACCAGGCCAAAAAAGTTCTTCATGGAGAGCGTCGCGCCGGCCCAGTGATGCGTTTTCATCTTGGCAAGCGAAACCACCAAGTCCGCCCGCAAGGCCGTGTTGGGGAAATACATTTCGGCGCGGTCGGCGAATTTCTGGACGGAACTGACATCGTCGCGGTTCAGGTCCACGAACAGGTCGTCAAACTTCGAGATCTCTCGATAGCGCGCCATCTCCACCAGCGAATAAGTATCGCGGCGATGACCTGGGCCTTCACCGATCACGACCTCGGCGGCGCCCAGCGACTTAAACACTTCATAGGCGGCCGCAACCACGGAAACATCCGTGTTGATACAGGTGTTCGGATCGAACTCGACCAGGTTCGGCTTCAGCAAGACCTTTTGACCGCGAACGTTCAGCCCGCACGCGCGCACGCCTTGCAGGATGCGCTGCGCCAGATCGTCGGAGTAGGAAGAGGCTTTCAGAACCACGACCGGCGAAGACCCGGAAAGAGCATAGTGCCGCGAGCGCAAGCCTTCCCATCCGGCGTAACCGGCCATGAGTCCCGCGCTTGCCAGGGGAATGAAATCCCGACGCCGCATCTTCATCCCACAGCCTCCGTTTTGAGCAGACCGAAGTTCCCTTCGGCCGCGCCCAATGCTTCGAGCGCCACCACCATCAGGTCCGGCGACCCGGTCCCCTTGGAGGATTTCGTCACGTCAGGCACTGGGTTTCCGTGCAGGCGCAGCGCGATCGTAATCCAGGCGCGCGCCAGAGAGGACGGCGTGTCCTGGATCCGCCGCTTGATCAAATCCACCGAGCTGCGCGCTTCCGCGCGTCCTTGCAGGCCCAGCAGCGCCAGCGCGGTGGTCTCCGGATACGACCGTTGATCCTCGCCCAGGGTCCAGGCGCTGCCGTAATTCCAGCCTCCGTCCTTGCAGCGCACGTCGAGCAGCAGGGCTTCGCCCGAATGAATCCGTTCGGTCAGCTCCGGGGCAGGCAGTTGGGCGTAAGCCTTCTTGAGGGCGATCAGCGTGTGCACAGTGGGCTCCACCCAGGACGACGTACCCTGTTTCCAAGGCCAGCCCTTGAGGCTCAGGTTGCGACCGGGGTCGATCAGTCCGAATTTTGCCAATGCCCGCCGCCAGATTTCCGATTCGGTCCCGGCGGTTTTCAGAAGATAGGCCAGACCCTTGAGGAACGATCCATCCATCTCGCCGCGGATGTGCGCCAGAGTTAGACAAAGCGCGGTTTCCCATCCGGAGATGGCGGCGCCCGCGGTGGGAGGCCAACTGCCGTCGGACTGCTGCCAGGATTTGATCAGGGACCAGGCCCGGTCGGCCGCCGGATCGCCATGAAGCGCCAGGGCCCCGTAAAAGGTGGGCTCCAGCCAGGACTGTTTGCCGGTGTAATAGCTCCAGCCACCATCGGGATTTTGGGAGCGCCGGAGGATGTCCAGACGCACTCCCAGATAGGAGTCAACCACGAGAATAGATCGGCCCGATTGGCCCTTAGCGTTACTCCGAAGGAGGGTCCCGGTACTATTCCTGCCAGTAGGGGGGCAGTACTAGGTGATTGAAGCGTTCCATTTCGGATCTCAGTGTTTTATCCTAGATTCGAGTAGGGAACCATGTGCTGAATCAACTGCTCCTCCAATATGCGTACTTGCAGGTTCTGGACCTGCTGACGACTCTGGCGTTCATGCTCCACGGCGTCCGGGAAGGTAACCCCTTGGTACGCTTGATGATGCACGCCACCCACAACCCCTTGAATGGTTTACTGGTGGTTAAGCTGATCGCCGGTGGGTTGGGGTTGTATTGCTGGCGGCTGGGACGAGGGAAGCTGCTGGCCCGGATCAATATCGTGTTCGCGCTGGTGGTCGCATGGAACCTGGCAGCGCTGATCCTGGCGGCCTTCTAGGGATCTCCGGCGCCTTTATCGGCGAGCCAGGGCATACTCAAGGGATTGAAGCAGCCACTCCCGATTGGTTTTGACGTCTTCCGTAAGCCGCTGCACCAATTCCTGGCGATTCTCATATAAGCGATAGCCCTGGCGCGGGCGCAGATACCCCCGAGCCTTCGGTTCTTTTCTAAAGAGCTCCTCTTCGCCCAGCTCGGCCGCCAGCTTCTCATACCGCCGGCGATTATCGAGCAGCGCCTTCACCAGGAACGGCATCACCGTCGAATAGTCCGCCTGCATGCTTTCGGTGCCGCTCTGATAGGTGTCCTTATCGACCTTTCCCCAGGTGACGGCTTCCGCCGGAGGGCATGACGAAAGCGACCCATCGGTGACCGGCGCGGTGACGATCTGCACATCGAAGTTGTAGCCGCGAACGTTTGGCAAGCCGAGCACTTGGCCCAGTGCCGGCTCCGGCTGCAGATTGTAATTCTTGGGCACGCCGCCGCCGAGAATCAGCGTCCCCAGCGCGTTGGGCGGATTGTCGAACAACCCCCAGCGATGATACGCGCAGGCCTCGTAGACTTCGGCGTGCAAGTCGAGCTCGAACTTATAGGAATCGACCAGACCGGCCTGGCTCATGGCCCACAGCTTCATCGAATTCAGAAAGATGCTGCCGTCGGCCGCCGCGCCCACGAAGATCGGGATCGCCAGACGGTGACAGGTGGAAAGCAGTCCTGACGGGACGCGATTCAGCCGTTCCTGCTCGGCATAGAAGGCCCCCAGGCGGTAGCGCAGCTCGGTGCCGGTCATGCGTTGTTGGAACTCGGGGCGCAGCAGAACCGCGGACAGGAATTTGTCCTGATCGAGGAGCACGTCCTCGTGGAACGCCATGTCGGTGACGCGAATGGTGTGCTCATCGCGCAGCGCGCCGTCATCGCCCCAGATAGGCACTTCGAAAACGGGATCGCGATGCGCATCCAGGCTGCGATGGCCGTCGTGATAGCAGGCGGCATCGGTGGTCGAGAGATAGGCGATCCAGCCCGCTTCGAGCAGCGGGATCAACCAGGCCTGATGCTGGCCGCTGACCGTGACAGGTCCGGAGACGGCGAGGGTTAATGGACAGCCGGTACCGATGGCGCGGTCGAGGATCGTATAGATGCGGCGGAGGAAGGCGCCTCCGAACGCGGGGAAGCAGTGAGTGAACAGTTCATCTAGCGTTTCTACTTCATCGACTCTGCGGACGCGAACTTTCTCGTTCATGTAGATTTGATCTTACTCAAATTGCCGGCGGAAACTCTCTAACTGACGCTTGAGTTCGTCGATTTCGTGTTCGAGCGCGGAGACGCGGCCTTCGAGGCTAGGTCGTGGCGAGGCGGATTCGGGTTCGTCATCGGCTTCCGCACTGCTCCAGAGATGCCGCCAGCGGCCGCGGGAGGCGGGAGCGACCAGGGGATCAGGTTCTTTCTCTGAAAGCGCTTTAAGAAGGTGCTCGACTTCTTCCATATCCTCAAAGGGATGCATGCGCTCGGTGCGCCCGCGCAGCTCGCCCACGGTCTGCGGTCCGCGCAACATGAGCACGGCCAAAAGCGCTAACTCGCGGCGGCCTAGATTCAAAGATTCACCCAGACGGTGCGCGTATTTTTCGACGCGATGGCCCGCGCCGCTGACCTTCAAGACAAGCTGTTTCTGCCGCAGCAGTTCCAGACCCTGAGCGACCGTGGTTTCGTCGTAATTCACAATGGGTTCGCGGCTGGATTTCTGGTTGCAGGCGTTCTGGAGCGCGTTGAGCGTGAGAGGGTAATATTCGGGCGTGGTCAGGTCCTTTTCGAGCAATGCCCCGAGCACGCGCACTTCAATGGGGTGCAGAGAATCCACTTTGTTATCATCGCGCAACACGTTGGACAGCGGCTTGCAGCCGCTGGCGTATATTGGAATCAGATGGCTCTGGTTCCTCCCTACATCGCCGCGCTCAAGCCCTACAAACCCGGACGAAACGTCGCCGAAGTGCAGCGGACCTACGGCCTGAAGCGCGTCGCGGGGCTGGCCTCGAACGAGAATCCCCTGGGACCCTCGCCTCGCGCGCTGGAGGCGATCACAAAGTGCCTCGGCGACCTGCACCATTATCCAAACAGCGGCCTCGATCTGCGCGAGAAGCTGGCGGAGGAATACGGGACCAAGGTCGCCAACGTGATCGCCGGCAGCGGCTCGGATAGCATCGTGTCGGATATCATCCGGACCTTCCTCGGCGACCAGGACGAGATTCTCACCACCGAGGCAGCCTTCGGGGGATTCCAGGTGCTGGCTCATTCCCGCGGCGTGGCGTATCGAACCGTGCCCTACGACAACTGGCACTACGATCTCCGAAACCTGGCTGCATCTATCACTGAAAATACCAAGATCATCTATCTGGCGAATCCCAACAACCCGACCGGCACCATCTTCACGCGCCAGGAGTTCGACGCGTTCTACCGCCACGTGCCGGAACGGGTTCTGATCATCCTGGACGAAGCGTATTTCGAGTACGCACGCGATAATCCGCGCTATCCGGATTCGATGCACTACCGCTATGACAACGTCATCACGCTACGGACGTATTCGAAAGTCTACGGGCTCGCGGGCCTTCGGATTGGTTACGGTTTCGCGCATGAGGACCTGATCGCCGAACTGCTCAAGGTGAAGCTGCCGTTCGAGCCGAGCACTCCGGCGCAGGCCGGAGCGATCGCCGCGCTGGACGACAAAGAGTGGCTGCACCGGTCACTGGAGTTGAACGCGCGCGCATTGCGGCGGCTGACCCAGACGCTCGGCGAACTGGGATTTCCGGCGGTGCCCTCGGAAGCGAACTTCGTTCTGGTGCCCCTGGAGAGCCGCGAAGCCGCCGCGACCTTAGTCGACCAGCTGCTCCATCGGGGCGTCATTATTCGCCCCATGGAAGCGTGGGGGCTGCCGCAGTGCGTGCGGATTTCGACAGGCACGGACGAGGATCTGGGTTTGCTCTTCGAGGCGCTACGAGAGGTGGGACAGGCGATCTTGTCGCCTGTCAAATAAAGCTATTTGTGTTCTTCCGGCGCGGCGGGCGCCGGCTCCAAGGGCCTGGGCGGAGCGGTCTTGAGCGGATTCATCGAATCCGGCGCTGGCGTGGCGTTCTCCATGTTCGGCATGTTGCGCGGCAGAAAATTCACGCGCGACGTGACGTCGAGGAAGTCGAACATCAGGAAGATGCCCAGGAACAAAAACCCGGCAATCGCGATAATGGCGTTGACCGGCTTATCCCATACCAGGTGCATGAAAAAGAGCGCCACCAGCGTGGCTTTGACGGAGGCGATGGCCAGCGCGATGACGACGTTGGCGGAACCGAAGTTGAAAGAGGCGGCAGCTATCGTCAGCACGGTCAAAAATAGCAGCGCGAACAAATTGGCGGTGTAAATCTTGGGGCCGCCGTGAGAGTGGGAATCGGTATGAGTGCTCATGAGATCAAATAGTATAACGGGAACAGATAAATCCAGATCATATCGACCACGTGCCAGTACAAGCCCACCAGGTCGACCGGGGTGTAGTATTCCTTGTTGAAATCTCCGCGATTGGCGCGGACCGCCAGCCAGCTCAACAGCACGATACCCACGATGACGTGGATTCCATGCAGGCCGGTCATCATGAAGTAAAAGGCGAAGAAGGTGGCGTATCCGTGTGTGCCTTTGATGAGGTCCTCGTTTTGATGCGCGTAAAAGATGCCGGGCAGCAAGCCATCGTGAAACTTGTGGGAATACTCGACGTATTTGATGACCAGAAACACGCACGCCAACAAAATAGTGAGCACCAGGTAGCGCACCGTCTTCTTCTGCTGACTGGTCTGGGCCGCGTTCACGCCCATGACCATGGTCCAGCTCGAGATCAGCAGAACGATGGTGTTGACCGACCCGTATAGCGGAAAGAGCTGGCCGCCGATCACCTGTTTCAGATGCTCATGGGCTTCGATGAATTCCCGCGGGTATTGGTGCTGCATCAGGCCGAAGCCGACAAATAGGCCGCCGAACAGCAGGATTTCAGTCACGATGAACAGCCACATACCCAGCTTGCTGGTATCGAACTGCTGCTCCATCGTCGCGAAATGATGCTGATGGTGGGGGTTGTGCTCGTGCTCCCCGTGCCCGCCGTGCGAAGGAACGTCTGTTGTGGTGGTACTCATCTAATGGGTCACCGCCTTGGGCCGGTAATCGTAAGGCTCATGTTCGAGCACCGGTTGCTCTTCAAAGTTATGAGTTATGGGCGGCGACGAAGTCTGCCACTCAAGGGTGGTCCCGCCCCAAGGATTGTCGGGCGCGTCCGCAGGCTTGCGGAGCGACGCAAGCAGCACAGCGGCCGTCATAAACAGGCTCAACCCGATGATCCAGGATCCCACCGTCGAAAAGACATGCAGCGGCTGGAACTGGTCCAGGTAATTGTAATAGCGGCGCGGCATGCCCCGGCTTCCCAGGATGAACTGCGGCAGGAAGGTTGCGTTGAAGCCGATGAACCAGATCACCGCGGTCGCCTGGCCCCATCTCTCCGCATACATCCGTCCGGTCATCTTAGGCCACCAGTAGTACAAGCCGCCGATGAATGCAGTGACCGTGGATCCCATCATCACGTAGTGGAAATGCGCCACCACGAAGTAGGTATCGGTCAGGTGGATGTCGGTCGAAAGAGTCCCGAGGAAGATGCCGGTCAAACCGCCGATAGCGAACAGCATCAGGAAGGAAATGGCGTAGAGCATGGGCGTTTCCAGGCTGATGTTCCCCTGGTACATGGTGGTGAGCCAGTTAAACACCTTGACGCCGGAAGGGATGGCCACCAGGAACGTCAGCGCCGAGAAGACCACGGTAGCCAGTTCCGATTGTCCTGCCACGAACATGTGGTGTCCCCAGACAATGAAGCTCACCAGCGCCAGCGAAACGCTCGCATACGCCATCGCGCGATAGCCGAAGATGGTCTTCCGCGAAAATGTCGGGATCAATTCGCTGATGATCGCCATGCCCGGCAGAATCATAATGTAGACTGCGGGATGCGAATAGAACCAGAAGAAGTGCTGGAACAGCACCGGATCGCCACCGATCCGCGAATCGAAGATGCCGATCTGGAAAACACGCTCGAGCATCAGCAGGACCAGGGTGATTCCCAGGACCGGCGTGGCCAGGATCTGAATGAGAGCCGTGGAATACATGCTCCACACGAACAGAGGCATATCGAACCAGCCCATGCCGGGTGCCCGCAGCTTGTGAACAGTAGCAATGAAGTTCAGTCCCGTGAAGATCGAGGAAAACCCCAGAACGAAAACTGCCGCCGTCATTAAGGTGACCGTGCCGGAGGTGGTGGTGCTGTAAGGCGTATAGAACGTCCAGCCGGTATCGACCGCGCCGATGATCATGGAGGAAATGGCCATAACCGCCCCGATGACCCAGAGATAGAAGCTCGCCAGGTTCAGTCTGGGAAACGCCACGTCCTTGGCCCCCAGCATGAGTGGCAATACGAAGTTGGTGAGCGAGCCGGGAATCGAGGGGATAATGAACAGAAACACCATCACCGCGCCGTGCAGGGTGAAGAAGCGATTGTAAGTCTCCGCGGTGACCTGCATGCCGAAAATCTTGTGCGCGGGCGTCAGCAAAGTGAGGCGGACCAGAAGAGCGAAAATCCCGCCCAGCAGAAATGCCGTGAGCGTGCCAACCAGGTACATGATCCCGATGCGCTTGTGGTCCACCGTCAGCGCCCAGCTCTTGAAACCCTTGGTCTCGTTCAGATAGTTCTTTTTGGGGCGCGGCCGATCCCCGATTCGCGCACTGCTTGTAACTGCCGGTTCCATAATTGCCTTTACCTCATTCTCCTACTTCGCTCGCTCTTTTATTTCAATGACTCGATGTACGCCACCAGTCCGTTCTGCTGATTCGGCTTCAACAGACCCTGGAATGTAGGCATAATCGGGTCGAATCCCTTGACGACTTTAGCCTGCGGGCTCATCATCGACTCCCGGATGTAAGCCTCATCCGCCAGCACCGATGTGCCGTTGTTCAGCTCCACCATCGAGCCATAAACGCCTTTCCAACTGGGACCCTTGCTCTTGGTCCCGTCCACGGTGTGGCAGGAATTGCAGCCGACGCGCTCGTAGGTGATCTTTCCCCAGTCCGCCGGCGTCTTCTTGGGATCTTTTCCGTTGAAGTAATCTTCCCACTCAGTCCCGCCGGTTTCCATCCACTTGGCGAAGTCCGCGTCGTTGTCGACGGTCAACATGCCTTTCATGCCGGAGTGATCCTTGCCGCAGTATTCGGCACAGGTGAAATTGTGCGGCCCCAGCACGGTGGGCGTGAACCAGATCTGGGTATAACGGCCGGGGACAATGTCGTGCTTCACGCGCATGTCGGGGACATAGAAATCGTGCAGCACGTCTTCGCTGGTCATGGTGAATTTCACCGGCTTGTTCACCGGAACGTGAATATCGTTGATGGTGCGCGACCCGTCCGGATATTCGAACTGCCACAGCCACTGCTTGGCGGTGACCGAGATTTCCATCGCCTCGCCGGGAGCCACGGCGTATTTCATCCAGCCATTCAGGCCCCAAAAGAAGATACCGACGCACAACAGCAGCGGCGTCACGGTCCACAGGATCTCAAGCAGAGTGCTGTGAGTCTGATGCGGCGTCACGCGCCCCAATTTAAAGCGATAGCGCCACGGGAAATACACTGCGGGGATCGCGATCATGAAGAATAATACGACGCTCAGCCAGAACAACGCCATGTAGACGAAGTCGATCTCTTTAGCGAATTCGGAGCCCTGCGGGGGCATCATCCATGCGCGCAGCCAGTCCATTAATTAGATACTTCCCTTCCGTGATCCATTCATGCAAAACGCCGCCTTCATACGACTGATCGTCATGCAAAGCGCTCCTTGCGGCGATGCTCTGCGCGGAACATCCGGAATAAAAACCACCCCAGAATCAGCACGGTCAGGACTCCGCCGGCTCTCATGAAGTTCGTGGCGAACAGCACGTATTTGTTCTCCACGGGATCGTAGTGATAGCAGAACAGCAGAACTTTATCGATCGTCGGCGTGCTGCGGCTTTCGCCGGCCTCGGCCAGCCCGAAGCGCAGATCGAGCGCCCGGTAGTTGATGCCGTACAGGTACCGCGCCATCTTCCCTTCGGGCGTCAGGATCATGATCCCCGCCAGGTGAGCGTATTGCTGGATGCGCGGATCCCAGCGATAGTGGTATCCGATTAACTCCGCCAGGCGCTTAGCGTTATCGTCCCGATCGGTGAGGAAATGCCAGCCCGGAGCCGGCTTCCCGTAGCTCGCCAGGTAGGATGCTTTTTTCTGGCGGGCGATCTCCGGCGTCTCCCGCGGATCGATGCTGATCGTGACAACTTCATATTCCTTGCCGGGCGTCTGCGGCATCTGCCGCATGATCTCCACTTGCCTGTTGAGGATCAGAGTGCACAACTGCGGGCAGTTGTAATACACCAGGTCCAGCAGCACGGGACGCCCTTTATTGAAGAAATCCCGGAGCTTCACGACCTGGCCATTTTCGTCGTTAAAGGTCAGATCCAAATCGATGGCGCGCCCGAGGTGCTCCTCGATGCCCACGCCCACCAACTGGGCGGGAATACGGTTCGCGGCATCGGCGGCGGGAATTTCAGTCTCCGGACGAGGCTTATATTGCGCGAACGCACAGGTCGACCCTAGCGCCAGCAGCGCTGCGGGAATCGAGAATATGCGGAAGAACTTCATCTACTATTTCTTTCCTGGCTCCGGCTGCTTTGCCGCGCCCGGCGCTGTGGGCGAGGCAGCGGGCGCTGCGCCAGCCGGCGTGGCGGGTTCTTCCGGTTTTGGTTCCGTAGGCTTGCCCGGATAAAACGTCTTCCCCGCGTCCTGATCGGCCAGGAATAACTCCTTGGCCCGTTCAAACGGAATGCGTACGCGCGTTTTGGAAGGATCCGCGTATTCGTAGTGATTCAGGCGCCAGTTCGACAGACTGCGCAGGTCGCCCACTTCTTCGCCGGGAACCGAAAGCACCTTGTCGTAGACCGCTTCGTTCCAGATCTTGTCGAAGTAGGACTGCAAGGCCATGATCGTCACGACCAGCGTAATCACGCTGACGATCACGAACGCCGTGATTTTGCGGGTAGCCGGCTCGCTATGATCGAACCCTTCCCTGGGATCGTGATGTTGAACTTCGTGATCGTATTTCGTCGTCATTTTTTAGTCACGATACTTATGCATTCTCAAAGTGCAGGCTCTGCTCCAGCCGCAGGTCGCCTTCGGGAACCATGGCGTGCTTGCGGAGCCGGCTCCAAAAGACCAGTCCGGTGATGCTGACCGTCGCTCCCAGAGTAGCGAAATCCAGCCAGTGAACCTGCGGACCGGTGGGATAGAACACCGGCATAACAATCCAGTAGAGATCCAGATAGACCACCACCAGACTCCACACCGACATAACGCTTAGGACCGTCAAATTGCGCTTGGCCGGACGGCTGATCAGGGCAAAGAACGGAATAAAGAACCGGATAAACGGCAGCGACAAGCTGATATACAGCCAGGTCCCCGGCATGCGATGCCGGAAGAACTGGGTTTCATCGGGAATGTTGGCGTACCAGATCAGCAGGTACTGCGAGAAGGCCATGTAGGTGTAGAAGCACGTCATGGCGAACAGCCATTTGCCTAGATCGTGGTAGTGCTCGATGTTGATCTCTTTGTCCAGAACGCCGGCCTTGCGGAATCCCAGGCAGATCAGAATCATGGCGGCGAAGAACGCCACGGTCCCGTCCGCCAGGTAGTACAGCCCGAAAATCGTCGAATACCAACTGGGCTCGACGGTCATGAGCCAGTCATAGGCAGCCAGTGTACCCACCACGACCACCAGTAACAATCCCGGTGCGCTCCAGCGGGATGCGATCCGCATCTGCCAGATGGAACGATTGGTATCTGCCTTGATCGACTGCCGGTAAATCGCAAAAATCCAGATCGACAACAGCAGGAAATACCCGTAAGTTCGAAGGATGAAAAAGTGATTCGTCAGGTAATCCGACTTGGCGCGAAGCTCTTCGGTGGCCTTGGCGATCACCGGATTGGTCCACGGATAGATATGATTCAAGCCGAACGCCAGCGGAACGAACAGCAGGGCTCCCACCGGCAGCGTGATCATGATGTTTTCCATGAAGCGGCGCATGGTGACGCTCCAGGCTGAGCCGCTCAGGAACTGCACCATCACGAAAAAGAAAGCCGCCAAGCCGATGGCGGAGGTATAGCAGAACGCCACCAGATAGGAGCGGAAGAAACGGTCGGGATCCTGGATGTAGCCCGCGATGCACGCCACGATCGAGATCAATGCAGCCAGCACTAGCGCGTTGCGGCCTTTCGACCAGCGCGCCGATTCCAGTTGGTAGTGGCCGGCGTGAGCGCCCGGATTTGTTGCGGTGTGGTTCATTGCGTATCCGATCCCTTGTATTGAACGCTCGACTGCAGCTCCGGCGGCACGTCCTTGATGGTGCCGTGGGCGGCACGTTGCAGAACGCGCACATAGGCGATGATGGCCCAGCGGTCTTCCGGACGATTCTGGTAGCCGTAGGGCGGCATCGTCCGGCGGCCATAAGTGATCACGTTGAAGATATCGCCGTCGGCCATTTCGACGATGCGATCCTCCATCAGGTTCTGTGGCTGCCAGGCGGGCCAGCGCTTGGGCACCATGCCCTTTCCCAAGCCGGTTTCATCGTGGCACGGCGAACAGTAGGTGTTGAATCGCCAGTGACCTTCGGTCAGCACGGCTTCAGTGACCTTCACCGGGCTCTTGCCGACGTACAGTTTCCCGTCCATGCCGGTGTTGAATGGGTTGTCCTCGTTCATGTGCCCGCGAGCGATGGCGCCCTCCGGCGGACGGCGGCTTTCGCGCGTATCGGAGAACAGATCCGTGGAGCGCTGCGGCTTGAACTTCTTCTGGAACCGCATGTCGGGCCACACCTGGAGCGGCGGATCGCGCTGAATACCGGAACATCCGGCCAGCCCGAGCATCGCGCCGATCGCGAGCAACGTATTACGTGTGCGGTTCATCCCTCGACAACCTCCACGTCGTTTGCGCCCACGCTGCGCATGTCCTGAGCGGTCTGCTGCGCGTCGAATTTTGGATCGTCCGCCTCAACCACCAGCAGGAACCGGTCATCGGAGGCGCGATGCGCGTTGCGGTAATTCATCGAAGGATGGTACAGCCGCGGCAAACCGCTTAAAGCCCACGTGCACATGAAAGTAGTAATGGCCGAAAACAAAACAGCGAGTTCGAAGGTCGGAGGAATCGAGTAGGTAAAGTCGAACAGCGGCTTGCCTCCGATGATCAAGGGGTAATCGATCGCTCCGACGTAGTAAATCAGAACCTGCGCGGTCGTAATGCCGGCGAGCGCACCGCAAACCACAATCCAGCCGATCTTCGAGTAAGGAACTCCGATGGCCTCATCGATGCCGTGGACCGGGAAAGGCGTCATCGCGTCGATCTTGGTATAGCCCATATCGCGAATCCGGCGTCCGGCCTCGACCAGATCCTCCGGCTCGGAGAACTCGCCCATGACCGCGTAAACTTTGTCGTCGCCGATGCCCAGCTTGTCTTTGATCTGGGCAATGAGAAGGGCGGGATCAGAAGCTTGGCTCATCTGTGTGAAGGGCTCCCTTCTACCTGTCCGGCAAATGAATGTTTCTCAATGGATGCCACTCCCTTCACCTCGGACATTGCGATCATCGGCAGGAAGCGTGCAAACAGCAGAAACAAAGTCAGGAACAAACCGATGGTGCCGATGAATGTGCAGATGTCCACCCAGGTCGGACTGTAGTAACCCCACGAGCTGGGCAGAAAGTCGCGCGTCAGGCTGGTGGCGATAATCACAAAGCGCTCGAACCACATGCCGATGTTGGTGGTTATGCTGATGATGAACATCACCCACAGGTTGGTTCGCATCTTCCTGAACCAGTACAGCTGCGGGATGAAAACGTTGCAGGTGTACATCGACCAGGCCGCCCACCAGTAGGGTCCGAAGGCGCGATTCAGGAAGGTGAAGCGCTCGTAAATGTCGCCGCTGTACCAGGCGATGAAGAACTCGGTGCAGTAAGCGTAGCCCACCACCGAACCGGTCACCAGGATGATCTTGTTCATGTTATCCAGGTGCTTGATGGTGATCAGATTCTGCAAATTGAGCAACCAGCGCGCGATCAGCAGCAGCGTCATCACGCACGCGAAACCGGAGAAGATCGCGCCGGCGACGAAATAGGGCGGGAAGATCGTGGTGTGCCAGCCCGGAATCACCGACGTCGCAAAGTCGAAACTAACCACCGAGTGCACGGAGAGCACCAGAGGCGTCGAAATGCCCGCCAGGATCAGATACGCCTGCTCATAATGCCGCCAGTGCCGGGCGGATCCGCGCCATCCCAGGCTCAGAATCCCGAAGACTACCTGGCGGACCTTGCTGGTGGCACGGTCGCGCAGCGTGGCCAGATCCGGCACCAGTCCCGTATACCAGAACAACAGCGACACGGTGAAGTACGTCGATACCGCGAACACGTCCCAGATCAGCGGGCTGCGGAAGTTCTGCCAAATGTTCAGGTCCGTGTTGGGGATCGGGAACAGCCAGTAAAACGCGCGCCAGGGGCGGCCGGTGTGGAACAGCGGGAAGATGCCCGCGCACATCACGGCGAATAGCGTCATGGCTTCGGCCGAACGGTTAATAGAGGTTCTCCACTTTTGCCGGAACAGGAACAGAATCGCCGAAATCAGCGTGCCGGCGTGGCCGATACCGATCCAGAACACAAAGTTCGTGATATCCCACGCCCAGCCGATCGGCTTGTTATTTCCCCATACGCCGATGCCGGTGTTCACCAGGTACGTGAGCATCGCGCCGAGCAGAAGCACGATCGATCCGGTGCATGTCAGCGTGATCCAGTACTTGAGCGGCGTCTCGTAGACCTTGGCCTCGATGACGGAACTGATCTGGTCGGTGAGATCGTGGAGATCCGTCGCGCCCTGTACCAGCGGCGGGTTCACCACCATCAACTGCGGATCTTGGACGACTGCGCTCATGCAGTTCTCCTAAACATTCTCATGACGCTTCCAGCTCCGGATTGGGATTTCGCAACCGCCCCAGATACGTCGTGCGGGGTCGCACGTCAAGTTCCGCCAGCATGGCGTAATTGCGCTCCTGCTTCTTTAATTTGGCGACCTTGCTATTCGGATCATTGATGTTTCCGAACGAAATGGCATCCGCCGGGCAAGTCTGCTGGCAGGCCGTAACCACGCCTTCGCCCGTGAACTCGCGCCGGTTGTCCGTTTTGGTCGCGATGCGGGCTTCCTGGATCCGCTGCACGCAATAGGTGCACTTTTCCATGATTCCGCGCATCCGGACCGTGACGTCCGGGTTGTAAACCATCTGCATCAACTCCGGCTCGATCCGGCGGCGCTCCAGGAAATTCTTGTGCCAGTCGAGGAAGTTGAAATGGCGAACCTTGTACGGACAGTTGTTGGAGCAGTACCGCGTGCCGACGCAGCGGTTGTACGCCATGTCATTTAAACCTTCCGGGCTGTGGGTGGTGGCTTGCACCGGGCAGACGTTTTCGCAGGGCGCGTTTTCGCATTGCATGCAAGGGATAGGCTGCTCCACTGCGCGCGGATCGTCCACATTGCCGACGTAGTAACGATCCATCCGGATCCAGTGCATTTCGCGGCCGCGGAGTACTTGATCCTTGCCCACCGAAGGAATGTTGTTCTCGGCCTGGCAAGCGACGACACAGGCGTTACAGCCGGTGCAGGCGCCCAGATCGATCGCCATGCCCCATTGGAGTCCTTCCCATTTGAGCTGCGGATACACGGAGTCGAGCTCGGGAACCTCGCTCTGCTCCTCGATCGCTTTGGGATTCTTCTTGTATTCCTCGATGGTCGTTTCGCGGACCAGAGGGCGATAACGCGGCTTGATGCTCGCGACCATTTGAGGCTCTTCCATCGAGCCGTGCTCCTGGGTACTCGCCAGGATCTCCTTTGCGCCCGTGGCTGCGATGGCGAACCCCTGGCCGAACCAGAAGCTATCCGACGTCCGGATCAGACCGGCGTTGTAACCGACATTCGTTCCCACGCTGCCGGCGCGCGGCCGGCCATAACCGAGCGCGATGGTCACCGCGTTATCGGCATGCCCCGGCTGGACCATGACCGCGGCTTCGAGCTTCATGTTGCCGCGCGTGAGGGCGACCATGTCGCCGTCCTTCCAACCCTTTTCCCGGCCCATTGCCGGGCTGATCAGCGCCACGTTGGTCCAAACCAGCTTGGTGATCGGATCGGGCGCCTCCTGCATCCAGGCGTTATTGGCGAATCGTCCATCCCAGGTGGCCGCACTGGGGACAAATCCGACTTCGATTCCGCTTGCAGCAGCTGCAGGCGCAGCCTGGATTCTCTTGCTGTCCACGGTGGGTTTGATCTCGGCCGCTTGCGTTTCCGCGATCACTCCATCGTTCAGAGTCTTCTTCCAGGTGTTGTCTCGACTGGTATTGTCTTTGGATGTTGCCGGCCATTGCGAGATCCAGTAATTCTTGACCAGATCGAGACCCTTGCGGTCCTTCGAATCGAGCAGCACCGCCATCACTTCGATAGCGCTCTTGCCGCCGAAAATCGGCTCGATCATGGGCTGCTGGATGGCCACGACGCCATCGGTCGACTGCGCATCGCCCCAGGCTTCGAGGTAATGCGCCTCGGGTAGATGCCACTTCACGGCGGCGGCGGTTTCGTCGTTTTCCGCGCCCAGGTAAATCGAATTCGCAACCTTCGCCAGCGCAGCGCCGAATTGCAGATCGGCCGGCGCCGTGTAAGCCGGATTGCCGCTGACGATGATGATGGCGTTCACCTGCCCCGCGGTCATTTCACCGGTCAGAGTCTTCAGAGCGTCGACGCCGGAGTCGACCCGGTCGGTCGTAGAGGCTTTCGTGTAGGTGACTGTGGCCGCGCCGAGCGTCTGGTTGATCTGATGAGCCAGCGCGTGAACGATGGCCGGCTGGCGCGGTCCGGCGACCACCAGGGCTTCCTTGCCGGCGGCCTTCAGATCTTTTGCGAGAGCCGCGAGGAACTTAGCGCGCTTGTCGGTGCCGGCCGGGGGAGCACTCAGCGCAGCAACAAGATCTGCCGCGAACTTCTGCACCTCCCCGCCCTGCATTCGCAGACGGTGCTCGGCGTTCGCTCCCGTTAATGAGAACTGGCTCTCAACCACATATAGGCGGCTGATCTTTTCAAGATCCGCCTCGGAATCGACGTGCCGGTTCTTCGAAAACAGCTTGGTCGCCAGCGGCGTGGGATAATCCGCGCCCAGAAAATCGTAATCCAGCGAGAGAATGACTTTCGCTTTGTCGAACTGAGGATGAACGTTGACGGCTTGCCCGAAGGCCAGCACTGCCCCGTTCCGCTCATTGTCTCGGGAAAGAGACTCGTATTCTACCCACTTGGCCCGGGGCCATTTCTTCAATGCTTCGGCGCGCTGGCTTTGCAGAGTCGGCGAAATCACGGTGCCGCTGAGAAAGCGCAGACCCGATCCATCGCCGAAAGATAATCCCTTAACGGCGGCTTCAAACTTCTCCCAGCTGGATTCCTTCCCGCCTTCCAAAACCGCTTTCGACCGGTCGGGATCGTAGACGGACAGCAAGCTTGCCTGAGCTAGCGCCGTTGCCGCGCCCAGACTTGCCGGATGATCCGGATTCCCTTCGATCTTACTCGGACGGCCCTCGTTCGTCTGGACGACGATCCCCGCAGCGTGGCCGCCCAGTGCGAACACACTGGTGTAGTTGTAGGGCGCGCCGGGAACGTAATCCTCGCGTCCGCGGGCTTGCGGGGCCAGACGATACTCGGGGCGGCTGCAGGCGGCCAGTCCAGCCAACCCGAACGACGCCGCCATGATCTTGAGCATGGTCCGGCGGGAATTCCCATCGAGAACCGACGCGGCGTCTTCCGGAAACTCGCGCTGCACCCAATTGCGGAATTCGGGCGTGTCGGCAAGTTGATCCAGACTGCGCCAGTATTCGGGACCGGTTACCGGAGCCGGATCGGGCGAGGCGTGGCTCGCCCCTACATTCGTTATCTGAACTAAACTCGTCTTTTCCATTACCGGTGACACCCCGAGCAATTCGTAGGCGGATGCAAATGCTTTTGCGCGATGATCTCCTCACCGATTACGCGCGGATCGCGGTCGGGCACCCAGTCGAGCTGCGTGACCAGCTCCGCGGGCCGGATATTCGGCGCCGGATCGCGGTGGCACGCCAGGCACATGGCCATATTGAGCGGCTTTTCCTGACGCACTTCCACCAGCTGATCGATCCGGCCGTGACAACTGACGCAGCTCACACCGGCCGTAATATGGGCGCGGTGGTTAAAATAGACGTAGTCGGGCATCACGTGGATTTTTTTCCACGGAATAGGCTCGCCGGTCTCATAAGATTGCCGGACTAATTCCAGCCGCGGGCTCTTGTCCTTAACCTTCTGGTGGCAGCCCATGCAGATCTCAGTTCCGGGAATGGCCGCGTAAGCGCCTCGGTAGGCGGTGTAGTGGCAATAGAAGCAGTTCATTCCCAGTTGTCCGGCATGCAGCTTGTGGCTGTAGGGAACGGGTTGTTCCGGCTGATAGCCCGTGTCGATCACGGTCGGATAACTGTAATAGGTGTATGCTCCGATAGTGGCCACCGCGCCGAGACCGATCACGGCGCCAAGCACTTTTAGAATGATGTCAGACGCCTTTGGAAAAATAGCAGCCATCTTCTGTAATGGTCCTCAACCCGAACCCGCGCGCACGGACGCTGCGGGGTTCCCCATACTTCCAAAACCTGAATTGAATTTGGGCTTCTATCGTTTCTACCACGACCGCACACCTTGCGCAAGGGGAGCAACTATTCTTGTTTAGCAAGAGAAGTTATAGTTTAGCAAGAACTTTCGGCAACCTCAAGGTCCGCCCTAAACTGATGGTGCTTCACAACTTGTTCTTCCTCGTGCTGACCTGTGCCGCTTACTTCTCACTGATTCCGCTGTTTGAAAAGCAAGTGGCCAATGGGGATGCAATTTCACGGGCCAAAATCGCCCTGTTCGTGGTGCTTGGGAGTATCTATATCGCGGCGGTGGTTCTGCTCGAAGCGGTCATCATGCCGCTGTATGTGTACCGGCCTTTGCGGCGGATGCTCGAAGCCGACACAGCCACGCGCGCGGGAGACCGTAAAAGCGAGCTGATTCCGCGCGGCGAAATCCTGGGAGACGAGATCGGCCAGATCATGCAGTCGCGCAACGAAACCGTGGCTGAACTACGGCGGCAGGAAGACGAGCTGGCCGCGGCGTTACGACGCTTAGAAGAGCAAGACCGGCTGGTCAGCCTGGGTTTGCTCTCGGCCAGCGTCGCGCACGAGTTGAACACACCGCTCGCCGTTTTGCACGGTTCGATCGAAAAACTCATCGAGACATCGAAAGACCCGCAGACGCTGGAACGGCTTGCCCGAATGCAGCGCGTGACGCAGCGGTTGCGGACGATCAGCGAAAGCCTGGTCGACTTCGCAAAAGCCCGCAAGCAGCACGCCGAGCCGGTGGCGGCACGCGGCCTGATCGACGAAGCGTGGGCTCTGGTGGCGATCGACCCGCGCGCGTCCGGGATTACTTTCGCTAATCTGGTGGACCCGGAGGAACGCGTGATCGGTAACCCCGACCGCTTGGTTCAGGTGTTCGTAAACCTTCTTCGCAATGCCGTGAATGCAGTGGATGTTCCGGGCGGAACCGTGGATGTCCGCGCGCGCCACGCCGATCGCGCCGGGGAACTGGGCATCGCGATCGCGGTGGAAGACAACGGTCCGGGCATTCCCGCTGATGTGCTGCCGGATATTTTCGACGCTTTCGTCACCACGAGGCTGGATGCGCGCGGCACCGGACTTGGTCTGACCGTGGCGGAGGGAATCGTCACGCAGCACGGCGGCGCGATCACCGCCTCGAATCGCCGCGAGGGCGGAGCTTGTCTCGAAGTGTGGCTGCCGGCAGCGCGCTCGTGAGGATCTGATGTCAAATCGACGATCCAAATCGGCGAATCCTCTAGCAGTTCCGCCGCATCGCATACCGTGGCTTGCGATCCTGTTCCTGGCCGGAACGGTCGGGTACGAAGCCTGGTACATGGCCCCATCGCTGTTCCGGGCGTGGTATTTTTCCTCGGACGAATATGTACTGGTCGCAGAGGTGATCCGGTTTCTCCATCTCGATTTTCGGCAACATTTTTTCGATATGCCGGGGACTCCGTTGATGTTTCTGACAGCGATACTGTGGCTGCCCGTTTACGCTGCGGAGGCTGTGTTGGGGCTGGTTCCGGCGGGCACCGGTCTCGATCGCTTCACGTTCGATCATCTACAGATGCTGTTCACTCTGATGCGGGCGGAAACTCTTTTCTTCGCGCTCGGATCCATCGTTCTGGTGTTTCTGGTCGCCTCCAAGCTGATGAACCGCGCGGGCGCATGCATCGCGGCTTTCGTCCTGATGATGTCGCCCATCTACACCTCGTACAGCTCTTTCATACGGGTCGAATCGCTTGCGATGTGTTGTATTTTGTTGGCGGTGCTGTGCCTGTTTCGCGGCCTAAAGTACCCGGCGACAGGAACTTCCTCCGAGGCGCGTTGGATCCTGCTGGCGGGTATCCTGGCCGGCCTGGGGGCGGCGACCAGGTTCCACTCCATCACGGCGTCCCTTCCGCTACTGCTGCTGCTGTTGTTTTTCGATCGCAAACCGCTTCCGTTATATCCCCGATGGCTGAGCCGGGCATGGACATACACGTTGGCGCTCAGTTTTCTTGGCGCTTGCGCCGCCGCGATGCTTATCAAGACAGGCTATCTGCCCAACTCTGTGCGGGGGAGGATCCTGACCACCATCTGGGGAAACGCGTTTGGGACGCTCTATACGCTGGCGTTGCTCGGCGCGATCGCGTGTGCGGTTCTGCTGATGGTCCATAGGATCCCGGGGATGCAGTGGTTCGCCAAGCGTGTCCAGCATCCTCGGATGTTAGTGCTCGCGGCCGGAGTATGCGCCGGCTGTCTGGCGGGAACGCCGACGATCCTGCGCGAGCCCGGTTACTTCTTCCAAAGCATCAACTCCTATAGCACTACTTATTTCGACCTTGACCGGATGAACTGGCCGCTGCTACAGAATGTCGGCTGGTATCTGAAGTTTTACTTGCACCTCATCGCACCGGACTACCTGACGATGACGTTGCTGGCAATCGGAGCGACCGCAATTCTCATCAAGCGCGACCGTTTGTTAATGCCTTTCTTGCTGAGTGGCTTGCTGTTTTTTGTTTCCAAGCCAATCAAGCTGGTCGCGGCCCCGCACCACATCATCCTGTGGCTGCCTTTTTACGGCATCATTGCGGGATACGCCGCAGTCCAGGTTTTCGACGCGATTCCTGCCCGACTTCCGCATCGGGACGTCCTCAAAGGTGCTGCGTGGGCAGCTTTGTTCGTGGCGTTAGGTCTGGTAACGGTCCGCGGGCCGCAACAGGCCGCCCAAGCCACGAAATCCACTGAGCGACGCCTGCAGAACGTGGGCTCGGCGAGCGAGTGGATTCACCAAAACACGGAGCCGTCGTCCATCGTCGCGGTCAGCTATTGGTGCTTCAACCCCGATACCTTTTTCACCTGGCTTCGGTCGTTGGAGGTGCCGGTGCCGGCGGAAGTTTCAGACGGCCGGCAATACCGGGTCTGGTGGGGAGACCATTCGGTGCTACAGGGGCAAAAGGGTTACGCTTGCGCCTCATCCCAGGATCTTATATCCATCAAACACGCCGTGGATCAACGCCAACCCGGTGAAGGATCCGACCCTTTCGCGGACAAAGGATTTCAGTTGGTGAAGACCTTCGGCAGCGTTCCCGACGACATCAATGTGTTTAGCTTTGACTTCGCAGCTCCATAGGCGTTCAAAAAGGCCTCGCGGACTATAAGCCGGTTTCTGTACCCGCGGCTTGCGCCGCAGGCGGCAACCATTCCTCTGGGCCGCAGATTACTCCGCAGCTCTAGCGACCTACCCGGAAGTCGTAACGGAGCGGGCCGCTCCTCCTCCCCTATTTGGTCTTGCTCCACATGGGGTTTGCCCTGCCGGCGTGCGTTACCGCAGCCGCGGTGCGCTCTTACCGCACCTTTTCAC
>DASYSG010000020.1:0-19014 GCA_036003585.1 Bryobacteraceae bacterium | reverse complement strand
TGGCACAACCAGCACTGCCTCAACGCCAAACTTGCCATCGCAAGGTCAGATCACGTTCCTGATGCCGCAGCAGTTTGCGGGCACCGCCAATCAGAGCGGGCTGGCGGAATTCTACGTTTCGTCGGGTACGATCTCGATCATCGCGCTGCGGGCCAATCCGACTGGAGCGGTCACCTCCGCGCCGGTGTTCTTCGAGACCGGGACGCCCATCATTACGACGGGAAGCGGCGGCGGCGGTGGCGGGCAAGGTGGAGGTGGTGGCGGCGGCGGTGGCGGCGGTTCCACGCTTCCGACACAACAGGAAATCGACACCTGGAGTTCGCGTGGGAGCTATGTGTCAGGCTCCATTAGTTTCGGGAGGAGCACAATATATCTCACTACGGACAGCATCGGCGTGAACGGAGCAACCACTACGACGACGATCACCAAAGGAGACGGTGTCAATGCGTCGTTTACCCGTATCAGCGGCGCCGAACTCGGCAAACTGCTGCGGGGCGAACTGCCGCCCGGTTATCCCAACCTGGCGCCGTCAGTCGGAAGCTGCGCGGTCTACGATATCACGGCGCTCACCAATCCGTATCCGAGTTTGACGTTCCTCGGCCTGGATGCCGGTCCCCAGATAAGTGTGAACGGTCCGAACGGCTCACAATCCGCCGTTCGGCAGGGCAATCAGAGCACGGGATTCTCTTACCATGCTCAGAACGTTCCGAACACGTATCTCGCTCCCGGTCACTACACGTTTAGCGGACCGGGCGGCGCCGACATCGGGTCGTTCTCCGGGGCGTTGGACACCGTATCGGATCTGGTGGTCACCAACCCGGACGACTTCAAAGTAATCGACCGAGCCAGCGGTTTTACGGTCCATTGGACCGGCGGCGACTCTTCCACAGTCACGACGATCGCAGGCGCCAGCCTCTCCGTCAGCCAGAGCGGCGGCGCGAGCGGCTTCGCATTTGCTTGTATCCAGAACACCTCGGCCGGTTCATTCACCGTGCCCGCTAGTATCCTCACGCAGCTTGCACCCAGTTCGACGATCAATGCTGGACCGATCACTTTGGTGACCCGGGGTTCATTTACCGTGACCGCTCCGGGTCAAGGTGTGCGCTTGGCTTCGCCTTCGGGAGTGGACATCCTGACCGCCAACAATGGCTGGACGTGGACCTTCAGTCCTCAGTACAAATAGTATCCTGGTCATCGGTCACGCTCGGGCCGGGGGGCTGCGAGCGTGACTGATATGCTGCGATATACTGGAGCTAGCTCGCCCTTGAAAATCAAGCGGTTTCACGCGCGCACAGCTGCGCGCCAGCAGCGGGAGAAATTACTATGTTTGATCTGTTCCGGAGCTCGGACAAGATTAAGAAGTACGTCCTGGGAGGATTGCTGACCCTGGTCGCACTGTCCATGGTCACCTACCTGATCCCCAACTACAGCCTGGGGACGACGCCCACCGACAATCCGGTTCTCGCCGAGATCGGCGGCAAAAAGATCACCGCGCTGGAGGCGCAGCAGCTCTTCCAGAAAACGACTCAAGGCAGAATCCCGCCGGATCTGGTGGAGGTTTATCTGCCGCAATTCGTGGAGCAAATGGTCTCGGAGCGCGCGGCTCTCTATGAAGCCGACCGGCTGGGCATCAGCGCCACCGACGACGAAGCTCTTTCGAGCATCGTGGCTAATTATCCGCAATTCTTTCCGAACGGGTCTCTGGCCAACAAGGATCAGTTTGAAACCGCGTTGGCCCAACAGGGGCTCACGCTCCAGGACGTTGTCGATGCAGCCCGCGATCAGGTGATTCTGCACAAAATGCAGGCTGCCGTTTTGGGCAGCGTCGTCGTCACGCCCAAGGATATCGAGGACGAATTCCGAAGGAAGTACGAAAAGCTGAAGATTCAGTACATCGCGTTTCCGGCCGCCAAATTTCGCGACCAGGCAAAGCCCTCGGACGAGGAAGTGCGCAGCTACTACGAGAAGAACAAGGGCAGCTTCGCCCAGCCCTCCAAGATGGCGTACCAGGTGGTCGTGCTCGATCAGGACAAAGTCGCCGCCAGCATCAACGTGACCGATGAGCAGCTGCGCGCGGCGTATTCCAACGCTCTCGACAACTTCCGTATGCCGGAGCGCGTGCATGCGCGCCATATCCTGCTCAAAACCGCGGGGAAATCCGACGCCGAGAAAAAGGCCCTGCAGGCGAAGGCCGAGGACCTAGTCAAGCAGCTCAAGAACGGCGCAGATTTCGCGGAGCTGGCCAAGAAGTATTCCGAAGACGGCAGCAAGGATCAGGGCGGCGACCTGGGCTGGTTTACGCACGGTCAGATGGTTGCCGAATTCGACAACGCGGCCTTTGCCCTGAAGCCCAAGGAAATCAGCGGCGTGGTGACCTCGCAGTTCGGCTATCACATCATTCAAACGCTGGAGAAAGATCCCGCCAAGCTCAAGCCGTTCGAGGAAGTGAAGGATGAGCTGGCGAAAGAAGTGCGGGCTCAGGCCGTCACCGAGAAAATGCAGACACTGGGCGACCAGATGCACGCGGATCTGGTCAAATCGCCGAAATCCGCCGCCGATGTGGCCAAGAAATACGGCGCGGATCTGATCGTCATGCCGTCGGCCGCGGCGGGCGACGCTATCCCCGGCCTGGGCGCGAATCCGGAAATCGACAGCGCGCTCGCGGCGATGAAGCCGGATGAGGTGTCGTCGGAGATCGTTTTGCCGAACAACCGCGAGGCGGTGGTCATTCTGAACAGCCGCACTCCCGGCCGGCCGTCGGAGTTGAGCGAGGTCCAGGCGCAAATCCGGGATAAGCTGACTAACGAGAAGGCGGCCACATTGGCTGCGGATCGCTCCAGGGAAGCCGCGGAACGCCTGAAGAAGGGCGAGGATATCGCCCAGGTCGCCAAATCCATGCAACTCGAGGTCACCACCTCGAGCACGTTCGGGCGCGCCGATTCGGTTGACGGCCTGGGGCCGGCTGCATCCATCGAGGATGCCTTCAACAAGCCGGTGGGCGGGGTCGTCGGGCCAACGCCGATTCAGGGACGGAACATCGTGGCCAAAATCACCGAGAAGTCCGACGCCGACATGGCCGCCTTGCCGGTGGAACACGACAGCATCCTGGCGCAACTGAAACAGAAAAAAGCCCAGGACCGCAACGCGCTTCTCATGGACGGGATCCTCGCGAAGCTAACCAGCGAGGGTAAAGTTACCGTGAACCAGAAAGAGATCCAGAACATGCTCGCCAGCTTGCGCCAGAAGTAGGCGCACGCGGCTATCATGGTCCATTTTCTACTCGATATCTGGCGGAGCCTTACCGATCCCGACCGCCTGATCCAGCTTCTCACTCAGGTCATCACCGGCTGGTGGGGGTACGCCCTGCTGGCCGCTATCGTTTTCGCCGAATCCGGGCTGTTGGTGGGGTTGTTCCTTCCCGGCGATTCGCTTCTGTTTACCGTGGGCGTGGTCGCTGGCGCGGGCCAGCTGGATATCGTTCAGATTTGCGCCCTGTTCGTGGTTTTCTCGATCCTGGGAGACCAGAGCGGCTATCTGCTGGGCCGCCGCGCCGGGCCGCGAATCTTCGTGCGGCCGGATTCGCTGCTGTTCAAACAACAGTACGTCAAACAAACCCACGAGTTCTACGAGAAGCACGGCGGCAAGACTTTGATCTACGCCAAGTTCGTCCCCGTGGTCCGCACTTTCGCGCCGTTTATGGCGGGAGTGGGACGCATGCAGTATGCGCGGTTCGTCTCCTTCAATGTGATCGGAGGCGCGGGCTGGGTGCTCTCCATGACCCTGGCCGGCTACTTCCTGGGAGCGATCCCCATCATCCGGTCGAACTTCGAAAAGGTGGTCTTGGGGATTGTGTTCCTGAGCGTCGCACCGGTGGTGGTGCAGTACTTCAGGGCGCGCCGCGCAGCTTCCTGAGAGCTGTCTGAACAACGGGATCGCGCCGCACCCCGATCTCATCCCCGCGCGCGACGCCGAACTTCAGCGTCAGTATCTCTTCCTGTAAACGGCTGGCGATCCAGTCGCGATTGCTCAGCCAGTCGGCCACGCCCGGTTGGATCGACCGCTCGGAGAGAAAGACCTTCAATTCGTCCATCGCCGAGGAGATCGTCTCCGCAGAGACCTGGCCCTCCTCGCCGATCGTGTGGGTCCGCAAGTATTCCCCGGCGAAGCTGGTAATCGATCCGCTGGCGTCGAGGACGAGCTGGAGGCGCGACTGCTGCTCGGGGTAAACGATCTCATCCGGCTGGATGCCGCCTCCTCCAGGCAATGGCCGGCCAGCATCGGAGCGGAACGGGCCGCGGGCGACTATGGTGGCCGCGCCTAATTGGCCGCCCGCCAGGGGCTTCTGAATCGACCGGCCGCTGGGCGTGTAGTAGAACGCCGTGGTGAGCGCCAGGCCGCTGGACGCCGACAGCGGGAAGACCTGCTGCACCAGACCTTTTCCGTAACTGGGCTCGCCCAGCACGATGGCGCGATCGTGATCCTGCAGTGCGCCGGTGACAATCTCGGAAGCGCTGGCGCTCCTGCCGTTGACCAGAATCGCCACCGGGAAGCTGTAGGGCATCGAGCCCTTGGGAACGGTAACGCGCTCGGGCTTGGTGGCGCGCCCGCGGATGGTGAAGATCGCCTGATCCGGCGATAGAAACAACGCGGCCGTTTCCGCGGCGGATTGCACGGCTCCGCCCGGATTGTCGCGCAGATCGATGATCAGGCCCTTCAGATACTCGCCGCCCAGCTTATCGATGGTCTGTTTCACCAGCTGTCCGGTGGGTTGTTCGAAGCTGGTAATCCGCACATGGGCGATTCCGGGCGCGATCATGAAGGCCCGGTCCACGGTGGGAGCATCCAGCAGCGCCGGCGACATCTTGATCTGCGTCAGCTTTTCGCTGCCCGGCTTGCGGACGTCGAGCGTAGCTTCCTTCTGGCGGGCTTCGGTCAGGAGCTGCGTGAGCTGCTCGACATCCAGATAGCGCACCGGGATAGTATTGATGCCGAGAATCTCGTCGCCGGCGGACAGTCCCGCCTTCGCGGAGGGCGAGCCTTCCAAAGATTGCAGCACGATCACGCGGCCCGGCAGCAGGCTGACGATGGTGCCGAATCCCTTGCGCTCGCTCGACTGCATCTGCTGGAGCTGTTCAAACTGATCGGGATCGAAGAACACCGAATGCGGATCGAGCGTGCGCAGCATCCCGGGAATCGCGCCCTGATAGATCGCGGTTTCGGCGGGTATGGGATCGGCGGATTCACTTTCTACCGCGGCGTAAACACTGGCGATCTTCTTCAGCTCCTGTTCGATTTGCGTCGCCGGATCATCCGCGGCCGGCAATGGCCGCGAATAAACGCAAAGGAACGCGATTAGGCTTAGGAGCTTCATCTCTTAAATCGAGTGGCCTGGCGAGTGCGGTGGCGATCGAGCGCCAGTCCGATCAGGCGGTCCAACAGCTCGGCGAACGGCACGCCGGCCGCCTCCCACATTTTCGGATACATGGAGATGGAAGTGAAGCCGGGGATGGTGTTGATCTCGTTGATGTAGAGTTGTCCGGACGCGGTCTCCATGAGAAAATCGACGCGCGCCATGCCTTCGCACTCCACCGCCTGATAGGCGGCCACCGCCATGCGCTGCATCTCCGCGGTCTGCTCAGGCGTAAGCGGGGCGGGCACGATGAGCTTGGCCGCGTCCAGCAGATATTTGTCTTCGTAATCGTAAAACTCGCGCGACGGGATGACCTCGCAGGGCACCGCGGCTACCGGTTGCTCGCTCCCGAGAACCGAGCATTCAAACTCGCGGCCCGCGATGCCGCGTTCCACCAGAATCTTACGGTCGAATTGGCCGGCCAGTTCCAGAGCCGTCTCCAGCTCGGCGCAGTTCTTGACCTTCGAAATGCCGACTGAAGAGCCTAAATTCGCCGGCTTGACGAAGAGCGGAAACGGAAGGTTGATATCGCGACGGTGGCCGCGGGTTACGGTGACATAATCCGCCACCGGCAATCCGCGCTCGACCAGAAGACGCTTGGTTACCTCCTTATCCATGGCGACGGCGGATGCCAGAACGCCCGCTCCCACATACGGCAAATCGGCCAGTTCGAGCAGACCCTGCACGGTGCCATCTTCTCCGAACGTGCCGTGTAGAACGGGGAACACTACATCGATCCCGGGATTGGCTCCGGGCTCCGGCGAGAGTGCGCGCGGGTCCCAGCGGCCTTCGGGCGTGATGAAGATGCGCTGGACTTCGTACTTCGCGCGATCCAGGCCGGCAATGATCGATTCGGCGGAGCGCAGCGAGATTTCGTGTTCGCCGCTCCGTCCTCCGTACAGTACGGCAACATTCAGATGTCGCAACGCCATGCCTAAAGAATCCTCTTTCCTAACGCCGACATCAACAACTCGACGCCCAGAATCGCGGTGCGGTTCGCGATATCCAGCACCGGATTCAGCTCCACCATTTCAAGCGACGTCATCAGGCCGCTGTCGTTGACGATTTCCATGGCCAGATGGGCCTCGCGATAGGTGATTCCGCCGTGGACCGGAGTGCCGACGCCGGGAGCCTCCGCGGGATCGACCGCATCCAGATCGAAGGAGAGGTGAAAACCGGAGGTGCCTGAAGAGACGGCATGGATCGCCTCCTGCATCACCGTGCGCATACCGCGCTCGTCTATATCGCGCATGGTGAAAGGATGGACTCCCGCGCCGCGGACATTGAAACGCTCGATGTCGTCCACGCTGCGCAGTCCCACGATGGCGACGTTCGCCGGATCGACCATCGGCACACGCGACGCTATGCCGGTCAGCTCGGGCGGTCCGAGGCCGATAATGCACGCCAGCGGCATGCCGTGAATATTCCCCGACGGGCTCGAATCGGGGGTGTTCATATCGGCGTGCGCATCTACCCACAACACTCCCAGCTTCTTGCCGCTCTTTTCGAGGAGCCGCGACATACCAGCCACGGTTCCGATGGCCACGGAATGATCGCCCCCCAGTACCAGCGGGACCTGCCCTTTGCCGGCAGCACGCTCGACCATTTCAGACAGGCGGGCGCAGGTGTGGGCGATCTGGGGAAGATAGCGGGCGTGCGTGGAACCCGTGGGCAGGCTCTCGGGCTGGTCCACGACCACGTTGCCGAGGTCTTCGGTCTGATAGCCCAGCTCGGCGAGTTTCTGATTCAGCCCGGCGACGCGCAGGGCGGAAGGGCCCATGTCGACGCCGCGGCGTCCCGCGCCCAGATCCATGGGCGCGCCGATAACGGCGATGTGCGATTGACGCATGGGAACTATTAATGATTATCGCTTGTGTCGAAAAGGGGTCAGACGACATTTTCGCAAGCCGGTCATCGGGCTGGGCTCAGGAACTGAAAATGTCGTCTGACCCCTTTTCCCCCCGGCTATTCATCTTTGAGCTCGAAGCTGATCAGGTGAATCTCCGCATCGCCGACGTTTTCGATGCTGTGCGGCGGGAGACAATCGAGCCACGCGGCTAGGGGCAGGGGATTCGCAAGTGTCCGAGTGTCTAGCAGGATCTTGCCGTCGCCGTCGCGGCGGATGAAATGGCTGAACCGCACGGTGTTGTAGACGGCGGGCCAGCGGTGCGTGTGGACCGGCACGGTATCGCCGACGGGGATGCGGGTGTCGAGCACGCGCACCCGTTCATTCTCGAAAATCAGCGTGTGATGCTTCGGCGCGGCGATGATGGCGTCGAGCTCAGGCGGCCAGGGCCAGGGTTCTGTCATCTCACTTGTAGTAGCTCAAGGCTTCGTGCGATAAATCATCCGCGGGAACGCAGTGGTTTCGCGGACATGTTCCAGGCCGCACATCCACGCCACGAAGCGCTCCACTCCCATGCCGAAGCCGGCGTGCGGGACGCTCCCGTACTTGCGCAGATCCAGGTACCACTCGAAGGCTTCGCGCGGCAGCTTGTGTTCTTCCAGACGCTTGAGCAGCAGGTTCAGGTCGTGAATGCGCTGGCCGCCGCCGATGATTTCGCCGTAACCTTCGGGTGCGATGAAATCGACCCCCAGCGCCACATCGGGACGATCCTCGGCGAGCGCGAAATAGAATGCCTTGACCGCGGCAGGGTAGCGGTCGATCATCACCGGGCGATCCAGATCTTCGGTGACCAGGGTCTCGTCGGTATTGCCCAGATCGCTGCCCCACTGGATCTCGCTGCCCTTGGATTTGAGCTTTTCGACGGCCTGATCGTAGGTCATGCGATGGAACGGCGCTTTCACCGCTTCGAGTTTCGAGACGTCGCGTTCCAGCACCTTCAAATCCTCGCGGCGATGCTCCAGAACGCGCCCGATCACATGCAGGATCAGTTCTTCGCCCACGCGCTTGACGTCTTCGAGATCGGCGTAGGCCATCTCCGGCTCGACCATCCAGAATTCGGTCAGATGCCGCCGAGTCTTGGACTTCTCAGCCCGAAAAACGGGGCCGAAACAGTAGGTCTTACCAAAAGCCGCGGCGGTTGCTTCCCCGTAGAGCTGGCCCGATTGCGCCAGATAGACCTTCTCGTCTTCGAAGTAGTCCACTTCGAAGAGCGTTGTCGTGCCTTCGCAGGCGGCGGGAGTGAAGATCGGGGTGTCCACCAGAATGAAGCCGTGCGAATCGAAGTAATCGCGAATCGCCTTGATCACTTCATGGCGCACCAGAAGCGCCGCGTGCTGGCGGCGGCTGCGCAGCCACAAGTGGCGATGGTCCATCAGAAAATCGACGCCGTGCTCTTTAGGTGTGATCGGATAGGGCTCGGACTCGGGTACGCGCTGGACGATTTCCGCGCTTTCCACATCCATCTCATAGCCGCCTGGGGCGCGCGCTTCTGCACGCACCTTCCCGCGTACGATGAGCGACGATTCCTGAGTCAGGTGTTTGAGCGACTCGAATAGCTCCTCCGCCAGCGCCGACTTAACGGCTACACATTGGATGATTCCCGAACCGTCGCGCACTTGCGGGAAACAGATTTTGCCGCCGCTGCGAAGGTTGTAGAGCCATCCGGCGATCTCGACGGTCTCTCCTGCATGGCTGCCAACCTGCGAAATCGCGATCCTAAGACTCATGCGGAGATTTCAATCCTTCCAGGTAGTCAAACGCTTCTCGCGCCGATTCGACCGGATGCTGCATTTCATCTACTTCGCGCAGCTCCAGCAGTAACGGATATTGTCCATCGGTGGAACGCAGGAGATCCATGGTGCGCGGCCAATCGATCGACCCTTTGCCGGGGAACAGATGGGAATCGTCGGTACCATTGTTATCGTGAACGTGGGTCGAGCGGATGCGAGGCTGGAGCACGCGATACTCGTTCTCGATGCTGCCGTGCATGTGGGCGTGGCCCACATCGAAGCATACATTCAGCTTCAGGTGAGTCATATCCAGGAACTTCATCAGCCGTTCCGCGTTTGCAAGCTCGTTGGGCGTGTTTTCGAGCAGCACTTCGACGCCCCGCTGCCGGGCGAACAGGTTGATTTCCTCGAGCGCGGAGAATGCCGCGTCGAGTTTGCGCTCGTCGAATTCTTCCCAGGCGACGCCCAGGTGCTGGATCAGGTAACGGAACGGCACCGTCTCGGCGATCTCCAGGGCCCGCTTGATTTCGTCCACCATCTCCAGCCGCTTGGGCTTGGAGGGCTCGGTGATGGTGATGATGGAACTCGGTCCCGTGCGGCCCCAGACGTTGTCGGTGTACATGGGCGAATGCAGGGAATGCACCTTGAGTTGGGCATCGCGGAACCAGTGCCCGAGATCGGCAATCTGGGACTTATCGCGATAATCCAGATGCTGGCGGGCGCAGAAGATCTCCACCAGCGGAATGTCCGCGTTCCAGATCCGCTCGAGCCACACGGTGGTCAGGCGGTGATTCGCGAAGAGGTGCGTCGAAAGGGCGCGCTGCATCTTATTTTGGGTATCCGGCTCCGTGGTCTATGACTAGTATCCCGCGGCCTTTCCGGAGCCGCGTCCGTCTGACCCACCTTCCAACCAGCCGCCCTTACTCACGATCGCTTCAACACGCGCCAGCACCAGGCCGGGCGAACGGTCGACGTCGTAACCGCGCGATTTAAGCAGTGCGGCCGTGTCGGGAGAGATCCCCGGCTCGAGAAATAGCTTGTCCGGCTGCCATTGGTGGTGAATGCGCGGCGCGTCTACCGCGTCCTGCGCGTTCATGCCGAAATCGACCACGTTCAGGATCGTCTGTAGCACCGCGGAAATGATCCGCGAACCGCCGGGAGCGCCCACCGCCATGAAGAACTTGCCATTGCGGGTCAGGATCGTTGGCGTCATGGAGGAGAGCGGCCGTTTGCCCGGTTGAATGGCGTTTGGCTCTCCCTGGATCAGCCCGAATGCATTGGGCGAGCCCGGCTTGGAGGCGAAGTCGTCCATTTCATCGTTCAGCAGAAAGCCGAGACCGGGGACGGTGATGCCATTGCCGTAGCCCTCATTGAGTGTGTAGGTGACGGCCACGGCATTGCCCTGCGCGTCGACCACGTTATAGTGCGTGGTCTCTCCGCCATCGCGGCCGGCAGGCAGGCCGGGCAGGATCTGCGTGCTGGGGGTTGCATGGTTCGGATCGATGCTGTCCCTGCGGCGCTGGATGTAGGCGGGATCGAGCAGCTTCGTCAAGGGCAGCTTTCCAAAATCCGGATCGCCCAGGTATTGGCTGCGGTCGGCGTAGTAGCGCCGCATGACCTCGGCCAGATACTCGATTTCGGAAGCGGCGCCGAAACCGGATTTCTGGTACCCGGAGCCTTCGAGCATCGCGAGCATTTGCAGAATCCCGACACCGCCAGAACTGGGTGGGGGCGCCGCGACGATCCCGTAGCCTTTATACGTGCCGGTCAGCGGTGTGCGCTCGACGGCGGCGTAGTCTTTCAGGTCGGCCAGCGTGATCAGGCCGCCTTTGCGGGCCATCGCTTCGGCGAGCTTCTGCGCAGTCCCGCCCTGATAGAACTCGTTCGCGCCGTTCTGGGCGATGCGGCGGAGCGTGCGGGCCAGTTCCGGCTGCGTAAGAGTCTCCCCCGGTTCCCAATGAATGCCGTTTTTTAAGAAGATGCGTTTGGACTCCGGATCCTGGGCCAGGTTGCGGGCCGCTTTCAAGGACTCTGCGAGCGGATAGCTCACTTGGAAACCCTGCGCCGCCAGGACGGCGGCAGGTTCAATGAGCCCGGCCCATTTGCGGCTGCCGTACTTGCGGTGAGCCAGCTCAAATCCTCGCACGGTGCCGGGAACGCCCGCCGATTTCCAGCCTTCCAGGCTTTCGCGCGTGGGCTTTCCGGAGGCGTCCAGGTACATGTCGCGCGCGGCTTTCCCGGGCGCGCGCTCACGGAAATCGATGAAGGTGGAACGGCCGTCCGCTAAGCGGATCAGCATGAATCCCCCGCCGCCCAGGTTTCCCGCATAGGGATGGGTCACGGCGAGGGCGAAGCCGACGGCTATGGCGGCGTCCACGGCATTGCCGCCGTCCTTGAGCACCTGGACGCCGACGTCAACCGCCAGCGGTTCCTGCGCCCCCACCATGGCATGACGGGTCCGAACGGGTTCGCGCCCGTCCGCGGAGGAGCAGAATCCTCCGGCGAAAGCCAACGCCACGAACAGCCACCGCATGCATCCGATTCTAGCGAATCGGCGCAAGGCGCTTACGACTAGAATTGAAACGTATGGCCAGCAGGGACATTCGCCGCCACCAGCGCATTGCTTGCACGGTGCCGGTTCTGCTGGCCTGGACCAGCGCGGACGGGACGGACCGCTACGCCCGCGGCAGATGCCGCGATATCTCTTCAGCGGGATTGCGGCTTGAGACCGTCGACACGATTCCTACCCACAGCTACGTCAACCTCCGCATCGAAAAATGGGATCTGGCCGGTTCGGCCCGGGTGCGCTACACCCGCCGGGGCAGCACAGGAAATATCGTCGGGTTGGAACTGAACCAGAAAGTCCGCCAGCAGATTCTCGAGTCGCTGCGCGAATCGCCTTCACCCTCATAGAAAATTGCAATCAGTCCCATCAAAAGAATCGAACCAAACTGGGTTCGGAAGTTACTATACTGATTAAACTTACGCCACGGTGCGTAAAGACACAAAAGGAGCCCCGATGAGGAACTCGTCTTTCCCCAGGCTTCGCGCTTTTGGGAGCGCGCCAGCAAAGTCTGCTAAATCGCCAATAAGAATGATACGAAGCATACAGTTTCTGATGCTCATGGCCCTGACGGCGGGGGTTTCAATCGCGCAGTCCATCCCGCCGGATATCGCCAAGAAGCTGGACGATCTGGACAAGGCCACCAAGAACGCCCAGATGGCGGGCGATAACGCCTGGATGCTGACCAGCTCGGCGCTGGTGCTGATGATGACCGGTCCGGGCCTGGCTCTGTTCTACGGCGGCCTGGTGCGCAAGAAGAACGTGCTGGGCACCATGATGCACAGCTTCATCCTCATGGCCACAGTTTCCATTCTGTGGGCGGTGATCGGATACAGTCTGGCGTTCGCCGAAGGCACGCCGTTCATCGGCGATTTTCGATACGCGTTTCTACACGGAGTGGGCGCCGATCCTAACGCGGATTACGGAGCCACCATCCCGCATCAGACCTACATGATCTACCAGCTCATGTTCGCCATTATCACACCGGCCCTGATCTCCGGCGCGTTCGCCGAGCGGATGAAGTTCTCGGCCATGCTGCTGTTCATGACGCTGTGGTCGCTGGTGGTGTACTTCCCGATGGCGCACATGGTGTGGGGCAAGGGCGGATTCCTCAATGGGGTGCTGGGCGGCACATTTCCTGCCTGGGATTTCGCGGGCGGCACGGTGGTGCACATTACCTCGGGTGTTTCGGCGCTGGTGTGCGCGCTGTACCTGGGCAAGCGGGACAACTATCCGGACGAATCCATGCGGCCGCACAGCGTGGTGCTGAGCGTGATCGGCGCCTGCCTGCTGTGGGTAGGCTGGTTCGGATTCAACGCGGGTAGCGCCGTCGCGGCCGGATCGCTGGCCTCGAGCGCGTTTATCGCCACGCACTTCGCAACGGCGGCGGCGGTTTTGAGCTGGATGACCGTGGAATGGATGATGGCCGGCAAACCCAGCGTCCTCGGCGCGATTTCCGGAGCAGTAGCCGGGTTGGTGGCGATCACGCCTGCTTCGGGCTTCGTGAAGCCGATGCCCGCCATTGTGATCGGGCTGGCCGCGGGAGTGGTTTGCTACCTGATGGTCACCAGAGTCAAAAAGATGTTCGGTTACGACGACGCGCTGGATGCGTTCGGCGTTCACGGAATCGGCGGTACGCTGGGCGCGTTGCTGACCGGCGTGTTCGCGACCAAGGAAGTTAACGATCTCCGGATGGGCAAGCCCATGGGCCTGGTGGACGGCGATGCCGGCCAGATCGTCAACCAGCTGATCGCGGTATTGATCTCGATTGGGCTGGCCGTGGTGGGGACGTTGATTATCTTGAAAATCTGCGACGTCGTATTCGGCGTGCGCGTGACCAAGGATCAGGAAACAGAAGGCCTGGATCTGAGCATGCACGGAGAAGAGGGCTACAATCTCGAGTCTTAAGCGAGGTGGCCGCGTGCGGAGGGGTATACTTCCGCAAGGAGACCTGACATGAGAAAAATCGAAGCAATCATCCAGCCGCATAAGCTGGAAGACGCAAAAGAAGCCCTCAAGAATATCGGCGTCGATGGGATGACGATTACCGAAGTTCGCGGGCACGGCCGCCAGAAGGGCCACACGGAGGTCTACCGCGGCATGGAATACAAGGTAGACCTGCTGCCCAAAGTGAAGCTGGAGCTGGTGGTATCCGACCAGCGCGCCGATGAAGTGATCCGGACGCTGGCAGCGGCCGCGCGTACCGGCAAGATCGGCGATGGAAAGATTTTTGTATATGCGGTAGCCGACGCGGTACGGATCCGCAACGACGACCGGGGAGAAGCAGCATTGTGAAGGATGTGGCGGTGCTTCCGCCGCCCAGTCCGGAGGAAGTCCGGCAGTCGCTGGCTGGGCGAACGGCGGAAGTTGAAGAACAAGTGCGCCAGGCGTACGCGCGTACTCTGGAGCCGTCGTTTCGCACGGGCCTGGCCGTAGTGGCGGTGGGAGGATTCGGACGGAGCGAACTGTTTCCCCACTCCGATATCGACCTGTTATTGCTGGCGGATTCGGACAAGAACCTGCCTGCGCGGGAGAATATTTCCGCTTTCCTGCAGGGCCTGTGGGACTCGGGACTCCGTCCCAGCCATTCCGTGCATTCGGTCGCGGATTGCGTGGTCGAACACGAGGATAACGCCGAGTTCACCATCAGTCTGCTGGACCGGCGCCTGCTGGCCGGGGACGCAGCGCTGTACCAGACTCTGGAAGATAAGTTCCGCCAGTTTCAGGCCCGGCGCGGCCATTCTCTGGCCCGTCAGATCGCGGGCCTGGCGGAAGGGCGGCGAGCCAAGTATCAGAACACGATTTATCACCTGGAACCGAATGTCAAGGAGACTCCCGGCGCGCTCCGCGATCTGCAAACCACGCGCTGGCTGTTGATCCTGGAGCCGCGAGAGGGGACGCCCGACTTATCGACTGCGTTCAGCTTCCTTTCCGGCGTCCGTCTCCGGCTGCATGAGTTGGCCGGACGCGACCAGAACGCGTTGAGCTTCGACGCGCAGGAGTCGCTCAGCGAACATCCGGCGTCGTTGATGCGGGACTATTATCGCCACGCCCGGGTTGTCGATCAGGCGGTGAGGCAAGCCATCGAAGCTTCCACCGAGAAGCCGGGCACGCTCCTGGGGCGTTTCCATGAATGGCGATCCCGTCTTTCCACCAGCGAGTTCACGGTGTCGCACGACCGCGTGCTGCTGCGGACGCACAAGCCGCCGCAGGATCTGAGTCTGTTCGAGTTCGTGGCGCGCCACGGGCTGCGTTTGGCGCCGGATACCATCGATCGCCTGCAAGGCTTCGCTCCGCAAACGAAATGGGACGACTGGAAGCGGATGCTCTCCCTGCCCAAGGCTTCGGTGGCACTGCGGGCGATGCAGGAATCGGGAGTTCTGGCCAGCGCTCTCCCGGAATGGCGCAACATCGAATGCCTGGTGATCCGGGATTTCTATCATCGCTATACCGTCGACGAGCACACGCTGGTGGCCATCGGATCTCTCGAATCGGTGACCGACGGGCGCTTCACGGATCTGATGAGCGAGATCGAGGAGCCCTGGCTGCTGCGGTTCGCGTTGCTGATGCACGATATCGGCAAAGGCTCGGGCCGCGACCACGCGGTGGCTTCCCTGGACATCGCCCGCGCCGTGATGGAACGCCTGGGTGCGCCGGAAACGGATCGCGAGACGATAGAATTCCTGGTGCTGCGGCACCTGGATCTGTCGGGCGTCATGAGCTCGCGCGATCTGTACGACGGCTCCACGGCTCGCGCGCTGGCCGATCGCGTGGGCACTCTGGAACGCCTGAAGCAGTTGACCATGCTGACGTATGCCGATATCAGCGCGGTCAATCCCCAGGCCATGACGCCCTGGCGCATGGAACAGCTGTGGCGCGTCTACCTAATGGCGTACGAAGAGCTCACCCGGGAGCTGGTGGCCGAGCGCATCCACGATGCCGCCGGCATGCCCGCCGAACGGGCCCGATTTCTCGAAGGGCTGCCCACGCGTTATTTGCGCACCCACACGCCGGAAGAGATCGACGCGCATTTCGCGCTGGCGCAGCAGCTCGCGTCGCGTCCCGTGGCGGTCGAGATTCATCACGAGCACGGCTTCCATAAACTCACGCTGCTGACCAAAGACCGTCCGGCTCTGTTCGCATCCGTGGCGGGCGCGATTTCCAGCTTCGGACTCAATATTCTTAAAGCCGAGGCGTTTTCGAACGCCTCGAACATGGTCGTGGACACTTTTACCTTCGCCGATCCGCACCGTACTTTAGACCTGAATCCTCCCGAAGTCGACCGCTTGCGCGGCGTGGTCCGCAAAGTCGTGGAAGGCAGGCAGGACGCCGACAAGCTGCTGCGGGGGCGTCCCAAACCGTTCTTATCCTCGCGCGTGAAGATCCGTCCTCGCGTCTCGTTCAAAGACGACGCTTCTGATGGCGCCACTCTCATCGAGATCGTGTCCGAGGACCGGCCCGGCCTGCTGTACGATCTCGCCAACGCTATTTCGCTAGCGGGCTGCAACATCGAGGTGGTGATGATCGATACGGAGGCGCACAAGGCGCTGGACGTGTTCTATGTCACCCATCAGGGACACAAGCTCGGTGAAGACTTGCAGTCGGAACTGAAGTCGGAGCTGCTGGCAGCCTGCATCGGCCCGCGATAACTTGGGAGGCTCCGCATGAACTGGACTCTCTGGTGGCTGTTCGTGCCAACAGAGCTGGTTCTTTGCCTGACACCTGGACCTGCGGTGCTTCTGGTGCTGGCCACCGCCCTCCGTCGCGGCCCGGGCGCCAGCGCAGCATCGACGCTGGGGATCCTGGCGGCGAATACTATCTACTTCGCACTTTCCGCGACCGGCTTGGGAGCGGTGCTGCTAGCGTCCTATCGGATTTTCTTTTTGGTCAAGTGGGCGGGCGCAGCTTATCTGATTTACCTCGGCGTGAGGGCGCTCGTTTCGAAAGCGGATACGATCGACAAGCCTGAAGCCGCTGCTGGAGCCGGCCGATCCTTCCAGCGGCTCTTCATGGATGGGTTGCTATTGCAGCTGTCCAATCCGAAGGCGATCGTGTTCTTCGCCGCGCTTCTGCCGCAGTTCATCGATCCGAAAGGCGATCTGCTGCTGCAAGTGGCGGTTTTCGGGATCACCAGCGTCGTGATCGAGAGTGTGGTCCTTTTGTGCTATGGATTGGCTGCGGGGCGTGCTATCGCGGCAGCGCGCCAGCCGCGCTATGCACGTTGGACCAACCGTGTTTCGGGAATACTGCTGATCGGCGCGGGCACCGGTTTGGCCGGACTCCGCCGGCCATGACAGTCGATAAGCACACCCTCGCGCTGATCAGTATCGTAGGCAGCTCCCTTGACGTACTCGGCGCGTTGTACCTCGCCTACGATCTCCTGGGCGGGGAACATGGACCACTGCGGACCTTGACCAGGGGAGTGACCTACGGCGCGCTTTTCGGAACCGGGTATGGCCTCGCTCTCGGACCGGTATTTGGGCTCGCGAGCGGTTTCGCGCATGGACTCACACTTGCCTGGGAGTTTTCGCGCGCTTCGAGGCGCGGACCGAAGCCGGGATTCTGGTACGAGACGGCCATGAGTGCGATTCGCGGATGCGGCTTTGCCGTGGGCGCTTCCTATTCGTTCGGCATCCAATTCGGCGTCACGCTCGGCGTCTTAAGCACGATCGGGCAGGCGATCGTGTATCGGTTCGGAATGCGGCCGACCGCCGACTACAAACCCGCGACCCGCATGCGTTTGACTCGGTTCCAGCTGTTCGGGGTGGCCAATCGAACCGTCGGATACGCGGTTACGGGCTATGTCAGCAGCCTGGTAGCGGGGCAACCGGAGCACGCGATCGCGGTGGGGTTGAGAGTCGGACTCGCCATCGGCGTCGTCACGGCTCTCGCCACTTCTTGCACTCCTTTCATTGAATGGTTTGCGGATCACGTACCCGCGAAGCGTATGGGCGTCTTCGGCATCGCATTGATTCTGTGTGGCTTCACGCTGCAATCGGTTCAGTATTGGGTCGCGCTGCTCGATGTGGGCGTTCGTCCTTGATGAAAATGGTTTCAGGAATGTTTCGGGCCTGCCGTGATACACCTGAGTATTGCGGGAAAAGATTCTCCGTTTTGCTCTCGTACTGTTGGCGATAAGAACGGCTGCGGCGCAGGATTCGACAACGGACCAGCCTTCCGAACGCTGGAATCTCTACTTCCAGGCCACTTCTATCGGCGACTATCACGGGAGCTTTCTCGCGCTGTACGGTGGCGCGCATAGCCTCCAGAATTACCCGGAGCGCGACGTCTCTCTAACCAGCACGCTGTATCTGGGATTCCGGCTGCCTGGCGATACTCAGGTTTATTTCGATCCCGAGTTGGCTGGAGGCCGCGGATTCAGCGGTGTCAACGGCGTAGCCAACGCTCCCAATGGGGAGTTGCCGCGGGTCGCCTCCGCGACTCCCAAACCCTATATCGCCCGGGCCTACATCACGCACGATTTCGGGTTCGGCAGCGAACGCGAAGTGTTTTCGAGCGATGCCAACCAGCTTTCTGGTTCGCGGCCGATGACGCGCTACTCCATCACGGCCGGCCGGTTCACCGTCACCGATTTCTTCGACAACAACCGCTACACTCACGACCCTCGCACGCAGTTCATGGGATGGGGCATCATGTACAACGGCGCGTGGGACTATCCTGCCGACGTTCGCGGTTACACCTGGGGCTGGATGCACGAATTCCATACGCGCCGCTGGACCGTGCGCTACGCCAGCACCGCCGAACCCCGAGTCGCGAATGGATTGCGCTTCGACCGGCGTCTGTTCGTCAACCGCGGCGACATGTTCGAAGGCGAGATCCGCTATGCGGAAGGCGATCATCCGGGCACACTTCGGCTGCTCGGTTTCGCGCTCCACACCAATTCTGGCGATTACGCGGAAGCCCTGCGCCTCAGCGCACCGAGCGGATCGGCGCCGGATGTCACCGCAACGCGCCGCAATGGCACGCTGAAGTACGGAACCGGCGTGAACCTGGAGCAGCAGATTACGAAGAACGTGGGCGTGTTCGCGCGGCTGGGCTGGAACGACGGCAAAACGGAAAGCTTCGCGTTCACGGCGATCGATCGTTTAGCGAGCGGCGGAGTGTCCGTCTCGGGCGCACGGTGGAGGCGTCCGGATGATGTCGCGGCCACGGCCCTCACGGTCAGCGGCCTGTCCGGGGTGCACGCCTCTTATTTAGCGCACGGCGGCCAGGATTTTCTAATCGGCGATGGAGCGCTGCGGTACGGTCCCGAGTACGTCTGGGAGAGCTACTACAGCGCGCACCTGTTTGGCGGATTCTTCGCGTCTATCGATCTGCAGCACATCGCGAATCCGGCTTACAATCAGGATCGCGGGCCAGTATGGATCCCGAGCGCGCGCCTGCA
>DASYSG010000019.1:0-448436 GCA_036003585.1 Bryobacteraceae bacterium | reverse complement strand
ACCGGTGAGGATCTTCTCGCCCGAGCCTTCCTGCATGAGACGGATCATTTGAACGGGACGCTGTACATCAGCCACATCAGCCCGCTGAAGCGCGACCTGATCCGCCGGAAAGTCCGGAAGCTGCAAAAAGCCAACGAGTGGAGTTAGCCCGGTGAGGCTCGTGTATTTGGGGACGCCGCAGTTCGCGGTGCCGACACTGGAGCGCATCGTGGAAATGGGGCATGAAGTGGCGGCGGTATTCACGCAGCCGGATCGGCCCAAGGGGCGGGGTCAGAAGGACGCGATGCCGCCGGTAAAGGAGGCGGCTCTGCGGCTGGGATTGCCGGTGTATCAACCGGAGCGGGTACGGCGGCCGGAGGTGGTCGAGCAACTAAAGGCGTTGGCTCCGGAAGCGATGGTAGTGGTGGGATACGGGCAGATCATTCCTCAGGCGATTCTCGATATTCCGACGAGGGGGATCATCAACGTGCACGCGTCCCTGCTGCCGAAATATCGGGGTGCGGCGCCGATCCAGTGGGCTATCGCGCGCGGGGAAACGCGCACCGGCGTAACGACGATGAAGATCGACGCGGGCCTGGATACGGGCGACATGCTGCTGAAATGGGAGACGGAGATCGGGCCGGAGGAGACGGCGGTGGAACTGGGCGAGCGGCTCGCGGTCGCGGGGGCGGATTTATTGGTGCGGACGCTGGCCGAGTTGGGGAGCATCGTCCCGGCGAAGCAGGATGAGGCGCGAGCGACGTACGCTCCGATATTAAAGAAGGAAGACGGCGAAATCGACTGGACGATGTTCTCCCACGATATTCTGAATCGCATTCGCGGATTTTTGCCATGGCCGGGATGCTACACGCTCTGGTGGGGACAACGGCTGCGGATCTGGAAGGCTCGGCCGCTAGACTCGCCGGCGCCTCCGCAGGGCTGGCTACAAAGGACTAAGAACCGGCTGTTTGCCGGCACTGGGAACGGAGGCATTGAAATCTTGGAAGTTCAATTGGAAGGCAAGAAAAGGATGGAGGTAGCGCCATTTCTGAACGGTTTTTCGGACACGGTGCACACATGGGCAATCCGCTAGGTTTTCGATACGCCGCCACGTACGCGGGGATTCGGAAGGTCGCAAAGGACGACCTGGCGCTGATCGTTTCGGACACACCGGCGTCGGCTGCGGCGGTCTTTACAAGAAATCTCGTGGTCGCCGCACCGGTGGAAGTCGCCCGGCGGAACCTGCGCGACGCGAAGGGGCGTGTTCGGGCTTGGCTGATCAATGCCGGTAACGCCAACTGCGCGACGCGGACGGGCGAGCGGGTGGCTCTCGAATGCATCCGGGCTGTGGCGAAGACGCTAGGGGTCCAGGAGCAGGAGGTGCTTCCGGCGTCGACGGGCGTGATCGGCGTGGAGATGAACGCGCGACTCGTGGCGGACTCGATTCCCGAGCTGGCGGCGGCGCTTCGGCCGGATTCATTCGACGCGGTGGCGGCAGCGATTATGACCACGGACACGCGAGCCAAGACGGCATTCGCGAAGATGAAACGCGCGACGATGGCGGGCATGGCGAAGGGTTCGGGCATGATTCATCCGCGCATGGCGACGACGCTGGGATTCGTGATGACGGACGCCGTCGCGTCGCCGGCGGAGCTGCGCGCGGCCCTCAAGAAGGCCATTGGGGTGTCGTTCAACCGCATATCGGTGGACGGGGACACGTCTACCAATGACGTCGTCGCGGTGATGGCGAATGGCGCGTCGGGATTCAAACCGGGAGCGCGCGCACTCGAAGCGGCGCTGACCGAAGTCCTGACTTCGCTGGCGAAGCAGATCGCGCGCGACGGCGAAGGCGCGCGGAAGCTGGTGACCATCGAGGTGGAAGGGACGGCAACGGATCGCGACGCCGAAACCATCGCGCGGACGATCGCGAATTCGCCGCTGGTGAAGACGGCGATCGCGGGGTCGGATCCCAACTGGGGACGAGTGCTCGCAGCAGCAGGTTATGCGGGTGTGAAGTTCGATCCACGCAAGACCGACATCTTCATGCAGGGAATGGCAGTTTGCCGAAGCGGACTCGCAGCGGCTTTTTCGGAAGCGGAGCTGACGCGGAAGCTGGATGAGAACGAATGTCTGATCCGCTTCGTGATTCGCGGCGGAGGGAAGGGGCGGGCGCGGTTCTGGACCTGCGATCTGACGGAAGAGTATATCCGGATTAACGCAAGTTACCGCACCTAAAGTATGCGCTGCCTGGTTTTCCTCGTTGCCGCGGGACTGGTTTTCGGGCAGAACCGGCCGCCGGCGCAGATGGAGGTTTTTCGCAACGTCTCCGAGGCGCTGGCGAATCGCGATGCGGACGCGTTTCTCGCCCAGTTCGACCGGCAGATGCCGCAGTACGAGAAACTGCGCGACGAGATCCAGGAGTTATTCGGCCTGGCGCAGGAGATCGGCTCGACCCTCGACGTGATCACGGATGAGGGCGACGATTCCAAGCGGACGCTGCAGTTGGACTGGCTGCTCAAGATCGACATTGACGAACCACGGCGGCAGATCGTGAAGTGCCAGGTGGAGAAGCAGGGCAAGAAGTGGAAAATCACGGCCCTGGAGCCGGTGGAGTTCTTCAAAAAGTAGCCGCCAGGGCTAGTTCCATGGGCAGGGCGAGCGGCGGCTCGACCAGGAAGTTGAGCTCGGACATACGCGCAACGGCGGCGCGAATGGAAGCTTCCGTAGTGGGCTGAACGGTGATGACGAACGGCAGATCGCGCCAGTTGGAATGCGGCAGCTGGAGCACGGCGTCGATCGAAACGTTCTCAGCCGCCAGCGCGGCGGCCAGCTGCGCGATGATACCCGGCCGATCCTCTACGCGGAAACGCAGGAAGTAAGCCGATTCGTGCAGAGTCACCGGGATGGGCTTATATTCGCCTAGGCGGGCATGGGCAAACGGCGACACACGTTCCGGCCCGCCGTAGCGGATTTCCCGCGCAACGCGCATCAGATCGCTGGCGACGGCCACGCCGGTGGGATGTGCTCCGGCGCCCCGGCCGTAATAGAACGTGTCGGCGCCAAATTTTCCGCGTACCCAGACAGCGTTATAGGCGCCGCGAACGCTGGCGAGAATCGTCGACTGCGGAATCAGCGAAGGGCGAACGGAAAGGATCACGCCGTTGGGAGTCTGGCGGGCGACGCAGATCAGCCGGATGGTCTGGTGCAACTGGTGAGCGTACTCGAAATCGATCGGGGTGATGCGGCGGATGCCTTCGGTGAAGATATCGGAAGGCACGATGCGCTCGCCGAACGCCAGGGCCGCGAGGATGGCGAGTTTAGAGCGGGCGTCGAAGCCATCGACATCGGCGGAAGGGTTGGCTTCGGCGTAACCGGCGCGCTGAGCTTCGAGCAGTACGTGCTCAAAACTCGAGCCATGCTGTTCGATTCCCGTAAGGATATAGTTGCAGGTCCCGTTGAGGATCCCGTAAAGGGTGTTGATCCGGTCGGCGGAGATGCCCTCGCGCAAAACGTTGTGGATGGGGATTCCACCGGCCACGCTGGCTTCCATGGCCATGTTCACACCAGCGGCGATGGCTTTGTCCCAAAGATCGGAACCGGCCAAGGCCATAAGCTCCTTGTTGGCGGTGACTACGGATTTGCCCTGAGCAATGGAGGCTTCAATGATGTCGCGCGCGACGCCGGTTCCGCCGACCAGTTCGGCGACGATATGGACATCGGGATTGTTGACAACCTCGCGCCAGTCAGCGGTGCGGTGCGCGGACGCAAACAGAGGCGGAACATGCCGCTGAGCCACTCCGCGGCTGCTGATCGCCACAACAGAGAGCGGAAAGCCGAGTTTCTGCGCGATGATCTCGTGGTTCTCCGCGAGGACGTCCAGGGTCCCCAAGCCGACGTTGCCGAGACCGACGATGCCGATGTTAACGGGCTGCATGGAAAGTGGAAACTCTATGATCGCGCAGAACGCGATCTTACTTCACGACTAGCTTGAAGTCGACTACCAGCACCAGGGCGTCGGGGGTGACCCGAATCGCGTTGAGGTCCAGGTCCTTGAGCTCCTGTTGGTACAACGCGCTCGAGGCGGGCTGTTCCAGAAGGCGGCGGGCTTGATCGCGAATTTCGATCTTAAAATCCTGATCGAAGGTCCGCATCATGGCGGAGCGGACGCGCCGGATGTAGTAAGAATCCTTGGGAGTGCTGACCTGGGTGTCATGAAATGCGATGGCGCCTTTGCGCGGCACGGGAACCGCCGAAATGGTGATGTTAAATGAATCGCCCATACCGACGCAGCGGCTGAACAAGTCCATCGCGGATCGACCGCTAAATCGGGCAGCCACCTGAAGGCGATCGCCCAGGGCGCTTAATTTCGGGGCTTCGAGATAGGCGAACTGGCACTTGGCCGCCTGATTTCCCCGCACATAGCGGCGGCCTTCCTGGGTGAACATTTGCGCGGCGACCATGCGCTCCAGGGCGGAGTAGCGGATCTCGAGATCAGCGCTAAACGCCTGTGACGCGAAGGCCATCAAGACGACGAAACGAAGCATGTAACATGTTTAAGTATGAGGTATCTGGGCCTGTTTTTGCTTACAGTTTGTATCCTGCCGGCACAGAGCCCGTCGATCAAAGACGAGCCCGAGGTGAAGCTGCCCAACGGGAAGTCGCAGAAAGACGAGATCATCCGGGTGGATTACGAGCGGAACCTGAGAGACGCCGGAGAACTGGCGCGCCTCTCGGAAGAGATCAAGGACGATCTGGAGAAGGGCGATCGGTATCTGGTTTCCACGAAGACCCTCAAGAAGCTGGACGACGTCGAGAAGCTGTCGAAGGATATACGGCAGCGGCTGCGGAGGAATTAGCCTCGCACCCTCGATAGTCCACGTGCTACCCTGAAACGTTTACCCCATGAGTCCCACCCGCGAGAAAAGCCAGCTGATGAGCGCTTCGGAAATCGACCGGACGCTGGTCAGGCTAGCGCATGAAATTCTCGAAAGAACTAGTAATCCCGAGGATTTGGTATTCGTCGGCGTCCGCCGGAGGGGCGTGCCCCTGGCCCAGAGACTGGCCCGCAAGATTGAGGCGATCGAAGGTCGTAAAGTGCCCGTGGGGATTCTGGATATCCAGCTTTACCGCGACGATCTTTCGACCGTGGGAAGCTCGCCCGTGGTCAGCGCCACGGATATCCCGTTCCCGGTAGCCGGCAAAGACGTGATTCTGACGGACGACGTGCTGTACACCGGCCGCACTACGCGCGCGGCGCTGGATGCGCTGTTCGATCACGGACGGCCGGCGCGGGTCCAGTTGCTGGTGCTGATCGACCGGGGCCACCGCGAGCTTCCGGTGGAGGCGCGCTACATCGGCCGCACGATTCAAACGTCGGCGAATGAGATTATCGAGGTCAAGTTTCAGGAAATCGACGGGATGGAAAAGGTTCTGCTCACGGAAAAGGCGAGCTGACGTGGCGCAAGGGCTGCTGGGCATAGAGGCGCTCACCCGGGAGGAAATCCAGGCGATCCTGGACCGGGCCAGAGATTTTCAGCCGCGAGATGGACAGAGCTTCCGCAAATACGACCTGTTGCGGGACAGGATGGTGGTGAACCTGTTCTTCGAGACGTCCACGCGCACGCGGACCAGTTTCGAGATCGCCGCCAAGCGCCTGGGGGCGGATTCGGTTTCGATCACGGCGTCGGCGTCGAGCGTAACCAAGGGCGAGTCTCTGGTGGACACCCTGAACACGCTTGCGGCCATGCGTCCGAATGCGATCATCATGCGGCATGCGGCCTCGGGCGCGCCGCATTTTTTGCAGCGGCACTTGGAGATTCCCATTATCAATGCCGGGGACGGCACGCATGAGCATCCCACGCAGGCGCTGCTGGATGCGCGCACAATTCTGGATCGCGGCGCGAAGCTCGAAGGCTTGCGGGTGGCCATTATCGGCGACATCGCGCATAGTCGCGTGGCGCGGTCGAATGTGTACCTGTTGTCCAAGTTCGGAGCGAATGTCGTGCTGTGCGGACCGGCATCGCTGCTGCCGGAAGCCTTGAAGGAAATCGCTCCGGGCGTGACGCTGACCACGAACATGAATGAGGCGATCCGGGACGCCGACGTCATCATGATGCTGCGCGTCCAACTGGAACGGCAGCACGAGCCGGGATTTTCGGCGAGCGAATATTTCCAGTTCTACGGCCTTCGGCTGGAGCACCTGAAGCTGGCGCGGCCGGACGCGATTGTCATGCATCCGGGCCCGATCAATCGCGGACGCGAGATTTCTTCTGAAGCGGCGGACTCGCAGCGCTCGGTGATTCTAAATCAAGTGGAGAACGGGATTTCCGTGCGGATGGCGGTACTGGAGCGCGTGATGGCAGGCGGAATGGCAGAAAAGAAAACCGATGGCGCGACTGCTCATTAAAAACGGCCGGGTGATCGATCCGGCATCGCGTCACGACGGCGTAGCGGACGTGTGGATCGAGGACGGCGTAATCAAGGGCGTCGGCGTGAATCTCACCGTTGCGGGGGCCGAGGTAATCGATGCGACGGGGCTGATCGTAGCGCCCGGATTCATCGACATGCACGTGCACCTGCGTGAGCCCGGCTTCGAGCACGCCGAGACCATCGAGAGCGGATCGCGCGCGGCGGCCGCGGGCGGGTTCACCTCGGTGTGTCCCATGCCCAACACCAAGCCGGTGAACGATAACGCCACCGTGACCAGCTACATGATCGAGAAGGCGCGGCGGCACGCTGTGGTGAATGTATTCCCGATCGGCGCGATCACCAAGGGCAGTGCGGGCGAGGAACTGGCCGCGATCGGATCGATGAAGCAGGCCGGCGCGGTGGCGATTTCCGACGACGGGCGTCCGGTAATGAACGCGCGCGTGATGCGGCGAGCCATGGAGTTCGCGCGCAGCCTGGGAATCCCGGTGATCAACCACTGCGAAGATCTGCATCTGAGCGCGGGCGGAGACATGCATGAGGGCGCGGAGTCCGTGCGTCTCGGGTTGCGTGGTATTCCAGGTTGTTCCGAAGACGTGATGGTGGCGCGCGACGTCCTGCTGGCGGAAGTCACGGGCGCGCGATATCATGTGGCGCACATTTCCTCGCGGCACTCGGTGGAGATGGTGCAGTTCGCCAAATCCAAGGGACTGGCGGTAACCGCGGAGGCGACGCCGCACCACCTGGCGCTGGCGGATCGCGACATGAAGCCGTACGACAGCAATTACAAAATGAAGCCGCCGCTGCGGGGATCGTGCGATGTGGCGGCGGTGCTGGACGGGATCGTGAATGGTGCGATTGATGCGATCGCCACGGACCATGCGCCGCATCCCGGCAGCGAGAAGATGCAGGAGTTCGAGAGCTGCCCCTTCGGGATTCTGGGCCTGGAAACGGCAATTGGCGTGTCGCTGGAGCAACTGGTACATCCTGGGAAAATCGATATCGGAAGGTTAGTCGAGCTGTTTACCACGGGTCCGGCGCGGATTCTGGGGATCGATCGTGGGACGCTGGCGCAGGGCGTCGCCGCCGACGTGACGGTTTTCTCGGCGGATCGCGAGTGGACCTACGATGTGAACAAATCGTTCTCCAAGAGCCGGAATTCGCCCTTCGACGGGAAGACGTTCAAGGGTGGTCCGGTGGCGACGGTGGTCGCGGGCGAAGTGGTGTGGCGGGCGTGAGTATATGAGGACTACTGTAGACACCAAGAATTCGCTCGCGCCTCTTCCGAGGACGCAAGGCTAAAAGTCCCGCGCAGGCCCGAAAAGCCTGCTGAAGACAATGAAAAGGGGACAGGTCCCCCTGTCCGGGCGCTTGGACGGGCATTCAGAACTAAGACCTGTCCCCTTTTCACGCGGTGGCGACGGTGGTGGCGGGCGAGGTGGTTTGGCGGGTTTGAATTCACAGGCGACAAGATCGCCTGTCCTACGTCTTGCACTGTGCGCACGCGCAGATCGACCGCAGATAGTCGAACGAATAAATCCCCGACCCATGTCCATCGCTCCAGTCGACACGGATGGCGTAGCCGCCCACCGGTTCGACATTCAGCATCTTCAACGTCGGTGTGAACATCTTGAACGGGTCGGGCGTCTTGGGCGCAGCGTGGCTGGTCTTCTGCGGCGTAGTCCCGTGCGCGCCGGTGCAGGTGGCGCAAGGACACTCGTCGCGCAGGTAGCCCAACTCGTAGTCGCTATGATGGCCGTCTTTCCAGTCGATCTTGATGCCCTTCGACTTGGAAATGGCGATGTGCTCCGGCTCAGGTGCGTGTTCAGGTGCGTTCATTCACTCGTTCGATATCGCGGACGCCGGAGATGCGGCGGATGGCGGAGACCACCCGTTCGAGCTGCCGTTTGTCCTTGACTTCCAGGGTCATCTCTATCACTGCTCCGCCGTCGGTCTCGCCGCCGTGCGTTTCCAGGCTCAGAATGTTGGTCTGTTCGTTGAACAATGCCGTGGTGATCTGGCTCAGCATGCCGGGCCGGTCTTCCGTGCGGACCAGGAGCGCCACCGGGAACGTATGGCTCACGGCGCGCGCCCATTCAACCTCGATCTTACGTTCCGCATCGTACATCAGGTTCTGCACGTTGCTGCAGTTGACGGAATGAACCGCGATGCCCTTCCCCCGCGTCACGTAGCCCACAATGGGTTCGCCGCGGATGGGATTGCAGCACTTGGCGCGATAGGTCATCAGATCGTCGATGCCCTTGACCTGCACCACCAGGTCCTGATCATCGCCGGGACGGTGAGCGACGGGACGCTCAGGAGCCGGTGCCGCAGGTACCGGGACATCTTCCGGAACCAGGTCTGGAGCGAGTTTCTGGAGCACCTGGCGGGCGGAATATTTTCCGTAACCGAGGGCCGCGTGCAAATCTTCCATCTTGGAACAGCCGTAATCGGCCGCCACCGCTTCCAGCTGAGCCCTGGATATGCGCCCGAGCTGGACGCCCAGGCGGCGAGCCTCCCGTTCGAGATATTTTTGGCCAATTTCGATGGCTTTGGCGCGCTCGGTGGTATTGATGACGTGCCGAATTTTGTTGCGCGCGCGCGCCGTTTTCACCACGCCCAGCCAATCTTTGCTAGGCAGGTGGCCGGTCTGGGTCAGGATCTCGACTACGTCGCCATTACCAAGGGGATGTTTGAGCTGCACGATGCGCCCGTTGACCTTGCCGCCTACGCAGGTGTTGCCGACGTCGGAGTGGATGGCATAAGCGAAATCGATGGGCGTCGCGCCGCGCGGCAGAGCAATCACGCGGCCTTTGGGCGTGAAGCAGTACACTTCCTCCGGGTAAAGATCCACTTTGAGGGTGGACATGAACTCGCCGGAATCGCGCATATCGCGCTGCCATTCGACGAGCTGGCGAAGCCAGGAGATGCGCTGATCGTCATCGGCCGGGCCGCGGCGGCCTTCCTTGTACTTCCAGTGCGCAGCGATGCCCTCTTCGGCGATCCGGTGCATCTCATCGGTGCGGATCTGGACTTCGAAATGACGGCCTTCCGGACCCATGACTGAAGTGTGCAGGGACTGGTATAAATTCGGCCGCGGGATGGCGATAAAATCTTTGATCCGGCCCGGGATCGGGTGCCATTCGTTGTGAATCACACCGAGCGCGGCGTAACAGTTTTTGACCGAATCCGTAATGATGCGCACGGCGAGAAGATCGTACACCTGGTCCAGGACGATCTTCTGCCGCTTGAGCTTCTGGAACACGGAATAGGCCCGTTTCACGCGAATTTCGACGCGCGCGGGAATGCCTTCGCGGGCCAGATTGACTTCAACGATGTGTTTGACCTGGTTGAGAAACGCCTCATTGCCTGGGCGGGCCGCTTCAAATTCTCGCAGCAGGCCTTCGGATGCTTCGGGTTCCAGATAACGGAACGCCAGGTCCTCCAGCTCGCTGCGGATCTTTCCCATGCCCAGGCGGTGCGCGATGGGCGCGTAGATATCCATGGTTTCCTGGGCGATGCGGAGCCGCTTTTCTTCCGGCAGCGAACCCAGCGTGCGCATATTGTGCAGGCGATCCGCCAGCTTGACCAGGATCACGCGGATATCGTTCACCATCGCCAGCAGCATCTTGCGGACGCTTTCGGCCTGGCGCTCCTCGCGCGAAGCCAGGTCGAGCTTGCTGAGCTTGGTGACGCCGTCGACGCAGCGGGCCACCTCGTCGCCGAACTCCTTGCGGACTTCTTCGAGGGTCGCGGAGGTATCCTCGACCACATCGTGCAGGAGTCCGGTCTGGAGGCAGACCATGTCCATGTTCATGTCGGCAAGCTGGCGGGTGACCAGCAGCGGATGGGTCATGTACGGTTCGCCGGACACTCTCATCTGCCCAAGGTGCCTTTGTGACGCGAAGCGATAGGCGCGTTCCAGGGGCGCCAGATCCTCTTTGGGACGGGTTTCGCGCAGATGCGCTTCCAGACCGCGATACAGGCTTTCGACCGATGCTTGTGGCTCAGCCAGCACTGCTACAGGCAACGGAGAAGGTTGCGGAACGATATCAGTGGATTCCTGTGGCATCCAGTGATACCAGTGTATCGAAGCCGTCCAACTGACGAGCTAAAGCGGGCCTAACCGCCCGCCCCGCTAATTTTCCGCGTGGATCCCGTTCGGTTGCTTGGCCGCCCGGGCAGCCTTGATCTTCTTGGTATCCAAGGCTTTCTGCAGCCAGGCGTCGGCGACATCCATCTGTTTCTTGTATTCGTCCGACCCATCCAGGAGATCGGCTCGCTCACGAATCAGCAGTTCGAGATATACCATGGCGTCGTCGTATTCGGGATCGATCTCCAGGGCCTTGTTGAGGTTCTGCATTCCTTCATCAACCATGGCCCCATACTGCATCTCCAACTGCGCCTTAACCTTCTTGTCCTTGAGCGGACCAGGATCCTCGGGTCTCATCCTCAGGTCGGCGCGAGCGACCATCAACCCCGGATGAGTCTTCTGATAGGCGATGACACCCAGCGTGTAGTAGGCCTCTTTTTCCTTGGGATCCACTTCCAGGCGGCGATGCTGCCACATGGCCGCTTCGTCGAACATCTTCAGCTTCTCCTCGAGAGGGAGCGAGAGCGCTTGGTTGAACGCGAGTGTCGCCAGGTACGCCAGGGCGGTCTTCTCTTTCGGGTCCTTGTCCAGGACCTTCAGGAATTCCTCCTTGGCCTTCCGGGCGTACTCCAGATTCTCCGGCGACTCCGCACCGGGGATCCATTGGACCATGTAAGCGGTGGCCAGATACATCCGCGGGTTCGTGTTGTTCGGATCGAGCTGGATGGCCTTCTCGAAATGATCCACGGCATCGCCGTACTTGGCGTTGCGGTAAGAGGCTATCCCCTGATTGATGTGATCGCGGGACTTCAGGAAATTGCAGCCGGTCCCCGCCAGGATGATTGCCGCGGCGAGCAGAGCCGCGCTCAGGGTCGGTATTCTGCGCATAAGTACTTCTTTCTCCTCGTATGAATCGCGATGGAATTATTCGCCCGCCTCAATCTTGGGCGTCATCAACCCGATCTTGTCGATACCGGCGCCGCGGGCGATATCGATGGCCCGCGCCACGGTCTGATAATCCAGGTCCGGATCGCCCTTGACGAACACCACACGCTCGGCGCGGGTTTTGAACACCTGTTCCAGCCGGGGACCCAGTTTATCGAAATCGGTGGGTTCCTCGTTGATCTTCATGGACCGGTCTTTCTCGATCTGGATCACCACGGTGCGCTCGTCCTGTTTGTTGGGTTGATCCTTCTTGGGCGGCTGCGGCGCGATAGCCTCCAGCCCGTACGGCGTCAGGGGAGTGATCACCATGAAGATGATCAGCAGCACCAGCAACACGTCGATGAGCGGGGTGACGTTGATGTTCGCCTGGACCCGGCCTCCGCCGCCTACGTTCATTGCCATAAGAAAATCTCCTTGCCTGCTCTAGCTGAAATCTATTGAACCGGAGTCGCCGCCGGGGGCTGCCCGGCGCCCTGCGGCGTCTCGGTGATCAAACCGAGCTGGTCCACGCCCGCCGCGCGCAGGTTATCCACGACGTCTTCCACGGCCTGATATTTCACCCGGGCATCCGCCCGGATGTACACGGTCTTATCGAGCTTATTGGTCAAAAGATCCTGGACCTTAGTGGGAAGCTCATCCACCGTGACTTGCTTGTTGCCGGGGCTCAAAAACGACTGCCCGTTGCGCGAAACCGATATGAGAATCGCGTCTTCCTTATCGGCATTCTGCATCGCGATGGGGTTCTTGGCTTTGACAAATTCCACGGTGACACCCTTGGTGAGCAAGGGCGTGATCACGATGAAGATGATCAGCAGCACGAGCATCACGTCCACCATCGGTGTGACGTTGATCTCGGAGACGACCTGTGGCGCAACCGGTTTCTTCATTTCAACACTCCGTTCATTTCAGACGAGGCGCCGGGAAACGGCGCCCCATCCGTCAACATTCGCAGAAGACCAAACAGTGAGAGCTTACTTCCCTGCGCCGGCCCGCTGGGTCCGCTTGAGGAAGTAGTCGATCAGTTCCGAACTGGAGTTGCCCATCTCGACGTCGAACGCTTCCACGCGGTTGCTGAAGTAGTTGTACATCCAGACCGCGGGGATAGCGACCAACAGACCGACGGCGGTGGTGACCAGCGCTTCCGAAATACCGCCGGCTACCGCGCTCAGACCGCTGGATTTCTCCGTCGCGATCCCTTTGAACGCGTTGATGATGCCCACGACGGTTCCCAGCAGTCCCACGAACGGGGACGAGGACGCGATGGTCGCGAGCGTCGAAACACCGCGCTTCAGCTCGGCATGCACGATGGCTTGCGCGCGTTCCAGGGCGCGGCGCGAAGCCTCAATCTCTTCACCCGAAATTTCTGAGCTCATCTGATGGGCCCGAAATTCCTGCAAACCGGCCACGACGACTTTGGCCAGGTGGCTTTTGCCGTAGCGGTCGGCGATCTTGATCGCTTCATCCAGCTTGCCCTCACGCAGCGCTCCGGCCACGGCCGGGGCGAAGGCGCGGGATTGCTTGCGCGCTCCGTTATAAGCGATCCAGCGGTCGATCATCACGCCGATGGACCATGCCGACATAATGAAGAGCACGATGACGACGGTGCGGGCCGGCCACTGCATGTTGGACCACATCGTCATCAGGTCGAAGCTCACCGCCCGCTCCTGAAGGAGCAAAAATGCCTGGGCTTGCAACTGTAAAACCATAAGTTAGTCTCCTGCGAGTTGATTTTGGGCCGCGAACGTTTTCTCGACGCCGCGGACCGTTACTAATTCAATACAAAATTCACCGTGATCTCTGTGATGACATCCACCGGCTCGCCGTTCAGCTGATACGGTTGATACTCCCATTCCGAAACGGTTCTCAGCACTTCCGGAGTTGCCAGCATGGCCGGACCGGAAACGTACTTCAGATCCCGGATCTTGCCATCCTTTCCAATGACCGCTGTATAGCGCACCGCGCCCTGAACGCGCGCGAGCTTCGCCACTCTTGGATATTCCGGAGACGGCGCTTTTACCCTGCGGCCTTCGAAAACCTTGCCACCTACCGTCACCGGCTTCGATTCCTTGGGCGGCGGCGGAGGCGGAGGAGGGGGCGGCGGCGGCGCGAGCCCGGAAAGTCCAATGGAGCTTCCTCCCGGAACACCGCCGGGCACGCCGACGACCACCGCCACGTTATTCACCGAGGGCGGCAGCTCCGCCTCGACGATCGTCGCGACCTGTTTAGGAATCTCTTTGGGTGCCATCAGCTTTCCAGCATCAAACTGGCGCGGCGGAACCTTAACCACTTTGACCGGAGTCGGAGGAGGTGGCGGCGGCGGTGGCGGAGGAGGCGCCGGGGCTTGCAGCAAACTGACCAACTGGGCCTTCGGCAACACGTCTGTGAAGATCAGAGGTAGGATTACCAATACGCCGATGACCGCGATCTGGACGGCGAACGAAAGCGTCACGGTCCAGCTTTTGTTTGTTTTCCCAACTCCGTCCACGAAGGTCTGATCAAACATCTCTCAGTTCTCCTATATCCCCTAGCACTCGCACTACCCTCGCATAGCTTTCCGCTGGCTTGCAGTCTCCCTGGTCGGGGGCGCAGCCACGACGGGTTTTCCCGTTCCGCGGAAGTTCTGCCAGAATACCAAAATCGGACTGGCAATAAAAATCGAAGAATACGTTCCCACAATAATGCCCGCCACCAGCGCAAAGGAAAACCCGTTCAGCACTTCTCCACCGAACAGCCACAGCGCTAAAGCCGTCAGCAACGTAAGGCCGCTGGTCAGCACCGTCCGGCTCAAGGTTTGATTGATGCTGAGGTTGATCACATTTTCCAGCGACTCGCGGCGCACCATCTTCAGGTTCTCCCGGATCCGGTCGAAGACCACGATGGTGTCGTTCATCGAATAACCTACCAGGGTCAACAGCGCGGCTACCACGGTCAGCGAGATCGGCTTGTTAAACAGTGAGAACAGGCCGATGGTGATCAGCGTGTCGTGGAATACCGCCACTACCGCGGCGACGCCATAAATCCACTCGAAGCGGAAGGCGATGTACACCAGCATCCCGCCCAGCGCATACAACGTCGCCAGAATCGCCTGTCGGCGAAGCTCGGCGCCGATCTTGGGACCCACCACATCGGTCGACAGGATTGTGAATGGCCCCAGGACTGCATTGGCCTTCAAGACGTCAATGACTTTGGGGGTCACGCCTTTCACGCCGGCAAGCTCCTCCGCAGAGCGCAGAATACCGCCATGATCGGCCCGATAGGCGTTGATCGCCGCGCACAAATCCTGCAAATCCTGCTCAGAGAGCGGAACGCCCGCCTGCTGGAGCGGCCCACGCAGCCGGTCCGCCAGTTCCGTGGAGGAGGAATTGTTCACGTCGATCGTCCCGTTGGCGGAGCTGCCGAACATCCCGCGGAGGGTGTCGTCGATCAGCTGGCGATTGGCGTTCAATTCCTTCTCGTCCTTGATCTCAGTTTCGATCAAAACTTCCGGTTTTCCGCTGATCTGCTGCACGGAAATCTCGCCGGGGAGCTTGCTTTCGAGGGCTGAACGGATCTGCTGGACCGGAGGCTCCTGGGCGAAGCGCAGCTTCATCTCCGCGCCCCCCTTGAAGTCGATCCCGTAACGCATCCCCTTGGTCGCGATACTGATCCATCCCGCTGCTGTCAACACAAGCGATAAGCCGATGAAAGGCCACTTCTTCCCGAGAAAATCGAAATTGGTGTTCTTAAATAATTCCATTGAGCCCGCTACTGCCGGCCTAGAGTGTCAGACACCGGCTTGCATACAAAAGTTCCCGCCGATCCCAAACTCGAACATCCGGAACCTGCAAAACGATTCAGGCTACCACAAACCCGAACCCGTGAACGAATCAAACAACCCATTCAAATACTGAGCGTTACTGCCCGCTTCTGTCCCGCGAGCTCCCAATTGAAGATGGTTCGGGACACAAACACCGCGGTAAACACATTGGCGAACAAGCCAATGACTAGAGTCACCGCAAAACCTTTAACCGGACCGGTCCCGAAGAGAAACAGGAAACAACACGAAACAATAGTAGTTACGTGCGTATCGATGATGGTTAAAAACGCCTTTCCGAATCCCGCTTCCACGGCGGCGACCACCGCCTTGCCGGCCCGCAGCTCTTCCCGGATGCGTTCGAAAATCAGTACATTCGAGTCCACCGCCATACCGATCGTCAGGATGATGCCGGCGATTCCCGGCAGCGTCAGCACAGCCTCGGCGTAGCTCAAAACGGCGATTAAGATCAGCGCGTTCAGGATCAGTGCCAGAGTGGCATTGATGCCGCTGCGCTTGTAATAGATCAGCATGAGGGTGACCACAGCGATCACGCCCGCGACACCGCTCACCAGGCCCTGCCGGATGGAGTCGGCTCCCAGCGACGGCCCCACCGACCGTTCATCGAGGTATTCGAGGCTGGCAGGAAGCGATCCGGCGCGCAGATTCAGCGCCAGGTCAGCCGCTTCGTCATGGCCGCCCAGGTTGGTGATGACTCCGTTGTCGCTGATCTTGGCCTCAATGGTTGGGGCGCTCAAAACCTTCTTATCGAGCACAATCGCCAGCCGGTCGCGGATGTGCGCACCCGTGAAACGCTCGAAGCGCTTGGCGGCATCCTGCGTCAGCACAAAATTCGTCTCCCAGCCGCCGCTCTGGCTGTTCTGGACAGGTTTGGCGTCACGCAAATCCTGCCCTCGGACGACTGGCGTGCGGGCCAGAATGTAAAATTCGGCCGGCGAACCTCCTCGAACCGCGGAAGGAAGGATCTGCGAGCTCAGCGGCAGAATGCCGTTCTTGCTCTGCATGGCTTCTTCCCGCGAAGCGAACGGGCCGCCCTGGACTTCATACAACTCGAGGATTGCGGCCGTCTTGAGGTTCTGCTTGATTCGGGCGGGATCGTCCACGCCGGGCAGCGTAACAAGAATCTGCGATTCGCCCCGCTGTTGCACACTCGATTCCGCCAGCCCGTAACTGTTGATCTTCTTTTCGATGACGTTGATGCATTGCGTGAGCGTGTCCGACCGGATGCGGAGCGCCTCGCTGGCCTTCAAGGTAAGGCGGTAATCGGTTTCGTTCACGGTGGTCATAATCCACACCGATCCGAAGTTATCGTTCACGATCATCCGGAAGTCGCCCGCCTTGGTCCCTGGAATGCCGGTAATGTTGACCTGGATCTTACTGGCAGTCTCAAAGGTAGGATCGTTGCGGCTGAGGTCGGTGAACGGAATGGATGCCTTGGTGAGTTCGTCGCGCAGGCGCTGAATGACCGTGTCGGCCTCGCCCTTGAAGGCGTCCTGCATCTGGATCTCCATCACCAGGCTGCTGCCGCCTCGAAGATCCGTGCCAAGACGGATATTCTTTTTCCAGTTATCCACCAGTTCGGCTTTCGACGTGGGGAGGCCGATGATGCCATAGATGCATACCAGGATCACAGCCAGGATGATCAGAAGCCTGATTCTTGTGTTGCTGCTCATAATAGTCTGCTTCTTCCGGTCTCTACTTTGTCTCTACTTCTTCTCTTCCAGAACCTTCTCCGGGTTCACCATACTGGTCACGGCGGCTCGTGTGATCTGAAGCTTGATGTTATCGGGCTTCACCCGCACGATCAAGGTGTCCTGCGCCACACTTACGATGGTGCCGACGATCCCGCCGGTGGTCACGATTTCATTTCCGGCCTGCAATCCGGCCAGCATCGACGCCTGCTGCTTCTTCTGCCGCTGCATCGGCATGAACACCAAAAAATAGAAAATCGCGACGATGAAGATCAGGGGCAGGAAGCCGATGATCGGATTAGATGCGGGCGCGCTCTGCTGCTGGAGCCAAAAGGCGAGGTCTTGCATCGCTGAGATTCTACCGGGTACCTAGGTTAATGTTGCCGCGCGCTGCGCGCGCAGAAATGTGGGGAACTCCCCAACCAGTATAGCCTCCCTCATCTGACCCATGATGTCAAGATACCGGCGGAGATTGTGCAGCGTGGCAAGCGTCGAGAACGTCATCTCCCCCGCGAGGAACAGATGGCGAAGATACGCCCGCGAGAAATTGCGGCAAGTGTAACAGGGGCAGGTTTCGTCCACGGGACTGGGATCTTCTTTGTACTGCGCCTGTTTAATAACCACGCGTCCCTGAGATGTGAAAAAGTACCCGTTACGGGCGTTGCGGGAAGGTAGTACGCAATCCATCATGTCGACACCGCGTGCGACGTACTCCGGCAGCTCGTCCGGCATTCCCACGCCCATGACATAGCGCGGACGATCGGTTGGCAGCAGAGGCGTGGTGAGCTCGGCCATCTCCAGGCTCAGCGCGCGGGGCTCGCCGACTGATAAACCGCCGATCGCGTAGCCTTCCGCGTCCAGCGGCAGCAGTTCTTCGGCACAGTGGCGGCGCAGGTCGGGATACATCGAGCCTTGGACGATCGGGAAGAGCGCGTGCTCGCCGTCACCATTTGCAGAAGAGACCCTGCGGTAGTGATCGTAGCCGGCGCGGGCCCATCGCAATGTCCGCTCGGTGGAAACCCGGGCAGCTTCGTGGCTGGCCGGATAGGCCAGACACTCGTCGAGCACCATCATGATGTCGCTATCGAGCGCTAGTTGGACGTCAACGGTCGATTCGGGGGTAAAGAAGTGCGGATCGCCGTTCAGGTGCGAGCGGAACAGTACGCCTTCTTCGGTGACCTTGCGCAAGGTGTCTAGACTAAAAACCTGGAATCCGCCCGAGTCCGTGAGAATCGCCCGCGGCCAGTTCATGAATTTGTGCAAGCCGCCGAGTTTTCGGATCGCCTCGTGCCCGGGGCGGAGGAACAGGTGATACGTGTTGCCCAGGATGATCTTGGCGTCCAGATCGTTCAGGAGATCGCGCGCGAGGATGCCTTTAACCGTCCCCTGGGTGCCGACCGGCATGAAGACGGGCGTCTCTACGTCGCCGTGCGCGGTGTGGAGGATGCCCGCGCGCGCACCTGTTTCGGGGCAGGTTGCTTGAAGCTCGAATCGGAACACTTTTTAAATTGTAGTAGGGCGGGCCTCCGGGCCCGCCAAAACAGGCCCTTGCTAGGATAGTAGGACATCTCTCATGTCCTTGCGGTTCTACAACACCCTGACCCAGCAGTTGGAGGAGTTCAAGCCCCTTCACGATAACGTCGTGCGGATGTACACCTGCGGGCCCACCGTCTATAACTACGCCCACATCGGCAACTTCCGCTCCTTCGTCTTTCCGGACATCCTGCGCCGCTGGCTGCGCGCGCGAGGCTACCAGCTCGATCACGTCATGAACATCACCGACATCGAGGACAAGATCATCCGCGATTCGAAGGCCGCCGGGAAATCCATCGATGAGTTCACAGCGGTGTACACCAAGGCTTTCCTGGAAGACACTGCCACATTACGGCTGGAGCGTCCCGAACGCATCGTCCCGGCTACCCAACACATCCCTGAAATGGTGGAGGCCGTTCAACACCTCACCGAGCGCGGCCATACTTATGTGAGCGACGGTTCGGTGTATTACCGCATTTCTACGTTCCCCGAATACGGGAAGCTATCGCACAACGATTTCAGCGGCGTTCGCGCAGGCGCCCGTGTGGACGTGGATGAATACGACAAAGACGACGCCCGCGACTTCGTTCTGTGGAAAGCCGCGAAGGAAGGCGAGCCTGCGTGGGACACGCCCGTCGGCAAAGGCCGCCCCGGATGGCACATCGAGTGTTCCGCCATGGCGATGAAGTATCTGGGCGATACCCTGGATATCCACACCGGCGGGGTCGATCTCACCTTCCCGCATCATGAGAATGAAATCGCGCAGGCCGAGGGGATTACGGGGAAGCAGTTCGTCCGCTTCTGGCTGCACGCCGAGCACTTGAGCGTCGATTCGCAGAAGATGTCGAAATCGCTCGGCAACATCTATACGTTGCGCGATTTGAAGGAGCGCGGCTTTGCGCCCGAAGCGTTGCGTTACCTGCTGGCGTCGGTGCCGTATCGCAAGAAACTCAACTTCACCTTCTACGGGTTGCAAGCCGCAACCGCCTCGATCGAGCGGCTGCGCAACATTAAGTTGCGCTTGGAGACCGGAACATTTCCGGACGGAGTTGACGACGAGATCGCCCGACGTACCCAACAGGAAGTCAATACTTTCGATGCCGCCCTGGACGACGATCTCAACACTGCCGAGGCGCTCGCCGCCGTCTTCTTCTACGTCCGCGACGCCAATACCGCGATGGACGCCGGGCAGTTTCGTAAGGGAAACGTCACGGCCGGGCTCGAGTTTCTGGATCGGTTCGACTCGATCTTCGACGTGCTGAAACCGACCGCGCACGCCGGTGGACTTTCGGATGCCGAAGTGGACGAGCTTATCGCCGAACGCGCCACCGCGAAAAAGGCAAGGAATTTCGGCCGATCCGATGAGATTCGGGCGCAACTGGCCTCCCAGGGCGTGATCCTCGAGGACACCAAGGAAGGAGTACGCTGGAAACGCTCATGAAAATCGAAAGCAAGACCGTTCACTGGGGCGATCGCCGCAAGGCCGGCAGCTTCACTCCGGTCACGACTCCTATCTACACGGCCGCAAGCTACGTCTACGAATCGATGGAGCAACTGGATCGAGTATTTGCGCTGGAGGAGTCCGGCCCTTCCTACGCACGCTACGATAACCCCACGCGTTCGGCGCTGGAGGAATTAGTTCGCGAGCTTGAAAGCGGCGCGGGAGCGATCGCTTGCTCCTCGGGAATGGCCGGCATCCACATGGCGGTACTCGCCGCGTTAATGGATCGGCCCAAACGCGTGGTCGCCGCCAACATGATGTACGGCGCCACCACTTCCATGCTGATGAACATATTCGGCCCGATGGGAGTGGAGACCGCGCAGGTCGATCCCTGCGATCTGGCTGCGTTCGAAGCCACACTCAACGAAGAGAAATCTGGCGCCGTGGTTGTTGAAACCATCGCAAATCCTCTGCTGCGCGTGCCTCCGCTGGACAAGATCTCCGCGATCTGCCGCGCGGCGGACGTGCCGCTGATCGTCGACAATACATTCGCTACACCCCTCCTGATCCGGCCTCTGGAGCTCGGCGCGAATATCGTTTGCCACAGCGCCACCAAATACTTGGCGGGGCATGGCGACGTGCTCGGCGGAGTCGTTGTGGCCGATCAAGCAAACTTTGACGCGCTGCGGACGCTTTCCCGCACCATCGGTCCAGTCATGGGACCGTTCGAGAGTTATCTGACCTTGCGCGGGATCAAGACACTCGCGTTGCGCGTGGAGCGGCAGTGCGCCAACGCCTGCAAGGTCGCGTCCTGGCTGGCGACGCATCCGCGCGTGGAGCGAACATTTTTCCCCGGCGATCCCAAGCATCCGGATGCTGCTTCCATCGCGCGGCTGTTTCCGCCGAATCGTTACGGCGGGCTGGTGTCATTCGAGCTGAAGGGCGCGCGTCGCCCAGAAGTCTTCCAATTCATGGAAAAACTCAAGATGGTGGTTCGGGCGACCTCGCTCGGCGATGTGCACACCCTGATGATGTATCCGGTCATGGGATCGCATCGCGATCTTTCGCCCAAGCATCGCGAGCGGCTGGGGATTCGCGACAATCTGCTGAGGATATCGGTCGGTATCGAGGCGGTGGAGGACATCGTTGCGGATTTAGAACAAGCGCTGTCTTGAAAATCTGTTATACTGTGGTTTCTATGTTTGCGCCCCGCCATCATATGCACCATCATCACCATCTAACTGGTGCGTTACGGGCTCACGCATAAACCTAGTCAACTGGAAGTGAGATCAACTGAGCCCGCCGGAAACGGTGGGCTTTTTTGTTATAGGAAACAACTATGGAACTGGATTTTACGAAACTGGACGGCCTGGTGGCCGCAGTCATACAAGATTGGAAGACCGGTCGTGTCCTGATGGTCGGCTTCATGAACGAAGAAAGTTTCCGCAAAACTGTCGAGACGGGCAACGCCGTGTTCTACAGCCGCTCGCGCAACAAGCTGTGGCTCAAGGGCGAGAGTTCCGGTCACAAGCTGGTGGTCAAGGAAATCTCGACCGATTGCGATCGCGACGCGGTGCTCCTGAAGTGTGAGGCCCTCGGGCCGGGTGTTTGCCACGAAGGTTATGAAAGCTGCTTCTTCCGCCAGCTCGACGGCAACGAATGGAAGATCACCGATACTCAAGCGTACGACCCGAAGGCCGTGTACGGAAACTAAATGAAACTGAAACTCGGTATTCCTAAGGGCAGCCTCGAAAACGCGACCGTCGATCTTTTCCGCCGCGCCGGATTCCAGATCACCGTCAGCAGCCGCTCCTATTTCCCCGCAATCGACGATCCCGAGATCGAGTGCATGCTGATTCGCGCCCAGGAGATGGCCCGCTACGTTGAAGACGGCGTGCTCGATGCAGGTCTCACCGGCCGCGACTGGGTCCAGGAAAATGACGCCATGGTCCAGACCGTCGCCGACCTGATCTACGCCAAGCAGAGCTTCGGCAAAGTTCGCTGGGTGCTCGCGGTGCCGGAGTCTTCGCCGGTGCAGTCCGTCAAGGATCTGCAAGGCAAGATCATCGCGACAGAACTGGTGGAGGCCACTCGCCGCTACCTCGCCTCCCACGGCGTCACCGCGAAGGTCGAGTTCAGCTGGGGCGCGACCGAGGTAAAACCTCCCGAGCTCGCCGACGCCATCGTCGAAGTCACCGAAACCGGGTCCTCCCTGCGCGCGAACAAGCTGCGGATTGTCGAGACCGTGATGGAATCGAATACCCAGCTCATCGCCAACGTGAATTCCTGGAAGGATTCGTGGAAGCGGCGCAAGCTCGAAGACATGCGCATGCTGCTGGAAGGCGCCATCAACGCGCTCGGCAAAGTCGGACTAATGCTGAATGTGGAAAAGAAGAGCCTGGAGAGCGTGTTGGGCGTACTACCCGCGCTGAAGAAGCCGACTATCTCGCCGCTAAGCGATGGCGACTGGCTGGCGCTCAACACGATCCTGGATGAAGCTACCGTGCGCACCATCATTCCACGTCTGAAGGAAGCCGGCGCGCAGGGCATCGTGGAATATCCGCTGAACAAAATCGTGATGTAGGCCGGCATCAGGACATGATCAGAATCATCCATCATCAGGAAGCGCTGTCCTTCATCGCACGCAAGACACAGCGCCTGGAGGACGCGGAGCGGGTAGTTGCGCCGATCCTCGAAGACGTCCGCCGCGAGGGCGATGCCGCCCTGCTCGCTTACGCTCGGAAGTTCGACGGTTTCGAAGGCTCGAGCGTCCGCATTCCGGTGCATGGCACACTCGAACCGGAATTCGGGCGCGCCGTGCGCATCGCCGATGCCAACATTCGCGAATACGCTCGTCTGCAGCTCCCGCCGGAGAAACTAGTCGAATATCCTGATGGCCGCAAGCTGGGCCAGATCGTGCGCCCGCTCGATTCCATGGGCGCTTATACGCCCGCCGGCCGCTATCCTCTTCCGTCGACGCTGCTGATGAACATCATTCCGGCGCAGGTGGCTGGCGTGAAGACCACCTGCGTCGCGTGCCCGCACCCCAGCGCCGAGATTCTGGGAATCGCCGCCTGGCTCGGTGTCACGCATTTTTTCCAGATGGGCGGAGCGCAGGCGATCGCCGCAATGGCTTTCGGAACGGCCACGGTTCCGCGCGTGGATCGAATCGTTGGTCCAGGGAATATTTACGTCGCTGCGGCGAAAAAGTTGATCGCGGGCGAAACCGGAATCGATTTCGTCGCCGGGCCCACGGAGATCGTGATCATCGCCGCGGAAGGCAATCCGGAGTGGATCGCCGCCGACATGCTGGCGCAGGCCGAGCACGATGTAGACGCTTCGGCGATTCTGCTCACAACGTCGCGCGATTTGGCGAACGCGGTGGCCGAAGCCGTGGAGAGGCAACTCATGTCCTTGTCGACTGCCGCAGTCGCTCGCCAGTCGATCGACAACAACGGCGCGATCGTAGTCGTCGATTCTCTCGAGCGCGCCGTCGAGTTTTCGAATACACTTGCTCCCGAACATCTCGCGTTGCACGATCCTGCACTGCTCGGTTCGATCCAGAACGCGGGATCGGTTTTCCTTGGTCCGTCGAGCCCCGAAGCGGCTGGAGATTACGCGTCGGGCCCGAATCACGTTCTACCGACGTCAGGCCAGGCCCGTTTGAGAGGTGGCCTGTCCGCGGCGGACTTCGTCAAGGTGATCTCGGTGCAGGAACTGAGTCCGGCGGCACTGAGGTCGCTGGCGCCCGCGGTGACCACGCTGGCTCGTGCCGAAGGCCTGGAGGCGCACGCGCGATCGGTCGAGGTCCGTCATGGCTGATCCGCTCACTCCCCGACTTACTCCAAGACCAGCCATCGAGGCGATGGCGCCGTATTCCCCGCCCTCGGGCGGACGCGCCGGAAAACTGCGCCTCGATTTCAACGAGAACACCGTCGGCTGCTCGCCTAAAGTGATCGAGTGCGTGCAGAAATATCTGACCGCCGACCACCTGACCATTTATCCTGAGTATCAGGACGCTCGTCGCGATCTGGGCGCGTTCTTCGGCGTCACGCCCGAGGAGTTCACCATCACCAACGGCACCGACGAGGCGATCCAGCTCCTGATCAACACCTTCGTTGACGACGGCGATGACGTTCTCCTGCTCAAGCCTTCCTACGCGATGTATAAGTTCTACGCCGAGGTTGCCGGCGCGTCCGTTCGCGAGGTCGAATACGCGAGCGATCTGAGTTTCCCAGTGACTGATTTTCTCGATGAGCTGCGCCCGGAGACGCGCGCGATCCTGATCGCCAATCCCAACAACCCCACTGGTTCCGCGATCGCGCTCGAACAGATCGAGCTGATTCTGGAAACAGCGCCGGACGCGGCAATATTGATCGACGAGGCATATTTCGAGTTTTACGGCGTCACCGCGTTACGCTGGATCGACAAATACAGGAATCTGTTCGTCAGCCGGACTTTTTCGAAGACCTACGGGATGGCCGCGATGCGCTGCGGCTGCCTGTTCAGCTGCCCAGAGAATATCGCGTGGATTAGAAAAGCCCAATCGCCCTACAGCGTGAATATGCTGGCGGTGATCGCGGCACGCGCCGCGGTACAGGACCGCGAATACATCGCCAAATACGTCGGCGAGGCCCTGGCCGCGCGTGAAATGGCATACGTCGGTTTCGAGCGGCTGGGCATCCAGTACTCTCCGAGCCAGGCCAACTTCGTTCTGTTCCATGCGGGCGACCGCGCGATCCCCCTCCGCGATGCACTTCGCGAGCGCGGCGTTCTGGTGCGCGATCGCAGTTACGAAATCCCCGGGTGTGTGCGCGTCACCATCGGCACGAGGGCTCAGGTCGAACGGTTCCTGGCTGAGCTGGAGACGCTGTGGAAGGGATAGTCGTGTTTGACATGGACGGCGTGCTGGCGGAGGTGACCGAATCCTACCGCGAGGCGATTGTGCAGACTGTCGAACACTTCACCGGCAAGCATATCGCGCGCGATTCGATCCAGGATTACAAGAACCAGGGCGGCTGGAACAACGACTGGGCGCTTTCGCAGAAGATCGCCGCGGACCTGGGTGTCGAAGTTCCTTACAACGTCGTCGTGGATTATTTCAACGAGATCTTCATCGGTAAAAACGGGGACGGTCTGATTCAACGGGAGCAATGGTTTCCCCAACCCGGATTGCTCGAACGGCTGCGCGAGCGATTCGGCCTGGCGATCTTCACCGGACGCCTGCAATACGAGGCCGAAATCACGCTCAAACGCTTCGCACCGGATTGCTCATTCGATCCGCTGCTGTGCGCCGAACATGTGACCAAAGCGAAGCCGGATCCTGAGGGTCTCCTTTATATACAGGGTCTGAACCCGAGTCGTAAGCTCTGGTACGTCGGCGACACCGTGGACGACGCACGCTCCGCCCGCGCGGCACGGGTGCCCTTCATCGGGATCGCCGCGCGCAATCACTCCCGGCGGGATGAAATCCTGCGTTTGTTTCAACAGGAGCAAGCGGTCGCGGTACTTGAAAACATAAATGAGATCGAAAGCGCGTTATGAGAAAAGCCTCCATCCAGCGCGACACCAAAGAAACCCAGATCCGCGGCAGCCTCACGATTGAAGGCCAAGGAAAGTACCAGATCTCCACCGGCATTCGCTTCTTCGATCACATGCTGGAACTGTTCACCAAGCACGGCGGCTTTGATTTAAAGTTGATCGCCAGCGGCGATCTAGACGTGGACCAGCATCACACTGTGGAAGACGTGGGCATCGTACTGGGTCAGTTGTTCGCCAAGGCGCTGGGCGATCGCCGCGGCATCAATCGAGCGGGATATTTCGTACTGCCCATGGATGAAACTCTCGCCGTGGTCGCCGTCGATCTGGGCGGACGTCCTGCGCTCGTATACAAGGACCTGGTGAAGACGCGACTGGTCGGCGATCTGCAAACCGAGCTGGTCGAAGACTTCTTCGGCGGATTCGTCAACCACGCAGGCGCGAATCTTCACGCCAAGGTGCTCTACGGCCGGTCGAATCATCACAAGATCGAGGCGATCTTCAAGTGTTTCGCGCGCGCCATGCGCTACGCGTGTTCGAAGGACGCGCGGCTTAAGAAGCAATTGCCTTCCACTAAGGGATTGCTATGATCAGCGTTTTCGATTACGGCGCGGGCAATCTTCGCTCCGTTCAGAACACCCTGGGCGCAATCGGGGCTGAGTACGAGTTGATTCGCGACGCCGCAGGCATTCAGCGTGCGGTGAAGCTGATCCTCCCCGGCGTCGGCCACTTCGGCCAGATGATGCGCGCACTTGACGATCTCGAGGTTCGCGACGCGCTGATCGAACGCATACGCGCGGGCGTGCCGTTCCTCGGCATCTGCCTCGGCTTACAGGCGCTGTTCGAATCGAGCGAAGAGGCGCCCGATCAGCGCGGCCTCGGCATCTATCCCGGTGAGGTCAAGCGCTTTCGCGGAGATCTTCGTATCCCGCACATGGGCTGGAATCAGCTCGATACGATCCGCGCCGCGCGCCTACTCCAAAAAGCCGGCGAGAAACCATTCGTCTATTTCGCTCATAGCTACTACTGTCCGGTGATCGCCGAAACGGCCGCGACCTGCGAATATGCGGTGCCCTATACGGCTCTGCTGGAACACAAGAACGTATATGGCGTGCAATTCCATCCAGAGAAGTCGGGCGCGATGGGACTCCAGATTGTGAAGAATTTCGTCGATGCTAGCTAAGCGCATTATTCCCTGTCTCGACGTCACCGCTGGACGTGTAGTGAAAGGCGTCAACTTCGTCAACCTGCGCGACGCGGGAGATCCCGTGGAACTCGCGGCGCGTTACAACGAGCAGGGTGCGGACGAGCTGGTATTCCTCGACATTACCGCCTCGAGCGACAATCGCGACACCATGGTCGACGTGGTCGCGCGCACGGCCAGGGAAGTATTTATTCCGCTCACGGTGGGCGGCGGCATCCGCAGTGTTGACGATGCGCGCAGCATCCTGCACGCCGGCGCGGATAAAGTCAGCGTTAATACCGCGGCGGTGCGGCGGCCGGAGCTGATCACCGAACTCAGCGAAGAATTCGGAGCGCAAGCAGTGGTGCTCGCGATTGATGCGCGACGCGCTGGGCCAGGCAAGTGGCACGTCTACACGCGCGGCGGCCGCCACGACGAAGGTATCGACGTAGTGGAGTGGGCCCGACGCGGCGAGGATCTGGGCGCCGGCGAAATCCTGCTCACATCCATGGATACCGATGGCGTCCAGACCGGCTTCGATTGCCCGCTGACGCTCGCCGTGCATAACGCCACGCACATCCCGGTGATTGCGTCCGGCGGCGCTGGAAAGCCGGAAGATTTTCTCGAAGTGCTGAACGGCGCCTGTGCTGACGCCGCTCTCGCCGCCTCCATCTTCCACTACGGCACTTATACGGTCGGCGACCTGAAGCAGTTCCTGGCAGGACGCCAGGTTCCAATAAGAAGATGATTATCCCTTGCATCGACCTGATGGACGGCAAGGTCGTCCAACTCGTCCAAGGCCGCGACAAAGCTCTCGAAGGCGATGAACCCCTGGAGATGCTGCGGCGATTCTCAGCGTTCCCGGAAATCCAGGTCATCGACCTCGACGCCGCCATGGGCAAAGGCGAGAATTCTTCGCTGGTGGAGCTTGTAGCGGGAAAAGCCCGCTGCCGCGTCGGCGGAGGAGTTCGCACTCCCGTACGTGCCAGGAAGCTGATCGAGCAAGGGGCGCACCGTGTGATCGTCGGCACGGCTGCGTTTACGCCGGCGCTTGAGCAAATCGCGGCAGCCGTTGGCCCGGAACGCCTGATCGTGGCGCTCGACTCGAAGAACGGTAAGATCGTTGTCAAAGGCTGGCAGGAGGCGACGAACTTCGCGGCTGAGGAAGTCGTCAGTCGGCTCGAGCCGTTCTGCGGCGGATTCCTATGCACCTACGTGGACAAAGAAGGCATGATGCAAGGCACCGATCTCGAGTGGTTCCGGCGATTGCGCGGCTCCACCAAACATGAAATCACGGCAGCCGGTGGCATCACGACTCTTGACGACATCCGCGCGCTGGCCGCTCTTAATATCCACTCGGCCCTCGGCATGGCGATCTATACGGGTCGCCTGGACCTAGGCCAGCTTGCTGGTCTGAATCAATAGTTCGCGCGGGTGATCGATCCAGTAATCCGGCTCCCACCTAGCCATCTCCTGATGATTGCCGTAGCCCCACCGGACGGCGCATGTCCGCACCCCTGCGCGGCGCCCGGCCTCCATGTCCGCAGCCGAATCGCCCACCAGGAGGCACGCCTCCTTGGGTGCACCGAGCACTCGTAACGACTCGAGAATCACATCCGGCTCGGGCTTGGCGGGGAATCCGTCGGTGCCCTGCACGTGATCGAAATGGTGGAGCAATCCGAATTGCTCCAGCACTTCGCGCGTAGTTTTCGAAGTCTTAATGGTGGCTGTCGACTTGCGCCCGCCCAATGAATCGAGCATCTCCGCCACTCCGGGGAATATCCGCGTACCGGCGTGCTTACGATCCCAGTAAGTGGTGCGGTAACTCTGGATAAGCGGGCCGATTGCGTCGCTCGAGAAACCCAGGTCCTGAAACAGGCTGATCAGGTGCCGTCCGATATAGCGCCGCAGGAACTGCTCGGAAACATCGTCCCGGCCGTTCGCGGCAAGCACTTCTAACTGCGCCGCGCAGATATCCGGAGCGGAATCCATGAGGGTTCCGTCCACGTCGAACAGATAGACGGGAAACGATGGGACAGGCTTGAGCCTGTCAGCGTGCGTCATTACGCCGGTTGTGGACCGCCCTCAGGCAGAATCCCCGGTATCCTGCGTCCCGGTTCGGGTTTCAGGATTTGCTGCGAAGGTCCATCGTCAGGCGGAATCTGCCGCGGCGTTTCGTAGGCCCGCAGCGTTTCTCCCGCGATCAGCTGGTGTACTTCCGCCCCATCCAGGACTTCGCGTTCGAGCAACGCCAGTGCGATCCGCTCCAGCGCTTCCGACTTCTCCTCGATAATGGCCCGCGCCTTATCGTAGCCGTCCTGCACCAGCTTCTTGACTTGCTCGTCGATGCGGATCGCAGTGGCCTCGCTGTAGTCGCGATGCTGCGCAATCTCGCGGCCCAGGAAGATCTGTTCTTCGCGTTTGCCGAAGCTCATTGGACCCAGCTCGCTCATTCCCCACTCGCAGACCATCTTGCGCGCCATATCGGTTGCCCGCTCGATGTCGTTGCCCGCGCCGGTGGTGATGTGGTGCATGAAGATCTCTTCGGCGATGCGGCCGCCCATCAGGATCGCAAGCTGCGCGCCCAGATACTCCTTGTGGTAGGAGTGCTTGTCGTCCAGCGGCAACTGCATGGTCAGGCCCAGCGCCATGCCGCGTGGGATGATCGTAACCTTGTGCAGCGGATCGGCGAACGGTATCTGCGCCGCAACCAGCGCGTGCCCGGCCTCGTGATACGCCGTATTCTTCTTCTCTTCGTCGCTGATGATGAGGCTCTTGCGCTCCACGCCCATCATCACTTTGTCCTTGGCCAGCTCGAAGTCGAACTGCGTGACCACCTTGCGATTCTGGCGAGCCGCCACAAGAGCAGCTTCGTTCACCAGGTTGGCCAGGTCCGCGCCGGCGAAACCCGGTGTCCCGCGGGCGACCACGGTGAGATCCACGTCATCGGCCAAGGGAACCTTCTTGGTGTGCACCTTTAGGATTTGCTCGCGACCCTTCACATCGGGACGACCCACCACCACGCGCCGGTCGAAACGGCCCGGCCGCAGCAGCGCGGGATCCAGCACGTCCGGCCGGTTGGTGGCCGCCACCAGGATCACGCCTTCGTTCGATTCAAATCCGTCCATCTCCACCAGCAGTTGGTTGAGGGTTTGTTCCCGCTCATCGTGGCCGCCGCCCAGGCCCGCCCCGCGATGACGGCCGACAGCGTCGATTTCATCGATGAAGATGATGCAGGGCGCATTCTTCTTGCCTTGCTCGAAGAGGTCGCGCACGCGGCTGGCGCCCACGCCCACGAACATCTCCACGAAATCCGAACCGGAGATCGAGAAGAACGGAACGTTGGCTTCGCCCGCGATGGCCCGCGCCAGCAGGGTCTTGCCCGTTCCCGGCGAGCCGATCAGCAGGACGCCCTTGGGAATGCGGCCGCCCAGCTTTTGGAATTTTTGCGGCTCACGCAGGAACTCGATAATCTCCTGCAGCTCTTCCTTGGCTTCTTCCACGCCCGCCACGTCCTTGAACGTGACTTTCTTCTGTTGCGATGAGTGCAGCCGGGCGCGGCTCTTCCCAAAGCTGAGCGCCTTGTTTCCTCCGCTCTGCATCTGGCGCAGCATGAATACCCAGAATCCGATGACCAAAGCGAATGGCAGGAACGTTCCCAGCAAATTCACCCAGTTGCTGCCGTTGTCCTGCACCACCGAAACCGTGACGCCCTTGTCCAGCATCAGCTTCTGAAAATCGGTGAAGGCGGGCGGAACGGTCGAGTGAAACACTTCGCCGTTCTTGTATTTCCCCTGGACGTCGCCGGTGGTCGAATTGAATGTGGCCTTCTCCACCTTGCCGTCCTGTACGTCACGGTAGAGATCGGAAAACTGCGGCGACTTGCCCGCGTCGGCCGGATGGCGAAAAACCGCCCATACCAGTACCACCAGGCAAAGGACGATCAGCCACAGGACTGCGTTTCTGACATTAGAATTCATGAGTATCTCGACTTCCTCGAATACGGCCCCTCAAGATAAAGGACGTTGGCTAGACGTCAAAAGATTCACCTTCCCATCGGAACTTCGCGAATCCACACCCGGACTTGCCCGCCGCCTGGCGGCCGGGCGCACTCCACTGCCGGCCCAAAGTCCCGCGCCCACAGGATCTTATCCCCACAACACAGAATCGGCCAGAACGGACGGCGCCAAGAGGGTATACGCTCCCGCTGGAATAATTCTTTGAGCTTCCGATCATGCGTGTGCCCAACCGGGCAATAACGATCTCCGGGTTTCCAGCCACGCAGTACCAACCTCTCCGGAATCGCAGCGAAGTACAGCTCCGATTTCAGCGTAGCACACGCGTCCGCCCGCTGCCTCCCGCGGATAAGATCCAAGAAAATCATGGAATTGCCGTCCGGAGCGACCCGCCTCCCGGGAACCGTAACCTCACCGTTGGGCGGGTTCTGCGGGGCTTGGCCTGGTACTGCTAGACGCAGCCAGTCGAAGGACCGGATCGCATGGATTCCCGGCAACTGAGCCTTCCCGCCCACCTCGGGTAGTTCCAGGACGTTTTCGATGTGGCTGAATTGCACCCCGTGCAGGCTCCCTTTGGCTTGCCGGATGGCGTGCCGGATCAGCCGGCGAGCCGCGGCGCGAGGTAGCCGGGCCAGCTCCCTTGTGGAGATTTCGACGGCGCCAGTCGAGACCCTTAGCAGATCCTTGGCGAGGCCGGCGATAGCGCCCGCCCACCAGCGTTCTTCCTCGTAGGCCAGATCCGCCATGTGAGACAGGCCCTCCACCAGGCGAGGATTCCAGTCTCCCTTCAAGCTCGGCAAAAGCTCATGGCGGATCCGATTGCGGGCAAACCTAGTCTCCTGATTGCTCGAATCTTCACGCCACGGGATGCCCCGTTCGCGGAGGAACGCCTGCACTTGGCCGCGGGTGACGTCCAGAAGCGGCCGGATCACGCCCTCGGCAGTCACCGGCAGAATCCCGGCGAGTCCGGCCAGTCCCGAGCCTCGCAGCATCCGGAACAGCACCGTTTCGGCCTGATCGTCACGGGTGTGGCCCAGGGCGATCCGGTCGGCAAGACCGCGCCCGATCAGGTCCTGAAAGAAAGCGCGCCGGGCCCGGCGAGCAGTTTGCTCCAGATTTCCTTCGCCGCACAGCGCGACTGTGGAATGGAACGGCAATTCCATTTCGCGGGCCATCGCACCGACGAAGCGCTCGTCAGCTTCGGAATCTTCGCCTCGAAGCTTGTGATTGACGTGGGCAATTCCCATCACCTGGATCTTCAGTTCCCGCAGGACGTGCAAAAGACACACCGAATCTGGTCCGCCGGATACCGCGACCGCCACGCGCCCGCCCGGCGCGAGCATGTTGTGGCGGGAAATGGTCGCGGCTACCTGCTGCAGCAAGTTACTGTTTTCCGTCCAATTCGGGCCGCTGCGGCCCAAACCCGAGCCCGTGCGCCAGATCCTTGTTGTTCTCGTTACAGGCGTACTCCATGGGCTGCTTGCCGGGAGCCATGTGGGTGAAGACCCGGCTATAAGTCCACGGTTTGGTGTAGAACTTCGGATCCTCGACCCACAGATCGTGCTTCAGATGATCCCAGTCGGGGCGCGACCACCGCTCGACAACGTGCATTGCGTCGCTATGCGGATGAGCGTCGTCATCCACCCAGCTCAGTTTGTCCTTGAACCCGATGGAATCGATCACCAGCGTGTCGCCATCCCAGCGCCCGACGCCATGCCCGAAGAAAGACGGCTCGATATCGTCTATCGCCGGTTGCTTTCGCCCGTCAATGGGGATCGAGCGCCACGCGGTCATCAGCTCGTACAGAAACGCCAAACGGCTTGAGCTCTGCAGGATCTCAAACGGCACGCCGCTAATGCTGGCGCGGGGGATCCCTGCGAACAGGCAGAGCCCTTCGGGATTGATGGACTGGGTCATGTTGTACTTGTACGCCGCTTCGCCAGCCGGCGTAAACGGAGGGCCGCCCACGCTCTCGAACATGTTCCGCAGCAGCGGCCCCTGCCAGAACCCCGAGAGATCCGGTTTGCCGTCCCGCATCCGCGGCGCGGGCTTGGATTTGGACTGTCCGACAACGGGCAACGCTGCTAATGCCATGAGGGCCAGAAGGATCGCACTCGTGCGTCTCATGCACCCATGCTATAACGGAAAATCATCGTGAGCGCCCCCTCGGATCCCTATATCGTCAGCATCGACGTTGGCAGCTCGTCCGTACGCGCGCTCCTGTTCGACTCCGGCGCGCGCCAGATGGAGGGCTACGGCGCTCAGCTTCCCTACCGCATCCACACCACTGCCGATGGCGGCGCGGAAGTCGATCCCGATGCGCTCGCGGACCTCACCATCGACTGTCTGGATGAGCTTCATCGCCAGGTTCATGAGGCGGGCTTGGCTGTCGCCGCCATTGCAGGCAGCGCCTTCTGGCACAGCTTCTGCGGCGTGGACGCCTCGGGCAAACCCACATTCCCGATACTGCATCTTCTGGATACGCGTAGCGCGGAGCAGGTCGCCCATGTGCCGGACACCCACGTCCGAACGGGATGCGTCCCCCACTCCAGCTATTGGCCCGCAAAACTTTTGTGGCTGGCCGCGAATCGGCCGGATGAACTTCGCGCCACGCATCGCTTTCTCAGCTTTCCGGAGTTTCTCTATCTGAAACTGCTTGGAAGCCCCCGAGCGTCCACTTCAATGGTCTCCGCCACCGGCCTGTGGGATCAGAACGCGTCGAATTACGACCCCGAGACACTCGCGGCTCTGCCCATTCGCCGCGAACAGCTTGCCGATCCCGCTTCTCTCGATCAGAGCGAAGAACCGCTGCGCCCCGAATACCGCCAGCTATGGCCGCAATTCGCGAAGGCCCGCTGGTTTCCCGCGTTAGGCGATGGAGCCTGCAATAACCTCGGCAGCGGATGCATCTCGACGGATCGCGCTTCGCTCATGGTGGGAACAACCGGGGCGATGCGCCTGGTTGGGCGGATGGTTTCCGGCGCTACAGGAACAAAAGTATCCCCCGGGCTGTGGTGTTATCGCGTCGACCGGGAGCGCTTCGTCAGAGGCGGTGCGCTCTCCAACGGCGGCGATGTCTACGCGTGGATGAAGCGAAACCTTGCGCTGCCGAAAGACGTTGAGGCTCGCCTGGAGAAGGCGCGGCCGGGAACCCACGGTCTGACGATCCTTCCCTTTTTCTCGGGCGAGCGCACTCCGTATTGGCGCGCCGATCTGCGAGCGTCTATCACCGGCATGTCGGCCTCTACCGAGTCCTTCGATATTCTTCGGGCGGCGCTCGAATCCATCGCTCTGCGTTTTCGCGAGATCTATTGCCTCCTCGCCGGACCTCGGGGCGCTCCATCCGAAGTGATCGCCTCCGGCGGCGCGCTGCTGCATTCCCCTGCGTGGACCCAGATGATGGCGGATGCGCTGGGGCGCCCGGTTACGATGTGCACAGAAACCGAAGCTTCCTGCCGCGGCGCGGCCCTGTGGGCGCTGGAGCAACTTCGCATCATCGACGGAATCGGCGCACTCCCTGCCTCGACCGGCGCTGTTTTCACGCCCCGCGCCGAATACCAGGACGCTTACCAGGATCTTCTTGCCCGGCAAAAACAACTTTATGAACGCCTCTATTCCTGATCTGAACCAGGATGACCTTATGAAACGGGCAGCCCGCATTAAACTGCTGCTCATGGATGTCGACGGCGTTCTCACCGACGGCCGCCTGATCAACGTCCCGGCTCCCGACGGGACCATGTTCGAGACCAAAGCCTTCGATTCGCAGGATGGAATCGGCTTGCAGTGGCTTTCTTGGCACGGCATCGCCACGGGCGTCATCAGCGGCCGTGTTTCGCCGGCCACGGTCGAGCGCGCCCGCCAGGTCAAGATGACCTACGTCTACCAGGGCCACATCGAAAAAATCCCAATCCTCCAGGAGATTCTTGCGAAGAGCGGTATCGCGGCGGAGGAGACTGCCTACGCTGGCGACGATCTCACGGATATCGTTGTGATGCGCCGCGTCGGCCTGGCCATCGCCACCGCGAATGCGCGGGACGAAGTCAAGCGCGCCGCTCATCACGTCACCAGTGCGTCGGGCGGGCAGGGCGCAATTCGCGAGGTCGCCGAGCTCCTCCTCCAGGCCCAGGGCCGCTGGTCGGATATCTTGAAGAAATACGAGGTGGATTAAGAGTGTCCCAGCGAATCGGATTAGAAGTGGGCGCCGATCCCGGCCCTGGCGTGCTGCATCAGTTGAGCGGCGTCATCGCGCACGAGCAGGGCAATATCCTGAGCATTGAAATCGTGGAGGAGAAATCGCCGGAGACGGTCACTTACTTCGAGATCGATATGCCGGGCGATCCCCAGAGTCTTCTTCAGAATCTCCGCGCACTTCCGGTGGTGCACCGCGTGGCGCTGGTCCAGACCATGCAGAAGATCTTCGGCAAGCGCATCATCATCGTGGGCGGCGGAGCGCAGGTAGGCCAGGTCGCGCTGGGCGCGATTGCCGAAGCCGATCGCCACAACATTCGCGGCGAACATATCTCCGTCGACACGATTCCGCTGGTGGGTGAACAGCCCCTGGCCGACGCCGTGCGCGCCGCCGGTCGCTTGCCGCGCGTCAAAGCGTTAGTGCTGGCGGGATCCCTGATGGGCGGCGAGATCGAGGTCGCCGTGCGCGAAGTGCGCGCGCAAGGGCTTCTGGTCGTCAGTCTCAATATGGCCGGAAGCGTACCCGACGCCGCCGATCTGGTGGTTACCGATCCGGTTCAGGCCGGCGTCATGACCGTGATGGCGGTCGCCGACACCGCCAAGTTCACCGTCGAGCGCCTGACGCGCAGGATCTTCTAAACCATGGGGACTGCCTCCGATTTCGAAGAACAAACGCTGACCTGTCTGCATCGGCAAGCCGAAATCGGCTGGCTGTCCCCGTTTTCTTCCTGCCATGCCCTCTGAAATGTCACCCGACGAATTCCGCGCCGCGGGCCACGAAGTCGTAGATTGGATCGCCGACTACCTGCGTGATATTCGCGATCTTCCCGTACTGCCCGACGTCCAGCCCGGCGAACTCACGGATGCCCTGCCTGCCGCCGGCCCGGAGAAAGGCGAATCGATGGATGCCATCCTCGCCGACTTCCGGAATCTCATCGTCCCCGGCATCACCCAGTGGAATCACCCGCGCTTTTTCGGCTACTTCTCGATTTCCGCGTCGGGTCCCGGCATCCTGGGCGAGATGCTGGCTGCCGCGCTCAACGTCAATCACATGCTGTGGAAGACGTCGCCGGCCGCTACGGAACTGGAGCAGGTCACGCTGGGCTGGCTCCGCCAGTGGCTCGGCCTTCCTGACGATTTCTTCGGCATCATTCACGACACTGCTTCCACCGGCAGTCTGCACGCAATTTTAGCCGCGCGCGAGCTCGCGGCACCTGAAGTTCGCCTCACCGGCGAGCATCCCCGGCTCATGCTCTATGCGTCCGAGCACGCGCATTCCTCCATCGACCGTGGCGCGCTGGCCGCGGGGATCGGTCTGGAGAACATCCGCCACGTTCCTTCCGACGACGAATTTCGCATGCGCCCGGATGCATTGGCGTCGATGATCGCGGAGGACATCGCGGAAGGGAAGAAACCGTTCTGCGTGGTCGCCACGGCGGGGACTACATCCACCACCAGCGTCGACCCCATTGAAGAGATCGGCGCGATCGCCAGGCGAAACAATCTCTGGTTCCACGTCGACGCCGCTTATGCCGGGTCCGCCGCGCTGCTCGAGGAACACCATCACATCCTGAACGGCGCGGCGCAGGCCGATTCACTGGTGGTCAACCCTCACAAGTGGCTATTTACGCCGGTGGACATCAGCGTTCTCTATACTCGTCAACGTGACGTCATGCGGCGCATGCTGTCGCTCGAAGAAGCGCCGCCTTATCTTCAGGCCGCGGAGCAGGATCGGGCCGTCAATCTTGCCGATTACAGCCTGGCGCTCGGCCGGCGCTTCCGGTCGCTCAAGTTGTGGTTCGTGCTGCGATATTTCGGACGCGAAGGCATCAGCAGAATTTTGCGCCGCCATATGGAAATAGCCCGCACCCTGGCTCAGCAGATATCCGCTGATTCCCGATTCGAATTGGCTGCCCCGGTCCTCTTCTCGCTGGTGTGTTTCCGGTACCGGGGTTCGGACCAGAACAATCGCGATCTGCTCGATCAAATCAATGCCAGCGGACGCGCGTTCTTATCCGGGACCACTTTGCACGGGAAGTTCGTGCTTCGATTGGCGATCGGGAACGTAGCAACTACCGAGGACGACGTCCTGCAAACTTGGGAATGGATCAGGTCGTCAGCGCTTCCAGCGACTGGATCTCCCGCCGCAACGCATCCAACTCCGCTTTGACGGCTCCGAAATTCCCCTGCGCCGCAGCGCCTTCGATGCTCCTGGCCAATTGGCTCAGGTTGGCCGACGCGATATGCTCGGCGGCCGCGCCTATACGTTTGGCTTCATCCGCAAGAGTAGCGGCATCGCCGCGAGCCGCGGCCGTTTCCAGCTTCTCCAGCCGGTCGGGCGCCACTTCCATGAACAGACGGAGCATTTCGTTCACCAGAACCCGGTCCTGCTGCATCATTTTGTCGGCCAGGATGCGCTCCACACCATTGGCTTTCGGCATGGCGGACGGTCCCGTTCCGGACGCCAGTTGCTGTTCGATCACCGCGATCAGGCCTGCCTGCTGAACCGGCTTGGAGATGTAGGCGTTCATTCCCGCCTGGAGGCAGCGCTCGCGGTCTCCGATCATGGCGTGCGCGGTCATGGCGATGATCGGCAGATAGTCCCAGTTGTGATTGCGGCGGATCGCCTTCGTGGTTTCGAGCCCGTCCAGTACCGGCATCTGGACGTCCATCAGAATCAGGTTGTAGGGCTCAGCAGCGCCCGCCAGTTTGTCCAAAGCTTCCTGCCCGTTGTTGGCCACGTCGATCGCATAATTCTTCTTGCGCAGCATCGCCAGCACCACACGCTGGTTCACGGCGTTGTCTTCCACCAGGAGCAGTCTTGCCTGCTTCGCGGCAGGCACGGCCGCACGCAGCTCGGGCCGAGGCTCGATCGCGGCTTCCGCCACCGGCGCTGTCTCAAAAGGTATCTCCACAGTAAACGTGCTCCCTCGTCCTACCCGGCTCTCCACGCGAATGTGTCCCCCCTGCAATTCCACAAGCCTTTTGGTAATTGCCAGCCCCAGGCCCGTACCGCCATATTTCCGGCTGATGCTGGAATCGGCCTGCGTGAATTTTTCGAAGATCAGCGGAACCTTCTCGGCCGGAATACCCGCTCCCGTATCGGCGACATCCAGCACCATGGTGAGTTTTCCGTCCGCGCCCGGCAAAACCGCTTGGCGCACGTTTACGCAGCCCTTCTCCGTGAACTTGATGGCATTTGACAGCAGGTTCGCCACGATCTGGCGGAGCCGCAGCGGGTCTCCCGCCACGTTGGTCACATCGCCCACGCATTCGAAACGAAGCTCGATACCCTTCTGCTGGGCCTTAGCCCCTTGCCCGCGCACGCAGTCCTCGGCGACCGCGCGCAAATCGAAGGGCACCGTCTCCAGAATCATCCGGCCGGCCTCGATCTTAGAGAGATCGAGAATATCGTTCAGCAAATCCAGCAGCGAATAAGCGCAGCGTTGTGCGATCTCCACCTGCTCGCGCTGCTCACCGCCAACGGGGCTGTCGAGAACCAGGTCCAGCATGCCCAGCAGGCCGTTCATCGGTGTGCGGAGTTCGTGGGAGATATTCGCTAAAAACTCGCTCTTCGCCTGGCTGGCCGCCAGCGCTCCGTGCATGGCTTTTTCGAGCTCCTGGGTGCGCTGCCGGATGCGTTCTTCGAGCAGTTCCTGGTACTGCTTGATTTCCTCCTGGGAAGCCGCCAGGGCGGTGATCATTCGGTTGAAGCTCTCTCCCAGATACTCGACCTCGTCCCCGGTCCGGCTGACTCGAATGGGCTCCAGCCGCCCCTCGCGAACCGAAGTGATACCGGCTTCGAGCAGCGTCAAAGGCCGCGCCAGCAGGCGATTGGTGAATCGCGAAATCGCCGCGGCTACGCCCAGTACGATCCCGCACAAGACCAGGCCTTTGGTCCAATTGAACGTGTGCAGGTGGATATCCCACCACAGACTGGTCGCCACCACCCAGAGCAAGAGAATAGAGGTAAACGCCGAGTACTTCGACGAGAGCGAGCGCAGCTTACCTATCCGTGGCTTTCCCACACTCTAATGTTCTGTCCTTCTACCCGGTCCGGCCATCAGTCAAAGACCTTAGTACTCCGGCCTTTTGCCAACTAGCCCACATGGAGGCCAGCTCGCCCCTGCTAACCTGTAAACAAAATGCCTTCCCGCCTGGCGACTTCCCTGTGCGGCATTCCACTGAAGACTCCAGTCCTGGCAGCGTCCGGAACATTCGCCTACGGCGTCGAACTGAGGGATCTGGTGGATCTTTCCGCTATTGGCGGGATCGTCGTCAAGGGTCTTTCCCGCGAGCCCATGGACGGCAATCCCCCGCCCCGGGTATGGGAGACCGAGGCTGGCATGATAAATTCGATCGGCCTGCAAAATATCGGCGTGCGGGCCTTCGTCGAAGAAAAGCTGCCCCAGCTGCGCACGGCCGGCGCCACGGGCGTTACTGTCTTTGCCAATGTGTTCGGCTACGCCGTCGAAGACTATCTCGAAGTCGTCCGGGTGCTCGAAGAGGCCGAGGGTATCGCCGCCTACGAGCTCAACGTCTCCTGCCCCAATACCAAGCACGGCGGAATCTTCTTTTCGAGCGACCCGGGTCTCCTTGCCGAGGTTGTGGGATCTGTGCGCAAGATCGCCCGGCGGCCGCTGATCGTCAAGCTTTCTCCCAACGTCGCGCGAATCGAACCCCTGGCCAAAGCAGCCGAGGAGGCGGGCGCCGACGCACTCTCGCTGGTGAACACGTTCATCGCACTGGCCATCGATCCGCAGACACGAAAATCGCGCCTGGGCGCCGGATTCGGAGGCTTATCTGGCCCTGCTATCAAACCTGTCGCCCTGCGGATGGTCTACGAAGCAGCGCGCGCAGTGAAGATACCCGTCGTCGGTCTCGGTGGGATTTCTAACGGCCTGGACGCTGCCGAGTTCCTCATCGCCGGCGCGTCCGCCGTTGAAGTCGGCACCGCTAACTTCTGGGATCCGGCAGCGCCTGTGCGCATCGCCCGGGAACTGGACGAATTCCTGCAACAGGAAAAAATCGAGCACGTGAACAAACTGATCGGCACCATCAAGCTATGAAAATCATCTCGACTCCGAACGCCCCCGCGGCCATCGGTCCTTACTCCCAGGCAGTCGTTTCTAATGGCTTCGCTTTCTTGAGTGGACAGATTCCCCTCGATCCGGCGACCGGCAAGATCGTCGACGGCGATATCGCCGCGCAGACCGAACGGGTACTGGAGAACCTCAAGTCAGTGCTCGAAGGGTGCGGGACGTCGTTAACGAAGGTTGTCAAAACAACCGTATATCTCACCGACATGCGGGAGTTCGCCAAGATGAACGAGGTCTACGCGCGCTATTTCGCGGAAAACCCGCCTGCCCGAGCCACAGTGGAAGCCGCGCGCCTCCCGCGCGACGTGCGCGTCGAGATTGACTGCATCGCAGTCATCAACTAAACTTTAAACCTTCGCGAAGTCGATATAACCCCGCCGCGGGTCGGTGCCGACCAGTTTCACATCGAGCCGGTCGCCCACGTCGGCGCCCTGCTGCCCCTGCACCAGCATTCCTTCCACGGGAGGACCCAGGACCCGCACGAACACGCCCTTGGGTCCGGCACCCGTCACCACCGCGTGGAACGTTTCCCCGATGCGATGCCGCATGGCCACGGCCGCAATGCGCTTGCCCATCACCCGCTCCACCTTGCGGGCCGCGTCCTCCCGAAGCGTACAGTTTTTAGCGATCGCATCCAGTTGCGCATCCGAATACGGACAGGGCAGCTTGCCCAGAACCGATTTGATCAGCCTCTGCGTCACCGTGTCGGCAAACCGCCGGTTGGGAGCGGTCGAATGCGTGTAGTCGTGCGCGGCCAGGGCAAAGTGTCCCGGGGCTTCCTCTCCGCTTCGCGCCAGCACGTACTCCCCCGGCCCCATCAGCTTCACCACCGCCAGGGAAACGTCGGCGTAGTGATCCGGATCGGCCGCTTTTCTTCTTTGCAGGACCGCGTTCAATGCGCCGGAATCCGGCTCCGGGGGAAGCTTCTCGCCATATCGCGCCGCCAGCTCGACAATGCGCGGCCATCGCTCCGGCGTTTTGACGACGCGCCGGATCGAGCTGACTTTCGCGTCCTGCAGCGCGCGAGCCATCACGCCGTTCGCGGCCACCATGAAATTCTCGATCAAGTCGCTGGCACGATTCTTATTCCGCGTGTTGATGCCCTGCACCTCGCCCACGTCGGACAACACCGGCTCGGCCTCCACGCGATCCAGGCTCAATGCGCCCATCCTGCAGCGCTCGTCGTGCAGAATCCGCGCGGCCTCATCCTGCAGCTTCAGTTGCGCGGCCAGACCGGAGGACGCGGCTACTTTCGGCGGCGCGGCGGCGGTTCCTTCGAGCCACGCCCCCACTCCGTTGTAGGTCAGCTGAGCCTGATTGCGCACCAGCGCCCGATAGACGGCAGAGGAGGTAATCGATCCGTCGCCGGCCACCACAAACTCCACCACCATGGCCAGCCTGTCGGCATTCTCGTTCAGCGACGTCAGGCCAGTCGAAAGTTCCTCCGGCAGCATGGGAAACGTTTGGACGCCTGTATACACCGAAGTTGTTTCGTGCGCGGCGTGTCTGTCGATGGGAGAATCTAGGGGCACGTCGCTATCCACGTCGGCAATAGCGACCAGCACACGAATCCCTGCGCTCACGCGCTCGGCTACCTCCGCCTGATCCAGATCGCGCGAGGTGTCGTTATCGATCGACGACCACAGTAAGGACCTCAGGTCCCGAACGTCGTCGCCGGTGGCCACTGGTTTCTGAGCCTCCAGCGCCTTGACTTGCTGGACGGCCTGGGGAGAAAAATCCGGCTGAAATCCCTGGGCGAGCATTTCCTGATGTGCGGCGGCACGAAGATCGAATGCAGGTTGGGTCATGAATCCCAAATCCTAACATGCGCCGTCTCTTTATTGGTCGTGCACCGAGTATTGCGACTGGGGATCCTTGAGGACGATATCGACTACCCGCTCGTCTTCGTCGATATCGAATGTGTCGCCAAACGTCTGGTAGTTTTTGGCGTTGATCTGGATCAGGATCTTGCCTTTAGGAATCCCCGGAATCTTGGCCATGCCTTCCTGGGAACTCTTCAGCTCCCAAGAGAGCCGCGATTTCTTCAACCCCAGAGCCTTCACAGACCGCCCGCTGACGAATTTGACGATCACCGACGCGCGATCCACCGGTTTCCCGCGTTCGTTGGTCACATGAATCTGCAGCCGCGTAAGATCGTCCGCGCTTAACGTTACGACCGGCAACAGCAGCGCGAGCAGAAGGACCAGTTTCCGCATCGCGCCCATTATCTCACGCGGCGTCTCTTGAGTTGACCTCACGCGATATCCGGCATCAGAAAATGCTGCGGTCGTCCGGCCGCTTCCGCCACAGCTTCCGCCGCAAGATACCCGCTGCGCACCGCGCCTTCCATGATCGCGGGCCATCCCGAACGCGTCCAGTCGCCGGCCAGGAACAGGTTAGGCACATTTGTCCGGCTCAGCGGCCGCCGGGATTCCAGACCAGGCCTGGCCGAAAGGACGGCCCGGACTTCTTTGACCACGTGAGCTTTTTCCAGGTTCGCGCCGCGAGCCGCGGGAAGAAACTCCTCCAGCTCCCGGATTGCCAGCGCGATCACGTCCGCGCGCGGCATCTCCAGCAAACTTCGGGACGCACTCACCACCAGCTGAACCGCACGGCCTTGGTGCTTATTGAAGATCCACTGGATGGTCCGATCGAGCAGCGTCGCCTGGGGCACGTCGATCACAGGCCGGTCGAACCACAGGTGGATCCCCGTGATGGGTGCGTATTCGAATCCTGATACATCCAGATTCAGCCCCGGCGCGACATCCGGCACGCGTTCGAACGGCAGGGCGCAAATGTAGTAATCCGCGCGCAGCTCCTCACCACGAACGATCACCGATCGCACCGTTCCGCCCTCGATCGCGATCCGCTCCACGGGCGAACGCAGACGGAATTCCACGGGCCCGACTTCCTTCCATCGCTCCACTCCGTAAAATTCTCCTAGCGGAACCGACGGGACGCCCATCTGATAGGAATCCCTGCGCGCGAGCAATCCCAGCCGGAACACCTGAAATCCGTGCGCCGCGGCGGTCGCGTCCAGCTCCTCACTGATCGCGGACACCAGAATCTGTCTCCAGAAGCGTTCGATCGCGCGTGGCGGCTGACGCTGTTCCTTCAGCCAGTCGAGCATCGAGATCTGGTCCAGATCGGTGCGCTTCTTGTATTGGCTCTTGATGGCGCGGATCCCGCGCATCACCGCCAGCTTTTCAGACAAGTTCAGGAATTTGAGGCTGAGAAAGGATTCCGCAAAATGCGCCGGCGCCGGCAGCCGGCCCGACCGCAGCACGCTGCGACGTCCGCCCGGCTCGATAAAGATAAAGTCGCGATAGAAAGTGATCTGGTCCTGCACTCCCAGGCGCCGGTAAAAGTCCAGAAGATTGACGCAGCAGCGCAGCAGGATATGCTGGCAATTATCGATAGTTTCGGCGTTTTCGCCCGTGCCGATTTCGTAGGAAGTCGCCCGGCCGCCCAGGAATCGCCGCGATTCGAGAACCCGTACGGTGTGCCCGGCCCCGGCCAGAGCCGCTGCGGACGCCAAGCCCGCCAAGCCCCCGCCGATAACGATTACCTCCGCCATGCGGAGCCGTGACGTGGAAACATAAAGTTCTATGTTTACACGACGTCGCGCGTATACGTAGTGCTAAACGACGGGAACGCGGCCGCGGCGTCCGCCGCCTGAATCGCGGCCGAGGAGATCGAGCACCACCAGCACAACCAAAACGATGAATAGGACGTCTTGCAGATCCATAGTATGAAATTACAGTATGGCCGCATACCGCGCCGCGCCACAAGTCCCAGAGGGCATAGTACTGGGAGCAATCGTTACCGGGTACCAGCGCCAGCGCGCGCGTGACCCAGCGTCTTGACGACGTTTTCGATCAGCCGCAAACCGCAGTCCCCCTCCAGCGTCAGAATCGATTCCGGATGAAATTGCACGGCTTCCATGGGCAATTCGCGGTGGCGCACGCCCATGATGACGCCGTCTTCGCTTTCGGCGGTCACTTCCAGGCAGCTTGGAAGCCGGTTGCGGACGGCGAATAACGAATGGTACCTTCCCACTCGAAATGTTTCAGGCAGACCCTCGAAAATCCCTAATCCGCGATGGTGTACGGTGGATGGCTTGCCGTGCATAGGGTAGTCCAGCACGCCCAACTCGCCGCCAAATGCTTCCACCATCCCCTGCAATCCCAGACACACGCCGAATACCGGGATTTCGAGCTTGGCGGCTTGCCGAACCAGCGCGGGCACGCCAAAATCCTCTGGCCGGCCCGGACCGGGCGACACCAGGATCAGTGACGGCGCCAGCTTCTCGATCATTTCCAGCGGGAACCCTGCACGGTAGGTAATGACTTCGGCTCCCGTTTGGCGCGCGTAATTCGCCAGCGTGTGGATGAAGCAATCTTCGTTGTCGACCAAGAGCATGCGAACACCTTGGCTCTGGTCTTTCTTGGGCGCGTACGCCGGCGCGGCTTGGAATTCGGGGTCGAGCACGCGAAAGAAACCTGTGGCCTTCAAATGACACTCGCGATCTTCCTGTTCGGGAATGGAGTCGTAGAGCAGCGTCGCGCCCGCGCCATACGCGGCGACGCCATCGCGCAGATGAACCGTGCGAATTGTGATTCCGGTGTTGATGCCGCCGTCGAGCGAGATCAGTCCCACGGCGCCGCCGTACCAGCCGCGGGCGTCCTTTTCCAGATCCTCAATGGCCTGCGCCGCCCACTTCTTGGGCGCGCCAATCAGCGTAACGGCCCACATGTGCGTGAGAAACGCGTCGAGCGAATCGAATCCGTCCGCCAGTATGCCCTCGACGTGATCGACGGTATGGAACAGTCCTGCGTAACTCTCGATCAAGCGGCGCGCAATCACCTTCACTGTGCCGGGTTTGCAGACGCGCGACTTATCGTTGCGATCCACGTCGGTGCACATGGTCAGCTCGGATTCTTCCTTGGCCGACGAGAGCAGTTCGCGAATATTATCGGCGTCGCGCAGCGGATCTCCGGTACGCCGGGCCGTGCCGGCGATGGGACAAGTCTCTACGCGCGCGCCATCTTCGCGCTGCTCCACGCGCACGAACATCTCGGGTGAAGCACCGATCAACTGCTCATCGCCAAACTGGAGCAAGAACTCGTAGGGGCTGGGACTGGCCTTCTGAATGCGCTGGAACAATTCCGCGGCGCCGCCGGAGTAAGGCGTGCGGAACGTCTGGCGCAGCACCACTTCGTAGTAATCCCCCAGCCGCATGCCTTCGCGGACGGTTTCGACATTGGCAGCGTACTCAGCGGGGGTGTGATCGCTGACGATCGGGCCCGGGGCCGGCTTCTTTTTCGTTTTCTTTACGCGCTGGGCTGCATGGGAAAGCCCTCGAGTGGAGTCCTCACCGCGCGTGAAATCGAACCTGTACCGTTCGATCTGCTCCTTCTTGCGATCCATGAAGTAGATGTCATCGCACAGGAACAAGCGCAGGTCTTTGACGCCGGCGCGCGGGTGCTTGATGCGAATCGGATCGAATCGGAACAGCAGATCGTAACCAAATGCGCCCACTAAGGCGAGCCGGCCCGCTAGGGGTCCGTGAAACTCAGCCATCAGCGCGCGCAGCAAGGAGAACGCGGACGGCTGCTTGCTCCGTTCCTCTTCCGGGAACAGTTCGGGTAGCGGCTTGAGCTTGCCCTGGAGGATGCCGTTCACCATCTCGAACGATTCCCAGTGAGGATGCGGCCGCAAGACGGGTTCGAGCAGCCGGTTGATCACTTCGCCTCGCGCGTTCAGCGGAGTCAAGGTAATGTCGCGATCGGCGGCAACGATCTCAAGCGGCGGCGCAACCGAGGCTACGTCCCAGCGCGAGTAGCGCTCCGGGTATTCGTAACCGGAAGATAGATAGATGCCGCGCTGGGTATCGAGCTTATGCAGCAACCCGCGCAAGCCCTTTTCGAACGGAATCTTGGAAAACGTGCGTTCGACAACGATGCCGCTAGGTGTGGAATAGCTGTCGGGGCGCATAAAACACCGCTGGGGAGTAACCCAAGGATATCACGCGGCTGGTACACTGATCACTTCTCCAGTGATTGCGCAACAAACGGCTCCTATCTCGCGATTCCGGCACTTAGAAATCCTGTTCCTGCTCGGCATGCTGCAGGCGTTCGCACCCGTTTCGATCGACATGTACCTGCCGGCCATGCCGCAGATGGAGCAGGTATTTCACACCTCCGCCGCGGCCGTGCAGTACACCATGGTCACGTTTCTGGTGGGATTCGCACTGGGCCAGAGCCTGTACGGACCCATCACCGACCGCTTCGGCCGAAAACCGCCGCTCTATGCGAGCCTGGCGCTGTTCATTGTCTCCTCGGCCGCATGCGCATTCGCTCCGTCGATCCGGATCATGTCGTTCTTCCGGCTGCTGCAAGCCATCGGCGCGTGCGGTGGATCGGTTATCTCCCGCGCCATCGTGCGGGACCTGTTCCCGCCGTCGCAGCTGCGCCGCATCTTTTCGATGCTCATCTTAGTTGTCGGCGTTTCGCCGGTGATCGCGCCCATGCTCGGCAGCTACCTGCTGATCTGGTTCGGATGGAGAGCCGCGTTCGTGACGCAGACGTTGATCGGCATCGCGTGCCTTGCGGGGATGCATTTCCGGCTGTCCGAATCGCTGCCCAAGAGCGCACGTATTCCCCTGCGGGCGGACACCATCGTGTCGGCATATTCGCGGCTGATCAAGGATCGAACGTTTCTAGGCGCGTCGGTGGTCTGCGGATTCAGCTCCGCGGGAACCTTCGCCTACATCACCAGCGCTCCGTTCGTGTACATCAGCCTGTATCACGTTCCCCCGGCGGAATTCGGCTGGCTGTTCGGAGCGGCAGCGGCGGGCATGGTCACCGCCTCTCAGATCAATGGCCGGATGTCCCATAAGACGCCCCTGTGGCGCGTGCTGCGCAACGCCAATCTCGTCCAGCTCGCCGCAGGCCTGCTCCTTTTGGCCGCAGTGCTGACGAACACGGGCGGCCTGGCTGCGGTTTTCGGCTGCATCTTTGTGTATATCGCCGCGCAGGGATTCGTGTTCCCGAACGGCTCGGCGATCGCGATGATGCGCCACGGCGAGATCGCCGGAACTGCCTCCGCGCTGCTGGGGACCAACCAGTTCCTGATCGCCGCGATCGCGACCATCTTTCTGGGGCTGCTCGAGAACCCGGCGGTTCCGATGGCGATGGTAATCGCAGGGTGCGCCGTCGCTTCCGCCGTTCTGAACTACCTGACGTTGGGCGAGCGGCTGGAGATCGCTCCGCAGGCGGTTTAAGGGTGTTAGATGGGCGTTTGGAGCACCGGACTGTACTCAGGTGATTTCGCGCTCGACCTCCGCTCGACCATTCGGGCAATTGCGCGTTTGCCATACGACGGGGATAGACTCGTCGACATCCTGTGCGACACCGAAGCGGCTGCATCCGCCAACCCCGAGGACCAGGATCACACGGCGTTCTGGCTGGTGGCCGCCGATCAATTCGCGAAACGCGGCGTCGTTTCGGAGCGTACCCGCAGGGCCGCCTTACAGATCATTGACAGCGGCAGCGACATCGCCATGCTTGAAAAGCTGGGGATGGATCAAGCCAGCTTGAGAAAACGACGCAGAATCCTGGAGGAGCTGCGCCCGCGAATCGCGGCAACGCCAGCCGGTAAACCTCGGTCCGTTCTCAAGAAACCGCAAGACTATGTCATGGATGTGGGAGATGTCCTGATCTATCCGACTTGCGAAGGACATTGCATCAACCCATATTTTGCTTCGAAAGAGCGAGACCGGAGTTGGAAAGGACAGGACGGCTGGGCCGCCGCGGTAATTGTCGATCGCGGCAGGGCGTTCGAGTTTCTGGCCTGGTATCGTTCTCTGACCCTAGCGAGCGCCGTGAAGGAAAAACCCACGCTTTCGACTTTACAGGATGACCTGGTGTGGAAATTCGATCGGCCAGGAACCTGTTCGGCGAGCCATTTCAAGAAAATGGAACTGCAGAAGATCGGCAATGTGCTGGTCGATCGGGACAAACTGGTTCGCGCATTCGGGGAACTGCACGCGGGAACCTCCGCCGCGATCAACGACGTCTCCATTGCGAATTCATTACGGCACGCTTCGGCATCTTTCATGAAACGAATGGTGAGCGTCCCCAGGCTCCGCGATATTCTGGCGGCCTGATCGTGCGCTCCTATGCGGAAGCGTGGCTGGGCTCTGCGACAGCGGCGATTGCCTCTTGCCCTAGCATCCGGCTGTGCCTGCGGCCGATCGCAAAAATACAAGCAGCAAAAATCGCAGGGAAGATCGCCAGAAGCGCAAAAATATGTTTCACTGGTAAACTCGTCGCCAGCACCCAGCCGCCCACCATGGGTCCGCCGATGGAGCCGATCTTGGCGATCGAAGTAGCCCAGCTCGCGCCGTTGCCGCGATAAGCGGTGGGATAAAAAATCCCCGAGATGCTGTGCATCCCGAAGTGCCCGCCGATCAGGAATCCGCCGATCATCGCGCTGAGAACCAGGAACGCTCCCTGGCTCATCGGCGTGAAGGCGGCGATCAGCAGCAGCCCGAACGTCATTACCGGCATGATGGTGATCGCGATCGCTCCCTTGGCATCCGTGAAGCGCATCAGGATAATCCCGCCGATGGCGCCCATGATCGAGTTCATGGTGGCCGCGGTGGCCGCCTGTGCGCGCGCATAGTGCAGAGCTTCGAACACCAGCGGCGTCCAGTTGACGATGAAGAACACGGCGAAGGAACTGGCGATATAGGCGATCCACAGCAGGGGCGTGATCGTCCGCAGCTCCCCTTTGAACAGCAGCGATGGCTTGAAGTCCTTGCTATGGCCGATCTCGTCGCCCACGATGAACTTCGAATCGGCGGAAAACACCTGGCCCGGAGCCACGCGCCGCAGCATGGCCACGATCCGATCGGGACGCGTGCCCTTGGTGGCCAGAAACCGAATGGATTCGGGCAGTATCGCAAAAAGGATCACGGCGCTGACCAGCGCGGCGATACCGCCGCTGATGAACACGGACTTCCATCCCAGTTTCGGAATCAGCCAGTTCGCGAATGGTCCACCGAGCGCCGTGCCAAGCGAATACCCGACCATGATCACCGTCACGATGGTGGCGCGGTAGCGCCTGGGCGCGTATTCAATATTCAACGCCCACGCCAGCGGGAGCATGCCACCCAGCGGAATCCCGTCGATCAGCCGCAGCCAGAACAATGTGCCGTAGCTGCTGGTGAAGTAGAAACACATGGTCAGCGCGCCGAATGCGGCCGTGGCCATTATCACGGTGGGCCTGCGTCCGATGCGATCGCCGAGATAGCCCAGCAGGAATCCGCCGATCAGCGTGCCCAGTTGGTGCATGCCGAAGATGTTGCCGGTTTGAATCGTCGTGAGGCCGTATTCGGAGCGGAAGTACGGCGCGGCGAACGTGACCAGATTGGCGTCCAGGCCGTCGAAGAAGGTAATGATCCAGGAGATGCAGGCGAGCCCGATCAAAAAGCCGCTGAGCTTCTGGCGCTCAATAATTACAGAAATGTCGATTTCGGAAGCGTCGACCTTGTTTCCAGGCAAGGACCTACGATATCAGAGCCGGAATTCCGCGGGAAGGCTTGGTTTGGTGGCCCGCAGGATCTCCAAGATCGCGCTGCGGGTTTCAGGCGATAAATTCGCAAACGGCTTGCTCGTATCCTTGCCCGTGAGGATCTCGTGCAGCCGCTGGTACACCCGGGCGCGGACCTGATCCGGCATCCCGTCGAAGGCGGCGCTGTAGATCATGTACGAGAGCGGATACCGGAACAGCCGCGTCTTCAGGTCGAAATCGCGCAGAGAGCGGCCTTTGGCATCGCGAGGGCCGCGCCGCGGAAACGTTTCGGTGAACGTCGAGACGCCCTTGACGGGAGCCTTCAGCGGCTCCTCATCGACGAACAGCATGTACTTGAGCAATTCCTCGATTTCGGGATTGAGCTTGTCCGCAGCCATTCCCATGCGCGCGTCCCAGCCCATGCGGATCATCAGGTTGGTCATGCGGATCTGATGTTCCAGCGTCATCAGCGCGACCACGTCGCTGGTCGGTTCCAGATACTTCGACGTGTCGAGCATATCCGACAAGCTGGTCAGATTCTGCGTCGGTTGCGCGGACGGGCCGCCGGATCGCACCGGATCGACCAGATTGATGTTGTTTCCCAGATGCGTCTGCGAACCGGTGGTGCCGGTAACATACCAGCCTCCCCAGCGTCCGCTCAGAGGCGAGCGATGGTCCGTCATAAAGGCGTGGCCATGCTCCTGACGGGTTTCCGAAACCGGGTGAACCGAGCTGATGACCAATCCGGGAATGCCCAGTGTGGGCGCACCCTGATGACATCGCAGGCATCCCTGGCTCGCGGCGAAAGCAGGTTCGGCGCTTCTTACCAGCACGTAAAATTGCACGCCCTGCCGGGGATCGAGCGATGCGATTTCCAGCACGTCGCTATTGCGCACGAACCCGACCGTCACATCGTCGTTGAAGTAGAGTGCGCGCGGCGTTCGAGGCCCGATATTCTCCACCTGGGTACTGGTCTTTGAAAACACCAGCGTCTGGGAATCAGGATTAATATCAAGCAGCTTGAGCACCGACGGCAGATATCCCCAGCCGTTCGGTGCGACCTCCAGTTTTGCCGCACCGCTTTCCAGCCGCTTCTCGAGGCGAGCCGCGGGATCGTCAACCGGCCGCACGCCATACTGAATCGCGGGATCGTCCAGCGGGATGTAGAACGTATCCTCGAGCTGCTGGGCGACCAGCACTGTTACAGCTACCGCGGCCAGTAGCGCAAAGACAAACTTCCGATCCATATCTTCACTATAACGGGGACTTCTTGGTCACTTCGACGACGCCGCGATCGCCGTCCACTTTCACCCAATCGCCAGTTTCGATTACCGTGAGGGGATCCTGATCGAGATCGGTTACGGCGGGAGCGCGTGTCACCACGGCACCCAATGCGATCTTGGTGGTCATGACGTTGAAGATCATCGCCTTGGGTGCGAACCCGGCGATTCTTGCCAGATGAAATGCGGCCGACCATCCGGACGATCCTTTGGCGCCTGGAAAGACCAGAACTTTGTCCTTGAAGCTGACGCCGCGAAGTTCGTGATGCGTCTCGATCACGGTTCCCGTCATGGGATCGATCCCACCCCAGCCGGAAATCGTGTCGTGGGTCACCAGCGCCTCGCCCTCCGCGCAACCCCCGACCACCTTGCGTCCGCGAAGAGTAATCATCATAGTTCCCCGGCCCAGCGACCCGTTAATGCTGCCTGGATACAGTCTTCGGTCGAGCCGAACCACGCTTCAATGCCCATCATCGCGGGCAGATAGTGGACTTGCTTCGCCGAATCGAGTGCGACCACTTTGGTTCCCTGGGGCAGCATTCGGCCGATGGCGGAGCAGGTGTCAGTCATCACCAGACCGCCCGCATCGCGAATCGTTTTGGTATAGCCGTGGAGATCGGCGACGCTCTTCACCGCGCGGGAAGTAAAGAGCCACAGGCTGGAGCCGCTGCGGATTTTCCTGCCCGCGAGCAGCCTCGCAGCCTCGCCGATCTGTTCGACGGAAGCGTGCGGACAACCCAGCATCACGTAGTCGACATTGAGATCGCGGCCGTTCGAGTTCAGCGACTCATAAACGCGCCGCCGCTCCTCGGGACCGTAGTAGATGATCTCTTTGGGCTTGTTCGAGCCGAGCGCGGCATCGAGCGAAGGCGCCTCCGGCGTCGAACCGATAATGTGATACATTTCAACGCCGCCCGACGATGCCGCGGCGGCCCCGAAGTGTTTGTGCCGTATCAAGTCTGGCGGGCCGAGTTTGCCGGTCACCACCGGAATGTTTTCCTGCACGGCGTCTCCGATGAAATAGCCGAGCATGCCCCAGTCCATCACGCTCTCCACCGGGACATCGACCTGAATCAGATGTGTGCCTCGGCGGCGCTCATCGCGGTGGAAGCCCCAATCGGGAATCTTACCTGTGAGCATGGCGGCGCTGGTGCTTTCGCGGCCTTCGGTATTGGTGCGCGCTCCCACGACAGAGTTGCAAAAAACGACAGCCGAGGATTCCATCCACGCGCAATGTTCGCCGAACGCAGGCATGTTTCCGGCCAGGTAGGGCGTGCAGGTTTTGAGCACCTTGATTCCGTGGCGCTCGACTTCGGCCTCATCCTGCTGCTGATGCTCGAAAGCTTCGCGGCTCATCCCCTGCTCGCGCCACAACTCTGGATCCATACCGCCTTGCAGATGACAGCAGTTGCCGCCCACTTGCGGAAACGGAACGGACTCATCGCTATCCAGATCGAAACGCGAAAAGACATCCTCGAAGCTGCCGCCGCCGTGCTCTTTATAGTAGTTCTGCAGAAACATCGTGGATGATCCGGGGACGCCCGCGATGTTGGTGACGTCCACAAAGCGCTCGGCGCCCAGAGCTTCGCCGTAGCGGACCAGGAGATCCATGGCCTTTTGCTTACCGGGACCCTCGGACCCGTCGAGCATGGCTTTTTCCTGGTCGGTCAGCCGCATGCTTCTATTGTGCGCCAAGCGAAGAAACGAGGGCTTAGAAGGGCGGGACGCTAATCAACGCGCTTTTTGACGGTTTGGCGCTTAGGACGACGAGATTTCACGTCCATGAAAGGGATTAGCAGGGCCACAGCGTCAACCTCAGGCCTCGACATTCGCCCGCAGCCGCTGGCGTAGCGCAGCGCTATCGATATCCTGCACGCTGCCATTACCCGCTAGATCCAGCGCGTGCGCCGCGGCCGCTCCCATGGCGATGCACGGCCCCATCACGCGCACACTCGAAAGCGCCGCCGCGTCGCCATCGATGCAGCGCCCCGCGGCAAGAAGATTGTCGGCCCCTGGAGGCGTCATGCTGCCGAGCGGAACATAGTGAACGTGCTCCGCGTCGAACGGTTCCCACACATAGCCCTCCACATGATGATGCTGTTCGAGCGGCCAAGCCGTGCGCGCGACGCTATCCGGAAACTTGATGCCCTGCCGAACCTCGTCCACCGTCAGATGATGCCGGCCCACGATCCAGCGCGTCTGGCGGATGCCCGGCAGTCCGTACGCCCTTACGCGCGCTTGGCCGAAGGCTTCCGGAAACTCGCCGCGCAGAAAATCCATCGTACGATCGGCCTGATCCTTGCCTTCGATGCCGATGCGCGACGATTCCAGCGGATCGAGCGGAGTTTCGATGTGCGTCATGTTGACGACAGCCGTCGCGCGGCCGGGAAAACTCATGGCGAAGCCATCGCGGCGGACCATCCCGTACGTTTCTCCGCGCTCGCGGATACGCGCGGACATTTCTTCGCGGCTGGGCTTCTTAGCATCGTCGAAGTTTTCAATCACGATCATCTGCGATCCGTAAATCAGGCCCTCCGCGGGCTCCTGGCATTCGAGTCCCGCCTGCCACACCACCGCCGCATCGCCCGTGGCGTCGACGAATCCGTCTGCGCGAACCACCACATCGCCGTAACGCGTCGATAACTCCAGCGCGGAAATCCTGCGGCCATCCATGCGGACGCGCCGGAGTACCGCGCCCACCAGCGGCGTGATCTTCAGTTCGAGAATCTTGCGCTCCACCCAGCGGCCCAACGCCACCTCGTTATATAGAGCGTTGAGCGACACCCCGCCCATCACCACGTGCAGATCGCCGGTCGCACCCAGGTCGCGAATCAGATCGTCAGCGATCCCGTGCGTCAATTGTTTGTTGCCGGGAGGATTGCCGAACAAGCCGACGATCATGCCGATGATCGAGTTCACCGCCTGACCTCCTAACGACGGCAGTCCATCAACGAGAATCACGTCGCGGCCCAGACGCGCCGCCTCGATCGCGGCGGAAACGCCCGATATGCCCGCGCCCACCACGCAGATATCGGCCTTATGCTCGCGGACGCGAGGTGCGCCGTTACGCTTCACGATGTGCGTATCAGGACGAAAGGGTTTATCCAGCACCATGCAGACGATAACACAATCGCGCGAAATTCTTCGTCTCAATGCGCTAGACTGGTGCCGGAAAATCTGGAGGCATCATGAAACTTTTGGCGGTTCTGGCGGTGGGCGCCGCAAGCCTGTACGCAGCCGATGCAGCGTGGCCCTGGGCAGGCTCCTTCGGCAGGAATGACGTCACCCTGCTCTTGCTCGGCGATGTAAACGTCGAGCAGCGCGCGGATCCGGCCGAGGCGATGGTCCACGTTCGCGAGACTCTGCAACGAGCCGATCTGGTTTACGGAAATCTGGAAGGGCTGCTGGTCAAGTCGCAGGGTCCCGATAAAGATCTTCCCGATAAAACCGGGTGGCAGCACATCGGGCCGGAGGCGATCGAGGCCCTGAAGGCTGGGAACATTCAAGTTGTTGGTGTGGCCAATAACGTCGCGTTTGGTCCCGCGAACATCATGCAAAGTCTGGCGGTGCTCGACGCCAACAAAATTGTCCACACCGGAGCGGGCGCGAACCTTGACGAAGCCCACAAGCCTGCAATCGTCACGCGCAAGGGCGTACGGATTGGGTTCCTGCAATACACCGCCAAGTGGTACGCGCAGGATCAACAGATCGCCACAGCATCCCGGCCGGGCGTCGCACGGATCATGTCGCGCGATGGTATGACCATTGACGCAGGCGATCTCAACCGCCTGCGGGAGGATATTCGCAAGCTACGTCCGCAGGTCGACATTTTGATTGTCTCGAGCCACAATCGCGACGGAATGGGCCGCCCGCTTCCTCCTGAGGTAGCAGCCGAGTCGCGCGCGCCTTCGGCCGGAGAAGGCGGAAACTCGGCGAATCTTTTTGCGCCGATCCCTCTAGGCCCGCAGTTTTCCCAGACCGAGGGTTACCAGACAGCGCTGGCGCACGCCGCAATCGACGCCGGAGCCGATATCGTCTACGGCCACGGCTCCCACGTGCTGCAAGGCGTAGAGATTTACCAAGGCAAGCCGGTGATGTATTGCCTCGGCAATTTCGCGACGGACTGGATCCGGATGCGCCCGAATAAGGAAGGCATGGTGGCCCGGGTGATGATTCAGGACAAGCATGTAGCGTACGTGTCGCTAGTGCCTGTGACGCGCGATGCCGATCACAACAATGTGACGATGCTGGACCCTTCGTCGGGTGAGGGCGCGAGGTTGTTCCAGAAAGTCAAGGATCTCTCGGGTAATACGGGCTTGACCATCAAGGGAGAAGAAATCACTCTTGAAGGGCTCACACCGCCCAACCGCCATCGATGATGTGGCACTGGCCGGTGGTGTAGCCCGCGGTCGCCAGATACACCGCCAGGTCGGCGATCTCTTCCGGCGTGCCGAGCCGGCCGATGGGCTGCCGCGCGATAAACGCCGCGCGGGCTTTTTCGTAATCGCCCAGCGCGCGCAAGCGGTCTTCGAGCGATGGCGATTGCACGGTGCCCGGACAAATCGCGTTGCAACGGATTCCCTTCCCCACGTAGTCGGCGGCCACCGATTTCGTCAGTCCGATCACGGCCGCTTTCGTCGTCGTGTATATAAAACGCGACGGCACCCCTTTGATGCTGCTGGCCACCGACGACATGTTGATAATGCAGCCCTCGTTCTTCGCCAGCATGCCCGGCAGAAAAGCCTGGATGGTGCGGAACATGGACTTCACGTTTAAGTCGAATGCGAAATCCCACTGTTCATCGGTGCAGTCCAGCACGGTTCCGTTGTGCACGAAGCCAGCGCAGTTGAAGAGCACGTCGATGGGCCCCGTTTCGCCGGCGAATTTCTTCACGGCGGCGGTATCGCGAACATCCAGCGGATGCGTCGTGATCCCATTGATCGAACCCAGTTCCGCGAGCTTCGCCAGGTGAATGTCCGTCGCCCAGACCTGTGCCCCCTCCCGCGCGAACGCTTCCGCAGTCGCGCACCCGATTCCCTGCGCCGCCGCGGTAACCACCACCTTCTTTCCCGAAAGCTTCATCAGCGCGAAATCTCCTCCAGCGCCAGATGGCGCGTTCTTGGTCCAAAACCACCTATGGTCACGATCATGATCGCCATAGCGCCGCCGATGAACAGAGCCACCGCCGGGGCGCCGCCTTCCTTCAGGAAGAACCCGATCAGCAGTCCGGCGAAGGCCGCGCTCACGCGGCTCCAGCTATACACAAACCCTACGGTGCGGGCGCGGATGCGGGTCGGAAACAGCTCGCCTTGATAATTGTGAAACGAGAACGACATCCAATTGTTCGCAAGCGTGACCATCACGCCGAAGAGGATCACCATCGCGGCGCTTTGCTGGACGGCGAACAAATAAATGAACGCGCCGATGCACAGGCCGGCGCAGCAGATCTGCCACTTGCGCTCCATGCGATCCGCCACCAGCATGCCGAGCAGCGGCCCTACGGGATTCGCAATGGCGATGATGAACGAGTACTCCAGACTGGTGGTAATGTTGATTCCCTTGGCGATCAGCAGCGTCGGAACCCACGACCCGAAGCCGTAGAATCCAATCGTCTGCATCAGGTTGAACACCGACAACACCAGCGTGCGTTTTCCATACGGCGGCCGGAATATCTCGCGAAACGTGCTGGACCCGGTGCCCACGGCGATCGGCGGACCCGGCGGCGGCAGCGGCGCCCGCGTATCGCGCTCCACTTGCGATTCAAGCTCCGCAGTCACGCGCTCGGCATCGCGCTCGCGGCCATGCAGCGCCAGCCAGCGGGGACTTTCGGGCAAGCCGCGCCGCAGCCACCACGCGATGATCGCGCCCACCGCTCCGATCAGCGCCACCCAGCGCCAGCCTTCGAGCCCGAATGGACGCTTGGGAACCAGAAGCCAGCCCAGCAGCGCCACCACCGGCACAATGCAGAACTCGACGAACTGATAAAACGCGAAGGCTCGTCCGCGCCCTTTCGGCGGCACGAATTCCGGCAGGTAAGTATCGATGGTTACCTGCTCCAGCCCCACGCCGATGCTGGCGATGAAGCGCCACGTGTCCACGCCGCCCGCGGTGTTCTGGAACGCCATGATCGCCGTACAGATCGAATACCAGACCAGCGACGAAATAAAAATAGCGCGCCGGCCAAAGCGATCGGCCACGAACCCGAAGCCCATGCAGCCCGCGAACATTCCCGCGAAGGTGCAAAAGACGAAGAACCCGATGCCGTTGATCGAGAAAAGGTTCGCGGCGCTGCTGGTGAACATGCCGCTCGCGACCAGCCCGGGCGCAATGTAGGTGCTCAGGAAAATATCGTACAGTTCGAACGCGCCGCCCAGCGAGATCAGGAAGACCAGGCGCCATAATGTGCGCGATAGCGGCAGCCGGTCGAGCCGCGCGGCAATGCGGCCGGCGAACTCCGGAGCGGCCTGTGAGGATGCCATCTAAACTCGCGACACTGCTGCTGCCACCGCTTGGCCCATTTCTTCCGTTCCCACGAGCCGCGTACCGGGTTCTACGATATCCGCCGTCCGGAGGCCGTTGCGCAGCATCTCGCGCACGGCCCGTTCGATCCGCAAGGCGTGCTCCTCCAGATCGAAAGAATACCGCAACATCATCGCCACGGATAGGATCGACGCCAGCGGATTCGCAAGGTTCTTTCCCGCAATATCGGGTGCGCTTCCATGGACCGGCTCATACAGTCCCTTCTTCCCCTCGCCCAGCGACGCGGAAGGCAGCATGCCGATCGACCCCGTGAGCATGCCGGCCTCATCGGAAAGAATGTCCCCGAAAATATTTCCGGTGACCATCACGTCGAACTGCTTCGGATTTCGCACCAGCATCATCGCCGCTGCGTCCACCAGCATGTGAGACAGTTCCACGTCCGGATACTCCCGGCCCACGCGGATCATCACCTGACGCCACAACGCGCTGGTTTCGAGCACATTGGCCTTGTCCACCGAGCAGACTTTCTTGCGGCGTTTCCTCGCAAGCTGAAACGCGACATGCCCGATGCGCTCCACTTCCGATTCGGTATAGCGCATGGTATTGAATCCGGAAGAGGCGTCAATTCCACGCGGCTCGCCGTAATAAACGTCGCCATTCAACTCGCGCAGTATGAGCAGGTCCAGGCCCTCCACCACTTCGCGCTTCAACGTGGATGACTCTATCAGCTCCGGGAACATCAACGCCGGACGAAGATTGGCGAACAAGCCCAGGGCTTTCCGCAAACGGAGCAGGGCGAACCCCGCGGCTTGCTGGGGAAGACGTTTCTCGTCTTCCGCGACTCCGGAAGCTCCATGCAGGATCGCATCGCACTCCCGCGCCAGTGCCAGCGTCGCGGCGGGCAACGAATCGCCGCATGCGTCGAACCCCGCGCCGCCGATGGGAGCCTCGTGCAAGTCGAGAGCGTGCTCTTTGCCCAGCACGGCCCTCAGCACCTTAACGCCCTGCGCCGTAACTTCCCTGCCGATCCCGTCGCCGGGAAGAACCGCGATCCTGATGCGCACGAGAAGCGTCTTGCCCTATTCGGCCGGCACCGATACCGTGGCTTGGTCGTAGTCGCACTCGCCCATGCCACCCTCGGCGAAAATAGGACGCTCGGCGATCCACCGGAAGGATTCCTCGAACACGTCCCGCGTATACGGCTCGAAGACGATCCGCTCGCCCGGCCCCCAGCGCCGCGTGTCCATCTGATCGTGGAACCGTTCTGGAAATTCCTTCTTGTAATAGTGCGTGTACAGCTCAGGCCGCAGATCGATGTCACGCTGCGCGCGGCGCAGCGCACGGAAAAACTTGCGCACGTCCTCCCGCTCCGGATCTCCCGTGATCAGCGTCGCGATCATGAACGTGCTGTCGATGATCTTGCGGAATCCCAGCTGCTCGACAAAGTAGTATGGACCGCTAAACAGCGATGCTGCGGGCGTTTTCCGTTCGATGAGCTGCGTCATGCGATGGAACAGGAGCCCTTCGGAAAATGACAGATTGATCTGATCGGGCTTCAGATACTGTTCCAGAGCCTGAATAGTCGAATAGTGGCTCCCCGATTGAAATCCCACCGAGATCGGCACACCGGCCAGATCCGCGGGCGTCTTAATGGGCGAATCCGGCGGCACAAAAACGCCCGCAGGCGAAACCGAGTAGGCGTCGCGATACAGCTTCCCATGCCCGTTGGTGGCCGCGACGTTCACGGTCCAGTGGCAAGCGCAGCTGATGTCGCTGGTGCGGCCTTTCTCGAAAGTTTGATAAGCGCCGAACTTGTCGCCCAAGTCGTGCTTCTTGCCCTCTTTCGAAATCAGCTCGTCGCGGAATTCGTAGTCCAGGCCCTCGGCGGCGAAATAGCCCTTTTCTTCGGCCACCCATTCCTGTAGACGCATATGCGGCGCAATGACGAATTTACCCATAAGCAACAATCATCTCAGATCACTCGAACCCGAGCCACCAGCCCGTTTTTCCGGTATCCAGCCAGGAAACCACGGTTCCGAACCAGGTCGTCTTCGATGTTACCCGGTAGGATTTTGCGTTTCGCGCTTGCAGAATGAACGCGCACGGCCCTTCGCCGATCTTGTCGAGCCTCGCCGCCAGCCATGATTCCCGATTCCTTGGCGTAGCGAGCACCACCGGCGTCCCGTCAAACGACGCCAGGCGCGCGCCGAACTTCGCATCGTCCTGTTGAACCGGCTCGGGCAGCCCGTAAGCCGTGCGATAGCGTTTTGCCGATGCTGCAAGGTCGCGAACCGCGATCACCACGCGCGCCACACCCCTAAAGTCCTGCGTGGCCGGCTTGCCGGTGGGGTATGCCCGCTGCTCTCGCGGCGTGAAATCGCGAATCAGGAACGGAAAGAAGGTGCCATTCGGCTCCGGGCCCACGTTCGCGGTTTCCCAGTCGAGCCGCACACCATCGGGCCGCGCGCGTCCGGCTCGCACAGGCGAAGTTACCGCGACCCCACTGGCCTCAAGACGTTTCACCTCGCCCGGCAAATCGTCAGGCCGGACCGCCCATGCGGCGGGTCCCGCGTTGTTTTGCATGCGTGTCGACCAGTAATGCCCCGCGACGGCAGCCGCATCCGCGTTGCTCTGGATCGCAATCAGCTCCAGGTACGACCCGTCGGGAAAGCTGGTCAGCGCCATCTCGGTGGCGTGATTACTGTGCGGTCCGCCATATTCGGTTGCGAGCCCCAGCGCGACCAGCGTTGACTGCATGGCTTTCAGATCTTTTCCCGCCACGGTGACGTGGTCGATCCTTAAATCCGCAGCCGTCAGCATCATAGGAATCAGTAGCCAGGCGTAACGCACAAATCGAGTATAATTCGTCACGATGACCCGCATTCTGTGTCTCCTCGCATGTTCCTCCTTGCTGGCAATCGGACAGGTTCAGAAGTACGTCCCCGTCACCCAGCAGATGCTCGAAAACCCGAGCCCCGACGACTGGCTGATGTTCAGCCGCACCTACGATGCCCAGCGCTACAGCCCTCTGAAGCAGATCAATAAGCAGAACGTAGGACAGCTCCACCTGGCTTGGGAACGCGGCATGGGCGCGGGCCAGACCGAAACCATCCCGATCGTACACAACGGCGTTATGTACGTGGTGAATCCCGGGGCCGTTGTGCAGGCCCTCGACGCGGCAACCGGCGATCTGCTGTGGGAATACAAGCGCAACGTGCCGGCCAACGTCGCGGCCCAGGGACGCACCAAATCGCTGGCGATTTACCAGGACATCGTGGCCTACACCGCGCCCGATAGTTTCGTGGTCGGCCTGGACGCCCGGACCGGCGAGCCGCGCTGGCAGACCAAGGTCGATTCGCGCGGGAATACTTCCGGCCCGCTGATCGTCGAAGGGAAAGTCATTTCCGGCGGCGCCTGCGCCGGCAATCGTGCGAACTGCTACATCTCGGCGCACGACGCGCTCACCGGCAAGGAAGCCTGGCGATTTTATACCACTCCAGCGGTCGGCGAGCCGGGCGACGAATCCTGGGGCGGCGCTGCCGTCGACAAGCGGCTGGCGTCCACCTGGGGGCTGCCCGGGGCCTATGATCCCGTCCGCAAGATGCTTTACTGGGGGGTCGCTAATCCCATGCCCGATCAACGCGCCTTGCGCCACGACGGAAATCCCGACGCGGTTTCCCGCACCGCGCCCGCGGATCTCTACAGCAACTCGACCATCGCGCTCGATCCCGCCACCGGAAAACTGGCTTGGTATTATCAGCATCTTCCCGGCGACGATTGGGACTCCGATTACACCCACGAGCGCACGCTGGTGCGGACGCGCGTGAATCCCGATCCCAAGTTCGTGAAGTGGATCAACCCGGATATCCCGCGCGGGCAGGAGACCGATCTGGCAGTAACCATCGGCGAAGCCGGCGGTCTGTTCGTGCTGGATCGCGCCACCGGCAAGTTCCTGTGGGCCGAGCCGTTCCCATATGACGCGAAGGAAAGCGTCATCACGGGTATCGACGTCAAGACCGGCAAGACCTCCATCAACTGGGACAACGTCTTCAAGACGCCCGGCGAGACGCACACCATCTGCTACTGGAACACCCGCAGCTACTGGCCCACGGCGTATTCGCCCTCCACGAATTCGCTGTACACGTCCTACATCGACAACTGCCGCGAGCTGACCACGGCCAGCCCCGGAAAACGCGAAAGCTGGAAGGTCGTGCCGCGTCCGGGCTCGGATCCCAAGGCGCTCACCGGACTCGCGAAGATCAACTTATCGACCGGGGAAATCCTGCGCTTCGACCAGGGCCGCGCTCCCGGCAACGGGGCCATGCTGGCCACCGCCGGCGATCTCGTCTTTCATGGCGATATGTCCCGGCGCTTCCGGGCCTTCGACGCCGCCACCGGCAAGCAGCTCTGGGAATCGATCCTGGGCGGAAACATCTCAGTCAGTACGATCAGCTACGCCGTGAACGGCAAGCAGTACATCTGCGTGATGACCGGGGACAATCTGAAAGTGCCGGAGCTGTCCGCCGAAGTACCGGAATTGAAGACGCCCAAAGGGCACAATTCGATCTACGTGTTCAGTCTGCCCTAATCCAAGAAGAACGGCGTTTCGTTCTCGCCGCGAAGAATCAGGTCGAAGCGGTATTCGTCGGCTTTCTCGCGTTTCGCGAACAGCCGCTGGCGCGCGATGGTATCTTTCACGCAATCGAGCACCGGATCCCGCACCGAATCCGGGTTATCCGCGAAGAACACTGTCGTCACCAGACGATGCGTGAGCCCGATCGCCAGGATCATCAGGTTGGCATGTGGGCAGCGGCCGTCGTAGCTGCCGGGAACTACTGTCCGAATTCTGTACCATCCCTCGGCATCGGTGCGGGCTCGTCCCCAGCCGGAGAATCCAGGATCAGAACCGGGGCAACTCGAGAAAATTCCGTTTGCATCCGGCTGCCAGATTTCGAGGATGGTGTTCCGGGTGGGAACGCCGCCTTCCTGCAGAATCCGGCCGCTGAGGGCGATGTGCTGGCCGCGAGCCGTGCCTCCGCGATGATGCGTCAAGTCGTCGTGACCCTCCACAAACGACGCCGGGAAGAACGGGCCAATCGTGCAGTAAGGAGAGACGATCTTCAATCCAGTTCCGGCGTTTGCCGCCGCCCCCGCAAAACAAAATCGCGCCGGAACCCCATGGCGTTCACCTCGCCCATCGACGTACCCTCAAACTCAAAGATGAGCCGCTCGCGCACGTCGCGCTCGGAAACGGCGTTCAGCAGCAGATCGGTCTCGTTCAGCGGCTCGCCCGGGAAAAATATCTGGGTGACGAACCGGTCCATCCAGCTTCGCCCCAGAATCGAAAAGTGGATGTGCGGCGGCCGCCACCACCAGCCTGATTCAAGCACCGGATAGGCGCCCGGCTTAATGGAGAAGAACTGGAACTGGCCCTCGGCATCGGTTACCAGCCGGCCTTCGCCCGTGAAGTTGGGATCGATCGGCGCATTGTGCCGGTCCATGTCGTGAATGTATTTGCCGGCCGAATTCGCCTGCCAGATTTCGACCACCGCGCCCGCGAGCGGCAATCCGTCTTCGTCGGTGATGCGCCCGCTGACCTGGATGAGCTGCCCGGTAGCCTTGGGCGCATCCGCGGCGCTTCTGGATAGGTCCAGCGGACCGGTCGGGAAAAGGTCAGCCGCTGCGAGACCGGTGCGCTCTGAAAGCGTCAGAGGCCGCGGAATCAGCGGCGCCAGCGGCGTGCGCTTGAAACTCAGGGGGTACCGGTCGATATATCGCGCGAGCTGGGTCGCGTCGTCGTAGGGTTGATAATCGATCTTCGGCGCGGGCATGAGTCTCGCCCATTGTAAAGCACGCCCACCTGAAAGCCAAAGCGCCGGACGGGTTCGGCGAATTGGCGATGTTTCGTGTAGTGCCGGGCAGATTCCAGCTAAGCTGATATCTCCAAAAACGAGATTGCCTTTCTGGCTCGCACTGGTTGATGTTCACGCCAGGATTCGGGTTGAAAACCGATCCTGGCGTGTATGAGAGTGCGTTAACCTGCCTAGAATGTGAACCGAGCCACCATTTGGCCGGACCGGGGCGTCGCTCCCGCGCCGCCGACCAGGTTGATGAAGCCGTAGCCGCCGGTGATGTTCCCGGCGTTGTCGTGAGTCACCGGAGTTCCCGGCGTGGTGGTCGGATTCGGCCAGGTCCAGCGGTTGAACATGTTGGTGAACTCGGCGCGGACCTGGAGTTGCGTCCTTCCACTTTCCGTCAGCCGGAAGAGGCGGCCAAGGCTGATGTTCTCACTGGGCCGGCGCGCTCCGCTGAAATCGCTAAAACGCGCAGCGGCCGTGCCCCAGTTTCCTTTCCCCGGATCAACCCAGGCGTTGGGGTTGAGAACCAAGGTCTGCGCCGTGTTAAAGCATTTGCAGTTGATGTCTTGCGTATAGAGCGCCTGGCCCGGAACGCGATTGTAGAATGTGCTTTGCCCGAGCATGCTGCTGAGCAGGTTAATGGACGTGGGACTTGTGACCGGCAACCCGCTCGAGTACCGCAGCACGGCAGCGGTGGTCCAATCCCGGGTGATCTGCGAGAGCACCTTCATCGCCATACCGTCGCCCCTCAGCGCCGGCGTCGTGTAGTTGGCCGACATGACCAGCAGGAATGGCTGGTTATTCTGCGACAGGTACCAGTTATTATTACGATTGAAGACGTCGTTTTCCGAAGCGCCGCCGAACACGCCCTCGCTCTCCACGCCATTCACGAACTGCTTGGACCAGGTGAAGTTCGCGTTGAGGTCCAGACCATGCGAGTAGCGCTTGGTGAGATTGACCTGCATCGAGTCATATTTGGTGCTGCCGAGCGGACCCCACAGATGGAGGATGCTGGTGTATTCCGGATAGGGCCGCAGCGCCTGGAACACCGTCAGCGTGCTGGGGAATGCCGGATAAGGCAACCCGCTGAAGCCGCGTTGGGCAGCTACTGCGGAACCCAGTTGCGAAGTCAGCAGAGTCTGGTCGGCAGGGTTATGGATATCGAGCCCCACCGCATTCAGGCTGCTGGGCATAATCGCGTCGTCGTTGATGGCCGAGGTCGACTGGAACCAGGCGCCGCGGTTACCCACGTAGCCGACTTCGATCACCAAGTCCCTCCGAAGCTCCCGTTGGACCAGGAGACTCCACTGAACGGTGCGCGCCGGTCGGCCGGCCTGCCGGTCAAAGTAGTTCAGAGAGCCGGCGGGAATCCCCTGATACGGCAACTGGCCTGGATCGAAGTTGGGGAACGTGACTTTGTAGGGCAGGCCGTCGCGAGTCAGATAGGCAGGGTCGCCATACTGCGATGCCGAGTAGGGTGTGTTGGAAGCCACCGCATAAGATTGGAAGTTGTTGGCCGAGGTTCGGGTGTAGGAGATGCCCGCACCCACGCGCAGCACGGTCTTCGGAGTGACCTGATAGGCCACGCCGATGCGCGGTCCGAAAGCGAAAGGATAATTGCTGGCGAAACTGCACTGACAACGTCCCGGGCCGTAGCCCTCAAAGATGGTGGCGCCCAGCCGGCCGCCAGCGGCCGGATTGGGGGTGTTGAGGCTCACCGAGCCCTGATAGCCGTTATGCTCTCTCAGGTAAGTCTCGAAATCCCACCGCAGTCCGTAATCGAGGGTCAACTTACGGGTTACCTTCCAGGTGTCCTGGGCAAACAGACCGAGGGCTTTCTTGCCTAGTCGGGTGTTGGCCGGGACCGAGGTGTATCCGTCATCCGCCAAGCCCAACAGGAAGCTGGCATAGATGAATCCGGCGTTGGTACCAGGCGTGAGAATCTGGCCCAGCGCTGCCGGATCCGTGGTGCCCGTGTTGCTGAACCCGATCCACGGTGCGGCGTAGGTGTTGCTTTTGTTAAGGAAGCCGTCGGTGTTGAAGTCCGCGCCAAACTTGTACGTGTGGTTGCTCTTCACCCAGGTCAAGCTGGCGTTGCTGGTAGGCTTGTACTCGTGAATTTCGATGTTGGTGGATGGGCCGATGCGCGGCGAGTATCCGCCGTATAACCCGCCGAAGCCGGTCGCGGGACCACCGGTGAATCCAGGCGCAGGCGCCCCTACTGTCGGCAGAACCTGGGTCGTGCCGGTTCCCTTCAATCCGAAATAGCTGAGAACGTCGTACTGGGTCCCCAACGGGCCTCCAGGTCCTTGCTCGGCATCATCGGCCGTCAGAAGGCCGACACCCAGGTGAAGCAGTAGGGTTGGGGTCAGTGTGTAGTCGAAGTTGATACGAGCGGTGTAAGACGTGATCTTGGAAGGATTAGCACTGGTGATCGGAAAGGGCATGCCGTCGGTAGCCGGGTACGGCGCAACGCTCGTCCGGCCCCAATAGCCGGACAAGTGGGCCTGCGCGCTGAGAGAGTGATCCAGCTTGATCGAGGGAACGGTTTGCAGCCTGCTGTTGCTATATGAATCGGTGAAATCCTGATACCCGGTCGCGTTGTTGGTGTTCGTCGGGAGCGGCATCAAGGCTTGAAATTTGGCTGTGACGGGATCGAGGTAAGGCCCCCCCAGACAGGAAGCCGCTCCCAGGGGAACCTTGTTGCCCGGGAAGGCCGTGCGGACCCGGACTCCGTCTGCCGTGGTCGTGGTAGAGCAGGGATCGAACACCTGGTTGTTGAACAAGTTGTTGCCCAGCGAATCCTTGCCGATCGAAGTAGTGCCCAGCGCCGCCGAGAAGTCGCCCTGGCGATAGGCCGCGGTGGGAACCGTCTTGATGCTGGCGGCAGTGCCGGCGGCAGTCAGCGCGGTTTCCCGGAACTGCTCGAAGTTGAAAAAGAAGAAGGTCTTGTCATGGCCGTCATAGATTTTGGGAATATCCACGGGCCCGCCGATGCTGCCACCGTAGTCATTCCGGCGCAGGCGAGGACGCACGTGCTGGTTCAAGTGATTGGGATCTACGACAGCTCCACTCAGGCTGCCATTGGCAATGCCTGCGTTCGTATTGGGGGTACCCGCATTGAACGCTTCGTTTGCCATGTACTCGTACGCGCTGCCGTGGAACTGGTTGGTGCCCGACTTCATGGTGGTGTTGAACACGCCGCCTCCGGCCTGGCCGAATTCCGCTGCGTAGTTGCTGGTCTGAATCGAGGTTTCCTGAATGGCGTCCACACTGGGCTGCGTCCAGGACTGGGTGCCGGACCAGATGCCCATCTGGGCATCCTGCCCATCAATGCGAATGGACTGGGTGTTGGACGGCATCCCGTTGATCCGGATGGCGACATCTGGGATATAGCTGGAACCCGGGATCAGGTTGGTCATCGCGTACGGCGTACGGAGGCCCGCTCCCGTCCCGATCTGCAATACGGGAAGGTTGTTGATCCGGTCGGTCGTCACGTTGTGGCTCAGTTCGCCGCTTTCGGTCTTGAGCAGCGGCGTCGCCTCCGTAACGGTGACGGTGTCCGACGTCGCGCCCACTTCAAGCTTCACGTCGATACGAACGGCCTGGGCGACGGGAATGAAGATGTTCTGCTTGACGTATTTCTTGAAGCCGGTAACCGTCACCGTCAATTCGTAGTTGCCCGTGGGCAATTCCGGCAGCACGTAGTTGCCGGTGGTGGAACTGCCGGCCGTATACACGGTGCCGTTATCGATGTTTTTGGCCTGAATGCTGGCGGAGGCAACGACGGCTCCGCTGGGATCGGAAATCGCGCCCGTAATCGAGCCGCGATCGCTCTGCGCCCACGCAGTCAGAGCGCCTACGGCGAGGACTACGGAAACAGACAGAGAACGAAATCGTACGTTCATACCCACCCTTTCTGATTGGGAAAAGCGACCGGATTAAGAACTGGGACTCTTCCCCAACAACCCGCCTAACAGACTTCGAAGCAGTATAGGCCCTTAATGCGACCGAGTCAACCCTCTTGATTTCGGGAATCACGACTATTGAATTTGGAAAAGGCGCTGCCTGCCCGGCCTCACACTTTTTGCTTCCAAACGTCAGTATTCTCGGAACCGCCGAGAGTCCGGCGGTCCGCCAGTCTTGAATTAAAATGTTTTTTAGGAGGTAGCATCCGCATGCAACCGATCATCCGGATGGTTCTTTCGACCAGCCTGGTTCTTTCGTTCAATCTGATCGCAACCGCCAGCGACAACGCGGCGGTTTTCAAAGATTCGAAACTCGAGGAAAACGTCAGGAAGTTTATCGGCGGAGCCGAACCCGGCAAACCTCTGACCCAGGACCAGCTAAACCATGTGTATCTGGTTTCCGCTTCGAGTCAACCCATAAGCGACTTGGCCGGCCTGGAGAACTGTCCCAATCTCAATACCATTTATCTGACCGGATCCCAGGTCTCCGACCTCACTCCTCTCAGCAAACTGACCAACCTCGAGCAGCTCACCATCCTGGGCGCCAAGGTGCGGGACCTGACGCCGTTAGCCGGTCTCACGCATCTGCGCTATCTGAACCTGTCTCTAAACCAAATATCCGATCTCTCGCCGCTAGCCAATCTGAAGGATTTGCAGACGCTGAATCTAACCGGCAACGCCATCGCCCAGTTAGGACCGCTGCAAGGCCTGACCTCGCTTCAGTCGCTGTACCTCGACGCCAACCAGGTAAGCGACCTGAAGCCGCTCGCCGGGCTTAAGGCTTTACAGACCTTGAGCATCAAACAGAACCGTGTGGCCGACTTATCGCCGCTCACCAGCCTCACCGCCTGGCGCGGCTTATACCTGGATCAGAACCAGGTGACGGATCTTACGCCGCTGGTCACCATGGTCCAGCCGGACCGGCAACCGAGCAAGGGGCTCACTCCGTTTTGGATCGTCTCCCTGCGCGGGAACCCGCTCAGCGCACAGGCGCGCTCGCGGGATCTGCCGGCACTGCAGAAACGCGCCTTCGACGTGATCGTGGACCGTTGAACTTACGGCGGCCTCAGGCCGCGCGCAACCGGTCGACCAGATCGTCCGGCACCTTGAGGTTGCCTCCGCGGCCTGTGCCCAGGTGGATTTCGGGTTTCACCGCGCCATGGAAATCCGAGCCGCCGGTGATCAGCAGCCCGTGCTGCTCGGCAAGCTTCAGATATAGCGCTGACTGACTCGGGCTATGGTCGCTATGGTAAACCTCGATCGCGTTCAAGCCCGCCGCGCGCAGCTCCGGGAGGATCGCCGCCACATCCTCGCGGATCCGCACCGGGTGTGCCAGTGACGCGATCCCGCCCGCATCGCGGATATGCTTCACCGCTTCGGCGAACTGGGGTTCGCGCCGGGTGACGTAACCCTTGGCCGATTCGTCGAGATACTCGTCGAAGGCCTGCTGCAGGCTGCGCACGTAGCCTTTTTCGATCAGCACCTGGGCGAGGTGCGGACGTCCCATCATTTCCCCGCCGCGTGCCTGCACTTCTTCGAGCGTGATCTCGAGGCCCAGCTCGCGGAGCCGCGCGATCAGACGCAGGTTGCGCTCGCGGCGCGACGCCTGTAATTCGCCGATCCACGTTCGAAAATTGCCTAAGCCGTCAGCGCTCAAGAAGTAGCCCAGCAGATGCACCGAATGCCCGTGCAGCTTGGTGGACAGCTCGATTCCGCACATCAGTTCCAGTCCTGCCTGGCGCGCCAGCGGCAACGCCTGGTCGTATCCGGAAAAAGTATCGTGGTCGGTGATCCCCAGGATGCGGACGCCGGTCCGCAGCGCCTCGTCCACCAACTGCGCCGGCAAATACGTCCCATCCGACGCTGTGGTGTGCGAGTGCAAGTCGATCATAAGTAAATATCAGGCATAGGTGATCAGACCGAGCCTCTTGAGGGTATGCCACACTCTATCGGCGCTTTGCTGCGGATTCTCTATGGAGGAATGAATGATCAGCTCGGGCGCTTCCGGAGGCTCGTAAGGATCCGAGATACCGGTAAAGTGCTGAATCTCTCCGGACAGGGCCTTCTTGTACAGCCCCTTCGCATCGCGCTCAACCAGCACGTCCAGGGGGCATTCCATAAACACTTCGACAAAGTTGGGAATACGCGCTCGAACGCTCCGGCGCACCTCGCGATAGGGTGAGATAGCAGCCGCGATGGCGATCACGCCGTTGCGCGACAGCCGTTCGCAGACGAAGCCGATGCGCCGGATATTGTCGTCGCGATCCTCGCGGCTAAAGCCCAAACCCTTGGAAAGATGCGTCCGCACGATATCGCCGTCGAGCAGTTCCACCTTCGCGCCGGCCGCGCACAGCCGCTCTGCGAGCAGAATCGAGACCGTGCTCTTCCCCGCGCCGGACAAGCCGGTGAACCATACGGTAAATCCTTTGTGCATTCGCTGGCGTGGCCCGTGGCCGCTACTTCTTCTTCTGCTGCGGACGAGGCTCGGAGGCGGGCGGAACGATATTCTTCATGCGCAGATAGACGACCATGCTGCCGTAAATCTCGTTATTGTGCCCGTAGTTCAAGGTCAGCAGCCCCATGCGCAGGTTGCGCGTCTGGCGGCCGTTTTCCTGGGTGATGTCGATCACTTCCGCGCCGGAGGCGTCCGTCAAGGCGCTGTATGCGCTGTCGCAGTAGGTAAACGCGTCGTTCAGCACCTTCATGATTTCGGCTTTGGACGTCAGCTTATCGAGATTGCCCGGGTTGGGATTCTTTTCCCCCTTGGCCTGCGAGCACCACAGGAAGTTGTAGGTGGCGACGTGCGTGACCTGCTGGCCGAAGGTGCGGACTTCCGGCTGCGCACCCGGCCGCATGCCGTAATTCTCCTCCGGCATCTTTTCCGCCGTCCGGACGATGTTGTTGCGATTCCCCGTGTAGGCGCTGCGCAGCCAGGTCGACAGCGGATTGGCCTGATCCGGCGCGGCGGATTGCCCGAATCCCAAGGCCGTCAAGAGGGGAAGTAACAGAATCAGTTTGTTCATGGAATCTCCCTGGTCACATGGCCGCGATGATCGAGCCCATCCGGATGGTCTTGGTCTTGGCGTCCAGGGTTCCGGTGACTGTGACCTTCTTGCCCGCGAACTTTTCCGGAGCGGTCTGGTCGCTCAAAGTGTAGACTTCCTTGCCGTCGTAGAGCACGTACAGCGCGCCGTGCGCCAGCACGCAGGCGACGGTGCATTCGGCATCGGTCGGCCCCATGCGCATACCCTTGTGGTCGGCACTCGAGCACATGCTGTCGGTGACGACGCCGGTGAACTTCTGCGTCCTTTGTGCGAACACCGGCGCCGCCATCACCGCTGCAATGATTAGAGAACTGACGACAAAACCAAACAGCAGCGGCTTCATGCCGCGTTTATTCGCCCGGAGTCATCAGGTGCGCGGTGGTGGTGCCCGCGTTCATGATCCACACGGTACCCGCCGCTCCACTCTCAGGCAGCCCGAGGGTCTTGGTGGTCGCGCCCGGCACGGCGATGGTCACGTGGCTCCGGGGGTGCTCCGGATCGCCCATCGAGTGATACCAGACCGATCCGAACTCGGGCTTCACGCGGGTTCCGTCTTTTTCAGCGGCGTCCAGAGCGGCTTGTTTTTGAGCGCCCATGGCTTCGAATTTCAGGTTCTGAGCCGCCCGTGGCAGGTTGCCAAGGCTGGTGCATTCCACAATATATGCCGCTTGCCCTTGCAGCCCTGACTTGTCGTAACAGACCAGTTTATTGGTGCCCTTCTTCAAGGTGTCATAAGTGTAGTCGGCCTTCCACTTGATGACGGTAGCGTCTTTCGCCAAATTGCCGGGCGCGGCGCGCAGGGCCTTGTCTATGGCGGCTTGGTCGGGAGCTTGCGCAAACGCGCTGGCGGAAACGGCCAACAGAGTCAGAGCGATCGGTAACATGCGTTTCATGATGTGATCTCCAGTTCATCCGCCGGTAACTTTCCTCCCTCGTAAGCGCCATGTCAAGAGATGACCAGGCGGTTCGCGGGCATATTCCGACGATTGGATTCAGTATATCGCGGAAACTATTCATCGCGGAAACTATTAAAGGAAGGAGGCTGTCTATAATTGTCAGGAATGACGCAGGGCGGCTCCGGCAACAAGGGCAACAAGGTCGCTAACAAGCTGGTGGGCGCAAGCTTCGTTGCGGTGCTTGCGGTATATACGGCTGGATACGACCGCACGCAGTCCGCGGCCAACCGGCTTGCAGCGCAGGTGGCCGAACGCAGGGCAGCGGTTCCCGCTCCGGAACGCGTCACGCTTCACGTCCCGCAGCTCGGCTCGCCCGCGCCGATTCCAGCTCGCCTGCTCCCGCCGCCCGCGCCGCTGCCCGAGCCAACCCGAACGCCCGTTGCGGCGTCTCAGGTGGAGACAGCGGCGGCGCAATCGGACACAAGGTCGGACACAAAGGTCGATGTTCCCGTCGCTGCCGCGGAGCCGGTTCGCAGCGAGGCACCTGAAGCGCCGCTCACGGCCGCGCAAGCGATCGCGCCAGCCATGAACGCAGCGCCCGTCCCCGCGGTCGCGGCGGCTCCGGCGCCCTCCAAACCGCTGTGGAAGGACGGAATCTACACCGGCTGGGGCTATTCGCGTCACGGCAATATTGAGGCGGCGGTGGTCATCGAAGGCGGCCGCATCGCGTCCGCGGCCATCTCGCAATGCCGGACGCGCTACTCCTGCGACGTGATCGATAAACTGATCCCGCAAGTTGCCCAGCGCCAGAGTCCCGACGTCGATTACGTCTCCGGCGCAACGCAGAGCGCCGACGCCTTCTACGGCGCCGTTGTCGAAGCTCTCAGCAAGGCCCAGTGACCGACCAGGGCACCAATCAAGGAGTGACCGGCAGCGCCCGTACCGAGGCCGTCATGGGAACACTGGTGACCATTGAGGTGGTCCATCCCAGCGCCGACAGCGATGCAGCTGTCGACCGGGCGTTTGGATGGTTTCACGAAATTGAAGCTCGCTGTACGCGGTTCAGCGAGAGCGAACTGACCCGGCTCACGGCGCAGCCGGGCGTACCCGTGCCGGCGAGCCCCATCCTTTACGAAGCGGTGCGATTCGCTTTGCTGGTGGCGGAAGAGAGCGGCGGCGCGTTCGACCCGACCGTCGGCCACCGCATGGAGGCTCGAGGATTCAACCGGGAACATCGCACCGGAGAGATTTTCCGCAGCGCGATCGCGCCCGATGACGATGCCGGCTACCGGGATGTCCTGCTCGATCCGGACCGTAGAACCATCCTCCTGCGCCGCCCCCTGACGCTCGATCTGGGCGCCGTGGCGAAGGGCCTGGCCATCGACACAGCCGCGCGCGAGCTCGAGCCGTTCCGGGATTTCGCCATCGACGCGGGCGGCGACTTGTATCTGGGAGGGTCGAATGAACGCGGCGCGCCATGGTCGGTCGGCATTCGGCACCCGCGTCACGATCACGAGCTCATCGACTCCCTGCGCGTTTCCAACCAGGCCGTATGCACCTCCGGCGATTACGAGCGGCGGTCCCATATTATCGATCCACGCACCGGGACAACCGCCGATACGGTAGCCAGCGCGACGGTGGTGGCATCCGGGGCGATGCTGGCGGATGCTCTGGCGACCGCAGCATTCGTGCTGGGTCCCGAAGAGGGCATTCAGCTTCTCACGCGACTTGGCGTGGAGGGTTTGATCGTGACGCCCGAGCTGAAATGTCATGAAACGCGAGGTCTTTGCCGTGCGGCGTAGGATCAGGAACTTCTTCAAAACGCCGAAGGGCCTGGTCACGATCATTCTCATTATTTTTTTGGCCATGGCCGCGCCGGGCCAGGGTTTCCGCGCCGTCATGAAAGGGCTGCTGAGCGCGGCCGGCGCCGCGGGCCTGGTGGATCTGATCATTCTTCGAGTGCGAAAGAAAGTCTGGGAGTTTCCCAGCGGCGCAGTGCTCACCGCCATCATTGTGGCAATGGTGCTGCGGGCGCAGGAGCCCTGGTACGTCACCACCATCACATCGGTGGCCGCGGTTCTCAGCAAGTACATCTTCCGGACGCGATCGGCCAACGTTTTTAATCCCGCGGCGGTGGCGGTCATTGCCAGCTTCTACGTGTTCCACACCGGCCAGAGCTGGTGGGGCGCGCTGACCGACGTCGTGCCGGTCGCCAAGGTGGTCCTGCTCGCCGCCGGCGTGTTCATCGCGGACCGGGTCAACAAGCTGCCGCTGGTGCTGACGTTTCTGGGAGCCTATTTCCTGCTGTTCACGGTCACGGCGTTCGTCAGCAATCCGCTAACGGTGGCCGAAATATTCCGCACTCCCGACGCCGAGGCCGCGCTATATTTCGCGTTCATCATCCTGACCGATCCGCCGACGTCGCCGGCAAAGTATCCCGACCAGATCGTCTGCGGGCTGATCGTGGCGGTAGTCAGTTTTGCGTTCTTTGAATGGGCCGGCGTGGTTTACTACCTGCTGGCAGGGGTGCTCGCCGGAAACGTCTGGGAGGCATGGCGCAGGTCGACCCGGCGTAGCGGCACGACATTCCCACGAGGCCTGGGCGCTTTCCTGCAGGAGATCGCCCCCTGGGGACAACGTGCCTAGGCAAGAACGTGCCTAGGCAAGGATGCTAACGCAACGACCCGACGGTGTCGGTTTTGAAATATCCAGGCAGCCCCGGCTTAGTTTCGCGCAGGATCTCCAGCACCGCCCGCCGATCTTCCGCGGAAAGTTTCTTGAACTTGTCACTCTGATCGCGGCCCGTCAGAACATCGTAGAGACGCCGGTAGACGCGCTCTTTCACCTGCTCCGGCATAGCGTCGAAAGTTTCGCTGTACACCATGTAGCTCAGCGGGTAACGGAACATCCGCTTCTGCAGATCGAAATCGCGCAGCGAACGGCCCTGGTGATCGCGCGGCCCGCGCGCCGCAAATGTCTTGGTGAATGTCGATACCCCGACGACCGGACCACGGAGCGTGGCTTCGTCGGCGAACAGCATGTAAGTCACCAGCGATTCGAGATCGGTATCGAACTGCGCCTTCGCCGCAGGGTCGGCAATGCGCGCTTCCCAACCGGCCCGAATCATCAGATTGGTCATGCGGGTCTGATGCTCCAGCGTCATCAGCGCCACGATATCGCTCACGCCGCTCAGGTAGCCGCGCGGATCGAATTTCTTCGCCAGACTGGTGATGTTCTGGGTGTCGTGCAGATCCAGCAGCTCGGGATGCGCCGAGTCGTGCCCGACGGCGTTTCCGATGTGGCGCATGTCCGCGTGAGTCCCGGTGACGTACCATCCGCCCCAGCGGTCTTCGAACGGAGTGCGGTGGTCGGTGATGCGCTGCCCGCCGCGAAACGCCGGCATCCCGGATGCGTCGGTGTAAGACGACGCGATCAGCAGGCCGGGAATCCCCAGCGTGCCGGGGCTGGTGTGACATTGCAGGCACGCGTCGCGCCGGTCGAAGCTCGGTGGATCCGACGCGCCGTTGAAACTATAGAAAATCATGCCCTGTCTCGGATCGAGCGAAGCCACTTCGAGCAGATCGCTGCCGCGAACAAATCCGACCATGACGTCGTCACTGAAATAAATTGCCCGCGGATTGCGGGGCTCGATGCGGGCCGCCTGAAAGCTGGTCTTCGAAAATACCAGAGTCTGAGAGTCGGGATTCACGCCCAAGGCCTGGAGAAGGCTGGGCAGATAGCCCTCCGCGCTCTGAGTCAGGTGGACTTTACCACTGATCAGTTCCCGCCCCAGGCGCGTGATTCGATCGTCCAAGGGGCGCGTATCGTACTGAATCGCCGGGTGATCGATCGGAATCAGGGCGGTCTCGCCCAGAGTTGGATCGGCTGCGAATGCGGCGAGACATCCTAAAGCGCCACATCCTAAAGCAGCGCACGCCAAGGCCAGCCATCGTCCAGTTGCCATACAGTATCTATGGCATTTGACGCGCCAGACCGTCAATCCCTTCCCTGTCTTGTGGAACTGCGGCCGGAACGGGTCAGTGATGCTTCGCCAATGCGCGTTATGGCCCACGAGCCTGAGCGAAATCACTCAAGATGCCCGGGATACGACGGTATGGCCGCCTAATCCATAGATCTGTAACCTGCGGGCGATCCGGCACGCCGAGTGCATTTAGATGCTTTTGGATTCGGTGCGTCTATGCCGATTGGAAGAGGCGGCTAACGCCCCACATTTTCAATAGGTTGGTGTATACTGGAGGTGGACGCGGAACACGCACCGGCGCCCAACTCTCGGGGAAGTTTTGGGAGCTGTGCAACGTCGTAGTTCTGGTTAAGAAGTTACGTCGCGATTTTATTGAGGGTATCGAATCATGCGAACAAAAATCCTGCTTGGCTGCGCCGCCGTTGTTGTTCTCGGCGTTATAGGGATATCCGGCCAGGCCCAGAAGGCGGCCCCGCCCGCCACTGTGACCTCAGCCGAGGCTGAAAAAGCCTTCTTTACCCAGTATTGCTATGGCTGTCACAGCCAAGCCGCCAAAGCGCGGGGGGTCGAATCCGCCCTACGCATCACCCTGGACAGCCTGGATCCGTCCCACATCGACAAAGACCCGGAACAGTGGGAAAAGGTGGTCCGCAAGCTTCGCGCCGGGATGATGCCGCCCTCGGGAATGCCGCGGCCGAAGCCGGAATTCCTCGAATCCGCCATCGTCTTCGCCGAGAACGAGCTCGACCGCACGGCGAAGCTCCATATTCCTCCTCCGGGCCTGCATCGTATGAACCGCGCCGAGTATGCCAACGCGATCCGGGATCTGCTGGACATCGAAATCGACCCGAGCAAGTTCCTGCCCTCCGACGATTCCACCCGCGGCTTTGACAACATCGCCGGGGCGCTGAGCATTTCCCCCAGCCTGCTTGAAGGCTACGTGACGGCCGCCGGAAAAATCAGCCGGCTGGCGATCGGCGACGTCAACACTCCCGTCCAGACCACCTATCGCGTGGCCGAAGATACCGATCAGGATTATCACGTTGAGGGAATGCCCTTCGGCACCCGCGGCGGCATGCTCGCCCAGCACGAATTCCCGGCCGACGGCGAGTACAGCATGAAAATCACTCCCATCAGCAAGGGCAATATGGGGAACACCAACCCGTTCGGCGAAATCCCCGGCGAGAAGCTGGAAGTATTGGTGGATGGCCAGCGGCTCCACGTGTTCGACTGGGATAAGGACCGTGAGGGACGGGGCGGCGACGGCACGTTCGATTTCAAATTCCCGGCCAAGGCGGGACGCCACACCGTAGTGGTCACGTTCCTGGCCACCAATTACGCTCCCGGCAACGACCTGAATGAGCACTTCCTGCGCAGTACCATCGAAACCGGCGGCCTTCCGGGATACCGTTTCTTCCCGCACGTGGGCAAGTTCGTGATCGATGGACCCTACGAAGCCAAGGGAGCGAGCGATACGGCCGCGCGGCGCAGGATCTTCGTGTGCAAGCCGGCCAGCGCGAACCAGGAAACAGCTTGCGCGCGCCAGATCGTCAACAGCGTGGCGCGCAGGGCCTTCCGCCGCCCGCTGACCGATAAGGACACCGAAACCCTGCTGGGCTTTTACCAGCGCGGCCGCAATGACGGGAACTTCGATAACGGCATCGAGATGGCTCTGCGCCGCATCCTGGCCGACCCGGAATTCGTGTTCCGCCGGGAAACCGAGCCGGCCAATCTGGCCTCGGGGCAGATTTATCGCATCAGCGATCTGGAACTGGCCTCACGCCTCTCCTTCTTCCTCTGGAGCAGCATTCCGGACGATGAGCTGCTGAAGGTGGCCAGCCAGAATAAGCTGCACGAGAACGCCGTGCTGGAACAACAGGTCAAGCGGATGCTCAAGGATCCGCGGTCGAAGCAGCTGGTGAGCAATTTCGCCGGCCAGTGGCTCAGCCTGCGTGCCCTGCAATCCCAGACACCGGTGCCCATCGAGTATCCCGATTTCGATGACGTCCTGCGCCAGGCCATGCGGACGGAAGTCGAGATGTTCGTCGCGAGTGTGATTCAGGAAGACCGTCCGGTGACCGATCTTCTGGACGCGAACTATACCTTCCTGAATGAGCGGCTGGCCAAGCAATACGGGATCCCGGGAATCTACGGGAGCAACTTCCGCCGGGTGGAGCTGCCCCCGGAATTCGACATGCGCCGCGGACTGCTGGGGAAGGGCGCCTTCCTGACGATCTCCTCGAATCCCGACCGGACTTCGCCGGTTCACCGCGGCAAGTACACACTACAGATATTCCTCGGCGTGGAACCCCCGGCTCCGCCTCCGAACGTCCCCGATCTTCCCAAACAGGATGCGGCCATTCGTGGGGGCCCACGGCCTACCATGCGGCAGCAGATGGAGCTGCACCGGAAGAACGAGCCGTGCAATAGCTGCCACAAGATCATGGATCCCATTGGATTGGTCCTCGAGAACTTCGATGGAACCGGACAATGGCGGACGCTCGACGACGGCAGTCCGATCGATCCTTCCGGAAAGCTGGTGGATGGCACCAAGCTCAACGGGGTCACGGACTTGCGCGAAGCCTTGGTCAAATACTCGCCGCAGTTCGTGCGTGTGGTCACCGAGAAGCTGATGATCTACGCTCTGGGCCGCGGGACCGAATACTACGACATGCCCCTGGTACGCTCTATCGTGCATGCGGCTGATAAAGATAAGGATCGGTTCTCTTCCCTGGTAATTGGCGTGGTGAAAAGCCAGCCGTTCCAGATGAACCAGAAGCTGGAATCCAGCGGCAACGGGCAGGAACGCGCCTCACGTTAAGTCGCGATAGGTATTGGCTTTGAGAAATTATAGAATTGAGATGGAGAGCGGAAACAATGTTCCTTACTAAGAAATACATACCCCGACGGACGTTTCTGCGTGGCGCAGGCATTACCCTGGCGTTGCCGTTGCTGGATTCCATGATTCCGGCACAGACACCCGTCAGCAAGACGGCGGCAGTTCCCAAGACCAGGTTTACCGGCATTTTTGTCCCGCATGGGGCGGCGCCAGGCTACTGGATCCCCGAAGGAGACGTCCTCGACCCCAGGAAACTGCCCTCGATCATGGAGCCCCTGGCTCCGTTCGTGGACCAAAGCGTGATCATTAGCGGTTTGTGGTCCAAGTCGGCCGAACCGCCTCCGGGCGTAACCGGCGCGGATCACTGGGTGGCGGCAGCCTTCCTGGCCGGCGAAAAGCCCAAGAAAGCCACCGGCTCGGACATCCACAACGGCGTCACCATCGACCAGATTATCGCTAATCACATCGGCCAGGAATCCCTGCTGCCTTCGCTGCAGCAGGCCATCGAAGATCCCGGGGCAAATTCGAGCAATTGCGGCGAGGGCTACAGCTGCGCTTACACCAATTCGATTTCCTGGGCTGCCACCAACCTGCCGCTGCCCATGGAGCTGAACCCGCAGGTGGTGTTTGAACGCCTGTTCGGCGATGTGCAGGCCAAGACCCCTGAAGAGCGCGCGGCGCGCCGGGCGCAGGATCGCAGCATCCTCGATTCGATCACCGGCACACTGACCGCCTTCAAGAAGAATCTTCCGCCGAGCGACCAGCTGCGCGTCGACGAGTACGCCGACAGTGTGCGTGAGATCGAACGGCGCCTGACCATCGCCACCAAGGCCACGGGAGCCATGGAGAACCACGAAGGTATCGTGGTACCGGCCGGCGTTCCCGATTCTTTCGACGAACATATCAAGCTGCAGTTCGATCTGCAGGCTTTGGCTTACCAGGGAGACATCACGCGCGTTTCGACGCTGCTCTATGCCCGCGACCTGACCGGCCGCAGCTTCCCGGCCAGCGGCACCAATACCAGTTTCCACGGCGGGTCGCACCATGCCGAGAATCCGGACCGCATCCTCGACTATTCGAAGATCAACCGGTATCACGTGCTGTGCCTGGCCTACTTCCTGGACAAGCTCCGGAAGACCCAGGACGGCGATGGCACCCTGCTCGATCACACACTGGTTCTGTACGGCACCAATATGGGCGACTCCAACCAGCACTTGCACTACGACGTCCCCTACATTCTGGCGGGCGGAGCCGGCGGACAGCTCAAGGGAGGCCGTCACCTGCACTTCCCGACCAAGACTGTCACTACGTCAAATCTGCTGCTCAGCGTTCTGGATATGTTCGGCGTGAAGCAGGACAAGATCGGCGACGATAGCACGGGCCGGCTCGCCGGGCTGGTCGTCTGAGGCGTTTGGATTCACGTTTTCAATTGCTCATGTTCCCGAGGTTATATTCACGATGAAAACATCGACGATGCGCATCCGACACGCCCTGGCAGCGGCCGCCGTAGTATTGGTTCCGGCCATCTACCTAACGGTCCTGAACGCCGCTGACAGCCCCGTGGCGGATGCCGCCATGAAGGGCGACAAAGCCGCCGTGCAGACGCTAATCAAGCAGAAGGCCGACGTGAACCTGCCCCAGGCGGACGGAGCCACGGCCATCCAGTGGGCGGCCTACCGTAACGATGTTGACATCGCCGACCTCCTGATCGCCGCCGGTGCGGATGTCAAAAAGCCGAATCACGATGGCGCGACGCCGCTGCGCTTGGCCAGCACGAACGGAAACGCGGCCATGATCCAGAAGCTCCTGAAGGCCGGGGCGGACGTGAATGAGACCAGCCCGTTCGGGGAAACGGCGCTGATGTTCGCCGCGCGCAACGGAAACCCGGAGGCGGTGAAAGTTCTCATCGACCAGAAAGCCGACGTGAACGCGAAAGAAAAACTGCGCGGCACCACACCGCTGATGTGGGCGGCCGAGCAGTCGCATCCCGAGGCCATCAAGGTTCTGCTCGCCAGTGGCGCGGACTACAAGGCCGCCTCGAATTTCGACACCAAGGGCAATCGCGCGTACCTGGCTCCCACGGTTCGCCAAAGGGCGGCGTCCGATCAGGGCGCGGGCGGATTGAGAGGTAAGCAGGGCGGACGCGGCTTTGCAGGCGGGGGACAAGCCAAGCAGGCCAAGCAGGCTAAGGCCGGCGCTGCAGGCGCGGCGGAAGAGGATCAGGTGGCCGCCGCCGACGCTGCTGCCGCCGAATTCGCATTCGGCCGTACGAAGGATACCGATGGCGGCGGGATCACCCCGCTGGTGTTCGCCACACGGCAGGACTGCATGGAATGCGTGAAAGAATTGATCGCTGCGGGGGCGGACGTCAATCAGGTGACCCATTACGGGTGGACTCCCCTGCTGACAGCCACGCAGAATCGCCACTACAAGATCGGCGCGTATCTGCTGGATCACGGCGCCAATCCGAACATCAAGAATAACGGCGGCTGGTCGCCTCTGTACCTGGCCACCGATAACCGCAACATCGAGGGCGGCGACTATCCGGTCCGCAAGCCCGACATGGATCATCTGGATTTCATCAAGCTGCTGCTGGCCAAGGGCGCCGATGTGAACGTCCGGGTGTGCGGCACGCAATCGACCGCTACCACCTGCGTCGGGGACAGCACCGAAACGCGCACCAACTTCACCATGCAGTGGCTCAATGAAGACGGAGCCACGCCGTTCCTGCGCGCCGCGCAGTCGAGCGATGTCGAACTCATGAAGCTGCTGCTATCCCACGGCGCCGATCCCAAGATTTACACTGCGCGCAACGTTACGGCGCTGGCCGTAGCGTCCGGAATCGCCTGGGTGGAGGGCGTCACCTACGAATGGTCGCGCGAGCAGAATGTCGAGACGGTGAAGATGCTGCTCAACCTGGGCCTGGATCCCAACGTCCACGATGAAGACGGACGCACTTCGCTGCACGGAGCGGCGCACAAAGGCCGCAATGAGATCGTGCAGATGCTGGTGGAGCGGGGCGGCGATCTCGAAGCTCACGACAACGGCAGCCGCGACACCATCAACGGCGCCATGAAAGGCATGACCTGGATTCCGGTGCACTACTCGGAAGGACTGGTTCGCGTGGGCGTGCAATCGGCCATCGCACATCCGGAGACCACGGCGTTCATCAAGAAGTTGATGACGGACAAGGGTCTTCCGATCCCGCCCGACATCACGTCGTCCATCTGCTTGACCAAGGGCGTGAACGGCTGCCAGTAATCAGATCTGCAATAGAACCTTTCCGCTAGTTGCGCGGGCTTCCAGGTCGCGATGCGCCTGGGCCACGTCAGCCAGCGAATATTCGCGGTCGATACGCAGGCGGAGCTTGCCCTCGGCGATCCAACGGAACACGTCGCTCGAACGCCAGGCCAGTTCCTTGGGATCCGAGATGTGCGTGTTCAGCGTCGGGCGCGCCAGAAAGAGCGAGCCTCGGGTGGTGAGCCCGCGCGTGTCGAACGGTTCGATCTGCCCGCTCGACACGCCGAAGTGGACCATCATCCCGCGCGGCTTCAGGCAGTCCAGGCCCTTCAGAAACGTCGCTTGGCCGACGGAGTCGTAGACCACGTCGACGCCCGCGCCGCCGGTTAACTTTTTCACTTCCGCGACCCAGTCTTCCTGGTCATACAAGATCGTATCGCTGGCTCCGGCATCGCGAGCCAACTGAGCTTTGGACGCAGTCCCCGCAGTGCCGATCGCACGCGCTCCCAGCATCACCGCGATCTGGACCAGCAGGCGTCCTGTGCCACCGGCCGCGGCGTGAATCAGCGCGGTGTGGCCCGTCTTAAGCGGGAATGTCGAGTGCGACAGGTAATGCGCGGTCATGCCCTGGAGCATCGCAGCAGCGGCCGTGCGGAAGTCGATGCCATCGGGGATGCGGACCAGCATGCGCGCCGGCACCGCCGCGTATTCCGCGTACGATCCGCGCACCATACACCAGGCCACCCGGTCGCCTGGCTTAAAGGATCCCGAGTTCGACCGTTCCACAGTCCCCGCGCCCTCCGACCCCAGGACCGCCGGCAGCGGAATCTTATTGATGCCGCTACGCTGGTTGAGATCGGTAAAGTTGACGCCCGAAACCGCGACCTTCACCAGCACTTCGTCTTTTTGCGGCTCAGGAACTGGGCGATCCCCAAGGCGCATAACCTCGGGTCCGCCGGTTTGTTCGATGTATACGGCTCTCATTAGACTCCGCGAAATACAGGTTTGCGCTTTTCAAGAAACGCCTGGCGGCCCTCGCGATAGTCGGCGCTCTCAAAACACTGGCGAACCAGGGCGTCGCAGGCGGCAACATCGGCGTCATCCGGATTGCGGCGCAGTTCCCGCACGATGCGCTTCACGGCGCGAATGGTCAACGGGGCATTATTCGAAATAACCCCGGCTAGCTCCAGAACGTAGGTCTCGATTTCGGCGTCCGGCACCACGTGATTCACCAGGCCCATTCGCATCGCGTCAGCAGCATCGAACTGGCGCGCGGTCAAGAGCATCTCCGTCGCGAACTGCGGACCCACCAGATCCATGATGCGGCGTACATTCGCGTATCCATAACCCAGGCCGAGCTTGGCCGCGGGAACGGCGAAGCGTGCCGCATCATTGGCGATGCGCATATCGCAGCACACCGCGATCCCGACGCCGCCGCCGATACAGTAGCCGCGGATCATCGCGACGGTCGGCTTCGAGCACTCGCCCAGGACCTGCCCAAACCGGTCGACCGCGATGTTGTATTCCAATATGGCGTCGACCGTGGCGCGTTCGCTTTCGAATTTCGAAATATCGGCGCCCGAGACGAACGCTTTACCGCCCGCGCCAGTGAGTACGATCACGCGCACCGCGGGGTCCAGCTCGAATTGCTCCAGCACGGCGGTCGCGGCCCGCCACATATCGAGCGACATCGCATTGTGGCGCTCCGGATTGTTAAACGTGAGCGTGGCAATTGCCCCGCTGGTTGCAGAAAGTATGCGATTCACACGATCTCCCGGCTGCGCAGATCGGCGATTTCCGCGGGCGCAAGCCCCAGCGATCCGAGGATCTCATCCGTGTGCTCGCCCGGTTCCGGCGGCCGACGTGTCAGTTCGTGCGGCGTGCGCGACAGCCGCACTGCCTGTGCGACCACTCTCAGCGGATGATAGAACGGCGACTCAATCGTATCCACCATCTTCAAATGCTCCACCTGCGGGTCGGCGAACACCTGATCCACCGAATAGATCCGCCCGCACGGCACTCCGGCTGCATTCAGACGCTCGATCCACGTGGCGCTATCCGCCGACGCCAGATGCCTCTCGATCTCCGCCGTCAGCACATCGCGATTCGCGGAACGGTTGTCGGCATTTGTGTATCGGGGGTCTGCAAGCAACTCGGGAGCGCCGATCGCCGGAGCGAGCCGCTCCCACATCTTCTGCCCGCTGGCCCCGATGTTGATATGGCCGTCGGCGGTCTTGAACGCGCCGGTGGGAATGTACAACGGGTGATTGTTGCCGGCTTGTTTCGGCACCTCTCCTGCGTTCAGCCAGCGCGAGGCCTGGAAATCCAGCATGAAGATCTGCGCCGCCAGCAGCGACGTGGTAACCCACTGGCCCTCGCCCGAAGTCTGCCGCTCGATCAATGCCAACAGAACGCCTTGCGCGCACAAGATGCCCGCGCAAAGATCGGCAATCGGGATTCCCGCGCGCACCGGACCTTGCCCAGGCAGCCCGGTCACCGACATGAATCCACCCATGCCCTGCGCGATCTGATCGAACCCCGGGCGGTCGCGATACGGGCCGTCTTCGCCGAATCCGGAAATGCTCGCGTAGACCAGGCGCTTGTTGACCGCGCGCATGGCGGGATAATCGATGCCCAGCCGCCGCTTTACATCCGGGCGATAGTTTTCGACCATCACGTCCGCGTCCTTCGCCAGCCGCTTGAGAAGCTCCACCCCCTCTGGTGTTTTCAAATTGAGCGTGAGACTGCGCTTGTTGCGATGAAGATTTTGAAAATCCGGACTATGGCGCTCGCCGCCTCCGAAGGGATCGACGTCGTCCTGCGCCGGCTGTTCGATCTTGATCACGTCGGCGCCCCAGTCGGCCAGTTGGCGAACTGCCGTCGGACCAGAACGCACTCGCGTCAGATCGAGCACGCGAATGGAGGCGAGTGGTCCCATGCTTCGGTTATTATAAAGGGTCGCAAACCTATGGGCAGACGCGTCAGCATCGAAATTCCGGGGTTCGAGCACGATAATCCCATTCCAGCGGCGTGCCGCGTGGGGCCGTTTCTGATCACCAGCGGGGTATCCGGGAAGGAGCCCTTCACGGGCAAGTATCCCGAAGGCATCGAGGCCCAGTGTGCGCAGATGTTTTCAAGCGTGCGTGAAATTCTCAAGGTGGCGGGGGCGACGCCGGAGGATATCGCCAAGATCAACGTCTGGATCAAGGATCGTGCCCTGCGTCCGCACGTCAACAAGGAATGGCTGGCGATGTTCCCCGATCCGCATTCGCGTCCCGCCCGGCATACGTTTCCGGCACCCGATCTGCCGCCGGGCATGCTGGTGCAATGCGAAGTGATCGCGTTCGTCGGGTGACTTCGAAGCGATGATTCCCAAAGCCGAAGCCGTGCCGCTAGCCAATAAAGCGTTACAAGACGATGACATCGCGGGCTTCCGGCACCTGCTGGACCAATGTCCGGAGCTGAGAGCCGAGATAAACGAACCCGTTTCGCACTTCAACTCGCCGCTGATTGTCCACATCCGCAGCGAGGCGATGCTGGAAGCGCTGCTCGAAGCGGGGGCAGACATCAACGCCCGTAGCAAATGGTGGGCCGGAGGATTTGGGCTGCTCGACACCGCCAGCCCCGAGGTGGCTGCCCGCGCGATCCAACGCGGGGCGACCGTCACAGTTCATGCGGCGGCGCGGCTGGGCATGATCGACAAGCTCAAGGAGTTGATCGCCGCCGATCCTGCGCTGGTTCATGCGCGAGGGGGAGACGGACAAACGCCGCTCCACTTCGCCTCGACCATCGAGATCGCTGAGTACCTGCTCGATCAGGGCGCGGATATCGACGCCCGCGACGTCGACCACGAGTCGACGCCGGCACAGTACATGCTGCGAGCGCGTCCTGAGATCGCGCGCTATCTGATCCGGCGCGGCTCAAAATCGGACATTCTAATGGCTGCAGCACTGGGTGATCTTGCCTTGGTTGAGAAACATCTGCAGAACGACCCGGAATGCATTCGCATGCGCGTCAACGATCAGTATTTCCCCAAGGGCAACTTCCACTCCGGCGGCACCATTTATCAATGGGAACTGGGATGGCATGTTTCCGGCTGTCAGGTGGCCAAAAAGTTCAGTCATGCGGAAGTCCTCAACCTGCTCATGGAACGATGCCCCGCGGACGAGAAGCTTCTCAACGCCTGCTGGCTGCATGATGATGCCTTGGTTAAATCCCTGCTCGTCGCGAGTCCCAATCTCGCCACCACTCTGACTGCCGAAGGCCGCCGCCAACTGGCTCACGCCGCCAGGAACAATAACACGATCGCAGCCCGACTCATGTTAGCAGCGGGTCTGCCGGTGGAGAGTTTCGGCCAGCACCACGCGACCCCGCTCCATTGGGCTGCGTGGCACGGAAACGCCGAACTGGTCCGACTGATCCTAACCCACAACCCGCCGATCGAGAATGCCGACAACGACTACGGAGCCACCCCTCTGCACTGGGCTATCCACGGGTCTCAGAACGGATGGTATCGGGAAGCCGGTGATTACCCCGCAACGGTCAAGGTCCTGCTCGATGCGGGTGCGCGCATGCCCGACAAGCTCGGAGGCACCGACGAAGTGCGAGAGCTTTTGCACCGGCATGGATTGAAGTAACTCCCATGTGCGACGATTCCTAGTGGAGATTTAACGCCATGATCATCGACATTCACGCCCATGTCTGCGCGGCGCCGGAACTCTACCAGTGGAAAGCGAACCAGATGTCGGCGCGGGGAGCACACGGATTTGCGTCCAAGAAATTCGCCGATGACTGGGTGCGCGATCACCCCGATACCAAGCGCAATCTGCGCGTCATAGACTCGGTCGGAACCGACGTGCAGTTTCTATCGCCCCGGCCTTTCCAGCTCATGCACGCCGAGAAGCCGGTCAAGATCATGGAAGCTTGGGCCGTCTCGAATCACGATTACATCGCCCAGCAGGTCAAGGCTTTTCCCAACCGCTTTCAAGGCGTCTGCGCGATCCCGCAGGCTCCCGGCGCGCCCATCACTTTGGGCTTCGCTGAAATCGACCGCTGTGTCAAGGATCTCGGGTTCATCGGACTGCTGATCGACACCGATCCGGGCGAAGGCGACAACAGCACTCCCACGCTCGGCGACGAATCTTGGTATCCGCTGTGGGAAAAGATGGTCCAGTTGGATCTTCCGGGGCTCATTCATTCGACCGGCTGCAAGCACGGACGCGAAAACTACAGCCAGCATTTCATCAGCGAAGAAAGCCTCGCGATTCTCTCGATCGTCAATTCGCGCGTGCTGCTGGATTTTCCGAAACTCAAAATTATCGTTTCGCACGGCGGCGGATCGGTGCCCTACCAGATCGGGCGCTGGCAGGCCGATTACGTCCTCAAGGGCGGCGGCACGGTCGACGAATTCAATCGCCGCCTGAGCATGCTGTATTTCGATACCTGCCTGCACGCGCGTAAGTCGCTCGAACTGCTGCTAGGCATCACGGGCAGCGAGCACGTTATGTTCGGGACTGAGAATCCGGGCTCGGGATCGGCTCCGAATCCGGAAACCGGCAAGCCTTTTGACGATATCAAGCCGCTGATCGACGCCATTCAGACACTGACCGACCAGGACCGCCGCAACATTTTCGAGGACAACGCCCGGCGGCTTTTCTCCCGCTTGAAAATTCCGCGCGCTCAGGACGCGGCACAGACCGTTTCGAGGTAGCGATCCGAGCTTAAAAAGATGGCGAAAATCACCTTCGGACTCGGCACCTCGCACGGCCCCATGCTCTCGATTCCGCCCGAGTACTGGCAGGATCGCGTCTCGTTCGATCGCCAGGCCCGCCATTTCTACCAGGGCAAGACCTACACGTTCGAGGAGATGGTCGCTTTGCGCAAGGACGCCCACCTGGCCGACCAGATCACACCCGCAGTCATGCTAGAGCGGCACGATCGCAACCAGAATGCGATCCGCCAGCTGGCCGACTATTTCGATCAGCACCGCCCGGACATCGCAATCGTCGTCGGGAACGACCAGATGGAGATTTTCACCGACCAGCACGTACCCGCGTTCGCTGTCTTCTGGGGCGATCACGTGGAAGGACATCCCCGGTCGCCGGAGTTTCTGGCGAAGCTCAATCCGGCCGTCGCGCGCGCCGAAGCCGACCGGACGCCCGCCGTTCATACCGACTATCCCTGCTCGCCTGAACTCGGCAAGCACGTTATCCAGAGCGTCATCACCGACGGATTCGACGTAGCGCAACTGACCAAGCTACCGACCGGCGAGATCGGATCGAACGCTGTCCCGCACGCGTATGGGTTCGTGTACCGGCGCATCATGCGCGATAAGGCCCCGTTACAAGTGCCGGTGCTTGTGAACACGTTTTATCCGCCCAATCAGCCGCCTGCGGGCCGATGCTTCCAGTTCGGACGGGCTCTGGCGCGAGCGGTTGAGTCGTGGCCGGCGGACATCAGGGTCGCCTTCATCGCCTCCGGCGGCATGACCCATTTCGTTTTGGACGAAGCCTTCGATCACGAGCTCCTCGACGCGATGCAGGCAGGCGATGCAGCCAAGCTGGCCAGCATTCCGGAGAACATGTTTCAGGCAGGGACGTCGGAGATCAAGAACTGGATCGTGGTCGCGGGCGTGATGGCGGAGGCTGGGCTGAAGATGAGCCTGGTCGATTACGTGCCCTGCTATCGATCCGAGGCGGGTACGGGCAGCGCCATGGGCTTCGCCCGCTGGTGCTAACGTAAGGAAGGTTTATGTACCGGCTGCTTTCCTGTTTCCTCGTGCTGGCCCAGATTGCTGGAGCCCAACAACTCCAAAAGATCACCATCAACTACGCCACTCGAACCGGCCAGGTCTGGCCGCTCTACATCGCCAAAGAGGGCGGCTATTACCAGAAGTACGGGCTGGATGCGAATTTAGTGTTCGCGATTCATCCCGCGGGCATCGCGATGGTGGTCAGCGGCGAAGCCGTGATGACGCCCTACACACTGGAACAATCCATGACGGCCGCCTACAAAGACGGATCGCTGATCGTCCTGGGGAGTCCCTTCAAGAAGAGCCTGTTCGCCCTCATGGCGACCAAGAACATCAAGCGCGTTCAGGATCTCAAGGGCAAGCGCATCGGCGTGAGCCAGGTGGGCGACGCCCCGTACAACTACACCAATGGCCTGATCGCCAAGGCCGGCTTGAAGCCTCGCGATGTGCAGTGGGTTCCCACCGGTGGCGACGTCAGCACGCGCGCCACGGCTCTGCTTAGCGGGCGCGTCGACGCCACCATGATCACCGCTCCGGTCTACTTCAAGATCGAGGAGCAGGGGTACACCAATCTCGGCAACATCAGCGACTACGAAGACATCTACGCGCCCTCCGTGTACCTGTTCCGGAAGGCGACCATCGCGGCCAATTCCAAGCTGCCCGAGCTGCTGATGAAGGCCCATGCCGAAGCCATCAAGCGTTTCTACGACGACAAGGCGTTCGCGCTTAAGGCGTATCAGGCCTGGGACAAGCAGGATCCGGCCGAGCTCGAGCGCACTTACGATCACTACAAGGAAGTTAATACCTACGAACGAGTGCCCTATCTTCCGGCTGCCGCGGTCAAATACATCCTGGAGCACGTTGCCGATCCGCAGATCGCGGCGCAGATGCGGGTGTACGATTTTCACAAGGTGATCGATAACAGCCTGGTCGACCGTCTGGTAAAGGAAGGCTTCTTCGAAAGCCTGTTCGGTCCGGGAATCAAGGCGGAAGAAGATCGCAAGTCCAAGCTCGCTTTCCGGTAGCGGATCAAAGCCGAAGGATCATATACTCTTCATCGATGTACCGTTCTCCAATCATGAGAGCCTCGGCTTCAATCCCGTAGGATCGAAATCCCGCGTTCGCGTACAGGCTCCGGGCGCCTGGTTGAGTGGCCGTCACGGAAAGGTGGATGCTGCGCAAACCCGGTATCGTTCTGGCGGCCCGCACAGCCTCGTAAAGCAGGGCGGCTCCCAGGCCCCGGCCACGGCAGGAAGGCGCGACGAACATTCCCCAAATCCCGCCGCGATGCCGCCTCTTCAGCCTCAGTTCCCGGTGGAATCCGACCATTCCCGCCAGCTCTGAATCGATAAACGCTCCGATGACGAAGTTCTCGTCTCCACCCGAGCGCAGCTTGCTCGCATACGCTTCGACGGCGGTCTGGCGATGCTCCTCGGCGGATTCGCCAAAGGCTTGGGGTTCGGACTCGAGGGCTCGCAGCCTGAGATGCCAGAGAGCTTCGGCATCGCGTTCCGTCAGTCGCCGTATTTCCACTCACTCAGGAATACTGCCTGACGATTGCCAGCCGTGCCGGGGCTACAATGGGAACACCAGATGAGATTCGGCGTCAGAACGGCATTCGTGGCGGCGGGCCTACTGGGACTGGCCGCGGTGGCCTTTTCGCAGCGCGGCGGACGTCGGGGCGGCTTCGGCGGCGGTTTCGGAGGCTTTGAAAACTCCGAAGCTCCCGCAACGGAATTCTCCGCCAACGCGGAATTCCACTTTCTGCGCGTGGAATACACCGACTACATGCGCCGCGGCTTCGGAAACGTCTCGCGCCGCGGAAGAGCGAACGGTTGGTGGGCGCAGGATTGGCCCGACGCCGATGAGCACTTCACCAAAGGAGTGCAGCGCCTGACCCGCATGGACGCGGGCGATCCCCAGCACGTGTCCCTGACGGATCCGAAGCTTTTTGACTATCCGTGGATCTACGCAACGCAGACCGGCTACTGGCAGCTTTCCGACGCGGAAACCTCGCAGCTCAGAGAGTATCTCCTGCGGGGCGGCTTCATCATGACCGATGATTTCTGGCAAGAGCGCGAGTACGAAGTATTCCAGGAGACCATGAACCGCGTCTTACCGGGCCAGCCGATTACCGATATCGGGCTGGACGATTCGGTGATGCACGTCCTTTACGACATCCAGAAGAAAGATCTCACGTTCATCCCCGGATCGCGCCACTTGGGACGAGACGGGCAGGTCTATCAGCCGCCCGGGACCATGCCTGCCTGGCAGGCGATGTACGATCCGAAGAATCGCATGGTGGTCGCAGTCAATTTCAACACCGACATCGGCGATGCCTGGGAGTTCGCCGACGTGCCCTATTACCCGGAGGCGATGACCACGCTGGCGTATCGCTACGGCATCAATTATCTGATATACGCGATCACGCACTAGCGCCCGGCGAGGAACGTCTGCACGATGCGGATGTACTCCTCCGGCGCTTCCTGATGCGGGTAGTGGCCGAGCTTGGGCATGGTCACGATCTGAACCGCCGGCAGACTCTCCCGTAGTTTCTGCTGCGTTTCTGGAGGCACGATGGTGCTGGCGCCGCCCAGGATATAGATGGCCGGGCAGGTGATCTTGAGCACTTGCGTCCACAGCTCAGTGGGAACGAACCCTTTGACCAGATTCGGATCTCGCTTCCACACGATGCGTCCGTCGGCGCGCCGTTTGCTGCCGAAATGGGCGTCGTTGCGCTGTAGTTCTTCCGAGACTTTACTCCCGCCTCGCATCAGGGAAGCAACCAGCTCGTCTTCCGACGCCCAGCCCTTATCTTCCTGTTCAACTCTGCGCGCGAATGCCGAGGCGATCTCGTTCGTTCGCTCCGGTCCCACGTCCTCGACTACCAGCTTGGCCATGCGATCGGGGTGCATTCCGGCGTAGACCTGGACCACGCGTCCACCGGTCGAATTCCCCAGCAGGATCACGTTACGCAGGTTGAGCTGCTCGATGAAGGCCTCCAGGTCCTTGGCGTAATCCTCGACCAGATAAGCGCCCTCAGGCGACCAGGCCGAGTCGCCGTGCCCGCGCATATCGATCGCCATAACGTGATAGTCCTGGTTGAATCGCGGCGCGATGTGGTCGAAGGAATGGGCGACGCGCCCGATCCCGTGCAGCATGATGAAGGGCTGCTTATCGGGCGACCCCCAGTCGAGGTAGTGGAGACGCAGGCCGTTAACGGTGATGAAGCGGTCCTGATAGGGAGCCTGGGCTGCCAGAGAAAAGGCAGCGAGCACCATCAACGTCGCGCATTTCATCCCAAGAGTGTATCAGCCAAGAGTGGGGCAGATGATGTTGTCACCTGCCATGGCGGCTCTTGAACTAAAATGACCACAGGAGCTTGATGAGCAGCCACGCACATTCCCCGGTCACCTGGGCCGATTTCCTCCGGCTGCCCGAGCGCCCCGACACAGGACAACGACATGAACTGCACGATGGAGAGGTCGTGCTAGTGCCCCCGGCACGCCCTCTCCACATCAAACTGCAGAAGCGGATCGAGCATCTGCTGGAAAGCCTCGCCGTCGCGCGCGGCGTTGTGACCATCGAATTCCCTTATCGTCCGGCTCCGAATCTCCAGTACTGGTTCGCGGATGTCGCCTATATTCCGCGTGCCGAGTGGGACGCGATGCCGCCCAATGACTATCCGGTCTATGCGCCCGCTCTGATTGTCGAGGTGCTATCGCCATCCAACACTCCAGCCAAGATCAGCCGCCAGCGGATCGTGGCGATGTCGGCGGGAACGCTGGAGTTCTGGGTGGTCGACCCGGAGAAACTCACTGTGCTGGTGACGGACCCGGCGGGTGTTAAAACCTACGGCGCGGGGGATGCCATTCCGATCCCACTGTTCGAAAGTACTCTATTAGTCGACCGGGTCTTCGAGATCTGAAGCCTTAAGGCCGGGCCGCCACGTCCGCCGTCTGGCTCAGTTCCGACTTCTTGTACTTCGGCTCGCTCAAGTACCCCTGGATGTGATCCTTGCCGATCTGGTTCACCACCAGCTCCATGGGCTGCGGACGGTCACCGGTGTTGATCCAGATGGTCTCGTAAAGATTCACGCCCTTTTTCTGGAGCTGGTTGTCGTCCACCAGCATGTTCATATCGAACCGCTTGTGCTTGGCATCGGCCTTGCGAAGGGACAGCCGCAACGGGCCGACTCGCTCGAACTGCTTGGACTTGGTCAAGTCGAATTCGTAATAGTTCCGCTCGCCGCGCTTCTGAAGCGCCACCAGTTCGTCATGCGTCTTGGCGATGGAACCGGAGAGCTCGTCACGAGTATTGTTGAGAGCTCCGCTGAGATCGTCGCGAGTTTTATCCAAGGCTTCGCGGGTACTGGCGAGCTGCTTTTGCTGATCCGACAATTGTCCTTGCAGTTCTTTGAAGCGCGGATCTTCGCGAGGTGGCGTCCGGCGAGGTGGCGTGCGGCGAGAGGGAGTGACTGTCTTCGCGGCTTTCACCGCGCGAGGCTCCGCGGTCGGCGGCGGGGCCACGCGCACCGGAGTCTCCTGCGCGCTCTTCACCAGGTCCACTTGCTGCGTCAGATCCTGCACCCGGTTCTGGAGCTGGACCAGAGTCGCATTCAGGGCGTGGTTAGTGGCCGCCAGCTCCTGGCCCTGACGTCGTTCGTGAAACAGGTACGCAGTGCTGATCACGGTCGCGGCCGCGAGTACGGCCAGCAACAGGTAGACTGGCCAGCTCTCACGGGGAATGGATAGACGGCGTTCAGGTTGCTCGACAGGTTCCATTGGCTCACACCTCTAGGGCGGCTCACGGTGCAATTCCGATGCCACCGCTAAATCACTGAAATTCAGTCAGGGAGGCGATCCATCGGGTGGGATTTACCGGAGCGGCTTCGGAAAAACTTGCTTACGGAAGACGGATATTCTGCTCGCCGCACACTTCAAAAAGGCTCAACACATTGGTGATGCTGAAGAGCTGGCGCACTCGCGCACTGAGGTTGATCACCTCCAGCCGCCCGCCCGCGCTCCTGGCCGAAACGTACAGTCCGATGATCGAGCCAAGACCGCTGCTGTCCATGTAGCCAAGGTCGGTCAGGTCCAGCACGATTCGCTTCGTGTCGGGCAGCAGGCCCCGCACCTCAGCCTGCAGGATTCCCGTGGAATTGGCGACCAGCTTCCCGGAACACCGGATTCTGATAAACGAGCCGGTGGCGTCGCCTTCCGTGGATGTGATCAGCGTCAATTGTGCCGTGGATCTCATTGCTGCGTTTTCGGGCGTCACCTCCTCACTATACACGCGACTTTCGGCGCGATGCGAAGGTGTTATCCTCTGGAGGGATTTGGTCGCGCCATGAGCCGTCGATACATCCTGTTCCTGCTGGCGGGCGGCACGCTGTTCGTCGGGTCCCTGTGCGCCTGGCAGCGTGAGTTTCGCGAGTATCCCGCCATCGAGTACAACAACTTCCCCCTGCCCGAAGGCGCGCAGCGGCCATCCGAATGGGTCTTTGCAAGGCTGATGTATCCTCCTGCGCCGACCGCGCGCTTCGATCGTTCCGGACGGCGCGGATGGGCCAACGGCATGTCCAGCTGGACTCAGGATTATCCGCGCGCCGACCGTCACTTCCTGACCGCAGTGATGCGCCTCACGCGCATCGACGCGCGTCCTGTGGAACAGCCCGTGAACCTGGACGACGAAGACGACGTTTATAACTGGCCCATGCTCTATGCCGTCCGGCCGGGCGAATGGGACCTGACCGACAAGCAGGCGGCCAAGATGCGCGATTACTTGGCCCGCGGCGGTTTCTTCTGGTGCGACGATTTTTGGGGACCGTTTGAATGGGACGTGTTCATGCAGAGCATGGGCCGCGTTCTGCCAGGGAAGACTCCCGTGGATATTCCCGAAGATGATACGGCGTTTCACATCCTCTACGACTTGAACAACCGGTTTCAGGTCCTGGGGGCTTGGGGTCTTTACGGCCGCGGAGCGCAGAACGGCGGAGACACGCCCTATTGGCGCGCGATCTATGACGACAAGGGGCGCATCGAAGCGGCCATCACGCCGAACTCGGATCTGGGCGACGCCTGGGAGTATGCCGACGATCCAGGATACCCGGAGCAGTACTCACATCTGGCGATCAACATCGGCATCAACTACGTGATGTACGCCCTGACGCACTAGCAAAGCGGACGAGGCGTGCCTCGCCCCTACGCACTTGTAGGGGTCGGGCATGCCCGACCCGACCTTCATGCCACGCCCGGCATGCGAATCAGGGAAGCTCCCGGCACGGAGTTCAGAACTTCTTTATCGGCCAGAACCGCCTCCAGGTTTCGAAGCGCCAGACCCGCATGCTCCCTGGCGAGACTCTCGGCGCGGCTCCCCTGCCGGTTCTCGATCGCCTCGATCAGAGCGTTATGATGCTCATGGGCGACGGTCAGCAGCTCTTTGGCTTTCGGCAGTTTGAGCCGCGCGAACACTGTAGCGCTGGGCGAGGCAAAGGGAAGAGAAAGCAGGCGATCGAGCGTGGTACGCAACATGCTGCTCTTCGCCAGCTCGACCATCGTCGCATGGAAGGACTCGTTCAAATCCAAATAGGTCGCGAACGAATCAATGGTGGGATGCAGCGTGGGATCCAGGGGCATGACCCGCTCGAGTTCTTGCTGAAGCCGGCGAAGACCTGCGAGCTCGCCTGGATTCTGCAACCGCTCCGCCGCCAGCCGGGCCGCGGCCCCCTCCAGCACGCCGCGCATCTCGATGGCGTCGTACACTTCGGTCAAAGTGAAGGCGCGCACGACGAAGCCGCCGGTCGGGAAGATTTCGAGCAGTCCCTCGTTGGCCAGGCGATCGAGCGCCAGGCGGATAGGGGTCCGCGAAACACCCAGCCGCGCGACAAGAGGCAGTTCCGAGAGGCGCTCGCCCGGCTGAAAATCGCCGCGCAGCAGCATTTCACGCAGGTTCAAAACGGTGCGCCCGGTCTGGGAAGAAATTTCCGTTGAACTCGTCCGATGTTCGTTCACAAAGAGAACTCTTTCCGCCACATCCCTTTATTACAAGATTTATGGAATCTTACCACACGAATGTTTCAAGCCTTTCATGATTCTTTCTTTGCTAAAATCAGCGGCCATGGGTTTCCGAGTATCTACCGAACGCCGTGAGTTCCTCCGTTTTCTGGCAGCCAGTCCGCTGGCGGCCGCGTTGGGAAACAAGGCTTGGGCGCAACAAAGCGCGGAAGCGATTCATCGCGCGGCCGACGCCTTGAGCGTGAGCGATTTCGAGATTCTGACCCGCGAAATGCTGCCGCCCGCGCATTTGGGTTACCTGATGAGCGGCGTGGATGACGACGCCACGCTGAAACTCAATCGCGAAGGGTTTCAGCACTTTCAGCTCCGCGCACGGCGCCTGGTGGACGTATCCAAACCCGATCTGCGGACGGAAGTATTCGGCGTTCCCTGGGAAACTCCCATCTTCCTGTGCCCCGTGGGCGGGCAGAAGATGTTCAACGGCGAGGGCGAAGTGGCCGTCGCGCGGGCGGCCAAAGCCAGGAAGGCCACTCAGATTCTGTCTACGGTTTCATCGTCGCCGGTGGAGGAGGTCGCGCAGGCGCTGGGCGGCCCGCTCTGGTATCAGATGTACATGCCGGTGAACTGGGCAGGCACCGAGAAAATGGTTCGCCGGGCCGAAGCGGCGGGATGTCCGGTGCTGGTCTGGACGGTGGATCTGCTGGGCGGACGCAATACGGAAACCGCCACCCGCATGCGCCGGACCGATACAAGAAACTGCCTGGCGTGTCACACGAATGGGGTCGGATCGCTGAAGGGCCGGCCGATGCTGGACGGTATCGAGGGAGGCATCAATCCGGCGGCGGCGAACTGGGCCTACATGGATCGCCTGAGAAAACTCACAAATACGACAAAGATGAAGCTGATCATCAAAGGCATCGATACCGCCGAAGATGCGCGCTTGTGCCGCGAGCATGGAGCCGACGCCGTGCTGGTCTCGAATCACGGCGGCCGCGCAACGGAAACTTTACGCAGCACCATCGACAGCTTGACCGAAGTAGTGGACGCCGTGGGCAATCAGCTTCCCGTGCTGGTGGACAGCGGCTTCCGGCGCGGCACGGATATCTACAAGGCGCTGGCCCTGGGCGCGCGTGCGGTGGGGATCGGCCGGCCCTACATCTATGGGTTAACCGCTTTCGGCCAGGAAGGCGTCGAACGCGTTCTGGATATTCTGCGCGCCGAATTGCAACTGACCATGCAACAATGCGGCACTCCGGCCATCAAGGACATCACGCGCGCCGCGGTCAAAAGAAGTTAGAATTGGTTTGATTTGGTAGAGTTCGAACCATGAGGAGAACATACATTACAATGCGTGCAACACGGTTTATGATGGCTCTGGCGCTGATCATTGCGGCCGGCGCGGGCGCCATGATCGCCCAGGACAAGGGTGGCAAGGGCAAAGGCGGCGGAAAGGGCAAGGGCGGTCCCAACCTGCCTCCCATGGTCAAGATGACCATCGCGGGCTTCGCCGACGGCGGCAGGATTCCCGCTGCGAATACGTGCGCGGCCGGCCAGGGAGTTCCCTCCCCCGCCATCAGCTGGACCGCTGGACCCGCCGGGACTCAGAGCTACGCCCTGATCCTGCACGATCCCGATCCGGTGCTGGGAGGCTCGGCAACCAACGACGTGCTGCATTGGGCGATCTTCGACATTCCCGGAACGGCCACCAGTCTGCCGGCGGGTGTACCGAACCAGGCGGATCTTCCGGACGGCGCAAAGCAGCCTAACAATATTGCCGGACAACCGGGATATTTTGGTCCCTGTCCTCCGGCCGGGCATGGCGATCACCACTACACGTTTGAGATCTATGCTCTGAGTGCGAAGCTCGGGCTTCCCGCCAGCACGTCGCGTGCGGATCTGATGAACGCCATGAACGGCAAGGTCCTGTCGAAGGGCGTCTACATCGGGATGTTCGGCCAGCAGTAAATCTATGGCGTTTACACGGCGTACTCTGATTGCCGGCGCGGCGCTGGTTCCCGTTGGCGCGCTTAAGTCCCCTGCACAGCAATCAGGTGCACAGCAGTCAGAGCACGCCTTGACGCCGGCGCAGCTTCGCACGCTGGAAGCTTTTATCGACCGTTTGATCCCGCGCGATGAAAATGGTCCCGGAGCGGTGGATGCGGGGGCGCAAAATTATATCGACCGCCAGCTTGCGGGATATCTCCACGGCGAAAAAGATGCCTTCATCGCGGGCCTCGAAGCCGTGGATGCTTATGCTCGCCGGGCGCAGGGCGCGCCGCTGGCGGAGTTGTCCGCCGAAAAACGCGACGAGATACTGACCGCCATCGACACCAATCGCGCTGAAGGACTGCCCGCAGGCCGCGCATTCTTCAGTCGCGTGCGCAGGCTGACCCTCGAAGGGATGTTCGGCGATCCCTACTACGGCGGCAACAAGAACTTCGCCGGCTGGGACCTGATCCACTATCCGGGTCCGCGCCCGGCAGCAGGTCCCGAGCACCAGAAGATGTCGACCCCGGCCACACCCTATCGCCGCTCGGCTTTCGGATCGGACGCCGGGCACGATCACTAGTTACTTCTTCGGAGGATACTTGTCGATCGACTTTTTGACCATGTCGTCGAGATGCTGGGCAATCTGCATGGGATCGTTCTTCTCCTCCTCCGCAACCGAACGCCAGACTAGTTCCTTGCGGCTGGTATCTCGAAGATTGATGACCAGCGTTCCTTGCGTATACGCGACCCGCACCCGCCGCGTGCCCAACCCGCGCCAGCCCGCCGGATAAGCCTCCACTTCGGTTTTTCGGGCTTGCCCCAGTGTGAAGCGCACGTTCAGGTCGGGCTTGCTCTCCACTTCCGTCAGACCCTTCTCGGTAAGCCGCTTGCGGATTTCGTTTTCGATCTTGCGCCGCGTGAGATCGCTATTAAGCGCGGCAGCCTTGGCGTTGAGCTGGCCTTCGACGATGTGAAACGTCTTGTAGCGCTCGAAAACCGCGGACTCGTCAAATTCAACGTCTATCTTCTGCGCCAACGCCCGCCCCGCGACCAGCGCCGACAGCAGCAATATGCCGATAAGTTTCATGGCATGAATGTATCAGATCTGGAGCTACTGAAGCACGGGGAGCAGAGCTCCGGCCGGCACGAAGAGGCTGCCTTCCGTCACGCCTGCCGGAGAGCATTTCTGAAGCGCGCGGCGCAATTCCTCGGGTGTCAAGCGGCCTCCGAAACAATCGGCGAACGCGTGGACGATGCGCGTCACCTGCTCCGGCGTCTCATGCACGAACTCGAGCCGGAAATGCCGGATTCCCGCCGCGAGCCACTCGGCCAGATGGAGACTCGCCTCCTGCGCTTCGGCTCCGAACACCGTGTTGCGGCAGCCCACGTCGGCCATCACCGGATGCGGACGCCCGCCGGAATCGCGCAAAGCCACCTGGTGCTTCTCGCATGGTCTTCCGCAGTCACGATAGCTTGTTCCGGTCGAAAGGAACCGGCAAAAAACGCAGTGTTCGGTGTGGAACACTGGCAGGTGATGATAGGCGATGGCTTCGAGACGCGACGGATCGACGCCGCGGGCCAGCCCGGCGATCTGCGCGGCATTCAGGTCGTGGGTGGGGGCTACACGTGCGAGGCCCATTTCCAGCAGCATGCCGGCCGAGATCGCGTTGGCGGCGTTCAGACTGAAATCTCCATCCAGGCGGACGCCTGCCTCGCGCAGTGTTTCGAGAAGACCCGCGGATCGCACCAGGATCGGAACCTCGCAGCGCAGCAGAAAATCGGCGATTCTCTGTTCCCCCGGTTTCAAGATGCGAGGAGAAGCGACGCGCGCCTCGATCCCCGCGGCTTTCACGCGATCGAGCGATGGCCGCAGACCATACAGATCCAGATAATCCAGCGTGATACTCGCGGGGGCCAGTTCGAGGGCGGCGTCTAACTGCTCAGCCGTGCGAACCAACAAGTGAAGCTGCGTGGCGGCTGCCGCGGCCGCCTTCGGTGCGGGCAACAACTGCGCGACCACTCCCAGAGGGTCGTGGATCTCCATCGTGCGCAGCGTTGACTGAAGCTCTGCTAATTTTTCGACGGCCTGCCGCCGCAAATGATTCAGCAGCGAGCTGGGCGCGAAGGGCGATCCTTCAGAGACCAGTTCCAACTCACCGAGCTCGTACGGGGTGTTCCCCAGTCGGCCCAGTTGTTCGCGCAGAAATTCGATCGTCAGCGCGCGGTTCTGCGCAGCGGCCAGCGGCGCATCCGAAACGACGCATACGGAGACCCCGCCACGGGCAGACACGGTCCATTCGAGCTCCAGTGGCCGGCCTTCGCGGGCTGCCACGCGAACATTGACCTTCTGCCTGCTCACGGGGGAACTGGCCGCGGTATAAGGCCGCGCTAGCTTGTCGATCTCCGGGTCGTGCGTTCGCCATACCAGATCCCCGGGGCGAATCCTCGCCGTGTTGACCGCGCCGTTGGCAAACTCCAGCTCCAGATTTCCCGCCGCCGGCAGCACTTGATAAATGCGCCCGCCTTCTTCCGCCTCGCCGGGACTCCTCCAGTCCGCGGCGTCGAACACAATCCCGTCTCCAGGTTTCAACGGCGACACAACGGCATCAGCCTTCACGACCACACTGCTCGGGGATACACGAACCACACGGCCGGCGCAAACTCCGCGATGCCTGGGCGCGCGGCCTTTCACGACACTCTGGTGATTCGTTCCGGTCAGGAAAAATGGACCCAGCCCGCGCGAATACACCTGTTCCAGCTCGGCCTTGACGCTGCGATCCACCGGCTCTTCCTGACCAGCCCAGGCGTCGTCCACCGCTTTTCGATATGCCCGCGTGGTCAGCGCGACGTATTCGGCGTCCTTGTAGCGGCCTTCGATCTTCAGCGCGGAAATGCCGATGCGCACGATCTCCGGCACTTGTTCCAGCGCGTATAAGTCACCGGGCGAAAGCAAGTATCGAGCGTCGCCCAAGGGCCGCGAAACGCCATCGACCAGCATCTCGTAGGGCAGGCGGCAAGCTTGCGCGCACTGGCCGCGATTAGCACTGCGGCCGCCCCAGGCTTCCGACGAGAAGCATTGCCCCGAGTACGAAACGCACAGCGCACCGTGGACGAACAGCTCCAGCTCGGCGTCGGTTTGCGCGCGGATCGCGCGAATTTCGTCGAGCGACAGCTCGCGTGCCAGGATCATGCGGCGCACGCCCAGGCTGAGAGCGTGTTTCACCCCTTCCACGCTGGTAATGCTCATCTGCGTGCTGCCGTGGATTTCGAGATCCGGCGCGATGCGCCGCGCCAGCGCGACGGCGGCCCAATCCTGAACCAGAATCGCATCGGCTCCGGCTTCGGCGATCGCCCCCAAGGCTCGGGCAGCAGCCGGCAGCTCGTTATCGAAGATCAAGGTGTTGAACGTGACGTAGCCCTTGACTCCGCGCTGATGCAGGGTCCGCAGGGCTTCCGGCAGCTCGGCCATCGTAAAGCCCGACTTGGCGCGCGCGGTGAAATGCGTCAGTCCGAAGTACACGGCGTCGGCGCCCGCTTCGACGGCGGCATGGAGCTGCGGCCAGTGACCCGCGGGACTTTTGATTTCGGGCTTGGGAACGGAAGGAACCACTACCTCAAGTGTATGCTGCCGCCCGATGGGGACCGCCCGAAGCGGCGGCCGGGTGCGGCGGGAAGATGCGGCGGTAAACTGGGGATACACTGAAACATCTATGAAATTTGCCGCCGTCATCGAATACACGCCGGACAAGAGCAAAATCGCGCAGTTCCGGCCCCCGCATCGCGAATACCTGATGGGTCTCCGGAAAGCCGGTAAAGCGGCCATGGCCGGTCCGTTCACAGACGATAGCGGCGGGCTGCTGATCTACGAAGCCGAAACCAAAGACGACGTCGAGCGGATGATCCGGGACGATCCGTTCGGACAGGGCGGCGTGTTCGTCTCCTGGACCATCCGGCCGTGGAATCTGTTGTGGGTGAATCAGGATCTGATGCCAGCGTGAGTGTGCGCGTGTGATCAAGCTGAAAAATGCGTTGTGGCTGGGTCTGGGCGTAATTGCCCTGACCGGCTGCCTGTACGCTTATCAGCGCCCGTGGCGGCTCTTTGAGAGCCTGGAAGCTTATGACGACATTCCCTTGCCTGCCGATGCGCAGGATCCCGCGGACTTCGTATTCGCGCGATTGATGTTTCCATCGCTGCCTTATGCGCGATTCGAATTCCGAGGACGCAGAGACTGGCGCGAGGGCGGCACCAGTTGGACCGAGGACTATCCGCGCGCGGATCGGCATTTCCTGACCGCGTTGCGGCGCCTCAGTCGGGTGAACGCGCGTAGCCTGGAGCAGCCGGTGAATCCGGACGACGTGGATGACATCTACAATTGGCCCTTCCTCTATTCGGGACTCACCGGGAATTGGGATCTGACCGATGAGCAAGCCGCGAAGATTCGCGAATATCTGCTGCGCGGCGGCTTCTTTTACGCCGATGACTTCTGGGGTCCCGACGAGTGGCGCGGATTTGAAACCGGCATGAAGAAGATTTTTCCCAAGCGCGATATCGTTGAGCTGAGTAACGAAGAGGCCCTGTTTCACATTGTTTACGACCTGGATGACCGCTATCAGATCCTGGGCGAATGGGGCCTGCGGCGCGGACCGCGCGATGGCGGGATCACTCCGCGGTGGATGGGCGTGCGCGACGATCAGGGCCGCCTCATGGTGGCCGTGACCGCCAATTCGGACATCGGCGATTCGTGGGAGTTCGCGGACGCACCCGCTTACCCGGAGCGATTCTCCGCGCTGGGGATTCGCATCGGCGTGAATTACGTCCTCTACTCACTGACCCACTGACGCGCCGGTTTACGAAATCCGCCGCCTCGGGGCAGATTACTGGTGCGAACGGTGGGGGTCGAACCCACATGGCTGTTAACCGCTGGAACCTAAATCCAGTGCGTCTGCCAGTTCCGCCACGTTCGCACGGGGTGGACTGTCGCTATTATATCGGCTTACCTGGCGTAGGCCGAAGCACTGCGGGCGCGTTCAAGCGGCTCGACAGGGGTCAGGCGCGGGGTTTTACGGCCGCAGGCGCAGACCGAAATCTCAATCTGGTAGCCCGACCAGGGCAAACCGGGAACCTCTATGTGCAGCCCGTCGTGCGCCTCGCACTCGGCGGCCAGCAGCTCGCCATCCGGCCCGATGACTTGCTCAAACACCGGAACGCGAAACGCCCGCCACAGCCGTTCCCGCTCCGCCATCGAGAGAATCGGATCGCCGGGATTCGCGAGTGCGATGACAGCATGGGTCAGCGCCGGCGGCTGGTCCGCCGCTGCCAGGCCGAAGAGTTGTTCGCGCGGGGCTGCGATCGCCGCCGGGGCGAATGCAGAAACTTCCTGAGACCAGCCGTTCGGGAAGACCCGGACGGGATGACTCGGCCGCAGCCTGGGCTGCCGGAAGCAGGCCGCGAGCACGGCCGTGCGCGGCGCCGGTTCTATCGGATACCGGAACACGGATTTTCGACGAAGACGGAGCGTATTCACAAGCGTCATGCATAAATGACGTTGCTTGAGGCCGCTAGAATTCTCAGGAGATTTTCGACGAATATAAGCCCGCCGCTGGGGCAGTCGGCTACTTGGCGATCCGGCTCAGCGGGCGGGTTCGGGGGTGGTATCGCGGCTGCGCTTCTTGCGATTGCGCTTACGAGCCAAGGCGGCTTTCACGCGCTTCTTCTCGCCGGGCTTCAGATAGAAGGAGTGGCGCTTGATCTCCTTGATGATTTCCTCGCGGAGCACCAAACGTTTAAACCGGCGCAGCGCACTCTCCAGCGTCTCGCCGTCTTGAAGGTATATTTCTGCCATTGCTCTTTCTATCTATTAGACCAGATCTCCAGGCGGATTATCAGCGGTCGTTTCCAACGGAAGCCCTGATCCTGGCTTCCTCGTCGGGATCGTACCCTTCCAGTTCTTCCAGGATCGGATTCCCCTCGGCAACTTCGGGTCCTGCTCCTGGTTCCTTTGGTTGCAGGCGTTTGGCGCGTTTTTCTTCCTGTTTCTCTTTGCGCGCCTGCTCTCTTTGCCGCTTCTTAAAAGATTGTGGGCCACGACCAGCCATATGGTTGCTCCTGCTATAAAACGCCGCGCGCTCACACTTAACCGGCGCGGGGCAGCGAAGGCTTATCTGCGATTTAGCAAGTACACCGCGACCGGCTGGAAGCAAGCGGCCAGCACACTTCTACTGTACCATTTGCTTCCGTGGTGTTCCACTTAAGCAGCGAATCAATCTCCTAGCGGTGGGCCGCGGTCATCGATGGCTCTGCGAAGCCCTTGAGCCACAGTATGTTAGCCGCACCGCCGTCGTCATCGGTCCAGTTATAGCGCGGCGTCGCGTATTCGATCCAGCGGTTATGGTCAGTATTCAGTAAGTACTGCCGTTGGCCCAGGAGCCGGTCCACCGCTGCGGGGCTAAGCACCTGCGAGTCGAACACCCTCGCTTCCAGGTTCGATCGATCCGACTCGGGGATGTTACTCAGCGAACGCAATCGCCGCGAGAGGTAGACGCGGCGGGCCTCTGTCAATTCCTGGAGGTGTGTTGTGGCCACCATCATGCCCTGACCTCCGGAGCTCCAAACGCTCACGAAAGGGAACACGGAACGTAATGTCGCGATTTGCACGCCCAATTCATCCGGCCGGGTGTGATGAAACTGCACCCACTGTTGCAAAGCTCCCCCTGGTTTCAGGCGCGCCTTGGCCATTTCGTAGAACTCGCGCGAGTACAGGTTGGTTGCGCCCGCAAACCACACACTGCTGAGCTCTATTGAGATCACATCAAAGGATCGTGCGGGAGTCAGCTGGAGAAAATTGCGTCCGTCCTCCAAATGCAACCGGACATTGGGTTCGGCCAGCACGTTTCCGTTCACATTCTGAAACCAGCCGGCGGCGGCGTGCACGATGCCCGGCGCATACTCGGCGATATCCACCGCGTCAAAGCCCATACGCGCCATCGCGTGGGCGCTCTGGCCGGTCCCCAATCCGATTTGCAGCGCGCGTCCAAAGTCCTGGGTGAACTGAGATGGAATGGCCGCGAAGGCAACCTGCGCGAAGCCTTGATTCTCGAGATCATCGGTACCTTCGAATTTGCCGTTGCTCAGCAGCATGCGCTTCGACGGCGACTCGTGGTAATCCATCTGCACGACGGTGGTGAAGCCGCCTTGGGCGTTTTCCTCAAAAAATACCACGCCTACTTTCGTTGCATTGTTCGCTTGGTCGTCAGGCTTCGCTTGCGTCGGTGGCTTATCTGGCCGGCCAAACCAGGTGTTCTGTCCCGAAGTCAGGAGCAGTGGATCCCAGTGCCACGTCATGGCATATCCGAACAGAAGGACCCCACCGCCCAGGGTCTTAAACAGCACGCTCCGCTCCGGCCGCGCGCGCCACAGGAATGCGAATCCGGTGACTGCCAGCGCCACCACGATGATCTTCAGCGACCATTCCGTTCCAAACACAGGAATGAAGAAGAACACGCCCAGGATCGCTCCCGCCAGGCATCCCACCGAGTTGGCCATGTTCAGGTAGCCCACGAACGAACTGACGCCGGGCCGGCTGAGAGCGGGATGCCTCAATAACATGGGATACAACGTTCCGAGCAGAGCCGCCGGCGGCACGACCAGGAACGCTGCCAGCAGAAACTTGAAACCTTCGATCGTGTAGAACGATTTCATCCATTCAGGGATCTGCGTCAAGTAGGCGATCTGAATGTAATCCCATAGCCGGAATTGGATGATCAGCGCGAGCGCGGACCATCCCAGCACTTTGGAGAATGCCGCGGGGGTAACGGGCTCCGCGGTCCGGTTCGCACGCAGAGATCCGATGAACAGACCGATCAGCACGGCTGCCAGCATGGAGGCGAAGGCATAGACGCTGGCGCCTAACAGCGTGGCGATGAGGTGCGTCCAAAGTATTTCGAGGGCGAAGAACGCCAGGCCGGATAGCAGCGCGGTGGCCAGCAGGAGAGTCTTACCTTCGATGGATGCGATCGCTGATTCCGCGATTTTGCCTGGCTCACTACGCGGCTCGGGCTCCGGAAGGACTAGAGATATTACGAATACCAACACGCCGATACCGCCGCACAACCACATCGCGCCGCGCACGCCGATCGCGGGCAAGATCAGATACGCTCCGCCGAGCGCCGCCAAGGACGCTCCCAGCAGGTTCGCGCCGTAAGCGGCAACCCAGTTCGATCCTTGGTCGTCATCGCGCTCCAGCGCCTGGGCAATGAGCGGGAAGGAAGCACCCATCAGCGCGGCCGAGGGCAAAATGAGAATCGCGCCAAATGCAAATCGCACGGCAAATTTCTGCAGAACCGAATCATCCGGGCTCTGAAACGGCGCCAAGTGAGCACTCAGCGGATGAAACCCGTAAGTGAACGCGACGCAACTGGCTCCCACCAGCAATTCCAGAACACCGTAGGTAAGCAGCGGACGCGCGATCCAGCCACGGCGCGCGACTGCTGCAATCGCCCACGCCCCCAGACCGAATCCGAGGAAATACGCAAAGATCACGGTGGCCGACGAGAACACGGTGGCGCCGACCAGGAGGGCGATATACTTCTCGAAGCCCTGCTCGGCCAGCACCCCGGAGAATCCGGTGAGGGCGTAGAGTCCTAACGGCACTGTCAGAGAGATGTTGCGTCCGGTAGCGCGATCAGCGGCAGAAATTAGAGTCGTGGCCACGGTGCGGAGACGCGGTCCCCGTGGGCTACTGATCGGCGGAACGGGCTTGAAACTTCAACGCGCGGCGCGTTCCAAACGCCAGCCCACAATCCCCGGCAAGGCCACCGACAGCAGCGCGATCACCCAGGTCGGGCCACCCTCTGGGATCCGCAATGCTGCACCCGTGCGAAACGCGATCAGCCACGCCAGCGTGGTCGCCGAGCCGATCGCCAGTGCGACCCAGCGCGTTTTATTCGCGGTTCGTGTGCACGCAGCTTGAATGGCCAGCGCCAGTGCGGGAGCGACCATGAGATCCGCGAGGTAGTGCTCTCCGAAACCGAGTGTCGCGAGAGCGGTGAGCGTCAGGTACGCTGCCGCGATCGCGCCCATCCACCAGCTGCGGCGCCGCATGTTCCAGAAAAGCAGGAGGGTCCAGCCGACGTGGAGGGAGGGCATGCCGTTACGAGCCGCGGGCTGCAGCCACGCGGGCTGGATCGCGAAGCCTGCCAGGACCGGAACATGAACCGGAAAGTCCTGGGCGAACAGGTAAACGGGTCCAGCCGCCGGACTCACTTGGTAAAGCAGGAAACCCACAACCCCCAGCGCCACCGAGAGCCATCTCAAATCGACCAGAATCCGAGCGTTACTCTGCCGATCCCGAAACTGGATTGCCAGGCAAGCCGCCAAGCCGAGTGGCAGGCTGTTGTATACGTATCCGCACGCCTTCAGCAGCCAGGCATGGGCCCGTAATAATCTTCCGATTGTCCAACTCGGCGGCCCACCGAATTTTGTATCAAAGACGTATAGAATCCGGTCGTAGGTGATGGGTGTAAGCCCTGTCGCCAGATTCACGGCGATCGCCGAACACAGGCAAAGCGCGGGTATTAGGCCAACTTCGCGCGCCAGTTCGAATGGAACGCGTTTCTCGCCTTCCGGAGCGCAGAACCACTGAAGGGTAACCAGGAGCACGCTCCCCATCCCGAGAAAGCCGCCTGGAATCCCAATCGCGGCGCCGTAGAAGCCCGTCATGTCTCCGTGCAGACGATAATAGGCGGCGCCAAAAATCGAAGCGCACGCCGTCACCAGCGCGAGCTCCCGCCGGCTCGGCTGGGTCGCCAGATGCACGATGAAGGCCCCGGTAAAAGCAAAGGCGATGTAGGGGGAACCGCACAGGTGAAAAATCACCGCGACCATGGCGAGAATCACTGCGACGAAAGTTGCCTGCAGACATCGATAGGACGTCTCCAGCGCGTGCTTTTTGACTGCGGCCGGAAACGCTACAGGCTGGGAGGGAGTGGTCACACGAGTCCTGCATCACAATCGGCATTCCCCGGGCATCCTTTAAGCTCAGACTTCCGCCGGCCGATGGATGCCCTAAGATCAATACCGGCAACAGCCGATAGCTGAGTTAGGATGCCGGTCAAGACTACCCATCCGACCACAGCTCAGGTCCTGGCGGGCGTGCTCGGCCGAATCGCGATCCTCGGGTTAGGAATCGGGATAGCGCTCCTCGCCTATTTCTTCCCTTACGATACCGATGCACCCAAGACCGCCGACGAGATGGCCAAGGAACAGGAGTACTACGGCAAGGCATTCGCGGCCAGCGATCGCGAACTCAACCCGGCGGAATCGGCCGAGGAGGAGCGCTATGTCAAAATCGGCGAGAAGGTCGCTCAGGTCTACCACATCGAAGATCTGTTACGGGATTTTGTATCCCAATACAGACTGGCTGGGAAGAAAGCCCTGGATGTAGGATCCGGACGCGGATATTTGCAGGATGTGGTTCAGGATTACACCGGACTCGATATTTCACCTACAGCCGGCCGGTTTTATCACAAGAAATTCGTGCTCGGATCGGCGACGTCTATGCCCTTCGATGCCGACAGCTTCGATGTCTTGTGGTCCATCGACGTGCTCGAGCACGTTCCCAATCCCGAGCAGGCCCTCCGTGAAATCCGGCGCGTTGCCAGGGATGGCGCACTGCTATACCTGTCGCCCGCGTGGGACTGCCAGCCGTATTTGGCCAACGGTTACAATGTCCGCCCCTACAGTGATTTTGATCTGGGCGGAAAATTCATTAAGGCTGCGATCCCGGCGCGCGTTACCGCGCACGTGTTCGCGCGAATGGCCATCTATCCGGCCCGGCTCGCAGCGTGGAAGGCGTCCGACCAACCGACCACGCTCCACTACCACCGGCTGGCGCCCAACTACAAAATCTACTGGGGACCGGATGCCGACGCGGTCAACTCGCTCGATCGCTATGAGACCGCCCTGTGGTTTCGGAGCCGCGGCGACGAGTGCCTCAACTGTGAGACGGGTCTCGATACGCTTACCGCGTCCGACAGCCGGCTCATCGTCCGGGTTCACAAGCCGCGTACGTAACGCTTTCGCGCGGCACTGCCATCGCCAGCGTTTGCCATCGCTTTTTCTATGATGGTTCCGTGCGCATTCTGGTCACCAATGACGATGGTTGGGATGCTCCCGGCCTGGCCGCGCTGAAAACTCTGGCGAGGCAACTGGGCGAGGTGTTTGTGCTCGCCCCCCGGGATCCGCATTCCTACGCGGGCCATCGGGTCACCACGGATTGTCCCCTGGTGCTGGGTGAGACCGGTGCGCAGGAATTCACGCTGACAGGAACGCCGGCGGATTGCGTACGGCTGGCACTCACCACGCTGTTTCCGGAGATCGACTGGGTGCTGTCGGGGATCAACCGTGGAGGAAATCTGGGAGCCGATCTGTTCACCTCGGGAACCGTGGCCGCGGTGCGGGAAGCCGCGCTCCTGGGACGTCCGGGGATCGCGGTTTCACAATACGTACGCAGGGGTATGGCGCTGGACTGGGAACGGTCGGCAGAACTGGCTCTTCCGGTAATCGCGCAACTGATCGCCGAAGGGTGCCCGCCCAAAGGATATTGGAATGTGAACCTCCCGCACGTCGACGTTCACGAAAAGCCTACGGTGGTCCGATGTGATCCCGACCATGAGCCGCTGGACATCCGGTTCCGGCAGGACGGAGATCGCTTTCACTATGCCGGCGACTACGCATCGCGGCGGCGAACGCAGGGAAGAGATACCGAGCAATGCTTTGGTGGATCGATCACCGTGAGCTGTTTGAGGCTGGGCTAGGAGCGGGCATGCCCGCCCCCTACTTCTGCCATTCGCCGTCGTGCATGACCTTTTCCGCCGAATTGGTGGCGGCATTTCGCAGCACCAGATTGGCCGGCTCGCCGGTGGCGATGAGAGAGCTGCTGGGAATAGGCGTTACCAGTTTGCCGATGCCCGAGGTGATCTGCGCGCCTTTCGGTACGGGAGTGGATTGTTGAGGGCCCACTGCCTCGAATTTTCCATCGCGGATGACGATGACGGAATGCTCGAGCCGGGGATTATCGTGGCCGGGATCGAGCTGTGCGCCCACGATCACTTTCACGGGCGAGGAGTCCGCAGGCGATCCGCAGGACGCCAACAGCAACGTCAGCGAGAACAGAAAAAACCTATTCATCCCAGGAGCATCTCCATGGACAGCGCCCGCAGGTCGGGCACCAGAATATCGGGAGCATGTTCGGCGAGCTCTTCGGCCGAAACCAGGCCGGTCGCGACCGCGATGGAGCGCACACCGTTGGCGCGTGCGGCGCGAATGTCGTTGGGATGATCGCCAATCAGGGCCACGGGGCTCGATCGGTCGATCCAGCCCTGACGCCGGGCATGCCGAACCGCAATTCGCACCAGCCCTGCTCTGTTCGCTGCTAACTCAGCGAAAGCCCCGAAGCGCAGGTATCGCTTCAGTCCGGCTCGCTCCATCTTCTTCCAGCCGATGCGCGACAGATTCCCTGTGACTAAGCCTGCGGGGATGCGCCTCCGCCACAAACGGTAGAGCAGCATTCGCGCGCCGGGGCAGACGCGGCGGCGAAGATCGGGACAACTCCGCACGTAGAGGCGCTGCGCGGCGGCCACCATGGCGGGCATGTTCCGCCGGATGCGACTCCGCGAAACGCCGGCGTTGGCCAACATACACGCGAGAATATCGCGATCGAGCATGCCCTGGACGGGCACACCCTCGGTGGTGGTTTCAACGCCGGTGGCCTGGCGCACGGCGTCGATCAGCGCCTGGCGATGATGCGGACCCGCGCGGCGCAGCAGAGTTCCGTCGATATCGAAAAGTACTAATGCTCGCTCGCGTTCCAATACATCATGATATCCGGCTGCTAGAATAGCCTTGTCATGCAAGTGCTCCAGGCGGGTCGCCACAAATTACTTCTGTTGGAGCTCGATCCGGAGTTCATCGAGAATATCGCGCGCCAGGCGGGCTTCGAATTCAAGCTCGAAGATCAGGAGCGCCGCGTCGTGCTGGAGCTTTCGGCGGAAGACCGCCAGGCCCCGCTGCTGCTTTTCGATGCGGCCGATCCGGCCAATCTGGGATGGTTTTCCCGTTGCCAGTTTTACGTGGACGGCGTATCGGGAACGGTGTTGCAGACGCCCATCCAGATCGCCAACCAGCACGATCGCGGCGGGCGCGCGCTGCCAAACGCGATCCGGCTGCAGATCAACAAGGAACTGCCGGTGACCTTCCGGCTCCCGAACAAGGCTCCGGTGACCGAGCAAACGATCTACGCGGTTCTCTACAATGTTCTCAACGCGCTGCTGAACACCGGAGTGGGCGTCTGCGGGGGCAGCGTGGTGAAGCCGCTGGCGGGCCGCACGGAGCCGCCGGGGTCGCGTAACTAAGGGAAGCCGCGAATGGATGCCCCGGAACACGAACCAGGCACGCCGGAGGAACCCGACCCTCTCCGCGCATACGCGCTGCAAAACGCCGCGCGGGTGGCCACCAAGCCGCGCTCCTCAATGGTTCCCTTCCTGATCTCGGTTCTGGTCACAGCCGTAATTCTGGCGATCGCCTACTATCTGTGGGGAAAGTAGCATGGCGACTTTCGGCCTGATCGAATACAGCGACGCTTCGCCCGAGGTGCGCGCGGTCTATGACGACATCATGGCCACTCGCAAGACCGACTGGGTGAACAACTTCTGGAAGGCCCTGGCGCACGATCCCGCGGCGCTCCAGCGAACCTGGGAAACCGCCAAGCAGGTGATGGGCGTCGGCGCGCTTGACCCGCTCACAAAGGAAATGATCTACGTCGCGGTCAGCATGAGCAACCAGTGCGATTACTGCATCGCGTCGCATATCGCGGGCGCGCGATCCAAGGGCATGACCGACGAACAGCTCAAGGAGCTGATCGCCGTAGTGGGGTTTGCGAACGCCAACAACCGGATCGTGGCCGGGTATCAGGTCGAGATCGACGAGCGGTTTAAAGCCTAGGACCCATTCTGAGGAAGCCGCGCTAGCGCGGCTTAGGGTAGCTGCGCGGGTGCGTTCACATGCACCAGGTCGATATTATTCTCCTGGCAGATGTATTCGATCAGCTCCGTGTTCGGCTGGAGCCGCGCGCGGCCCGTGGTCGTAAACGGCTTGGCATATGCGCCCGGATCGTCGATGGTCACATCGATGGTCATGTTGCCCAGATCCGTGCGCGTATAGCGCTCCACCGTGTGCAGCTTCTCGGTGTGCGGGTGCCCCAGATAATCGAACCAGAACTTGTCGTTGAAGCCGACCGTATCCACCACCAGCGTGTCCTTATCCCAGCGGCCGATGGAGTGCCCGTACCAGGTCGGGTCTGGATCGTCAGGATGCTTGCCGTTCATGAAAATCTGCCGGAAGCTGTGGATGTTTCCTTCAAACAGGATGAAGTAGTGCGTGGGGGTCTGCACGATCCTCCAGGGATACGGAGCGCCGCGCGGAACGCCTGTGGGCAGGCAATTCGCTTCCGGATCGTCCTGCGATTTTCGGGTTTTCATGAGAGACTCGGCCCACGGCAGCATCACGACTTCCTCGCCCGGCTTGAGCCCTTTGGAAATGTCGCCCGAATTACTGCCGCTGCCCATCCATGCGCCGGATAAGTCGACCGTTCCGTCAGTGAGATGAGGAGTGGGTCCGGCCGGCGTTGCAGGTCCGCCGCGTCCGCCTTTACCTTTGGCCGCGTTGGGCGCAGGCGCCTGCCCAGTCATCAGCGATGCGGCGCCAATGATCGCCGTGACTACGTAGCATGTGATGAAGCTTTTTCGCACGTAGTCCTACTTTACGTCGGGCGGCGGCGGGGCGGCCATAAACGTCAGCTTGGTCCCGTCGGATTTCTGAATGGTTTGAGCGCTGGCTGTGTTGGTGCCGTCCTTGGCCTGGGCAGCGACGACCACCACCTGATCGCCTTCTTTAAGCGAATGCCGGGTCCAGCCGTTCCGCTGCATCATGTTGGGGCTGGCGAGCTCCAGATTCCAGTTCGCCACTTTACCGCCCGCGCCGGTCACATCGATGTAGAAATGAGCGTGCGGATTGGTCCACTCGAACTTCGTCACGACGCCCTTCAATTCGACCTTCTTGTTCGAATCGTATTCGGCTGCAAAGGAATGATGCGCGGCGATCGGCAGGCCCATCATCAACAATCCCGCGCCCGCTATCACGATGCTTCGGGTGAGTTTCAAAGCCGCACACCTCCAGTAGCGATTTTATACGAACCCGATCGCCCGGCCGCCGACTCCGACGCCAAACCACAGCGCCAAAGACAACAGAGCGACCAGCCAGCCCAGCAGCATCGGTCGCTTGTTTTCGTCCTGGTGGGTGATCCAGCGAAATAGTGTGAATTGGAAGACGATGGCCGGAAACAGCACCGCCATCTTGAACTTGAATCCGTCGTTCACGAAGCACTTCATGGCTTCGGAGGTGAACAACATGTAGCCGGTGGCCAGCATGATCACCAGCCCCCAGGTCATATAGGGCTCCAGGTTCCTGGCCAGGACCGTCACCGGCTGCTTCCTCATGCCCAGGCCCAGCATGCGCAGGTCAATGATCACGATAGCGCCGAACATCATGGTCAGGGCCAGAATGTGAATGGTCTCAATCACCGGGAACGCCCAGATGGTTCCCGCAATCGCCTGGCCGAGCCAGGTCTTGTCGTTCCACTCAAAGAACGGTTTAAAGGTTTGCCACATGGTTCAAATCAACTAAAGCCCTAGAAGTTATAAGCCCTAAAAATTGTAAGCAGTGGTGCGGCCCGCGATGATGACAATGCCCCAGCTGATCAGCGAGATCCAGCCGGCGATTTTCGCGGCGCGCGGAGGATTTTCCGACCATTCCCATTCATGCATGTGGCGATAAATCTTGGACGAGTGAAAAATCAGCACATTCAGCCCGGCCAGGAACAGGAACAGCACTTTTAAGCGGAACCAGATGCTGTTGTAGCACTTGACCGGTTCCGACCACAGCAGCAGCATGCCCGTGACGATCATCATCAGGAACCCGGCCGTGATCCAGGGAATCAACTGGTGAAACACGTCGGAGGCCGATTCTTTCTTGAAGATCAGCCCCATCATGCGCAGATCCGAGATGGCGATCGTGCCGGCCGAGACGCTGATGCCCAGCAGATGGCCGCCTTCGAGCAACGGAAACGCCAGGATCGACTCGCGGATGGATACGCTGAACGAAGTCTCCTGTACCCACTGAGCGATTTGGAGAAGAGACATGGAAAAGAAAGACCTCTGTGTGCTCCGAGTCCGGTTTTTCAGAATACCCAACCGATACCGGCAAGTCAAATGTGCAAAGTGCTAAACGGCTTATGATAGTAGTTCCCTGGCATGCCCTCCGCGAAACCTATCGGCTACAAACAATCCGGCGTGAACATTGACGAAGCGGACCGCGCCGTCGCGTCCATCCGTACCATGGCCCGCAGCACCTTCAGTAAGGCCGTGCTGACCGATATCGGCAGTTTCGGCGGCGGCTATCTGCTCAAAGGTTACAAGAACCCGGTGCTGGTATCGTCAGCCGACGGGGTCGGAACGAAGCTGAAGCTGGCGTTCATGACCGGCGAGCATTCGACGGTAGGCGAGGACCTGGTCAACCATTGCGTCAACGATATCGCGGTGCAAGGCGCCGTACCGCTGTTCTTCCTCGACTACTTCTCGGTGGGCAAGCTGGATGCGAAGGTCGCGGCTCGGGTCGTGTCCGGGATGGCTCGCGGATGCCGCAACAACGGCTGCGCCCTCATCGGCGGCGAAACCGCGGAAATGCCGGGCATGTATGTCCCTGGAGAATACGACCTGGCCGGCTTCATCGTGGGCGTCGTCGAGCAAAAGAAAATGCTCACCGGCAAGTCCATCCGGTCGGGAGATGTTCTGATCGGATTGCCGTCAACGGGTCTGCACACGAATGGCTACTCGCTCGCACGGAAGCTGCTGTTCGAGGTCGCGGGGCACCGGGCCGATACGCGGATCGAGGAACTCAGCGGCTCGCTTGCCCAGGAGCTCATGAAAATCCATCGCAGCTACCTGAAGCCGCTGCGGGCGATGCACGATGCGGGAATCCTCAAGGGTGCGGCGCACATCACCGGCGGCGGCATCACCGACAATACGCCGCGTATTCTTCCGAAGGGCCTGGGCGTGCGGATCGACGTCGGCTCCTGGCCCGTGCTGCCGATGTTCCAGCTCCTGCGAAAGATTGGCAACATCCCGGAGCAGGACTGGCGGCGGACGTTTAACCTCGGGATCGGGATGATTCTGGTGGTGTCCAAGTCCGATCTGCCGGCCGCGGCGAAGCTTCTCAAGAAACTGCGCGAGCGCTGGTATCAGATAGGCGAGGTGGTTCGCGGCAGCGGAGTTGTCTACCGATGAACACGTTCGTAAATGACTAAGCGCCTGGGGATCCTGATTTCCGGCCGCGGGTCGAACTTTTTGGCCATCGCCGATGCGATTGCGCATGGTCGATTGGACGCAGAAATCGCAGTCGTGATCTCGAACCGTTTGGAAGCTCCGGGACTCGCGGCCGCCCAGGAGCGCGGGCTGCACGCCGTCGCTTTGGCATCCAAGGGGCTGGATCGGGAAGCGTACGATCGCCAATTGATTGACGAGCTGCGGAGGTGCCGTGTCGACCTGGTTTGCCTGGCGGGCTACATGCGGATCCTGGGCGGTCACTTCATCCGCGAATTTCATCGGCAGATCCTGAACATTCATCCTTCTCTGCTGCCGGCATTCCCGGGGCTCGACGCGCAACACCAGGCTTGGGAACATGGCGTCAAGTTCTCCGGCTGTACCGTGCACTTCGTGGAAGAGGGCCTGGATTCCGGCCCCATCGTCTCTCAAGCCGCGGTTCCGGTGCTTGCCGAGGACACTCCGGAGTCCCTTTCCGCCAGGATCCTGCTGGAAGAGCATCGGATCTATCCTGAGGCGATCGGCCTGGTGCTATCTGGAAAATACCGAATCGATGGACGACGAGTAGTCTCTTTACCGGCCAAGTGAGAAAACTCCGCCGTAATCCCCACTACTCGTCTAAGGATTTAGGGGGCCTAGTGCTCTTAGCCCTGATCGCTAAACCATGGTTACAACCCAGTACCGGCGATGGTGTCCGCCCCAAAGCCTGTTGCGAATCGAATTTCCGCCGGAGTTGCTGCACGATGTCCGCCTGAGCAGCGCACCGCCCGTTCGCAGTATTCCTTTGAGGTGGATCCCACGATTAAACCGCGCGGTGACTCAATCCGGTGGACTGTTGTTCGGGGTGCGGCAGGAGAATGAGGTGCGGGTGCTGGCCGCGCACGCAAACGAACACCCCGACGGCTTGGATCCGGTGGGCATTTTTGTTTGGCGAGAGCGGGGCGAGGTATTCCTCACCGATGACGATCTTGCGAACTTCGAAAAGCATCAGGGAGTTCTCGCCCTGGTGATCGCGGGGGGGCAGGCCGGATTTTTCGTCCGCGAGTCCGACGGCAGCGTGCAGGCCATCCGCAGTCACGAAGAATTCAAAGTGGCCGACGCGGTTTCGCGGCCCGCTTCCGGTGAAATGGACACCGCGGATGAAGTGCCGGCCCCGGCTTCGCGCGGGTGGCAGTATGCCTGGAAGCGGATGGGCGCGTGCGCGGCGTTATTAGCGGTCCCGGCCGGAGCCTTTGCCTACCTGCGGCCCCTCCTGCCCAGCCTGCCGCTCGCGCTGGCGATTCGCGAGGAGGCCGGCCAACTGGTGATCGGCTGGAACGCGGGCGCACTTGCCGGCGGCGGCCGCCTCGAGATCCAGGATGGAGGCAAGCGAACCATCCTGATGTTGCCGGCTGACGCGTCCGGCGCCACTTACGGAAGGCAGGGCGATGAGGTAGAGGTGCGTCTCTCGACGGATACGCGAATCGGCGGGGCGCACTGGGAAGCCGCGCGATTCGTAAGCAAGTCTCCGCGCCCGGCAACAGCCTCCAGCGCCTTGCAGGACCGCATTGGCGCGCTGAGGGTGGAAGCTGAAGAATTACGGCGGTCCCTGGCCTCTGGGCAAGCTCGCACCAGGGAGCTGGGAGTGAAGCTGGCGGCAGCTACACGAGAACGGTAAACGCGTTTTCGGCGCGCTGCACCGGCCGGTACAGCGTGTCGCGTTCCACCGGCTCGCGACCGGCTTCGGTGATCAGACGCGTCAACTCTCCCCGGCGAAGACCTTGACTGGTCGTCGCGCCGGCGTCATGGTAGATCCGCTCTTCGACGAGTGTTCCGTCCAGATCGTCGGCGCCAAAGCGCTGCGCGATCTGAGCGATCCGCGGCGACATCATCACCCAGTACGCCTTGATGTGCGGGATGTTGTCGAGCATCAGGCGCGAAACCGCAATTTCCCGGATGTCATCGAAACCGGTGGTCTTTGAAATGTGATCCAGCGCCGTATTGTCGGGATGGAACGCCAAAGGAATGAAGGTCTGGAACCCGCGGGTTTCATCCTGCAGCTCGCGCAGCCGCAGCAGATGATCCAGGCGGTCTTCCGGGGTCTCGATGTGGCCGTAGAGCATGGTGCAGTTGGAGTGCAGGCCCATTTGATGCGCGATGCGGGCCGTGTCGATCCACTGCTGGCCGGTCAATTTGTGATCGCAGATGATGCGCCGCACGCGATCGTGAAAGATTTCAGCGCCGCCGCCGGGCAAAGAATCCATGCCGGCGTCCTTCAGGCGCTGGAGCACTTCGCGCTCGCTGATCTTGCCGCGCTGCGCGAAATAACCGATCTCGACCATGGTGAAGGCCTTCAGATGCACCTGCGGAAAACGTGTTTTCAGGCCGCGCAGCATCTGGCAGTACCAATCGAGCGTCAGCTCCGGATGCAGACCGCCCACGATGTGGAATTCGGTGACCGCTTCGCTGTAGCCCTCGCCGGCCTTGTGCCAAACCTCTTCGAGCGACATGGTGTAGGCCTTCGGATCGCGTTTCTGCTTGCCGAACGCGCATAACTTGCAACTGGCCACGCAAACATCGGTCGGGTTGATGTGGCGGTTTACGTTGAAGTACGTCTTGTCGCCATGCAGGCGCTCGCGGACCTGGTTTGCCAGCCAGCCGACCCCTAGCAAATCCGGGGTGCGATAGATCGTTAAGCCGTCCTGATACGACAGCCGCTCGCCGGCGGCGACTTTGCTACGAATCGCTTCGAGGCGGGTGTCTTCAAAAACGGGATTCATGTTATTTTCAGGCGAGAAAGATATCCGTGGCCCAGAATAGAAAGAATATCACGCTGACGTAGCCGTTCATGGTGAAGAAGGCCGCGTCGATTCGCGAGAGGTCGTTGGCTCTTACTAGCCGGTGTTCCCAAAGCAACAGCCCGGCCACGGCCACGATTCCGGCGGCAGCCGTCGCGCCCAGTCCGAAGGACCGGATCAGGGCCACCAGGCACGCGAGCATTCCCAGGTGCAGGATTCTGGCCGCCCACAGCGCACCGGGGATGCCCAGCCGCCGCGGGATGCTATAGAGTCCCGACTGCACGTCGAAAGCGTAATCCTGGCAGGCGTAGATGATGTCGAATCCGGCGGTCCACAGCGTCACCGCCGCGGTTAACCAGAGGATTCTCAAATCGAGCGAGCCTCGCATGGCGATCCAGGCGGCGGCCGGCGCGATTCCGAGAGAGAGTCCTAGCACCAGGTGCGCCAGCGAAGTGAAGCGCTTGGTGAAGGAGTAAAACATCACGACGCCCAGAGCCAAGGGCGCCAGTTTCAGGCACAGCGGATTCAATCCGCCCGCAGCCAGGAAAAACACGGCGGCCCAGAAAACGATGAAGCCCCAGGCGAACCTCCGCGAGAGAAGTCCGGCGGGGAGATGGCGCGATCGGGTGCGCGGATTGCGGGAATCGATATCGGCGTCCAATACACGGTTGAACGCCATGGCGACCGACCGCGCCGCGACCATCGCCAGGATGATCAGGGCCAGCCTGGCCCACAGCAGTTCCCGCGGGAATCCGGCATCGCGCCAGGCCAGCAGCGCTCCCGTAAGCGCGAACGGCAACGCGAAGACCGAGTGCTCGAACTTAATCATTTCGAGCGTCAGGCGAATGCGCTTGAAGAACTTCGGCAATCAGCTACTATTCTAGTGTGGCAAAGGCTCTCCCCGCGTTGTCGGCTTTGTTCTTGCTATTGTCCGCCTGCGGGCCCAAGACAACCGGCGAGGGGGAGCTGAACACCACCGAGATCACGTTTCCGAACGGCCGGGCCGTACTCGCTGAGACCATGCGGCAGCAGGTCGACCAGATGCGCGGCATGATGTTCCGCGATTCGCTCGCCAAGGATCGTGGGATGTTGTTTGTGCATCCTTCAGAGATGAACGTGCCCTACTGGATGTACCAGGTCCGCATTCCGCTGGATATTATCTGGATGGATCACCAGCGCCGGATCGTCGAGATTTCCGCGAACACCGCGGCTTGTACTGCCAAATCGTCGCACGATTGCCCCAGCTATGGCGGAAACGAGAAGGCTCGCTATGTGCTCGAGCTGGCCGGAGGCGGAGCCGCGCTGTACGGCCTGAAAGTCGGAGACACGCTGACCTTTTGATGCGCGTTTATTTGCGCTTATTCGCGGCCGTCGCCAGGTATTCCCGGATCGCTTGATCCAGCGACGGCATCGGTGCGATCCCCAGCGCTTCCATCTTCGAGTTGCTCAATGCCGAGTACCTGGGCCTGCGCGCAGCCGTGCGGAATTCGCGCTCGTTGGTGGGCTTCAGCGGCGGATTCAAGGCGGCGGCTCCAAAGATCTTAGCCGCCCAGTCGAACCAGGAGATCGGCGAGCCGCCGCCAATATGGAAGATGCCTTCCGCCCCACGAGTCCCGAGTTCCACCAGATCCGCGGTACGCGCGGCCAGCGCGGGCGCGTAGGTGGGCGACGCTACGTGATCCTCTACCACGCGTATGGGGTTATTCTGAGCCGCCAGCCTCAGCATCAGCTCCACGAAATTTCCGCGCGCAGTATCCATGCCGCCTGGTCCGAAAACACCCGAGGTGCGAATGATCAGCGGTGTATCCAGATACGCCCGCGCGTACAGCTCGCCCGCCAGCTTCGAAACGGCGTAAGCGCCCAGCGGCCGGGTGGGATCCTCTTCACGGTACGCGTGGCCGGCTTGGCCGTCGAACACATAATCGGTGGAGAAATGCACCAGTTGGGCGTCGGTATTCCGGCAGGCGACCGCCAGATTGCGCACCGCCAAGGCGTTCACCTGATACGCCGCCAGTGGCTCCTTTTCGGCGACATCCACCTGGTTATAGGCGGCGGCGTTCAACACGATAGCCGGATCGCACCCCGCGATCGACCGCTCGACCGCGGCCGCGTCGGTGATATCGACAGTGGACCGGTCGAAACAGGCGACTTCGTAGCCGCGCGCGGTGAATTCGGATTTCAGCTCAACGCCAAGCTGGCCCCGGCTGCCAAACAGCGCGACACGCTTCACTGATTCGCCGCCGTCACACTATCGCCAATTCAAGGCCGCCCATAAGAGCAGTCCCACCGCGCCGGGAAGCAGCAGTTCCGGCCAGTTCCGACGCAGGAAGCGCGCCAGAGGCCGAGCGGCTTTAGGCGCCGGCGCGTCGCTTTGCGCGGGATTCATGGATGCCGCCAGCCGCGTGCGAAGGGCCGAGGGCAGGCCTTGCAATGCTCGCAGAATTTCCTTTCGGCCTCGCCGGTCGGCGATCAGAATGGTGGCGGAATTGAAACCGTTGGTGGATTCTTCCAGCTCCTTGCGCAGGCGCTGCGGGATCTCGTTAACGGAACGGTATACGCGAGTGCGGCCGCCTTTGGCGATAAAGATGGTGGAGGTTTTTACAGTCACGCGGTGCATCGCCGTTTCACCCGGCTCGCTCAGTTTTCTGCCGGAATCGCCTTGACAACCCGTTCCATCGGTCCCGCGGCCTTGGCCGGTACACGAATCATAGCATCCACCGTGGCATTCTTGAGGGTCACTTCGATGAATCCCAGCGCAGCCTTTGAAAGAGCCTTATCCTTCCTATAGATTAGCGCAAGCTGCCGCACCATAGGGTCGGGACCGAGCGAAACGGCGGCTAACTTCCCGGCGGCCACTTCGTCGCGGCAGTGTGTTCCGGCCAGGAAGCTGATTCCGAGTCCCGCCAGGACGAAGCGCTTGATCATCTCCGTCGAGTCGAGTTCCATGGAAGAATTGATGTCGTCTTCCACCGGCTCGAGCCACACGGACAGGCGCCGCCGCGTGGTGCCGGTTTTGGGCATCAGCAAAGGCACGCCGACCAGATCGCCAGGAAGAATTTGCTGCCTGCGGGCCAACGGATGAGCGGCGGGCATCAGTGCCTTGATTTCGTCGGAATGAATCTTGACCACTTGCAGACGCTTCTCGGCCACCGGCAACTGCGTAATTCCGAAATCCGCCTGGTTGTCGAGCACGGCTTCCACCACGCGGGCCCCATACGAACGGTCCACCTGGATCTGGACGTTGGGAAACTGCTTCTTGAATTCGGAAAACACCAAAGGCAGAACGTAGATACAGGTGGCTTCGTTGGCTGCGATCAGCAGTTCCCCGCGCGGCACGCGTTCCAGTTCATTGATTAAATCCTGCGCGCGCCGCCGAAGCGCCAGGATCTGCTCGGCGAATTCGGCAAAAATATGCCCCGCGGGCGTGATGGCGATCTTGGTCCCCAGCCGCTCAAAGAGGGGAGCGTTGAGTTCCTGCTCCAGTTGCCGGACTTGAGCGCTCACGGCCGGCTGCGTCCGAAAACACGACTGTGCAGCTTTGGAGAAGCTCTTCAGCCGGACGATCTCCAAAAATGTATGGAGCTGATCTAAGTCCATTCCTAAATGCTTAAAGCTATACTAGCATTGCATGCGCGCCGCCATGGGTCAGACGCTCGGGATCCTCGCTCTGGCGCAGCAAATGCTTGCTGCTCAAGGCGTTGCGAATGTTTTGCTGGTAGTGAATGACGCTTCGCGGACGTCCCGCGAGATCGCGCAGTACTACGCCGGCAGGCGGGGCGTTCCGCCCAGGAATATCTGCCATATCCGGACCGCTGAGACGGAGTCCATTGCGCGGATGGACTATGACCGCGAGATCTCCGGTCCTATCGGCAAATGCCTTACCCGGAATCAACTCACCGACCAGATTCTGTACATCGTCACCACCGGGGGCGTTCCGCTCAGGATTCCAGGAAGCGGCGAGATGAACGGGGACAATGCTTCGGTGGACAGCGAACTCACCCTGCTGTATTCCGATTTGAAGCAAGGAAAAGCGCACGCGATTGCCGGGCCGGTCCTGAACCCCTTCTTTGGCCAGCGCGAGGCCAAATTCACACATCCCGAGTTCCCCATGTACCTGGTAACACGCCTTCAGGCCTACGATCTGGAGGGAGTCAAGGCGATCATCGATCGCAGTATGCATGCAGTCAATCGGGGGAAATTTGTGATCGACATGGAATCCCCGGAGGCTAAGGAAGGCAATTCTTGGCTGCGCGAAGCCGCCCACCTCCTGCCCCAGGACCGGGTGATCTTCGACGGCTCGGAAAAAGTGATTTATGACCAGGCCGACGTGATCGGATACGCCGGCTGGGGGTCCAACGATCACAACCGGCATCGGAGGTTTTTGGGGTTCCACTGGCTCCCCGGAGCGATCGCCACCGAGTTCGTCTCCACCGACGCCCGCACATTTCAGCGCCCCCCGGAAAACTGGAATATCAGCGATTGGAAGTCCGAGAAATTGTGGTTCGCCGGAAGCCCCCAGACCCTCACCGCGGACTATTTGCTCGAAGGCGCCACCGCGGCGACAGGTCACGTGGACGAACCCTACCTGACGATGACTCCGCATCCCGAATATCTGTTGCCAGCGTATTATTCCGGCCGCAATCTGGCCGAGAGTTACTATCTTTCGATTCGCGCGCTGAGCTGGCAGAATATCGTCATTGGAGACCCGTTGTGTTCGCTCGGTCCGCCCGCACGATAGAGGAGTTTCCCTGAGCTCCTTTAAGCCGCAACGCTTTAAGCCTCTGTTTCGAAATCCGCATCTGGCGACCATTGCAGGTAATTTCTGGCGGCGCCCGGATAGCGAGAGGCAATGGCCCGTCGAATCGGTGGTCTATGAGACTGAGCCGGGTGTTCGCGTCCTGGTGCACTCGCAGCGCCCCAGCGGGAATCCTATAGGGGAACTGATTCTGGTGCATGGGCTGGAGGGATCGAGCGCCTCCGGCTACGCCCGCAGCATGGTACACGCCGCGCTCCAGCGGGGCTGGGCGACACATCGCTTCAACATGCGCGGATGCGGCGGCGCCGATGATTTGGCCGTTACCGGCTATCACGCCGGCCAGACCAGCGACCTCCTGGCATTCCTCCGCGAACGCCGCCGGACCAGTTCTTTGTCCACGAGCTCTTTGCCGATTTTCCTGATCGGATTCTCGCTGGGCGGAAATGTGACCCTTAAACTGGCGGGCGAACTCGGCGAGAGTGCCCGGGAGCTCTTGTCCGGGGTGTGCGCCGTATCGACGCCCATCGACCTGGCGGCGTGCGTCGCGGCGCTGGGCCGGCCCCAAAACTTTATTTATCAAAACCGGTTCCTGGACCGGCTAAAAGATCGCATCCGGCGTAAGAATCGCCTGTCCCCGGACGTCTATACTTTGGAACACTTGCCTAAGATCAAAAGCATCGAGGAATTCGACGATCATTACACCGCGCGGCTCTTCGGCTTTGGTACGGCGGCCAACTATTTCCGCACACAATCGGCCAACCAGTATTTGGAACGCATCCGGATACCTGCACTTTTGATCCAGTCCAAGGACGATCCCATGGTCCCTTTCCCGGTCTTTGAACATCCGGCGTTTGAAAGTAACCCCTGCCTGACACTGCTGGCGGTGGAGCACGGCGGCCATTTAGGGTTTCTTTCCCGCGGGAAAGCCCGCTTTTGGCTGGATGGAACAGTCCTGGACTGGGCCGAAGGGAACATAAAACGCCCAAAGCACGTATCCTAAGAGTTCAGGGCATCTTCAAGTGAAATCCCAAGCTTCCTTTTTCGAGGCCGCCAAAGTCGCGCTGGATTCGCTGCGCGGCAGCAAGCTGCGGAGTTTTCTCACTTTACTCGGCATTATTCTCTCCACCACGACCCTGATTTCCGTCATGTCGGTGATCCACGGAATGGACGTCGTGGTCGCGACCAGCGCCTCGACCATGGGAACGGAAGGCTTCCGGGTGGTGCGTTTCGCCTTTATCAATAACTGGGATCCCAAGAAGTTCCTGGAGTACCAGCGGAAAAATCCCGAGCTTTCGCTCGAAGAATACAATTTCCTGAAAAGCCGGGTCACCTTAGTGAAAGAGATGAGCCCGTCTTCCCAACGCAGCGTGAAGTTGACCTTTGAAGGCGACCTGGTGGACGGGGTCGCATTGATTTCCTTCAATTCGGTGGGCGCCTCGCTGACGAATACCGAGATCGATGCGGGCCGTATGTTTACCGATACCGAAGACAATCGTCACATGGAAGTGGTGGTGCTGGGCGCGGATCTGAAAAATCGCTTCTTTCCGAATGTGGACGCAATCGGAAAGACCGTGCAGATCGACGGGCGGCCGTTTGAAGTGGTGGGAGTCGCCAAGTCCAAGGGAAGCGTGTTCGGGCAGTCCCAGGACAATTTCGTATCCATTCCGATCCAGACCCATATCAAGATTTACGGAGCGAGAAGCGGCCTGACTTACAATTTCTCCGCCATCAGCAAAGACCGCATGTCGGAGGCCCAGGACGAGATTCGCGTGCTGCTCCGGGCTTCGCGGCATTTGCGACCGGAGCAGGACGATACGTTCATGATTATTTCCTCGGATACGCTGATCGCCGCGTGGAACAGCCTGACGGGCGCGATCGCTGCGGCGGCCATCGGCATTGTCAGCGTGTTCATGGTGGTGGGCGGCGTGGTGATCATGAACATCATGCTGGCCCTGGTCAGCGAGCGCACGCGTGAGATCGGCGTGCGCAAAAGCGTAGGCGCGCGCCGGCAGGACATCCTCAATCAGTTCCTGGTGGAATCGTCAACGCTGGCTGGAATCGGGGGATTGATCGGCGTCACCATTTCCTGGCTGATCGCGCTGATCGTGCGCAACACCACATTGGTTCCCATGGAGACTCCGCTCAACGGCGTGCTCATCGGAGTGACCCTGTCGGTGGTCGTGGGCTTGTTTTTCGGAATTTATCCGGCGCGCCGGGCGTCCCGCCTGGATCCGATCGTGGCCTTGCGGTCGGAAAGCTAAACCTCGGCACTCTCATGAATCTCCTGCTATCGGTGATTGGTCTGGCGCTAGCGACGCTTCGCGAGAACAAAGTGCGATCGTTCCTGACCCTCTTGGGAGTGATGATCGGAACCGGAACGATCATCGGCGTCGGGTCCATTCTGACGGGTCTCGACGGCGCTGTGACCGGTGCGATCCGGAGTCTGGGGACCAACACCGCGATCGTCATGAAGATCGGCCCCAGCTTTGGCGGCGGACGCACGCCGGAGCAGCGCATGCGCCGTCCGCTGACCTATGACAACGTCCTGGCGATCGAGGAGCGATGCCCCTCGGTGGAGCACGTGAGCCCCATTCTGCAGCCGCCTAACGGTATTCTGCGAGCGCGCTACAAAGGCAACGACGCCTTCCAGCTGCAGATGTTCGGCACCTCTGAATACTACGCCACGGCGGGCCAGGCCGACCTGATGGCCGGGCGTTTCTTCACCGATTCCGAAGATCGGCATCGTATGCCCGTGACGGTGATCGGCCAGGACATCTACAAGCAGTTGTTCGGCAAGGAGGACGCGATCGGCAAGACCATGCTGGTGGCGGGGCACGAGCTGCAAGTGATCGGCGTGATGAATCCTCCCGCCGCGGCCCTGCCGGGCCAGAACGACAATCGTGTTATCGTCCCGTACTTCACCATGCACAAGCTGTTTCCCACCGCGCAGGAACACCAGCTGATGGTGGAAGCCAAGGAAGGGAAACTGGCGGCCGCGATCGATGAGATGCGCGCCGTGCTCCGGCAGCAGCGGCGCGTACCCTTGAACAAGCCCGACAGCTTCGACATCTCGACCGCCGACCAGCTGGTGGACCAGTTCCGGTCGGTCACATCCGTCGTGGCGCTAGTGATGGTGGTGCTCAGCTCCATCGGACTGCTGGTGGGCGGCATCGGCGTGATGAACATCATGCTGGTTTCGGTGACGGAGCGGACCCGCGAAATCGGCGTACGCAAGGCCATCGGCGCGCGCCGCGGCGACATCATCCTCCAGTTCCTGACCGAAGCCGTGGTTTTGACCGGACTGGGCGGGTTCATCGGCATGCTGTTCGGCTGGGCGGTCTCAATGATCACCCGCTTCTTCCTGCCGAATCTGCCGACTCTGGTGCCCCTGTGGGCCGTGGTCCTGGGGATCGTGGTCAGCGTCGGCATCGGCGTGTTCTTCGGTATCTGGCCGGCCAGCAAGGCCGCGCGTCTGGATCCGGTCGAAGCCCTCCGGTACGAGTAGCGCCCTCCTTTAATCTTTCTCCTATTGCTTTCCCACAAGAGCAGTGATATGCTTCCTCTGGGAACCCAATAGGAGCATGGAACAAAAGAGTGACGTTTGGCAGGGCACGCTGGCCCTGATGGTTTTGAAAACGCTCAACGCCCTGGGCCCGCTGCACGGCTACGGCATCGCGCGGCGGATCGAGCAGACCAGTGAAAACCTGCTGTCCATCAATCACGGCACGCTATACCCCGTTCTGTTGAAGCTGGAGCAGGAAGGCTCTATCGATTCGGAGTGGGGCGTTTCCGACAACAATCGCAAGGCCAAGTTCTACCGGATCACCAAGGCGGGCAAGAAGGAATTGACTGCCGCGGAGCGTGAATGGCAGCGGGCCAACGACATCATGGCGCGCTTCTCGGCCCTGAGAGGGGAGTCCGCATGAAGGCGTTACGACGCGCCTGGAAGCGTCTGCTGGGATCGCTCTCGAGCGAACCATCGGAGCTGTCCCAGGAACTCCAGTCGCACATCGAGATGCAGATCGACGACAATCTCCGCGCGGGCATGCCGTCCGAGGAAGCTCGCCGTCAAGCAAGGCTCAAGTTCGGCGGGCTTGAGTCCTTCAAGGAAAGTTATCGCGACCAGCGCGGCCTGCCGTGGTTGGAGACGACTTTCGCCGATCTTCGCTACTCCGCGCGGGGGCTGCGCAAGAGTCCCGGTTTTACGATCGTTGCCGTACTCACGCTGGCTTTGGGCATCGGAGCGAACACCGCCATCTTCAGCCTGGTCAATCAGGTGTTGCTGCACCCGCCGGGGGTCTCGCACCCCGAGCGGATCGTGGTGCTGCGAACCAAGTACGACAAGCTGAAGCTGAATTTCGAGGTTGCCGCGCCGCCGGCGCTCGACGCCATGCGCAACGGGAAGGACGTGTTCGAGCATGCCGCGGCGTGGCAGGAACAAAGCTTCAACTACGGAGGCCAACAGGTTCCCGAGAGACTGCCGGGCGGCGCGGTCTCGGCCGAGTGGTTCGACGTCTTTGGCGCACGGCCGGAGCTGGGACGCGTGTTTACGCCGGAGGAAGATCAGCCCCATGCGAACCGCGTGGTGGTGCTCGCCCATGGCGCTTGGCTGAGGCTGTTCGGCGGGGACCCGAAAGTAATCGGGCGATCCATCGAGCTAAACCAGCAACCGTACCAGATTATCGGCGTGATGAATCGCGATTTCCGCTGGCCCACCTCGGCGGATTTATGGGTGCCGCTGGCGTTGGCGACGGACCAACTCGGGCCGCAAAACTGGTTCAACGAGAACCTGGGGATTGCCGCGCGCATGCGGCCGGACGTGCCGCCGGCGCAAGCGGACGTCTTCCTGAAGACACTGGTGAGCCGTGTACGGGAGCAGCTTGCGCCAGAGGCCAAGCGCGACATTACGGATGCTGGCTGGGGCTTACTGACCATGCCGTTTCGCGACGCCCGCGCAGGCGCGGCCAAGACTCCGGTGCTGATCCTGCTGGGCGCGGTGGGAATCGTGCTGTTGATCGCATGTTCGAATATCGCGGGGCTGATGCTGGCGCGCACATCGACGCGAGCGCGCGAACTCGCGGTGCGCGCTGCCTTAGGCGCAACGCGCGCTCGATTGATGCGCGCAGGACTGGCGGAGACCGTACTGCTGACGGCGGTGGGAGGCGTGGTGGGTGTCGCGATGGCGCAGTCGACGGCGGGCCTGCTGCTTCGGTTGGCCCCAGAGAACGCGGTGGCTGGATTGGATGCGCGGCTGGATGTCTACGTCCTGGCGTTTGCAGTCCTGGCGACTTCGGTTGCGGGAGTTTTGTTCGGTCTTGTTCCGGCATGGCAACTATCCAAGTTGGATCCGCACGACACACTGCAGAGCGGCGGACGAACCTTGGCTGGCGGGGAGCGCCAACGCCTGCGTTCGGGCCTGGTCGTCGTGGAGTCTGCACTGGCACTCGTGCTGCTGATAGGGGCCGGGTTGTTCTTGCGGAGCTTCGCGCGGCTGGAAGAAATCAGTCCAGGCTTCGAGCCGCGAGGCGTGATGACGGCGTCCTTCGCGCTGCCCGCGCAAACCTACGCGGACGGCAAAGCCCAGGCAATCTTCATTCGGAGCGTGCTGGAGCGGCTAACCCAGGCGAACGGCGTTACGGCGACTGCCATCGGCATGCCGATTCCATTCAGTAGCGAATTCGAGGGTGGCTCATTCGGGATCGTTGGGAGGACGTTTGCGCGGGGGGAGCCTGGTCCGCACGCCGAGCGGCGGTGGGTGACACCCGGATATCTCAATACCTTCGGAATCCCGTTGAAGCAGGGCCGCTTCTTCACTGACCTGGACCGCATGGGAACTGAGCCCGTGGCCGTGATCGACGAAAGGCTGGCCCAGCGGTATTGGCCGAATGAAGATCCGCTGGATAAGCGCGTGGAACCGACCTCGGGAGAGGGCGTGCTGAGGATCGTGGGCGTCGTCAGGCATGTGATGCAGTCAGATCTGGCCAGTGACTCGGATGAAGGGGTGCTGTACGTCAGTATCTTGCAAAATCCAATGCCGTTCGGATCCATCGCGGTGAAGACCTCTGGCGATACGGCCCTGCTTTCGGGAGTGATTCGCGATGCCGTACGGGAGACAGACGCGGGTCTTCCGTTGTTCAATATCAAATCGATGGACGCCATGGTCGGCAATTCGCTGGCGCCGCGCCGCTTCCTGCTGCGAGTGCTCGGGTTCTTCGCGGCAGCGGCTTTGTTTCTGGCGGCGCTGGGACTCTACGGTGTGATCAGCTACTCGGTCGCGCAACGCACACGCGAGATTGGAATCCGCATCGCCCTGGGCGCCGAGCGGCGGTCAGTTCTGAAACTGGTCGTCGGGCAAGGATTCCGCCTGGCGGCGATCGGCGTGGCCATCGGCATCGTCGGCGTAGCCTTGGCCGGACGATTCCTGGAAAGCCAGCTGTTCCAGGTGAGCGCGTTCGATCCGTTGACGATCAGCGCAACGGCTGCGGTCCTGCTCGCGACGGGACTCCTCGCCAGTTACTTGCCGGCACGGAGAGCAGTCCGCGTCGACCCAGCGGTGACGTTGCGATCGGAGTAAACCTGCTTGATTACGTTCGTGGCTCGGTAGGCGCGTTCGCCAGCTCCAGCGCCCGCGCTCTCACCCGCCGCAGGTCGAGCTTGCCGGTGCCCAGCACGGGCAACTCGTCCACGTGATGGATATTTTCGAGCTTCGGCAGCCACAGCTTGGGAAGGTCGGTCTTCGAAAGACGGTGCCACAGTTCCTCGGGCGTGATCGCAGGATCCGTATACAGCACGGCGAGCCGCTCGCCCTTGCGCTCATCGGGAAGACCAGTGACCGCGCAAGGAGCGTCACCGCAAGCCTTACTGATTAATTCCTCGACCAACAAATGCGGAACCATCTCGCCGCCGACCTTGCTGAAGCGCGATATCCGGTCCGTGATCGCCAGGAACCCGTCATCGTCGACCTTCGCCATGTCGCCGGTGATGTACCAGCCGCCGTGAAAGACCTGCGCCGTCCGCGCGGGGTCGTTCAGGTATCCCAGCATCTTGTTGGGACCTTTTACCAGCAGCATGCCTTCCTGGCCCGGCGGAAGCGGTTGCATGGTGTCGGGATCTACGATCCGCACCGCCACTCCCGGAATCGGCACCCCCACGGTGCCGTGCTTCGTTCCGATCTGAATCTCCTTGCCCTCCCGAAAACCCGGTGTGTTCACCGCCACCACCGGAGACATTTCGGTCATGCCGTAGCCTTCCAGCAGGTCGATGCCGAACATCTCCTCAAATTCCTTGCGCAGAGGCTCGCGGAGTTTTTCGGCTCCGACCACGACGAAGCGCAGCGACGCAAATTGTTCCCGCGTGCACTTGCGCATATACGTTCCACAAAAGGTGGGAGTAGAAAGCAGAAATGTTCCGTGGTGTTTATGAATGAGTTCGCCGATGACCTTCGCGTCGTTCGGATTGGGATGATAGACCACTCCGGCGCCGGCGAACAGCGGCAGCCAGATCGTGGCCATGAAGCCGAAGGAATGAAACAGCGGCAGCACGCCGATGATGCGGTCGCGTTCATCCAGAGAAAAGATCTGCAGAACGGCATCCACGTTCGTCGCCAGGTTGAAGTGCGACAGCATAATACCCTTCGGCACTCCGGTGCTGCCGCTCGAAAAAATCACGGTGGCGAGGTCATTGGGATCGCCCTTGGGCGTCAGCCAGGCCGTTGGCGCGAGCCGCGCTTTGATCAGCGCGCGGATTTTTTGCGCCTTGCCGATCGACGCCATGATGTCCTCGAGGTAGACAGCGCCTGCGGGAGCTTCGAGTTTCGCTTTCGCCAGGAAAACCTTCGAAGTGATGACGGTCCGGATCTCGCACTGCGCCGTGGCGTACTCCATCGCCTCCTTACCGCCGGTGAAGTTCAGATTCACCGGAACTTTGCCCGCCAGCGACACGCCCAGGTTCGCCAGCGCTCCGCCCACAGTCGCGGGCAGCAGCAATCCGATCATTTTCTGCGAGTCCGCCTTGCGGCGGACCTCTGCCGCGAGTAACAAAGCAGCGGTAAGCGCACGGCCGTAGGTCAATTCGCGCCCGGTAGAATCGGCCATCGCGAACTTGCTCCAGTGGCGTCGCGCCTGTCGAACGAAGCGGGCAGGAAGCGTCGCGCCTCGTTCGCGCGTGAGTTCGGCAGCCTCGCTTCCGAGCTCCTCGACGGCTTGCCGCGCGGCCCAGGCAGTGACGGGCTTCGGCAGAGGAGCTCCGAAGGACACGGTGACGGGGTACGGCCAGCGGCGCGGCGTCTTCCCGAAGAACTGGCCGCCCGCGAAACTGAAGATACTGTGCCACACCCGGTCGAGATGAACCGGGATCACCGGAACGTCCAGGCCCGCGACAATCTTCTCCATCCCGCGCTTGAACGGCAGGAGATTGCCGGTGCGCGTGACCGACCCTTCGGCAAAGATGCACACCACGTGCCCCGCTTCAAGCTCCCGCCGGGCAGCTTGCATCGCGGCGGTCATCGCGCGCGGCCCGCCCAGGTCCACGGGGATCGTTCGCAATGCGCGGAGCACTCCGCGGAACGCCCAATGATCGTAATAGGGCCGCCAGATCATGAAGCGCACATGGCGATGCCGCGCGGCCCATCCGGCCAGAAAACCATCCATCAGGGAAACGTGATTCGAGACCAGCAGAGCGCCGCCCTGCGCCGGAACATGGCCGGAGCCGAGCACGCGGACGCGGTATAAAGCCGCGACCAGGCAGCGGACGCCGAACCGGACCAGAAACAGCGGGATCACACGAATAGTGTAAGCCGGGAAGCGCCAAATGTTGAACCTCTGCCCCGCGGCGGTTATCCTCTAGGTTGGCTCCCAGAGGGCCGTTCGCGCGCAGAGGGGAATGAGGAAACTGTGAATTTGACAGGCAGAATATGCCGGGTGATGGGGTGTGTGTCGCTATCGATGTCGTTAGCGATAATGACGTGTTCGAGATTAGCCGGTCAGCAGCAGCCCGGTGCGGCCCCGCCGCTTGTTCCCCCGCAGACGCCTGCTGCGCCGCCCCAGACACTCCCGCCAAAGCCCCAGAGTGAGCCGCCGGTTCCGCCCCCGGCCAAAGCTGAAGTCCAGTCTCCCGCGAAGCCCCCGGCTCAGGCGCAGACTACCGACACCATCGAGCGGATGCTTTCGGTTGGATTGTTCGATTGGGTGGCCGGCGGCGGTCCTTCCTTGCACGCCGGAACCCAGGCCATCCTGCCTCCGCCTCACGAACTCCAGCTTCCGCGAAAACCATCGCGTTCCTACGGCCTCGTGGCCTCGATTCCCACCAAGGGATCCACACGTCTCGACTTCTCTTTCCTGACGGTTTCCGATCACGGTAACGCTCCGGCTCCCACGGATCTGGGTCTGTTTGGTGGAAACATCGCACAGGGCGAGCCGTTGGCCATGGACTACACCCTGCGCCATCTCAAGGTGTCCTGGAATTATCTGAGTTATCCAAATCCGCCGGATGCGAAATTCCGTGTCAAGACGTTGTGGGAGTTTCACTACATACAGGTCAAACCTACCGTGATCGCTACCGCCGCCGCGCCCGATCAGCCGCTTTCGCAGAGCCAGCGAGTTCTGCTCCCGGCCGTGGGCTTGGGCCTGGAATATGTGGCGTCCCAGCACTTCCGTATGGAGTTGCGGGGATCCGGGATGATGTTTCCGCATCGCTCGGCAATCGCTGACTCAGAGGCCGATGCGATCGTCCGCCTCGGCAGCATCGAAATCTTCGTAGGCGGGAAATTCCTGCTCTTCAGGACTTCGCCCAAGAGCGACACCTATCTCAGCGGCACGCTGTGGGGTCCGCAAGCCGGCGTGCGTTGGGTGTTCAAGTAGCGCACGGACACTTTAAATCGCGCAGCGCGCGAGGATCCAGAGTTTTTCCCACGCGGGAACGCGGACGCGCGCCCGAAGCACGTCGTATCCCGAATCGGAGATGCGCTCCAGCAGGCGCGAGTATATCCCGATCAGGGCTTTGAGCGATGCGCGGCTTCCGCCATCGACCATTTCCATCAGCGGCGTGGATTCCTCATAGTAGGCCCGCGCCCGCTCCGCCTCGAACGCCAGAAGGCTGCACAGAGCCGGCGAGATCGCTGCGCCCGCCAGTTCCTGGGGGTCGACGCGGAAGCGTTCCAGATCCTCGGAGGGCAAATAGACGCGGCCATGCTCGGCATCCTCCCGCACGTCGCGAAGGATGTTGGTGAGCTGGAACGCCACGCCGCACCGCTCCGCCAGTTGGAGCGCCTGGGGATCCTCGAACCCGAAAATGTGGACGATCGTCAAGCCCACCACACTGGCGACGTGATAGCAATAATCGTACAGCTCCGGAAACGTCTGGATGTGGCGCGGTTCCAGATCCGAGCTGACCCCGCGGATCATGGCGCGGAAATATTCGTGCGGGATGCGGTAGCGCGCGACCGCATCGGAGAACGCCGGCCACACGGGATTCTCGGGAACGCTGCCGGCTAGCGCCGCATCGAGATCGGCCTGCCAGCGCGCGATGGCGCCTGCCCGGTCGCTGATGCCTTCCGCGTCGCTGAGATCGTCGCAGTAGCGCATGAATGCGTAAATCGCGCACATGGCCTGGCGCTGCGGCCGGGAGAGCAGCAAAAATGAGTAATAGAAATTCTTGGCCTGCGTACGCGCCACCCGCTCGCAGAAGGCGTAGGACTCCTCGACCGTCATTCAGGCTGCCTTGTAAAACGTCCGCCGCGTGAGTGCGCCCAGCAACAGCCCCACACGCTCTAGTTTGGAAATGGCCGGCCTGGACCCAAGCACATCGTAATCCTGACGCTCGATCTTTTCGAGAACCCGCAGGCCGCCGCGGCTGAACAGCTCCAGGTCGATCGCCAGGCGTCGGTCGACGGAATCGGCGAGCGGCAGGCCTTGTATGAAAAGATCGCGCGTGATGTTCACGGCTTCCTGCATGGCTGCGCGAAAGCGCTGGTCAAATTTCCGCGCGAACAGCGCCTCCAGCGGATAGCCGTGCGACTCGAGCAAATCCAGGGGCAGATACACCCGGTCCTTTTGCAGGTCCACCGTGACGTCCTGCCAGAAATTGGCAAGTTGCAGCGCGGTACAGGTGGCGTCGGAAAGCGCGTGCCGGTCCGCGTCGCGATATCCGCACAGCCCCAGCACCAGGCGTCCCACCGGGTTCGCGGAATAGCGGCAGTATTGAAACAGCTCCTCGAAGTTGCGATAGCGCGTGACGGTCTGATCCTGCTCGAATGCTTGGATGAGGTCGTCGAACAAGGTGACGGGAAGCGAGAATTCGCGGGCCGTTCCTGCCAGCGCCACGAACACCGGATGCCTGGCCTGACCCGAGCACATGGCTTGCAGTTCGCTGCGCCACCAGGCCAGCAATCGAAGGCTTTCCGCCGTATCGCCGATCTCGTCGCCCAGGTCGTCGGCCCAGCGGCAGAACGAGTAGACGTTGTAGAAATCCTGGTGCAGGCGCTTGGGCAGCAGCAGGCTCACCACATGAAAATTCTCGTAGTGGTGCGTCGCCAGCCAGTGTGTGTAAGCTCGCGATTCCTCAGGCGACCAGACGTGTTCCATCGCCTGCCGAGAAGCCAGGAATGGAACCGGATGCAGGAATGTGGCGGGAAACACTGAGCCAGCGGCTCCTCTACGGAATGATGGCGGTCTTCAGATGGCCGTTGTGGCTCATCAGGTGCTGCATCACTTCGAGTAAATTCGAGAGCGGCTCCACGCGATTTACCAGATCGCGTGCGGTCACCCGTCCGCGGCTGATGATATCCAGCGCCTGGCGGATCAATGCCGGCGTGTGATGGAAGCTGGCCTTGAGCGTTAGCTCAGAGTAGTGCAGCAGGCCGGCGTCCACGGGCACATCGGTGCCTTCCGGACAGCCGCCGAAGAAATTCACCACGCCTCCGCGCCGCAGCAGCTTGATGGCGAGCTGCCAGACTTCGGGCAGCCCTACCGCTTCAATGACGATATCGGCGCCTCGTCCGCCGGTCAGCTTGTGCACCGGGGTAACGACGTCCGAGCCTTCCTCGTTCAGCACCACCTCATCCGCGCCCATCCCGGCCGCGCGATCGAGTTGCGAGCGCCGCCGTCCGATGGCGATGACGCGCGCGTTGTAGACTGCCTTGGCCAGGCGCACGAACATCATCCCGATGGGACCCAGTCCGATGACCGCCACGGTGTCGCCGGGTTTGACGCCGGTCTCTTCCAGGCCGCGCATTACGCACGCCAGGGGCTCCACCAGCGCGGCGTCCTGATAGCTGACGTGCGCCGGAATCTCGTGCAGGTTCTTTTCGACGATGCGATTCGGAATCCGTATGTACTCCGCGTAAGCCCCGTTGTTGAACAACAAGTCTTCGCACAGATTTTCCTGTCCGCGCTCGCAATAGTAGCAGGCGCCGCAAGGAGCCGAATTTGCAGCCACCACACGCTGGCCCACATGGAAACCCGCGACGTCGCTTCCCACGGCTGCCACGTCTCCAGCCAATTCATGGCCGAATAACGCCGGCGGCCGGATCATTTTCGCGTGATAGCCGCGGCGGAATACCTTAACGTCGGTTCCGCAGGTCAGGGCGGCGCGCACGCGCACCAGCACGTCGCCGCGTTCCAACTTGGGAACCTGCACTCGTTCGATCCGCAGCTGCTCCTTGCCATACAGCACGGCCGCGCTCATCCGCTGTGTGTCTGGACTCATTTTTGTGGCTGGACTACTACCTTTAACGATACCTCATCCGGGTGCAGAGCGCGCTCAATGCCGCTATGAATATCATTTAATGGAACCCGATGGGTAATTAGGTCTTCCACTGCCAGAGCGCCGCTAAAAACCAGGTCCGCGGATTCCTTCTGGAGATCCACGGAGGCGCTATAAGAGCCGAAAAGCGCGCGTTCTCCCACGCAGATATCCGCGCCGGAGACTTCGATGCGCTCCTGGTGCGAGGTTTGGGCAAACAGCAGGATTCGTGCGCCGGGACGCGAGCAGGCGACGGCCTGCTGCACGATGCCCGGCGCGGAAGCGGCCACGATCACCAGGTCCGCGCCGCGTCCGCCAGTCATGCTCTTGACCCGTACGTCCAGATCTTCATCGCGCGGATTGAAAGCTTCTTCGACGCCCAAACTGAGCGCCAGCCCGCGGCGGCTGGTCATGCTATCGGTGACGATCACGCTGGCGCCGGTCCGCAACGCCATCATCGTGAAGATCAGCCCGATGGGGCCCTGTCCCAGCACCGCGACCACATCCTCCGGCTGAGGATCGATTTGCTTGAAGCCTTTGAGGCAGGTGTTCACTGGCTCCACAAAACACGCCTGATCGAAGCTCACGCCATCCGGAATTTTCTCGACGCCGCGCTCGACAATCCAGTCCATCACGCGAACATATTGCGCGAAGCCGCCCCCGGCAGGCTCAAATCCGGCCGTCACGCCGACCCTCTTGTACACCGGGCATTGCGCGAACAATTTGCGCCGGCAATAGAAACATTCGCCGCACGGAATGTGATGAAACACCACCACGCGGTCGCCGGGATGAAAACGCCTCACGGCGGAACCCACGGCCGCCACCACGCCCGCGGTTTCGTGGCCGTAGACGCGCGGGGGCTCCAGCAGGTTATACGCGATTTTCTTGAGATCGGTGTGGCAGATGCCGCACGCTTCCACCCGGATCAGCATCTCGCCCGGACCGATCTCCGGAACGGGAATCGTTTCCACTTCCACGCGTCCCGAGCCGCGATACACCGCAGCCTGCATGGTTGAAGCTGTCTCCGGCCGCGTGACCACCGGATTCTCAGCGACGCTAATTTTCGCAGTTGGCAAGAAACTCTCCTAACCGTTCCGCAGCCCGGCGGCAATCGCGGTCCAGCCGAACCAGCCTGGGCAATACCGTAAATGGACGCCCCAGGGCCGCCAGGGCGATGCGACTCCGTTCGAAGCGTCCATCCGCATCACGATACCGATTGAAATCCAGCGGAAGATCCTCCCCAGCGATGTCGGATACCACGCGAACACATCCAAACGGGACATCCCACTCCCGCGCCTTTTGCGCGACCGCGGCAGATTCCATCTCGACTACTGCCGCACCCGTGGCCCTCCGCAAGTCGCACTTCTCCCGGGCCGTGAACGCCACCCGATCTACGGATATCACGTCGCCCTGCACAAACGACGCTCCTAAAACTGTTGGAACCTCACCCGATATGACGATATCACCAATCCGTAGCGCCGGGTCAAGGGCCCCGCAGAATCCGATACTCAGGATCCGGTCGACGTCGTGTTTCTGTTCGAGCGCGCGCTCCACCAGCCTCGGTCCTGGACCGTTCGCGATCAGGAACCAGCGGCTGTTCTTCCACGCGGCTTCGCGCGAAAATGCGGCTCCCTGCCAGGGCAGAGCGCGAATGTCGTCAGCGCGCTTCAGGATTCCTTCGAACTCGCGCGCCTCTGCCGCAACCATCAGCCAGGTGGTCATTGCTGGATCCATGCCCTCAGCAATAACCATTCTCCTGAAACCAGACTATAGCCCGGCGCAGGGCGTCTGCCGCGGGCCCTGGGGAATACCCCAGCGCACGTGCGGCCTTGTCGTGACGCACCCACATCTTCTTTTTCGACATGCGTACCGCATCCAGCGGCGCTCGCGGCTCTTTCCCGGTCACTCCCGCCCACGCCGTGGATGCGACTCCCGCCGCGTACGCAAGGGCGTAGGGAATCTGCACGCTGGGCGCTTTCCGCTCGAGAATCCCCGCCAGAGCCGCCAGGATTTGCTGAAGCGTCAGATTCTCCGAGCCCAGGATGTAGCGCTCTCCCGGCGCTCCCTGGTCGCACGCCGCCAGATGGCCGCCGGCCACGTCCCTCACGTCTACTACATTGAGGCCCGTGTCCACAAAAGCAGGAATCGCCCCGCGCACGAAATCGACGATGATTTTGCCGGTAGGCGTGGGTTTGAAATCATGGTCGCCCACCGGCGCAGTGGGGTTAACGATCACCACCGGGAAGCCCTCTTTCGCAAATTCCAGCGCCACTTGCTCGGCCAGGAATTTCGATCGCTTGTAGGGACCCTGCATTTGGTCGAGATGCGCCGGCACACTCTCATCCCCGATGCCGTCCGAAGGGATTCCGATGCAGCCAACCGTGCTGGTATACACAAATCGCTCGACGCCGGCGCGGCGCGCAGCTTCGAGCATGGCCCGGGTACCCTCGACGTTCGACTTGTACATTTCATCAGGCTCGCGGGTCCATAAGCGGTAGTCCGCCGCGACGTGGTAGACCACTCCGCAGCCCTCGACGGCGCGTTCCAGAGATGCGGGATCGCGCAGGTCACCTTGGATCGGCGCGATTCCAGGCAACTCTCGCAGCTTTACGGGTTCGCGCGCCAGGGCCCGTACGGAATCGCCGCGATTGAGCAGCGCCCGTGCTACGTGCCAGCCGACGAAGCCGGTGGCTCCTGTGACAAGGGTGGGTTTCACAGACGCGCACAGCCTTACCCGTCAGCCCAGCAGCCAGCTCAGCGTCTTGAACGGATCGCTAAGCTTGGCGTTGATGCCGTAAGCCGAGGAAGGCTCGTAGCCGCAATGCACCATGCATTGGTCGCAGCGCGGATCGTTGCCGGAGCCGTAATTCTCCCAGGGCGTCTTGGTCATCAGATCTTCGAAGGTCTCATGGTGCGCATCCGTGATCAGATAACACGGACCCTTCCAGCCCTTGACGTTGTAAGTCGGGTTGCCCCAGGCGGTGCAGGGAAGATCGCGATCGCCCTTGAGAAAGTCCATGTACACTGGCGACGAAACCAGCGGGAAGCGCTTGGCGATCTTGTCGATGTCCTTGAACTTCTCGTAGATGTCCTCGCGCGTCATGAAGATTTCCTGGTCGTTCACCGAGGAATATCCGTAGGCCGGCGAAATAGTGTGCCCGTCCACCTTGAACTGAGCCAGGAACGTGTACAGCTCCTCGATCTCGTTCATATCGGTTTCGCGATAGACCGTGGTGTTGGTGAACACCTTGAATCCGTTTTCCTTGGCGATCCGAATCCCCTCGATGGCGGCCTTGAACACGCCCGGACGTTCCACCGCCAGGTCGTGATTCTTCTCCATGCCGTCCAGGTGAACGTTCAGGACCAGGCCCGGATCCGGCGCGAATTCCTTGAGCCGCTTGGCGATGAACATGCCGTTGGTGCACAACTGAATGTACTTGCCGCGCTTGAGAATCTCCTGACAGAGTTGGGGCAGTTCAGGATATAGAAACGGTTCGCCGCCGCAGATCGAGACCATCGGAGCGCCGCACTCATCGACGGCCGTCAGGCACTGTTCCAAAGTAAGTCGCGAGCTAATGGAGGTTTCGTATTCGCGAATACGCCCGCAGCCGGTGCAGGTGAGATTGCAGGCGTGCAGCGGCTCCAGCATCATGACCAGCGGAAAACGCTTGCTCAACATCGGATGCGGTTTGCGATCCGCGCGCGCGGCAGGAATCTGCGCATGCACGATGCGGAAGGGATTCTTGGCATCCTCGGTATGGCCCAGGTTCTTCTGCCACTCCGGGCGCGGCCGCAGCTTGTTCTTGGCGATATAGGTCGCCATGCTGGCCGCCTGGGAAATCGGAAATCTCATGACTGGGTTGCTCCTCTGGCTTTACGATAGGCCGCCAGCGCCAGGACCGGGAAGGAATGCCGGTACAGATGGTATTGCAGGTAAAAAACGCCCGGGAATCCGGTGCCGGTGGACAAATCCTCATCCCAGCCGCCTTCGCTGCGCTGGGTTTCGATCAGATATTCGACGCCCTTGTGGAGGCTGCTGCTGGTGGTGTCGCCGCCGGCGATCAGCCCAAGCACCGCCCAGGCTGTTTGAGAAGGGGTGCTGTGGTCAGGCGTGTAGGTGTGGTTGTTGTAGCTGGCGCAGCTCTCGCCCCAGCCGCCATCCGCGTTCTGGATCGAGCGCAACCACTCACCCGCGCGGAGGATATAAGCCTCGCGATCGCTCTCGCCGGAGGCCTGCAAGCCGCGCAGCGCGAGATACGTGCCGTAAATGTAGTCGACACCCCAGCGCCCAAACCAACTTCCATCGGACTCTTGCGCCTTCTTAAGATAGGCCACGCCGCGCCGCACGGCTTCGTGGCTGTTCGGGACGCCGCACGCGGCCAGAGCTTCCAGCACGCGTCCGGTAATATCCGGACAGGTGGGATCGAGCATGGCGTTGTGATCCGCGAAGGGCACGCTGCTCAGGAAATTCCAGTTGTTGTCGACATCGAACGCGGCCCAGCCGCCGTCCGAGCCTTGCATCGCCAGCAGCCAGTCGATCGCCCGTTTGCGCGCGGCTTTCTGCGCCTCCGGGTCCGAGGCAGCCGATTGCGAAAGGGCCAGCAGCACCTGCGCGGTGTCGTCGATGTCCGGGTACCACTCATTGGCGAACTCGAAATACCAGCCCGACGGTTCGACGTTGGGGCGCTTGATGCTCCAGTCGCCTTTATGCCGAACTTCTTTCGAGAGAAGCCAGTCGGCCGCGGGCGTCAACGCGTGTTGTGGCAAACATCCGGATTCGCCCAAAACGTGAACCGCGATGGCGGTGTCCCAAACCGGCGAATAGCAGGGCTGGAAGAAGAAGCCGCGATGATCGTCGATCATCAGGTTCATGAACTGGCGCGTGGCTTCCTGAACATCCGGATGATCCGGAGGATACCCAAGCAGGTCCAGAGCCATCACCACGTACATCATCGATGGGTAGATCGCGCCCAGCCCGTCAGAGTGCCGCGTTCGCGCGAGAATCCATTGCTCGGCGCGGCGGATGGCGCGCGTTCGCAGGCTGCGCGATCCGTGCCGTTCCCAAAATTTCAACACCCGGTCCGCTACAAAGAAGAAATTACCCCAGCTCAGGATCTTCTCGCGATCGATGTAGGCTCGCGAGACGCCCGGCACGAACAGTTCTTCGACGGTGAATCCCTTGGGCACCGGCCGTTGAGGATTCATGGAGTGCAGGATCGACAGCGGCGTGACGATCGCGCGCGTCCAGGAGGACATTTCGTAAATCAGGTTGCCCAGCAGGTTCAGCTCGGGTGGAATCGACGGCGTGTGCTCGCGCGGATACAGGCCGAACAGGCTGAGGTTGATCTTGACGTAGCTGTTAGCCGCCTGGAGGCCGCCCAGGGCGAGGATGCGCTCCCTCAGGCGAATGATGCTGGCATTCTTCTGATCGAGTCCGGCAAGCTTCAGCGCAACGTACGCCTTGATGCTGGCGCTGACTTCGGAGGGGCCTTTTTCGTATATGCTAAATCCGCCATCGGGCAACTGGCGAGCCAGAATGGAGCGTACTGCCTTGTCGATCAGCCCGCGCGAGGGCGGATTCCAAACTCCATCCTGCGGCGGATGACGCCACAGCTCCAGCAGTATGAAATCGGATTCGAGCGTGGTGTCGGCGGTCAGTTCGCCGCACCAATAACCCTCACCGGCCCGGCGGCTCAGTAAGTAATCGGCGGCGCGGCGCAACGTCGCCGACGACGTTGGCAGAAGGGCGTCCGCAATTTGCAGACTGGGGCTGCTCATACCCGGGCAACAGTTTGTAACTGCACCGTGCGCGTCAGCTCGGCCGGCAGGTTGAAGCGCACGTCCTCTTCCTTGACTTCCATCTCCTCCAGTTGGGCGAAGCCCCTGTGCTGGAGAAACTCGACCAGTTGCTCGACCAGATTTTCGGGCGCGGATGCACCCGCGGTCACCGCCACCGTCTGGATATTTTCCAGCCACGGCTGCTGGACCTCGGTCAGATCGTCAACCAAATATGCGGGTACGCCCATCTTCTCGCAAACTTCCACTAACCGGCGCGAATTGGAGCTGTTCTGCGAACCCACCACCAGCAGCAGCTCGCACAGCGGAACCACCGCCTTTACAGCGACCTGCCGGTTTTCAGTGGCGTAGCAGATATCCTGCGCGGCCGGCCCCTGAATCTTGGGGAACTTCTCTTTGAGACGCACCACAATGTCCCGGGTTTCATCCAGGCTCAAGGTGGTCTGCGTGATGAAGGAAACGCGCTCCGGATCGGCGACTTCCAGACGGTCCACATCCTCCACCGTCGATACCAGCGCGGTCGCTTCCGGAGCCTCGCCCAGCGTGCCAATCACCTCGTCGTGATCCTTGTGCCCGATCAGAACGATGGTGAAGCCCTTCCGGGCGAACTTCACGGCCTCCAGATGAACCTTGGTCACCAGCGGGCAGGTTGCGTCGATCACCTTGAGGCTACGCTGGCGCGCCTGGTTCCGCACTTCGGGGGAAACCCCGTGCGCGCTGAAGATGACTCGCGCACCCGAGGGCACTTCGACCAGTTCTTCCACGAAGATAGCCCCTAACGCCTTGAGCTCCTCAACGACGTGACGGTTGTGGACGATCTCCTTCCGCACGTAAATCGGAGCCCCATACATGTTCAGGGCGATCTTTACGACGTCGATCGCGCGCACCACTCCGGCGCAAAAGCCTCGCGGACGCAACAAGATAATCTTCTTCCCCGCTGCAGTCGAAGGGGTGGACATAGCCAGATTATAACAACTCGGCCTCAGTGGGCGAGCCGTCAGCTTATATTAATTAAAAGATATTCATTTAGCCCAAACCAAAGAACTTCCGGGTTGCCGATCCGGGAGTTGGGCAACCTTGCTCTACACTGCGCCGTCGGGCGGGATCTGGATCCGTAACCAGTTAAACTGGAGCAAAGTGAAAGCTTGGCTACTTTTACTGCCGTTTGGCGCAAGCATTCTTGGCCAGCAGCAGTCAAGAATACGCCTGCCCGATGAAACCGTGGGTTCTGACAGGATTGTCAAGACCTTGATTTCGGCGTTTGATCATGCCGACATTGTTGCGTTAGGCGACGACCACTGGAGAAAGCTGGATTCCGACCTCCGAATCGCCTTGGTTCGTAATACCGCCTTCGCCAAAAGGGTGCGTTTCATCGTGGTGGAATTCGGGAGCACCGCGCAACAGCCGACTCTTGACCGTTATATCCGGGGCGAAGAGGTTCCGCTAGCGCAACTTCAACAGGTTTGGAAAGCCACAACGCAGACCAATGGGGTTTGGGACTCGCCGCTCTATGCGGACTTTTTTGCAGCCGTCCGGGAAGTAAACAAGAAGCTGCCCGCCGGCGCGCGAGTGCGGGTACTCGCGGGCGATCCTCCTGCTGGGTCCCACATCGATCGCGACACTTCCGCCATCTCGATTCTGAAGGAGCGAGTGCTTGAGAAGCACGGCAAGGCGCTGCTCATCTACGGGCCCGGACACCTCTTTCGGACTTCCCTACCCGGTGTTGTCGGAATCACCAAGACGCTGGAGGCCGATTATCCTGGCCGAACTTTTGTAGTGATCACTCTAGGAGGACCTTACCCGGAGTATGACAAATTTGAGCACGCGTTGAAGACGACGGTGCGACCTGTACTCGTGTCGTTAAAGAGGTCGCCGTTCCGGGACTTTACAGCTGAGGAATTTCTCGGCAGCAGTGCGAAGAATTTCGTCAATGGCGAGTGGGTCAGCGCTTATCAAGGCAGCAGTGTGACACTGGGCCAAATGGCGGACGCGTGCATCTATTTGGGGAGGACTCTCGGCGTTGATCTGCGTATAGGGCCTGTTCCATAGAGACTCCCCTGGCCATTCCTGCCTTGTCGCGTTAGTGTTTACCGATCCGAGGCGGTGTAGTGAAGCGGAGTGTTCCTGAATTACGTTCAATTGCTGTCCAGAGGTCCGGTAGGTCGTCCTCTTAGATCAGTAAGCTTCTCGAAAATCTCCCACGCCAAATTAAGAATTTCTTCCCCACCGCTTTTCAGCCACTTGCCCCGTTTAATTGCTCCGCTTGTGCTCTTGCACGCGATAAAATGACCCGCTCCCGCTATTCGTACCAACCGAAACTGGGATTTTCGGCTGTCAAGGGTCTCCGGAGCCCGTTTGACGGGCCTGAAAGTTGCTCCAGATACTCAGTAGAGAGTCTCTGGTTTGAGCGATGCGTGAAAGCGCTTCGCCCTGATATCCAGTATCTTCAGACAAACGGTGGACCGGGTCAAGGGCGGCCTCAGCCGGCGAAGCGAACCCTTGACGCGGTTTGCCGTTTGTCTTATTGGCGTCGAACAGGGCGAAGCGCTTCCCCCGGATTCCGTGCAGAGCGGCAAACATTGCAGGTGACCGGTCATCCAAGGCGCTGTGCGGCCGCTGGTGATTGTAGTGATCGCGCCACAACGCCAGCCCACGGCGCGCTTCTTCGAGCGACGTGAACCATTCGACGTTGAGGCATTCATCCCGCAACCGCCCGTTGAAGCTTTCGATGAACCCGTTCTCCACGGGTCGTCCGGGCCGGATAAAGCGGAGCTGCACGCCGGTTTGTATCGCCCAGGCCTCCATCGCCCGTCCCGCAAACTCGCTGCCGTTGTCGAGCGTCATACTGCGTGGCCCCGCACCTCGTTCCGTGATGGCCTGCGTTAGGGCGGCGACTACTTTGGGTCCATTCATCGAACGATCGGCTTCCAGCCAAACGCATTCCCGCGTGAACTGATCGATCACCGTGAGAATGCGAATGGTCCGTCCATCCGTCAGCTTGTCACTGACGAAATCCGCCGACCAGCACTGATTCGGCCCAGAAGCTTGTGCCTGCGGAACTCGCTGACGCCGCGCGATTTTCTTGCGCTCCACACTGCGAACCTTCAGGTTCTCCTCGTCATAGAGGCGGTAGATCCGCTTGGCGCCGATCTTCCAGCCTTCGCGTCTCAGTAGCACCGTCAAACGACGATAGCCGTAACGCACATACGTCGCCGCGATTTCACGCAGACGCCTGCGCAGCGGCTCCTGCGGTTTCTTCCGGCTCTTGTAGATCAGGGTGGTCCACGGCACCCGCAACAAACGCGCGGAGTGCCGCGCCCCAATCTGGTATGCCTCCTGGGCCCACCTCGCCAGCCGGCATCGCTGGCGAGGCTTTACAGCTTTTTTGAGACGATCTCCTGCAGGATCTGCCGGTCGAGTGAGAGATCTGCCACCAGCCGCTTCAGCCTGCCGTTCTCCTCCCGCAGCTGTCTGAGCTCGCGCAGCTCTTGCACTCCCAGTCCCGTATACTGCTTTTTCCACGTGTAGAACGTGGCCTCGCTCACCCCCAGTTTGCGGCAGATCTCCGCCACTTTATCCCCACTCTCGTACTGCTTCAGTGCAGCAATGATCTGCTCCTCGCTGTGTCCCTTCCTTGGCATGTTGAACCTCCTCGTCGATCGTTCGAGGCCCTCAACCGCCTACGATACCTCCAGTTTCCTTTGGTACGGATTATAGGGTTTGGGTCAAAACTTGAACTGGACCCCGCTCCGCTAGCTCGAGGGGAATGAAAACCGGGAGGAGGCACAATCGCAAAATGCTTGGCCCTTTGGATTCATTCACTTCTTGGGTTCGTTTTGTCGCTCCGTTTTTCGCGCCGGTCTGCGCCGCTCAAACTTCCAGGATCACCGGCATGATCAGCGGACGTCGCTGGGTTTGCTTATTCAGGAACCGCTTCAGATCCGTGCGGATCTTTTCCTGCATCACGCCCCAATCGCCGCGCTCCTCGACGGTCGAGGATTCCAAGGTCTTCAGGATCACCTGGCGAGCTTCCTGCATAACCTCGGCGCTATCCTCGGCGGACATAAAGCCGCGGCTGACGATTTCGGGCAGGCCTTCCCAGCGGCCCGTGCTCTTGTTGATAGCGATGATTGGTAATACGAATCCATCTTCAGAAAGATGCTGGCGGTCGCGGATCACGAATTCCTCGACCACTTCGTCTAAAGTGCCGGAATCGATGCACACGCGGCCGACAGGTACATCCTCGCCCCTGCGTGCTCCGTGGTCGTCGATCTCCAGCGTATTGCCGGATTCCAGGATGAACGTCTCTTTCAGGCCCGAGTGGCTCAAATGATGGGCCAGTTGGGCGTGGCGTGCCATCTGGCGGTATTCGCCGTGGACCGGCACGAAATATTTCGGCCGGACCAGGTTCAGGATCAGCCGCATCTCCTCGGCGCTGCCGTGACCGGAGACGTGAATCGGCGGGTTCATGGTGCCGTAGACCACATCGGCGCCGCGCCGCGAGATGTGGTTGATCATCCGGTAGATGCCCTTCTCGTTTCCCGGAATGATGCGGGCGCTCAGCGCCACCGTATCGCCGCGTTCGATCGAAAGATGCTTGTGATTATCGACCGCCACGCGCGACAGAGCCGACATCGGCTCGCCCTGGGTCCCGCTCACCATGGCCACGACCTTGTTCGGAGGCAGCGACATCGCGTCCTGAGGACGAAGGAGCACGCCATCCGGGATCGTCAATAGCCCGAGATCGTGCGCGATTTCTGTGGTATTGGTCATGCTGCGGCCGAAGAATGCCACTTTGCGGCCGTACCGGTGCGCAAAATCCAGAATCTGCTGGAGGCGGTGAATAGACGAACTGAAGCAGGAGATCACCAGGCGGCGCGGCGAGCGCACGAACAAATCTTCGAGTCGCGGCCCCACCGCCCGCTCGCTTTCGGTATAGCCTGGACGATCCACATTGGTCGAATCCGAGAGCAGCAGCAGAACGCCGCGCTTGCCGTATTCGGCAAAGGTGTGCAGGTCGAACAGGAGGTTATCCGTGGGCGTCGGGTCGACCTTGAAATCGCCGGTGTGAATGATCACACCGAGCGGCGTGGTGATGGCCAGCGCCACGCAACTCACCAGCGAATGGGTGACGTGGATGAACTCGATCGAGAAAGGTCCCAGTTCCAGACGGTCGCCGGGCTTGACGGTTTTCAATTTGGCGTCATCGGCCATGCGATGCTCTTCCAGACGCCGTTCCACCAGAGCGAGCGTGAAGGCGGTGCCATACACCGGCACGGAGATCTTCTTGAGCAGAAACGGCACGCCCCCGATATGGTCTTCGTGCCCGTGGGTCAGGATCACGGCGCGAACGTGGGCCGCATTCTGCTCCAGATACGCGAAATCGGGCGTGACAATGTCGACGCCCAGGAGCGCGTCATCCGGGAACATCATCCCGGCGTCCACTACGATGATGTCGTCGCCGTAGCGGATGGCCATGCAGTTCATCCCGAACTCGCCCAGGCCGCCTAGCGGGATGATCTTTAGTTTTTGATCGGACAAGTAACAAGCGTAACAACTTTTATCGCGCACAACGCAGCAGGCCGCGAACTTTCGTTGTTTTGCTACGAATTGGAACGCGTCCTGCGCTGTGCGCTTCGCACTTTATCGCGCACAACGCAGCAGGCCGCGAACTTTCGTTGTTTTGCCGCGAATTGGAACGCGTCCTGCGCTGTGCGCTTCGCACTTCATCGCGCACAACGCAGCAGGCCGCGAACTTTCGTTGTTTTGCCGCGAATTGGAACGCGTCCTGCGCTGTGCGCTTCGCACTTTATCGCGCGCAACGCAGCAGGGCGCGAAACTTTCGATGGCTACTGGCGGGGAATCTCGCGGCCGAGGTAGCGGGAAACCGCCGACCAAAGCTCATTGGCATCGATGGGCTTGGACAGGAACGCCTGCATGCCGATGGCGCGGCATTGCTCGCGCACCTGGTCGGAACAACTCGCGGTGAGGGCGAGAATCGGAACGTCTTTGTACCCGTTCATCTGGCGGATTCTCGAGGCCGCCTCCAGACCGTTGATATCGGGCATCTGAAGATCCATGAGGACCAGATCGTAGTGTTTCCGTGCTGCCGCTTCGAGCGCTTCACGGCCCGAGGCGACGCAGTCCACGTTCTTGAGCCGCCTCTGCAGGACGTGCCGCAGCACGGTGATGCCAATGGGATCGTCCTCGACTGCGAGCACGGCAGGACCAAGGTCGGCTACACGAGCCTGCGGCGTTTCGGTGGCCGCGGGACGGCGCAACGGGACCTGAAGAGTAAATGTCGATCCCACGCCAGGCTGGCTTTCGACCAGAATCTGTCCGCCCATCACGGTCGCCAGTTTTTGTGCCAGGGCCAGACCTAGTCCGAGCCCCGGATATGCGCGCGCCAGGCCACTCTCCCCAGGCTGGAACGATTCGAAAATGCTGCCCAGCTTCTCCGAGGGAATTCCGATCCCGGTATCGCGCACTTCGGCCACCAGCACATCCGGCGTCCGCCTCATGGAGACGCGCACGTCGATCGATCCGGTGTGAGTGAATTTGATAGCGTTGTTGACCAGATGTCCCAGCAACTCCCGCAGACGCGAGGCGTCACCGATCAAAGTCTCCGGCAGCCCGGCCTCCAGCGTCAGCCTCAATTGGAGCTGCTTGATATCGGCCTTGGGACGCTGTTGGGCCAAGGCTGCCTCCAGCATCTCTTTCACGCTGAACTCCGTCTCCTCCAGGCTGATCTGCCCGGCTTCCAGGGCCGCATATTCCAGGCTGGAATTGAGAAGCTCAGACAGCGATTCGGCGCACAAGCGGGCGGCGTTCAGGTAATCGCGCTGGTCCTCGTCGATGCCGGTTTCGAGCAGGAGGTCGAGCATGCCCATGATTCCGCTCAAGGGGGTCCGAATTTCGTGGTTCAGGCTGGCCAGGAAAACGCCTTTGATTTGATCGAGTGGGGGCCGCTCAGCCGCCTCAGGGGCGCTTTTCCCCTCATCCTGCGATTCGTTTGTCGGGGCTACGTGGACAACCATGCCGATATCTTGTATCGGCAGTTTCTTAGGCGCAGTTTAGGGGTTTACCGTAGGACCCCTGACTGCCGGGCTATTGCTTCTTGGCCGGGGACTCGGGTTTCTTATCCTGTTTAGCAGGCCCCGATTTAGGTTCGTCGACCTCGGAGCCAAAAGTGATGCTGCTGGTGGCGCCAAACTGCTTATAGTCTTCGTAGCGAACGGTTTGTTTGATGCGCTGGTCGAATTCGGGAAAGTGCAGGGTGGCGTTGGCAATAGTGTAGGTGGGGAACCAGTACTTGCCGTCGATCTGTTCCCGGTAAGTCTCGAACTTGGGATAGGCGTTGTTCTTCTTGAAAACGCCTGTGCCGCGGCCATAGCTCTTGACGATCTGCATGTCGCGATCGTCCACCCAGACGATCCCCTCGAAGTAGCGCTGGCCCGGATCGACCTTTTTGGGCTTCACGGCAAATGCATAACATCCGATCTCATCGAGCTTCTCCCTGCCCAGGTAACGGATCAGGTACTTCGGCAGCTCGGCGGTGGTCAGCACGAACGGCTGGACGCTGCGCAGGTCCTCCAGATCCTCGGGCGTCAGTAAAATGTTGTGCAGTGTCGAGACCGGCGCGCGAACAACTTTCTCACTGCGCTTGCCGGCTCCGTCGAAGACAATATCGGAGACCGTCTCCCACTTGCCGCTGGTGGCTCCGGACGGTTCCAGCTCCTGAATCCGCGCGGTCTGGTGGTAGGTGTAACTCTCGCGGGCCTTGGCGAACTCCGCTTCCTTGGCGGCAAACTTCTGGATGATTTCGTCGATCTGCGCCTGCGAAGGCTCGGGCGCGTCCGCGGCCATCATAAACCCGGCGGTTCCCAGAATCATCAGCCCGAGTATGCGCATGGAATCTCCTTCTTCGTTAGACGAGCATCGCTACGACCGGTTACCCAGTAATTGCTTCGCGATCGTCAAGCGCTGCATGTTGCTGGTGCCCTCATAGATCCGGCCGATCTTCGCATCGCGATACAGCTTTTCGACCGGATAATCCTTGGTAAAGCCCACGCCGCCCAATACCTCGACGGCCTTGGAAGCAACCCTTTCGGCGACCTGGGAGGCGTAATACTTGCACATGGCGGCTTCCATCAGATACGGCCGTCCGGCATCCTTGAGCCGGGCCGCGTTGTAAACCATCAGGCGGGAGGCTTCCACTTCCACGGCCATCTCCGCTAATTCGAATTGTACTCCCTGGAATTCCGCGATCGGTTTGCCGAACTGCTTGCGCTCGCGGGCGTAATCGAGGGCATGGCCCAGCGCGCCTTCGGCCAGGCCGGTCATCTGCGCGCCGATGCCGATGCGGCCCTGATTCAGCGTCTCGATGGCGATCTTGTAGCCCTGCCCCACTTCACCGATGACGTTGTCCTTGGGCACGCGGCAATCGTCCAGGATCAGCTCGCAGGTGGAAGAGGCTCGAATGCCCAGCTTGTCTTCTTTTTTCCCGACCGTGAACCCGGGGAAATTGCGCTCGATCAGAAATGCGGTGATGCCCTTGTATCCTGCCTCAGGATTAATCGTGGCGAACAGCAGGAACAAATTGGCTTCGGCGGCGTTGGTGATCCAGAGTTTGCGTCCGGTGAGACGATATTCCTCTCCCGACTCCACGGCGCGCGTCGTGAGGGCAAACGCGTCCGAGCCGGATCCAGCTTCCGATAACGCATAACTGGCGACCGCGTCTTTCGCGGCGCGCGGCAGCCAGCGCCGGCGCTGGGCGTCATTTGCCCAACGCACAAGTGCGTTGTTGAACAATGTGTTCTGTACGTCGACGATCACCGAAGCCGAAGGGTCGACCTTGGCCAGTTCTTCGATCGCCAGGATCGTCTGAAAGAACGTGCCGCCCTGTCCGCCGTATTCTTCCGGGACGTCGACGGCCATGAGTCCCAGCTCGAACAGTTCGGTTATCAGCTCCTTGCGGAAGACGCCGGCGTCATCCATCGAGCGAACGTGGGGAGCCAGGCGCTCCGCGGCGAATCGCCGTACGGAGGCCTGGAACATGGATTCTTCTTCGCTGAGCTGGGTCAGCGGCGCGGCGGCGACGGGCTTGTCGGCGGCCAGCATCATCTTGATTGTACGACTTGTATATTTCGACTTGTATATTTGTGTAGTGACTCACTGGAAAGCATTGGCCGCGGCCGCCGAGCCGCCTGTGCCCGAGGACCTGCTGCCGGACGTGATCCCGGCGCTCGAGAAACTGGAAGCCGCGCTTCGGGTGCTGGAGCGCGAGGTCCCGCCGGAGACTCTTCTCTGGAACGGTCCGGAGGAACAGGCGTGACCATAGGCGAGATCGGCGCGGCCTTGCGCGGCAAGAAGATTTCCGTCGGCGAGCTAACGGAAGAAACGCTGCGTCGTGTCGCGGGCGCGAATCCGCGCCTGAATGCGTTTCTCACAGTCACGGAAACGGCGGCTCGCGCACGCGCTGCGTTATTGGACGACGAACTTGCGCGCGGCCTCGATCGCGGGCCGCTGCACGGCATCCCGATCGCGCACAAGGACAATATTTTTACACGCGGCGTGCGGACTACCAGCGGATCCAGGATCTTTGAGAATTTCGTGCCCGATCGTGACGCGGAAATCGTGAACCGGTTGAACGACGCGGGCGCCAACATGATTGGTAAAACCGGAATGCACGAATTTGCGTACGGCATCACGTCGAATAATCCGCATTTCGGAGCGATTCGGAATCCATGGGACCCGGAGTGCATTCCCGGCGGATCGAGCGGCGGATCGGCTGCGGCGGTAGCGGCGGGACTCATTCCTCTCGCGACGGGTACGGACACAGGTGGATCGATTCGCATCCCGGCGTCGTTCTGCGGTGTGGTCGGTTTGAAGCCGACCTATGAGCGCGTGAGCCGGAAAGGCGTGATGCCGCTGGGTCTGACGCTCGATCACGCGGGTCTCCTCGCGGGTAGCGTGCGAGATGTCGCCGCCGGATTCAGCCACGTCGCTAAGCATTCGAGCGGCTACGTGCCTGCCGCCCACGCCGATCTTCGTGGAATGCGCATCGGGGTGCCCGAAAACTTCTTTGTGGAGAGAATTGCCCCGGATGTCATGCTGTCATTTCGCGCCGCGGTACAGACGGCGGCGGCGCTGGGAGCGCACGTGACCGAGATAAAGCTTCCCGACGTGGAGGCGCTGAACGCAGTCGGACGCATCACGCAGCTTTCGGAGGTTTCGGCACTGCTGGCGCGTTATGTCGACCGGTGCAGCGAAATCGGCCGGGATGTTCTGGTGCTGGTGGAGCAAGGCCGGCTGATTCCCGCGATCGATTACTTGAACGCGCAGCGCGTCCGGACCGTGCTCGCACGGGACTTCTCGAAAATTTGGAAACATCTCGATTGTCTGATGACGCCGGCGACGGCAATCACCGCGCCAGGAATCGGCGAGACAACTGTCGCCTTCGGCTCGGTGACGGAAGACGTTCGTATAGCAGCTACGCGGTTGGCACGGCCGTTCAACGTGTTGGGCTGGCCTGCATTGGCTCTGCCCTGCGGATTTTCAGACGCGGGCCTGCCGATCGGCCTGCAATTGGTGGCTCCGCCGCAGCAGGAAGACTCTTTGCTCCAGGTGGGCGCGGCACTGGAAGATGCTTTCGGAATCTCCGGCCGGCGGCCGACCTCTTAGTCCGGGAGTTTTTCGGGGGGCTCAGGCAGCCAGAACGTGAGCACCAGCGCGAGAAGATAAACACCGACCCCCACCACGGCCGCTGCGTAAGCCAATTGTGCGCCCGGTAACGCCGCCGGCATGACCGCCGCGAGATGCGTGGTAACGAAAGACGCCGACGTCCCGAGCATTCGCCCGCCGACATTCGCCGCGAATCCTTCGCCCGTCCCGCGCAGATGCAGAGGATAGATGCGCGGCATGTAATTCCCCAGGAATGTAAGTTGCGCGATGGTGAAAAATCCGGCAATGAAGACGCCTATCCGGAATAGTTCGAGATTCGTTGTTCCCGTGTAGAAAAAGACGACCGCGGTGACGACCAGCCCGGGAATCAAGAAGAGACGCAACAATGCCCGGCGGCTGACGATCACCAAGCCCAAGCTGGCAATCGCGAATCTGCCCGCCAGCCCTCCGAACTCCTGCATGGTCTGTGTGCCGGCAGTCGCTTGGCCGCGCTCGGACGTAGGCAACAGCCGGACCTCTGGAAGTCCCGCGGCGATCTGCGGCGATTGCTGCACGGTCCCGAATGCGGCTCCATACGCGCAGGCGAACAGCAGGGCGGTCACGATGGTGCTGCGGCGAAACTCGGGCCGGAAGAGTTCCGCGACGCTGGGCCGCCGGAGCGTCCCCTCCGATCGCCGCTGCTGCCACTGGGGAGACTCCGGCAAAAAGGGGCGGATGAGCATCAACGGGATCGCGGGGGCCAGGCCGGACATCAACGTATAGCGCCACGCCGAGTGTGCGCCATAAATCGCCGGGAGACTCGTCCCGTAGCGGTTGGCAAGATAGAATGCGCCCGCGACGAGGGCGCCGCCGAGCGAAGAGAATAATTGGGTGTAACCCAGCACGGCTTCGCGTATTTTCGGATCGGGAAACAACTCGGCGAGCCACGCGACGGCCGCGATAAATTCGACGCATACGCCGGCAAAGCACAGCGCGCGAAACAGAAGCAGCGTCTCCATGCGAGTCGCCATCGCCGCGGACAGTGCCGATACCGTGTAGAGCAGGATGCTCCAGACCAGGATGCGTCGCCGGCCGAAGCGATCCGCGAGGTAGCCGCCCCACAGTCCGCAAAAGCCGCCGGCCAGCGGCGGGATCCAGAACAGCAGCCCCGTCCAGTAGCGGTAGTCGGCCGTGCCGGGAGCAAATCCGCCGAGTTCCATGACGGCAGGCTGCAACACCAGCGGAGCCACCAAGACTTCATAGATATCGAACAGGAAGCCGAGCGAGGCGACGGCGCAGATCATCCACTTTATGGGGTTAGAAATGTGGATGGAGTTGGAGGTCCGCGCGGGCTCGGTCATGGAACACGTCAGGCTAGCACATGGCGGTATCGGCTCGATAAAAGCTGAGATAACCTATCGCTGCTTATCACTATGGTGATATGCGTTCTTTACGAGAGACAACTAAAACAAGCGCCTCCAAACTCCCCGTCCCAGTGCAACTCGTGGAACGGCGGATTTACATGGTCCGGGGACAAAAGGTCATGCTGGATGCTGACCTCGCGGAGCTTTATCAGGTGCCCACGAAGCGCGTGAATGAGCAAGTGCAACGTAATCTCGGGCGGTTTCCAAAAGATTTCATGTTTCGACTGAAGCCCGCCGAGGCAGAAAACTTGAGGTCGCAAATTGCGACCTCAAGTTGGGGCGGCCGCCGCAGCCTGCCCTACGCTTTTACCGAGCACGGCGTCGCAATGCTGTCGGCTGTGTTAGCCAGCGAGCGTGCGGTCAAGATGAGCGTCCTGATCATCCGCGCATTCGTGCGGATGCGAGAGTTGATCGCGAATCACAAAGAGCTGGCCGCGCGCGTCGAGAAAATCGAAGATCTGCAGAACCGGCAGAATTCGGTGATCACGATACTCGCCGATGAGATCAGCGACCTGAAGGCGATCCCTCCGCCGGGGACCAAACGCCGGATCGGCTTCCCACGGCAGGGATGACGCCCTGCTACATTTGAGGAAGCGATGCAAAAAACCAGTGACGTTGCTCAACTGGCTGCGATCACCAAACGCATGCGGCGCACGGCGATCGAGATGATCACCGCAGCGGGCTCGGGCCATCCCGGCGGATCCCTTTCGGCGGCTGAAATCGTGACCACGCTGTTTTTCGATGTGCTGCGCCACGATCCTGACAACCCCAAGTGGCCGGATCGCGACCGGTTTATCCTCTCGAAAGGGCATTGCTGCCCGATCCTCTACGCCGTCATGGCGGAGTGCGGCTATTGCCCCAAAGACCAGCTGATGACCCTGCGCAAGCTCGGTTCGATCTACCAGGGTCATCCGGATGTGCGATTCCTGCCAGCGCTCGAGGCTTCCACCGGCTCGTTGGGCCTGGGGCTTTCGCTGGGGCTGGGAATGTCGTTGGCAGCCCGGTTAAATGGCGGAAAATCGCGGTCCTACGTGGTTCTGGGTGACGGCGAGATTCAGGAAGGCCAGATTTGGGAAGCAGCCATGGCTGCGCCTTTTCTTAAGGTCGATAACTTGGTGGCGATTGTGGATTACAACCAGATCCAGCTGGACGGTTTCGTCAAGGACATCATGAGTCTGGAGCCGCTGGCAGACAAGTGGCGCGGCTTCGGATGGCACGTCGTCGAGGCGTACGGGCACGACATCGCGGCGCTGCAAAGTGCGTTCGGTGAGGCGTCCGCCGAAAAAGGCAGGCCCACTTGCATCCTCGCTCACACCATTAAAGGGAAGGGTGTGTCGTTCATGGAGAATAATCCCAAGTTCCACGGCACGGCGCCGACCCGCGACGAGTGCGCCAAAGCACTCCAGGAGCTGGCCTGATGCCTGCGAAAACGAAATACGCCCTTGCGCTGGGAGCAGCGACGCGCGAGGCCTTCGGCAAAGCGCTGGTGGAACTCGGACGGACGAATCCGGATGTCGTAGCATTGGACGCGGATCTTTCCAAATCCACATACACGGCCGGATTCGCGAAGGAATTTCCTGCCCGGTTTATCGAATGCGGCATCGCGGAATCCAACATGATGGCCATCGCCTCGGGCTTGGCGTCCGCGGGAAAAATCCCGTTCGCAGCCACTTTTTCGGTGTTCGCCCTGAACAAGGGATTTGAGCAGATGCGCGTGACTGCAGCGTATCCGAACGTGAATCTCAAGGTGGTCGGCACGCATAGCGGCATCTCGATTGGAGAAGACGGTCCTTCGCAGATGAGCGTGGAAGACTTGAGCCTGGCTTGCTCCCTGCCCGGATTCTCAGTGATTTGCCCGGCTGACGAAACCTCCATGATCGAACTGGTCAAACTGGCGGCGGCGCATGTCGGGCCGGTATTCATCCGCGCGGGGCGCCCCAAAGTCGCACGCGTTTATGAGGCTGGCCAGCAGTTCAAGATCGGGCAATCGATCGAGCTGCTGGAAGGCACCGATGTGACGCTGATGGCCACGGGCTTGCTGGTGGCGGAATCGATTCGCGCGGCGGAGACGCTCGAAGCCGAAGGAATTTCCGCCCGTGTTATTGACTTCCACACGGTGAAGCCGCTGGATCGCGACGCCATTGCGCGGGCAGCGCGTGAAACCGGCGCGATTGTAGTTTCCGAAGAGCATCTGGCCGACGGCGGGTTGGGCGTGCGCGTCGCACAGGTGGTCGCGGAAACGCACCCTGCACCGATGGAATTCGTCGGGATTCAGAATACCTACGCGGAGTCGGCGACCCCGGAGCAGCTTCTCGATAAGTACGGCCTGCTGGCGCGCGATGTGGCCGCAGCCGCCCGGCGCGTTGTAAAACGGAAGCGCTAAATTCGATTCATGCCCCGACCCAGGCGTGCGCTCACCCGGAGCAAAACCCAAAGGCCCGCCAAAAGCGACCTCGAGGAGATGGCCGCGCGTTATATCCACGCGCGGGCCGCGCTGGTTCGCGCCGGGCGTGCGCTTCACGACCACGTCGGATCCTCGCTTTCGGCCGCGGGCATGCAGCTGCAACTGCTTCGCATGGACCTGCCCGAGGCCGCGGGGCGGATTGACGAAGCGTTACGGACGCTGGAAGAGACGCTGAACCAGGTCCGGGATCTCAGCCAGGAGTTGTGCCCCTCGCCGGCCTATCGGGGCGGGCTGAAACAAGCCTTGCTGCGGCTCGCCAAGACGGACGGATTCCAGCGTCAATCCGCGGCTTGCCATGTAGCTGTGGAATATTCCGCGACAACCGCCGTCCCGGTGGAGGTGGCCGCGGCGCTCTATGAAGCCGCCAGCGCGGCCCTGGAACAAGCTCTTCAGAAGGGCGCCGCGCAGGTGAATATTACCGCGCGTGGAGCCGGCCCGCTGGTCCTCCGCATCGCCGATGACGGGCGTAAATCCGGGCGTTCCCGCGCGATGCGGCTGATCCGCACCCTTGCGCGCGAACAAGGGCTGACGTTTGAATGCACTACGGGAAGGGGTACAATTGTTTCCATCCGTTATGCCATTCGACGTCCTGCTCGTGGATGATCACAAGATCATGCGCGATGGCATCAAGGCCATCCTGAACCGGTCGAATGAATTTCGCGTGGCGGGCGAGGCCGAGAACGGCACCGACGCCGTTCAGTTCGTCAGGAAATTCCGCCCGCACCTGGTCCTCATGGATATTGGCCTCCCCGGCTTGGATGGCGTGGAAACCACGGCCGAGATCCTGAGGTATCAGCCCGACTGCAAGGTCGTGATCCTTTCGATGTATGACGACGAGCAGTCCGTGGTAAGCGCGGTGCGCTCCGGCGCTCGAGCATTTATTCTCAAACGGGCGTCCGACAACGATTTGATGGAGGCGCTGCGGATGGTTGCGGCTGGCGGGATGTATCTCAGCCCGCAAGTCTCCGACCGCCTGCTCACGCGCATCCAGAAGGGCGACCTGGAATCGCGCCAGACCCCCAAAGTGCTGGAATCGCTTTCGCCGCGCGAGGTGCAGGTGCTGCGACTGGTGGCGGACGGAAAAACCAGCAAGGAAATCGCGGTTCTGCTCGACCTCCGCGAGCAGACCGTGCGCAGCTATCGCAAGACCATGATGAAGAAGCTCGGCGTCAACAACGTGGCCGGTCTGACGCAGCTGGCGCTTTCCACCGGCCTGACGCAGGCCGCGCGCGCCCATAAATAAGCCCCGGGGGTCTGGTGCGTCCTGCACCGCGTGGAAAAACGTTCTCTTCCCGATCCGGAATAGTTGCGCTACCGCTTGGCCGCGGCCGTGGTGGTCCCGTGGATCTCCTGCAAACTCCAGACGCGAATCGGATCGCGGCCCTTGGATGCGATCGCTTCCACGGCCGCTCGCGCGCCGCTGATGGTCGTGATGCACGGCACCCGATATTGCACCGCGTTCCTGCGGATCGCCTTCTCGTCGGCGAAGGCGTGTGCTCCCGTAGTGCCCGTATAGATGATCAGGCTGATGGAGCCGGCCTTCAGAAGATCCACCGCGTTCGGCCGGCCTTCGTTGTACTTGAATACGGTCTTCACGGGAATTCCCGCGGCGCGAATCGCGTTCGCGGTACCGCGCGTGGCGGTGATCTCGAAACCAAGTTCCGTCAGGCGCTTCGCCAGCGCGGCCGCGACGAGCTTATCGCGATCGTTCACCGTGAAGAACACGCGGCCCTTGTCCGGCAGCGGCGTGCCCGCGCTTAATTGCGCCTTGGCGAACGCCTCGCCGAAATTCTCGCCCACGCCCATCACTTCGCCGGTGGAGCGCATCTCCGGTCCCAGCGACGGGTCGACACCTGGGAACTTGTTGAACGGAAATACCGGCGATTTCACGAAGAACTGCTGCACTGGAAGGACTCCCGTGGCGGCCGTGAAATCGGAAATCTTTTTCCCCAGCATCAGGCCGACCGCGATCTTTGGCAGCGGCACGCCGGTCGCTTTGCCGACATACGGAACCGTGCGCGAGGCTCTCGGGTTCACTTCCAGGACATAGACCGTACCTTCTTTCACGGCGTACTGGATGTTCATCAGCCCGATCACGTTCAGTGCCCGCGCGAGCTGTTCGGTGTACGTCCGGATGGTCGCCAGCGTCTCTTCGGAAAGCGATGTCGACGGCAGCACGCAGCTCGAATCGCCCGAGTGCACACCGGCCTCTTCGATGTGCTCCATGATCCCAGCGATCAGCACCGCGCCGCTGGTATCCGCCAGCGCATCCACGTCCACTTCGGTGGCATCTTCGAGGAATCTGTCGATCAAAACAGGACGATCCTGAGAGAAGATCACGGCCTCCTGCATGTACCGCCGCACGGTGTCTTCGTCGTAGGCGATCACCATGGCGCGCCCGCCCAGCACGTAGCTCGGCCGCACCAGCACCGGATAGCCCAGTTGCCGCGCGACGTCACACGCGCCTTCGACGGTGGTCGCCGAACCATTTTGCGGCGCCGGGATATTCAGCTCGTCCAGAAGTTTGCCGAATAGCTTGCGATCCTCAGCCAGATCGATATTCATCGGGTCGGTCCCGATAATCGGCACGCCCGCGCGTTTCAGCGGCAACGCCAGCGTCAGGGGAGTCTGGCCGCCGAACTGCACGATCACGCCGTCCGGCTTCTCGGTTTCGTAAATGTTTAGAACTTCTTCGAGTGTCAGCGGTTCGAAGTACAACCGGTCGCTGGTGTCGTAATCGGTCGAGACGGTCTCGGGATTGCAGTTCACCATGATCGACTCGATGCCGAATTCCTGCAGCGCGAAGGACGCGTGGCAGCAGCAGTAATCGAACTCGATGCCCTGCCCGATCCGGTTGGGCCCGCTGCCCAGGATCATGACTTTCTTGCGATCCGTCGGCGCCGCCTCGCAGTGCGATTCGTAACTCGAATACATGTAAGGCGTGAAGCTTTCGAATTCCGCCGCGCACGTATCCACGCGATTGAACACGGCGTTGACGCCCAGTTCCTTGCGCCGGGCTCTCACATCTAATGGCCCGACTTTCCATGTCCGGGCAAGCTTCGAGTCCGAGATGCCATCGCGCTTGGCCCTCAAGAATTGCTCGCGCGTGATCGAGCCGAGCGTCACTTTGCTCATGTCGCGTTCGAGGTCGACCATCTCGCGCACCTGCCGCAGGAACCACGGGTCGATCGAGGTGAGCGTATGCACCTGTTCCTCGGTGTAACCGCGCTCGAACGCGAAACGGATGTAGCCCAGACGGTCGGGATTCGGCGTGATCAGGCGCGCTTCGATCAGATCGTCCTGATACGTCACCGCGCCGTCTGCTTTGCCCGTTTCAAGGCTCCGCATCCCCTTGCCCAGCGCCTGCTTGAACGTCCTGCCGATTGCCATGGCCTCGCCGACGCTCTTCATCTGCGTTCCCAGCACCGGCTCCGCGCCCGGGAATTTCTCGAACTGCCAGCGCGGGATCTTCACCACCACGTAATCGATGGTCGGCTCAAAACACGCGGGAGTCTGACGCGTGATGTCGTTCCTGATCTCGTCCAGCCGATAGCCCACGGCCAGCTTGGCCGCTATCTTCGCGATCGGAAACCCCGTAGCTTTGGAAGCGAGCGCGGAGGAGCGCGACACGCGCGGATTCATCTCCACGATCACCATGCGGCCGGTGTCCGGGTCGATGGCGAATTGCACGTTCGATCCGCCCGTATCCACACCGATCTCGCGCAGGCACTTGAGCGCGGCATCGCGCATCATCTGGTATTCACGGTCGGTCAGCGTTTGCGCGGGCGCCACGGTGATCGAATCCCCCGTGTGCACGCCCATGGGATCGAAATTTTCGATGGAGCATACGATGATGGCGTTATCCGCCTGATCGCGCATCACCTCCAGCTCGAATTCCTTCCAGCCCAGCACGCTCTCTTCGATCAGGACCTCATGCACCGGCGAAAGATCCAGGCCGAGCTCGCAAATCGTGACCAGATCCTCGCGATTATAGGCGATGCCGCCGCCCGAGCCGCCCATGGTAAAGCTCGGCCGCAGAATCACCGGATATCCGATGCGTGCGGCGAACTCCAGAGCGTGTTCCACTGTGGTGACCAGTTGCGACTGCGGCAAATCCAGGCCGATCTTCTTCATCGCGTCTTTGAACAGCAGACGATCCTCGGCCTTCTTAATCGCGTCCAGCTTGGCGCCGATCAGCTCGACTCCATACTGGTCCAGCACGCCCGCCTCCGACAGGGCCACGGAAAGATTCAAGCCCGTCTGTCCGCCGACGGTTGACAGCAAGGCGTCGGGACGCTCGCGCCGGATCACTTCCGCGGCGTATTCCACGCTCAACGGTTCGATATAGGTTCGATCCGCCAGGTTCGGATCGGTCATGATGGTCGCCGGATTCGAATTGATCAGGATGACCTGATATCCGTCCTGGCGCAGCGCCTTACACGCCTGCGCGCCGGAATAATCGAACTCGCAGGCCTGCCCGATGATAATCGGGCCAGAGCCCACGATCAGGATGCGATGAATATCGTTTCGCCGCGGCAAATTATTTCCCGCCCTCCATCAGCTTTACAAAATCCCCGAACAGGTAATGCGAATCGTGCGGCCCCGGCGCCGCTTCCGGATGATACTGCACGCAGAACACAGGATGATTACGATGCCGGAAACCTTCCAGCGTCTGGTCATTTAGATTCATGTGTGTGATTTCTATGTCGTTCAGGTTCAGGGAATCCGGGTCCACCGCGAACCCGTGATTGTGCGATGTGATCTCGACGCGCCCCGTTACCTTGTTCAGTACCGGATGATTCGCGCCGCGATGCCCGAACTTCAGCTTGTAGGTCTTCCCGCCCAGGGCCAGTCCCAGGATCTGGTGGCCCAGGCAGATTCCGAAGATCGGAGTCTTGCCAACTAGTTTCCGCACCTGCTCGGCCTGATACGTCAGCGGCTCGGGATCGCCGGGGCCGTTCGAAAGAAACACGCCGTTCGGCTTCAGCGCGAGAACGTCTTCGGCCTTCGTGCCAGCCGGAACCACGGTGACGCGGCTGCCCGATTGCACCAGCATCCTTAAGATATTGCGCTTGATCCCGAAGTCATAGGCGACCACATGAAACCGCGCTTCAGCAGGATCGCCGACGTCTTCTGAAGGCGATGCCGCGATCGCTCCAAGATCCCACGCGTACTGCTCTTTCGTCGAGACGCGCGTCGCCAGATCCAGGCCGTTCATCGAAGGCGACTTTTTCGCCCGCTCCACCAGTTCTTTCGTGTCCGTGGAGATCGACGACAACACGCCGCGCATCACCCCGCGCGAACGCAGGTGCAGCACCAGCGCGCGGGTGTCGATCCCGGAAATTACGGGCACACCGTTGTTCGTTAAAAACGTTTGCGCGGTCTGATCCGAGCGCCAGTTGCTGGACAACGGCGAAAACTCGCGCACGGCTAATCCTTCTATATACGGCCGCGCGGACTCGGAGTCGTTCTCATTCGCGCCGTAGTTGCCGATTTGCGGATTTGTCAGCACCACGATCTGCCCGGAGTAGGAAGGATCGGTGAAGACTTCCTGGTATCCGGTGATCGCGGTATTGAAAACCACTTCGCCCGTGCGTTCGACGGGCGCACCAAAACTCTGGCCCTCGAAGACCGTGCCGTCTTCCAGGGCGAGGACTGCTGGGTTCAATGGGGTGTTTCCTCCAGACTCGGGGGCGTCTCTACTATTTCACCACAAACTCAATACAGAATCGACGCGAGATACGCGCCCGCAGGCTCGTTATATAGCCCGGCCGTCATCAGGGTCATCGGTTCCACCACGCGGAGTCCGTGCGCCAGGCACCAGCGGAACAGCTCCGCATTGCGCGTAGGAACCAGGATCCCCGGCCCGCCAAATCCCTCTGCCGCTGCGATCAGGGCCTGCAAGTCCAAGTTCGTCTCACCGACCGCGTGCCCGAAAAAGGCCAGACTGCTGCAATAGGCGGTAATCCTGCCATGCCGCTCGACGACGGCCGCGGTGCCCTGGGCGATCGAATCCGCCAGATCGCCGCCGCGATGATGCCCGTGCACTTTCACGCTCACGCGGTTGCAGGCGTCCAGATCTTCCATCCCTGCGGGACGCACGGAACATCCCTCTAATTGCTTCTTGATCGCGGGGCCCTGCATGACCGAAAGAGGCTCGCGCGCATCGAAACCTAATGTCGAGTACAGCGACAAAGAGCGCGTGTGAAACGCCGCCTGCACCAGCCGAACCCCCGGAAAATTCCGCTCGCGTGCGCGATCCATCACAGCCTGCATAAGCTTCCGTCCGACGCCCCGGTTCTGAACGCCTGGATCGACCGTGATCGGTCCGATTCCCGCGATGGGCGAACGCTCGTCCATGCAGTTGCTGCCTGCGATTCGCCCGCCTTCCTCCGCAACCACGCAGAAGAAGCCTGGATGACCGAACATCGTCGACATCACGTCTACGGCGTGCTCCACCGACGGTAAATCGGGAGGGAATCCGTGATCCGAGTTGATCTTGTGGAAGGCTTCGTAGCAGATTTTGCCGGTCGCGAGCGCGTCTTCCGGCTGGGCGCGCCGAATATTCACGGTGGGCATTGCACTTAGTGTATCGCGCCCCACCGGAGGCGGTTTGCGTGTAGAGTAGCTATGGTGGAGGATCTCAATGTCGAGACTTTATGCGCTGTTTGCTCTGCCTATCCTTGCCGCTGCGGTTGCAGTTGCACAGACTCCTTGCGATCAACTGAAGCTGTCGCTTTCCGACGTAACAGTCAAGTCGATTGAGCTCATTCCGGCTGGGCCCTTCGTAGCGCCTACCGGTTCTTTAACGCCGGTCCTGCCGGCTCTCGATGGAGGCACTTCAGGCGGTCGCGGAGGCCGCGGTGCTGGCGGCCAGGCGAAAGGTCCTGCTGGGGGCGGACGAGCCCCTCAAGCGCCGCTTCCCGTGCCAGCCTACTGTCGTGTCCTGATGGTAATGACGCCCTCGTCGGACTCACTGATCGATACCGCGATATTCCTGCCCACCGAGAACTGGAACGGAAAACTCCAGGTTGTCGGCAACGGCGGATGGGCCGGCACAGTTAGCTATCCGGCAATGGCAGCGGCGTTACGCGAAGGCTATGCGACTGCGTCCAATGACACCGGCCACCGCGCCAACGACGTCGGCGGAGGCGGCATGTTCGCGCTCGGCCATCCCGAAAAGATCACCGACTTCGCGTATCGCGCGATGCATGAGACCGTTGTGAAGGCGAAGCTGATCACAGCCGCGTTCTACGGTCGAGGTCCCAAGTATTCCTATTACAACGGCTGCTCCACTGGCGGACGGCAGGGGCTCATCGAGATCACGAAGTTCCCGGAGGATTTTGACGCCGCCTCCGTGGGCGCACCCGCGAATCCGCACGTTCACCTGCATGCGGCCGGAGTGGAACGGTCGCTCGAGTTGATGAAGAACAACGCGCCGCTTACGCAGGCCAAAGTCGAGACTCTTCATAAGGCGGTGATGGATTCCTGCGATGCCCTCGACGGCGTCAAGGACGGCATCATCGGCAATCCCGAAAAATGCCACTACGATCCTTCAGCGCTTCTGTGCAAGGCCGCGGATGGTCCCACCTGCCTGACCGCTGGCGAGCTGAAGACCGTGCAGATCGTGTTCGGCGACGTGAAGACGAAGAAGGGCGAAGTCATCTGGACCGGTTACGAGCCCGGCACGGAACTGCAAGTCGGATCGCTCAAAACCGTTCCGACGAGCCCCGGAGGCGTCTGGGACGTCATCCGTATTTTGGGCCATCAGAACAAGGACTACGATTGGCACAATTTCGATTTGGACGCCGAAGTGGCGCAGGCTGACAAGGCCGGCATCGACGTTCTGACCTACGATCTTTCCGCTTTCAAGGCGCATGGCGGGAAACTGCTTCTCTACCACGGCTGGGCTGATCCGAGCATCCCGCCGGGTCACACCGTTCTGTATTACAAGGAAGTTCTCAACAAGATGGGCAACAAGAAGCAGGACGACTGGTTCAAGCTCTACATGGAGCCCGGAATGGCGCACTGCGGCGGCGGCGTCGGTCCCGACCAGTTCAATAAGATGGGCGTGATCGAACGCTGGCGCGAGGCCGGCCAGGCTCCGGATTCCATCATCGCGTCGCACGTGACCGGCAGCAGCGTGGACATGACGCGTCCGCTGTGTGCGTATCCGCAGGTCGCCGTGTATAAGGGCGCCGGCAGCACCAACGATGCGGCCAGTTTCTCCTGCAAGTTACCGTAGGGCAAGTCTCCAGACCTGCGGGGGGCTTTCAGCCCCCCTTTCGGAAGATCGCGCTACGCCGCCGCCGGCGCACCCATTTCCATCTGCGGCCGGACCTCAACGGTTCCCCGGCGTGCCGACGGAATCTTCGCCGCAATGCCGATGGCCTCATCCAGATCCTTGGCTTCGATCAGGTAGTAACCGCCGAGTTGCTCGCGCGTTTCCGCGAACGGACCGTCGGTGACTACCCGTTTGCCGTCTCGAATCCGAACACTGGTCGCTGCCGCCGTCGGTTGCAGCCGAGCAGCCGTCTTGTAGTGGCCACTCGCCTGGATTTCCTGGGTGAATTGCCCGTACTCGCCCATCAACTGGCGTCCTTCGGCCTCGCTCATCGTTTCAAAGCGCTTCTCTTCGTCATAGATCAATAACAGGTATTTCATTTCGTGAACCTCCGTCAGTAAGTCGAACGGCGCACGCCGGAATCGACAGGCGTCTCCGAAAAATATTTACAATCGGGCATGTCCCTCCGGCCTGACTCGACTTCGGATGAAACTGTCGAGGCGCTGTATCGTTCCGACTGGGGCCGGATTCTCGCCACGCTGATTCGCCTGGTGGGCGACTTCGAAGTCGCGGAAGATGCGGCGCAAGAAGCCTTTACGGCGGCCGTTGACCAGTGGCGCACTTCCGGCGTCCCCGATTCGCCGCGCGCATGGATTATCCAGACCGCCCGGCACAAAGCTATCGATCAGATCCGCCGCCGGGCGCGGTTCGAAGAACCACTGGAATCGCACTCGCCGCCATCTCCAACAATGGAGGCGACGATCGAGGAAACCCCCGACATCCCCGATGACCTTCTTCGGCTGATCTTCACCTGCTGCCATCCGGCTCTCGCGATCGAGGCGCAGGTGGCGCTGACGCTCCGAACCGTCGGCGGTCTCGAGACCGACCAGATCGCGCGCGCGTTCCTGGTGCCGGAAACGACAATGGCGCAGCGGCTGGTGCGCGCCAAGCGCAAGATCCGCGATGCGGGAATTCCCTACTCCGTGCCCGCCGCCACGGATTTGCCGGAGCGCATCGACGCGGTACTGACCGTGATCTACCTGGTCTTCAATGAAGGCTACGCCCCCACGCGCGGCGAAACGCTGGTGCGGACCGACCTCTGCGCCGAAGCTATCCGATTGGGGCATCTCATACGGAAGCTGATGTCGCCGCATCCGCCGGCCGAAGCCACGGGCCTGGTTGCCCTGATGCTGCTGCACGATTCGCGCCGGGCCGCGCGTCTCGATGAAGCCGGCGATCTGGTGGTTCTCGAGGAGCAGGACCGGAGCCGCTGGGATCACGGCAAGATCGCCCAGGCTTTGCCGCTGGTGGACGAGGCTTTGCGTGGCAGGCCCGGGCCGTTCGCCTTGCAGGCGGCCATCGCCGCGCTGCATTGTCAGGCGGCGCGAGCCGAAGATACCGACTGGCCGCAGATCGTCCAGCTCTACGATGTTCTCGCACGTCTGCAGCCGTCGCCGATTGTGTCGTTGAACCGGGCCGTGGCCGTCGCGATGGTGGACGGTCCTCAACGGGGGTTGATGCTGATCGACGAGCTAGGCAGAGATCTCGACAACTATCATCTGTTCCACGCGGCGCGCGCCGATCTGCTGCGCCGCAGGGGATCGTTGGAGGAAGCCGCCGCGAGCTACAGGCGTGCGCTCGCCCTGGTCAGCAATGAAAGCGAACGCCGATTTCTCGCGCGTCGGCTGCGCGAGCTCTGAATCCGGCTACTTGCCGGTGTAGGCGACGCGCCAGATGACGCGGGCGCCGTCGTCGGTCACCAGCAGCGAACCGTCGCGTGCCACGGCCACACCGACGGGACGGCCCCAGACGCCGCCGTTGGTGGAGAAGCCGGTGAGGAAGTCCTCATAGACTCCGCTGGACCGGCCCTTCTCAATCGGGATGCGGATGACTTCGTGGCCCGAACCCACGGCGTGATTCCAGGAGCCGTGCTCGGCCGCAAAGGCGTCGCCCGAATACTCTTTCGGAAATTGTTTTCCGTCGTAGAAAACCATACCCAGCGAAGCGCTGTGCGGCTGGACGAGAACATCGGGCACGATCACTTTGCTCTTGAGTTCAGGATGCTTGCCCTCATGTGCGGGATCGTAGTTGCCGCCGATATAGAACCAGGGCCAGCCGTAGAAGCCGCCGCGCTCGACGTGGGTGACGTAATCGGGAACCAGGTTATCGCCGTACGTGTCGCGCTCATTGATGGAGGTCCACAATTCGCCGGTTTCCGGATTGATTGCCAGTCCGACCGGATTTCGAATGCCCGACGCGTAGACTCCCATCAGCTTACCTTCGGGAGTGTATTCGAGGATGTTGGCGCGATGAAACTCGGCTTGATTATCGCTGTTGTTCGACGCTGAGCCGACTGCCAGAAACAGGCTCTTTCCATCCTTGGAGAAAACGATGTCGCGGGTGGAGTGGCCGCCGCCCGCCGGGATATCGGAAATGAGCGTCTGCGCCGGGCCGGTGGCCTTCAGATCGCCATTCTTGTAGGGGAACCGGACCAGCGTGCTGGTATTGGTCACGTACACCCATTGCGGATTCGGTCCGGGCGGATAAAAGTTGATCCCGAACGCGGCCGGCAGCTTAACGAATTCGGAGGACTGCTCCGGTTTGCCGTCGGCCGTGATCCCGCGAAAGACTTTGACAGCGCCGCCGCCCGTATCGGCGACAAAGTAATCGCCATTAGGAGCGGTGCGAATCTGGCGGGGATTTGTGAGTCCCTCACCGACGTACATGTTTACCTTGAACCCCGCAGGCGCTTGCGGCATGGCGTCGGATGGACGGACCGCGCCCCTGCCGCCCGGCGTGTTGCCAGACGGAGTCTCACCGGGCTTGGGAAGATCCTTGGCAGTGATCTTGTGGGCCACACCGGGTTTGAGCGATGGCGTGTTGCTGAACGCCTGTTTTCCGGTCAGGATGTTCATTCCATCGGTTTTGGCCGCGTACAGCATCAAGCTGGCGGCCGAAAGCATCAGTCCGGCAGGGAGGATCCATTGGAGCTTTTTCATAGCAACTAAAGATTATCGCAGGGGAGGCTGGAGGACAATCCGGGGGAGCGCAGCAGTTATTCTTCCGTATGCGTTTCAAGTATGACCCGGCACTTGGCGCAAAGTAGGCCGTAGTCCGGCGGATCGTCGGAGCTAACGGAAGGGTTCGGGTCGCTGATCGGCTCGATCGGCTCTCCGCAGTTTTCGCAGCGGGTTTCCATGCAAGGATTCTAACGCCGGAGACGACCGGCCATCTCAGAGTCGGGATCAGGGCCGCGATCGCTCAAGGGGCCGATATCGGATATACCTTACTTCACACTTATGCGCTGCGACGTGCGCATTGAACCTGTCACGGGCAGCTTCGAAGGCGATTCGGGCACTCTCGGCCAGCTTGTGAACTCTCTCAAAATTCTTCCCTGTGCTCTCTTCCAGCGCTTCCACCGCGTCTTTGTAGACGCGCAAGTCGGCCCGCATTCGCGCCTTCAGCATCTCGTGAGTCTTGCAATCCAAGGCTTGCCTAGGTTGCATGGAAAGCTGATGATGCTTCGGAGCCATTCTCGTTACGTTAAATCTTAGGACACTCGAAATCGAACTTGTGGAAAAGTACAGTTCGACTGAGGATCCGGAAATATTTAGCTTTGACGACGGAGGATGTGGTGATAGAATTCCTGAAGCGCCGCGGGCTTCTTCCTCCGAGGGCCTGCCCGCTTTCCCCAGGGACGTCGGCCGATCTGAGCGGTTTCGACCGCTGAAGAACGGCCGAGGCCCTGGGATGCAAATCGCTTTTCGACAAGTCCCTGGCCTTCACTGCCGTCCGGCAGGGGGCGGTGGGGCAGGCCGTTCGTTGCCGAAGTGGTCGGCGAGTTGATCCGCCGTGAAACCACCGCCGGGACGAGGCTGCTCCGCCAGCATGGTCGCGTTCCAGTTTTCGTAGTCTTGAACCAGGCGGCGGTAAACCTCCGGCTGGCGATTCTTGAGGTTGGCACGCTCCAGCGGATCGTCCACCACGTTAAACAGAAATGTGTTCTCACGAATCTTGAGGTACTTCATGTCGCCGTCCCGCATGGCGTGTTGCGATTTCTCGTTGTAGCGCCAGTAAAGCTTGCGCGGGACCGGCGCTGCGTTCTGAGTGAGCGCCGGCAGCAAGCTTATGCCATCGGGAGGATACGCGGGGTCGGGTTGCGTGCCTGCGGCGGCTAGCAGCGTCGGAAGCCAGTCCATCGAAATGGCGACTTGCTGCGTGGTGCTTCCGGCTTTGATATGGCCGGGCCAGCGGACCAGTGCAGGAATCCTCAAACCACCCTCGAGGAGTTCGGTCTTCTTACCGGTGAACGGCCAGGTGTCCGCGAAACGTTCACCGCCGTTGTCGCTGGTGAAGATCACGATAGTGTTGCCGGCGATGCCGCTGCTGGCGAGCGTCTGAAGCACGCGGCCGACCTGCTTGTCCAACTCCCCAACCATCGCGGCATAGGTTTTGAGCGTACCGCCATCCAGATCAAACAGGCTGCGGATGCGCTGCGACTCAGCCTGGTCGTTGGGTCCCTCCCACGGCCAATGAGGCGCATTGAAGTGCAGGCTCAGCAGGAAGGGACGGCGCCCCGCGGCGTAATCGGTCACGGTTTTGACGGCGCGATCGCCCAGCAGGGTAGTCAGGTAGCCGGTCTGCTCGATCGGCGTGTCGCTGTCCCAGAGATCGGCTGCCGAGTTGGGACCCACACCAGGCTTGTGGGTGAAGTAATCGAGGGCTCCGTTATGGAATCCCCAGAAGTGATCGTAGCCGCTCTTGAGCGGGCTATAGTTCGGCAGATTGCCGAGGTGCCACTTCCCAAGAAGTGTCGTCCCGTAACCGGCTTTACGGAGCAGCGATGGCAGAGTGGGATGTTCGGGCGGCAATCCCACATTGGTTACGCCTGTACCCAGCGGTTCAGCGAGTCCGACGGGCAGGCGGTACTGATAGCGCCCGGTGATGAGCGCGGTACGGGTAGCCGAACAGACCGCCGAGTTGGCGTAGGCTTGCAGAAATTTCATCCCCTCCGCAGCCAGGCCGTCGATGTTCGGAGTGGAGTAATCGCGGCGGCCATAGCAGGAAAGATCGGCGTAGCCGAGATCGTCAGCCATGATGTAGACGATATTAGGGAGCGCGGTCTGAGCACGGGAAGTACGAGCGGCGAGCGCCAGGGCGAGAGGCGTCGCAAGAACTTTACGTCGGGTCAGCGGATGTGCCACGGAGCTATTGTGCCTTATTCCGCCACCTTGCGGGGAATGAAAAAGGTACAGGTGGCCCCGAAGGACCACCTGCCCGCCACTCGCGGTTTCGGAAGGACTCTATTGGTTCACGCGGGCCGATTCAACGGAATTCCCGATGATATCGCCGGAGACCACCATCTCGACGCGGCGATTTCTCTGCCGGCCCTCGGCGGTGGCATTGGAGACCACAGGGCGCGCTTTGCCGTATCCCTTAGCGGTGATGGAATCGGCTGCAATTCCCTGCTGGACCAAGTAGACGCGGACAGCCTCCGCACGTTTTTCTGAAAGCTGCTGGTTGTATTGGTCGCCGCCCACGCTGTCGGTGTGCCCTTCCACTTCCAGTTTGAGGCCCGGGTGAGACTGGATGATTCCTGAGACCTTGGCTAGTTTTTCGCGGGCTCCCGGCCGGAGCGTGGATTTTCCGGTATCGAACAGAACATCGGACATGTTGACGATCAACCCGCGCGCGGTGTCGCGAGTTTCAAGAATTAAGTTGAACTGGCGCATCAGCTCCGCGCGCAGTTCAGTGCGATCCGCTTCCGCTTTCTGACGCAGTTGATTCGCTTCTTCGGTCGCGGCGTTGGCACGCTCGGTAGCCGCCACCGCGGCCTGCCGCTCGGCATCGGCGTTCGCGCGGGCAGCTTCGAGCTCCGCCTTTTCACGCGTGACGCGATCGATTTCGGTCTGCGCGGCGGCTTGTTGGGCAGCAGCTTCGCGTTTGGCTCGTTCGGCGTCCGCGCGGGCCTGCTCTGTCGCCGCGACCGCGGCCTGCCGTTCAGCTTCGGCGCGAGCTCTTTCGGCAGCCTCCGTTCTCTGCGCCGCTTCCGCCAGCAGACGCTTTTGCGCTTCCGCGTCGGCCGCAGCCTTAGCCTGAGCTTCGCGATCCGCCGAGGCTTGCCGTTCGTTGGCGAGCTGCTCATCGGCGATCTTCTTCACGGCGATGATGCGGGCATCCTCGGCGGACTGAACCGCTTCACGGGCGACGGTCTGGACGCTTTTCTTCGAAGACTTGCGCAGCAGCCGCTCGCCATTTTCGAGTTCCTGCGAGGCCTTGCGGAACGTCTCGTTCGCATACTGTTCGGCTCCCGCGTAGTGCGCGATCTGAACCGCATTGCGGGCTTCCAGGAGTTCCAGCGGCACTTTAGGATCGAGGCGAACCGGCTTCAAGTCGGAGGGCGACACGTTTAAGGTGTACTGGCCCCTGGGCAACAGCTCGTATTTCGCGTCGATTTCCTGGATACTCCCCTGGGTGTCTTTTCGAACGAAATTTTCCATGACGACGAGGTCGCTGGGCTGCGTGACGGCGAAGTACGGTTCGGCCGTTACGATCATGCCGAACGCCTGCAACTCGGTAGTCGCGCTGATTTTGGTGGTGTCGCCATCCAGCAGGATCTCGCCCACGTTGGTGGCGCGGCCCTCGGGCGTGACGGCCCACAGGACATAAGTAAGGTACTCGGGACCAAACTGACTTGCCGGTTTCAAGTGGTCCATTTGCGCGTCGATTTTAATGACGCCTTGTTTGCTGTCGACTCTCGCCCGGCCCTTGGCCTCAGGCATGAGCGCGGTACCGCGGAAATCCACGAGTGTGGATCGGCTGCGGTGGCGATAGTTGATGGCTTTCGTGTTTCGGGAGACCACCGTAATGCGGTAAATCGGCGTTCTGGTCCCCGGTGATGTCTCAATTTGCCGGATGGGATTCGGCGCCTGCGCAGGCTGCCCGTAAATCAATCCTGCCAGTGCAAAGGACGTTATGACAAACTTCATATCTCTAACTCCTCTTCGCATGTAATGCAGGTAGCGTTCCATTATTCCGGCCGAGCGCAAATGTATGCATCAAGCGATGATGCCGCCGCACGGGCAACTTTCGTGAGGAATTTCTTACTGGGGCAAACCCCAGGGAGGCAAGAACCGCATGCCGAAATTTCGTGTAACGAACCTAGCTGGTTGCGGCGGAATAAGCGTCGAGATATTTCAGGCCCGAGCCGGTGTTGTAGAGAACGATGCGGTCAGCGGGCTTGAGAAAACCGTTCGCGATCAACGTGCGCGCGGCGGTGACGCAGGCCGCACCCTCGGGCGCAGCGAAGATTCCTTCGAGGGACGCGAGTTCCCGGCCGGCATCCAGAATCTCTTGGTCACTGATGGCGATCGCGGTTCCGCCGCTCTCGCGAAGGATGTTGAGGATCAGCACGTCGCCCAGCGGCTTCGGTACGCGCAGCCCCGCGGCGACGGTCGAAGCGTTTTGCCAGAACTCGGACCGCGCCGCGCTTTGTTCGAACGCGCGGACGATGGGCTGGCAGCCGGCGGCCTGCACGGCGATCATTTTGGGGGGCTTGGAAGAAATCCAGCCAAGCTGCTCTAACTCCTCGAACGCTTTCCACATGCCGATCATGCCGACGCCGCCGCCCGTCGGATAGAAGATCGCGTCGGGCAACTCCCAATCGAACTGTTCGGCGACCTCGTAGCCCATGGTCTTCTTCCCTTCGACCCGATAGGGCTCCTTGAGCGTGCTCATATCGAACCAGCCTTCCTGATCCTTGCGCTCGGCGACGATGCGGCCGCAATCGCTGATGAGCCCGTCGACCAGCGTGACCTTCGCACCCAGAGTCTGGCATTCGATGTAGTTGGCTTGGGGCACATCTTTCGGCATGAAGATGTGCGCTTCGATGCCGGCGGCGGCGGCATACGCGGCGGCTGCGCTGGCGGCGTTTCCAGCGGATGGAATGGCGATCTTGCGAATGCCGAGCTCGCGCGCCATGGTGATCGCGGTGGTCATTCCGCGCGCTTTGAAGGAGGCCGTAGGATTCAGCCCCTCGTCTTTGACCCAGAGATTCTTCGCGCCCATAGCGCTGCCCAGACGGTGCGCACGGATCAGTGGGGTCAAGCCTTCGCCCAGCGAGACGATCGACTCGGGGCGCCGGGGTGGAAGCACGGGCAGATAGCGCCACAGATCGGTGCGGCCGGATCGCACGCTGTCGCGGGACCACGTTCCTTTAACCCGGGTTAGGTCGTAGCGGACGAAGAGTGTTCCGCCGCAGGAACAGAGGTTGTGGACACGACCGGCGTCAAACTGCTGCGGGCACAGGCTGCATTCGAGGTGGGTGACGTGGTGCATGGTTCGCTATTTTCATAGGATCGTCCATTCTGGGTCTAGTCGGGCATCCTGGGTCTGCAGGCCGGCCCTGCTTCTGCCGATAGAAGCAGCACCTATGTCCGCTCCTCTCGCCGGCAAGTTTCAGGATCACTACATGGTTCTGGACGTCGATCCAAAGGCAACTCTGGACGCGATTCATCAAGCCTACGGCAAGCTTGCCGAGAAGTATCATCCTCGGAATCCGGCTACCGGCGACCAGTCGAAGTTTGACGCGATCAATCTGGCCTACGAAGTTCTGTGCGACTCGGGGTTGCGGCATGACTTCGACAAGTTGAAGGGCGTGGGCGAAGACAAGGCCGAATTTTCGTTCAGCGGGCTGGAATTTTTCGAGGCGCTGGGCCGCGAGACCGCCCTGCGCACGGCTCTGCTTTGCCTCCTTTACGATCGCCGCCGCCTGAAGCCGTTCACGCCGGGCATTTCCATGCGAAGAGTCGAAAACATCCTCGAATGCACTTCCGAAGGACTGAATTTCGCGCTGTGGTATCTGAAACAGCGGAACATGGTCGCGAGCGACGATAAGAGCAACCTCCAGATCACGGTCGACGGTATGGACTATCTCGAAACGAATCCGCCGACGCCCGAGGTGGTGATGCCGCTGGTCAAGGCTGCGGGACTCGCGATTCCGAAGACCGGGCTCATCGCCGAAACCCTCGCCAAGCCCGCATTGACGGGCACAGGCGCGTCAAACGTAAAGCGGATCTTCGAAGCGCTAGCCCGCACTTAGGCTTCGGCTGAAAACTGCCCGGTCGACAGACAGGGCCCCAGCGCCGCGCACCAGGATCGTAACAATCAGCGCGATCGCAAGAAGATGATATTCGTAGCCCTCGCCCATCTGGCGGCCAGTCCAATTCATGAAGAAGTGCGGATAAAGGTGGTTCGCAAAAGGCGCGACGACCATCACCACCAGCACGCCCAGGGCAGCGACGCGGCTGAACAAGCCCAGAAAAAGACCCACGGCGCCGAAGACTTCGGCGGTCATCGCCAGGATCGTCAGGGGCGCCGGGATACCCATGGTCTGCTGGAAGATCTCGATGGTTCCGGAAACGCCCCGGCCGCCGAAGAACCCGAACATTTTTTGAGATCCGTGGGCGAAGAAAATCGCGGCCAGGATAATCCGGGCCAGGGTTAGCGTCGGATCGTTGGGAGTGGACAGCAGTTTGCGCAGCTTCATCGGGGCTTTGCCTCCTGCCTACTATACTGAAAGCATCCCCATGGTGACGGAGGTTGCTAGCTGTACTTTCGAGCGGCTGGAGCTGGATTCCGGCGCCGCACTCGCGCCCGTAGAGGTCGCTTACGAGACTTATGGCGAGCTGAACGCCGCACGCTCCAACGCCGTTTTGATCGTCCACGCCTTCTCAGGCGATGCTCACGCCGCCGGCGAAGGAGGCTGGTGGTCCTCGATGATCGGGCCCGGCAAGGCGTTCGATACCGACAAGTACTTCGTCATCTGCTCCAACGTTCTGGGCGGTTGCCGGGGCACCACCGGTCCGGGCTCGATCAATCCCGAGACGGGATGCCCCTGGGCCATGTCGTTCCCTCAAATAACGGTTGGCGATATGGTGCGCCTGCAGACGCTGCTGATCGATCATCTGGGAATTGAGAAGTTGCTGACGGTTTCGGGCGGCTCGATGGGCGGGATGCAGGCGCTGGAGTGGGCCGTGTCGTATCCCGAGCGCGTATTGTCGGCGATACCGATTGCGACCACGGCGCGGCATAGCGCTCAGCAGATCGCGTTCAACGAAGTGGGGCGACAGGCGATCATGGCGGACCCCGACTGGAACAACGGGGACTACTATGGCGGACGGCTCCCCGGGCGCGGCCTGGCTGTCGCGCGCATGGTGGGCCATATCACTTACATGAGCGATGAAAGCATGCGCGAAAAGTTCGGGCGCAAGCTGCGGACGCCGGATCAGTTCGAGGTCGAGAGCTACCTGAAGTATCGCGGCTACAAGTTCGTCGATCGCTTCGACGCGAATTCGTACATCTATATCACGCGCGCCATGGACACGTTCGATCTGACACAGCGCGGCGCTCTGCCCACGCTGTTCGAGTCGAATGAGGCGCGGTTTTTGCTGATCAGCTTCACGTCGGATTGGCTGTATCCGCCGTATCAATCCTTGGAAATCGTCAAAGCTCTCAGGGGAAGGAATTGCGACGTGGCGTACTGCAATCTGGACGCGCGCTACGGCCACGATTCGTTCCTGGTGGAAGTGGAACAGCAGACCGAGGTAGTGCGCGGATTCCTGGCGAGCACGTTCCGGGAGGCGGCCGCCAATGCCTGAAGTCGATGGCTAACGTCTATGGCCGTCGCGACTTCGCGATCATCGGAGATCTGATCCAGCCGCAGACGCGGGTACTCGATTTAGGCTGCGGCGAGGGCGAGTTGCTGGCCTGGCTCAAGGAGAACAAGCAGGTGGACGGGCGCGGTGTCGAGATGGAAGGCGCTCGCGTGCAGAAGGCGATTGCGCGCGGAGCGTCGGTCTATCAGGGCGATCTCGAATCGGCTGTCGAAGACTATCCCGATCAGGCGTTCGACTACGTGATCCTGTCGCAGACACTACAGGAGACGCGCTATCCGCTGGCTGTGTTGCGAGGGATGCTGCGCGTCGGCAAACGCGCGATCGTGGCATTTCCGAATTTCGGGCACTATTCGGTGCGGCTGGCATGGCTATTGAGCGGCCGCGCCCCGCGAACCGACCGGTTCCCCTATGACTGGTACGATTCGCCGAATATCCACTTCCTATCGGTCTTGGATTTCGAGGCCTTGGCGCAGCAGCAGGGCTGGAAAGTGGAACGGCGAATTTGCGTGGCCGGCGATCGGCAGGTAACATTCCTGCCCAACCTGATGGCCGAGATCGCGGTGTTTGAAGTGTCCAAGGAGCAGCACTGACCGCTCCATGACGGACGCAACTCGGTTTATCGGTGAACCGGGGAAGCGGCTGGATCACTTTCTGCTTGTGCAAAAAGAGTTGAGCCAATACAGCCGCTCGCGGATTCAATCGTGGATTAAAGAGGGGCGCGTACTTGTGAACGGCTCGGCCGCGAAAGCGTCGCTGCTGCTGGGGGGAGGCGAGACGATTGAGGTTTCTCCGGCCGGGCTGCCGCCGCTCAAGGCCGCTCCCGAAGACCTTCCGGTGGAAGTGCTGTACGAAGACGCGGCGCTGATCGCCGTGAACAAGCCCGCCGGTCTGGCGGTGCATGCGGGCGCCGGACTGCACGAAGGGACGCTGGTCAACCGGCTGGTCCACCGGTTCGGCGCGCTCTCGCAATTAGGCGGCGAAATGCGGCCCGGGATCGTCCACAGGCTGGACAAGGACACCAGCGGCGTGCTTCTCGTCGCCCGGACCGACGCCGCTCATCGGGCCCTGGCGGCCCAGTTCGCAGGCCGAACGGTGGAGAAGATCTATCTCGCCCTGGTGCACGGGAACGTACGCGCGGACTCGGGACGGATCACGAAACCGATCGCGCGCGATCCGGTGCGGCGAACACGCATGACGGCGCGGCTGGAATCGGGCCGGGAAGCCTTAACCGAGTACCGCGTGCGGAAGCGGTTCGAAAAGTTCACATACCTGGAAGTGCGCATCGGAACCGGCCGGACGCACCAGATCCGGGTGCATCTGGCGAGCATCGGTCATCCGGTGGCGGGCGACCGGGTGTATGGGGCTCGTTTATATACGACGCCCGGGCACCGGCTGTTCCTCCATGCCTGGAGAATCGGGTTTGTCAGCCCCGCAACCGGCGATCGCGTTACGGTGGAGGCTCCGCTGCCGCCGGAGCTGGAAGCTTGGCTGGCGGGGCTATAATTCTAGGTACGTTATGAAACGCGGAATCATTGGCCTTCTGAGCGTCGCCCTGATGTTCGGGCAGAACCCGAAGCAGAAGGCGGCTCCCAAGGCGGCCCCCGCGCTTGAGGATCAGAGCCGGATCACAGTGGACGTGACCCGCGTGAACCTGCTCTACACCGTGACCGACAAAAAGGGCCGCTTCGTCAGCGATCTCACCAGGAACGATTTTGAGATTCTCGAAAACAAGAAGCCGCAGCAGATTCTGGAGTTCACCGCGGAAACCGACCTGCCTCTGCGGATCGCGATCCTGATCGACACCAGCAACAGCATTCGCGAACGGTTCCACTTTATCCAGGAGGCCGCGACGGACTTCATCACCACAGTCATGCGTCCGGGCAAGGATAAGGCGCTGGTGGTGAGCTTCGACACGTCCCCTGAGTTAGTCGCGGATCTGACCGACGACCAGGTGGCGGTTACCAAGGCGATCCGCGAGCTGCGGCCGGGCGGCGGCACGGCTCTGTACGACGCGATTTTCTTTTCCTGCCGCGACAAACTCATGATGGATCAGCCGCGCGACAAATTCCGCCGGGCGATTGTCGTGCTGAGCGATGGCGACGACAACCAGAGCCGGTACACACGCGAGCAGGCGCTGGAGATGGCGCACAAGGCCGACGCGGTGATCTACACGATCTCCACCAACATCACGCATCTGGAAACCAGCGGTGACAAGGTTCTGAAGCATTACGCCGAAGAAACCGGCGGAATAGCATTCTTTCCCTTCAAAGCGGAGGACATGGGACAGTCCTTCGAGAACATCGCGAATGAGCTGCGACACCAGTACAACGTGTTTTATCGCCCGGAACCATTACGCACGGATGGGCTGTACCATCCCGTGGATATACGCGTGAAGGACCGCAAGGATTTCTTCGTGCGAGCGCGGCATGGGTATTACGCGCCTACGCTGCCGGCGGCCCCAAGGAATTAACGCTGAGCGGTAAGCGTTTGCCCGAAAGGATCGATGGCGCGATCGATGCGGGCGGTAGGTGTCGCGTAGTATCCGTTACGGGTGCGGACGGTGGGGCGGCCGAAGCCGCTGACGGTCACCTTGATTTGCCGGAACGAACCATCCAAAGCCTGATTGGACGACGTGTACCCGAGAATGTACTGGTTCCGGATCTCGTGGGCCACGCGCGGGGTGATCTCCTGGACATCGCTGGTGCTCTTGGGGTAATAATCCAGGCCGCCGGACGCGTCCACCAGGGCCTTCAGTGCCTTCTTGGCGGCGCGCGCTTCCCGCGCTTCTTCTTCGTTCAGTAGTCCAATCGCATAGATCAGCACCTCGCTGTTCTGCGCCTGACGGACAACCTGCTCCAGGGTGAGGTCGCTGGAATTGTCGTTGCCGTCGGTGATCACCACCAGGACTTTTTTATCTTTCTTGCCGTTTTTCTTTACGTAGTTGATGGATTTGCTCAGAGCGTCGCGCATGGCGGTGCCGCCGCGAGCTTCCATCCTGGCGAGCGCCGACTGAAGCTTCTTGACGTCATTGGTCAGAGGCTGATCGAAGTGCGAATCGTCATTGAAATTGACGATGAAGACTTCATCCTCCGGGTTGGATTGCTTCACCATCTCCAGCGCGGCCGCGGCGACTCTGGTCCGCTTGCTCGTCATGCTCCCGCTGTTGTCGACGATAATGCCCATCGAGACCGGCACATCCTCACGGCGAAACAGTCGGATCGGCTGCTCCACGCCATCTTCCAAGATCTTGAAAGCCGACTGGGGAATATTGGTGAGCAGTTTTCCGTTTTTGTCGACAACGCTGGCGTGCAGCAGCACCAGCCGGGCGTCGGCACGATACAGCGGAACATCGTCCTGCGCGGCTGGGGGCGCCTGCGCGAGTGCGGTCGCAGCAAGTACGAGGAACCCGAGATTGCGAAGGGCCAGCAACTGGCTTCAGTTTATCAAGACTCGGAGAGTGGGAGTCCGGGGTAGGTCACCGAGTCTCCTTCAATGCGTGCGAAAGGTGTGTAGGCGTGGGGTTTGCGGCTGTTCGCGCTAAGGATGTGCTCGACCGCGATTCCGCGCGCGGTCAGGGCATCGGCGATCAGCGAGCGGTGGCAGCGCCAGGGAACGGCTTCCGCGCACATGATCACAGTCAGTCCGATTGCGGCCATTTTTATGAGTTCGCTGAGGTTCTCGCGAAAGGCCGGCGTCTGCATGTAGTCCGCGTAGCCGCGAAAGCTGGCGTTCTTCCAGCCGGTGTTGATGGAATCCTTGCGGGCATGGCGCAGCCCTCCGAGTCCAGGCAAATGGGTGTACCGGATTCCGTTTGCCTCCAGCGAGACGGCGAGTTGATCCTGGCCAAATTGAGGATTCAGACGCGACTTCGGAATCGTCCGGACATCGACGAGCTGCCGAACGGCGTGCGCCGCCAGCGTTTCGAGAAACTTCTCGATGGGAAGCGTAGAGTGACCGATGGTGAAGATCGTCAGAGTTTTACTGCCGTGCGGAGATACGTTAGGATCGCCGAAAGCTCGGCATCATTATATAGGCGGATGACCGGGGAGTGCCGCCACGTGCTGCCCTCGCGAGTCTGAATCGACGCGGGCAATTCGGTTCTCAGCACCGGCGGCGCGCTGGTCAGATCGTAGAAGATGACCGCGTTCGCCTTCTTGCCGACCACCAGGGCCGGCATCGACTCCGCTGCGACGGTCACCGTGGAAACCTGAGGTGTAGCAAGCGCTTTCAATGCCGCGGCGTCAGCGGGAACTTTTGCGATCGGAGTTGTCACCGCGATCCCGATGCCGCCGATCTCATGGCACGTGGAGCAGCGTCCGAAACCGCGCACGGCATCTGAAAACAGATCGCGCCCGCGGGCGGCGTCGCCGGTAAGCTTGGCGGCAACTGCACCCGGGGGTCCGCTGTTGGTTGTGAGATTCGCCACACCGTTCAAAGACGCGACATAAGCCACTACGGCGTTCAAATCGGCGCGCGAGAGGGTCGTACCGAATGCCGGCATCGCGGTGCTGGGCACGCCGCGCGTCACAGTGTTGGCGATGAACGCCTGGTCGAATCCACGCGCAGCCAGGCGGGGAGCGCCCCCGCTGGCGCCCCGCGCTCCATGACAATACCCGGTGGCGCAGGATTTGCTGAAGACGGTTTCGCCCTGCTTCAGCACGTCCTGTAGATTCTGAGCCGCGGCAAGCGCGGCGACTGCCAGAAAGAGGAATGCCCGCGTCATCGCGAACCCTCCGGCAGGGCGAATACAACCAAGGTGGAACCGGCGCGGAAGCTTTCATCGGGGAACAGCCCCAGGGCGGCGCCGCCGACGATGGTCTGCTGGAATCCGGTCGTCACCGCGATATATTGGCGGCCACCGACCGAATAAGCAATGGACGCCCCGCGATGGCCGGCGCCCGTCTGGAAGCTCCACAGCTTATTCCCGCTACGCGCATCCAGCGCGAAGAAGTTCCCCTCGGGATCGCCCGTGAATACCAGATCTCCGGCAGTGGCGAGCATGGACGAAAGCAGAATGTACTTGTACGGCACGCTCCAGATTCTCTTCCCGGTGATCGGATCCCACGCATCGACGTGACTGTAAGTGGACCGGTTAGGCGGGAGCGTTGCGGGGAAATCGCCATTCATGAAGAAGCGGCCCTCGGTGGGTTTCGTGGCGTTGGACGTAATGTCATTGCAGAGTTCGTTGGTGGGCGTATAGAGGAACCCGGTGCGCGGCGAATATGCCGTGGAGTTCCAACTCTTGGCGCCGGCGGTGCTGGGACAAAAAGATTGCGTCTTCCCCAGCGCGGGCTCATTGCGGCCGACCAGCTTGCCGTCTTCGGTTACACCGGTCATCCAATTGAAAACCTCGGGCACGTTGAACGAACTCAGAAACTCCCCGGTGATGCGGTCGAGCACAAACGTCAAGCCGCTCTTATTCATGTGAACCAGCACCTTGCGCATCTGGCCGCGGATTTGCCGGTCCATCAGCAGTACTTCATAAGCGGAATCGTAGTCCCAAATGTCGTCAGGAACTTCCTGGAAGTGCCAGCGCAACTTGCCGGTGTCGGCATCGAGCGCGACCACGCTGGCGGTGTAGAGATTCACGTCCTTGGACTTGTTGGTGCCCGCCGCCACCCGATCCGCATCGTAGAAATCCGCAGCGGCGTTGCCGGTTCCCCAGTAGACCAGATTGAGGTCCGGATCGAAGGAACCGGTGAGCCAGGGAGATCCGCCACCGTAGCGCCAACTGTCTCCCTTCCACGTCTCGTTGCCCTTTTCACCGGGTGCGGGCACGACGTACCAACGCCAGGCGAGGCGGCCGGTTTTCGTATAGAACGCGGTGAGATATCCGCGATGCGCCTGATCGCCGCCGTTGCCGCCGACGATGACCTTGTCCTTAACGACCAGCGGCGCCGAGAGATCGTTGCAGCCGCACTGTTTCGGATCGTCGACGCTGACCTTCCACATCTCCCGGCCGGTCTTCTGATCGAGCGCGACCAGGAAATTGTCCCGAGTGCCGAAGATCACCTTGCCGTCGCTGAGCGCGACGCCGCGGTTCTGGATGAAGTCGGAGTGACTGCCGGCGATTCCTGGACGAGGCGTCGGATAGCGGTACTGCCAGATCACCGTGCCTTTAGCCGCGTCCAGGGCGAACACGCGCGCGCTGGCGGAGATGAGATACAGGACGCCATCGGCCACGATCGGCGTGGAGCCCAGATACTCCGAGTAGTCGCCGGTTTGGAAAATCCAGGCAGGAAGCAGATTCTTGACGTTCGAAGTGTTGATCTGGTCGAGCGCGCTATAGCGCCAGGAAAACTGGGTGCCGCCGTAATGCAGCCAATCATTGTGGGTGACGCCGGCATCTTGGCCAGACAGCGGCAACAAGGCCAGTACGAGGAAGGCGGGAATTCGCATCGCTATATATGATACTTGGCAGGCGGCAAGATCGCCTGCCCTACTGCTAGCATGGGGTTCGTTCCATGAATTTTGAAGCAGCCCTGATCAACGTGGCGTTGCTGTGGCTGCTCACTACGCCGCACGAATTCGCGCACGCCTGGGTCGCGACCAAGCTGGGCGACGATACGCCGCGGCTCCAAGGCCGCGTCACTCTCAATCCACTAGCGCATGTAGACTGGATCGGCACTGTCCTGCTTCCCGCCGTGACGTCGCTGGTGGGTGCGGGATTCCTCGGCTGGGGCAAGCCGGTGAGCACGAATCCATCGAAGCTGCGGGGCGGCTTGAACGGAATGGCGCTGGTTGCCCTGGCCGGCCCGGCGAGCAACGTGGTGTTCGCCGTAATACTCGCGGCGGTGGCTGCGGCCACGGCCAACGCCACTGTATCCGTGGCGAACTTCGCGGCGCAGGGCGCGCGGCTGAGCCTGTATCTTGCGCTGTTCAACATGATCCCGGTGCCGCCGCTGGACGGGTCGAAACTGCTGCTGGCGGCGCGGATTCCGGTCGAGATTTACTCGATGGTGGCGCGCTACGGATTCCTTCTGCTGATCCTGATGATGGCTTACACCCAGGTCGGCGCCACGCTATCCGCCTGGAGTTACGACGGCGCGCGGACGATGCTCGGGTGGTTCCGGTAATACTGGACTCTCCGTATCGCCTTGGCTACCATGGCGCTTATCGTACTCTCAGCAGCGCGGCTTTTTAATTCTGCTAAGATCGGAGCGTTATGCGACATGAATGGGTTGCGCGGCGCGTGAACGACCAGATCCGCACGCAGATGCACTATGGGCGGCAAGGGCGGATCACCGAAGAGATGGAATACGTCGCGACACGGGAACGGCTGGCGCCGGACGTGGTGCGCGACGAAGTGGCCCGCGGGCGCATGATCATCCCCGCTAACATCCATCACACCAATCTCGAGCCAATGTGCATTGGGGTGGCATCGTGCTGCAAGATCAACGCCAATATCGGGAATTCTTCGACCACTTCGGACATTGACGGTGAGCTCGAAAAGCTTCGCTATTCGGTGAAGTACGGTGCCGACACGGTGATGGATCTGTCCACCGGCGGGGATATTCCTCGCATTCGCGAAGCCATCATCCGGAGTTCGCCGGTTCCGATCGGGACCGTGCCCTTGTACGAAGCTCTGGCGCGCGTGCGGCGTGTCGAAGATCTCAACATCAACGTGATGCTCGAAGTCATCGAAGAGCAAGCCGAGCAGGGCGTGGATTATATGACCATCCACGCAGGCGTTCTGGTCCAGTACATTCCGCTCACCACCAAGCGCGTGACGGGAATCGTCAGCCGCGGCGGAGCGATTTTGGCCGAATGGATGGTGAAGAACCACAAGCAGAACTTCCTGTACGAGTACTTCGAGGACATCTGCAAGATCTTCCAGAAGCACGATGTGAGTTTCTCGCTGGGCGACGGGCTACGACCCGGATCGCTGGCCGACGCGAGCGACCGGGCGCAGTTCGCCGAGCTGGAGACGCTGGGCGAGCTGACCAAAATCGCCTGGAAACACGACGTCCAGGTGATGATTGAGGGTCCGGGCCACATCCCCATGGACCAGATCCAGATGCAGGTGGAAAAGGAAGTCCAGATCTGCCAGGAGGCTCCCTTCTATACACTGGGTCCGCTGGTGACGGATTTCGCGCCGGGCTACGATCACATCACATCGGCCATCGGCGCGGCCATGATCGGATGGCATGGCGCGGCCATGCTGTGCTACGTGACCCCCAAGGAGCACCTCGGCCTGCCGAACCGCGAAGACGTGAAGCAGGGCTTGATCGCCTACAAGATCGCCGCGCATGCGGCTGATATCGCCCGGCATCGTCCGGGAGCCAGGGATCGCGATGACGCGTTGTCCCGCGCGCGGTTCGCTTTCGACTGGAAGAAGCAGTTCGAGCTTTCGCTCGATCCGGAAACCGCGCAGGCATATCACGATGAAACCTTGCCCGAGGAAGGGTTTAAGGACGCCGCGTTCTGTTCGATGTGCGGGCCCAAGTTCTGTTCCATGAACCACTCCGTGAAGACCCAGGAATTCACGGAAGCCGACGCCCAGGCGGTGCTCGATGCGAGTCCACTGACTCAGATCGCCAACGTGGCCGGCGACTAGGGTAACTATCCCTCCGTATTTAGCGTGTTATAGATACGGGGTGTTATCATTCGGATGTCAATGGTATTAGAGCTGGAAGCCACGCACGCTCAGATCCAGCGGATTCTTCAGAGTAAAGCCTTCCGCACGTCGGAGATCCACCGTACTCTCCTGAGTTACCTGGCGGATAAGTCCGTCTCCGGGACCGCCGACGGCCTGAAGGAGTATACCGTCGGGCTGGATGTGTTCGCCAAGCCCGATTCCTACGATCCGCGCCAGGAGTCGACCGTCCGCATGCACGTCGCCCGGCTGCGGCAGAAAATTGGCGAGTACTACCGGACGGAGGGGCTCGAAGATCCCATCCTGGTCGACCTTCCCAAGGGCGGGTTTAAGCTGACGTTTGAGCCGCGTGAGGTTCGCCCGGAACCCTCTCCGGAACTGCCAGTTGCGCCGGGACGCTGGGGGCGTAAGGAAATCGCGCTGGTCGCGGGGCTGTTGCTGGCAATCGGGCTGGCTGGATATTTTGGGATGCGGCTGCGGCAGGTGGAGCGAACCAGCCTCCAGCCCGCACGCGATTGGACCCCGGAATTGCAGCAGCTCTGGGAACCCATTGTCTCGTCCAAGAGGCCGCTTATCGTCTGTTTGTCCACGCCGTCGGAGTCAGGCGAAAGTGCGACGGCGACGGGAGCGGTCCTCTTGGGCCAATTCCTGGGAATGTTGCACAAGCAGGACGTCCTGGTCACCAGCAGCGATCAAATCGGGGCGCCCGAGGTTGCCATGGGCAATGTCGTATTCCTGGGGCCGGTTGCCGGTAAGCAAATGCAGGCCATGTCAGCCGACCGTCCATTTGTGCTGGAACCGGCGGGCATCCGCAATATGAATCCGGCGCCGGGCGAACCCGCACTGTTTGCCGATAAGCTCCCGCATGATCGACAGGATACGGAGGAAAGCTACGCTCTGATCAGCCGCGTGCCGGGCCTCTACGGCAACGGTGAGGTCCTGTATCTCGCGGGAAACCGGATCTCCAGCATCACCGGCGAAGTTCAGGCTTTCACCGACGCCGCGTTCGCTAAGACGCTGGTTTCAAAGCTTAAGAAACCCGATGGCAGCCTGCCTCGCTATTATCAGGTGGTCCTGAAGGTCAGATCGATGGACACCATGCCCATTGAAGTCAGCTATGTGGCGCATCGCGAGCTATCCGGTCATCTCCCATAAGTAACTACAATCAGACGCTTTATTCGGTCACATACCGGTCACTGACCATCTCTTGACCCTCGGCATGCGTAACCGCTGCTCTCCTGTGGTAGTCTCCTCTTGCAGGCATTATGGCTTTACTCGAATTCTGTCAGTGGCTCCAGGAAACCTCGGTCAGCGTATCGATCCGGGAGTCGATTCTCGCGTTTCCGTTGCTCGAAGGCGGACATCTGCTGGGGATCAGCATCTCGGCCGGGACGATCGCCATCTCGGATCTCCGCATGATGGGGCTGATCTTCAAAAAAGAGTCGGCGTCCGACGTGTTTCACCAACTCATCCCCTGGATCAGCGCCGGATTCCTCATGATGATGATTACCGGGACTTTGCTGCTCTGGTCGGAACCGGTGAAGTGTTACAACAGCGTGTGGTTCCGCTTAAAGGTGCTGTTCCTGTTCCTGGCCGGCCTGAATGTACTGATCTTTCACTCTTCGAAGATTTATCGCAGCATGCATGAATGGGAATGGGCAGCCGACCCGCCGCGCGCCGCGAAAATTGCCGGCTGGATCTCGCTGATCAGCTGGGGCATCGTGATCATCGCGGGCCGCACCACTGCCTACAACTTCTGAAACCTTATGTGGCAATCCTTCAAACCGTTTTTCGAGTGGAACGACAAGATGTGGCTCGGCCAAGCGATTGCGGGCACCATCTGGGCCTTTCCGGTTATCGAAACGATCCATATTCTGGCGCTTACCATGATGTTCGGAGCGATTGTGATCATCGACCTGCGCATGCTGGGCCTGGGCATGAAAAAGCAGCCGGTGACCGTGCTGGCTAAAAACCTGGAGCCCTACATGACCTGGGGCCTGGTGATCATGCTGACCACCGGCTACATGCTATTCACTTCCGAAGCGATGAAGTGTTTCGTCAACGACGGCTTCAAGTTCAAGATGGAGGTCCTGTTTCCGGCAATCATCTTCCAGTTCACTCTGTTTCGCTGGATCACGCATAAAGACGAAAACAAGCGACCCATGCTGCTGGGCTGGCTGGTGGCTCTGCTGTCACTGACGCTCTGGTTCGGCGTCGGGGTCGGCGGCCGCGCAATTGGGTTCGTATAGGGATAAGATAGACAGGATTCGCAGGAGGCCGCCCATGGTCGCCAAATCGCTCCGCATCGCCGCAGCGCTTGCGCTGGCCGGATTCGCGGCGCCGTTGTGGGCGCATCATGCCTTCGTCGCGGTGTTCGATCTATCCAAACAGCGGGACTTCAAAGGCACGGTGACGGATATCGAGTGGCTGAACCCCCACGCGCATTTCTTCCTGGACGTGCTCGAACCGAGTGGAAAAATCGCCCGATGGGAGTTTGAGCTGGGCAGCCCCAACGCCCTCATGCAGCACGGTTGGACGCGCTACACCTTGAAGAAGGGCGATATGGTCACGGTTACCGGCGATCTGGCGCGCGATGGCTCGAACTTCGCGCATGCCCGTTCGGTGACTCTTGCCGGCGGCGCCCGCGTCTGCGATTACGACAGGTTCAACGATATCGGGTGGTCGTGCAACCCCAAGTAGGCTGATCGCGACTCACACGTGCTGACCCTCGTCAAGAAGATTGCAATCCTGTGTCATCGATGGATGGGCGTCGCATTCTGCCTGCTGTTCTGCTGGTGGTTCGTCTCAGGAATCTTCATGATGTATTGGGACTACCCCTCGGTGAGCGACGCGGACCGGCTGGAGCATGCGCCGATTCTAGACGCAGCTCAAGTGAAGCTGTCTCCGGCGGAAGCCTGGGTAAAGGTGGACTCGGATCAGGCGCCGGGCTCCATTCGGCTGGCGGCATTCGATGGACGGCCGGCGTATTCCTTCCGGATCGGACGAGGCGAGGCGATCGTTTACGCGGACACAGGCGCGCAACAGGACGTTTTTACGCCGGAGCTGAATCTGCGAACTGCGGCCGCCTGGAGTGGACAGCCTGCCGCCGGGGCCCACGTCGAAGAATTGACCGAACCGGACCAGTGGACGCTCGAAGGCGGCTTCGGCAACCTTAGTCCTCTGTGGAAGTATGCGTGGCCCAACGGCGATCAGGTATACGTTTCGGAGAGCACGGGGCAGGTAGTCCAATACACCACCAGTTCCTCGCGATTGTTCGCACATCTGGGTGCGATTCCGCACTGGCTCTACTACACCCCCCTGCGAAAGAACGGGCCGCTGTGGAGCAAGGTGGTGATCTGGCTATCGGGAATCGCCACCGTCGCGGCGTTGATGGGCCTGATCGTCGGGCTGATGATGTACTCGCCATCGCGGCGAGTAAGCATTCCGTACAAAGGGCAGAAGCGGCTTCACCACATTCTCGGATTGTTTTTCGGCTTCGTGGCATGCACCTGGGCGTTCAGCGGGATGCTTTCGATGGACCCATTCCCGCTGAGCGAGGGCAGACCGCAGCAGGGCCGGAGTATCGCGGACGCGCTGCGCGGCAAGCGTCCCCAATTGTCGCAGTACTCGAGGCCTCCGCAGGAGGTGTTCGCTGAACTGGGCCCGGCATTCCAAGTGAAGCAACTCGATCTTTCGTCGTTCGCCAGCGAGCCAGTGTACATTGCCACCGGCGCGCGCGGGGAGAAACGGGTCGTCCGGATGCGCGGGGAGCCGTTGGAGGCATTCAATACGGGCCGAATTCTCAACGTCCTGAACAGCGTGGCCCGCGTGGCCGAAGCGCGGCTGATCACCCAATACGACGCGTATTATTTGGACCGCACCGGACAGCGGCCTCTACCGGTTCTGTTCGTGAAATTGAACGATGAAGCCGGTTCGCAGTACTACATCGATCCCAAGACGGCGCAAGTAGTCGGAAGCTATCGCGCGAGCGCGCAGTCCTGGGTGAACCGCTGGCTGTACCACGGCCTGCATTCCATCAACTTTCCCTGGCTTTATAACTATCGTCCGGCCTGGGACATCCTGGTTTTGACGCTGATGCTGGGCGGCACTTCGCTCTGCGTCACGTCTGTTATCATCGGTTTCCAGCTCGTCCGCCGCAAACTTTTTATCCGGCGGGCGACGGGAGCTTCTCTGTAGAAGACAAGGTGGAAATAAATAATGGCACTATTTCTGGCTTATGATGTGGCGAACAATCCGCTCAATACCAACGAATGGGCGTTCCCGGTGTGCGAAGTGCTGCACATCCTTGGGTTCGCCATCGGGATTGGGACCATCACCATGGTGAACATCAGGCTGCTGGGCCTGGGGCTGAAAAAAGAATCGCCCGCGGACTTGTGGAAGGGCACCTTTCCGTGGACGCTGGGCGGCCTGGCGCTGGTGCTGATCACAGGTCCGCTGATCTTCTCGTCCGACCCCACTATGTATCTGCGAAACGAGGGCTTCCGGTTCAAAATCACTATGCTGGTGCTCGCGCTTATCTACCACTACACGATCTATCGCAAGGTAGCGCTGACGAAAACCTCGGGCGGCGTGGCGGTCATGGCGGGCTTGATCTCGCTAGTCTTGTGGGTCAGCGTGGTGTTCGGCGGAATCTTCATTGCGTTCGTATAAGGAGAAAATCAATGCCTCCAGAGATCGTCCAATGGTTTCAAGACATGTCGATAGCCACCGCCATTCGCGAGTCGGCTCTCGTCTTTCCGGTGATCTTGTCTCTGCACTTAACGGGAATGGGCCTGTTCGGCGGCATGATCCTGATGACCGACCTGCGTATGCTCGGGATCACGCTGACCAAGCATCCCGTGTCGGATATCGTGAACGGGCTGCGGCCCTGGAAACACCTGGGGCTGACGCTGACGGCCACCTGCGGGATACTGCTGCTGTGGTCGAAGGCAGCGATCTATTATCCGAACCCGTATCTGCGGATCAAGCTCATGCTGTTTGCTCTGATCATCATTCACGCGATCGTATTTCGCGGCGTTTACCGGAACGTGGCTGACCTCGATCGCGCCACGGTGATCCCCGGACGGGCCAAACTCGCCGCGGTGCTTTCGATAGTTTTGTGGATTTCGGTGGTGACGGCGGGCCGGTGGATCGGGTATTGGGAGCCGAAGGGCGCGCCAGTGAACGCAGCGCAGGTCATCAACTAACTGCGGGCGCATCGAGATCCTCGTCTTCAAGCCGCGGTTGGACGTTTCGCCGGATCAGGATCGACAGGACGATGGTGGTTGCCAGCGTGAGGGACCCGCCCGTCACGTGCGCTGCTACCGTGATCGCCACGGGCGTGGCGGTGTCGTCGGCCATCGACTTCATGATGAGCGCGGTGAGGCCCAGGAACACCTGGCCGAACGCGACGCCCAATAGCGTCTTCGCGCCAGCACGCAGCGCGCTGTGCGTGGGAAATTGCTGCAGTACAAATATCGATTCCAGCAGAATCACCAGGGCCACGAACATTGCGCCGAGAACATGCGGCAGCAAGGTAAGGACCTGTTGCCGGAAAGCCGCGCCGAGCAAGATCTGCAAGAGCACCAGGATCGGCGCGAGAATGGCCAGAGACCGCATGGACGGCCATCCGTAATCGCTAACGTGTTCCGGGCCACGGGTCCAGGCTGGAGACGTAACTACGGCGATAGCGACAACGGCGGCGAAGAACAGCGGAGCCATCAAAGCGTGCGCGATTCCAGCAGTGCGCGGCGCCAGCGCGAAAATCGCGGCGTGCCCCACGGAATCCTGCAATACGGCCATGAGCAGCGTTAGCCAGCCCAGGCGGCGGGCCTGCGGGCGCGGGTCGGTGAATATCAGCCAGAGCACCAGGCCCAGGGTCAACAGGCTCACGGCAGTCGCCGCGATGCGGTGCGTCGATATCGCCTGCGGCGTGGGTTGAGTGCCCGGTCCGACCATGGCGCCGTCGACAATCAGCAGCAGGGCGCACACGGCAACCAGGATGGCGAGCCGAAACAGCCAGGGATTCTTCATGGAGCTGCTTCCATCATAAGACGTACGGTTTGACAGCACTTCGCATCTCTAGTAACATCGGCGCTAGTAGTTTTGGGGAGGGGGAATGATGCGCCTGAGATCCAAGTTGTATCTCGTTGTCTCTTTACTTGTGCTGGGAACCTGTCTCTGGGGACAGGCCACTTCCCAAATACAGGGCGTCGTCTTAGATCCGGCGGGCGCCGCGGTGCCCGGCGCCGAAATCAAGGCCACACAGACCGACACAGGAGTGGTTCGCACTACCATCAGCGGCAATGACGGCACCTACGCGCTGGCCAACTTAGCGATCGGTCCGTATCGCGTTGAAGTCTCCAAGACTGGATTCTCCTCGTATGTGCAAACCGGAATCGTGCTGCAGGTGGCGTCGAACCCGACTCTGAACGTTTCGCTAAGAGTCGGCGCGGTCAGCGAAAGCATTCAGGTAGAGGCCAACACCACGCAGGTCGAAACCCAGACCACCAGCATCGGCGGACTGGTTGACAACAAGCGCATTGTCGATCTGCCGCTCAACGGGCGAAACCCGGTGGAACTGATCCAGCTGACCGGAGCGGCGATTCCCGGCGGCGCCAACGGGACGGCCGGCTTCCCTGGCGGCTTGAACATCTCGGTTGCCGGCGGATCGCTCTCAGGAGTGGGCTATCTGCTGGACGGCACTATGTACAACAACCTGTTCGACGCCGTGAACCTTCCTTTCCCGTTCCCGGATGCCCTGCAGGAATTCAAGGTTGAGACCAGCACCATGACCGCCCAAAACGGAACCCACGCGGCCGCGGCCGTGAGCGCGGTGGTCAAGTCAGGCACGAATGAATACCACGGCGATCTTTTCGAGTTTCTGCGGAACGGTGATCTGAATGCCCGGAACTTCAAGGCGTCGCGCCGTGACACGCTCAAGCGCAACCAGTATGGCGGTACACTCGGAGGACCCATCCAAAAGAACAAGCTGTTCTTTTTCGTGGGCTATCAGGGCACTAAGACCAGATCGGATCCGGCGGATCGTACCGGTTTCGTGCCCACCGCTCAGATGCTTTCGGGTGACTTCAGCGGCTGTTCCACTTTCCCAGCCACGATCAAGGATCCATTGGGTGGCACCTTTGCCGGCAAGCAGATTCCGAAGGCTCGCTTCAGCGACCAGTCCCTGGCGATTGTGAAGTTGCTGCCCACTTCCAGCGATCCCTGCGGCCAGACGACATTCGGACCGGTCGTGCAATCCAACGAGTACCAAGTCTTGGGACGGGTGGATTACCAGCTCAGCAGCAAACAGCAGATTTTCGGCCGATATATGGCCACGACCTTTCTGCAACCCCCTTCTTTCGAGCTCAGCCACAACATTCTCGACTCAGCCTCCGGGGGTTTGGACGACCTGGCACAGACATTCGCCATCGGACACACCTACCTGATCTCGGCAACGGTGGTGAATGCCTTTCGTGGCTCCGTGAACCGCGTCGGTGTGCATCGCTTCAACGACGACTACTTTTCAGGTTGCGATATCCACGTAAAGATGACCTGTTTCGTGCCCCACCAGACCGTGGTCACGGTCAGCGGAGGGCCCAACATCGGGGTCGGCACAGCCATCCAAGCCTCGTTCATACCCACCGATTACACGCTCTCAGACGACGTGAACGTTATTCACGGTTCGCATCAGTTTGCGTTTGGGTTTTCCGGATTCAAATATCAGCACAGTCAATTAGCGAACGTCTTTTCCGCAGCCTCATTCGCCTTCTCCACGAATGCGACGGGCCTGGGAATGTCGGACTTCCTCTTGGGCCAGGTGGGGACCATGACCCAAGGCATTCCAAATTCAACTTTCACCTACAAGTGGGGCTATGGTCTTTACGGCCAGGATACCTGGAAGGTTTCGCGGCGGCTCACTCTTAATTTAGGACTCCGCTGGGAGCCGTTCCTGCCGCAAGGGCTTAGCAACGGGGCAGTCTACAACTTCAGTTGGGACAACTTCAACAAGGGAGTCAAGAGTACAGTCTTCAAGAATGCCCCGGCGGGTCTGATCTACGCCGGCGATCCCGGATTCCAGGGAAAAACCGGCGTCAATACCCGCTACAACCAGTTCGCTCCCCGTGTGGGTGTGGCCTTCGACCCGAAGGGCGACGGCAAAATGTCGATTCGCGCCTCTTTCGGGATTTCCTACGACTTCCCGAATATTCAGATCATGTCGACGCCCACCACCGCGCCGCCCTTCGGAAATTTCGTGTCTACTCCCGGCCCCATCAACTTCGCCGACCCCTGGGCGACAGTCTCAGGCGGAGACCCCTTTACGGGCACTTTTAGCCTGGCGCCGAATACGCCCTTTATCCAGAATGGCAACTACGTCGCGCAGCAGCCGGATGCCAAGGCTCCCACCACCGATACCTGGAATCTGAGCATCCAACGGCAGTTTGGAAGCTGGATGGTTTCTGTCAGCTACCTGGGCACTGAAACTTCGCATATCTGGACAAGCAGACAGCTCAATCCGGCCGTGATCGTACCGGGTCCGTTCACATGCGCCGCTGGACAGACCACCGGGTGCAACGCGACCACTAACACCAATCAGCGCCGTTTGGCCAATTTGCTTAACCCTCAGGAAGGGAAGTATCTGGCCTTTGTAGATCAGTTCGAATCGGGCGGCACTTCGAGCTATAACGGGCTGATCTTCACGGTTCAAAAGCGCCTCGGCCGCGGAGTTAGCCTGAATGCGAATTACACCTGGTCGCACTGTATTGGCGACGTTTCGATCGGTTCCCTGGTGGGTGGCACCGGAGGTACTTATATGGATGTCAACGACCGGCGCCGTGACCGCGGCAATTGCCAGACAGGAACCTTGTCCGGGACGCAAGCTCTGGATCGGCGGCATATCGTCAACATAACGCCGCTTCTGGAGTCGCCGCGCTTCAATAACAGAATCCTTCGGGCGGCGGCCAGCGACTGGAGACTGTCCACCAGCTACCGCTTTCTGTCGGGTGCCTTCCAGACGTTGTCGACCGGCCAGGACGTCGCTCTGGACGGCGCGGCGGGAACGCAGAGGCCCAATCAAATTTTGGCGAATCCGCTGTGCGAGCATCCCAACGCGGCCTGCTGGATCAACAAGGACGCGTTTCAGCCCATAACCGGGGCAAATGCGATGCCACTTGGAACATTCGGCAATTTGGGTCGATCCAATGTTCCCGGTCCGGGATTCTTTCAGATCGACATGGCGCTGTCGAGAATTTTCCGCGTTCGTGAAAGTATGAATCTGGAACTGCGCGGTGAGGCGTTCAACCTGACTAACAGCTATCGGGCAGGTCCGGTAACGACCGCGATCAACAGCCCTCAATTCGGGCAGATTCTGACGGCGCAGGATCCGAGGATCATGCAAGTCGCGCTGAAACTGGCGTTTTAGGATCCGTTATTCGTAATACTCGGGAGCCTTCTTGAGCTTGGCGTTGTCGGCGGTGCTGTGCTGAATCCACAGCTTCGCGCCGGACTTCTTGAGGAAGGCCTCCAGGTCGGCGCGCGACTTCTTGGTCTGCTCGCCGTTGACGTCGAACCCCGGCACGATGCCCAGGCTGCGCTCTTCGGGATAGTGATACAGGTCGCCGGAAAGTACGATCGGACCCGTTTTCGCTAATTTCAAAAACAGGGACTGATGTCCGGGAGTGTGCCCGGGCGTAAATTTGACGACCACCGTTCCGTCGCCGAAGACGTCGTGATCTTCGCCGTGAAGCACGATGGTTTTGCTGTGCTCGAGTTTGCCGTAGAGCGTCGCATCCGGCGCGGTGCCAGGCGCCTGCGCTTTGCCGTTGGGTTTTGCGAACATCGCGGTCCGCTCGACCTCCTCGACGATCCAGGTGGATCCGGCGAACGAATTCGCGTTGGCCACGTGATCGCCATGATAGTGCGAGAGCGCGAGATAGCTGATATCGGCGGGCGTGTAGCCGAGCGCCGCGAGCTGGGACAGCAAGGGACGCGTGACGGTGAAGGCGCCCGCCTTGGTGGGATTGCCTTTGAAATCGGCGTCGGGGATCTCGCCGGTGTCCCACATCATGGTGCCGCGCGGATGCACGATCAGGTAACAGGGCGTGACCATGTGGGAATCGGCCAGCTGCCCCGGCTTGAAACCAAATTGCGCTTCACCCACGCCGGTAATATCGCCGCAGTCGAGAATGTACAAGCGCACGGACTTTGGAGCCGGCGGTTTCTTCTGCTGCCCTGTTGCGGCGAACGGCAGAGTGGCGAGTGCTGCCAGCACGGCCGCGGGCGCAATAGTTCTAAAGAGGATCTGCATGGAGGCTCCTTCGGACTGCCCTAGATTCTACCGTCATTTGACACATTACTTGTCGGCGGCGGCGAGGATGGTTTCGAAGTGCGGGGCTTCAGCCTCGCGATGCACTAGGGCGGTGCTGATGTTCTGGAACCCGGCGTCACCCAGCATGCGGCGAAGCTCCACCTCGCTGAAGCCCAGCCACACATCGGCGTACAGCACGCGGGCTTCTTCAAAATGATGCTTCAGCAAATCGAGGATGATGACTCGGCCTCCGGGTTTCACGATACGAAACGCCTCGGCCAGCGCCTGCGGCGGATGCTGGGCATGATGGAGCGACTGGCTGAAGAAGGCCACGTCCGCCTCGCCTTTCTTGATCGGCAGATCTTCGAGGTCGCCCAAGCGGTATTCCAGATTCTTCACGTCGTGAGCGCGCGCCAGATTCGACCCGAACTCGACCATCTTCTCGGAGTTGTCGACCGCAATGACTTTCTTGGCGCGCCGGGCGAGCAGTTGCGATGAGGTTCCTTCACCGGCGCCCAGGTCGGCAATCACCACTGGCGGCATCAGCATCAGGAATGTTTCCGCCAAGCCCTGCCATGAACGGCCCGGAACGTACTGGCGTCCGAATTTGCCGGCCAGCTCGTCGAAATAGGATCGGACTTTGTCCTGGCGGCGGCGTAGGGCCAGACGCAGGGCATCGCGATCTTCACCGGCTTCGGGGATTTCCTTCACTGCGTGCTTCAGAACACCGAGCACCTGTTCTTGCGTGCCATTCCCAAACGCCTTAAGGCGATATAAGATGTTCTTGCCAGTGCGCCGGTCTTCCACGATGCCGGCCTGCTTGAGCTGGGAGAGATGGGTTGAGATGGTGCTTTGCCCCATGGACAGGATTTCCTGCAATTCAGCCACGGAAAGCTCCTCGCGCTCGAGCAGCAGCACGATGCGGACCCGGTTCGGATCGGCCAGCAGCCTAAGGGATTTGAGGATTGACGCCATCGACGGCTGTTTAGTATTATATCGTAGTATCGAGATTTTACGATATAAAGTTTAAAGGAGCCTTGGAGATGAGTACTGTAGCGAATCCGGCCACGCTGGCCTATAAAGTGGCGGACATGAAGCTGGCCGATTGGGGCCGCAAAGAGATCAGCATCGCCGAAGCGGAGATGCCCGGCCTGATGTCGATCCGCAAGAAGTACGCCACGGAAAAGCCCCTGAAGGGCGTGCGCGTCACCGGGTCGCTGCACATGACCATTCAAACGGCGGTGCTGATCGAGACTCTGAAAGATCTGGGCGCGGACGTGCGCTGGGCGAGCTGCAACATCTTCTCGACACAGGATCACGCCGCAGCGGCGATCGCGGCGACCGGCACGCCGGTGTACGCCTGGAAGGGCGAGACGCTCGAGGAATACTGGTGGTGCACCTACCAGGCGATCAGCTTCCCCCACGGCAAAGGCCCGGAGCTGGTGGTGGACGACGGCGGCGACGTGACGCTGCTGATCCACAAGGGTGTGGAACTCGAGAAGGGATCGGACTGGGTCAATACTCCGTCGGGCAGCCATGAAGAGAAAGTGATCAAAGATCTGCTCAAAGAGATTCATGCCGAGAATCCGCGGCGCTGGAGCGATCTGGCGAAAGAATGGAAGGGCGTTTCCGAGGAGACCACCACGGGTGTTCATCGCCTGTACAAGATGCAGCAGGAAGGCAAGCTCCTGGTGCCGGCGATCAATGTGAACGATTCGGTGACCAAGTCGAAGTTCGATAATCTGTACGGCTGCCGCGAGTCGCTGAGCGACGGCATCAAGCGCGCGACCGACGTGATGGTGGCGGGCAAGGTCGCGGTCGTATGCGGATACGGCGACGTCGGCAAGGGCTCGGCGCATTCGCTGCGCGGATTTGGGGCGCGCGTAGTGGTGACGGAGATCGATCCGATCAATGCCTTGCAAGCCGCGATGGAAGGTTTTGAAGTGACCACGGTCGAAGATACACTCGGCCGCGGCGATATCTACGTGACCACGACTGGGAACGTCGACATCATCACGCTCGAGCACATGAAGAAGATGAAGGATCAGGCGATCGTGTGCAACATCGGCCACTTCGACAACGAAATCCAGGTGGAGCCGCTGAACACCGCCAAGGGCGTGAAGAAGACCGAAATCAAGCCGCAGGTGGACATGTACACCTTCCCCGACGGGCACAGCATTTTCCTGCTGGCCGAAGGACGGCTGGTGAATCTGGGCTGCGCGACGGGCCATCCGAGCTTCGTGATGTCGAACAGCTTCTCGAATCAGACGCTGGCGCAGCTCGATCTGTGGAAGAACAAGGACACTTACAAGGTCGGCGTGTACACGCTGCCGAAGAAGCTGGACGAGGAAGTCGCCCGGCTGCACCTGGACAAAATCGGTGTGAAGCTGACCAAGCTCTCGCCGAAGCAGGCGGAGTATCTGGGAGTTCCGGTGGAAGGTCCCTACAAGCCGGATCATTACCGGTACTAAGCGAGGAGTCAGAAGTCAGAAGCGCACAGGGCGCGGCCGCTTATGCCGCCCTCCGTGTGTGCGTTAAAGAGAATGGTGGCGGCGAGCAGCAATACTCGCCGCCTTTATTTTTGATACAGTGGCCGCACAGAGGAACCCTATGACCGAAGCCGACACATCCGCAGGAAATAAAGCGATCGTCCGCCGCTGGTTTGAAGAAGTATGGAACCGGGGCCGTGAGGAGACCATCGACGAGCTCTTCGCGGCGCATGGCATCGGATACGGGCTGGGCGACACGGATGTTCCTACTCGTGGACCCGCCGAATTCAAGCTCTTCGCGAGTAACCTGCGCGGCGCGATACCGGATATCCGCATGACCATCGAAGACATCATGGCGGAAGGCGATAAAGTCACGGTGCGCATCACGGTCGACGGCACCCACAAGGGCGGTCAGCTGGGCGTTGCCCCGACGGGCCGGCGGATCAGGATCGCGGGAGTGGTCATGATTCGAATCGCCGACGGGCAAATCGTCGAGGGCTGGAACAGTTGGGACCAGCTCGGCTTGCTGCGGCAGATCGGGGCGTTGCCCGCGGCCAATAGTCCGGATCGATTCACGAGCGCAAAAGCCTAGTTGGTCGCGGCATCACAGAACGAAACACTTCCTGGGAAGGTCGCGTCTTACAAGTGTGCTCACTGTACGTCACTTTAGTCCGCCCCTGCTTGCCGTTCTTCTCCTGAGCTCTGTGGCATTCGCCGCACCGAAAGGAAAGGTCCGCGCAAAGGCGGCGCGAGCGACCCCGCAAGTGGTGTTCAAGGCGGCGGCCGTCAATGACGCCTCCCAAACGCCTTCGCTGCACGAGAAGGATAGCGGATCGGCTGTATTGCGGGCGCAAGTTCTCCTCGATCGCGCAGGATTCTCGGTAGGAGAAATGGATGGGAACGTGGGCTCCAATATGATCCACGCCATCCTGGGCGTCCGCGCGACTCACGGCTTGCCGTCAGACACATCCATTGACGACAGCGTCTGGAAGGTTCTTAATAGCGACCCTGGTCCAGCCTTGACCACATACACTACCTCCGCTGACGATTTCAAAGGACCGTTCGTGAAGGTTCCCGCTAATATGATGGCCCAGGCCAAGCTCAAATATCTGGGCTATGCATCGCCGCTCGAGGGGATTGCCGAGAAGTTCCATGTTCAACCGGCGCTGCTGCAAAAGCTGAATCCAGGACGAGGCTTTCAGAAGGCGGGGGAGGAGATTACCGTTCCGAATGTCCGCAATCCGATTAAGGGCATGGCGGCCCGCGTGATCGTGTCGAAGCACGATTCCATCGTCCAGGTATTCGACGTGAACGGAAAGCTTCTGGCGCAATATCCCTGCACCACGGGAAGCGAACACGATCCGCTGCCGATTGGAGAATGGAAGGTCACGGAAATCGACAAAAATCCAAAGTTCCACTACAATCCCAAATTGTTTTGGGATGCAAAAGCGAAGGACAGCGCGGCTACCATCGCTCCCGGACCCAGAAATCCTGTAGGACTTGTATGGATCGACTTATCGAAAGAACACTACGGGATTCACGGCACGCCAGGCCCCGGGAACATCGGTCACACGGAATCGCACGGCTGCATCCGGCTCACGAATTGGGACGCGCTGGAACTGGCGGGCATGGTCCAGCCAGGTACACCCGTTAGTTTGGTCGAGTAAGACGCGGTCAAATTGGATCTCCGTGGATTACGGTGGAAATCCGGGACCAGCGGATTCTGCCAAGAGAACCCCAGGCACTGGACGGGCCTGATAGCGTTTGCGCTGGCGAAGCTACCGACCAATAGATGATCCATGGCTTCCCGATAATATCCTCAGCAGGAACAAACCCCCAATAGCGGCTGTCCAAGGAGCTATCGCGATTGTCTCCAAGGACAAAATAATTGTTCGGCGGTACCTCGACCTCGCCGTTGATTACGTGCTCGCGGAGCATTTCGGTGGCGCGCTGGTCTACACTTATGTTCGGATCACTAGGGAAGTTATCCCGATAAGAGTCGGTGTAACTACTCTTGTGATACGCGTACGGCTCAGTCACCGCCTTGCCGTTCAGATAGACCTCTTTGTTTACGATCCGAACCCGGTCGCCAGGCATTCCGATCACTCGTTTAACGAATGTCTGAGTGCGATCGACCGGATAAGGGAAGACGACAATGTCCCCTCTATGGGGAACATGGGCGCCGGCCCGTGGAACCAGCAGATGATCCCCGATCAAGATCGTATCTTCCATCGCGCCCGTGGGTATGACATACGGCCGCACGAACAGAAACATTACACCTATCGCGAGAGTGAGGGTGGTTAAAGCGATCCAAGGCGCGGCGAAAGACCGAGGCGAGCCCGCCGCAACCAGAGCCTTGCCGGCGCGGTAGAAAATCCAGCTGGCCGGCAAATAGATGGCTATCGAAACCGCCACGGCCACAAGATCTGTGGCCCCCAACTGTCTCCAGTACCAAACCAATTCAATCGCCAGCACGACTTGCGCAGCGGTCCATAAGGCCAGACCAAAACCACACCAGACCGTGCCCCGCCATAGACCCGCTGCCGCGGCCAAGTAAATGAAGGCAGTCAGCAGCGATAGCGGATTCGAAATCCCACCCAGCAATCCTAAAAGTCCTAAGACTAGCGTGATGATGAATGCCAGACGAACGGGTTTCAGCACCGTCGGAGAATATCACAATCGGGCTGAGGACGGTAGAATCAAGATTCGGAATATTATCATGCAATTTCTCCAAGAAAGCCTCGTTGATCTGATCACTCAGACTGCCACCAACCTGCCGCCGGACGTGCGGCAAGCGATGGGAATCGCCATCGCCGCGGAGACTCCCCATACGCAAGCGTCGCAAGCATTGGGAATCATCGCCACGAACATCGACATGGCTGCCGAAGATCAGGGCCCCATCTGCCAGGACACCGGGATGCCGACGTTCGACGTCCACACTCCGGTCGGCGTGAACCAGATAGCCATCAAGAAAGCCATCCGCGCGGCAGTGGCCGAAGCGACCAAGCGCGGCAAGCTGCGGCCCAACTCGGTCGATTCCCTTAGCGGCAAGAATAGTGGCGACAACCTGGGCGCAGAGACTCCCGTGATCCACTTTGAGCAGTGGGAAAACGATGAGATCGAGGTGAAGCTGATCCTCAAGGGCGGAGGCTGCGAGAACAAGAACATCCAGTATTCGCTGCCCATGGAGCTCGATCATCTGGGCAAGGCAGGCCGCGATCTGGAGGGCGTTCGCAAGTGCATTCTGCACGCTGTGTGGCAGGCGCAGGGGCAAGGCTGCGCGCCGGGAGCCGTGGGAGTATGCATCGGGAGCGATCGCGCGCACGGATATCTGCTGGCGAAGTACCAGTTATTCCGCACCCTGGACGATACCAACGCGCTTCCGGAGCTGGCGAAACTTGAGGCGGAAATCATGCAGGAGGCTAACAAGATCGGCGTGGGGGCGATGGGCTTTGGCGGCAAGTCTTCGCTGATCGGCTGCAAAATCACCGCGGCGAACCGGCTGCCGGCAAGCTTCTTCGTGAGCGTCGCGTATGAATGCTGGGCGTTTCGCAGGCTAGGCGTGAGGCTCGACGCATCCAGCGGCGCGATCACGAAATGGCTGTATCGCGATCCCGCGCGGCCGGTGGCGAGAATGGCTCACGGCGAGGGCTTTCCATTGACTGGAAGAGAGGTCATCCTCCGGCCGCCTCTCAATGAAGAGCAGGTTCGCGCGCTCAAGGTCGGCGACGTCGTCCTCATCACCGGTGAAATGTTCACGGGCCGCGATGCCGTGCACGCCCACCTGATGAAGAATCCTCCGCCGGTGGATATGCGCGGGTCCGTGCTGTACCACTGCGGCCCTGTCATGCTCAAACAAGGCCCTCCTGGAAAAGAGACGTGGACGGTCAAAGCGGCCGGCCCGACCACCAGCTCGCGCGAGGAACCGTACCAGGCCGATATCATCCGCAACTACGGCGTGCGCGCGGTGATCGGCAAGGGCGGGATGGGGAAGAAGACGCTGGCGGCCTTGCAGGATTCCGGCGCGGTGTATCTGAACGCCATCGGCGGCGCGGCGCAGTTCTATGCACGGGCCATCGATAGAGTGCTGGGCGTACACCTGCTCGACTTCGGGATTCCCGAGGCCATGTGGCACCTGCATGCGAATAACTTCGCCGCAATCGTCACGATGGACGCTCACGGGAACAGCCTGCACGCCAGGGTGGAGCAGGAAACCGGCGAGAGTCTGGAAGAGATTATGGCAAGCGGGTCAAGTAGAGAATGAATGGCGTGATCTCGAAGGGCATCTTCTCGCGCGGCGAGAGAAGCTCCAGTGGACGCGTTTTGACTAGAGTGATCTGATCGCGCCAGGGATCGAGCTTGATGCGCGAGCCGAGCGGAAGCGCGGCGACCTGCTCCAATTCGTCTTCCTTCAGCTCTGGCGCGGAGGAAGTGAACTCGGCCAGACGCGCCAGCGCCTCGGGATCAGCCAGCTGGTTTCCGAGATTCGCGGCCAGCAGCCGGGGCAGCATGCCGCGCCGGCTGCCCAACGCTTTGAGAAACAGGCCTGCATTCGCGGTCTTCTGGTACGGTGACGCGCGCATGATCTCGATGGTCTTTTTGCCCGCGGCTTCGAGTTCGGCGGGGGAGCGCTCGAAGTGGAGGCGCTGCAGAACCTCGGCATCGCTCAGCATGGTCTGATTTCGAAAAGCGAATTGCGTGGGCGTGCGATGCGCCAGCGAGATATGGGAGAGCTCGTCTGCCAGCACCAGCGCCAGACTGGCTTCGTCGGGCAGAACATCCACCAGCCCGCGGCTGATGACGATGGTGTGGCCGATGGAAAACGTCTCCAGGGGCGTGGTGAGCAACACGCGGCAATGCGCTTCGACGTTGAGCTTAGCGGACACGATCAGGTTATTGACCACGGTATCGAGGAGATCGTCCACGGGCCCGGGAGGCGCCAGCAGGCCGCTTTTTTCGAGGCGCGCCATGACGTTGTCTTCCGCCTGGCGTTCCCAGCCACGCTGGCTTTCGAGCGGCGAGAGGTCCTTCGAGCCGGCATGGTCCTGGACCTCCGAACTCGACTCAATCAGGATTTGCGTGAGCTCTTCGAATTTGTTGGAGGATCCCGCCGCGGCGTAACCCCAGATGCGCGTCTGCGCCTTGAAACGCGGAACCGCGGGACGGCCGCCCTCGAAGGACCCTTGTTCTTCGACGTAAATCTGCGACGGCACCCACAGGTTTTCTGCGCTGTGGTCTTGCGCGACGTTTACTCGCCAGCTATCGAACTCAAAGTAGCGAGCCGCCGGCGCGCGCCGGGAGGGAATTGCCGGGGAGTAGGTTCCGTTGGACCGGATGATGGAATTCCCGGCGTCTTCCACCCAGATCCGGCCCACGAAGCGGCCGGGTTCATTTTTGAGAGGCGTCACGTCGAACACCAGACAACGCACTTCGCCCAGGAATTCTCGCCGGACAAATTCGAAGCCGTACGTCTGGCGGTTGAAGTCGTGCAGGTCGGGGAACGCCATCTGGGCGAATCCGCGGGGCATGAACGTCATGGGCTGGCTCTTCGTTGTAGGCCGGAACGGCAGCCAGGATGAGCTGTTCTTCAAGGTGGCATCGGTGCGCTCGATCAGCGGCATGTATTCTATGGACGAACCGATCTTGATCTTCCCGAGAAAATAATGGTCTTTGACGGGGTGCGCGTCATCGCCGGCCACATCCGGCATTTCCTGGATGTAGGTCTCAACGATCGGAGTGTGCATCTGCAGCAGATCGATCAACGCGCTCTCGCGCTCGACGATGCGGTCGAGCAGCCGGTCCACCGCGGACGCGGAATCCTCGGCCGCGAGCGGGACAGCGAGCAGCATCAGGGCAATCAGCAGGTTCATGACGTTTCTTCAATAGGCCAACTGGAAGACGATGTGAACGACGGCCGTGGAGTCGGCGGCCGTATCGCCACGCTTCGCCGGACGAAACTGGATCGCACGTGCGGCCGCGATCGCGTTCTCGTCCAGCCCATGGCCCAATCCGCGGATCATGCGCAGAACGTGCGCTTCTCCGGAAGCTGAGAACAATACTTCAAGCAACACCTCGCCTTCGATCCGGAGGGTTCGCGCTTCCTCGGTGTACGCCGGGCGCGGCTTCAAAAGGATTTCTGCGGCCGAGGAAATCGCGGCGTCCGTATTCTGCCGCGCTCGATTTTCCGGGCTTACCGCGCTGGCGTCGCCGAAAGCTCCCGTCGTAATCTGAGTGTGCGCTTCCGCGGGTTTCGAAGAGATCGTCGCGTTGAAGGCTCCTGTGACGACCACTCGGCGAACGGGCGGAGGCAGGGGCTCGATGAAGGGTGGGGTAGACTCCGGCAAGCGAACGTCCGCAGATCGAATGAGCGGTGGATCGGGAAGGAGCAAAGTCAATCGTTGCGGGGCCGGCGGCCGATCGGGAGCGTGAAACGTCCGCGCCATCATACGAGGAGGACCAAGGGGCTGAAGGTGTGGCGTAGGCTTCACGGGCTTCGGTGCACGATAAGGTGAGGAGATTGCGATTACACGCGCCCACTGAGCGCGCGGTGGTTCTGGAAAGCGGATCGTCAACAACAGCGCGATCGCCAAAGCGTGCAGCACGATGCTGACAAGCAGGGGTAGCCTCACTTTAGGCGCTCGGCCAAAGCCGCCAATCGGTCGCGATCCGCGGGATCATGGCGCGCAGCCAGCAGACCGGCAATCTCCTGCGCCGCATCGGGACGGTGCGCGTTGATAAGTATGTCGAGATACGCTCGGAGCAAGGGCGCCCCGCCCCCCAGCCGGGCAGCCACTCGTTGCGGAGATGTATCGAGAGCATCGGCTAGACGCAGCAGAGGACGGTAATCGTCAGACGTGAGCGCAGCCGTCCGCTCCGCCCAGGGCCAAAATTTGTCCGCATCGCCCCGGCGGAAATAGAAATTGGCGAGCGTCCAGGCAGGCAGGTATTGGCGATCCACACTAGCCGCCTCGAGCAGATCCTGCTCCGCCTCCGGCAGCTTTCCATCCGTCTCAGCCTCGAGTCCGATCTGAATCCAGGCCGGTGAGAGCCGGGGATTCAGTCTCAAAGCCGCGCGCAGTTCCTCCGCAGACGACTCATAGCGGGCCAGATTCGCCGCGCCGAGCCAGTAAGGCGAGCGTCGGGCGTGCTCCGGATCCAGCCGGAGTTCAGACTCGGCCACAGCCAGCCGGATCACGAGCATGAGGGCCGCTCCGAGGAACATCAGCAGGACCCCGCGTCCAAAGATTGAGCGCACGAAATCAGCGGCTCAGTCCGGGCGGGCTGACCGGCGGCCGTCCTGGCGGCCGTCCTGGGGGCGTTACCGGCGGGGTTCCGGGCGGCCGTCCTGGCGGCTGTCCGGGTGGCGTTATGGGCGGGCCTGGTGGAACGCCTCCATGAGCGGACTGGGATGCGCCAGGCAGAGCGCCGCTGGCGGCGAGCCCGCCCAATGTAGCTGTAGCCGCAACGCCGCCGATAACGGCGAGGGTGGTTATGCCAATGCCCTCGCCAGTAGCCGCGCCTCCGACTCCCGCTGCGGCCGCACCGCCCCCGGTTCCGACCGCGCCGGCGGCTGCCGTCTGCACAGAGGAGGTGGCGATCACCTGACTCGCTCCGGTGACGGGGGTCGCCGTTGCGTTCAGCGTGCCGTTGACCTGGACCACCCGCCCTACATGCGCCGGCAGCCCCTGACCAGTCACCTCCACGGTCACATGGGTGACTTGGTCCGTCAGCAGAAAGTGACCGTTTCGCTGCGTCAGAATTCCAGTGAGGCGAGTCGCGGCAGCGCGGGCGGGGGCCAGCGGTTCGAAGTCCAGAGCCGAGCCGGCCGCTACCATCGCCACCAATCCGCCGCGTTCGTTCAGCACCCGGAAGGACCCGGTCAGCGCCGCCACACGCACACCCTGGCTCCCCAGCAGGCCGATCCGGCCCGTGGACATTTCACCATCCGGACGGATGGTCAGTCCGAGCGCCTCCAGGTGAAACCCGATTCCATTCTCCAGCCGCGTTTCGCCCTTTTCCAAAATGATGCGGTCGCGGAACAGCTTCCCGCGCGAATCCGGGGCGAAGAAGAGGCGCGCGCCGCCGGCCAGCCGAACCGCTGAATGATCGCTCGCGGTCTCCAGCACAGCGCCTTCGGTGAGCGTTCCGTTCGACCTTACGGTATCCCCGTTCAAGCGGAACGCACCGCTGGCCGTCACCGTTCCAATCACCGCGGGCGCCGCGACGGCCAGACTCAGCGCCAAGTTCAGCGCGAACCCAAACATGAGTACGAATCTTTTCATTCCAGTCCCCTTTTCTCCAAAGCTCCAGCCAGGATGAACAGCCACGCGGCGACTCCAAAACGCGCAAACGGATAGTCCACCAGTGCGTGCACGAAGAGGGCCGGAATCCCGATCCCCCAGATCGCGCGAAACGCCGGACGCATCACCGCAGTCGCCAGCACCATCCACACGGCCGCGTAGGGCCAGCCGCCCTCGGTGGCCCATTCCAGCCAGTCATTGTGTGCGTGCTCGACGACTGCGCCGGGATCGAACCGCGCGAACTCCGGATAAACCGTGGCGAAGTTTCCCAGCCCATATCCAGTCCACGGCTTTGCGGCGGCCATCGCGAGCGAGGAGGCCGAAATTTCACGGCGGTCGCGCCACGGGTCGGAGTCCTGCATTCGCCCTACCAGTACTTCGCCGCCTGCCACGGCCGCGAGCGAAATCACACCCAGCGCGAACCACGGGATCAAGCTCCGCGAAGCCCGCGGACGGACGAGCGCGAAAACCAGCACGGTCTCAAGAATCAGCAGCACCGCTCCGGCTCGCGACGCCGAGACGAGTCCGCAGGCCAGCAGCACGGCACTCATCCCCAGATAGAGCGTTCCGCGCCGCGTACACCCCAGCCACAGGCAAACCGGCAGCGCCAATTCCAGAAATTGGGCGAAGTTGTTGCGGCTGAGAAACGGGCCCCATACGTCCGGATAAGGGCTCGGCAGCATCCATAGAATGCTGCCCGGCGAGGTGTAATACGCCACCACGCTGACGATGGAAAGCAGGAACGCGAACCAGGCAAACCATCGCAGGAGCCGCTCGCGTGCCTTTGCCCGCCCGAAGACCGCGGAGGCCACCAGCGCGGTCGCCGCCAACGCCGAAATCCGCAAAGACGCGTTCCACGTCGCATAGCGATAGACCGTCACGCCTGCCGCCAGTTGCGCGAATCCCCAGACGGACAGCGCCGTCATCGCCAGCAGCATCGGTCCGAAGCTGACATCCTCGCGCAAAACGACCCAGCCCGCCAACAGAAACACGCCGGCTTCATAAGCCCATTCGACAAATGGATCCGTGCTCCAGATCGCCAGTGTCGCTGCGCCGGCGAATGCCAGGAGAGTTCCCGGGAGAAGAATCCCGCGTGCGTTGTCGCGGGCGGTCCTCGTCTTTCGCGGGCTGACCGCCGGGCTCACTGTCATAACTTGGTCCACGGCAGGCGACCGGCTTCGCTGCACACAATTTCGCGATCCGTGAACTTACGCGCCCACGGCATGGTCCCTACGGCCCTGCTCCTGGCGCAGCGCCACCTCGCCTGGCACATAACCGGGAATGATCTTCTTGAGACAGCTGATAACCTGCGAGCCATCGCGTTCGGCGGTGGCAAGCTCCAATTCATCCAGCGTCCTCTGCAGGTTCCCGGGCGGAAGGGGACTCGAAACAACACGGATCTGCGTATGCGGCGTCGCGGAGGTGCTCTCTTCGAGCGCCATAATTTCCTCATGGAGTTTCTCTCCCGGCCGGATTCCCGGAAATACGATGCGGATGTCGATATCCGGCCGCAAACCGCTCAACAGGATCATCTTTCGCGCCAGATCCAGAATGCGCACCGGCTCGCCCATCTCCAGTACGAAAATTTCACCGCCTTGGCCCATGACAGCCGATCGCAGCACCAGATGGGCGGCTTCCGGGATGGTCATGAAATAGCGCCGCATATCCGGATGGGTCACGGTCACGGGCCCCCCGGCCGCGATCTGGCGCCGGAAGTTCGGAATGACGCTCCCACTGGACTCCATCACATTGCCGAAGCGTACGGCGACAAAACGCGTGGTGCCCGATTCAGCCTGGCAAATCATCTCCGCGACGCGTTTGGTGGCCCCCATCACCCCCACCGGGCGCACGGCCTTATCCGAGCTCACCAGCACGAACTCTTCCGCGCCGTGGCTGGCTGCCGCGCACACCAGGTTGCGGGTGCCCAGCACATTGTTTTCGACCGCCTCAAACAGGTGCGACTCCATGAGCGGAACATGCTTGTACGCGGCGGCGTGATAGATCGATTCGGGACGATGCTCCCGAAACAGTTCTTCCAGGCGCCGCCGGTTCTGAATGCTGCCGATGGCGGGGTGGAACTCCAGATCCGGAAAACACTCACGCAATTCCTGCTCGACCTGATATAGACCCGTCTCGGCCTGATCAAACCCGATCAGCGCGCCCGGACGATGGCGCGCGATTTGCCGGCACAGCTCGCTGCCGATCGAACCGCCGGCTCCGGTGACCAGCACGATGCGGTCTGCCAGGTGCTCGAAAAGGCCGCTTCCCTCGCAACGCGCCTGCGGCCGTCCCAGCAAGTCTTCGAGGCGCGAATCGCAGGGCGGATTCACCGCGCGCTGGCGCGCATGGCCGGGATATTCCGCCACGATCCGGTCGGCCCCCGGCGGCGGCCAAGGCCACAGCGGTTCCCGCCGCAGAGCCATGCGGCGGAGCAGCGGATCGGCGTTCCAGGAATCCAGCATGCGCCCGACTCCTGCCAGGGCTCGCCGCCGTGAAATCGCCGCCGCGAAGGTCAGCCCTACAATCTGGAGATCGCCCGCGAGGCTTTGCCGTTCGATATACAGGAGCCCGAGCCGGCTTTTCCACGGCCGTATTCTCTGGTTGTAATGCAGGTCGGGGTCCTGGGATCCGGCCAGAATCTCGCCTTCGTCGGCGAAAACCACCGACGCCAGGTCCGTCATGCCAGGCCGCACATCGAGTAACCGCTGCTCTTCCGCCGTATACAGCGCCGCATCCGGCTCCACCTGCGGCCGCGGCCCGACCAGGCTCATATCGCCGGTCAAAACGTTCCACAACTGCGGCCACTCATCCAGCTTGGCGCCGCGCAGGATCTTACCCACGCGGGTGATCCTCCGGTCTCCCGAGGCGGTGGAGGAAACGCCCGACGCGAACGCATCCGGAAGCATGGTGCGGAACTTGACCATACGAAACCTGCGGCCGCCGCGACCCATCCGAACCCCTCGAAACCAGGGCGAGCAGCCGTCTTCGAGCCACACCGCCAGCGCGATCAAGCCCAACACCGGCAGCAGCGCCAGCAACCCGCACAACGCTGCCATAAAGTCGACGGTTCTTTTCAAGCCGCGGCTCCCACGCGACGCCCGAGCGTCTTCCACGCGGCTTCGACGATCGCCTCCGGCCGCGGATAGTAGGCCTGCTCTTCGGCGCGGCTGGTGGGCGCGGGCGTATCCGGAAGTGTGACGCGTTCCACGGGCGCATGGAGATCGTGAAACGCCTCCGCCGCCACCGTGGCCGCGATCTCGGCCGAGGCCCCGGCGGTGCGCCATCCCGGATCGGCGATAATCACGCGCCCGGTCTTGCGCGCGCTTTCGAGCACACGCGCCTGGTCCCAGGGCTTGAGACTCCGCAGGTCGATCACTTCCGCGTCGATGTCTTCAGCCGCCAGCATCTCCGCTGCCTTGAGGGCCTGCGCGGCCATCCAGGAAATCCCCACGATGGTTACGTCCCGTCCGGTACGCCGGATCGCTGCTTCGCCTATGGGGGTCCGGTAGGTCTCTTCGGGAACCGGTCCGGTCTGGCTGTAGAGCCAGCGGTCATCGATATAGAGCACCGGGTTAGGGTCCTCCACCGCCGCCAGTAACAATCCCTTGGCATCGGCCGGGGTCGCCGGCATCACCGTCTTGAGCCCCGGCACGTGCATAAACATGGCGTGCAAAGCCTGCGAGTGCTGCGCCCCTTGCTCGCCCCCACGATTCATCACTGCCCGGATCACCACCGGGACGCTGGCCTGTCCGGCAAACAAATACGACCAGTTCGCGGCTTGATTGATCACCGGATCCATGGCCAGCAGCAGAAAGTCCAGACGCGGATGGAACACGATCGGACGCATCCCGGCCAGCGCTGCGCCCACAGCCATCCCGGTGACCGCGTTCTCCGAGATCGGGGTGTCGAGCACGCGTTCGCGGCCGAACTCGCGGTCCAGGTTTTCAAGGCTTCCACCCGCGTACCAGGGGCTCCACAATCCCTGCCCGACCAGGAAGACACGCGGATCGGCGGCCAGCAACTGTCCGTGAGCTTCGCGAATGGCTTCGACGTAGGTCAGCGTGCGCATACATGCTCTGCTAGGCGCTGAGCGTCAGGAACACGCCCGCTGCGCGCCGCAGCCAGGGCGCGGCCGATTTCCTGGTCGATCTCCGCGCTATACACCGCCAGGTTCATCGCCAGCCGCTCCTCGGCCCGCCGGATGGGATCGCGTTCCAGCCATTGGGCCAATTCGCCCCGGCGCTGTACGCCGACGTCCTGGTCCGAGCTCGCGCCCACGTGCCCTCGCCAGCGAAACGTCCGGCACTCGAGAAACGACGGACCGTCCCCCGATCTGGCCCGGGCTACGGCTTGCCGCGCGGCATCATAGACATCCTCGACCTGGTTGCCGTCCACACGCTCGCCGCGCACCGAATGGAACGCGCCCGCCTGGTGCAAGTTATCCGCAACCCGCCGCTCGCTCCAGTGCAAATGGCTGGAGTACAAATTGTTCTCGCAGATGAAAACTAACGGGAGCTTATACAGCGCGGCCAGATTCAGGGTTTCGTGGACGCTGCCTTCCTCCAGCGCCCCATCGCCGAAAAAGGCCACCGCCACGCGCTGTTCCCCGCGCAATTTGTAGGCCAGCGCCGCACCCGCGGCCAGCGGAATGGTGCCCGCCACGATCGGCACGGTTCCCAGGATTCCCTGCTCTGGAGCGATCAGGTGCATCGATCCCCCGCGCCCGCCGGAACAACCCGTGGTCTTCCCCAACACCTCGGCGAACAGCCCTTCGAGCGATCCGCCCCGGGCCAGATAATGCCCGTGCGACCGATGTCCGCTCCAGACCGTATCCCCCGGATTAAGCGCCGCGCATACGCCCGCGGGGATGGCTTCCTGGCCGATCGAAAGGTGACACGGGCAGCGCGCCTCCCCGCTCTCCGACATCCCCGCGATGGTTTCTTCGGCCCGCCGGATGCGCAGCATGGTCTTCCAGCGGTCCAACAGCCAGACGTGGGCCGGGCGCGGCTCAGCAGGACTTGCGGGGTGATCTCTGGTAGAAATCTTGGATGGTGTTGCAGATAGTGTGGACATCGTAATGAGTGAGGGAAAGGTTCAATGGCAGCAGCAGGACGCGTTCGAACAGCCGCTCGGTGAAGGGCAGGTGCGCGTGCAGTCCCAAGCGGGGCCACTGATGCACGGCTTTGCCCCCCCAGGGAAGTGAGGTGCCGATCTGGCGGGCGTTTAGCCACGCGCCGAGCTCGTCGCGGCGCTCCGCTTCGATTTCGTAGTTCTGAAAAACGTCGAAGTGGTCCGGTTCGTCGCCGGGCCCTGGAGGCAGCTTGACCTGAGGGATCGTCTGCAGACTATTCCGGTAAAGTCTCGCCAGCGCTCGGCGCCGTTCGACCACCCCGCCGTAGGACGCCAGCCGGTAATCGAGAATCGCCGCTTGCAGGTTGTCCAGGCGCGAATTGAGGCCCCAGCTCACGATCTCCCCATCCGAACCGCGGCCATGGTCGCGAAGTTGGACTACGCGTTGGTAGACTTCGGCATCATTCGTCAATACCGCTCCGCCGTCGCCCAGGCACCCCAGCACCTTGGCCGGGAAAAAACTGATCGCACTCGCGACGCCGAAACTTCCCGCCGTCCGCCGCTGAAATCGCGAGCCCAGAGCCTGCGCCGCGTCCTCGATAATCACCAGATCATGGCGTTTCGCAATCGCGCTGAGCGCCTGCATATCGGCCGTCCGCCCGTTCAAGTGCGTCGGCAGGATGGCGCGCGTGCGGCGAGTCACGGCTCGCTCCACGGCTTCCGGGTCGATCAGGTGGTCGGCGGCGCATTCGACCGGTATCGGCCGGGCCCCTGCAAAGTGAATCGCAGCCGCCGTGGCCACCATGGTGTGCGAACAGAAAATCACCTCGTCTCCCGGACCGATGCCCGCCGCGCGCAGCGCGAACAGCAAGCCGTCGGTGGCGTTACCCACTCCCAGCGCGTATTTCACGCCGAGGTAGCTCGCCAGGTTCCGCTCGAAGCGGGCCAGGTCGTCCTGTAGAATGAACGCCCCGCGCAAACCGACGTCGCGAAAGATCGCCGTCAGTTCCCGTTCCTCGGATTGGAACAGGTGCGGGTAGTCAAAAAACGGGATGGATCGGGCTTGCGCTGCGATCATGCGGCGGCCTTTCGCGCGGTCGCATATAACACGCGATAGCGGCGGTCGTCCGGCCGGCCCTGTAACTCTTCGAGCTGCGCGGACCTGCCGCGGCTCGCCAGCCGCTGTGGAACCGCCTTCAACCGTCCGTAGAAGATCCTCTTGAGCCGGGCTTTTCCACCCATCGTCCGCGGGATCAGGTGCAGCGCCACCGCCGCGCTCCGGACCACTCTTATCGCGGACGCGGTCCACCCGCCGGGCTCGGGAAATGCTCCCTGCACTTGAGCCGCGAAGCCCGCTTCCTCGAGCGCCGCCAGCAAATCCCGGGCGGACCAATAGCGGGTCTTGAGAGGGCTCGAGTTGAATCCGCTCCACTCCGGATTCACCGTGACAATCAGCAGCGCTCCTCCCGGCCGCAGGACTCGCCGTGTCTCTTCGAAGAACCGCCCGACGTCGGGCAAGTAATAGATGGCTTCAAACAGCAATACCAGGTCGAAGGATTCGCTCGCGAACGGAAGCTCGCCGGCGTCGAATTCCCTCAGCGATAAATTCGGATTCCCGGCACACACCGCCCGAGCCGAGCGTAGATTCTCCGCGTCCACATCGCCGGCCTCCACCGAGCGCGCGACCCCGGCCAGCGCCGCCAGTCCCATGCCCGCCCCGCACGCGGCTTCGAGGACGTCCTTGCCGCCGGCCTGCTGCGCGGCCCAGGAATAACGGGCTTCCAGCATTTCGAGCTGGATCGCGGAAGCCTGGTGTCCCGGCTGCTCCGTGACGGCGAAGTAACTTCGCGCGAGAGCCGGAGTCACCCTGCCGCCTCCGGCGTCTTGCCTTGCTGGAATCGCCTCTTGGAGACCTGTGCTCGCGTTTTGGCGAGAAGGCCTGCCAGCCGCACACATCCCCATAAACTTCCTGCGCCGTATGCCAGGTGCAGACTGCCGAAAACCACCGGCATCAGGAATACCAGACTCATGCTGCGATTTTTCCCGGCCGTCCACATCGATGCCGCCAGGTTTGCGGCACTGTAAAGCGCTGCCGCGCTCCACGCGAGCCACTGGATACCCGTCCACGCCCCGGCGGCAATCGAAGCCGCGAGCCCCAGCATCAGGGCCAGCGGCATCAGGTGGCGCCGGCGGACTGCTATTCCCGGGACGTGCGCGAAGGGAAGAATGGCCCATACTCCGTTGGTCCAGTTTTGCCGCCAGAAAGCGCCCAGCGTCGCCTTCGAGTAGTAATCGATCTTCATCTCCGGCGACATCAGGATTCGCCCTCCCGCGCGCCGCAGACGGCTGCTGAATTCGATGTCCTGGCTGCGTTCCAGACGCTCGTCGAAGCGCCCGATTCGCTCGAACACCTCCCGCCGCCAGCACGCGCCGAAGACTGTGTCCACCCAGCGAAGTGTGCCGGAAGCGGTCCGGAAATGCGCGTTCCCAACTCCGAAGGGAGTGGACAACGCGATCCGGATCGGCCCGGCGAACACGCCCGAGCCCGCTGCAACCGTACGCATCGCCCCGCCCACGCAATCCGCTCCCGACGATGCAATATTTTCGACCGCCCGCGCGATGTAGTCCCGTGCGATCTCCGCGTGCGCGTCCACCCGCAGGATCAGGTCCCCGTTGGCAGCGGCCAGCGCACGGTTCAGCCCCTGCGGTGTCGTGCGCCCCGGGTTGTCGATCCAGCGCACTCTTTTATCGCGCGCCGCATGCCGCTCGAGATGCTCGCGCGTGCCGTCCTGGCTCATGCCGTCGGCCACGATCACCTCCAACCGATGACCCGGATAAGCCGAGGCCAGGACGGAACTAAGGCATCGGTCGATTCCGTGCGCTTCGTTCCGGCACGGGATGATTACGGAAACCAGCGGCGTCATCGCGCGGCCTTCCAGACCCAGCCGTGTTCCGGATGCCAGATCAGCGGGGCACGGATCTTCTTGGGGCGGCAGGCAAACGCCAGTACGCCCACCGGAATCATCACGCCTTCGACCAGAAACCCTTTGTAGCCCTCCGGCCCGGCACGAATCAGCGGGGGAAGGCACGCGGCAAACAACCACGGCGCCACGGTCGCGAACAGCCGGAACAAATGTCCCGCTCCGGGGCGGCGGTGCGCGTTCAGGCAGTACGACCATGCCAATCCCAGCACCACCGCGCCCAGCCCGACCCCCAGGTATCCGAAGTTGAGATACCAGCCGGTGGCGTGATGCAACGAGTAGCCCTGGTCTTGAATCGCGCCTACGCTCTCGCTGTAGTAGAGATAAATGTCCGCAGGCCGGTCCGGCCACAGCACCCGGGGGATCACCGAGCAGGCCAGCGAATACAGGCTGTAGCCGAAACGCGGCTCGACCCCGGCCGCCAGCACGCCATACATGGAAAAGTGCGCACCGTAGGCCTCATTGCTCGAGACCAGAAAATCCACCACACCGGTCGCTGCCTCCGCCCGCCCGCTGACCGCTTCATGCAATCCCGCCAGCGGCACCCCACGGAAATAGTCAATCGCATAGAGCGCCCACAGGCCAGCGGCCACAACCAATCCGGCCCGGATCCAGTTCGGCCGCCGCGCCAGGCCCAGATAGGCGAGCACGCCCGCCACCAGGGTCGCCAGCACTTCGTTTTTGTTTCCCAGAATGAACGTGAACCCGAGCATACCCGTCAACAGCAGCAAATAGAGAGCAAGCGTGTACCGCCGCCGGACGCTCACCAGCACTCGCGAGCGCTTCCCGGCTGCCAGCACCGCCAGGCCGATCGCCGGCGGAAGGAGCGCCACGCGGTTCAGTACCTGATGTAGCGTGAACCATTCATCCGTCTGCGAGCGCGTGTAAATGTATGCCGACGCATGCAGCGTGTAGGCTGCGCTCAGCTTGTCCGCCATGAGCAGGAAGCTGGCCACCCCCGCGCCCATCCCGATCAGCAGAATCGGCCCGTGGCGCAGCAGCAGCGGCGCGGCCGCAGGGTCTTGTTTCACCGGCGCGACCACCAGCAGGAGTGTCAGCTCCACCAGAATAATGAAGCCCGCGTACAGGCCCAGCGCGATCAGATAATTCCGGTCGAGCGCAATCGGGAACAGCTTGCCTTCGAGATACGCATAGCTCTTTCCGCTGAATCCCCCGGTTTTATCGATCACGATGAACCAGGCGCCAAACAACGACCAGTAGTACAAAGCGGCGATGCCCACCAGCGTCCCGGCGTCGCGGCGTTTGAGGTAGAGGACCGCGGCCAGCACTACGATCACCAGCGTCGCCATCGTCAGCAGCACGAAGTATTCCATTTACCTGCTGTGCTCCCCCAGAACTTCGCGGTACAGCCGCGCGAGTTCCCGGGCGATCCGCGTGCACGAGAACTCCTCCACCCTCTTGCGCCCGTCGGAGCGCCGCGGCGGATTCAGGACCGCGGCCAAAGCGCGCCCCAGCGCCAGCGGGTCCCGTTCGGCCACGCACGAGCACGCCACGCCTTCCAGCCGCTCGGCCACGTCGCCTACGTCCACGCTCACCACCGGCAGATTCGTCGCCAGCCCTTCCTGCACGACAGTCGGAGAACCCTCGGCGTCGCTGGTCACCAGCAGACAGTCCGCCGCGTTCATCATGGCCGGCACCAGCGCTGGCTCGACGCTGCCGTCCAGTACCTCCAGACGCAGCGCTGGCGTCCAACGCCGGGCCTCTTTCACGGCGCTGCGCGCCAGATCCAGCCGCTTGTTAAGCGGGTCCAGTCCCGCATTGAACAGCACCACGCGTTCCTCTTCCCGCCAACCAAGCGCGACCCGCCGCGCGTTCCGGGGCTGCGGCCGGAAGACTTCCGGGTCCACACCGCTCGGTAAAACCGTCACCGCCGCCCGCCGCCACCACAGTAGGTTCTTCAATTGCCGGCTCACACATACGATGCGCGCCGCCCGAAGAGCCGCGACTTGCGACAACAGCCGGCCGGCCGCTTCCCGCAGTCCCCGCGCCGAGGGCGAGCGGTTTAAATCGCTGCCCCGATAGGTGATCACCAGCGGGATTCTTCCCGCTCCCAGCGCCGCAAACATCGCCGTCACCGTTCCATAGTGCGCGTGTATGAGCTGCGGGCGAAACGTCCGGACCATCCGCCGGAAGCGCCGGAAATCACTGCATATCACCCGCGGCGAGGTGCGCGATCGCAGATCGAATGCCTGCACTTCAAATCCTTGCCCGGCCAGGGCTTCCACCTGCCGGCGCGCGAACACCATGGAGTGGCCCGCGGCCACCCCCGGAATCAGAAACAACACCCGCGGCGCCGCATTCACCGGAAACATGTCTCCCGAAGCCCAGGCACGCTCCAAAACACTCCCAGCCGCGCGAGCTTGGCCCAGGCTCGAGGGTTTCGCGGGTGCGATCGCAGCAGTCTTACATAGGCTGCCCAAGCTTGCCGGTAATTGCCCGCCAGCATCAGATGGTCGGCTTGCTTGAGAAGGGCGTCCAGAGGCCGAGCGTTCTCCGCCTGTGCCAGCGCGGCGGCGACATCTTCCGTTTCGCCGTGCCGGCGCGCGTCCGCCAGCCGCTGGACCGCCAGGTGCGTCCGGGCCTGTTCCAACGCCCGGCCGGCGCTCACGGAATCGCTGGTGTAGCGATAGTGATACAAGGCCTCCGTCAGATTTGCTGCGTGTCCCTGTTCCGCCAGCCTCCACAGAAAATCGTAATCCTGGGAGCAGCGAAATTCTTCGCGATAGCCGCCCAGGGAAGCCGCTGCCGCCCGCGGAAACATCACCGACCCGTGCACGAATGGATTCCCCTGCGGCAGCCGCAGAAGAATGCCGGCGTGGCTCGCGGGTAAACGCGTGGGCCATAGCATGCGCCCATCCTGCTGATGCGTCCAGGCGGCGGTCCCCAGGACCGTCGTTTCCGGATGCGCCCGGACGTATTCCATCTGGCGCTCCAGCCGTCGGGGCTCGCTCCAGTCGTCGGCATCCTGCCGGGCGATCCACGTTCCGCGAGCCACCGCCAGCCCGCGATTGAGCGAGACCGTCAATCCCCGGTGCGGTTCCGACGCGATCCGGATTCGCGCGTCGCGTTGCCTGCGCCGCTCAAGTAAGCCCAGCACCGCCGGATCCCGGCTCCCGTCATCGACAATCTGAAACTCGAAATCGGAGAAGGTTTGCGCCTGGATCGAATCGATCGCCTGAGCGAGCATCGCGAGCGGCGGATCGTACACCGCCATGAGCACGGTCACCGCGGGATTTAACATTTTGCGTACCAGCGTCTGGCCCACTGCGCCAACGTCAACAGCGTCCACAACCGCTGCCCGCGTGCGTGCGCCTGCAGTTCCGGAGCGAGCAGCGGACACGGCAACAGATCCTGCGCCATCTCCTGCAAAGGACCCGCCAGCCAGTCTTTTACCGGCGCTCCGAAGCCGTGCTTGGGGCGGGTGGCGATTTCCGGGGGCAGCTCGCCGCCGTAAGCTTCCCGCAGCAGAATTTTCTTTTCGGCGCCGCGAACCAGGTCATGCGCCGGAAGCTGCAGGGTCCATTCCAGAATGCGATGATCGAGGAACGGGCTTCGTCCTTCGAGCCCATACGCTCCCATCGCGATATCCATCTTGTGGGTAAGACCGTTCGCCAGGCCCAGATGCCGGTCGGTCCACAAAGCGTGTTTAAGCGCGCCGCCACCGGGAGATGCGCCCAGCAGCTCGTCCGCCCAGAGCCATCGGGAAAGAGCTCCCGCCTCTCCCCCTGTTAAACGTTCCCGCTCGGCTTCCCGAAAGGTGACTTTCGACTCCACGTAAACACCGGTGGCCCCGCTTCCATCCAGCATCCCCACGCCCGCCGCCGCCGCCTTGACCGCCTGTTTCAGCGCGATACGAACGTAGTGCCGGTAGCCGCCGAAAGCTTCATCGCCTCCGTCGCCGTTGAGGATCACTTTGTAGCGCCCGGCGAGCGATCGCGCCAATTCGAGCGAAGCGAGCGCGGAACTATCGGCAAAAGGTTCATCGAAGTGTTCGGCCGCATCCACCACGCGCTGCCTGGCCGAGGCCTCCGGCGCGCGCAGCACTTCATGCCGCAACCCGTACTTCCGCGCGGCCGCCTGCGCATAAGGCAGATCCGTTTCGTCTCCCCCGGCGATCACCGTGAACGCGTCGGTCTGGACATCCCGGCGAGCCGCCTCCGCCGCGATCACCGTGGAATCGACGCCTCCGCTCAGGGCCAGCGCCACCGGCACATCGGACCGCAGGCGGAGTCCGACCGCATCGCCGATCAAGCTGCGCGCCTCCTCTCTGCGTCCTCCCGGCGTCGGCGGCAGGAGCGGGCGGGATCGCTCCGGAAACCACCATCGCCGCACCGTGCTGAGTCCGTTTTTCCAGCGCAGCCAGTGCCCGGCGGGAAGCTTGCGGATGTTCCGGAAAATCGTCAGCGGCGCCGGAACGTAACCCAGCGCGAGATACACATCCATGGCCGCTGGGTCGAGATACCCGCCATGCAGGTCCCGCAAGGCTTTTAGTTCGCTCGCGAAAACCAGAGTCCCCGCGTACTCGGAGTAAACCAGCGGCTTTTCTCCGATCCGGTCTCGCGCCAGCGTCATTTCCCCCTCCCGCGCATCCCACAGCGCGAAAGCGAACATGCCGATGGAACGGTCGAGGGCCCGCTCGACGCCCCACTCCGCGCAAGCTTCGAGCAGCACCTCGGTATCGCCTGACGAGCGCCACGGTCCGGGATTCAGCCTGCTTCCCAATTCCGTCCGCAGGTCGCGATGGTTAAAAAGTTCGCCGTTGCAGACCATCGTCCAGCGCCCGTCGCGCGAGGTCATCGGCTGAGCGCCCGCAGGCGACAGGTCGAGGATCGCGAGCCGGGCATGGCCCAGCGCCGTTTCCGGGTTGGCCGCGAAGATTCCCGCGCCATCCGGCCCGCGATGCGTCTGGGCGAGGATCATCTGTGCCACCCGCTCGCGGGCATCCGCGCGTCCGATCACTCCCGCAATCCCGCACATGTTTTGAACTACAGCGGACGGACGCTTTGACGGGCGTCCTCAAACTCCGGCTTCCGCCCGCCGCACCACCACCGGATAAATTTCCCTCCGGCGCGCCCTAGGGACTCCGGCAGCTTCCGGCCCGTCCCGCGCGTCAACAGGTCCCAGGCGGCACAAGCCGCGTCGGCATGCCCGCTCCTCAAGCGCATCCGCAACGTCAGCAGCAGGCGCATCCGCACATTCGTCCTCCATACGGCTTTCCAGAACCACCGCCGCGCGGTGGCCTTCGGCCAGCGGCGATCGATGGCGCCTTCCACGATTTCGAAAATCTCGAGCTGCATCCGCGCGCTCCCCAGACGATTGCTCCAGTTGCCGGAATGTCGGCGGTTGTAGACCCCGTGATGCGCGAGCATCGCCGCGGGATAGCACTCCACGGCGCGCACGAACCAGTCCGTATCCGCCAGCGCGTAGGCTGGATGGAAAGGGCCGACGCGCTCCCACACCGCTCGCCGGAACACCAGCGTGGACGGATGAAACGGCCAGTCATAGTAGCGCGTCAGGTAGCCCAGCAAATTCTTTCGCGTCAGGATTCGCGCCTGCGCGAAGCGCAGCGGGCGCGCCAGTGCTTGCGAGTCACCCGGGGTCTCGATGACATCTATAAACCCGGAGTGCACCAGACCGACCTCGGGATGCGTCTCCAGGTATTCGACCGAAACTGCCAGATGGCCGGTGGTGAAGCGATCGTCGTCCGAGCACCAGGCGATGTACTCGCCGCGGGTCTGCCCGATGGCGAAACTCCAGTTCTCTGCGCCTCCGGAATTGTGCTCCCGCTGGAAGATGCGCAGGCGCGGCTCACCGGCGGCCAGCTCTTTGAGCGCCTCCCAGGTGGCATCGGTGGAGGCGTCATCGGCGACCACGATCTCATCCGCCGGGCGGGTTTGCTCGAGTGCGGCGGCAATCGCCTGCCGTACCATGCTGGCGCGATTGAATGTGGCGATCGCCACCGAAACTTTCATGGGATCCTCCAGGTCATCGCCGAGACTCCCAGCACCAGCGCCAGTCCCCCGGTCCAGATCAGCGCCGTCCCGGCACCCGGGCGGAAACCGTAGCGGGTCCACGCAATCCAGCCGCAGACCGCCAGGTGGACGGCATACATCAGCGCAAATGCGATGGCTGCTCCTTCGGCTGCTCCGCGAAAGTGGCCCGCCGCCGCCGCACCCGCCGCGAACACCGCATACGCGCTCAGATCGGCCGTCAGGAACACACGCATATCGGCCGCCGCCAGCACCGGAATCGACAGCACCCAGCTCGATACTTTGAGGTAGTCTCCGATCAGCGTCCAGCGCAGATAACGCGCGGCCTCGCTGAACGCCGGTGAATACAGCGCCACCAGCACCACCGGCTTCAGCCACGCCAGCACGCAGACCACGGTGGCCGCCGCCAGCGCGGCTGCCGTCAGCATCCGGTTCAGATGAACGCTGCGCTCGGCCCGGTCGGAAGTCCGCGCCAGAAGAGGCAAACAGTAGGTCTGCAGGGATGCGAGCACCAGGGAAACGTGATTCATGCTCACGGCCCAGGCGGCGTCGAATTGGCCGGCTACCGCGAATCCTTGTTGGTGAAGGATCCGGGCCCGGGCCGCCATCAGCACCAGCGACGATGCCACGCTTCCGGCCAGTATGGAGCCCGACACCGTCAGGAATCCCCGCGCCGCTTTTGCGTTCCACCAATTTGCGTTCGACCAATTTGCGTTCCACCCAGCGGCGGGGCCAGGGAACCAGGCAGTGATCTTCCGTCGGCCCAATAGCCGCAAGGATAAAGCGGCGGCGCATACCGCGGCCGCGGAAAGCCACCACACCAGCGCGTCTTCGTCCCCGTTGCGAGCGGCCCGCGCCACCGGGTATGCCAATATAGCCAGGGCCGCTGGGGAAGCCATCTGCACGACCGCTAGCCGGCCGATCTCGCCGCGCGCGTTCAGTAGGGAGTTCAGAAATACCAACGCAACGGAGAACATCACCGGCACGGTCATCCACCGGACCATCCGCGCTCTTTCGATACCCAGTCCTGTCCACGACGCCACCCATCCGGGCGCCGCGAGCATCCCCAACGCCATCAGTGCGGCCGACGTCCCCATCAGCAGGAATACCGTGCGCAGGTATTGCCGCCGGTCATCGCCGCTCCGGGCGCTGGCGCCCTGGATCAGCGCGGTCTGCCCGCCGAGCGTCGCCCCGATGACCCCCGCTTGCCGGATCTGCTGGAGTGTCGCCAGCACCGCCACCTCAGCCGGACCGAGCATGGTCGCGAAGATCTTGGTCGCCACCACGCTCAGCGCGGCTCCTCCCAGCGCGGCCGAACCGGTAAAACCCGCCGCGTGCAATAACGGCCGCCAGCCGGCTCGCCCGGGAAGAACGCCGGGCGGCTCCTCGATCGCCACCGTTTTCAAGCCCGCGCTGCTCATACCACCATGGCCTGGCGTCCCGGCGCTGCATAATCGCGAAACCACGCCACCAGCCGCTCCACGCCCACGGCCAGCGGAGTGGCCGGATAAAACCCGGTGTACTTAAAAAACTCCTCGACCTCGGCATGGGTCGACACCACGTCTCCCGGCGGTATCGGCAGGAACCGTTTCCGTGCGCGTTTCCCCAGAGCGCGCTCGACGGCATGCACGAATTCGAGTAATCCCACGGGCGAGCCATGACCGATGTTGTATAGCCGGTAGCCCGAATGCGGGCGGTCGATCACCCTGGTCAAGCCCTCCACGATGTCGTCGACGTAAGTGAAATCGCGCTGCATGCGCCCGTAGTTGTACAGATCGATACGCCGGTCTCGCGCGATGGCCTGGACAAATTTGTAGGGCGCCATATCCGGACGTCCCCACGGCCCGTATACGGTGAAGAAGCGCAGACCCGTGGTGGCGATTCCAAACAGGTGCGAATAGCAGTGCGCCATCAGCTCGCCCGCCCGCTTGGTCGCGGCATAGAGCGATACCGGCGTCTCCGCCGGGTCGCCCACCGCAAACGGCGTCTTCCGGTTGCCGGCATACACCGAACTGGAGGAAGCATAAATCAGCCGCCCGATTTCGCTTCGGCGGCAGCCTTCGAGCACGTGCAGGAATCCCGTGACATTCGCCTCGGTATAGGCGTGCGGATCCTCGATCGAGTGCCGCACGCCGGCCTGCGCCGCCAGATGGACCACCGCCTGGTACCGGCCCTTCACGAACACTCTTTCCGCGGCCGCGCGCTGCGCCAGATCGGCCTCCAGGAACTCGAATTGCGGATAGGCCGCCAGCTGCTCCAGCCGCGCCCGCTTCAGGCGCGGGTCGTAGTACGAATTCAAGTTGTCCACGCCGGTCACCTGCCGGCCTTCCGACAGAAGCCGCGCGGCCAGATGATAGCCGATGAACCCCGCCGCCCCCGTCACTAGAATCGTCACGCGGTTTTCTCCACCCACCAGTTCGCCAGCGCCATGCGCTCCAACCCGCTGCGCAAAAATACATCCACCGCGTCCCGCGCCCGATACACCATCGGCTCGCCGTGGAGGTTGAAGGAAGTGTTCAGGACAGCAGCTTCTCCCGTGATCGATTCGTACTCTTCGAGCAGCCGGTGAAAGTCGGGATTGTGCTCCGCGCGAACCTCCTGCGGGCGGGTCGTGAAATCGTAGGGGTGTTGCGCACCGGCCAGCGCCGCCCGGCGTTCCGGCCGCGTTCGAAACGCGAACATCATGTGGGGCGAATCCGCGGGCTTGGGCTTTTCGTAGTACCGCGCCGCGCGATCCGCCAGCACCGCCGGCGCGAACGGCATCCAGAAGTCGCGATTCTTGATGGCCTGGTTGATGATGCGGACCGCCGAGGGCGAGTCCGCGCGAGCCAGAATCGACCGGTTCCCCAGGGCTCGCGCTCCGAACTCCGCGGCGCCTTTCGCCCGCGCGACGATCCTGCCCTGGGCCAGCTCGCGCGCCACTTTCGTCTCGATGTCCGGAATCCATTCGAAGCCCAGCCGCGCCCGCCGGGGAGTATCTTTCAGCACCTCTTCCGCTTCTAGCGCCTCTTCCGCTTCGCGGTCCGTGATCGGCTCGCCATAGTAGATCGCGCCCAGCGGCTCGATAGCTTCCCCGCGCCGCGCGGCCTCCGAGCAGGCCGCGCCGATGCTGTTCGATTCGTCTCCGCAGGAGGGAAACACGAACATACTTTCCACCTCCGGCAGTTCGAGAATCGCCAGATTGGCTTTCACGTTCATGAATACGCCGCCCGAACAGGCGATCCGGCCGATTCCGGTTTCGTGCACCGCGCCCGACGCCCAGCGGGTGAGCATCCTTTCGAGGAAACGCTGCACCCCGGCCGCCACCCAGTCGAAACGCCGCCCCTTGAGAAGGCCTCCTATGAAGTCACAGGCCCCATACATCGACGGGACGCCTTCGCGCCGCCGCCAGCCCAGCCGGTTGCCGGTCACTTCAAAGAGCGCCTCGAGCGTGCGAGACACATCCTCCGCCCCGCGCGAGTTCGCCCCATAGGGAGCCAGACCCATGACTTTGTATTCGTGCTCCATCGGGCACATGCCCAGCCAGTGCGTCACCAGCGCATATACTCTTCCGATCGAATCGTGCTCGCTCACCTCGGCCAAACGCGTAATCCGGCCGTTTTCTCCCACGCTCACCGTGGCGGATAAACGATCCCCCGAGCCGTCGCAGGTAAGCACCAGAACTTTTTCTCCACTGCGTCCCCAGGGCGAAGTGTAATAGGCTGCCGCGGCGTGCGCCTGATGATGCTCCACCGGCGCTAATTGCCGGCTGCTCAAACCAACCGCCCCGAGGTGTTCGCGCCGCTCCGCCGCACGCCGCCGCTGATACGCCCGGTCGATCACGGTGGTCTTGAGAGCTTGCTTCAGGCGCGAGCCCAGCCGCGAGCAGCGGGCATAGTCGCTGGCAATCGTCTCGCGCTGCCATTGGCCATAGTTCATGTAGCGTCCATTCAAAGCCGCTACCGGCGAGGAGTCTCGGCCGGTGAGCGCCAGTGCCGCACGCAAAGCCCCGCCCGGAGCGTCGCCCTGGTTTTTTACCCGTGTGAGCCTTTCCTCCTGTAAAGCCAGTTCGAGCCGGCCGTCCCGCAGCAGTGCGGCCGAGGCGTTGTGACCGTCGTGTATCCCCAGCACGACGCTCACCTCGACACCCCCTTCTCCGAGGTACTATCCATGGGTCCTGATTCGGGAGTCCGATAATAAGACCGGTAGTTGTCGTAGTAGTGGTAGCTTTCGCTCAGTTCACGGTGCACTTCGTTGAGCACCAGGCCGACGGTCTTGGCGCGTACCCGGTTGAGCGTCGCGAGCACGGCCGCCACAGCCTTGCGCGTGGTCCGCCCGGCGCGCGCCACCACCACCACGCCATCCACCGCGGTGGCCATTTGCAGCGGCTCGGCGAAGCCCAGAAGCGGCGGGGCGTCTACGATGACCAGGTCGTAATCGGCCGAGGCTTCCTCGATCATCTCCATCAAACCGCGTCCGATCAGGTCCGCGGCGTGCCGCGAAGGCGGTCCTGCCGGCAGCACGTGCAGATCCGGAAGGCTCTCGACCGGCATCACCGCCGCGCGCCAATGGCATTCCCCCCGCAGCACGTTGGCGAGTCCGATCAAGCCCGGAATTCTGAAGCTGCGGTGCACGCTCGGCCGGCGCAGGTCGCCGTCGATCAGCAGCGTGCGCTGGCCCTGCTCGGCATGGGCCGTCGCCAGATTCGCGGCGGTCGTCGTCTTGCCCTCGGCTGGGGAAGCGCTGGTTACCAGTAACGACCGGTAGGGCTGGTCAAGATTTCCCAGCAGAATCGAGTTGCGCAGCGTGCGGATACTCTCGCGAAATCCGCTCGGATCGCGTACCTCGACAAGGCCGCTTTCAGCAGCCGCCGGCAGCGCCAATACCCGCCCGCCCGGCACATTTTTTATCAGCGGCAGGCTGCCGATCACTTCCGTTCGCAGGGTGCGCGCTACCTGCTCCGGATCTTTGATGGTCTTGTCCAGAAGATCGCCCACCACCGCCGCGCTCACCGCCGCCAGCGCCGAGAACAGCAGCGCCAGCAGCGCGTTCAGCGGAATATTGGGAGCCACCGGCTTCAGCCCCGGCCGGGCCGCGTCGGCGATACGAATCGCGCTGTTCTGGAACCCCGCATTAATGCCGGCTTCCTTGATCTTGCGCACCAGTTCGGCGTACAGCGTCCGGTCGGCTTCGGCTTCGCGCTTGGCGGCCTGATATTCAAAAGCCCGGGCATTCACACGGTCGAATTCCGTTTTGGCCTGGGTGGCCGCTTCCCCCGTCATCTCCTCGCGCCGCTGGCTTTCCTGGTATCCCACCTGGACGCGCCGCGCGATGTCGGCCCGCGTGGCCTCGAGCGCCCCTTCCACCTGATCGAGCTGCGCCTTGGCACGGCGATATTCCGGATGGTTCGAGCCATAGTACGCGCTCACGTCGGCGAAATGCTCGCTCGCTTCCTGGGAATGCTCCACCAGCTTGCGTAGAGTTTCGCCCTGCGGGGAAGCCAGCGCCGCCTCGAACGATCCTCCCCGAACCGACTCCCAGGCCGCCTGCTGGCGCAGCAACTCGGCTTGCGCGGCGGTGTGTTCCGTATTCAGCTGCACCAGCCGCGATTCCAGGATGTTGGTTTTGGCCTCCGGATTGATCACCGTCAGTTCCCGCTCGAAAGCCGCCAGAGCCAGACTGGAGCGCTCCATCTTGACTTTCAGCTCATCCAACTGGCGCTCCATGAAAGTAGCCAGGCTGGTCGAGCTGCGCATCCGAATTTCGTAGCTGTGTTCGAGGTACGATTCCGCGATGGCATTTGAAGCATCGGCTGCCAGTTGGGGATCTTCGGAGCGGTAGCTGACCAGCATCAGATAGGTGCTGGGCGGGCGTGTGACCCGTAAACTTTTCAGCACGATGGGTGCGGCCTCTCCGCGCGGCGATTCGGCCGAGGCTTGCTTTTCCCGCAGCCGCAGTTGGAGGCGCTGATCGACGGGCCGCAGCACGCCATCGGACTGCACCAGTTTCATCTGCGTCGCCAGAAACTGATCCGCGTCGTTGGTCACGCTGCGCGCGGCATCCTGCCCCACCACTCCGGGCGGCGTCTCCCGATCCACGTCGACCGTCGTCGTCGACTCGAAAATGGGTGTCAGGCGCGCTGAAACGATCACCGTGAGAATGACCGCGGCTGCGCAAAATCCCAAAATCCTCCAGCGGTGCCGCTTGCAAATCCAGACATATTGGGAGATCGGGATGCGGGCTTCTTCGGGGTCCTGGGCGGACAGGTTGTCGAACAGCGCCGGCCACCGTCCCGGATCCGGCGGGCTCATTAAGGGGGTCATCGCCGTGTCACCTGGTCACACCCAGGATCAAGGCTCCCGAAGCGGTTCCCGCCGCAAACGACACGGCTTTGTCGAGCGCACTGGCCGTAATCCGTCCGCTGCGGTTGTCCGGAACGTAGAAAATGTCTCCGGCCTCCAAGACCACATCCGGTTCTTTGCGATCCATGATCTTGCGCAAGGAAACCTCGATTTCCTGCTGGCCGCCTTCCCCGGGCCGGTAGATGTAGGCGAGCTTGGTCGAGAAGGGAGCTAGACCTTCCGCCAGAGCGAGTGCCTTCAGCACGGAGACGCCGGCCGCGTCACCCACCGGGAACGCTCCCGGCTTCTTGACATTGCCCACCACGTACACCCGCCCGGCTTCGGGAACACGCACTTCTTCCTCGCCCGTCAGGATCAGGTTGGCCGCCGGGTCGGCCTTTTCGATCAGGTCCCGGACCGCGATGCGTTTGGTGAACGGACCGTTCGCCTGCGCCATGTCCGTGCCAGGCCGCGTCACCAGAATGTCAGGACCCGCGTCCCCGCTCAATCCTTCGGCCCGGGTCAGCGCTTCGAGCAAGGTCACCGGACCGGTGGCCTCGAAGGTCAGCGGATGGCGCACCGCGCCCGCCACGCGAATCGGGCGGGTAGCGTACGCGGCGATGGTGATCACGACGGAGGGGTCCACCAGGATGTGCGCGTCTCCCAGGGCGGCGCTTACCCGATCTTCCAGCTCGGCTGGAGTGACCCCGCGCGCCTGGATCTGGCTCTTGAGCATGGGCAGCCGGATGGCCCCCTGCGGGTTCACGCGCGCCGTGCGCGACAGTTCCGGCGCCCCATACACCGAGATCGCCAGCAGATCGCCCACTGCGATGGGCCGCGGCGGCAGATTTGCACCCGCCTCGGTGGAAGCGGCCGGTAGACGCGCCTGCCCCCAAAGAGATCCCGCCGCAACCAGACACATGGCCAGCACGGCTCGTCGTATCATTGCGGGCTCCTTATGCACGCCACTGGCACTACAGCTTCCCGTTCGACCTGGACTGCAATCGAGCGTTGCAGGAGCTCGACGCCGATCACCAGGCAAAGAGCGTCCTTGGTTCGAAGCAGCGTACCTTCCAGACCTCGCATAGGTCCGCGCTCCACTCTCACCCGGTCGCCGGTCTTCAAGTACGGCCAGGGGGCCAGAGGGGTCTTCGACGCAACCACCTGCTGAATCGCGGCAATTTCAGAATCCTCCAAAGCCGCCGGCGCGCCCCCGAACCCCACGATCCTGGCGACTCCCGGCGTATCCATCACTTCCATCCGATCCGACAAGTCGAACCGGCAAAGGACATACCCGGCAAACAGCGGAACTTCCACTTCTTTCACGCGATCCGACCAGCGGCGCAGACTTCGATACACAGGCACCAGCGTCTCCAGGCGCTTCGACTGGAGCGCCCTCTCGGTTAGCCGTTCGTGCTGGTAGGGCACGCTCAGTGCGTACCATTTATGTCCCGGCATCGTGTGTTCAAACGTCATGTTTTCAGGCATAGCTCGCGCTCTGTGAGTCCCAGGGGATCTTCCTCCGATTGGCGAAGGGAACTGGCTGCTACCAGAGTTTGTGGAAAACCGCGGGGGATTGTCTCAGAGAGAACTGGGAAAAGGCTACCGCCAGAACTCGTACCACTTCCGTACGGAATAGTGCGAATCCGCGTTTGGCAAATACATCGCGTCTCCGGAAAGCGCAGCGCCCGGGTTGGTGATGCACAGGGCGTCTGCCAGGGCGTCTCCGTATTCTTTCCGCAGCCAGGCCCAGGCCTGATCCATCACCGGAGGCCGACGCTCGCAATCGTGGCCATCGCTGGCGACCACATGGACCAGCCGGCGATCCAGCAGCTCGCGCGAAAACTCCCGCGCACGCTGGCCGAACGTGCCCGTCAGACTCTGCGCGGTCACTTGCACGCGTGCTCCCTGGTCCACCCACCTGGCAATGTTTTCGACGCGCTGCCGCAGCAGGCCATTGCGCTCCGGATGGGTAACGATCGGGGTCATTCCCGCGTCTCGCAGGCGCGCGAAGATGTCCTCGGTATTCTTAAATATCAGCAGTTCGGAAAACTCCACCAGCAGATAGTGCTGCTGGTGGATGGTGTATTTCCGGGGATGCTCGAGGGCATCCTGAATATTATCGAAACTCAAGTGGAAATCGCAGCCGGTATACAGCCGCAAGGCGCCGCCCGAGGCCTCGCGGAGCAGCGCCATCCGTTCGGCGATCCGCTCGGGATCGAATTTGAACATGAGATTGGCATGGGGCGTCGCCACCAGGTCGGTGGTGCCATGCTCAGCCGCCATGCGCACCATGGCGAGCGATTCTTCAATCGTCCGCGCACCGTCATCCAGGCCGAACAGCACGTGGCTGTGAATGTCGATCAAACCTCAATCTTAGCGTCGACCGAGTCCCGACGAGAAAGCGTCAGGATGCGCCGATCTGCATGCCCGCGGCGGCTGCCGCAGTCTTGATGCACACCCACAGCGCCCACGGCAGAGCGACACCGGCGAACGCTTTCCCAAAGCTCATCTTGCGCGCCGTGGTGGAGACCCCGATGGCCAGCAGCACGATGATCCACAGCGAGAACACGTCGATCGACGATCCGAATGCGCGCAGCGCGGCCGGCGAGTCCGGACTGAGGTAGGCCCCCACGTTGAACATCAGTGGATTCTGAAGGTTAAATTCTTCCGGATCCTTCAGAAATAACACCACCATGGACAGCAGGGTTTGTATCAATAGGGGAAGAAACCCGTAGGCGACGATCCCCATCATACGTTTCAAACCGATACCGGCGCTCATCATTGTGTCGAATAGGAACATCAGCAGTACGGCGACGATGAACACGTAGAACAGTGTCCCGACTGCGGAGCCTCCGTACCCCAGATACTTGTATAGCCTGCTTGCGGTCGCAATGACCTGTTCCCGCTGCTGGGCGGTCATGTTCTGGTTCTGCGCACTACGTTCGATGGCTGGCCGGATCACCGATTCCCAGCCCACGCGCTGGGTAAAGATATTCAGATACACCGTGCCGATAAGAGCGATCAGGATCACCGGAATCCACCACCTGGGACGCCGCGCGATATCCGCAAACGCCTTGCCGGGAGAAAAGAACACGCCGGCGATCCGGGCCGCTTCGCTCATCTGCGGCTGCGGGGTTTGAGTTTGAGGTACGGGCGGGACGGGCGGCGGCGCGGACGCTGATTCAGGAGACATGCAGCCAGTCTATTCCTCCGGAATTTGAAAGACAATCGCGGTAAATCATCGAGCTTCGTAAGTATGTACTCGCGGACACCGATTCCTTGAGGATCACCTAATTTTCTAGTTGACAGTTGCCGGCGCGCGGAGTATTCTGATTCCGGAAGTCTTAATTCGTTAGTTCAGAGAGGAATGCATTTGGCCCGCAAAAAATCTCAGGACCTCACCGAAGCCGAACTCCGCCTCATGGACGTGATCTGGCGCAAGGGATCGGCTACCGTGGCCGAAGTCGCGGAAGGCTTGCCCAAGCAGCTCGGCCTGGCATATAACACCGTCCTGACCACCATGCGCATTCTCGAAGACAAGGGGTACGTGCGGCATACCAAGTCGAAAGAAGGCCGGGCTTTCCTGTACCACCCGGTGGTCGGACAGAAGGAAGCCAGCCGCAACGCGGTGAAGAGGCTTCTGACCCGGTTCTTCCGTAACTCGCCCGAAGAATTGGTCCTCAATCTCCTCGAGGATGAGGAATTGAGTGAACCGGAACTAACCAGAATCCGTAAACGCATCTCAGAAGACGTTATTAAAGGAGGGGAGGGAGCGAAATGAATATCGTTGGCACGACTTTTGCGGCTCTGTTGAACAGTCTGTGGCAAAGCGCCGCGGTCGCATTGTTGGTCTGGGCGGCCCTCCGATTCCTGCCGCGCCTGAACGTGAAAATTAACGCCGCGACGCGCTGCGCCGTGTGGTGGGCCGTGCTGGCCGCGGTGGTGCTCCTCCCCATCGCGCCCCAGCAGACGAACACTCCCCGGAAAATGGTCGAAGCTCCCCCGCCCTCGTCTGAATCGGCATCGATTCCGGTGACGATTGCCCCTGTTCCTGTCACCCCGCTCGCCACTCCGCCTGCCCGCACCAGCGGACCCCTTCAGATCACGGCCGGAGCCGGGCTGCTCGCGATCCTAGCAATCTGGTCCGCCTTTTCTCTGTTCCGCGTCGTCCAGATCATCCGCAGTTATCGTTACCTGCGCGGCATCAAACTGAGAAGCCGCTCCGTCTCTCCCGAACAGCTTGTGAACTTCAACTGCTGGCTGCTGGCGTGCAAGATCGATCGCACCGCTCGACTGCTGGTTTCAAGCGAGATCGTTTCTCCCATGGCCGTCGGATTCCGCCGCCCCGCCGTGATCGTTCCGGAAACGCTGCTGAACGAGTTCACGCCCGAAGAGCTGGATCACGTACTGTTGCACGAGCTGGCGCACATCGCGCGCTACGACGACTGGACTAATTTATTCGCTCGCGTGATCGGCGCACTGCTTCCGATTCACCCTGTCGCCGTCTGGCTGATCCGGAACATCGAGCAGGATCGCGAGGCTGCCTGCGACGATTGGGTGGTCGCCATGACCGGCGAGGCTCGGCCGTACGCGGCGAGTCTCACACGCCTGTTCGAGCTGTGTTCCGCGCGGCGTCGTCAACTGCTGGCAACCGGCATGGCCGGCAGAGCCTCGCATCTGGGCGAAAGAATAGAAGCATTGCTGCGCTCGGGTCGCGATTTCGCGCCGCGCGTGTCTTTGGTCCGCGTGGCGCTGGGGGCGATGATTCTGGTCGGATTAGTTTTCGTGGGAGCGCAGGCGCCGCATTGGGTGGCGTTCGCACAAGAGCCCGCGTTCGCCCAAGAACCCCCAGCGCCGCCGGCCGTGCCGAGGGCAGCACCAGTGGCAGTGGCGCCGGCACCTCCGGCTCCGCCTGTTCCTGCCGTAGCACCAGAGCCTCCGCAAGCGCCGGAGCGGTTCGAATTCGAAGATCGCCAAAGGTCTCTGCAGACGACGCTCGAGTTTCTTCAACGTGAGATCGAAGAGCGGCGCCGAACCTATACGCCCGATCACCCGGACATGATCAGACTGGCTGAGCAGATCCGCGCGGCAGAGGCCGCGGTGCAAGCGCACAAGGCGCAATTGTTTGCGATGCAGGCGCAGCAGCGCGCCCAAAACGAACAACAGCGCGCGGCCGAGCAAGGCCGAGCGTCCGCCCCCAACGGATCTTTCCTGGCCGCCCTGGTCGCCGCTGGATATGGCGGAATCTCGGTGGATGAGATTATCGAACTGCGGGAACACGGAGTCACTCCGGAGTTCCTTCGAGCGGTCGGCGATGCCGGACTCGGGAAGCTTGCGCCCAAGGATCTGGTGGCGCTTGCGAATAACGGCGTAAACCCGGACCTTGTGCGCGCGCTGCGGCAGGCGTTCCCCCAGATTACCGTTCGTGAGATGGTCGAGGCTGCCCAACAAGGAATCAATCAGCGCGACCTCCGGGAGGCCAAGGAATTCAGCCCGAACCTCACTTTGCCGCAAATCATCCGGCTCAAACAGGCGGGAGTGATTTAGATGGGCAATAACTCCAAATACTTCGCTTTTGGAGCGGCGATGCTTGGCGTGATGGCCGCCGCCACCCTGCTGGCGTTCGCCGAGGATCGGAATGCCGGCTGGGAACTGCGGCCGAGCTTTTCGCTGGATCAGGTGCACCTGGTCATTCACCGCTCCAATGGTTTTAGCAATTGGACCAACAGCCGCGATGTGCCGCTGGATCGCTTCCGCGGATTCTCCTTATCCATGCTGGCCACCGGGGGCCCGGCGAAGTTCGAATATGTCGCTGATGCCGGCCGTCTGATCTGCGAAGGCCGCTTCCTTATGGGCACTGGATCGGGAACCTACACGTTCGCGCCGGATCCCGCCTTCTCCTCGGCCCTCCAGCAAATGGGGTACCACGCGCCCGACGATGAACAGCTTTTCTCCATGCTGATGATGGATATCCATCGCGAGTTCGCCCGCGAGATCCGCGACGCCGGTTTGCGCGCGTCGATCAATGATCTGCTGCAGCTTCGGATGCACGGCATCAACCTGGACTACATTCGCGAGGCTCGCCAGGCCGGCTACCCGAACTTCACTGCGGAGGACTACATCCAACTGCGGATTCACGGCGTCGAGACGGCCCTCCTACGCGATCTCAAGGCCGGCGGCTACGACCTGCGAGCCGAGGACATCGTGCAACTGCGCATTCATGGCGTCGACTCCGCATACATCCGCGACCTAAGAAGTTACGGACTGAAGCCCGAAGCGTCGGATCTCACGCAGATGCGGATGCACGGCGTCACACCCGAGTACTTGAAGGGCCTCAAGGACGCGGGTTACGAGAACCTGCGGGCGGACGAGGTCAACCAGCTTCGGATGCATGGCGTCGAGACGAGTTTCGTTAAAGATGCGCGGCGCTGGGGATACAATTTCACGCCGGAAGAACTGACCCAGTTGCGCATGCGCGGGGTGGACGGGGCTTATCTTAAACGCTTGCAGGACGCCGGCATGCGCAATCTGAACGCCGAGCAGATCGCTAAGCTCCGGATGCATGGCGTGGACTGACTATCTGATTCGTCGATGCACGCTGATCGCCGTGGCCTTGTGGCTGGGAACAGCCTTCGGCCAGTCGTTCGAAGTAGCGACCGTGAAGCCGAACAATTCGGGAAGCAACACTTCCTCCAGCAACTCGGATGACAATTCGTTCAGGGCAGAGAATATCTCGCTCAAGCTCCTCATTGAACGAGCCTACGGAATCGCGGACTACTCGATCTCCGGACCTGCTTGGCTGAGGGACGCCAGGTTCGACATCGCAGCAAAACAGGCCTCCGGCACACCCATTAGCCAGATGCTGCCGATGCTCCAGTCGCTTCTGAAGGAGCCCTTCAGACTAGCAGTTCATCGCGAACAAAAATCGATCTCCGGATACGCCTTAGTCCCTGGCAAGAAACCGCCCACGCTCCATCCAAAACCGGCCGATGGCGGACTCCACACCAGTTTCGGACCGGGTAAGCTGAAGGGCACCAACGTAGCGATGGCAGACTTGGCGGGCATCCTGGCGCGCCAATTGAATCAGCCGGTCCAGGATCAAACCGGCCTCCCGGGAGTCTTCGACGTAAGCCTGGAATGGATGCCGGAGCTGACGCAAACTAATTCAGCCTCGGACCACTTGCCTTCGATCTTTACCGCAGTGCAGGAGCAGCTAGGTCTCAAACTGCGGGCTGAGAAAGTGCCCGTGGACGTTCTCGTTGTGGATCACGCCGAGCGCGTCCCTACGGAGAACTGAGCAGTTATCCGCCGATCGAATACATCGGCCGCGGCGGCGGCACGAATTTCTGCGAATTGATCTCGTGTCCGATCCACTTATCGGCCACGCAGCTCCGCACTGCTGCGACGATCGCTTCATCCGGTGCATTCGAGCGCAACAGCGCCTTCACGTCAGTCTCGTCGATCGCGAACAGGCAGTGGCGCAGCTTGCCGTCCGAGGTCAGGCGCACGCGATTGCAGTTCAGGCAGAACGGCTTGCTGACGGACGCGATGAAGCCTACACGCCCGATGCCGTCCTTAAAGCGATATTCGGTCGCCGGAGCCCGCGGATCGGCATCGGGAATCTCTTCGAGCGGCCCGATCTCGCGCTGGAGCATGCCGATCATCGTGTCCATGGTCAGCACGCGATCGCGCTCCCAGATTCCCTGCGCGTCCAGCGGCATGAACTCGATATAGCGAATCTCGATGTCGCGCTCGCGCCCGAAACGGGCGAGTTCGACAATGTCCGGTTCTACCAGGTTCTTCACCGCGACCGCGTTGATCTTGATGGGGGCGTAGCCTAGCTTCCGGCAGAGCTCGATCCCTTCGAGGACTTTTTCCAGGTCGTCCCTACGGGTGATGTGCTTGAACCGTTCCCGATCAAGCGTATCCAGATGCACGTTGATGCGCCGCAATCCGGCGTCGTATAGCTCCTGGGCATGCTGGGCGAGCAAGACACCATTGGTGGTCAAAGCCAGGTCCTGGATGCCGGGGATCGCCACCAGCTTGCCGATCAGCGTGGGGAGGCCTTTGCGGACTAGCGGCTCTCCGCCGGTGATGCGCAGCTTGCGGATGCCCAGGGTGACCGCAACCCGCACAAAATGTTCGATTTCCTCGAACGTCAGGATATTCTCGCGGGGCTCGAACTTCACCCCTTCTTCCGGCATGCAGTAGAAACAACGGATGTTGCAGCGATCGGTCACGCTGATCCGCAGATTGTCGTGTACGCGGCCGAAGCTGTCGAGAAGAGGAGTCACGCCCTACCTACCATTGTAGTGCCGCGGGCTATTGTAGTGCCGCGGGCGATTGGGCACGGTCGTTCCACTTTAGCAGCCCATAAAGCGCGGCGAATAACCCGACTGCCAGCGCGCCCATGTGCCAGTAGTGGCCCTGGATCCAGGCACTCGTATGCTCTCCGAGCTTGGCGCCCAGGTAGGCCAACGCGGCATAGCGCGGAATCCGTCCCGCGGCCAGCACCAGCATGAATCGCATGCGGCTGACTCCCATGGCACACGCGCAGGCGCAGAAGACTTTCAGCGGCAGGAACGGAATGGGTAGGAAAGCGGAGATGAATACCGTCACCATGCCGTAGCGGTGAACCCACGCACGGAAACGCTGCCCGCGTCCCGAGAGCGTGTAGCGCAACAGGAATTTGTCTCCGCCCAGCCGCACGATTTCATAGAACACGGCGCTACCCAGCAACGATCCCGCGGTCGCCAGCACGGCGCATAAAACAGCCGACTCCGGACGGGCAATGGCCACCAGCAGCAGCAACGCGTCGGTGCCGCCCGGATTAGGAATGCCGATGGATTCGATGAAGGACAGGACGAACACGCCCAAGGGCCCCCATGAGACCAGCAGCTTTCTGAACTCCTTCATGAACTCTTTCCGGCCAGCTCTCGCAGGGCCGCTTCATCAATGACTTTCACCCCAAGCGCATTCGCCTTGTCCAGTTTCGACCCCGGATCGGCGCCCGCCACCACGTAACTCGTCTTCTTACTGACAGAACCGGCCACCTTACCGCCGGCGCCTTCAATAAGATTTTCCGCCGCCTCGCGCGACAAATTCGGAAGCGTTCCAGTAAGAACAAACGTCATACCGGCCAGTGGACCGCCTGCTCTGCGTTTGGCCTGGTACTTGAAGGATAGCCCTTCCTCGCGGAGACGTTCGATGAGGTCCCGGTTGCGCTTCTCGTGGAAGAAACGCCGGATGCTCTGCGCCACCTTGGGACCGACTTCTTCCGCCCTCTGTAGTTCTTCCTCATCCGCGTGAACGATCTTGTCCAGGTCGCCGAACGCATCCGCCAGGAATTGAGCCGTGCGCTCGCCTACAAACGGGATGCCCAGTCCGCTCAGAATCCGCGGCAGCGGCTGCTGGCGTGACGATTTGACGTTTTTCAGCAGTTTTTCCGCGGATTTCTTGCCCAGGCGCTCCAGTTCGACCAGATCTTCGAGCGTCAGGCGGTAGACATCGGCAACATTCTTCACCAGCCCGCTGTCAACCAGTTGGGATACCAGGGACTCTCCCATACCGTCTATATCCATAACGCCGCGCGCGGCAAAATGGAGTACAGATTCTTTCAGTCTGGCCGGGCAGTTCGTGTTGATGCAGCGGCTGACGGCCTCGCCTTCGGCCCGCACGATCTCGCCCCCGCAAACCGGGCAATGCTTCGGCATGCGGAATGGCATACGATGCTCGCCGTGCTTCACAACGCGGACCACTTTCGGGATCACATCGCCGGCGCGTTCGACCAGAACCCGGTCGCCGCCCTGCACGCCCAGCCGGTCAATCTCATCTTCATTGTGGAGGGTCGCGCGAGAGACCGTCACGCCTCCGATATTCACCGGCTTCAGCCGCGCCCAGGGTGTCACCGCACCGGTGCGGCCGACGTTCACCTCGATGCTTTCGAGCAGCGTTTCTTCCTGGCGCGCGGGGAACTTGTAAGCGATCGCCCAGCGGGGCGCTTTCGCCGTCCAGCCCAGACGGTTCTGCTGCTCGACGGAATCGACCTTGACCACCACGCCGTCGATTTCAAACGGCAGAGTATCGCGCTTCTCTTCCCATTCCTTGCAGAACGCCGCGAGCCCGTCGATATCTTTGAAGTGACCGCTTCGGGGATTCACTTTGAAGCCGAGCTTCTTGAGCTCCTCGAGCGCCTCCGATTGGGTCGCGCAAGCCGGCTTGCCATCGGCGAACAAAAAGTACGTAAAGTACTCCAACTGACGCGACGCAGTAATACCCGGGTCCAACACACGCAGCGACCCTGCGGCCGCATTGCGAGGATTCGCGAACAGGCGCGCGCCCTGGGCCTCTTGCTCCGCGTTGAGCTTTTCGAACGCTTTGCGATTCAGAACCACTTCGCCGCGAGCTTCCCTGCTTGTATGCGATCCCTTCAATTGCAGGGGAATGCTGCGGATCGTCCGGGCGTTTTCCGTGACGTCCTCGCCCACGGCGCCATCGCCGCGTGTCAGCGCCTGAACCAGCTTGCCATCGCGATAATGCACGGCCATCGACACGCCGTCCATTTTCAGTTCCGCGACGTACGCGTAAGCTTCGTCCGGCTTCAACAGACCGCGCACGCGCTGGTCGAAAGCCCGCAGTTCGTCCTCCCCAACCGCATTGTCCAGGCTCAGCATGGGGCTCGAGTGCGGAACTTTGACGAAACCTTCGCGCGGTTTGCCGCCGACGCGCTGGGTGGGCGAATCCGGCGTCAGAAATTCCGGATGCGCCTTTTCGAGCGCCTCCAGCTCGCGCATCATGGCGTCGTATTGGGCGTCCGAGATCTCCGGCGCGTCCAGCACGTAGTACAAGTGTTCGTGATGGCGCAGTTTCTCGCGCAGGACCTCAATTTTTCGGGCGGCGTTATCCACGGTTCACGTAGGGTTCACGTATAATGATCGAATTGCATTGTTTCGCCAGCCGGTCCTGATCTATAACCCCGCCGCTGGCGCGTTGCGGCGCAATCCCGAACGCATTCTCCAACGTACCATTGCCGCACTCGCCCAGGGCGGTATCGCTCCGCGTCCCGTGCCTACTTCCGCGCCGGGTCACGCCGACGCGCTCGCGCGGGAAGCGGTTCGACAGGGAGCCGATCTAATCCTGGTTCTAGGCGGCGACGGCACGGTAAACGAAGTGGTTCAAGGCTTGATCGGTTCGAACGTCCCTCTAGGCGTTTTACCGGGCGGCACGGCCAACGTTCTGGCGATGGAACTCGGCCTCGGCTCGCAATTGGAGGCGGCTGCCAGGAGGCTGGCGGAGTTCGAACCTCGTCCGGTGGCCCTGGGCCGGATCACTGGCAGTTTCGGCTCGCGCTATTTTCTGCTCATGGCCGGAGCGGGCCTGGATGCCAACATCGTGTACGAGGTGAGCGCGGGCCTCAAGAACGCCGTCGGCAAGCTGGCCTACTGGGCCGCCGGCTTCTCGCGATTTTTCCAGCGCGTGGAGCAACTCGAGGTGGGCGTCGACGGCGCAGTTCACCAGTGTGGTTTCGCGCTGATCAGCCGCGTCCGGAATTACGGCGGCGATCTCGAAATCGCCAGTGGCGCCTCGCTTCACGACGATCATTTCGAGGTGGTTTTGTTCGAAGGATCGAACCCGTTGCGATACGCTTGGTACATGCTGAATGTGGCGGCCCGACGGGTGCAGCGTGTGCGCGGCGTCCGCGTCCTCCGTGTGAATCGGTTGGAGATTCTCACCCAGGCGCCGGTCCAGATCGACGGCGAATACCTGGGCCGCCAGGCCGTGTCCATGGAAATCGTGCCGGGCGCGCTGCGGCTTCTGCTGCCTCCGAAACTGGTGTTGCCAAAACGTGGATAACATCACGCACACACTGGTGGGCCTGATGCTGTCGCGCGCGGGCGGCTTTAGCTCCAACCCGGCCCGGGGCGAAAAAGGCGCTTCCGTGGCGATCATGCTCGCGGCCAACGCGCCCGACATGGACACCTACGACTTTTTGACTGACTCGCTCGCTTACTTACAAGTTCACCGCGGCTACACTCATGCCCTTCTGTTTGCGCCGTTAGTTGCCGTGGTCCCGCTGCTGCTGGTGAAGGCTTTCACCCGCACGAAGTTCACCCTGGTGACCCTGGTCACTTATGCCGGCTGTTTGCTCGCCGTGCTCAGCCACCTGCTGCTCGATTGGACTAATGTGTACGGCGTGCGGCTCATGCTGCCGTTCTCGGCGAAATGGTACCGCCTCGACAGCACCGATATTATCGACCCGGTAATCCTGGGCGTCCTGCTTTTGGCGCTGGCGGCGCCGGCGCTCGCCGGGCTGGTCACTTCCGAAATGGGAGGGCGCAAGCGCAAGTCAGCGGGGCGCGGTTGGGCCTGGTTCGCGCTGCTCGCGGTGCTTTTGTACGATACCGGGCGCTGGATGGCGCATGACCGCGCGGTATCGATTGTCGACGCCTACAATTACCGGGGCGCTCCCGCCGAGCACGTCAACGTATTCCCCGTGCGGTTTACACTCATGCGGTGGCGAGCCGTGGTCGAAGGCAATGGCTTTATCTACGAGGTGCCCATCGACCTCAGCCAGGATTTCGATGCCGCCGGCGGGCACACCGAATATCCCGCGATCTCGTCTCCCGCGATCGACGCCGCCAAAACCACGCGAACTTTCCAGGTGTTCGAAAGCTTCAACCAGCTGCCCTTCTGGACCCTGCTGCCGGTGGACGATACCGTGCGCGTCGAACTGCTGGATCTGCGTTTCGGATCGATCCAGAATCCCGGATTCGAGGCGGTCGCGTTCGTGGAACCCGATCACCGTATCGCCCGCGCCTATTTCAGCTTCGGCGGACGATGACGGCTGCCGATTCCGTCATGGTTCTGTAACGTCCCAGTCATTACAGCGCCACGGGCCCCGCGTAGGCTAAGGTCAAGAGCCCTTCACGGAACCCTTCGCGGAACAATGAATGGCGGAGGAGTTGCAACAAAGGCTAGGGTAGCGGAGGAAGTCTCCGCCCGACGCGCGATTACGCCTAGCATACTGATTTTGAACGAGTTTCGCTTGTCGCCAGCGCTGGCATGGACCGTAATTTGTTTGTAACACAAGACTGAGATGATAGGAGGCTGGAAAAATGAGTCGAAGAATTTGCATCCATTCTGCAGCATTGGCAGCCGTTCTCACCATGGGAGCGGCATCCGCGCAGCAAGTTCTGATCACCGCAGGCGGAGCTACGTTTCCGAACCCGATTTATTCGAAGTGGTTCAATGACTATCACAACAAGCTCCCGAATATCGCGATTAACTACCAATCGCAGGGTTCCGGTTTCGGCGTCCAACAGGTCACGGCAGGCACCGTCGATTTCGGCGCTAGCGATATGCCGATGACCGACGCCCAGATAAAGGAGTTTCAGGATAAGCGCGGTTCGGCCATACTGCATTTCCCCACGGTTCTCGGAGCGGATGTGCCTACATACAATATTCCGGGGGTCACCGCGAAGCTCAACTTTACGCCGGAAGCATTGGCCGGTATCTTTCTGGGAAAGATCACAAAATGGAACGACCCTGAGCTGGTGAAGGCGAATCCGGGGGTCAGCCTCCCCGCCAATGACATCGCCGTCGTCCACCGTTCCGAAGGCAGCGGAACGACTTTCATTTGGGTGGATTTTCTTTCGAAAGTCAGTAAGGAATGGGAGACAAAAGTCGGCCGGGGCACCTCGGTCAACTGGCCCGTCGGTCTGGGTGGTAAGGGTAATGAAGGCGTGGCCGGGCAAGTGAAGCAGCAGCCTAACTCCATTGGATACGTCGAGTTGATTTACGCCCTTCAGAACAAGATGAACTACGGCAAGGTGAAGAACGCCTCGGGTGAGTTCGTGGAAGCCAGCCTGGCCAGTGTGACGGCTGCCGCCGCCGGAATGAAGGAGATGCCGGAGGATTTCCGGGTCTCGATCACCAACGCTTCCGGCAAGGGAGCCTATCCGATCTCCAGTTTCACATGGCTCCTGATACCCTCGAAGATCGCCGATCCGGCGAAAAAGAAGGCTATTAAGGATTTCCTCGCGTGGATGTTGGCGGACGGCCAAAAGATGACCGAGGCTCTAGCCTACGCCCAGCTACCGAAGGCAGTAATAGCTAAAGAAGTTAAAGCGATCGACAAAATTCAGTAGTCCGGTGTAATGTCAGCCTTTACCACCACGGATTTCAGAGCCCGTCCTCCGGGCCGGGCGTTGGCATTCTGGACCCGCCTCCGAAGGGGGGATGAGGTTGCTTATACGGTTACGCTGACCTGCGCTCTCAGTATTCTCGCCATCACGGCATTGCTGGTGTTCGAGCTCTACACGAACTCGGCCGAAACGCGGCATAAGTTTGGATGGTCCTTTCTCAGCACTTCTGTGTGGGATCCCGTCGCGGGGGAGTTCGGAGCGCTGCCGTTTATCTATGGAACGGTGGTTACATCCGCGCTGGCGCTGCTGATCGGAATCCCGTTAGGCGTCGGCGCGGCAATATTTCTCGCAGAACTTGCCCCTGCCAAGATCTCAAACGCTCTCACCTTCCTGATCGAATTGCTGGCCGCGGTGCCGAGCGTCATTTACGGGTTGCTCGGCATTTTCGTTCTTGTTCCGATGCTTCGTTCAGCGGAACCGGCGATCCGGGCAGTGCTCGGGTGGACCCCCTTGTTCAGCGGACCTTTTTATGGAGTGAGTTTGTTCTCCGCCGGAGTTGTGCTGACGATCATGATCGTTCCATTCATCATCTCCATTTCGCGCGAAGTGATTCTGGCGGTACCGAATGAACAACGCGAGGGTGCGTTGGCGCTAGGGGCTACACGCTGGGAGACCACCTGGAACGTGGTTATCCCATTTGCCCGCAAGGGCATCATGGGCTCGATTTTCCTGGCGCTGGCGAGATCCTTGGGCGAAACCATGGCGGTCACTATGGTGGTCGGCAACGACCCTAAGATCCACGCATCCCTCTTTGCCCCCGGCTATTCCATCGCCGCGGTGATCGCCAACGAATTCACGGAAGCGACTGGTGGTCTATACCAGTCGGCGCTCATCGAACTTGGCCTGGTTTTATTTGGCTTGACGATGGTGATCAATGGGGTGGCCCGTCTGCTGGTGCTCGGCACGACCAGGAAGGGAGCCGCGTAGCCGTGTCCTTCCACCGCTTCCGGCGAAAGGCGACCAACGCCGCGATGCTGACCCTCACGGGCCTTTGCACGCTGATCGCCGTGGGAACGCTAGTTTTCATTCTTGGGTATCTGTTCCAGCACGGTGGCAGGAGTTTAACCTGGAATTTTTTCACGAAGCTGCCGGCTCCCGTGGGTGAGACCGGCGGGGGCATGGCCAATGCGATGCTGGGCAGCGCGAAGCTCCTTCTGCTGGCCAGTTGCATCGGCGTGCCCATCGGATTCCTGGGCGGAGTCTACCTGGCCGAATTCGGAAGATCCGCGTTCTCCTTCGTGGTGCGCTATACCACAGACTTGTTGAACGGCGTGCCCTCCATCGTCATTGGAGTGTTCGCCTATACACTGATCGTGCTAAGGCAAGGGCACTTTTCCACCCTGGCCGGCGGGATTGCCCTGGGCGTGATGATGATTCCCATCGCCATCCGGAGCTCGGAGGAGTTCATGCGCGCAGTGCCGCTTTCCCTCCGGGAAGGCGCTATGGCTTTGGGAGCGTCGAAGACCAAGGCGATTTTCACGGTGGTGATTCCGGCCGCGAAAGAGGGCATTATCACGGGAATCATGCTCGATCTTGCTCGCGTAGCCGGAGAAACCGCGCCCTTGCTGTTCACCAGTTACGGGAACAATTTTTGGAGTCCCGGATGGCAGCATCCCACCGCGGCGCTGCCGGTGATGGTTTACAACTACGCCATTTCACCCTACGAGGACTGGCGCCAGCAGGCTTGGTCCGCGGGCTTCGTGCTCTTGATGCTGGTGCTCACGGTGAATATCATTGCGCGCGTTATTCTGTCGAGAAGAGGACATGTAGCGAGATGAGTCCCATGCAGGCTCCTAGCCCCCAACCCGCCCCGGATGTCACAATGAGAGGCCAGACCTTCCCTATGCAGATGGCCGAGGAAAAGAAGCCTGTGGCGGGCGAAGTAGCTAAACTCAGCACCACGAATCTGAATTTTTACTACGGGTCATTTCAAGCGCTGCACGGAATTTCCATGCAGGTCTACGCCAATCGCGTCACCGCGTTTATCGGGCCCTCCGGGTGCGGCAAGTCGACCTTTCTGCGGACCATCAACCGGATGTACGAAACCATCCGGACCAGCCGCGCGGAGGGCGAAATCCTGCTTGACGGAGAAGATATTTTCAAGCTGGAAGTGTCCGAGCTGCGCAAACGCGTCGGGATGGTTTTTCAACGATCCAATCCGTTTCCGAAGTCCATTTTCGATAATATCGCCTACGGACCGCGGATTAACGGCTCGGTCAGCCGCTCCGGAATGAAGGAGCATGTCGAACAGAGCCTGCGCCGCGCGGCCCTGTGGGATGAAGTCAAGGACAAGCTGAACGAGTCGGCCTACAGTCTTTCCGGCGGCCAGCAGCAGCGTCTTTGCATCGCACGGGCACTGGCCGTGGATCCGGAAGTTCTGCTGCTGGATGAACCATGCTCCGCGCTGGACCCGATCGCCACCGCGAAAATCGAGGACCTGATCTTCCAGCTCAAGGATAGTTGCACCATCGTGATCGTCACCCACAACATGCAACAGGCCGCCCGCGTGGCCGATTTTACCGGGTTCTTCCTAATGGGTAAGCTAATCGAATTCGATACCACCACCGTGATTTTCAAGAATCCGGCCAAGAAAGAAACCGAAGATTACATCACCGGCCGGTTCGGCTAATCCTGCGCGCCCGGTATACGCCAATGCAGACGGGAGCCAAATTTGTGCGCCACTTCGAACAGGAGTTGGAACAGCTAAAGGGTAAGCTGCTCGAAATGAGCGCGCTGGTGGAAGCGGCCGTTCAGCGCAGCGTGGCCGCAGTCGCCCAGAAGGACCGCAGCGCGGCGGAGCAGGTCCTCCACGATGAGGCGCGCATCAATGCTCTGGAGATGGAAATCGACGAGTTTGCGATCAATCTGCTGGCCACCCAACAACCCTTGGCAGCCGACCTGCGCCTGGTGGTTGCGGCGCTCAAAATCAATACCGATCTCGAACGCATGGGCGATCTTTCCGTGAGCATCGCGCAAAGAGCCGTCTCCCTGCTCTCGGAACCGGTGATTACGCCCATGGTGGATATCCGCCATATGTCGTCCCTGGTCGAGTCCATGGTTCGTAAGAGCCTCGACGCTTTCGTGGCGAACGATGCCGATATGGCCCGCAGCGTCCTCGCTTCCGATGATGCCGTAGACAGTCTCCGCACCGCCTCCTACCACGAGTTGGTCAGCTTTATGGAAAAGGATCCGCGGAACATCCCCCAGGCCCTCGATCTGATCGGGATTACCAGGAGCCTGGAGCGGATCGCGGACCATTCCACCAACATCGCCGAGGACGTGCTGTTCCTGGTGAAAGGCATCGATGTCCGGCATCACGCGGAAGCACGCCAATAGCGCGTGTCTGTTGTACGATTGTGGTGGCGACCCATACGGGTAGGTTCGGCTAAATGGGAATGGAGCGCACAGCGCGAGGCGCGCACGTGGATGTCACTTCCGGTGATCGTGCCTCGCCGCGTTGTGCGCGGTAAGAAAACGAATGCGTCATTTCGCGGTCGAGCTCGAGGAACTCAACCAGGCCCTGCTGGAGATGGGGGCCCTGGTCGAATCTTCGATTCACTGCAGCGTCCAGGCGCTGGTGGACCGCGACGAGCGCATGGCCCTGCGAGTCATCGAAGACGAGGGCCGCATCAACCAAATGGAGCTCGATATCGACTCCCGCGTCACGCGTTTGCTGGCCCTCAACCAGCCCGTCGCGGGCGACCTCCGCCTGCTGATCATCGCTCTAAAAATCAACACCGACCTGGAACGCATGGGAGACCTGGCCGTGAATATCGCGGAACGAGCCATTTCCCTGTCCAAGGTGCCTCCCGTCAAGCCCCTGATCGATACGCCCCGCATGGCGTCACTGGTCGAGGATATGCTGCACAGGAGCCTGGATGCCTTCGTGAAGCGCGACGCCGTGCTCGCCGCCAAGGTGCTTCCCGCCGATGACGAAGTGGATTCCCTTCGCGACAGGATCTACGCCGAACTGCTGGAGCTTATGCAGCATAGCCCCAACGTCGTTCCTCACGCCATCCATCTGATGTTTGTGGCGCGCAACCTCGAACGCATCGCCGACCACACCACCAACATCGCCGAGGATGTTATCTTTCTGGTGCGCGGCGTCGACGTGCGCCATCACGCCACTGAAACCAAGTTCTAGCCAAGCAGCCCTCACTCCGATTTGGGAAAAAGGGGACACCTCCTGGTGTTCGCTCCGCTACTAGCTTTGCGGAAGTTAGGAGGTGTCCCCTTTTTCCCTTCGGATGGTGGTCGGGGCATTTTCATTCTTCTGGGTGAAGCGTCAGCTTCATCCCTCTGCGCTGTCCCCGTTTTTCAGGGAAGATCACTCCGATTTCGCCAGCTTGGTCGTGATCATCCACTTCAGCACGCCCCGCGGCGGTCCCAGCTTTCCGTGCGTCTCGATCCGCACCAGCGCGCCCTTCTTCAGATCGACCATAATGGCGGCCTCCAGCAGCAGCCCGATCAGGCTTCCCAGGTGCGGCTGATGACCCGCCAGCAGGATCTTTTCCACCTTGTAGTCGGTGCCGATCTCGTTCCAGATCTGCTCGGGACTCGCCCCCGGAAGCAGGTTTCGCGTTTCGACGACGGTCTTGCAGCCCAGAACTTCCGCTGCAATCGCCGCCGTCTCCTGAGCGCGCCGCAGCGGACTGGTGAGAATCAGATCCGGTGCTACCTCAGCCTTCCGCGCAACTTTCAGCACATCTTTGAGATCCCGCTTGCCCTTCGCGGTGAGCTTTCGGTCGCGATCGGCGAGTCCCGTCTCCCGCTCTTCGGCCTCTCCGTGGCGCAGAACATAGATTTCCATGTCGCTAGTTCCTGTCCGCCGCTCTCAGCACGGCCTTCCATCGCAGTCTCTCCTGCGTTCGGAAGTGGTTCTTCCAATACTCCCGAAACTCCGCCTGCCGTTCGCCACACAGACGCCGCACCGCGGTAGCCGCGGCCCGTTCCCGCCGGATCATCTCCAGCGTGGTCGCGCAATCGTTAATCGCGCCGAGCTTCTCTTGCAGCACTTTCAAAGAGTTCATCATGGGTTCCGTCTTTTTCCCGTAGGCTTGCTTGAAAAGCTCCAGAGTGTAGCGTACGCGCTTCCCCTTTAGCCGAACCCGGTGCATCTGCCGGGCGCTCGAATCTGGCTGCGCCGCGGTACGGCCGGCACGAAACAGGTCTTCCAGGATTGCCGGCAGCAGCCGCCGGGCGCTCGCGTCCGCACGCTCTCTGGAACCCGCCCGCCCGGCCTTCAGACGATCGCGCCACTTCCCGATTCGATCTGTCTTGTGCCACGCCTCGATCTCCTCAGCCAGTTGCTGGCCCGTGCGCCGCCGCTCCCGATCCAGGCCTGCCACCAGCTCCGGATCGGCGCAGCCGGCTGTCCGGAGCACATCGATCGCAATATCGCAGTTCCGAACCGCACCACATCGTTCCATCAACCTTCGCAATGGCCGGCGAATTCTCTTGACCGTCTTCGACCCGAACCAAGGCTCAAACACTCTCAGCTCCTGAGTGAACCGGCGGATCGATACGCGCAGGTCATGGATGGTATCCGCATCGTCCTGCTTCCGCGCCACGTGGCGCAGCCCCGTTCGCAGCTTCTTCAGGCGTTCCGCGGTCTGCGACCGTATGAGCTTCCTCATCGCTTGACCCGCACCAGCAGCGGAAGCCCGTAGGCTTCGCGAAATACGCCCGCCACTTGCTCCGCCTGCCATTGTTCGATGTCCACGTCCCCGCCGTGCTCGGAAAACAAGCGCAGCTCCACTGCATTCTCCTGAACGGCGGCTTCCACCAGTTCCACGCGCTGTTCCTGGCTCTGATCCAGCGCCACGGCCAGACGCAGCAGCGGCGTGAGAAGCACCACACTGTTCCGGTCTTCCGGATCCAGCGCCTGAAACGTGTCATGGGCCGCCTGCGGCATGGATTTGCGGTGGTACCGGCACAGGGTCGCGATCACCGTCCGCTCCCGATCCTCAAACCCGGGCAGATCCGAGTTTTGCACCAGATACTGCGAATGCCGATGGTGCCGCGATTCGTTCACGAAGTGTCCGATGTTGTACAGATACGCCGCGGCTTCCAGCAGCCGGCCCTTGGGGAGCGGCAAGCGGTGCAGAGAGCGCAGGGATTGGAATAGCATCCCCGCCAGCTCCGCTACCTTCCGCACGTGCAGCGCCGATACCCCGTAGTGGCGGCCCAGCGCCCGCACCGCCCGGCGCTCATCGGCAGTCAGCCGGGCCTGCTCCATGCCCACCTGCCGGTGCGAAAGGTCCGCGATGATCCCTTCGCGCACGCCCCCCACCGAATAGTACAGGCGGTTCAATCGCAGCTCCAACACCACCTCGTTAAGCACCGCCACACCCGCCACGATGATCTCCGCACGCTTGGGACCGATGCCGGTGATCTTGGCGCGTCCTCCGGAATCCCGCGCGGACACGTCGCGAAACAATTGCCGTAATTGCGGACCCGTGGCCTGCAGCCTGTCGGCGCGATCGCGCCGCGAGCGGCGAACGTGATTCACAGCGCATACCGCCGCTGCCGCCGTGGCCGAGGTCGCAATCATCCTGTCGACATGTGCGGCCGCGAACCGCGCCACCGGTCCAGCGATTCTTTCCTGGATATATTTCTGCATCCGCGCGAGCTCGCGTGGGTTGGGTGGGTCGCTCTTCAGGAACACTTCCGTCAGGCGCAGGGCGCCCAGCGGCTTGGAGAACGCTTCCACCAGGCGCCCGCCTTCGCTCAGGATCAGCTCCGCGCTGCCGCCGCCGATGTCCATCATCAGTACCCGGTGTTTGGGATGCGGCCAGACGCTTTGCACCCCCAGGTGAATCAAGCGGGCCTCCTCCAACCCCGAGATGACTTCCACCGGATGCCCGATAATGGCCGCCGCGCGCGCCAGAAACTCGTCGCGGTTCGATGCGTCCCGCAAGGCAGCCGTGCCCACCGCGCGCACGCCCATCACGTCCAGCTTGCGATACTGCTCCGCCATGCGCGCCAGGACCTGGCACGCCAGTTCCATTTCAGACGCCGCCAGCTTCCCCTCCCGGAACACCGTCCTTCCCAGACGCACCACCTGGCGATCCGCCGCGAGCACCTGCATGGTCTGCGCCGGGGCGGATGGATGCGAACTGACCTCCGCCGCCAGCATGCGTATGGAATTGCTGCCGATATCGATTGCTGCGTAACGGGACATGGCGCGGAGGTATCCTATAGTTTGTAACGTGTTTTTAGCATTACGTTACACGCCCTCACGTTTATAATAGAGAACCTTCGTGCCCTTCTTCCTGCCAAATCGCGGACCAGGCCGTTTAATTGTGGTGGAGGGGATCGACGGCTCGGGCAAATCCACTCAGATCGCCTTATTGTCTCAATGGCTGCGCCTCCGCGGCTATGCTGTCGCATTCAGCGAATGGAATTCTTCTCCCCTGGTGAAGGAAACCACCCGCCGCGGCAAGAAAAAGGAGATGTTCACCCCCACCTCCTTCAGCCTGATCCACGCCACCGACTTCGCCGATCGCATGGAGCGCTACATTCTTCCGCTGCTCAAGGCCGGCGCGGTGGTCTGCGCCGATCGCTACGCCTACACGGCGTTCGCTCGCGATGTGGTTCGCGGCGTCGACCGCGCCTGGGTGCGCAACCTCTATCGCTTCGCGCTGAAACCCGATCTGGCGTTCTACTTCAAAGTTCCGCTCGAAACCGCGCTCGGCCGCATTCTAGGCGGGCGCAACGCCCTCAAATATTACGAGGCCGGAATGGATCTCGGCCTCAGCCGCAATATTGAAGAGAGCTTCCGGATTTTTCAGGGTAGAATTCTGGGCGAATACGAATCCATGATCGAAGAGATGGGCTTCCACGTCATCGACGCGACCAAGTCCATAGAATTGCAGCAGAAAGAAATGCGCCGCATCGTGCTGCGCGAATTCGGTAGCGTGCGTCCGCCTGGAGTTCTGGGCGTGGACCTCCACGCTGCCCGATTGCACGCGTGACCCATGCCTGACTATAAAAATCGCCCGCCGCTGTCCTATTACCGAACCGCGCTGCCCGGCGTCGATTACACCGAGCTCCAGGGCAAGCTGATCGTCATCGAAGGGCCCGACGCGGTCGGCCGCAGCACGCAGATCCGCGGCTTGAAGCCCTGGCTCGAGGAACTGGGTCATGCCGTTCTCGATACCGGCATGGCTCGCTCCGCACTGGCCGGTAAGGGAATCAAGGAAGCGAAGCAAGGCAACACGCTCGGTCCCGTCACCATGACGATGTACTACCTGACCGACTTTGCCGACCGTCTGGAGAATGAAATCATTCCCGCGCTGCGCGCCGGCGTGGTGGTGCTCACCGACCGCTACATCTATTCGGTCATGGCGCGCGCGATCGCTCGGGGCGAGAATCGCGCCTGGATGGAGCAGACTGCCGGATTCGCCCTGGTGCCGCACGCGACGTTCTATCTTCGGGCCGAGGTACAGCATTTGGTGTCGCGTGTGGTGGTCGGCCGCGGCGCTTTCGATTACTGGGAGAGCGGCCTGGATAACGGCTTCGGGCGGAATATGTATGACAGCTTCGTACGCTACCAGTCGCGCCTGATCCGGGTCTTCGATAGCCTGGCGAAGCCCTATGGATTCGAAGTCATCGACGCAACCCGCCCGCCCGTGGAAGTTTTCGAGTCGCTGAAAGCCTCGGTCTCGCGGATCTTCGAACCCCAGGACACCCCCAGGATCGTGCAGCCCCGCAAGCCCTCGCAGCGAATCCATGCTCTGGAGCCCCTTAGAACCGCTGGGCGCCGCCATTAGACCAGATCCCCCGCCCACACTCCTAATCGCAGTAACGGGGTGCTGCCCCTACACGTCCCTTAGTCGATAGGGTGCCGGCAATCAAAGTTTCAGGAGTCTGGCAATGATTCAAAGGACGCTCGTCGTATCAGCCGCGCTGCTCGCCGTCGCGCTGTCCGGATTCGCCGCGTTGGGCGGTTCGGAGGAATCCGTGATATCCGACCAGATCAGGCTCCAGGCGAGTCGCAAGGTGGTGCCCGAGCACGGGTACCGCGTGCACGAAATCACCCGCGAGGACGGCACCTTAATCAAGGAGTACGTATCGTTCGAGGGTAAGGTGTTTGGAGTTTCCTGGAAAGGACCGACTCTGCCGGATTTATCTCAATTGTTGGGATCGAATTTCGCCGAGTTCCGGAATGGCCTGCACCCCCAGGCGGGCCGCCGGAAGGCGGCGGTCATTCGCACCGGAGACCTGGTTGTGGAAAGCTCGGGACACATGCGCGCTTTTGAGGGACGCGCGTATCTGAATTCGATGCTGCCGGCCGGCGTCACGCAGGATGTCGTGCAATGAGGCGCGGCATGGCAGCCGCCGCCGTCGTTCTGACGCTGAGTCTCGCCGGCTGCGGTGATGGAACCAGCGGCAGTTCCAGCGAGACGACATCCACGCCGCCGCCCGTGAACAATGTTCAGCCGGTGATCGTGGACGCGGGCCCGGTGGTCAGCGGCCAACCCGCCGGAAACGCGAATGTCCTCTTTACCACCGTAACGATCTGCATGCCCGGCACGGCCACTTGCCAGACCATTGACCACGTCACCGTCGATACCGGGTCCACGGGATTGCGCATCCTCGCTTCGCAACTGACGTTGAATTTGCCGGGCAGTATGAATGCCAACGGCCAGCCGATTGGGAACTGCATCCAGTTCGCCGACAACACTTATCAATGGGGACCGGTCCAGAAGGCCGATATCAAGATGGCAGGTGAGGTCGCTTCTTCGGTGCCCATCCAGGTGGTTGGGCCTTCGAATTTCCCCGCGGCTCCAACCGACTGCACCGCTGGCGGAACACCCGTGCAAACCGTTTCCGATCTCGGCGCCAACGGCATTCTGGGCGTGGGCCTGTTCCGCCAGGATTGCGGCCCGGCGTGCGCTTCCGCAACTTCGCCGCCCGCCATCTACTACAGTTGCCCCGCCTCGGCTTGCTCCATCACCTCGGTCAGCGTGGCGGAACAACTGCAAAATCCTGTCTCGATGTTTCCCCGGGATAATAACGGCCTGGCCATTACTCTTCCGCAGGTCCCAGCCGGCGGAGCAGTTTCGGTGTCGGGAACCCTAATATTTGGCGTGGGCACGCAGGCCAACAATACATTGAGCGGCGCGCTGGCTCAAGCCACCGACGGCTTTGGCAACTTCACCACCACGTTCAACGGTGTCCGATACTCCAGCAGCTTCATCGACAGCGGTTCGAACGGCCTGTTCTTCCTTGATTCGGCTACCACTGGTCTGCCTGACTGCGCCAGACAGGAAGCCGGATTCTATTGCCCCGGCTCGACTACAGGTTTTAGCGCGATCAATAGCGGCCCAAATCCAAACGTATCCACGACCACCGTTTCAACCAACATCGCGTTCGCCATTGCGAATGCGGCGACGCTCTTCAACTCGCCCAGCTATGCGTTCAATAACCTGGGCGGAAGTAACCCGGGGGCGTTCGACTGGGGACTGCCTTTCTTTTTCGGCCGCACCGTATTTATTGGAATCGAAGGCCGGAGTTCCCCCGCCGGTATGGGACCGTATTGGGCCTACTAGCGCTCATAACTCACACGACGCGATGCGATAATGAATCTTGACCGCGCGCATCTTCAGTAAGCTCATCCTGAGCCTGGTGGCGGTTCTCGCCCTGGCGCTTGTTGCAGTCGATTATCTCGTCACCCAGCGGGTTGAGCAGACGTTCTCCGAACAACTCCGGCAGGAGCTCACTGAAAAAGCCCGCACCATCGCTCTCATGCTTCCCCAGCACGAGGAGGGCTTCACCCAGGTCGCGAAAGCTACCGGCGCACGCGTCACTTGGGTCGACGCCGGCGGCCGGGTTCTGGGCGAGTCCGATGCCGACCCCGGCGGGATGGAAAACCATAAAGCGCGTCCCGAAATCGCCGCCGCCCTGCGAGGCCAAGTCGGCTCCAGCCTGCGGATGAGCCCCACCCTCGGCATCCGCCTGTTCTATGTCGCGATTCCGTACCAGGGCGGCGCGCTTCGCCTGGCCGTGCCCGCCGCTTCTGTCGACGCCCAGGTCCACGCGATTCGCAATGACGTTCTGCTCTCTACCGCCTTAGCGTTCCTGCCGGTTGTGATCCTGGCCGCGGTGTTCGCCCGCTACATCTCCGGCCGTCTGGGAACCATCGTCGACTTCACACGCCAGTTAGCCGAAGGCAACTTCCGTGCGCACCTCCCCGGCTCCTCCCGCGGCGTGCTGGGATTGCTCACGGCCAAGCTCAATGAGACCAGCGAAAAGCTCGCGTTCATGCTGGATCGCCTCGAAACCGAACACGCCGAGCTGGAAAAACTGGAGAACATCCGCAAGGATTTCGTCATCAACGTCTCGCACGAGCTGCGCACGCCGCTCGCCTCCATCCAGGGATATACGGAAACGCTTCTGGACGGCGCCATTCACGACCCCGCCAACAATGTAAAGTTCCTGAACATCATCCGCCAGAATGCCGAGCGCCTGGCCCGCCTCACTGCCGATCTGCTCACGCTTTCCCGCGTCGAGTTAAACCAGCAGGAGCTGAAGTTCGCCTCGTATTACGTCACCCGCCTCCTGAGCGATAACCTCGACGGCATGCGGCCGATCGCCGAGCGCCGCGGCATCCGGCTATCGCTTGAGCCGGTGGAACCCGCCGACGCCGAGGCCTTCTGCGACGCCGAAGCTGTCCACCAGATCCTGACCAACCTTCTCGATAACGCCATCAAGTACACCCCCGACGGCGGAACCGTGACGGTCGGCGCCAGGCAGACTGGCGTCCCGGGCGACCCCGCCTGCCGGGTCGAATTTTACGTGCGCGATACCGGTTCCGGAATTCCCGCCGACGACCTTCCCAGGCTGTTCGAGCGCTTCTACCGCGTCGACAAAGCCCGCTCGCGCGCCCTGGGCGGCACCGGCCTCGGCTTAGCCATCGTGAAACACCTGGCCCGCTCCCAGAACGGCGAGGTTCGCGTGGAAAGCCAGGTGGATAAAGGATCTACCTTCTTCGTTTCCTTGCCTGTGCAGGACTGGGCGTCATCCCATGCCGCACCGATTCAAAAAGAGTTAACAGCATCGTAATCAATTTGTAATGTCTTCTAGGTTACTGTGGAAGCAGAGCATGAAGAAGATCGTATTAATCGAGGATGACGCCGACCTTTTCTCGCTAATCCAGTACAACCTGGAAAAGGAAGGCTTCGCGTTTGCGGGCTCCCGGACCGGTAAAGGCGCCATCGACCTTTGCCGCCGCGAGAAGCCCGACCTGATCATCCTGGATATCATGCTTCCGGATTCCGATGGCTTGGAGATCTGCAAGTCCATCCGCGCGCATCCCGAGCTATCTCATACACCCGTTATTTTCCTGACCGCGCGCGCTTCCGAAACCGATCGCATTGTGGGACTGGAGCTGGGCGCCAACGACTATATCGTCAAGCCCTTCTTCGTCCGGGAACTGGTGGCCCGCATCAAGATTCATTTCCGCGGTGCGCCGTCGTCCACCAAGCTTTTGAAGATCGGCGATCTGGAGCTCGACCGAACCCGTTGCCAGGTGCGTCTGGGCGGCCACGAAGTTTCGCTGACCGCCACCGAATTCCGGTTGCTCGAATTTCTCATGAGCCGGCCCAGCGTGGTCTTTAGCCGCGAGCAGTTGCTCGACGCCGTGTGGGGCCACGATCGCGCGGTGACCGACCGCACAGTCGACGTCTACATTCTGCGCCTGCGCCAGAAGATCGAAACTCCCGACAACGTTTCTTTCCTGCGCAGCGTCCGCGGCTTCGGCTATAGCTTCGAGCCTGGTGTCGCCCAGACGGCCACACCTTAGGACCCGGCTTCGGGACTCACCACGGCGATTCCCCTCCGCCGGCGTCCATCCCGCTGCAGCTCCTTTTTCGCGATTGCTTCCTTTTCTCGCTGAGCGCTGAGCTCGTCGTCCGAAGCCGCCCGGTGTGATTTCGCCAGCAAGAGCTGCGCTGCCCGCCGTGCCGATACTTCCACCGGAGCCGAACCTTCCACGTCCACCAGCCATACAAACTCCGGCAGACTCGCCTCCAGCGCCCGCACTTCAGCCCAATAACGCCGGATATCTCTCATGACGATTTCCGATCGCCGTTTATAACCTGATGCGCCCGCCCGATCCGATCGGCATTCTCGGAAACCTGCACCGCCAGGCGCTTAAAACCAGCCGCACGCGCCAGCAGCGCACCGGCAACTCCTTTAGACATGTCAACGGGCAGCACCATCTCCTCGCTGACCGCGCCACGAAGCTGCTCCAGCACCTTTTCCGCCCGCTGCTGTGCGATCCGCTCGAGCGCCCGGGCCATCGCCTCCAGCGCGTGCGCCTCTTCGCGGAGGGCCTTGACCTGCGCCCGCGGAATCAGATGCTCGGCGAGCCTCTCGATCGCCTGCCCCAGCGTCCGGATCTGCGCTTCTCCCGCCGTTACCTCGTCCAGTCTCTTGAACTCCAGCTTTTTCCCCGCGGCCGCCGCCTCCACCAGATTGTCCAGGGCTCTTTCTGAAAACTCTGAAACCCGCTCGCGCGATTCCTTCGCGTGCCGGTTCAGCGCTCTTTCCGCGGCCCGCAGACCATCCAGACAATCCTGAGCCTGCCGCTGCGCGCCCGCCGCCTCGCACACCGACGCTTCCGATTCGGCTTGCTGGAGCGCTTCCGCCACGCGAGCCTGCAGATCCTCTGCCAGTGCCTGTTCATCTTCCGTCGCGACCGCTTCAAGGGTTGGCGTTTCCGCCAGATAGAAACTCATGACGCCCAATCATCGGCCCTATTCCCGGGCGCGCTCGCAGACCGCTTCTTCAACTGTTTGAAAATTATGCAAATGTAGAGTCAACGCCAGCGTTTCGCATCCCCGCCTGGCAGCAGCTCGATGCGAGCGTCCGCGCGATGTTCCGTCACCCCGATTGCTCGTATTTTTCAGTGGGTCAAATGACCCAACATGCGCTTTAGCCGGCAGCCGCCGAGCCATTCGATCCTTGCCGGTCACCCATTTGTTGCTTTCAGAAGAGAGTTGGCGTTCGGATTGCTTACGTTCTCTCACACGTGAAAACTGCTATAGGAATCGGACAAAGTGCTGTACGATACCGACTAGGGAGAACCCTGGTGAGACTCCGGACTACTACGCCATGGCGAGTGGGCGCGATCATCGGCCTGATTGCGGTGAGCCTCGCGAGCGCCCCCCGGCGTCCGTACTCCACCCACGAAAAGGCGTTTTTCGCCGACGATCAAACGGTCCAGTTCGTTCGTCCCGGCCTGGTCATCAAGGTAAACTCAGCGCAGATCGCGGCGGATGGCACCATCTCGACGGTTTACAGCATCACCGATCCCCAGGGGTTGCCGCTGGATTCGAGCGGCGTAACCACGCCGGGTACGATCAGCTTGAGCTTCATCGCCGCGGTGCTCCCCAACAATCAGGAGCAGTACACGTCCTACACGACACGCACGCAAACGGGGACCGCGCTTGGTTCCACCCAGCAGGCGGGAGCCGATTCCGGCGGCACATCCACTCAGGTCGGGCCCGGCCAGTATCAATACACGTTCCACACTAGAGCGCCCTCGGGCTTCGATGCAACGGCTACGCACACCATCGGCATTTACGGCTCCCGGAATTTGACGATCTTCAATTTGGGCACCAACTACGCCAGCACGACGTTTAATTTCGTTCCCAATGGCGCAGCCGTGACCCGCACCCGCGACATCATCCGGACCGCCAGCTGCAACGGTTGTCACGATCAGTTGTCGGCGCACGGAGGATCGCGGCGCGGCATCGATCTGTGCGTGCTGTGCCACACGCCGCAAACCAGCGACGCCAACACCGGCGCCACGCTGGATGCCAAGGTTTTCTTTCACAAGCTCCACATGGGCGAGAATCTGCCCAGCGTCAAGGCCGGCACGCCGTATATTCCCGTCATCAACCAGTTTGGAACGTTCGATTTCTCGGACGTGGCTTATCCGGCTGATCCGGGCGATCCGCGGCGCTGCGAAACCTGTCATTCGCAAACCACGGGCGCCGCCCATGCAACCGCTTATCTGCTTCATCCCACGCGCGCGGCCTGCGGCGCCTGCCATGACGACGTGAACTTTACGACCGGCGACAATCATCCGGGCGGACCGCAGTTTGACGACAACCAATGCGCGACCTGCCACATCCCGCAAGGCGAGATCGACTTCGATGCTTCGATCAAGGGCGCGCACGTGGCACCCACGGCGTCGAGTTTACTCTCCGGCCTGGTAGTCAACATTGCGAAAGTCGATAACGGTACGGCTGGAAGCTTGCCCATGGTTTCGTTTCATGTTCAAGACAGCGGTGGGAACCCGGTTCCGCTGTCGGCGCTGGGCGCGATCTCCTTCACCATGGCCGGGCCGACCGCCGATTACGGCTACACCAATTTCGGCGTGACCACGCCGGGATATGTGACCGAAAGCGCTACGAAAGCTGCCTGCGACGCGAACGGCAACTGCACCTACACGTTCGCCCACCCCGTTCCGGCCGGCTCCACCGGAACGTATGCCATCGGCGTCGAGGCTCGCCGTACGGATGTCGTTCTGCCCGGCGACCCTAAGCAGCAAAGCATCACGTACGGAGCCAAAAACCAGGTGGTGTATTTCTCCGTCGACGGATCGCCGCTGGCGCCGCGCCGTGGAGTGGTGGCTCTGGGGAACTGCAATTCCTGCCACGTGGCGCTATCGCTTCATGGCGGACTCCGCAACAATACCGAATACTGCGTGATGTGCCACAATCCATCGAACACCGATGCGGCCACGCGCGCGCGTGCCACAGTGGCCGCGGATAAGGCCGCTCCTCCCCAGGGCATCAACTTCAACCTCCTGGTTCATCGCATCCACTTCGGCATCAACATGCAGGCGTCCAAACGGACCTACGTGGTCGTTGGCTTCGGCGGCAGTCATAACGATTTCAGCGGCACGCTCTTCCCCGCGATGAGTCCCACCGGGGCCGCGACGGATACCCGTAACTGCTCGCTATGCCACGTCAACAATAGCGAGCAGAATCTTCCGCTCGGGCTCAACCCGGTGATCGATCCGCAAGGGCCGATCAACCCGATCCTGCCCATCGCTTCGGCATGCACGGGCTGCCACGTGGACATTCCCAGCGCCTCTCACGCGCTGACCAACACCAGCACGCTCGGGGAGGCTTGCACCGTCTGCCACAGCTCCGGTGCGGAGTTTGCGGTCGATAAGGTGCATGCACAGTATTAAGCTAGCGGTTCTTACCGTAATCGCGGCTGGCCTGACCGCGCGCGCGCAGACTCCGGCTGCTTTGCCCACCGGCTACGTCGGATCGGAAATCTGCAAGATCTGCCACGAGGATATCTATAACGCCTTCGGGAAAAGCCCCCACAACGCCGTCGAAACGAGCGCGAAACGCGGCTTTGAAGGGCGTGCCTGCGAGTCCTGCCATGGACCCGCGCAGATGCACACCGAATCGCCTTCGGCCGCGACTATTCGCAACCCAGCCAAGCTCGCTGCGGCTGCCGCCGACAAAATCTGCCTCACTTGCCACCTGAATCAGCCCACCCACGTTGGCCGGCTCGAAAGCAGCCACGCGAAGAATCAAGTATCCTGCACGTCCTGCCACAAAGTTCACGCCAACGGGCCCAACGGGCTCGTGAACCGCAAGCCGGCCGCGATCAACGAACAGTGCGCGAGCTGCCACACCAATGTGTGGGCCCAGTTTCAGCGGCCCAATCATCACAAGCTGCCGGAAGGCGCGATGAGCTGCGTCGACTGCCACAATCCGCACGGCAGTATTCGACCCGCCATGGCGCAAGCTTTCGGCGCGAACGAACCAGGTTGCCTGAATTGCCATGGTGATAAGCGCGGCCCGTTCACGTTCGAACACGGGCCGGTGCGTTTCGAAGGCTGCGCGGCCTGCCATGAGCCCCATGGCTCGGCCAATCCCCGGATGCTTGTCCGCCAGGAAGTGCGCATCGTGTGCCTCGAATGCCACGCTAATCTGCCTACCAGGAACACCACCGGAACCATCGGAGTTGTGCCGCCCGCGTTTCACGATCTGCGCTCGCCCCGGTTCCAGAACTGCACCGTGTGCCATCAGAAGATTCATGGAAGCTACGTGGATAGGAATCTTTTACGATGAGCCGGCTGTCTGCGCTCCTGTTGATCCTGGTTCCGCTAGCGGCCCAGACGCCTGACCCGCAGCCTTCGCAACCGGCCGCAGCGGAGACCCCGTCTCCCGTGCCCTCGGCCGAATCCTGGCTCACCGGATCCATCGATGTGGGCTATCGCTGGCGCACCGATGTCGGAGGCAGCTTCAACACCTACCGGAGCATCGTCAACCTCGGATCGGGACCAAAACTCCTCGGCGCCGACTTCACCCTGACCGATCCAAAGCATCGCGCCTTTGACCAGATCCGCGTGCGCGCCAACAGTTGGGGCGACGATCCGTACCAGACCGTCCATCTCGACGCCAAAAAATCGAAGTTATACGACTTCAGCGCGGATTACCGCGACATCGCTTATTTCGACTTCCTTCCCTCCTACGCCGATCCGCTGCTGTCTCGGGGAATCGTGCTTAACGAGCAATCGTTCGACACGCGCCGCCGTCTGGGCAGCTTCCAGCTCGATCTGCTGCCCGGGAACTGGTTCATTCCCTATTTCGCCTACGATCGGGACTCCGGAGACGGAACCGGCGCGACCACGTTTGTCAGCGATTCCAACGAATTCCCGGTGCCCAACACGCTTCGCGATCAGACCAATCTCTACCGCGGCGGCGTGCGCTTCGAGCTGCGCCGTTTTCACGCCACGCTGGAGCAGGGCGGCACGACATTCAAGGACGATCAGAGCGTCTTCAACCATTCGGTCAATTTTGGCAACGTGGCGACGTCGATATTCGGCCAGAGAACGGCTCTCACGGATATGCTCGCCGCCTACGGCGTTCGCGGGACCAGCATCTATAGCAAGGGCCTGTTTACGGCCTCCCCGACGCCGTGGCTCGACGTCTACGGGCAGTTCCTGTACAGCCAGCCCGACACCAACGTCAATTTTCAGCAGACCGCGGCGGGCAATCTGCTATTGCAGAGCCAACTGTTGTTCTACACCAGCCAGCAGTATCTGGTCTCGGCAGCCGCCAAGCTGCCGCACACCAGCGGAAGCCTCGGCGCGGAAATCCGCCCATTACGCCGCGTCCGCATTGTGCAGAACTGGCTGACCGATCGCCTCCACAACGCGGGCTCGGCGGCGTCGACCCAGACGCTCACCACCACAGGCGGGCTCTCCCAACAGATGGCCGCCCTGCTGGCCTCCTCGCTGGTGACCAACTACAGCCAGGAAGAGATCGACATTTTTTACGACGCCACGTCGAAACTCACGCTGCGCGGCGGCTATCGTTATGTCTGGGGCGACGCCAATGACGCGGTTCTGCCGCCCGCGGGACTCATGAGCTCGGATCAAGCCAAGCTTCGGCGCAACGTCGGCATCGGCGGCGTGACTTTCCGTCCCAGCCAGAAGCTCACGATCCGGACCGACGCGGAAGCGGCCTCCAGCGGCGGGTCGTATTTTCGAACCAGCTTGTATGACTATCAAAAGGTCCACGCGCAGGCGCGCTATCAGGCTTTGACGTCGCTCAATTTCACGGCGGATTTTACGCTGCTCGACAATAGCAACCCCGTGCCCGGCGTGAATTACGATTTCCGGTCGCAGCAGGAATCGCTGTCGCTTTTCTGGTCGCCCCTGGGCGGCAAGTTCGGCGACTTCCAGGGTTCCTACACGCGATCCACGCTGCACTCGGATATCGGTTATTTGATTCCGCAGACCTTGACGCAGCAAACATCCCTGTATCGCGACGACGCCCACTCCGCCACTGCGCTCTTCAACATGAAGCTGCCGCAAGTTCAAGGAATCGCGCCGAAGCTCTCGGCCGGCGGATCGTTTTTCATTTCATCCGGCAGCCGCGCGACCAGCTACTATCAGCCGCTCGCCACACTCTGGCTGCCCGTCGGCAAGAAGATCAGCTTGTTCGCGGACTGGCGATACTACGGATACGGAGAGGCTTTTTACCTGTATGAAGGCTTCCGGACCAACCTGGTCACCGCCGGACTGAGGTTCACACGATGACTCGGACGCTAGCCACGCTGTTCATTTCTGCCCTGGGACTTCACGCGGCCACCATCGCGGCGGACTCCACGCGCGGGGCGCAGTTGTTCGAGACGCTCTCCTGTGTCCAGTGTCACAGCATCAACGGCAAAGGCGGAACCGTCGGCCCCGATCTCGGCCGCCGGATCGATCGCGATTTCACCCCCGCCTCGCTCGCCGCCACCATGTGGAATCACGCTCCTGCGATGTGGGCGTCGATGCGCGCACGCAACGTCCAGTCTGGCGATCTCAATGAGCAGGCCGCCTCGGATCTGTTCGCCTATTTCTACTCGGCGCGCTTCTTTGAGAAACCCGGCGACGCGGGCCGGGGCAAGCGTCTGTTTTCCTCCAAACATTGCGCGGAATGCCATGGCCTGACGGGGTGGCAATCCATCGGTCAACCTATGGAGCTGGTGAACGCTCTCTGGAACCACGCCTCTACCATGCGCCAGGAGTTCGCGAATAAGAAGCTCAACTGGCCCGAACTGACCGCGCAGGATCTCACGGATATGCTGGTCTATCTTCGGAATCTGCCTTCGGCTCCCCGTACGGCTGGCATCGACATCACCGCTGGAACGACCGGCCTCGCGCTATTCGAAGCCAAAGGGTGCGCGGCCTGCCACAGTGGCAAGGCGGCCCTGACTTCACGGATCAAAGGCAAGACCCTGACCGATATCGCCGTCGCGATGTGGAATCACGAACCCAGAATGCCCACTGCTCCGGCGCCGATGAGCCTCGGAGAAATGCGCGAGATCGTGAGCTATTTATGGGCCGGGCAGTTTTTCGAAGACGCGGGCAATCCCGCCGCGGGAGCGCGTGTATTCGCCTCCAAGGGCTGCGCGGCCTGCCACAACGACCCGTCTCCCAACAATGCGACCGGAGCGCCCAAGCTGACGGGCGCCGGCCGGACCTACTCAGCCGCTACCATCGTCTCGGTGCTCTGGCATCACGGCCCGCAAATGCTCGATCAGATGAAAACCAGGGGCATTGCGTGGCCGCGCTTCGACGGACCGCAAATGGCGAATCTGATCGCTTATCTGAACGGCCGGAACAAGGTCCAGCAACACGGAAAGTAACATGCCGGATCCACACAAGCAGCCCGTAATCGTTCTGCTCACCAGCCACTGGGTCACCATGACGGGTGTCGCGCTGGTGACGCTGGCCGGATTCTCGTGGCTCTTCGCGCTGCCTGCGAACATCCGCGGGAATGTCAGCAACCCCTACATCGGACTGCTCACGTTCATCGCGATCCCCGTCGTGTTTTTCGCCGGACTGATCCTGATTCCCATCGGCATCGCGCTCGGCCGGCGCAAGGCTGCCGAGGCGCTTAATCCGCCCGTCGATCGCCAAGCCGCCTGGCGGCGCGCCGGAATGTTTTTCACCATCATGACCATGGCGAACCTGGTCATCGGCAGCCAGCTTACCTATCGCGCCGTCGAGCACATGGAAACCAACCAGTTCTGCGGACAGAGCTGCCATGTCATGAAGCCCGAGTTCACGGCTCATCTTCTGCCGCCGCACCAGCAGGTGGCCTGCGCCTCCTGCCATATCGGTCCCGGCGCAACTGGCTGGTTTGCGTCGAAGATGGCCGGGACCCGTCAGCTCATCGGCGTCATCCTGAACAACTATCCACGGCCCATCGAGTCGGCCATGGAGAGCAACCGTCTGGTTTCGTCCGCCGATACCTGCGAGCAGTGCCACGCTCGCGGAAGGATCATCGGTCCGCGCCTCCGCATGCACAGCAGCTTCAAGGACGATGAGGCCAACACCCGCAGCGAAACCGTCCTGATGATGATGGTGGGCGGCGGGACCACTGGCGGCATTCATGGCGCACACATGGGCCCCGGCGTCCGAATTCGCTACGCGGCTGCCGACAAGAAGAGGCAGACCATTCCTTGGGTCGAGTATAGTAATGGCGGCGCTGCCCGAACCTACCTCGCCGACGGCACCACGGCCGATGAGGCCCGTGCCCTTCCGACCTTCGAAATGCAATGCGTCGATTGCCACAATCGCCCCGCCCATTCCTTCGCATTGCCCGAAAACGCCGTCGATCGCGCCATGGCAGCCGGCCAGATTTCCACGACGCTGCCTTTCGTCAAGAAAACCGCAATCGAGCTATTAAAGACCACCTACGCGAGCGACGACGAGGCCCCGCAAAAAATCCTCGCCGGGCTCAACAGCTTCTACCAGCAAAAGTATGCCGATGTTTGGGCCAAGCGCGCCAACGATGTCCAGCAGGCGGGTCAGGCGATTTTGGCCATCTATCAAAGCAACGTGTTCCCGGATCTGAAAGTGACCTGGGGAACGTATCCCAATAATCTGGGGCACACCGACTATCCCGGCTGCTTCCGCTGCCATGATGGCGGACACTCCACCGCCGACAAAAAAGCGATCACGCAGGATTGCAGTACCTGCCATCAGATGCTGGCGACAGAAGAGACGGACCCCGCGATCCTGAAAACTCTCGGCTTGGCTGAAGCGCCAAAATAATCAGCGCGGAGGCTGCTATTGCGTCGCGGCTTGCTTGGCTTGCGCGATTTGCTCGGCGGTCAGCCGCTTGGCGACCTCGGCTAACTGCTTACGCGCATCCGCATGGCCTTGGGCGGCTGCCCGGCTGAACCATCGGTAGGCTTCGACATCGCTTTGCCGGGTTCCCCGGCCAGCAGCGTACATCCGGCCGAAATTATACTGCCCGGCAGCGAAGCCCTGTTCGGCGGCTTTGCGATACCAGCTCACGGCCTCCGCATCGATTTTGAGACTCCCCCACCCTTTTTCGTACGTGAGTCCGAGCTCGTTCTGCGCGGGCGCATACCCTTCTTCGGCCAAGCCCCGCAGGTTTTCCTGACCCCGCGAAATACCCCGCTGCGCGGCCTTGCTGGACCATTTGACCGCCTCGGCCGGATTCTTCGCAGCGCCCAGGCCGATGGCATACATCATTCCCAGAGTGGCCTGCGCTTCCGGAAGTCCTTGATCGGCCGCCTTGCGGAACCAGTTGACCGCCTCGGCTTCATTCTTCGCTACGCCGACGCCGTTGGCATAAGCGATTCCTAAACTGAATTGCGCTTCGGCGATACCCTGATCGGCCCCTTTGCGATAAAGCGCCACTGCCTGCGCCGGATCTTTCTTGACGCCCTCGCCTCGTGCGTACATCGATGCGAGATTGACCTGCGCCTGCGGATCGTTCTGGTCGGCGGCCTTGCGCAGCCAGGCGGCCGCCTCCGTGTAGTTTTGTTTCACGCCCTGGCCATTCAGATACGCGAGGCCAAGATTACCCTGGGCCGCAGGCTGGCCCTGCTCGGCAGCTTTGCGAAACCAATTCACCGCCTCGGCATAGTTCCGCGCGACGCCCAAGCCGAAGGCGTACATGCTGCCCAGAATGGTCTGGGCATTCGGATCGCCGCCTTGGGCCAGTGGGCGGACGATACGCAACGCGGCCGGATAGTCCTTGCGCTGAAGGGCGGACTGCGCGTCCTGAAGAGGCTGCGACGGCTGGGCGAAGGCCAGACCCGCCAGCATAATCATCATGGCCGCCCAGGTTTTCATCAGCCCTTATTGTACTCTGCAGCCTATTTCAGGACCGCGTGGCGCGCGTCTTTTTCGTTCTCGCAAACGTCTTCGATCAGCTCCGTATCGGGCATGATTTGGAACTGCATGGTCAAACTCCAGGGCTTCGTGTAGGTCTTGGGATCGTCTACGGCGAGCTGGATCTCCATGTGCCCGAAATCGCGGCGGCGGAAGCGCTCGATAGTGTGCAGGGCGTCACTGTGAGGATGGCCGGCGTCATCGAGCCACGTAAGATCGTTGAAGCCCTTGGAATCCACCACCAGCGCGTCGCCATCCCAGTGTCCGACCGAGTATCCGAACCACGCGGGGCTCATTTCCGCCGGGAAATCGCGGCCATCGGTGAAAATCTGCCGGAAGCGGGCGAACTCTTCGTACAGAATCAGAAACAGCCCGGGGTCCTGCACGATCTTGAAGTTCCCAACGATCATGGCATCGGGAATTCCATGCGGCAGGCAGCGCTCCGAAGGACGGCCCGCGCCGAACGTCGCATAGCGCTGCTGGAATAAGGCTTCCGCCCAGGGCTGCATCGAAATCACTTCGCCGGGCGACATCCAGAATTGCAGGCTGGCGTAAGACGCTTCTTGAGATGGAATGGTTCGCGGACGCGAGATTTTCCAGATGCCCGACAAGTCGGGCTTGCCGTCCTTGCGCGGAACGGGTCCGGTGAGATTCGGTTTGCCGTCCGGAGTTCGGGGCGTGGAAGGATTCGGACGGTTAATCCATTGCGCCGGTAGGCCCACCTCAACGGCTATCGCCAGAACCAGAATGCCCACGAGCTTCATGCTCAGTCATTCTACGCCCGTCGCCGGCGGCTCGTATTCTTCGAACTCCAGTTGGTCTCCGCGAACGGTCCCGGTCTGCTCCAGTGTCCCGGCGGGAAGCTCCAGCACCGAATGCGCGCGCAGACACAGCGCGATCCGGCGGCGGACCATGTTCGGCCGGATCTTCAGGATCTTGCGCTTGCGATTGAGGAACACAACATCAATCGTGAACTTCATGGCGAACGTGTGGACGCCTTCGCACGGGGCGATCCATAGTCCTTCGCCCGGAGCCAGCCCGGTGTGCTTCAGCAGGCCCGTGCGCCGTTTAGCGCTGGTGTCGGCGATATCGGCCCGTTCCGCCAACATCCGTCCACGTGTCTGGTTGGTTACACGAAGTTTTGGCAAAACCCCAGACTAACGAGGCCGGGGCGGTACAATCAAGGTATGGAATCGCAGCTCAGCAAGGCCAGTTTCGGCGCCGGCTGTTTTTGGGGCGTGGAAGCCGCGTTTCGCCGCCTGGCTGGAGTCAAGTCGACACAGGTCGGCTACATGGGCGGGACCACCAAGAATCCGACCTATGAAGACGTGTGTACCGACCGAACCGGACATGCGGAAGTGGTCGAAGTCACTTACGATCCGCAGGTAATCAGCTACCACGACATCCTCGAAGTCTTCTGGACCAATCACAACCCCACCACGCTGAACCGGCAGGGTCCCGATGTGGGCGCGCAGTATCGCTCGGCTATCTTTTATTACACGCCGGAGCAACTGGTGGAAGCGCGCGCCTCGCGCGAAGCCGCGCAGGCCAAATTCCCCAAGCCGATTGTGACCCAGATCGTTCCGGCCAGCGAGTTCTGGCGGGCGGAAGAATATCATCAGCAATACCTGGAAAAGCGCGGCCAGGCACACTGCCACATTTAGGATTTTAGGAACCCCATTTTGAAGATTGGATTTGTTAGCCTGGGCTGTCCCAAAAACCTGGTCGATACCGAGGTGATGATGGGCCAGCTCACCGCACAGGGTCACGAGCTGACGGCGCATCCTTCCGATGCCGACGTGATCGTGGTCAATACCTGCAGCTTCATCGATCCGGCCAAGCAGGAATCGGTGGACACCATCCTTGAGATGGCCGAATACAAGAAAACCGGCCGCGCGCGAAAGCTGATCGTCGCCGGGTGCCTGGTCGAACGCTACCGCGGCGACATCCGGAAGAACATGCCCGAAGTGGACGCCGTGATCGGCACCAATGAGCTGGAGCAGATCACCAGCCTCTGCGAGGGCGTCGAACCCGCCGAACGGAATCCGTTCGAGCCGTACCTGTATCACGACGCAACCCCTCGCGTGCTGGCGACCCCTCGGCATTTCGCCTATATCAAGATCGCCGAAGGCTGCGATCATCCCTGCACCTTCTGCGTGATCCCGCAATATCGCGGAAAGTTCCGCAGCCGACGCTTCGAGAGCGTCATTTCCGAGGCGACTCGCCTGTTTTCGCAAGGCGTCCGTGAGATCAACCTGATCGGCCAGGACACCACCTGCTACGGCGAAGATCTGGGCTTGAAAGACGGCTTGTCGCTGCTGCTGGCCCGGCTGGCGCAGATCGAAACCGATCACGCCAAATGGGTCCGGTTCTTGTATTGCTACCCCAATAAGGTGACCCAGAAGCTGCTGGATACCATTGGCCAGCATGCTGCGCTGGTCAAATATATCGACATGCCTCTGCAGCATGCCAGCGCGCCCGTGCTGAAACGCATGAAGCGCGGGGCGAGCGGCGATATCTTCCTCAAGCTGCTCGAAAAGATCCGGCGAACCATCCCCGGCGTGGCGATTCGCACCAGCATGATCGTCGGCTTTCCGGGCGAGACCGACGCGGATTTCAAGGAATTGTGCGATTTCGTCGAGGCTGCGAAGTTTGACCGGATGGGCGCGTTCTCCTACTCCGACGAGGACACCAGCAAGAGTTTCGCGCTGGATGCCAAAGTGGACGGTCGCACGATTCAGAATCGCAAACGGCGCCTGATGGCCATCCAGCGCAAGATTTCCCGCGCACGCAACCGGCGTCTCATCGGCTGCGAGGAAGCCGTGCTGATCGAGGGCCCTTCGGCCGATTCCGAACTCGTCTGGCAGGCGAGGCTTTCGACGCAGGCTCCGGATATCGATGGCGTCTGCTATATTTCAGACCCTGGCGAAGCGCCTTTGCGAGCGGGTGAATTCCGGCGCATGCGGATCACCAAAGCGCACGATTACGACTTGACCGGCGAGCTGGTGGATGCTCCCGTGCCGCTCCACTCCACACAACTTCTGCAAGTCCTGCGATAAAGTACGAACGTATGCGGTGTCCGATCTGCAGGAAGGCAGTTCCATCCGACGGCCCTTTTATCCCCTTTTGCAGCGACCGCTGCAGGATCATCGATCTGGGCAACTGGGCTTCCGAGAAATACGTGATTTCGACGCCGGTCGATCCGCAGCACCTCGCCGACACGCAGGACGAACGCGATGCAGCAGAGGAAGACGATAGCGAATGAGCGCTTTCGCGCGTCTGCTGGGCACGTTCTTTTATCTTGGATACGTCCCCCAAGGGCCGGGAACGGCCGGATCGCTAGGCGCGCTGGCGGTCGCGTGGGCGCTGCATGCGTACCTGGGCATTTCCGGAGTTTGCCTCGCATTTTTCGGAGTAGTGCTGATCGCACCCGCGGTCTGGGCCGCCGGGCGTATGGCGAAAGACACCGGCAGTAAAGATCCCCAGGTGGTCGTGATCGATGAAGTTGTAGGCCAGTGGATCACCCTCGCGGGAGCCTCCACGCTCGACTGGAAGACCTGGCTGGGCGCATTCCTGCTATTTCGAGCGTTCGACATCTGGAAGCCGCCGCCCGTCCGGCAGATGGAAAGAATTCCCGGCGGCGCCGGCATTGTACTGGATGACGCGATGGCCGGAATTTACGCCGCACTTGTGTTGTACTTCGCCGGATGGTTCAATCGTTAATAGCTGTCTTTTATGGCCCTTCGCAAGAATCCCGAATCCCGACCGCAGATTTCAGACGTTTCTCCGTCGGCGGCTATCCCGGGCGGCGAATTCCGCATCCGCGGCAAAGGCCTGGCCGGCGCCGAACGGCCCACGGCGCGCTTCGGTGAGCTGTCAGCGTCCGTCGTGATCGGCTCCGACTCGCTGGTGATCGTCCGCGTTCCGGAGGGTGTCTCGCGCGGCGAACTAAAGCTCGGTAAGGACGAAGACACGGCCTGGACCTGCGACATCGGCATCCAGATCGCTGAGGGGATGCATCCCGTGTCCAATCCGGTGGTCGACAAGCTGGGGAACATCTACACCACCTTCAGCGGATCGGCCGGACAGAAGACGGCCGTCTCGATTTACAAGCTCGACACGAGCCTGGTCGCCAAGCCGCTGGTCACCGACCTGATGAACGCCACCGGGCTGGCGCTGGACGCCGAGGGAGCGCTGTACTGCTCGAGCCGCCATGACGGCATGGTGTATCAGGTATCGCCGTCGGGCAACACCTCGACCTACGTCGAAGGCATGGGAGTGGCGACGGGAATCGTCTTCGACCGCGAAGATAATCTGTTTGTCGGCGACCGCAGCGGAACGGTTTTCAAGATCAGCCGGCAGAGGCAGATTTATGTGTTCGCTACGCTCGAACCCTCCATTGCCGCGTATCATCTTGCCTTCGGTCCGGATGGATACCTGTACGTGACCGGTCCTACAACGTCAAGCTTCGATGCCGTCCATCGCATTGACAAGGACGGGCACGTGGAAACGTTTTATCGCGGCCTGGGGCGTCCCCAGGGCATGGCGTTCGATGTGAAGGGCAATCTGTACGTCGCGGCGTCACTGGGCGGGCGGCGCGGAGTCGTCAGAATTTCACCGGAGAGAAATGCCGAGCTATTCTTATCCGGACCAGCCATCGTGGGCCTGGCGTTTTCGCCGTCGAAATCGGTGATCGTGGCCACCAACAATTCGCTCTTCAAAGTGGACGCCCGCATCGAAGGCTGGCCCGTCCCGTAAGTCTTGATGGCCGACGCCGAGATCATTGCCGTGGGGTCGGAGATGCTGACCTCGCAACGCATCGACACGAACTCGCTGTACATCACCGATCAACTGAACGCGCTGGGGGTCGAGGTGCGCCGGAAGCTGATCGTCGGCGACGATCGTGCGCTGCTTGCCGACGCAGTGCGCTCGGCACTGGAGCATGCCGGGCTCGTGATCCTGACCGGCGGCCTCGGCCCCACGGAAGACGATGTGACGCGCCAGGCTGTGGCCGATGCTTTGAGCCGCGAACTCGTTTTCAGCCAGGATATCTGCGACGAGATCGAGGAGCGATTCCGCCGCCGCCAGCGCAAGATGGCCGAGATCAACAAGCGGCAAGCGTACCTCGTCGAAGGCGCCGAGATTCTGCCGAACGCCAACGGAACGGCACCCGGTCAATGGATCGCAAACGACGGACGGATCGTCATTATGCTTCCCGGCCCGCCGGGCGAGTTGAAGCCGCTGTTCGCCAACGAATGCATCCCCCGATTGACAAAGCTTCTGCCGGCGCAGGTGATACGCGCGCGATTCTATCGCGTCACCGGATTCACGGAATCCGATCTCGATGCTCTGATCGCGCCGGTATATACGAAGTACAGCAATCCGGCGACGACCATCCTGGCGTCGCCAGGAGACATTCAGATTCACTTGCGCGCCCGGTGTGGTTCCGCCGAAGACGCCGAACGGCTGCTGGCCGAGGTCGGAGATCCCATCGAAGAGCTGCTGGGGAAGCATCTGTTTTCCCGTAATGGCGATCCCTTGGAAGCGATCGTGGGCACGCTGTTGCGCGAACGCGGCGCGACCCTCAGCGTCGCCGAAAGCTGCACCGGAGGCATGGTGGGTGAGCGCGTCACATCTGTTGCGGGGAGTTCGGACTACTTTCTGGGCGGATTCGTGACCTACACGGACCGCCTGAAGATCGATTTGCTGGGCGTGGACCCGGCGCTGATTACTCAGCACACCGCGGTCAGCAAAGAAGCCGCTCGCGCGATGGCCGAAGGCGCGCGGACCTGTACGGGCTCGACGTTCGCCATCTCCATCACCGGCGAAGCAGGACCTGAGTCGAGCACGGGCTCTCCTGTGGGCACCATTTTCGTGGGTTTCGCCGGTCCCGATGGTCCGCCCGAAGCGCTCCGGTTCTCGATGCCGGGGGATCGCCCGCGCATTCGCGGGTTCGCCACGCAAGCTGCTCTCGACCTTCTGCGCCGACGGCTGCTGAAGCTGGATTAGACCCACCCCGGTGCTTGCCTAAGTCATGACGCAATCCACTCGATTCGTTTGGCCCGCCTTGGTCCTGGTCACGATTCTGTTCTGGGCGATCCCGCTGTTTCAGCCGAACACGACGATCCATTGGGACTTGGCCGACGTCACGTATCCCGCGCAAAAGTATTTTGCCGATTCCGTGCACGCCGGGCGGCTGCCGTATTGGACACCATTCCTGTACTCAGGGACGCCGTTCCTGTCCGATCCGCGGACGGGCGCATGGTATCCGCTCCATTGGCCGTTTTACCTGATTGGGATCACCCCGCGCGCTTTGTTCTGGGAGCTGGCGCTGCATTCGTTCCTTGCGCTGGCCGGGGCGTTTCTGCTGGCTCGCAAGCTGTTCGACGATTCCGTAGCAGCGGTCATCGCCGCGATGCTCTATGCCTGGGGCGGATTCTTCGCCGCGCATAGCTCGCAATTGGGGATGTTCGAAGCCGCGGCGCTGCTGCCCTGGTTGTTGTGGGCCTCGCTATTGGAGCGGCGAAGCTGGATGCTGACCGGAACATTCGCCGGGCTCATCACTCTCACTGGCAATTTCGATGCGGCTCTGTATTGCTCACTGGCGCTGGCGTGCTTCCTGATCGCGTCCCGGTCGTGGAAGCGCGCGGGAATACTGGCAGTGGCCACGCCGATCATCGCATTCTGCTTGAGCGCGGTGGTGATCTTGCCGTGGCTCGAAATCGTCAGGTACGCGACGCATCCGCTCACTTCGCCCGCCGCTGTCCTGCGGCCCATCGACCTGGCGGCAGTGATGTCGGCCGACTATTTCGGCTTGATCTCCGGCGATTACAAAGGCCCCGAGGAGATTCGCCAATTTTACCTGTACGGGGGATTGCTGCTGCTGCCGCTCGCGATCGCCGGACTCCTGCGGAAGTTGCAGATCGTTCCGATCCTCGCGCTGATTGTTCCGGGGCTGTGGTATGCGTTCGGACCCAGCGCTGGCTTCGCACATCTGGTCAAGATGCTTCCCGGATTTCGCGACGCTCATGCTCCGATCGAAATATGGTTCGTGCCGGCGCTGGGCTTCGCTCTCGCGGCCGGGTCTGGAGCAGCCTGGGCGGCGGAAAAGATGGGGCAAAAGCGCTTGCCGTTCATCCTGATGATCGTGATCGCGGCCGACTTGTGGCACTTCAACATGTACAAAAGTCCGCTAGTGAACGCATCCATCACCTTCGACGAACTGTACGGGAAACGGCAGCAAGCCTTCGAAGCCCGCATTCGCGAGGTCAAGCAGCAGCCGCTGTACCGGCTGTGGATGTCGAACCCCAGTATCGCGACAGGGCCGCTGGATGGATCGCTGGCGGCGCGTACGGAAGTAAGCTGGGGCGCGGGATTGCTCGAATTGAATCGCTATGCTGAATACGCGCGCGCGATTCGCTACAATCCCCGGCTGCTGCACGGATTGAGCGTTAATTATCTCGTGGACCCGCGCGGACGCCTGGAAGTGAACCCTTCTGCCTTGCCGCGTGTGTCCGTGCCCGCAAGCGTGAGGTCAGGGTCGTTCGTGGAACTAGCCTCCCTCGACCCGGCCGGGGGTTCCGTAGTCGAAGGGTGGACCCAGGGCGTGACGCAGCAGCAGCCCGTGGACCTGACCGTCACGGGTTATCGGGAGGATTTCTACGAGATTCGCTATTCCGCTCCGGCCGGGACGCTCATCCGCGTCGCGGTTCCCTTCTCGCTGGGATGGCATGCCGCCGTGGATGGCCACGCAGTCACCATCATGCCGACAGATTACGCGCTATCCGGCGTGATGGTTCCGGCCGGCCAGCACCAACTGACGCTCCGATTCCGTCCTGAATATTTCCTTCTGGGCGCTGCGCTGAGCATCGCCGCGGGCATTGGAATGGTGGTCCTGTTCTGTATAGTGAAGTGAGAGATAGTGTAGTGAGAGGCTCCACATGCGACTCCGCCTAGCTGTTCTGGGAATATTCACGTTAGCTGGATTTCTGAATGCGCAGACTCCCGCTCCAGCAAAAGCCAAAGCCGCCGCCAAGTCTGCTGCGCCGGCCAGCCGGAACCCTGCAACCCTGGCCCAGCTCATGAAGGGAATTCTATTTCCAAGCTCGAATGTGGTCTTCTTCGCGCAAGCCGACAATCCCAACGATGTGCCGCCCGCCAAGGATCCGGCGCTGGCGATCAATCCCCTGGCTAGTTCCTACGGCAAGTGGGAAGCGGTGGAGAACGCCAGCCTGGCGATCGTGGAGGCCGCGAACCTGCTCACCGTGCCCGGACGCAAGTGCTCCAACGGCCTGCCCGTTCCGGTAACCAATCCGGATTGGCCGAAGCTGGTCCAGGGACTTCGCAATGCGGGAATGACTGCGTACAAGGCGGCTCAGGCAAAGAGTCAGGACAAGATTCTGGACGCCGCCGACGCGATGACCACGGCCTGTGCGAACTGCCACGACAAGTATCGCGAGAAGCCTACTCCGGCGGACCGCTGCAAGTAAAAGAAGAACCTGATTCTGTAGTCTTTCCCGTTTTCGGCCGATAGGCGGGTAGGATCCCTATGGTCGAAACGACTCCCGCTCCCGCAGTAACAATTCCGGATGCCAAGCTGTCTGAGCGCGCAATGGGCGCATTGGGCAAACTGCCCCCGTTTTCTCCGATTCTGAACAAGCTGCTGGCCTCTCTGGCCGGCGAGGACGTATCGTTCTCCAAGCTCGGAGACCTGATCGAGAAGGACACCGTGGTGGCCGGAAACATCATCCACCTGGTGAATTCGGCGCTCTATGCGCGGCGCGCGACCATCACTTCAGTGCGCCATGCGCTGGCGCTCCTGGGAATGGACAAGGTCCGCAATACGCTGCTGGGGATGTCGATTTCGCGCATGTGGAGCCAGGTCAAGACTCCTGCCGGTTGGTCCATGGTGCGTTTCAACCGGCATTCGGCCGCAGTGGCGATCCTCAGCGATCAGATTGCCTCGCGCGCACAAGCGGAGTATCCCGAGGGCGCATTCGTCGGGGGCTTGCTCCACGACCTGGGCCGGTTGTTGATCGCCCTGGGACTGCCCGATGAGTTTACTCGCCTAATGAAGCTTCACGAACAGTCGGATCGATCCTGGACGGAATGCGAACTGGAACTGCTGGGGTTCACCCATGCCGAGCTTTCGGCCGCGGCGCTGGAGAAATGGAAGTTTCCGCAGGAAGTGCAGCTCGCCGTGCGCGATCACCACCGCATCCCGGCGTTTCCAGCAGGTGGAATCATACCGCTGAGTGCTGTGATCCACGCTGCCGATCAGTACGTGAATTCGACCGGAGAATCGATCGTCGCCTCCAAGCTGGTGAGTGCCGAGGACCCGGCCCCGATCGCGTCTCTGGGCATTCCGGAAGAAAAGATTGGGCCGCTGCTGGCGGACTTCAAGGCCGAACACGCAGCCATGGCGGCGTTTTTTAAGTAAAACGGCGCCCCTGGGGTACACTTGAAATATCAGGTCTCCCCGTATGCCGGCCGTTCAATCCATCGTCGATGAAATTCTGGAGCTAAAGCAGCAGCGCCGCGCGATTATCCTTGCGCACCACTACCAGGATTCCGAGATTCAGGAGCTGGCGGATTCGATTGGCGACAGCCTGGAACTGGCCCGTAGAGCTCGTGACTTTGAAGGCGACGTCATTGCGTTCTGCGGCGTGGTTTTCATGGCGGAGACCGCTAAGGTCCTGAACCCGACGCGAACTGTGGTGCTGCCGGATCTCGAGGCTGGATGCAGCCTGGTCGATAGCTGCACCGCCCCACAGGTGCGAGCTTTCCGGAAAACCCATCCCGACCACGTCATAGTCAGCTACGTGAACACGTCAGTGGAGGTGAAGGCCGAAAGCGACATTCTGTGCACCTCGCGCAACGCCGTCAGCATCGTGAATTCGATTCCCGCGGACAAACCAATTCTCTTTCTGCCGGATATCAACCTGGGCAACTACGTAAAGCAGCAGACTGGCCGCGAAAATATGACGATCTGGCAGGGCGCATGCATCGTGCACGCTACGTTCGTGGCTCGCCGGTTGGCCACTGCACGTGCAGAGCATCCGCAGGCTCTGGTCGCCGCGCATCCGGAATGCCCGGCGGACGTTCTGGCGATGGCGGATTTCATCGGATCCACCAGCGCGATCATCGACTGGTGCGTGTCTGCGCCGGCCGAAGAATATATCGTGATGACGGAGAGCGGCGTGCGGCATTCTCTCGAACGCCTGGCTCCGCACAAGCGTTTCTACTTTGTTCCCAACGAAAACTGCAATTGCAGCGAGTGCCCCTATATGCGGCGCAATACGCTCGAAAAACTGCGCGATTGCCTGACCAGTCTGACGCCGCGCATCGAGCTTTCCGACGACATTATCCGGCGCGCCGCGCTGCCCATCGAACGGATGCTCGCCGTTCGCTAATGAGACCGCTAGTGCACCCCGAAATCGAAGAGGCCGTTCGTCGAGCGCTAGCCGAAGACATCGGCACGGGCGATATCACCACGAATCTCTGCGTTCCGGCAGAGGCGACGGCGACCGGCCGCATGATCGCGCGCGAATCGCTGACACTGGCGGGCGTGGAGGTGCTTCCACTGGTGTTTGTTGGCTGTACGGTGGAACTGAAGCGCTTATCGGGAGATTACCTAAAAGCCGGCGACGAAATCGCGCGCGTTCAGGGTCCGGCCCGCGCGTTGCTTACAGGGGAACGCACCGCGTTGAACTTTATTCAGCGCCTCAGTGGCATTGCAACACTTGCCGCCGCATATGTCAGGGCAGTCGAAGGCACGCGTTGCCGGATTCTGGATACTCGCAAGACCACGCCGGGGCTGCGAAGGTTAGAGAAGATGGCCGCTGCCGCGGGCGGCGCGGTGATTTATCGCATGGGGCTGTTCGACGCTGTGCTGATCAAGAACAACCACATCACCGCAGCGGGCGGCGTGCGTGCGGCATTGGATCGAACGCGAAATGCCGGCGTGCCGGTCGAGATCGAGGTTCGGACGCGCGAGGAGCTCGACGAGGCCTTGGCGTGCGGGGCTACGCACTTGTTGTTGGACAATCTTACGCCCGATCAGGCTCGCGAGTGGATCGCCCATATTCATGGGCGCGCCAAGGTCGAGCTGTCCGGCGGGATCACGCTGGAGTCTGCCCGAGCCTACGCGGAAACCGGCGCGGATTTTCTATCCAGCGGGGCAATCACGCACTCGGCGCGCGCGGTGGACATCAACTTCCGCATCGAGTAGGGACAGGTCTCCAAACCACTTTATTTCAGCAGCTCATTCGCCAGAGCGTCCGCCCCGTAGATCTTCCGCAGAGCCTCGGTGATCGCGGCTGTGTGCACCGCCACCGCACGATTGGTTTGGCCCTCGTAAACGAAATCGCCCACCAGCGATTCGATATTGCCATCGAAGATCAAGCCCACGATCTCGCCATTCTTATTCACCACAGGCGAGCCGGAGTTGCCGCCGATGATATCGTTGCTGCTGACGAAATTGAAGGGCGTCGACAGATCGAGCTTCGTGCGGCCTTCCACATAGCGCTGCGGCAGCTCGAACGGATCCTTGTTGCCGAAGCTGGCCGACCGGTCATACAGCCCGTACATCGTCGTCATCGGCGGAGCGATGGTGCCGTTCATCGGATAACCCTTCACCTGGCCGTAGGAAAGGCGCAACGTGAACGTCGCATCGGGATACGTGGATTTGCCGAACGCCGCGAAGCGCGCTTTGCCGAGCTGTTCGCCGGCCCGCTGCTCCACGCTCTGGACGTTGTCCTCGAGCCACTTGGTCAGTTCGCGGCGCATCGGGTCGAGCTTGCGCGCCAGCACGACCATCGAATCCGTGGACGCGGCCACCGCGGGCTCGCCGCCTTCGACCAGCTTCTTGCGGACTTCCGGATCGGTCAGCTTGGTTCCGTTGACCATGTCCGTGGCGACCTCGCGCGGCGATTTTCCGTTCATCACCAGCTTCACCCACGGGTCATTCGGCCCCACTTCAGCCAGGTCCAGCTCCAGAGCGCCGGTGATGCGCGCGATTTCCATGTCTGTGTAAATCGGCGCGGGAGAGAACAACGCCAGTCTCAGCGATTCGAGCTGCGATTCGTGGTAGCCGTCCAGGCGCTCGCCATCCGGCTTCTTAATTTCGGCGATATATTGGACGATCTGCTGCGCCAGGCTCGCGAGCGACGAGTTCAGTCCGTGAAAATACTGCTCCTTAAAGCGCGTCTGGGCCTTTTTTTCAGCCGCGGCGATCTGATCCCAGGCATTTCCGTAAGCCGCTTTCCACTGCGGATTCGCTGCAACCAAGCCCCTGAATTTGGTTTCGTCGGCACGCTTGGCATCCATCACGCGCTTGTCCTGAAGGCCCTTTTCGCGGCCATCGTACGCCTTCAGGGAGTTCTCCAGACTGAAAATCTGGGCCATCGCGCGACGCGACGCCTCCGGCCCGCTAGCCGAATACTTCTTCAGCGTGTCAATGCGGCTGTGAAGAAGTTTCAGAATTGCCGGCTCGTACAGATCGCGCTCGGCCTCGAGTTGCGCCAGCGTGTCTGATCTCTGCGTGGACCCGGGATGGCCGGAGACGAACACCAGTTCTCCATCGGCCGCGCCCTTCGGATTCCACTTGAGATAGTTCTCGCTCCGAATGGGCTGCCCGTTCTCATACACGCGGAACAGCGCGAAGTCCAGGTCGTAGCGCGGGTATGTGAAGTTGTCGGGATCGCCGCCGAAGAACGCGATTTGCTGCTCCGGCGCAAACACAATCCGCACGTCGGTGTATTTCTTGTAGCGATACAGCCAGTATTCCCCGCCCTGATACAGCGTCACCACATCGGAGCGGAAGCCGGTCTTCTCCAGGCTCTCGCGCTCAATGGCGGCGATCACCTCTTTGCGTTTGGCGAATTCCTGCTCGGTGTTGCGGGCCCCCTTCAGGGCGTCCTGGACACGCGCCGTCACGTTTTCCATCGAAACCAGAACGTTCACTTCCAGATCGGGCGACTTGATTTCTTCCGCGGAGGTGCGTGCGTAGAAACCGGACTTGACGTAGTCGTGTTCCGGCGTCGAGTTCTTCTGCAACTGTCCCAGCGCGACGTGGTGGTTGGTCAGCAGAAGGCCCGTCGGACTGACGAACGATCCCGATCCCCCGTCGTTTAGACGAACGCTCGATAGCCGAACGTGATCCAGCCACTGCGGCGTGATCGTGAAGTTGTACTTTTCCTGAACCAGCTTGGTGGGAGGATTGTCGAACGTCCACATCCCCTCTTCTGCATGCAGAGCGGCCAAGGTCAGCGAGAGCAGAACGAGTCGCTTCATAACACCTCGTTTCATAAGATCATGGTAGCGCGCGCTAAAATAGGAACGCCTAAGTGACTCCCGCCTGGCGCCGCTACGTCCGACCGCAGGATTTCGTTTGGCTATTATTCTTCTCCGCGCTCGCAATCTTCAGCCCGGAGTACCATCCAGGCGCGCTGATCGCTCTTCTGGCGCTGGGCGTGGTTCAGGTGCTGGAGCCCCGGCTCGGCCCGGTTCGATCCGTAGTGCTCAAGCTGGCGCTGTGCTATCCGCTGATCGGCTACAGCTACGGAATATCGAGCAGCTTCTATCTGGTTCTGTTCCTGCCGGTGATCTCAGCCGCCACCAGCTTCGGCCTCGTCGGAACTACGGTTTCTTCTTTGGCGGCTTGCACACTGTATTTGTCGTTTCTTTTATTTTTGGGGCCGGAATATGAGATTGACGACGTAGGAGAGCTGATTCTGCGTGTGCTCTTTTTGCCTGTAGTGGGATTCCTGACCAACCAACTCGCTCAAGCCAATCGCGATGAAGCACGGAAATCGCAGGCCGCCGCAGAAAAGCTGGCCGAAGCCAATCGCCACCTGGAGGAAGCCGAAGCTCAGGTGCGCCGCACGGATCGGCTGGCGGCGCTCGGGCAGCTGACGGCCGGACTGGCGCACGAGTTACGGAACCCCCTCGGAACGATGAAGACCTCGGCCGAACTGCTGGAGCGGAAGGTATCGGCCGACAACGAGATCGCGCGAGAGATGGCAGGATACATCAGGCAGGAAGTGGACCGGATCAATTCGCTGATCACGCGGTTTCTGGATTTCGCGCGGCCCCGCAACCTGCGGCTGGAAAAAACCGACCTGCACGCCATGCTGGATCGTGCCATCCAGCTCTTCGATCGCGAGAAGACTGGCGCGGCCGCATCGGTCACGGTGTTTAAAAACTATTCGCCCGACGTGCCGCCGGTGCCCGTGGAAGCGGAGCTGATGGAGCACGTGATCACAAATCTGTTAGCGAACGCCGCGCAGGCCAGCCCTCCCGGTGCGGTGGTCACGGTAAAGACGCGCCTGGCCGACACGGCGGAGGGGCTCAGGGCGGAGATCGCAGTGATCGACCGCGGCTCGGGAATCGACCCGAAGCATCTCGAAAGCATCTTCAATCCGTTCTTCACCACTAAGGCGGAGGGCGTGGGCCTGGGCTTGGCGATCGTCTCCAAGATCGTGGACGAGCACGGCGGGCAGATTACGGTGGAAAGCACGCTGGGAGAAGGCAGCGTGTTTCGGGTGTACCTGCCTGTGGCAGAGTAAAAGCAGCGAAACCTACAGCAAACCATGGCCGATAAGCAAACTGTTCTGGTGATCGAAGACGAAGAGAAACACCGCCGGGTGATCGGCCTCCAATTGTCGTCCGAAGGCTATGCCGTGAAGGCCGTCGGCACAGCCGAGGAAGGGCTCAAGCAGGCCGGCGAAGCGGACCTGGTGCTCACCGATTTGAAGCTGCCGGGGATGGATGGTCTCGCTCTGCTCGAGCAATTGCACGCACAGAATGCGCATCTGCCGGTGATCGTAATGTCGGCCTTCGGGACCGTGGAAATCGCGGTGGAGGCGATGAAGAAGGGCGCGGTGGATTTTCTGCCTAAGCCGTTTTCGCTGGATCATCTGACCGTGGTCGTGGAAAAAGCGCTCGAAGTCCGCAAGCTGCGCGACGAAAATCGCGAGCTGCGCGAAGCCCTGGGCCAGCGCTATAAGTTCGAAAACATCATCGGGAGCAGCGCACCGATGCAGGATATTTTCGCGACCATCATGCGCGTGGCTCCCACCCGCGCGACCGTTCTGCTGGCAGGCGAAAGCGGCGTGGGAAAGGATATGATCGCGCGCGCGATCCATCAACACTCGCCGCGCAAGGATCGTCCGTTCGTCAAGATCAATTGCACCGCGATCCCTGAGAACCTGATGGAAAGCGAGCTGTTCGGATACGAGAAAGGCGCGTTCACCGGCGCCAATACGTCGAAACCGGGCAAGTTCGAGCAGGCCGATACAGGGACCGTGTTTCTGGACGAGATCGGCGACGTGCCGGGATCGATCCAGGTGAAACTGCTGCGCGTGCTACAGGAGCGCGAATTCGAACGGCTGGGCAGCAACAAAACGCAGCACACCGATGTGCGCGTGATCGCAGCGACTAATGTGGATTTGCGCGCGGCGCTCGAGCAGGGCACGTTTCGAGAGGATCTGTATTATCGGTTGAACGTGGTACCCATAAACATTCCTCCGCTGCGGGAGCGCAAGGAAGACATTCCTTACCTGGTGGAGCATTTCGCCAAGAAGTTCGGGGGCGAGATCAGCGAAGGCGCGATGGAGCGCCTGATGAGCTACCACTGGCCTGGGAATGTCCGCGAGTTGGAGAATGTAGTGGAGCGCAGCGTCTTGCTAGCCCAGGGACCACGAGTCGAACCGAGTGACGTGAAGATCGATACTGCTCCGCGGCGGTCGGTGGCCGCGGCGGGCGGCGATCATTTTCTCCCCGAAGGAATGACGCTCGATCAATACGAGCAGTCGGTGATTCGCGAGGCGCTCAAGCGGGCGAATGGCAACAAAAGCCAAGCCGCGCGGCTGCTGGGTCTGACGCGAAACGCGCTGCGCTATCGCCTCGCGCAAATGGGAATTGAGTAACGGGCTAAAAGGGGACAGCTCCTAGGATTCAGTGCATTACTAGCTCTGAGGAAACTAGGAGCTGTCCCCTTTTCGCCTCATAAAACGCGTTAGATTTTGGTTTTCAGAATATCCACCAACTCCTGCACCGAAGCGGCGCTCTTGGCGAGCATGCCCTTCTCTTCTTCGGTCAGCTTGATCTGGTAGATCTGTTCGATACCCTTCGCGCCGAGTTTCAGCGGCACACCGACGAACAATCCATTGATCCCGTACTCGCCTTCGAGGTACGCCGCGCAAGGGAGGACCTTTTTCTTGTCCTTGAGAATCGACTCCACCATCTCGACCGCCGAAGCGGACGGTGCATAGTACGCGCTGCCGGTCTTGAGATATTTGACGATCTCCGCGCCGCCATTGCGCGTGCGGTCGACAATCGCGGCCAGCTTGTCAGGCGCAATCAGCTCGGTCAGCGGGATGCCCGAGACGCCCGAGAGGCGCACCACCGGGACCATAGTATCGCCGTGGCCGCCCATCACCACCGCCGTGACGTTCTCCACCGAAACGTCCAGCTCCTGCGCGATGAACGTGCGGAAGCGCGCTGAATCCAGCACGCCCGCCATGCCGATGATGCGGTGCTTTGGGAATTTCGATGCCTTGAACGCGCTCCAGCACATCGCGTCCAGCGGATTCGTCACCAGGATAATGATCGCGTTGGGCGAATATTTCGCGATCTGCTCGGACACACCCGTGACCACCGCGTGGTTGGCCAGCAGCAGATCATCGCGGCTCATGCCGGGCTTACGAGCCAGGCCGGCGGTGATCACCACCACGTCCGAATCCGCCGTCGGGGCGTAATCGTTCGCACCCGTGATCCGAACGTCGTAGCCCTCCACTGGACCCATCTGGAGCATGTCGAGCGCTTTGCCCTGCGGCACGCCTTCGACCACGTCCACCAGGACCACATCGCCCAATTCCTTATATGCGAGATTGACGGCGCAGCTCGCGCCGACGTTCCCGCCGCCTACTACAGTAATTTTATTTCGCATTTATTTGGGGGTTTCAGTCTCGGGTTTGCCCGCTTCCTTACGAGCCTGCTCGAACAGGAAGCCGAGGGTCTTGTCGGTGCGGATGTGGCCGGCGATGCGGGCCAGCCCGCCTTCTTTTTGGAGCTTCGCGCGCGTCACCGCGGCGGCCTCGCGCTGCTGGCGAGCGATCCGGTTCACCTCGCGGTCCACTTCTTCCTGCGTTGCGCCGATCGCTTCCCGTTCGCCGATCTTATCCAGAATCAGCGACGCTCTCACATCGCGCACAGCCCGATCCTTCTGCGACTCGCGCACTTTGGCCCAATCCAGCTTGATCGTATTCGGATCCACGCCCTGCGCGGCCAGAGTGCGCAGCTGATTCTCGACGTTGATCTGGATCTGCCGGTCGATATACGCATCCGGCACCGGAAAATCGTGGGCGTCCACCAGCTTGTCGATCAACTGGCTCTTGGCGTCTTCCTGGGCGCGGTGCTCGCGCTCCTGAAGAATCGATTTGCGGATGGTTTCTTTCAACTCTTCGAGCGTTTTGAAGTCGCCCAGATCCTTGGCGAACTCGTCGTTGAGCTCGGGCGGCTCCTTGCGGCGGACGGCTTTCAGCACCGCTCGGAACTTCACGGTTTTCCCGGCCAGGGACGGACGATCGTAATCCTCCGGATAAGTCACCTCGAACTCGCGAACATCCTCGGGCGAAGCTTCGCGCAGGTTCTCGCTGAACTCCTTCATGGTGGCCTCGTCGCCGATCTTGAGCATCAACTCGTCCTGCGAGACCTTCTCCTCAACGCCCTCCAGGCTCTCGAGCGAGACCACGGCGTAATCGCCATCAGCCAGCGGCCGCGGCTCTTCGTTCACGAACTGAGCCTTCTGATCGCGAATCTGCTCGACGCGCGCGTCCACGTCGGCGTCGGTGACTTCCGGCTGGTTATAGGTAATGGTAACGCCGCGATACTCGCCCAATTCGAAATTGGGCGCGACCTCGAATTCAGCCTTGAAACGGAGAGGCTCGCCGGCGTGAAAGTGGACATCGGAGATTCCCGGCCGCCCCACCAGCTGGAGATTTTCCTTCTCCACGGCGGCCTGCAGGAAACGCGGCACCAGCGCATCCAGCACTTCCTGGCGGATATCGCCCGCAAAGCGCGTCTTGACGATCGAAAGCGGGGCCTTGCCGGGCCGGAAACCCGGCAGGCGCGCTTTCCCTTGAATTGCAACAGCCGCGCGCTCGGTCTCCTGATCTACCTCGGCTACGGGGACAGAAATCTCCAGAGCGTGCTTGCAACCTTCGACTAGCACGGAATTTCCGCTACTCAGCGGCGAGCCGCAGCGGCCGGCTGCGCGGCTTCTTTAAGCGCGTGCGCCTTATCCGTGGCTTCCCAGCTGAAGGTGTCTTCGGTCCGGCCGAAATGGCCGAACGCAGCGGTCTTGCGATAGATCGGACGGCGCAGTTTCAGCGTGTCGATCATGCCTTTAGGAGTCAGAATAAAGTTCGCCCGGACCAGTTCCACCAGGCGCTCTTCCGGCACTGTGCCGGTTCCGAATGTGTTCACCATCACCGATACCGGTTCGGCGACGCCGATGGCATAGGCCAGCTGAACTTCGCAGCGCTTCGCAAGACCGGAAGCCACGATGTTCTTCGCGACGTAACGCGCCATGTAGCAAGCCGAGCGGTCCACCTTCGTCGGATCCTTGCCCGAGAAAGCCCCGCCGCCGTGCCGGCCCATGCCGCCGTAAGTGTCGACGATGATCTTGCGGCCCGTTAATCCCGTGTCGCCATGAGGTCCGCCGATCACGAAACGGCCGGTCGGGTTGATGTGATACTTCGTGCCCGAATCCACCATGTTCGAGGGAACGATGGGATCGATGATGAACTTCTTCACGTCGGCGCGAAGCTGCTCGGTGGTGACGTCGTCGTCGTGCTGCGTGGAAATGACCACCGCGTCGATGCGCTTGGGCTGGCCGTCGACGTACTCGACGCTGACCTGGCTCTTGCCGTCGGGACGCAGATAGGTGAGCTTGCCGGTGCGGCGAATGTCGCTCAACTGCTTCACCAGGTGGTGCGCCATCTGGATCGGCATGGGCATGAGCTCGGTGGTTTCATCGCAGGCGTAGCCAAACATCAGGCCCTGGTCGCCGGCGCCGCCCGTGTCGACGCCCATGGCGATATCGGGCGATTGGGTCTGAATCACGTTCAGGATTCCGCAAGTCTTGGCGTCGAAGCCCATCTTCGCGTCGGTGAATCCGATGTCGGCGATGACCTCGCGAGCCAGCTTGGGAACGTCCAGAGTCGCTTTGGTGGTGATCTCCCCGGCCACCATGCAGATTCCGGTGGTTACCAGCGTCTCGCAGGCCACGCGGCTGGTGGGGTCGACCGCCAGAGCCGCATCCAGTACGGCATCCGATATCTGGTCAGCCATCTTATCGGGGTGACCTTCTGTCACTGATTCCGACGTGAAAATATGTCGCATTCGTTCAGACACTTGCAATATCCTCCACGGGGATTTACCTAAGCTCTTCTGGCGGGAAAACCAAAGTATTCAGTGTACCATGGCCGGGTCATGCCCGCTAAGCAAATTGCGCAGGGTAGCGGGGTGTCTGCGTCGCGATGATGGCAAAAGGGATAGACCTACTGGACCCCTTTGGATTTGTCGATTAAGTACCAGGTGTCCTTGCGCCTTCGAATCGCGGTGGCAACGTTTCTGGCGGTGGCGGCTCTGCTGCTTGCCGTGCATGGGAATCGCATCGTCGCGACGAATGATGAGGGCATACTGCTCGATGCCGCGCAGCGCATCGCAGTCGGCGAGCGCCCTTACGTCGATTTCTGGGCGTATATGAGTCCTGGAAGCTACTGGCTGCAGGCAGTTGTGTTTCGGCTCTTCGGAGTTTCGCTCATAGCAGGCCGGTTGATCGTCATCTTCGATTTTTCGCTGCAGTGCGCGTTGGTCTTTTGGCTGACCTCGCGGTTAGCGTCGTCGCGAACCGCGTTGGCGGTGACGCTGGCGTTCCTGGGATTTCAGATCGCGGACCCGGCATTTCTCACGGCACAGCATCGATGGGACAGCTCCACCTTCGCTCTTGCGGGTCTCGCCATTGCAGTCGTGGCATCCTCGAGAGCCGCCTGGATCGCAGGCGGCGCCATCCTTGCGGCGGCCGCCTGGTGCACCCCGACGGTCGGCTTGGTCCTGGTGGTGGTCGCGCTCTGGCTCGCCCTTCAGCCCGCACGGCGACAGGCGCTGGTTCCTCTCATGGCCGGTGCGGCGATTGTATTCGCGGGCGGTGCCGGATGGCTCGCCGCGCAGGGAAGCCTGGTCCCCTTAATCCATCAGATTCTGTGGTTGAAGCAGAATTATCTGGTGAACGCGATGCCGTACGGTGCCATCATCGGCGGCTACCGCGCCCTGTTCGAAGGGCTCAGCGGCAACCTGGAACTGGCGATCCGGGTTCTGTTGGTCGGATGTGTGGCTCTCCCCGCGATTCTGCCTCCGCTGGCGTTATTAGGGTGGGGCCTGATGTTCTGGCGGAAAGAGGTTCCCGCCGAACGCAGCGCCGTAGCCGTGCTCTTGCTGGCTGCGGCGGGAGCGTTGATTCTCGCCTTGTCGCCCCGGGCGGACGTGATGCACCTCGCCTTTGTCGCTGCGTTGCCTTACGTATTGGCGGGCGCCGCATTGAGCAAATTGATCCCGGTCCGGGTGCGGGGGCCGCTGGCGTTGTGCGCGGTCTTAATGGCCACCGTTTTCGCGTCGAACTCTTTCCATACGCTTCAAACGATGTCTCTTGTCCCGTCGCCGGCCGGAAATCTACGGGTGGACAATGTCCAGCGGCCCGCGATGGAAAGACTCTTCACTACTGTGCGGCCGGGCGAATCGTTGTTCGTTTATCCCTACATGCCGATATACTACTTTCTGACCCAGGGCCGGAATCCGACGAAGTATTCATTCTTCAGCCCCGGTATGGCCACGGAACGGGAGGCGTCGGCGGCGCTGATGGCGCTAGAGGCCAATCCCCCGAAGTGGATCCTGTTCGGAAGAATTTCGCGGGAAGAATTCTTGCGAGTCGTCCCCAAGGGCGCATCCGCGCAGTGGAAATACGAAGCGCTCGAGGACTGGCTCCAGAAAAATTACGTGCCGCTGGAGAATGCCGACGTCGTCTCACCCGGGTACGAACTGCGGCGGCGGGCGGACTCGGTGCCCGGGGGCGGGATCTCGGTTTCGCGGGCGCAGCCGTAGAGGTAACGCCTCGATTCAGGCTCCAACGCCCCTGTAGCGGCTGCAATGCATTGCCCACGGAAGTAAGCTGGTTATGCGGAGTCTATGCATGGGCAAACCGGGCGCATCTCTGGCGGTAATGATCCCCAATTTCAACGATTGGGAATCGCTGCGGCTTCTGCTCCCCCGGATCGACCAGACGATGCGGGGCTTGGAGCACCGGGTCTCGGTCCTGGTCGTAGACGACGCATCCACCGATCCGGCGCCGCGGGATTGGCCGGGGCAAGAATTTCAGGCGCTCGATTCGGTCGAAGTGCTTCACCTGCGCTCCAACCAGGGCCACCAACGGGCCATCGCGCTCGGGTTGTACCATCTCCACGAATTCACGGATTCCGAAGCGGTGGTGATCATGGATGGCGACGGCGAGGATCGGCCCGAGGATCTGCCGGAACTGCTCCGGGCATTCGCCGGCGGTGAGGGCGCCGAAGTGGTATTCGCGGCGCGGACGCGGCGCATGGAGGGTCTGGGCTTTCGGCTGTGCTATCGGGCGTACCGCCTGATCCATCACGCCATGACCGGCGTGGTCGTGCAGGTGGGAAACTTCAGCGTGGTGCCCCGTGCAGCGCTGGCCAGGCTGATCGCGGTTCCCGATCTTTGGAACCACTATGCGGCTTCGATCTATCGGGCGCGTTTGCCGCGCAGGTTGGTCCCCTTGCCGCGGGACCGGCGGCTGGCCGGCGAATCCAAGATGAACTTCGTCAGCCTGCTGATTCACGGCTTGAGCGCGATGTCGGTTTTCAGCGACCAGGTGAGTGCACGGCTCCTGACGGCAGCAGTCGGCTTCGCGGCGATGGCGATGGGGCTGATGGGCATCACGGTGGGCGTCCGCTGGTTTACGGATCTGGCGATTCCCGGATGGGCTACCTTCACGGTCGGCTTGCTGCTGGTTCTGGTGGTCCAGTCTCTTAGCTTCGCGACGCTGTTCGCGTTCCTAATCGCCAGCCGCCGCAGTGCGCTGAATTTTCTGCTGGCGCGCGACGCTCCTTATTTCATCCTCGGAAAAACGTCGGTTTATGGAACGACCGAGAGCAATTCCTCGGCGGCCAGGACATCCGGCACATGACGCGGGCGGTCGCCGATTCCGAATTCAAATACGCCGGCTCGGAGCTCGAGCTGTTCGAAAAAGCGCGCAACTGGAAGGCGTATTGGCGCGGACAGATACAGGAATTTATTCGCGGCGAAGTGCTCGAAGTGGGGGCCGGAATCGGCGCGAATACCCTGACTCTGGCAGACCTCGCGTACGATCGCTGGACGTGCCTGGAACCCGATGCTGCCCTGGCGGGCCGTATCGCCGTTCCGCCTGGGGGCCGTCATCAGTTCGCCGTCGGGACCATCGACGATTTGCCGGCCGAAAAGAAGTTTGACGCCATCCTGTACATCGACGTCCTGGAGCACATTGAAGACGACCGCAGCGAGATGGCTCGCGCGGCGGGGCGCCTGAAATCCGGCGGAGCGTTGATCGTGCTGGCGCCCGCACATCCGTTTTTGTTCACGCCGTTCGACGCGGCCATCGGCCATTTCCGGCGCTACACGCGTGCCTCACTGGTCGCCTCCCTGCAAGACGCCGCGCCCGCTACCCTCCGCGTGGAGAAGCTCGTCTATATGGATGCGGCCGGGATGCTGGCTTCGGCCGCCAATCGCCTGCTGCTCCGGAGCGCCATGCCCACCGAGCGGCAAATCCTGACCTGGGACCGGCTACTGGTGCCGGTCTCACGGCGGATCGATGCGGTCTTCGCCGGGCGCGTCGGGAAGAGTGTGCTGGGCATCTGGCGCAAGGCATGACCCGGCGCCACAACCGGTGGGAACATTCGGGGTTTGAGTTGGCGGGGACGACGGGGCTCGAACCCGCGACCTCCGACGTGACAGGCGCAAGAAAAAGCTTTAAAATTCATGTACTTAGCTGACAGTCCTCGAATTAATACGTCAGCGCCCGCCACGGACTGCCACCCGGCGGCATAGTTCCGCAAATAAAAAAGCACAGCCACTGACACAGCTTATTGCCCCGACCTCCGACGTATTGGTCGGCATTCGATGAATTATATGAGCACCACCTCTGCTAGGTTTTCAAAATTCGTTCGACCGGAAGCGCCACGCAACGGCGTCATCACCGAACGCGACCTCGACATCGTCGAAGTGATTTTGCGTTACCGCTTCTCTCCTACTTCCGAAATGGTCAGGCTGGTAGGCGGTAATGAGAAGGTCACGCTTCGCCGTTTGCGACAGCTTTGGGAGTGGGGCTACGTCAATCGTTTTGCCTTCCCCGGCATCCGCAACCATAGTGAGTTTTCCTACTACCTCGACACCACGAAATCCCTGGATTTACTCCTTCAGCACGGACGCGCCGCGGAGATTCATCCGCACATGGAAGAAGAGATCAAGCTCAATCGCGAGGCCGACTATGCCGGTGCAGTCATGCGCGGACAGCACATGAAGCTCGGTTTTCTGCAGCACAGTCTTATGGTTTCACGGATGCACTTTATGCTGGAGATGTCCAGTCGCAATCCCGCCAACGGAATCAGCTTTGCCGCATGGCGCCAGGGCGCGGAATTGCGCGGCCACAAGGCAGAGGTACCGGAAATACACTCACGCCGCATCGAGGGAACGAATAAGTACGCGTGGGAAGAGCGCGACAACCACATGCAGAAACTGCCGGTTGAACCTGACGCCCTGTTCAGTCTCGGTTTGGCGGGCGATCGGCTCTCGCATTTTTGCTACGAAGCGGATCGAGGCACCATGTCGGCGGCGGACATGCTGAAGAAGTTCCGCGCCTACTACCACTTCGTCAAACGACAGCAGAAGCACCGGGAGGCCTTCGGCGTGCATCCTATCCGTGCCGTACTTATCGAAACGACGGCCGAGCCGCGGGCCCGCAAGCTGATGGAATTGGTGGAACAAGTAGCGGTGATCGGTGAATCTAGCCAATCAGGCCTGTTCTGGTTCTGCATTTCGCCACTCTTCGGTGCTTCACTAGAAGCCGGAGATATGCCATCAACCTCTCGGTATCTAACCGAACCCCAATCGATTTTACAGCCGGTCTGGGCGCTGCCAGACTTCACCCTGCATTCCCTGCAAGACGCGGAAAACCAAACATAACCACAGCCAAGGCGTCATTAAACTCGCGGCCGTTTGACATGAACCTGGAGGCATCGATAGAATGCAACCGGCGTTTGGGGTGTGCGTGCAATGCAGTTTAGAATATGGGTGCTCACCTTATTGGTCGCAAGTCGTCTATGTGGCGAGTTACGATGCAGAGACACTGGGACGGCTAACGGCGAAATCGGAAACTACCTTCTGACCGGGATGGAGGGTACCGGCCACTCTTCCGTCACCGTCGTTCGCGGCGATCGCAGCGTAAAGCTTTTCCTTCCTGACAAGACAAGGGCAATCGAATGGGACCTCGCGCACGACTTGATGCGGGAGATCAGCTTCGAGGAACAAATCTATTCCGAGGTGACATTTACCCAGCTTGTGAATTCCATTCCTATGATGCTGGCTCCTTTTAAACTGGGCGCACGCAACATGGATACCCGAGTCAGCTCTGTTGACTCGAAAGATGGAGTCTCTGTAGGAGGGGTAGCAACCCGTAAGGTCGAACTCACGACAATAATTGACGCACCTCTTCTTCGTGATGGTGCGATTGACGCGGGAAAGTTAATGCCCCGGATATCAGTCTTTGTAAAAAATGAGCTCTGGATCGCGCCCAAGATACCTGGCTATCAAGCCATGACTGATTTTGCAAAGCGGTTCGACCGTAAAGTTGCAGCTGCGGCTAGTGATTCAAAGGTCGTACTGGGATTCCGCAATTGGGATGTGATTGGCATGCTTAAGGACATTGCATCCGAGGCGGCGCAATATGACGGTATGCCCGTGTATCAGAAGGTCAGCTTCTACGCAGCCGTGGATAGCAAGGCAGACCGGCAAACTACGGAGGGCTTGCCGCTTCTCTCTTCTGCCGAAATTGTCACCCAGTGCTTCGATGTACCACCTGATCAGGATGACCCTTTCACTACGGAAGCATCTCTTCGCGGCTTCACCAAGGTCGTCAACACTCTTGCCACTCTGACACAACAGTCTGATGATATCGGACTAGAACCCCAAGAAAAGAGTGAAACACCTCCGCTTCTACAAAGGGGCAAACCTCCTGAGTATAAGAAGAGCTCACCACCAAAAGGCCCGCGGAAGTGACCAGGTTTCGTGAATTCCTGTTTGTTGCTATTGCCGGGATAGGTCCGGTTCTTGCGCAAACTTCTCTCACCCAGATTTCGACCGGCTGGTGCAGTCCAAATATCGCCAACGTCACCGGGAATGTCTCGATTGTCTGTAAGGGTGTCAGTCCCGAGGCACTCTCAACACTAAATGCTCATCTGAGTGAAACGGAGAAGCAGCTATCAGAAAAGCTGGCTGAAGCCAACGCGTGGGCTCAACGTTATCATGAGCTACTGGCACTTACAGCGAAGTTGCCCAAACGCACCGCAGCGCTGCGTTCGGTCGAGATGATGGTAAAGAGAGGTCAGTTAGCTCGCGCAATGCGGAGTCTTGATGACATTATCCGAGGCGATAAAGGTTCATTGATGGAAGCTGCGCAAATGCACTTCCTTCGCGCGCACGTTGAGGACATTAATTTTCAATTTGACCTCGCGTTAGGTGACTATAAGCGAGCTAACCAGATCATGCCAGAGAAGACTGAATATGCCTTGGGCTACGGTGCAGCTCTTCAACGCCAGACACAACATCGCCAAGCAATTGATGTTTATCGTGAGGGAATCCGGGGTCTCCAGAACAAGGACCAGACTCAAGAGACTCTTTACGACTTGGCGCGCTTGGGGAATGCTTTGGGGCGGGCGCTTTGGCAGGTGGATGAATTCAAGTCGGCTGAAAACGAGTTCGAATCGAATCTCGATGTGGCACATAAACTGGTTAGCCGCTTTCCAGGCAAGTACGAAGGTACGCTGGCAGAAACGTTGTACCGCTGCGGTGAGCTTTACGAAAGCCAAGATTTTCTCGTAAAGGCACTCAACCAGTATCTTGCGGCTGAGCGCGTGTTAAGGGTTCAAACCTCAATCGGAAACGCGGTGACTTTACCCTATGTCCTAGCCGATATTGCAAACATACACACGAAACTCCGTAACTATAAGTTGGCGGAGTCGTACTATTCGCAGGCTCGGAAGTTACTTGAACATCCAGGAAGCACACGTGCTGTGGATCAGGCCCAATTCGCTTGGATCCTAGGGCAAATCGGAGATCTCTACGAAGTATGGGATCGACCGAAAGAAGCCGAGACAAGCTATCTCTCAGCGCTCCGGATTCGAAGCGACCTTTGTGTCCGTATGCCGGAGGGATATTGCGCGTCGGCGGCTCAAACACATGAACGGCTGGCCTGGCTTTACATGGGGAGCGGCAGTTTTCCGCTAGGGCTGTCTCACGCCCGGGAGGCCGTGGCGTTACGCCGTAGGCTTTGGAAGATAAACAAGACTCTGTATGGGAATGCTTTGGCCGAGTCGCTAATCAGGCTATCCGTTTTCATGAGAGCTGCAGGAACAGACTCCGATGATGCGTGCGCGATCACACGCGAGGCGATCGAGTACGCTACTGAATCGTCCACGAAGTTCGGCGTCGCGACTATGCAGTGTGCAACAGATGAGCAGCAAGCCTCGGCCACCACTGGAGACAAGAACTAACTGCCGATGCAATCAAATGGCTTTAATCGCCGATGGGTTTTTGTACTGCTGTTTCTCATGGCGGCATCAGCCCTAATCTTCTTGCCGAACCGTCGCAGGGCAAGGGGGCGGCAGAACAGCGACTGGTCCCGGCCGCCGGTCCTAACGACCGGCCGACTTTGTTTGCTCGATAGAGCGGTCGTAGTGGATTGTTACATTGCCTTGGACGCCACTGATGTTCGGGTTTTGAGGGCTCGTCGAGACTTGAGTCGTCCTTATTTGCGGGATAGAAGGCACAGGCTCGCCGTTGTGTACAAAGGGCTGAACCAAAGCGATAGCGAGGGAAACGATCGCTAGAAGAAAGCCCAGATAGGTCACTCGGGCTGGAAGACTCCATCTCTGCCATTGCTGCTTAGAGGGTATGAGATTCATTAGCGCCACCTGCCGTTCTCTTTTAAGATACACCTCCCGCCAATAGGGGTAGAAGGGGTTATGCCGGGCAGTTCTCCGAGCATTTGGCATTGACCCTAGGGATTTGATCCGAGAAGGCGGCTAGTGCTTTTCGTAGAGACTCTATCTCACGTGCCAGCTGTCCAAACTCGATTGATGGGACAGATTTTTGGGGAAGACGCGATTTTATCAAGGCGCGTGTTCTTGGATCGCGCCATCAACTCACTTCTTGCGGCATACTCAGTGCAACGATCTCTTTCGGTCTAAGAAGCTAATGCTATGTGAGTCGAGAAACGTTCTTTGGAATGGACGCAATACTTGCAGCGGCGTCGAGTCCTAGGGGTGGTATTATCAATAGCTGTTGGCTATTTGGGAGGCCTTGACGAAACTGTGGCAGATGCGGGCGCAACGCGCGAGAACGAAGACGCCGCGGTCCATCAGGAGGCTACGCCTGCCCATAAACCTTGGTATCAGCGCCATGATCTGCATCGGTGGATTTTCACGATCGGCGGAGTATCATTAGTTGGCGTTCTCGGTTTGGGTTTTACAGTCTATTTTGGGTGGGTGAGTCTTACGCGCTCGGATCTCGCCGCTTCTGAGCAGCGTATTGGGCAGCAAATTAAGGACTCCAAGCAACCCATCGTGGTACAAATCGGAGCGTCACACCTTGACATAACGCAGAACAACACCACTAACGTCGCCACGAAGGCCTCGCGCAATCCTGCGGAAGCACGAATTGCCTCAGAACCGGCACCGGAAGCACAAAGGCCTAGCGGATTCGCGCTTTTGCCAAAGTCTAATACCTCTCTGACTCCAGAGCTGGTTTCGCCGCCATCACGGGCGATTCCCGACGCGTCCGTCACGAACAAAGAGCCGCGGACGATTTCCGCAGCCCTGACATCAAACGAAACCTTCTGGGGCATCAAGATGCCCTCAGAGGGGAGGGATCGAGTTAAGATTGCTATGACCGGCTTCGACGGCGTAGCCCAATCCTACGCGACGTACTACCTGCGTGAGCATCTTGGTGCGGTGCAGTACCGGAGTGATGAGTTTGACCCGACTGACGTGTTAAGGATCTTTGCCTCGGTCAGTGAGGGACGCATCCCGAACAGATGCTTCGTCGGAGTGATTGTTACGCTTCGGTACCAGGTCGAAGGCCTGCAATCACCACACGAGGCGCCAGCAAGCGGAATCAACCAGGGAAGCGAATGTATTACCAACGACCGCACGGCGGCCATGCAGACGGCCGTCAGCAACGCCTTCCTAACCTTGAAATCGCACCTCTCGAGCGGCACGAGTACGCAATAGCCGGGGTCATATGATGCCTAGACATTTGACTATTCTTCTCACGTTGTCGTTGATCTCCGTCTCGGCGCATGGCCAAAGCCGCATCGTGAAACTCAACGGCGGCCTGGAGGCGGAAATTCTCACTCTCGGACGGGACACGCTCGGATACAATCTGACGACCTCCCTGAGGATCTCGAACAAAGGAAAAAGCACAGCTTACCTTCTGCTCATTGGTAATCCGGTCGCGACCGATAACACGGGCGGCGTCTTCAATAATGTGGATAATCTCAGCGGGATTGCATCCTGCCGAAATGTGGACTATGGCTTGTGTATTGGTGCGCCCAAGGTGGTTGAAGGCCTCACCGTACCCTTACAGGGCTATACGCAGATTGACCCGGACGTAGAAATAACGATAAATCTTCGGCTTAACGGGAGTGGAAGCAAAGGGCCGCTCGTATCGCTTTCGGCCAACGTCGCCTACCGCCTCGTGAGTGATTCCCTTAAAGACGAGACACTGTCAGACTTGGACAAGCGTAAGCAACTGAAGCTCATGAGCCTGAGTTTCCCCGCGACATCTGTCACGGAAGCAAAATAGGACACGAACCTGAAGGTTTGGACTGGACGGATTCGCTGCTAAGATTCCATCGCATAAACCATTAACTCTTCTGTCAATGTCAGAGCTCACGAAAGAGTATTTTGAAAAAGTTGTAGCCGACCTCGCAACCAAGCGAGACTTAGCGCTGCTAGCGACCAAGGAAGATGTCCACCGCGAGGTCCGCGAGGGCGTTGAGGAACTGGCATGCATGGTTAGCGGTGGTTTTGAGGACATTCGCGAGAGGATCGATGCGGGAGCGAATGTCTGTGGTTGAGCAGAAGCTTCAACGCATTGGAGAAGCGCTCCATCTAAACTTATAAGTTCAAACAAAAATAAGCGGACGACCATAGGGCCATCCGCTCAAGGCACATTCCCCTCTTTATGGGGAGTGTGTTGTTTTTTCGAGTAGCTCGGATAGTTCGTCACTGCTTAGCTGGTCCGGCTGCTTGCCGTCCGGCAGCATCACCGCCCACACCCATATCCGCCGCCCGAGCCGCAGCAGGCACTCGTCTGTCGCTGCTCGTCCGGTTTCATCCCCATCGAACATCAGGCACACGTTCTTGAAATGGCTTGCCAGCAGTTCTTCTTGTTGCTTCGATAGCGAACTGCCCATCAACGCTACGCATGGAAACCCCGCAGCACTGATTTTCATGCAGTCAAAGAATCCCTCAACCACCACTACCCGTTTCTGTTCGCTACTCTCGCCTATCGCTCGATGCAGGTTGAACAGCTCTTGCGATTTATGAAATCCCGCCGGCAGCTTATAACGCGGCTCGCTTCCATCAATCGAGCGCCCGGCATAGGCGACCAGATCTCCCCTCTCGTTGTGAATCGGAATCACGATGCGCCCTTGCATAGATCCTCTGCCTCCGAAATAGCCGACGCCAAATGTTTGTGCGATCTCCGCCGTGATGCCGCGCTCCCTCAAATACACATGCGCGTGATCAACGCCTTTGAGTTGGAAGGGCAAGGGTGGGTTGGGCGTTTTCTCTGTGATCACTCCCCTGCTTGGCATCGCGGCCGGCGTCTCAGTTGGCGGCGCTTGAGAAGTGAGACTGAACCACTCTGTCAGTTTCACTCCCGCATCCCGCACCGAGCATTTTTCCATCGCGGCGACGAAATCCAAAACGTTCCCGCGCGCCCTGCAGGAAAAGCAGTGGAACACGTTCTTGGTAAGACTGACATGTAGTGTGCTCTGGCCTTCGCCTTGGTGGATCGGGCAACGCCCCCGCAGCTCGTCATCCTTTTTCCGTAGCCAGTTAACACGGTAGCGGCCGAGGATCATTTCCATAGTGACCGCCGCTTTGATCGCTTTGAAGTCTACCCAGTTATCTTGCATAATGACCTCCTTTGAAAGTTCGTGGAGGAAGCATAGAGTGCGAAAGAGTTTTCAACAAGATGATGTCAAGGGCCACTGCTAAAATACCAAGGCTGGTCCCCGGTGGGACTTCCCTATCGCCACCCGCGGCTCTTTCACAGAGGGAGGACCGCGGCTATAACTCCACAGAGCACGTGGATAAGGCGATCAGGAGGCTCGATGGAGCCTTCCCTCTGTTGCTCGTCCTGCCACGAGGATCTCATCCGGGGGCCAGCAGCTTCGTCCGAGCCGCGATGCGGTTGCTCCGTGGCGTGTTAACGACGAAACTAGCCATGCGTACCGGGAGTTATCCCCTACTCAAAATCAGAAATCTTTGCTACGCTACCCACATCATTCAACCTCCGGCACATGCCTCAGAAACTAACCCAACAAATCATTCAACTCAGGGCCATCGTCTCCGGTCGGTTCATTGACGGCACAGTGACCTTCTCCCCCGCTCCCCAGCCGGGCATCTTCACTGAGTTGGCCAAGTTCGAAGCGCGTCGAATTCTTACGCACATGGTTGAGGAGGAAATCGCCGCTGGACGGCTGTGAAAGAAGACCTAATGCTAACCATGTGAGTTCTTGGTGCTGATGATCCGCTGCGTTTTTCGCGTCACTTCGAACCACAAGTCCTGTAAGCGTTCATGCCCGATTCCTGCTGGTGCTGATGATACGTTTCACCGGTGCTAGAGATACGTTTTGTTGGTGCTAATGATACGTCCTGCTGGTGCTAGTCATACGTTGGCGCTGGTGCTGATGATACGTTGGAACATCACAAAAAGCCTGCGAGTAGGGCAGTTTGCGAAGGTGCTGGTGTGATGCGCCGAGCGGAATACACCTCTAAATACATTCTTAGATACCACACACAGAAGGGGAGTGTGTGTTCGATAAAAACTATTAAACTCTCACCCACGTGAACGAAGAATCAAAAGCCAAAATCGACGACGCAGTTCAGCCGTCGCCGCAACAACCCGCTAAGGTATCGTCTCGCGCACGATTGGTTGAAAAGATCCGCTCGGAATTAAACATCGAAAAGTGGCCCTCCATTTGGCAGCCTGCCAAGTCCAAAAATAGACCGGCGCTTCGATCCATGGAGCGAGAGGTAACCGGCGAAGATGGCAGCCGGATGGTTTCGCGGGTTGAGGTCGGCTACACCCAACTCGGCACCCTGACAACGGAAGAGCAAAAGTTGCTTTACGTGCTCATCCAACTTTGGGAAGCCGCGGACAAGCCGGACGCGCAGGTATTTTTCTCTACCAGAGGATTAGCACGGAGCCTGAGGAAGAAAGGCTGGGGCACGAACGTCATCCAGTCGATTACAAAATCTTTGCGCAAGCTGCGTACAATTCCTGTCGAGTGGATCAATTCCTATTTTGACCAAACCGAAACCGGCGCCGTGGTGGTAGATCGGCGACCATTTTCAATTCTTGGCGACCTGCGCATCGTGGAACGCCACCAGGATGGCGCGGTCAACAGTTCGCTCGGCTACTTCAAGTTCGACGACCACATTCTTTCCAACCTGCAGCTCAACTTCACCAAGCCGGTATGTATCGAAGAATTCTTTAAGCTCAAGAGCGAGATCGCGCAACTGATTTACAGCCACATTGATTTGATGCTGGCTGACAAAACGAAGTACGAGCGTAAGAGCCGAGAGCTGTTCGACGACCTCGGACTGAAGAATCCCGAATACAACCACATGTACGAACGCAAGCGCGCGCTGGAGAAAGCGGTTAAAGAATTGCAGTGCATCCGTCTCAGCACTGGCACGCTCCGCCTCGCCACGGTCGAGAAGACAAAGGACGGCAAAGACTACAAGGCTTGCTTCCAAAAAACCGCCCCTGTTGACATCGCGGCAGAACGAATTGAAGCCGCCGTGCTCTCCGACAAGGTGGTTATCAACGACTACTCAAAACCGAAGGACCTTCAGACGGTGCAAGCCGAGGACTTGGTGAAGCACTTCCACCAGACGTTCCACGGGGTGAGCGCCCACGCGCCGCAGTCCAAGGAGACTGGACAAGCCTTCGACCTAGTCTCTAGGTACGGGCTGGAGAAGTCCAAGCGGATCGTCGATTTCGCCCGCGAGCAGGCTACCTCAACCAATTACCGCATCCAGCATTTCGGCGCTGTGCTCTCATACACATCGCGTGCTCTGGCGGAAGTAGAACGCCAGGACCACCAGGCATCGGCGAAGCCGAGCAGGCCGTCCGTTGTTCAGCCGCCGCGCCCACAGTATGGAAGGGGAGAGAGCAGGATCGTTGCGCTTTCGAAGGAGCAATACGAGCTACGATTTGAAAACACGAAAATTATCTTGCTCCGGGAGAATCTGTTTTTGGCACAGCGTCAGGACCGGATTGGCAACAGCATCCTTTGGCAAATGGTCCGCGCCCGAATGATCCGCGACCTTGATCAGGAACCCATGGAACTGGTGCCCTTGGACTGGATGCCCGAATGGCTCTGGCACCTGGCGCAAAATTTGCCTCTATAAGCCCGCAAAATCTCGCGGACGAGGAAATCCTCGTCTGCGGGGTCCAAGCCCTTGCAACGGGCTGTTTTTTGCGTTTGGGAGGGGATTTCGAACCGACCTTAGGCCGCCTTCTTGGCCGCCCAGCGCTTTTTTTGTGCCGCAGCCATCTTTTTTCGAGTTGCTGCGCTGAATGCCCGCCTCTTTTTCGGCTCAGGCGCGCCATCGGCGATCTTCGTAGCCGCTAGCCACTTTGGCGGTCTGCCTCGGCGTCGGACGCCGCCGCCGGCCAGACGTTCCATGACCAGAATCGCTTCCTCAAGCTGCTGTCGCTCCGACCGCAGTTCCTCAAGTATGGTGAGAATATTCATGTGTGATTCCATCAGTATCACACCGGGGTCGTGAAACTCAAAATTGATGTTTCACAGCCCGCCATACAGGCTGGTCCCGCCGAAAATTCGGCGGAAATTACCGCCTGACCGGTGGATTGACCAGTGGATTTAGGAATCCACTGGTCCAGGGGCGAATGCCCCAACAAAATCAACTAGTCCCGCCGCCTGCTCACCGCAGGCTAACCTGCTACCGCCGCCCCTCGCGAATTCTCGCGACCGCTAGCGCTGGGCGGTTGCGCTTTCGTCCGTAGCCGTCCTCACCCCGGATAGCTCCGGGGACGCTCCAGGCTCAAGTCGTAGCCGACTTATCGCCCGCTAGCAGGTTAGCCTGCGCTTCGCTACCGGCGGCGGGACTAGTTGAACAAAAGAGCCGCCCAAACTTGGGCGGCACCGACAGGGAAAAAATACCTTTAAAACGGGCCGCGATAGCGGCCCGCGTTTTGAAATTGGCGGGGTCTGCCCATGGGAGGCAGAATCCTTATAAAGGCCAAATGGCCCTCCGCCACCCCCACCACCTCCTGCGTGCGCGAGCCAAAGGATTGCCTTGCTCACCGTCTCGCATTGTAGCGACCGGTCCCGACCGATCAAGGCCCCGCCAGGGAGGCCGTCAAACGGCCTGGCGGGAGGCGGAGCCTATGACCGGGTCGGGCGTGCGGTCGCTGGACCGTCCTTGCAGTGAGCAAGGCAAGCAGCCCACTGCCAAAGCATTCAAGCTTGCCGAAAGGGACAAAACGTATGTCCGAAGAAAAATTAACGTACATGCAGGAACTCGACCTGTGGATTGAAGATGCGGTGATCTATCCGCTCTTGGATCTAGATCGGTTTGACGAGAGTCAACCAGCGGTCGTGCAGAAGGTGCACGAGAGCATCCGAGCCAAGGTGCTGCAGAGCTACCGCAACGGCCAAGCGATGGGGCCGCGACTACCGGCGCAGGACCGGAGGAAGGGCGCACCAGCAATGAGCTGGGCTAGGCGCTAGCGGGACAAGAGGGCACGGGAAACCTTGCCCTCTTATTTTTTGCTCCCAAGGCTTTCCTGTCAAGAGGCGAAATGCATAGCAATGGCATTTCGCCAGCCCCTCGCCTTCGCTACCTTGCGCCTGCGGCAGCAAGGTCGCCTCGGGGGCGGATCGCTTATATTTTCCGCTCGGGGTTGAACTCGTATCTCTTCTCGCCCAGAGTGACGACAGTCGGTATGCCTCGTTCAATCAGCAAGGCGATAAAATTTGGCGGTGGATTCGACCCTTCCGGGCTGAAAGCGGCGTAGACGGTAAGACCCTCGTAAAAGCAGAGCCGCATCATGTATATGCCGAACTGGTCGGGGTCCGACACCTGGTAATAAAACACGGCTGGGTTGGAACCGAGTTTTGCTTTCCCCGCTAGATCAAGTTCCGCACGATCTCGAACCCACTCGACGAATTTCTGTTTGTTGTGGTCCTTCTCGCGCAGGTAACCCGCGAGCACCCTGAGGGAGCCACAGAAGTTTTGCTTGAAGTGGTGTCGATGCAAACCATACGCTATGTGCTCGAAGCAGCGATTCAGGCGATCGATGTCAGGGGTGCCCCAAATCAGATTAATGAACTGATTGTCGGCAAGATCGACCCGATGGATCTCCTCTTTCTCCAGTAGAACTTGATCAAGAAGGTGGTTGGCGCTAGCCAGAATGGCTCGATCAACTTTGCCGAGCCTATGCATGTATCCGATTGAGTTGCTTCCAATGATCCCAGCGAGACTCACCATTAGGAACTCGTCGTCCTTCGATTTGGCCGAGTTATGGGCATCGCATGATGGAACTGTGATCAGGCTGAGTCGATAGTCGACACCACCGTTCTCACTGGCCTCGGGAAAAAGGTTTCGCGGCGGGACGTGCTCACGAGAAGTTGCTCTCGAATCGCACATGTAACAATGCTTTGGCATCCGAAAACTCAATCATACCGGGTCTTGCTGAAGGCATCGTGATCTGAACGGGGCGAAGGGAAGCAAGCCCCCGCGCCGACTTCAAGAGCTGTTCGTCCCTGCTCTCGCGACCAGGGGCGAACCGGCGTTAGCCGCCTCAGCTCACCTAGTCGCGCGCCCGCCTGAACCCCGAAAAGCCCAAAGGCTTGGGCCGTTCGCCCCCCAGAAGCCTCTACGCGGCTACGCCCGGCTCTTCACAGCTTCTCTTTTGGATGTTATGATTCCGACAAAACACTAACCCACCGAGTCCAATGACAACATTCACGCTCAAACTGGAAACGCTCTACGCGGCATGTTCGCCTGAGTTGGGCGTCGTGTCCTACGGACACTGCCAGGACGAGGCTCTCAACAATCTCAGCGAGGACGTCCGCGAGCAGCAAAAAGCCCAGGCGGCAACGGGCTACTAAAGGAAATGAATCGATGTCTGACCGCCCGATCAAGTGTCCCATCTGCCGGCGAGGATTTAGCTCGTCCGGCAGCTTAAAGCGGCATCTGGATGAGCACACTTCGCCCCGCCGTTGCAGCAACTGCGGTAAGCAGCTGCGGGATGACGAATATCATCGTTGCTGAAAAGCTCAATGAATCTCCAGTAACGTCACTCGCTAAGGAGTAATGTGGATCGTCATTTTCGCGGGAGTACCAAGTGTCGTGGCCGCAAGGGCCACATCCTGAACTGCCGTCATTTTTGTAGTCACAACGGGGAGATCCACCGAGTTGAGAGTGGCTGGGACATCGATGAATGAAACTTGGGCGGCTTTGAACGCCGCATCGCCTGTCCAGCTTAGGTTCACCCTTGTGTTGGACTTTGGGGCAATATCGGTCAAGATAATCTTCACCGTCGCCTGACCTCCGCGTTTGAGTTGCGGCACCTGTTTGATTTGCGGCAGGTTGGTAGTCATCTCGTGTATCGGTGTTCTTGGATAAACTGTAAATACCGTCGGATGGTCGATCCTAGACACAGCTGCGGTGCCAACACACTGGACTGTGGCAGTCAAGGAAGCATTGTAGCTGCCGGCCGCTGCAAAAACGTGACTTGCGGGTAAGGTGTATAAACCGGCATCAACCACATACCCATTGGAACCGTCTGTATGCCCCTTTGCGCTTGAGCTGAGGAAGTCCACAGCGCCGTCTCCCCACTTCATTTGGTTGCTGAAATTGTTAGATTTACACGGATTGTTTACCGTTCCTATACTCACGGAAGCGGGGTCGTATGTGACGCCAGCCTCGAAATCTGTTCGAGTCCAGGTAATTACCGACTGGCCGACAAGGTACGGCACACACACCAAAAACACGATTGCCATCAGACGGATGTTGTACTTCATTGGAAGTTGTCCCTTTCAGTAGACAGCCGATCGTACCATATCAAAAGTCGCTAAAGCCGTTCTCTCTCTGTTATTTCTTCCCATTGCTGATTGTTTATAGTTCTTGTCTCCGACCAAGTACGCTCCATCCCGCTGATCCTGCGGCGGATCTCCCGAACGACTCTCGCTGCTAACCTCCGGCCGGTGTATTATGAAATAAAACAATAATGAAGCTTTTGTTCTCAGATGTCTTCGGCGTGAAGCCGAGGACGGTCGAGCGGTATGGCGCTTTCAATATCTCGCTGGTTTCGGATCTTCCCCTGTTTGTTGATCCGTTTTTACTATTCAACAGCAAAAAACCTGAGTACCGGGCGCTCCATGACCGAATGATCGATTACCTCCGCTTCCTTCGGGATAAATCTGCGAACCAAGCGCTCGGTCCTGGACTGCTGCGCGCCTGGTACCTGTTTCCGGAAATCGAGCAAAACTGGTTAGGCTTTTCCCGGACCGGGAACAAGGGCCATGGGCTCGGTTTGAAGTTCGCAACCGCATTGCACCAGGGCCTCGGAAGACTTTTCAAGTCTTTCGGCGATGAGAAGATCACCAGCGGCAGCCACCTTGAAAAGCTGTGCCTGATCCGCGAAGGCGTGGGTCGCGACAACATCAGCGATTTCACAAACAACTTGATCCTTGAGTTTCTCCTTGAATACACTGAGGCGTTCGCGCTCAAGCATGTCGCGCAGCAAAACCGGAAGCGGGTTCTAGTCCCGCATGTCCGCTTCAACTATGAGACTGAGACGTGGGTGGGGCGGCGTTTTCGCTTACCGGTGTTTAATCGTGACTACGTCCTACTGACTCCCCGAGACATTCTTACGCGCGATGATACCTGGATTAACCGGACTGATCTGGTTGATCGGTTTGTAGATATTCCGAGCGCGATCCCGAATGTCCAACTGCGAGCGCAGGTCAACAACTACTTCAAAAAGTCGATCCCTCGCAACGCCAAGCGCGAGGACGAGCGCGTCGCCGCGGTAAAGACTATCCTGCACTTCCCGCAACTCATTGATTACTTCATCAAGTTTAAGGAGCAGCACGGAGATGAGGCCAAGCACGTCAGCGCTGACCGAGTGGCCCAATCAGAAGCGCTCTACCTCGGCCAGTTCAAAGCGCTGGCCAACCTATTGAGCAAGAAATCCGGCTTCTACCGGATCGCGGGAAAGACCTACCAGGAAGCCCTGCAGCGAGTCCGTTTTTTCAAAAACGTGATCGAGAAGAAAGGCGGGCATCGCCTCTTCTACGTAAAGGGCACAGCGCTGGAGCGCGAAGAGGATCTTCATATCCTTTATAGGATGACGTGGTACGCCACTGAGGTTGATGTGACCCGTGAAGCCAACGACGGCCGCGGCCCAGCTGACTTCAAGATTTCGACCGGGGCCAACGATAAAACTCTGGTCGAATTCAAACTGGCGAAGAACAGCCAGCTCAAGCGTAATTTGGAACGTCAAGCAAAGATTTATGAGGAAGCGTCGGACGCACAGACCACCATCAAGGTGATCGTTTACTTCAGCGTGGCGGAACGCCGTAAGGTCGAGAGCATCCTGAAGGCACTGAAGATGGACAAGGATGAACGTGTGGTCCTGGTGGACGCGCGAAAGGATAATAAGCCATCGGGCTCGAAGGCGTGACCGTCCTTGCTCTGAGTGGTGGCAACGCGTCATCACCCTCATTCGGCGATAAAATTGGCTATTATCTTCTCAGCGTCCGCCGCGATTTCGCGTTCCAAGACGTCAGACTTTGCCCTGGCGTTCGCCGAGGCTTCGGCGAGTTCCGCGATTGATTGCTCATCCGCATCTTTGAGACGCACTATCTCATGGGTTTGAACGTCTCCCGGGTCGATATGCGGAATGCTGGAGCCGTACGCCAGCGATTTCACTACTGGGCGGCCGAATTTTGGATGAGAGAGAGCGGTGACGAGATAACCTGGCCGGATCTTGGCGTCCCGTTTGGCCTTAATGCGGATTACGTCATCGGAAACGACCCTGCCTTGGAGATCCTCTCCAGACAAGACGGCGGTACCGAGGATGCCATAGGTTTGGCCAGAGCGGGCCAGTAGAATCCATCCCGGATCAACACGTCCCCGATTAGGATCGCCAAAATCGCCATCGGCTATACGTTTTTTAAGATCGGGGTTGATTTCTGTGAGGTCGGCACTCTCAAAGAGCCAAACGCCGTCTTCCGCCGGAATACGCCTGAAGCGCGCGGGTAACCACACATCATATCCGGCATCCATAATCTTTGTAAACCCAGCGCCCTCTTTCGAGAGGTGGCGGCGAATTGCCGAGAGACCCGGATTGTGGATCGTGGCATCCATCCGGCGACGCGCAGAGAGAAATGCCCCAGAAGCCTTTACGGCGAATCCTTTCTCTCCCCAGTCCGCAATCTTGATGGAGCCAAGGGCGTTTTCAAACCGGCCTTCTGCTTCGAGCGTCAAACGATAGCATTCGTCGCGGAGTTCTATGATTCGATTGACGCGGCGTTGGAAATCAGCGGCTGTGTCTTCGTCGACAGTAGGGATGGGCAGAGCGTCGATGTGTGAGATTTCGAGGTGCTTGATGATATGGCCGTAGTGCGCGCCCGTGGCCATTGCACGGGTTTGCGATGCATGGAGGTAGGCATACAGCCAGCCGCGATTTCGTTGCTCAAGCGGGTCGATGTGAAGGAGATCGTCGCTAATCAGGATGCCTTGATGAGTTGCATAGGCCAACGTCGGCCGCCCGACTGAACCGGAGCGAGTGACGAGGATTGCTCCCGGTTTTACAAATCTATTTTCCGCGTCGGATGTCCGGGCGAGCGCGAGCCACTTACGCGGGATGGGTCGTACGTCGAAAACCTGCGTCGCTGCCAAGAATGGTGTCCCGAATTCTCGGGAGACCTGAATGCCCTTAAGTCTGCTGGGCTGCCATGTGCGGGCCAGCTGGTCGAATTTCTTCCAACCCGTCGGTTTGCTTTCGATTGCAGTTCGGAGGCCATAGCCCGATGATAGATAGGTTTCGGCCTCAAGCCGCCTGTCTCCACCCACTAATGCCGATAAGGCGATGCTTCCAGTCTTAGCGCTGTGCCACTGCCAAGAGTCAGGAGGCAGGGCCGGAGGTGGAGCTAATCTTGCTCGGAGAGCCATCGGCGAAACTCCTGAGCAATTTGAAGCGTGTTGTCGTCGGCAACTTTCTTTCGGCTAGTTTGTTTACGGTACGTGGGTGTACCGTCATCCCATTCCTTTACGATTTCTTCGGCCTCTTCGATAACCTCATTGCCCTTTGGGTCGCGGACATAGGTCTTATTGCCCCGCTTGTCATGACCGACGTGATTCGCAACTGCCATAAAAACCGAGTAATCATTAATTGTGCCGGCCGCCGTCTCGACGGCAATCAATTCTTCGGATTTTCGCTGCAACACAAGCACGCTGGTCTGAATGCTGACGTCAGGCTGAAACGTGTCTGGGTGAAGGTCGATACTCGCGAGGATCTTCGTGTTACGGAGGATCCATTCCCGCACGTAGCCGAGGCCCGGAGAGCCAAGGATACCGTCCGGTAAGACTATTGCGAGTCGTCCGGTTCCCGGCTTGAGGAATTTAACGCAGCGCTCGATAAATAGGATTTCGGGTGGTTGCGATTTTTGTACTGCGCCAGTTTTCTTCCAGCGGTCGGCTGCTTTGTCGTATGTCCAGGAGTGGCCCAGGTCGTACTTCTCCAAGATGCTCGGCTCCGTAACGGGAATTTTGGAGCCAAACGGCGGATTTGTGAACAGAAGGTCCACGCGATTCATGAGTTTGCGGTCGGCTAACTCGGGTTCCCAGGTAGGAGGCGCTTCCAGAGAGTTTGCTTGGAACAGGCTTCCCGCGCCGTCGTTGTTCATGACCATGTTCATCTTCGTGGCTTTCACCAGTTCGGGGTTGAAGTCCATCCCGATGATGAACTGCTCGGCGAATTTTCTGATCCGCGACTTAATTGCGTCCTCCGCCCGCTTCACGTTGTCGCCCCACTTAGCGGCCTCGGCTCTCTGGATCTTGTTGATCACGTGGTTCATCGCCGTGATGAGAAAACCTCCGGTGCCGCACGCCGGATCGAGAACCAATTGTTTTTCGTTGGGGTCGAGCATCGCGACTGCCATGCGGCAGATATTTCGCGGCGTGAAAAACTCGCCGCGATCGCCGCGAAGATTTGAGCCGACGATCTCCTCGTAGGCGCGCCCCTTCACGTCAATGTCGCTTTCAAGGAGGGAATACATCTGGAGCTGGGTAACCAGATAGGCCAACACGCCAGGCTTCAGGTCGAGCGCTTCAGATTTCTTAAAGATGGTCGGGTAGTCGTCCTTGACCTGATTGAACAGAGTTTCTACCCGCTTCTGCACCTTCAACGGACCATTTAGGCCGTGCCGCTCATTCGCGGCAGCAAAGAATTCCACTTCATCGTTGTGCCGCTCATCGTGGATTTTGCAGAAGATTAACTTGAGCAGTTCCCAAAATGCTTGTGGTTTCTGTAGCCCTTGGTTACCAGCTATGTAGTTGTGGCAGCGGCGGAATGCGAACAGCAGAGCATCCGAAGTGGCCGGTTTGAGCTGGTCGAAACGAGGTCGGTCAGCGTCTTCTTCGTCGCGGCCGAATTCAGGGATGTCCGGAACATCCTCCATATTGACCTGTCCACCCTTGACGACGCGGCGGTAGCAAAACCGTTCGATGCCGTTCGTCCACATCCCATAGGTGACATTCGGACACGCGGCCATGTAGCTCTGGAGCTGGCCGACGCCCTCCTTCTTGTCGGCGGACTTAACAGTAGAGGCCTTGCACTCGACGATGATACGAGATCAGCACGGGGTTTTTTGCTGCCCACCCGGACAGTGAACTCCACTTCGACGTGAGCCTTTTCGTAGCGGTATTCCCGCACGATGGACTTGGCGATCTCCTGGCGGACATACTCCTCGGGGGTTTCGTTCCGCTGGGTCTTGCCGTCGATGAAATCGAGGACTTTCCCTTGCTGGATGATGATGGCAAGTTTTGGAGCACCGGACTGCTCTGGCATCACGCGACTGGTCTCCGGCTGCTCAGGCGCCGAGGAGCATCGACCCTCTGTGAAGGTGTGGCTGCGTCGTCGCTTTGGACCGAGGCGCGCATGGATTCGGAGAGCGGTGAACCTTCCATTATCTACTGGCAGGCAGCTCTTTGGTTCGACAACCCGTTCAAAACATTCTACCCCATTTCTGTTCGGAGGTATTGGGATGAGAGAGCCCACTTCACCCCTCGCGGCGAGCTGCCACTTTTTGGCCGCGCATGTTAGAGATAGAATCGTTTATCTTGAGCCGACTTGGAGGTAGGAATGAGTGAATTAAAGCCGCGGTATAACCAGTATGGTGGGCTGGATTTGGAAGGTATTGTGCAAGCGCTTGACGGCGAAGCCGCCGCGGGAAGCGACACCTACACGTACATCGAGAACATCTTGTCAGCGCGAATCGCCAAGGTGATCTTCAATGGTCTTACGTTCCGTCCGTGGAGGAGGATGCCGTGATGATAATATGTGCCGACTGGTAGCCATGGCGCTACGGTAACGGAAAGCTGTGAGGTGGTGCTTCCTGTCAGGAGCGATAACGAAAGCCACGCCCCTCCTACGCCCGTTTCTGTTCTGCCGTCAAGGAACCATTGACGTTCGTCCGATGTCAACATACAGTTGCCTTTCCGTTATCCCGAATATCGTCTTAAGGTCCTAAATACGATAGATTGACAACTGATGGTTGGGAAGAGGTCATGCCAGAAGATGACGGTTTCATAGCGCTCGATCCGGACGAGCAGATCTACAGAATCTTTCCGCTTTGGTTTTTTGAAGAAGCGCTGCGGCTTAAGTACCTTGTACTTGCCCCTCCCAGCAAATGGGACGATCCGTTCGAACTCATGCCAGAGCGGAGTGTCATTGACATTGATGGTGAGCAGACCCCGCTTCAAACTCTGTTAAAGCTCGTCTTCGCTCAATGCTGGTCGCGAACCAAAGAGTCTGACACTCTTTGGAGGGCCTATTCCCGCGTCTCGAAGGACCCGCATGCCGGCCGCAATATTCATCCTAGAGAGGAAGGGGTACAGGTTCGCAGTACCCCACGCAAGCTGCTGGACGCCCTTCGAAAGTAGGCGCCCCCGGACTGCCCCAACTCATGTTTTATTGGTGCCGTACGGTATCTGTCTGATGACGACATTCAACAACTCATTGCGAATCGATTGAGCCAGCACCGAGACTTGGCTTTCGCTAGTGGGAAAGATCGTGCTTGTTGCTACTTCTGAAGCGTCTGGCTTTCCATCACGAGGCCGAGGTACGCCTCATTTACGTCGAGCAGCGGATAGAACGACCGGTTGCGGAAGGCGAGTTCGTTCGCATACCGATTGATCCGAACACAATGTTTGATGAGGTTGCATTCGACCCCAGGCTAGTACTCTTCGAAAGGCGAGAGCGCGAAGAAACGGCTCTTAGTCTGAAATACACGGGGGCCTTCCGCGACGACGGGCTGTATCAGGGTCGCTCACTTCAGATCTTTCTCAGCCCGCCAGTGAAAGATGACGAGGCGGCAGGGGACCATGACGAGAACCCGGCATCATCGTCGCAATAGTGGGGCGGGTGGCGAAGAGGGCTTACCGTATTTGGACGAGCTTGGCCCTATGTTTTGAGGCAGGAGACAACGTGAGAACTGGAATGGGAATAAGGATTTCGTATTTGTGCGACTCGTCGAGAATAACGATATTCTCGTCCTCTTTGAAAAAGCTGTCAAAACACTGTTGAGGCGGAGTGTCGGGCGTACACAGCTCAGCATCCAGCGAAACCGTGGTGACATGGCCAGCCGGCAGAAAGTAGTCCGCACTTACTTTTAGAAACGAACCGTGCAGGGAGTGAGAACCACGCGTCTGGCCCATCGTGGTCAGGGAACGCGACAGAGTGAGATCATCTCCCGTCGTGTTTTCTACGTCCACCGTGAAGGTGACGCCGGAACTCACGTCGTCAAGTACTTCGTCCTTTTCGTTGACCCATGTCAATGGACGCGCTTCGGTGTGTTTAACCCGGAGCGCCTGAACGTCCCAACCCTTGGGCCGCTGCTCGTAGAACACGATGGCTCCTAGGACGACCGCCAAAGCAAGTCCGCAGCCCGCTCCCCATGCGAAGGATCGAATTGCGAGCCGCTTCAGGGGCGACATTGCAGGGTCCTGGTGATTGGGGTTCATATAGGATTGGCCACCGTTAGGTTCGCTAGAATATCGACAAAGAAGGGTGAAATCTTCACCAAATCGTCCGGAAGGAGGTCGGGATAAAGTGTGCTTTCGCGATGCTTCTGATTCCAAAGGAATTGATCTTCCCGTGAAGGCCCGCAGACCCTCAACCTAGGCTTCGTTTTGCTCGCTCTTCACAGAAATGTACGGGGATGCTACACTGCCAGTGCAAAGCAGTAATTGAGCATTCCCTGACCGTTACCGTCAAGAACAACTCGAACGGTTTGATAGTACCGACCAGCGTCCAGCGCGCAAGATTTCCCGCTAAAGACCAAGTTAGGATTACCGGCACTGGTGAGACGATCTGCCGAGGTTTGCAGCCGAAATCCGCCGCAGGTTTAAACACCACGAGCTACTTTTACCTTCCAAGATGGACTAACTTTCAACCACCATGGACATCGCGATAAAAACTTATAAAACCTGTGGACTCTATGTTTCCTATGCGCCGGATTCCGGCGCTTACTCTTTCGGTGGCTGTTTCGAGGAGGCCGTCAACGGCTTGCAGGACGAACTACGTGCGCGAGCTGTGAACTCAGCCCCAACTGGCGGAGGAAGGAAAAGGGATGCCCAGCGCTGATCGCCTTTTTCGGTGCGGCATCTGCCGCCGGGGATTCAGTTCGTATTCCAGACCAAAGGGTCACATGCGCGAGCACGAGGGTCTGAGACGATGCCGCAATTGCGGCAAGCAGGTTAAGGACGACAAGTATCATCGCTGCGAAGAATCTATCCCACGATAAACACGTCACCAAGTTATGACAACAGCAACGTTATTGAAGCGAGCGGCTTACCGAGCATGGAAGGTTGCCCTCGCACTAATTACAGTCGGTTCGGCTGCTGCCTTTTTACTATCCTTCTTGGCCTTGATTGGAAGCAATCTCGCTGGTACGGCCGTTTTTATATATCGGCTTTGTTTCCTGCCCCAGTTCCTTTTTAGTGACTATTATAGGGATGCATTATTCCCATTCGTGATAGCCGTCCGACCGCAATCTATATTTTACTTCTCGTCGGTGGAATTCCTCTATGCGTATGTTCTTGCAACGCTATCGATATTCGTCTGGCCTGCTTCAAACCTACCGACATCCGAGTAAAGCTGAATCGTCGTTCACTTGTGAACAACTATGTAATCCGGCACTGTTGGCAAATTCAAACGTACAGGCACGCGCAATACGGCATCCCGGTAACCAGCGATGGTTATTGTAATGTCATAGAGACCTGGCGGGATTTCGGTTATGGTAAGGCTCCCTTGGTTAGAGAAAGCAAAAGGCTTCAGAGCGGGTGTCGGAGTAAATTGTATATCTTTTATTTTGTTGACAGGTATTGGCTTTTGAGTGTCTCCGTCGCGAAATCTAAGTAACAGAAAGCCTTCGCCGGTTTGGGCTCCAGATAAGAATGGAGGAGTGTATCCTATAGCCGTCTGTGTGGGAGGTATACCCGATACCAACCACGGCTCTATTATTTTGTAGGTTAGGTGTGAGGAATCTGTCACGCGAGCTTCAGGGATGCCAAAACCACAAGTGTCGCAATGCTGATATGGGACGTATCGGATATTCTCGGTGAGCGAGGCACCTGGTAGAACAGCGCTCTCGACGTCCACCAAACCATCATTGCAGGACACACCCGCGGCGAACGAGGAAATAAGCCCCTTGCACTCCAAACTGCCGGTGCTATTTGTTCCAGCTACGAACAGTAGATTGCTGTTCGACAAAGCCGTTTGACCAGATTGAAATACCTGCCACTGATCATGCAGGGTGGAGATGAAAGCACTACCGTATGACATTTCGCTTGCCTGCGTGTCGGAGCACCCAGTGAAGTTCTGCATAATCGCAGGGTCAAGCTTAGAGCCATTGGCTTGTAACGCTATCCCGTAGTGAGGGCTACCAATCGTGGCCAGTCGGACGACCTGACCCGAATAGGGCCAAGCCTGCAGCGAAGAGTTCATACTAAGACCTGCCATCCATGCCCTTGTGACGAGGCCACCCTCGCTGTGCGCAACAATATCCACTCCTGTTGCATTCTCGGCACTTCGGACATTGTCCACGAACTGTCCAAAAACGTACGCAATTTGCTCTATGGTGTAGTCCGTGCCCTTTTGGGGTGCCGTGTAGAGAGCATAATCAAAGAGGTAAACGTGGAGGTTTTCCGCTCGAAGGAGGCTTGCCATGCTGCCAAAGGCACCCGGGTCCGAACACCACCCGTGAATTAGGATTATGGGATTGTGGCCCCCCTGAGCAGCGACATGGCGGAAGGATGTATTGTTGTCACCCGATTTCCAAGGCACTGAGCTTGCGCCAAAGCCGACAACGTAAGAGCCGGCTGGCGAGCCGTAGGGGATCGTTGCTAGCTGGATCCCATCGGCGAAGAAAGTCACCTGGTTCCCGCGCAGGTTTATTCGCAACGTAAGCCAGCGATTCATATATGGACCGCTCGGGCAAACCGACTGTACAGGCGACCCTGGCACATTCATCCACAGACAGGCGACATCGTCGGTGTCCAAATCGAAGAACACCAGCGGCGTCGCGCTGTCCGCCCATAGGCCGACCTTAGTCTGGCCGAATCCCTGATGATTCAACTCGAAGCTAACATCTACGTCGCCTATGAAGGTGAGGTTACTTAACAACCCAATGGAGCTGCCCGAACTACTTGCGTGCAGTAGCATGTTGCCGGGGGTATAGGTCAACGAGGTGCTGCCGTTGTTATAGCCGACGTGCCAATTGTTCGTGTAGTCTGGTGCGTGGTCGAACGTTTCGTTTAGTGTCTGACCCAATAAGGGAATAGCTAAACCGGCGGCGAGAACAATTACGGCAGCTTTTCGCATTCGTGAATTTTCTCCTTTTTGGGAAACGCCCGAGGATATCACACGCTTTTTTAGGCCGCAAGCCCAGTACGCCTGGTTCCCATACAGTTTATGCGCATCGGGCTGGGTCCTGAGAAAGGTGGACGCCGATTAAGCGCGAGCGGTAAGTGCGCACCTAAAGTTATGCCGTACTCAACACCCTCGGGGCGCTGGACCTAAGACCACCGGGGTTCACGAAAGTGTGGAAAAGTATTTTTGACACATCCTTAATCCAAGAGTACGCTTAACGTATCATAAAGGACGTTATCATATATCAATTCGCATGACTCCCTCCCCCCACAATTCGGGTGATCTGGTTCCTTTCTCCGGACGCCAACTTGCCGCCGTCGGCGCCTCTCCGGGCAACGTCCCGGCGATCTTTTTGCGCACGGAAGGTTCCGCCCGCCGCTTTTGGGAATTCTTCACCGCCAACATCCGGAACCGGAACACTCGTAAGGCGTACTTCGTGGCCGTCTCGCAGTTTTCAACCTGGTGCGAAAAGCACAAACTCACCTTGGAGTCCGTCCAGCCCATCCACGTGGCCGGCTACATCGAGCACCTTGGACAATTTCATTCCAAGCCCACGGTCAAGCAACATCTCGCCGCAATCCGGATGCTGTTCGATTGGCTGGTGACGGGTCAGATTATTCCATCTAACCCCGCGCATTCTGTCCGCGGTCCGCGGCACAGCGTGAAAAAAGGAAAGACCTCCGTATTGTCGGCCGAGGAGATGGGTGCATTGCTCGCCTCGATCGACATCACCACCTTGATAGGACTCCGCGATCGTGCGCTGATTGGACTCATGGGCTACAGTTTCGCCGGGGTGGGCGCCGCCGTCGGCCTTAAGGTCGAAGATTATTTCATTCAGAAGCGCCGCGGATGGATCCGCTTGCATGAGAAAGGCGGCAAAGTCACCGACCTCCCCTGCCATCACAACTTGGAGCAGTTTTTAGATGAGTGGTTGGACCGCTCCGGGCTATCCAAGGAACCCGAGGCCCCGCTATTTCCAACGCTACGGCATGGCAAGCTCACCGGCCGCACTCCCCTACCTCAGGCGAACGTGCACATGATGATTCAGCGTCGCGCCAGAGCCGCCGACATTCGGACGAAGATTAGCTGCCACAGCTTTCGCGCTACGGGCATCACCACTTATTTGCAGAACGGCGGCAAACTCGAAGTGGCTCAGCAGATGGCCGGTCATGAATCAGCTCGCACAACAGGCCTTTACGATCGCCGCGACGACACGGTCGCGTTGGACGAGGTAGAGCGCGTGGTGTATTAAGGCTCCCTGCCCGCACATCACGCTGCCGTTGACAACCCCATCATCCATTGTCGGAACGCAATCGTCAGAACGCGCCTGTGCTCTCGCGGTTTTTGTGGAGTAGGTGACTAAACGAGGGAAATCAGCAACGATGACTATAGGTATCTCTTAGATGAGCAATCGTTTGCCCGAAACACTTGGGCGCTTTAACCGGGACGCCGTTATCGAAGGCGAGTGCAAGCGCGTCCTGCGAAAGCTTTTTCTGCTCCCAAAGTCCTTTTGTATTTGGGCTTCCCGCCTCTTTCCCATCGAGACAATGGAATCACCAGAGATGACAATAAGTCCACGGACTTTACGTATCTACTTGACGAAGTCGCCCCGCCGTAATTTATCGAGGCATGGGAGAAATGATTAACCTACTACTATCGAGCGCCACGCGATTGTGGGGCGTACTTTCCCGCCTTCCGTATCTTCACAAAAGGTAGAATTTGACAATGTTTTCAGTCTTCACGACCGTGCAATGCCACGCTATAGGACGCAGCTATGCCACTTAAGTCCAATGAAATCGAAGCTGCTAATCGGGCCGAGGCAACCGCCATTCTCATTCGAGCCGGATACCGCGTATACCGACCAGAGGCCGACGTGTATGGCGAAGATTTGATAATCCGCCCGCCGGAGGGAGCCTTGCGGTCTGTCCAGATGAAAGGACGGCCCGCGGTTGAGTTGAAACGCTACGGCGGAAAAACCATCTGGATGTTGTTTCCCGATCCTGAGGGGCCACAGCCGGGCCGATCATGGTTTCTTGTTGAGCACGATCAATTCTTTCAATGGGTGAAGGCGCGGCACGGGACGGCGCAGAGATGGACGGATGCGTGGAGCTATCCGAGGATCAGCGCTGACCTTCGCCAGTGGTTGGAGCCGTTCAAATTACAGCCCGAGCGGACGACTGAGTAGGGAAAACTGATAGAGTCTTTAGTGTATGAGCTTTAACACAGAGACAATCGCCTATTTCGCATGCATCGGCGGGGCTGTGATTTCTGAAGGGCCAGTATCGGTAATAGGTTTTGGCATATGCAGTTTCGGTTATCTCGCTCTGCTCGCAGAAGAGGCGCAAGAAGAAGCGGATGCTGAAAATGAAGACGATGATGATGATGATGATGATGACGATGATGATGACGATGCCGGCGACGATGATGCCGGCGCGAACAACAAGATGGCGGAGTCTAAGACCCGCCTGCCATTAATAGTCAAAAGAGAATCTAAGGAGCCCTTCTGATGAATGTTACGGATACCGTGCAACGAGTACAGCTTCAGGCTGGCTCCAGCGTGATTCATCTTACCGGCGGGAGCCGGTTGACCCTTTCATTAAACAGCCCATTTTATTCTAGCGCTTACGCCCTTATACTCGCCTCTCTCGCTAACAACATGCAGATCGAGTTTGAACACGACGGCGCGGGCGAGATCTCATCGCTCATCACTATGCCTATTAGATGATAGTGGCAATTTTGTTTCAATTCCTATGGGTGGTCTTCCATGGAGCTGACGACAGAAGGCCGAGAGCGAGGTATAGGAGTGGCCCTCCATGCCCCGCGTTCCCTTTCCACAAGACCCAGGGTACCCCGCTGGTCATGGTTGCCCCGCTTTCGCTTTGGCGCGAGCATCAACGATGCGCAAAAGATGGTTCGCTAGGAGGATGATTTCAACCGCCTCGGTGGGGTCGTTCAAATCCACGTCCCGGTGGGAGTGTGGATTTTTATAACACGCAATCGCGCCGACGAAGAACTGCAAACGCCCTGAGCGCTCCCCCCCTTCAGCGCTCATATCCGTCAAGGGTCCGTTCTCAGGAGCAAACGCAGCTTGCATGAGCTTTGTGCCTAGCAGACTATCTGGAAGCCCTGTCGCATCACGCACGGCCACTTCCACGGCCTTCATCGCCTGGAAAGCGGCTACGTCGAATTCGCCGCGCATGAAAGCCAACCAGACTGTGTCCGCGATGCGAGGATGGAGTACGTCTCTCCGGAGCATTCGGGCGACAGCGTATTCAGTGAATTCGGCCTCGCGAGTGAAGCGCTTGGCGCGGCGACTTAGAACTCGCCAGCCGCTTCCTATGCCCTGATCGGGGGCCGGCACTATCAGACCTTGCGCTTCCAGCCAGGCCCACGCTTCCGCAAACGCAAGGGCGACTGCCGCCTGGCGATTCCGTGGGTAGGTTTGTTGCTGGCGCATTTCGGCTTCCCAGATTTCCGTCTCAAAACTGCGTGGGTAGAATATGTCTCCATCGAACTTTTGGCGAGCTTTGATCAAAAAGATCAACTTGGCGCCCAGCTCCTCTGGTTCGAGAGAAAGGAAAACGTCGACATCAGGGATGCCTGGGCGACCGTGCTCATATACGCATGATAACCGTCCAGTTTGCGATGGAAGCTGGATTTCCACCCGCGCTACCAGGGGCGAGGACCGAACCCAACGAAGTGGGAAAGTAATCCCCTGAACCCAGCCCAGAAGATGATGGTCTCCGAATCGATGTTAAGGCTTTGGAACTGGCGCCGCAGGTCCCCAAATCGTGTATGCCAGCAGCAGCAGATAAAGGAAACCAAACAGCATTGGGATGATCCGCTCGATATGGGTCAGCGGTCTATACTTTGTCCCTGCTCCGTATCCGCACACCTCCCATTCGGAACGAAACAATGCAGCTGGTAAGTGGCGTTCCAGTTCGTGGATGATCCTAAATTTCGAGGTGTTCAGATTTTTGTAGGAACTAACCAGTGAATACCAGGTCAGTGACACCAAACAACCCACAACCGGAAGCACTCCATACCAGAGTTGATTTCCAAAGGCGGCCGATGCAACCGCATACAGCGCGATGAGCGAGGAATTGATAGCAAAGAAGTAGTTATTGGCTTTTTCGCGACGATCGCTCACCTGCTGTACCGACTGTACGTAGAGTTTGTACTGCTCAAGCAGATGTGGCTGGAACAGGTCGCCATAGGTAGATGCGGGACAGCTGATTAGGGGCTCGACCAGGCGTGGCTCAATTTCCATTTAGCGGCCGCCGTGGATCAGGATCCCGAGATTTTCCCAACTCCAAACGTAGATCTTGTCTTCGGGCCGCGCCGCTTTGGGGCGCGTGCAGAATTTGTCTTTATAGCCCTTGAGTAGGAAATATGGCTTCCCTAACTCCTGGGCAATTTTGATCTCGATGTCCACGCCGGCTGCAGTGTCAGTGTATTCGCCACAAATGACAATCACCTGATCAACTTGCCTAATTTTCTGGCGCACCTTTTCTTTCCAGTCCCCGCCTAAGGGTTCCTTCACCGACCAATCGTGAATCTCAAACGGAGTGTCGGGGTGTTTCGCCTGATTCACGAGCAGCATACGGAGCGCTGCATCATGATCGAAATCGAAGCTGGTGAAAATACGCGCAGGCTTGGGTTTCGGCGGCGCCATCAGCTTACCAAGGGTCATAGCTTGAGACGGTACCCGCGGCTGTAAATTCGAGAGCACCGAATAAAGAGTCGGCGGCGATTTCGGAGACGAGGGTGGTGCGCCAAGCGCTGTTAACCAGGACGGAACGGGCGGCACCTTGTTCGCTGTCGGTGGAGTATTAAATAGAGCTCCGAGCGCGGCAATACCACTGTAGCTGCATGTCTTATTGACTGGTGGATCATACCAGTCGACGAGAGCTTTTTCTACCAATCGCCGATCCTGTTGCGTGGATCCATACATGGGCAGCTGGGCGACGTACAGCAGCGAAGACCCAGCCGCGCGCTTCCAGTCCCCATAGTGCTCATGGCTGGTGCTCACGCGCTGAGAGAAATTTTCGGTCTCGCCAAAGTACAGTGGCCGATACTGCCGCGGCTGCCACGTCGAGTCGGCCGCCAGCAAGACGTAAATTCCCGCCCCGCCGACAAGGGGCGAGAAGAAGCCGGGGAAGATAAGCGGCTCACCAAAAGACTTGAGGCCGAGACCCGAGTTGAAGCTTATGCCGGCCAGCTTAGGCGCTGGAGGAACGAGAGAAGCGAAATAGTTGAATCCACCCATAATTAATTTTACCGTAAAATCCAGCGATCAAGTGCTTACGTTTTCGCCTCTTGTTCTCCCCGTAAGTCTTTACTCCACCATGACTTAACGCTACCTTGGTTTCGATTGAGCCTCGCAAATTTCTTCGAAGGTTTTGTAGTGGTTAATCATCGACTGGCTGATTTCGAATAGGTGCCGCAACAAGTCCTCAGTGCCATGTAACTCGATCTGGAGCTCGCCAGGTTACAGATGGATAGCGCCGGGCAGATTCGCCATTCGACGCGGGCCAACATCTGAAGCCACTTGCAGTCGTTTGGTTCCTTCTAAGCCAGTAATCTCTTCTACAAGAAAAAGCCGGTCAGCTGATACTGACCGGCTGTCCGTGCTGTGCCCGACTGACGGGCAACTTTGACCGTTTCCTCCTGATATACTGTCCCGTCAGGGGAGCAATCCCCGAAGGGCGTATTCGCCGCGCCAACGGCGACTACGCAAGACCGGATGCGTCGTTGTAATGGGCAATCATCCAGCCCCAGGACCGCTCCCCGCCGAGGCGCGCAGCCTTTGTGCGCCTTGGAAAGCAGCTGTCGCTTCCAATTTCCTATCCGCTGTTCACACTGAGGTTGTACCGTGCTCACCGCTTTTCTAATCGTCTCAATTCTTATCCTCGTTTCGCTTCTGGTCATCAATTCCCATCAAGCTCGCCAAACGGCCAACGGGCCAGATTCCACCTGGGCCGGGGCGCCGCCGCGCGATGGTTCGCGCGGTGAGCGTTCGCGCCCCTCCGTGTGGCATTTGAGGATTCCCGCGAACAGCGCGGAATTTTTTACGCCGGAGCCGCTCCTCGCAGACCGGGTCTATCGGTTAACGTTCTCTGGCACCTTCGCTTATAGGGCGGTGTTGTTGGGCAGGAACTCGGCTGATGCCGTGTTCAAGTGCGATGCCGGTGGCAACTACAAAGTACGCCATGCGTGCCTTCTTGTCGAAGACCATTGTGCCAGTAAGTATTTAGATCTTTGGTCGGAGCATCGCGCAAACCACGTTTATACGGGGGTTATCGACGGCTACGGGATGCCGATTGCAATCCGATTTCAGACACTGAATGGTCATCCTTGCAGCCGAGGCATCACAGCAAAAGTTGAGCTATTGCCGGAAGGAACGCCCACGGTCGCTTCCCGCCGTGAAGCAGCCGAGGCTGCGGCCGAGGCTGCGAAAGAAGAGGCCAGGAAGGCTGAAGCCTTCAAAGCAGAAGAAGCGCGTTTGGCAGCCGAGCGGCACAAGCAGCAGTGGGAACAGCATCAGCAAAAGCGCAAGGAGGAGAAGCGGCAGGCCGCGGAAGCTGCCAGAGAACAAGCAGATGCTGCAGCAGAGGCTGAACGCCAACGTGCATTGGATGAAAACGTCATGCGGTTAGTCGTACGCATGCATCATAACCGGAATTTTTTGGACGATCAATTCTGCGAGCAGTATGTGCGGCAACAACAGACAGAACTTCTCGCCAAAAAGACAGACTGGATGGCCGACTATCACTCGATTATGCATCATTCAGAGTTAGTTGAGGCCCTAAAGAATCGAGCGCCTGAGGTTCTTGAGTGGCTCGAACGCCGCGTGGAGATGCTTAATCTGGCTGAGCGCTTATCCGTCTTTCCGCCGGAGTTGGCGCTTCAGTTCAAAGATCGACGGATCACTGGCCGAACGATATGGTACGTCGAGCAGGCCGTCTCTCGACTGTTTCAATTACGGCAGCAATTGGACGAATGGCATGAGCAGGAGGTCTTGTCCGGCTTTGATAGTCGCCGAAGGCAAGAGATGAAGGGTGCACTGCGCGTAATGGATTTCAAATTCGAATTTCTCAAAATGTACGGTATCACCGCATCCACGCCAGAGGAGGCAGAAGATCGATTCGTTGAGATTTGCCCTGTTCAGCCGGTATCGACCCTCTACGAGAAGCTATGGAGCGCATCTCAGCAGGTGAGACCGTCAGTCCGGATGCAGTGCAGAATCGGCTGGAAGACTTATTCCGGGAGGAAATCATTCTTCAAGCCAAACGCCGCCGCATGATCCGTTATCACAAGGAGAACGTCAGAGATGCCATTGATGACCGGCTTTCCGTAATTCGTCAGGAAAGCACTGGTCTCAGGGACTTCCTCAAAGGCATCGGCTGTTCCGTGGAGTTCCCAGACTACCGCGAACGGGAAGAGAGCCGCGAAGATGCATTTTTCAAATTGATGGAAGAGAAGCAAAAGATTATCACAGTACTCAAGCAGCAGGGAGACGAGCAAGGTGTTGAACACGTCGAAGCGCTTTACGCCCAAGAACAAGCACGGCTTTTCGAAGCCGAAGACAGCAGTTATACCTAAGGACGCGCTTTTCTTAGGGGTCGTCAACGGCCAGCGCGCTTACCTGTCGCCGCGCGACCGCAGCATGCACGTTTTGCTGATTGGTCCAACGGGTTGCGGCAAGACAGTGACTCTGGAAGATTGGATTCGGCAGGATATCAAAGCAAGACGTGGCGGCTGCGTCATTGATCCGATGGGTCCGCTCTTCGACCGCTTGGCTGCCTATTGCGCTTATTGTAAGGCCATTGGCTGCCCCGGGCCTGAAATCATCCTGCTTAACGCCTCTGACGGCGATTGGGTCCTGCCCGTCAACCCGTGTCTCAAGCGCGAGGGCGAACTCTCAGTCCAGGTTGACAGGCGCGTTAGCGCAACTCTTAGAAGCTGGGGTCAGCATTCCGGGGACGAGACACCGCGTCTCGAAAAATGGCTGCGGTGCCTGTACACCGTCTTGATTGAAGCCAACCTGACGATCACCGACGCCGGCTATCTACTGGATCAGCGTGCCTCGGAGGTGCGCAGTTTCATCATGCGAGGCCTGAGTGATCCCTTTATCAAGAGCAGACTAGATCAGCTGATGCGGGCAACGCCACGAGAGTTCGCTGAACAGACTGAATCACTGGAAAACCGATTAATGCGTTTTTTGTGCTCCCGTCATCTCACCCGCATCTTTGGCCAGGGTAGTAGCGCCATTGATTGCCGCGAGTTGATGGACCAGGGCAAGTTGCTGTTGGTTAAGGCCAAGCCAAGTAACTATTTTTCCCGAGAGCAGCAGCGCTTGCTCGTAACTCTGCTGTTGAACGAGTTGTTTGAAACTGCGTTGGAGCGGCCTTCGGGCGCCAGACCATTCTACTGCTACGTGGACGAAGCAGCGCAGTTTTTGACTGTCGAATTGGCCGAGGCCCTCGAAGAGACCAGACAGAAAGGTTTGCATTTCATCCTGGCGTTTCAGCATTTAGCGCAGTTCAAAGAACTCGGTATTCGGGTCTACAAGGCTCTGAAAAACAATGTCCGCAACAAGCTGGTGTTTGCTATCCCGGACCGGGAAGATGCCAGCGAGTTGGCCGATGATCTTATCGTGGGTTTGGCTGAACCTAAGGTCAAGTTCGTGCACCGGCATCTTAACCACCTGATTCAGGACGTGCGCGAAAAAAGTATGACCAAGAGTTCCGGCACGACTCAATCTCAAGGTGAGAGCGAAAGTCGGAATCAAAGCCTGGCCCAGGGTATAAGCGCGAGCAATGGCAGATCATTTGGCCAGAGCCACGGCCGCGAAGTCGGCGGTGGAAAAGCCCGGACTTTTACGCGTGGGCGCAATTCGGAAACCGGGACCAGCACCGGTCACACCCACAGCGAGCATGAGGCTCATAGCACCGGTTTTTCGGAAACCAATTCCCGCCAGAGCAATTTCGGCGAGAACAGTTCAGAAAGCACCCACGAGCTATTGGACAAGAATGCTCTGTTCGGCGGTTACGAGCAGAGCAGTCGGTCACATCTTAACGGTCGCAGCAGCAACGACAGCACCAGCCATTCACGCACTGATACCGGCAGCGACAGTTATGACAGCGGCGACTCCTATACCGAGACGTCGAATACTTCCAAAGGAGGTAGCACCTCCCTGGCCTGTAGCCGTAATCAACAACAGTCTGAGAACCGCACACTGTCAGTCAATTTCAGCCGACAGACTGATCGGTCGACAACGCGCAATCAGGGATCTTCCATCGGATCGAACCACGAATTTAGCCGCAGCCAGAACCAGTCCATTACCGATCAACCGGGTACTCGCCATTTGCCGTTTTGGGAAAAAGATCCGGAGCATTGGACCCTGGAAGAGAGAAGGTGGCAGGCCGCGGAACTGTTCATGTTGCAGCGCACCGGGCACTGGTTCGTTCGGACGGCCAGCGGCGTCATGGGTTTTGGCTCGACCGTTCTACCGAAGAAGTTCTTCATCCGGCCCAAACAGCTAGCCGACTTAACGCAATTTTTTTATGAGCAACACTCATTGCCCACTCAGCAGGCAGACGACGTGCTTGCTCGCCGCAAACGACAGCTCGTTGAAGACGCCCGATTTGCCCTTGATGAACAGCTGAATGGGCAGGAAGGAAGCCGCAGGACCACGCCGACCCAAGCCGGGCTTTGGAACCGAGCTGCCTCTGCCCGGCAGCGCCTCGGTGCAGCGGCCGACGCTCCAGCCCAAACGGGGGCCCAAACCCGCACTGGAATTCCACGCCCAGGCCGCGGCGACCATCCGCCAATTCGGCGCGAGTTGGCGTGCGCCGGAGCAGCTCTTGAAAATCTGTCAGCGGCTAGATGAGCAGGCAGTCCCCGTGCCCAAGGGCTGGCCAGAGCTGAAAATTCACCCCAGCAGTTTATGGGCAGCGGCTTTGCCCTTCCACCGGGATTTGGTCGTGAAGGCCCTGGAATATCACCTCAAGGCTGCCCAAAAACACCGACTGTAACCTGTCCGGGAATTCCGGGAAAACTTTAGGGACACCGAGATGCGGCTCTAAACTTTAGGAGCCTGTTGACCTGGTATCTGTCCTTCTTGTTTAGTTCGTTTGGATACAGCGACTTGACCCTCGCCGGCCGGACGCGGTCGTCCTAAAGCTTTGGCCAAATTTCGTTGGGCCGTAATCTTTCTGCATGACCACCCAAACGGGTCTGCGTCCTGTCTGCGAGAGGGTTACCTATGGGCTTAGCCCCTGCACTGCGTGCGGCGAGCGAATTCACGGACTGATTCACGCTCCCTTAAGTTTTGGCGGCATCTTTTGCCCTCGCTGTTGCCCCGCCTGCGTATCCCGGGCGTGTCCGAAGTCTCTGCAATTGACCAAAGGCACTATTTTCGACGGACCGGAAAGGAGCACTTCGTGGCGAGCGATCCAGACGCAACCGTAATGGGATATGCTGAAGCTGCTGAATTCCTGAACGTCAGCATCAGGACACTGGAGCGGTACGTGCGCGAAGGACTTATCCCCTACGTTCCCCTGCCCAAACGCGGGGCGTGGTCTGGCGTGCGCTTCCTGCGCCCGCAGCTGGTACGGTGGTTGGAGCACCGGAGCGTTAAGCCCTCTCATTCAAATCGGAGCGGCCAGGTATGAGCAGGGTAAGAGGCATCTACTTCCGCAACGGCACCGCGTACATCCGCTATCTGGACGAGCACGGTAAGATTGTCCGCGAAAGTACGGAACAGCGCAGTCAGAAGTTTGCCGAAACGCTATTAGCCAAACGCCGGACCGAAGTTGCCGAAGGCAGGCACTTTCCAACGCGCCAATTCGATCGCCTTTTCTTTCGCGAACTCTTGGATGACTGGTGGGAAAAACATGGCCAGCATACTCGCAGCCGTTTTGACTATCACCTGCCCAAGGTCAGAGAACGTTTCGGAAAGAGCCGGGCGCGAGACGTTACCGCCGACAGTGTTCAGGCCTTTTTGGATGAGCTGGCAAAGCAAGATTATGCGGCGTCTTCCATCAACAAGTACCGGACCATTCTCTGCAGCACGTTTAATTTTGCGATCCGCCGCGGCAAGTATGACAAGAATCCTGTAATCGCCGTGCCCCAGCGGCCGGAGCCGCCGGGCCGCGATCGCTTTCTGACTCCGGAGGAGTTCCGAAAGCTCATTCAGGAATGCAACGCCGACCCAGTGCTCCACGCCTTCGTGTGGATTGCGTCCACCACTGGCGCCAGAAAAGGCGAACTGCTTCCGCGAAAGTGGAGCGAAGTCGAATTGGAAGGCAGCGCGCCACACATCTACGTTCCGCGGTCGAAAAACGGACGACCGAAACGCTTATCGCTGGCTGAGGAAGCCGTCAAAGCCTTGCGCAAGCTGCCGAGTTACCAAACCGACGAGTACGTATTCCCCGCAGACCGTTCCAACGTCCGCTTCACAGGCAAGCAGATGCATCTCTGGGATATTCGAAATTCGTTCCAGGCGGCATGCACTCGCGCCGGCATTCAGGACCTCAGAATCCATGACCTGAGGCACATGGCCACGACAATTCTCTTTCTGCGGGGCGTGCCGGAGGCCATCATCCGGAAATTAACCGGACATCGCAGCAGGGAGCTGGAACGGTACGAACACCTCTCACCAGGCCTAAAACGCCAAACGGTTGAGTTGATTGCTAGTGAGCTCGGGGCAATAAGCACAGCCACTGACACAGCACCTCAGAAGGAGGAAAGTAAGAACGCGGAAGTGATTGAAAGAGTTGGCGGGGACGACGGGGCTCGAACCCGCGACCTCCGACGTGACAGGCCGGCGTTCTAACCAACTGAACTACGTCCCCGCTATTTTGGCGCCGCGGATCTGCGGCGCACGCCAGGTCGGCGATTTCCAGCATAACACATGCTCCCGATCCGCCACCCCCGCGTGAGATTTCGCTTCTGATATCCTGGAGGTGGATGTTGTTCCTGCCTCCGCGGCCGCGGACGTCTGCTCGCCTGGACCTGATACAGTTCCGTCCCAAAACGTCCCGCCTCGAATGAAGTCCATCGTCCAGATCAGCCGCGGCATTGAGTCCCTGTTCGGGACCCGAGACGAGAATATCCGCCTGATCGAAAGCAGCCTGAATATCCGTACGCGGCTGCTGAATGACTCGCTCGAACTCGAGGGCGAAGAAGCCAGCGTAGCCCGGGCCGCGCAAATCCTGAACGACTACGTCGCCCTGATCCGCGAAGGGCACACCTTCAACAATGGCGATCTCAACAGCTATCTGCGCGTGGTGACCGCGGATGCCGACACCACCTTGCGCAACCTGGTGGAGAGCGGAAAACAGCGCACCTTCGGCAAGAAAGTCATCACGCCGAAGAGCATGACGCAGCGGCGCTACATCGATGCCATCGAGCGCTACGATCTGGTGTTCGGCATTGGTCCGGCAGGTACCGGCAAAACCTATCTGGCCGTGGCCATGGCGGTGGCCGCGCTGCTCTCGAAACGCGTCAGCCGTATTATTCTCACCAGGCCCGCGGTCGAAGCCGGCGAGCGCCTGGGCTTCCTGCCCGGAACGTTCCAGGAAAAAGTGGACCCGTATCTGCGCCCCTTGTACGACGCCCTGTTCGACATGCTGGAAGTGGACAAGGTCGAAAAACTTCTGGAACGCAACGTCATCGAAGTGGCGCCCATCGCCTTCATGCGCGGCCGCACCCTGAATGACAGCTTCGTCATTATGGATGAGGCCCAGAACACCACCCCCGAGCAGATGAAGATGATCCTCACGCGCCAGGGCTTCAATTCGAAGATGGTGGTGACCGGCGATATCACGCAGATCGACCTGGCCATGGGACAGCGCAGCGGATTGGTCGAAGTCGCCGATATCCTCCGCGGCGTGGAAGGTATCCAGTTCGTCCAGTTCGATGAGCGCGACGTGGTGCGCCACAGCCTGGTGCAGAAGATCGTGAAGGCGTACGAGCGCTATAACGAAGCCATCGGCGCGAATCGCCAGTTGTCGCTGCGGCTGGCCGAGCAGCCGGCCGAGACCCCAACGGACCCGACGCAGTTCCCGGTCGCTTAAAGACCGTGCCCATGTCTGAGAACCAGCCCTCAAACCCCACTTCCCTTCTATTTCGACATCGATCCCCCGGTGTGGATAAAAGAGACCTCCGCCGCTTCTTGAACGATCTGACAAAGCAACTTTTGCCAGGGCGAAGTGTGACCTGTTTGATCGCGTCGGATGCGAATTTGCGGGAACTGAATCGGAAATTTCGCGGCCAGGACCATCCCACGGACGTTTTGTCCTTTCCGCCCGAAGATATTGCGATCTCTTTCGACCGCGCTGCGGCGCAGGCAGCTGAGCTCCGCCACAGCGTCGAGGACGAATTGCGCATCCTGATGCTGCACGGCCTGCTGCACCTGACTGGGATGGATCACGAGACCGATAGCGGCGCCATGAAACGTACCGAGGCTCGCTGGCGCAAGAGGTTGGGTCTGCCTTCCGGGCTTATCGAACGGGTTACCGCATGACCTTGTTGCTGACATTGGCGGCCGCGGCGGTCGCTCTGCTCGTCACGCTGGTCACCTGCATCCAACTGCTGTACCTCGAGAGCCTGCGAATCCGCACGCGTGAGCTACCCGCACTGATATTCTTCCGGGAAGAGATGGAGCCCCAGATCGGGCTCGAAACCGAACGCGGCGCGCTGACATTTTCCCTGGTCAAGCACATCGGCCTGGGCATTCTGGGCTGCCTGATCGTGGCGATCACGTGGCAAGGCTCGCCGCTATGGGAAGCGCTCGCCGGGGCTTTTCTCCTCACCGGCCTGGGAACAGTGCTGGGGGCGCACCTGATCCCGCAGATCGTGTATCGCAAGACCGACGGCCGCGGGCTGGCAGCGCTGGTGCCCGTGTTTCGCGCACTGGCTCTAGCAGCGCGGCCCTTGACCTGGAGCGTGGAATTTCTGCAATCGCTGTTCGAACTGGGCCGGCCCGCGCCGGGAGAAGAAACAGCCGCCGAAGAGCACATTGAGGCACTGATAAGCGCCGGCGAAGAGGAAGGCATCATCGAGGAAGGCGACCGCGAGCTGATCCAGTCCGTGGTAGCCTTCGGCGATAAGACCGTGCGCGAAGTGTTGACGCCGCGGCCACGCGTCGTCGCCATCCGCCAGGATGAGACGCTCGACGAATTGCGCGAGCTAGCCATCCAACAACAGTACTCCCGCATTCCCGCCTTCGACGGCGATATCGATTCCATCACCGGATTCGTGCACGTCCGTGACATGTTCGAGCTGGATGAAGACGAGCGCGCCAAGCGCAAGGTGCGCGACATTTTGCGCCCCATCCGCATGGTCCCGGAAACCAAGCCGGTGAACGACCTGTTGAAGGAAATGCAGGAAGAAGGCGTGCATATGGTGGTGGTGGTGGACGAGTACGGGTCCACTGCCGGTATCGTCACGCTGGAAGATATGGTGGAGGAGATTGTCGGCGAGATTCACGACGAGCATGAGCCGGAGCGAGATTTTCATGAAGAGCCGGACGGCAGCTACGTGGTCTCCGGGAGCTTCGACCTGGGCCGCCTGGAGGATCTGGTGGGATTTCGGCCGCAGGAAGGCACCGAATCGACCACCGTCGGCGGTCTGATCACCGAGTGGCTGGGGCATGTTCCCACAGTTGGCGAGGAAGCCGAGCGCGACGGCATCCAGATCAAAGTGCTGGCGTCTAACAATCTGCGCGTGGATCAGGTGAGAGTCGCGAAAGCAGCCAAAAATGAAGCATAGAGCGGGTTTCGTCGCGATCCTGGGGCGGCCTAACGCGGGAAAATCCACACTGCTGAACGCGCTGATGGGAACCAAGCTGGCCATTGTGGCGCCGCGGCCGCAGACCACGCGCACAGCCATTCAGGGCGTGCTGAGGCTGCCTGGGGCGCAAATTGTGTTCGTGGATACGCCGGGCATCCACGAATCATCGACCTTACTCAACAAAAGAATGATGGACCAGGTTCGCGCATCGGCCGATGCGGACGTGGTGCTGTTTCTGGTAGACGCGACGGCTCGTTTTAGCGACGACGACGCGGGAGCTGTCGACCTGGTCAAGAAGACCGGAGCCCCGGCCATCGCAGTCTTCAACAAGATCGACAAGCTGCGCGAGAAGGCCAAGTTATTGGCCCTGATCGAGCGGTACCGCGAAATGCACGATTTTGCGGCGTATGTGCCCATTTCGGCGCTCAAGGGCGACGGGGTCGAGGTTCTTCGAAAAGAGACCCTGGCGCGGCTGCCGGAGGGTCCGGCGCTGTATCCCAAGGATCACTTGACGGATCAGCCGGAGCGTTTTCTGGCCGCGGAAATCATTCGCGAGAAGGTGCTGCACCTGACACGCCAGGAAGTGCCCCATGCCGTGGCGGTGATGATCGAGAACTGGGAGGACACTCCCGGGCTGGTGCGCATCGCGGCGACAATTTACATCGAGCGTCCGGGGCAGAAAGCCATCCTGATCGGCGCGGGCGGGGCGCTGCTCAAGAAGATCGGCACTCTGGCTCGGCGGGAGATCGAGACGCTGGTGGGTAAGAAGGTTTTCCTGCAAACTTTCGTGAAGGTCCGGCCAAACTGGCGCCAGGACCCGGAATTCCTGGCGGCGACGGATTGGCGCGGAATGGCCGGCACGTAAGAGTAGAATAAGGGGATGCTACCGAGGCTTAAAGCTCTGTTGCTGTTGGTAATCCTGGTCGTGCCGATGCTGGTCGCCCAGCAGAAGTCGGCGGTATCCGATGACGCGATTTCAGACAATGTGCGGCAGCGGCTCGCGAGCGATGCGGACGTTCGGGGCGCGGCGCTGGATGTCACCGTCAAGGACGGCGTCGTCACCATCAAGGGCAGGGTCCACACGGAGAAGGGCCGCAAGAAGGCCACTGAGATCTCGAAGAAGGTCAAGGGCGTGGTCAACGTGGACAATCAGCTGAAGTTGTATAGCGACAAATGAAAAGGGGATAGGTCCTGGTTTCCGGAGCGCAGAAAAGGGGACAGCTCCTGGATTTATTTACACTAGCTGACTCTCTCGAAACTAGGAGCTGTCCCCTTTTCTGCTTTTCTGCAGCTTTAATGCCGGAAATGCCGCACGCCAGTGAACACCATCGCCAGCCCTAACCGGTCGGCGGCCGCGATCACGTCGTTATCGTTCACCGACCCTCCGGGCTGGATCACCGCGGTAATGCCATGCTTGGCCGCTTCCTCGACGCCGTCGGGAAAAGGGAAAAAAGCGTCCGAAGCCACGACCGATCCGGTAAGCGGCAGCACGGCTTTCATCGCGCCGACCTTGACCGAATCCACGCGGCTCATCTGCCCCGCCCCGACGCTGATAGTCTGGCCGGCTCGCGCATACACGATCGCGTTCGATTTCACGTGCTTCGACACTTTCCAGCCAAACTCGAGCGCGATCCACTCCTGCTCCGTCGGGGCGCGACCGGTGACCACGCGCGTCTCCTCACGAGCCAGAATGTGCGCGTCCGGAGTCTGGGCGAGGTACCCGCCGCTAATGGATTTCACCACCACACCGGGCGGCTCAACAATCACACGCAGGAGACGAAGATTCCTTTTCGCGGTAAGAATACCAAGAGCGTCGCCTGAAAAATCCGGGGCTGCGATCGCTTCCACAAATGTCTTGGCGATTTCCTGAGCGGTCTCGACATCGACCGGACGATTGAATGCCAGTACACCTCCGAACGCGGACACGGGATCGGCCTCGAATGCCCTGCGATAGCTTTCGGCCAGCGTGGAACCTTGCGCACAACCACATGGATTGGTGTGCTTGATGATCGCCGCTGCGGGCTGCTCAAATTCGAGAACCAACTGCCACGCGGCATCGAGATCAACCAGATTGTTATAGGAGAGCTCCTTGCCGTGAAGCTGCTCAGCTCCGGCTATCCCGCTCTTGCCGTTCGCGTAGAGCGCGGCGGACTGGTGGGGATTCTCGCCGTAGCGGAGCGCCATGGTACGCGGCGCGCGGATATCGAGCGTGCCGGGAAGAGCTTCACCCGTAGGAGGAATTCCGGCCAGGCGAGCGCTGACGGCGCGGTCGTAGGCTGCCGTCGTTGCGAAGGCCTTCTTCGCTAGCTTCCAGTGCGTTTCCTCTGAAAGCGAACACTCTCCTGCCTTGAGTTCGTCGATGATCGCGGCGTAATCGGCGATAGCGGTAATCACCGCCACATCCTGCCAGTTCTTGGCCGCTGCCCGGATCATAGTCGGACCGCCGATATCGATATTCTCGATCAGCTCTTCGAGGGATGCGTCCTGCTTCGCCGCCACTTTCTCGAACTCATACAGACTCACAGCCACCAGATCGATACGCGGGATGCCGTGCTCGGCGATGGCTCGCATGTGCTCGGGCTTAGAGCGGACCGCCAGAATTCCGGCGGCGATGCGGGGATGAATGGTCTTGACCCGGCCGTCCAGCATCTCGGGAAACTGGGTGACGTCCGCAACCTCGCGCAGCGGCGCTATGCCCGCTTCCTTCAATACTCGGAACGTTCCACCGGTGGACAGGATCTCGACACCCATAGCGGTGAGCGCCCGGGCAAATTCGACGATCCCCGTCTTATCAGTGACGCTGAGGAGAGCACGTTCAATACGCGTGTTACGGGGCATGGATCTTCCATTATGGTGTACTCTGAAACGTCTATGCGACTGGTGACATTTCAACAGCCGGGGTCCGTTGCGGAAGCCGGCATTGTGGAGGGAAACAGAGTCCAAGGGCTGGGCGTGGATATGCTCACCGTGTGCGCCGCGGGGCGCGTGCCGGACGCGCGAGGTCCGTCTTTCGACCTGGCCTCGGTGAAGTTGATGGCGCCGGTGCCGCGTCCGCCCAAGATTATCTGCGTAGGGCTGAATTATCGCGATCATGCGGCGGAATCAAAGTCGGAGATTCCCAAGGTCCCCACAATTTTCAGTAAGTTTTCGAACGTGGTGATCGGCCCCGGCGATCCAATTGTGCTGCCGAAAGCATCGCGCAAGCCGGATTACGAGGCGGAATTCGCTTTCGTGATCGGTCGCGGCGGCCGCCATATTCCGGCCGCGCGAGCGCTCGATCATGTACTGGGATACACCATCGTCAACGACGTCAGCGCACGCGATTTCCAGACCGCCACCACGCAGTGGTTGATGGGCAAAACTTTTGATACCTTCGCTCCCATGGGGCCCTGGATCGTAACGAAAGATGAGATTCCGGACCCGCATGCGCTGGACATTTCGCTCGAAATCGGGGGCGAAACGCTGCAAAGTTCCAACACCCGCGAGATGGTATTCCGCGTTCCGGAGCTGATCGAATACGTTTCGACCGCGGTGACACTAGAGCCGGGCGACGTTTTCATCACGGGCACTCCCGCAGGCGTGGGATTCGGCCGCAAGCCGCCACGGTGGCTGAAGCCCGGCGAAGAAGTCATCATACGCATCTCCGGCATCGGCGAGTTGAGGAACCCGACCATCGCTGAAGCATAATGCAAACGCTGTTCCAGGACATTCGCTTCGGCGCGCGAGTGCTATGGCGCTCACCGGGCATGACCTTGGCCGTGATTCTGGCACTGGCGCTCGGCATCGGCGCGAATACGGCGATGTTCAGCGTGGTAGATGCGCTGATCCTGCACCCTCTGCGTTATCAGAATCCGTCGGAGCTGGTGGTGATCTGGGACACGGATCCGCAGGGACAGATCCGCGGAGCCTCTTCCGGAAATTTTCTGGACTGGCGCAAGGCCAAGTCTTTTTCCTCATTCGCCGGCTGGGCATCGTCGACGTACACTCTGACCGGGCTGGACAAGCCGGTGCAGATTTACGGCGCGCGGGTCACGGCGGAATTCTTCCAGACGCTGGGCGTGAAGCCCGTTCTGGGCCGGACATTCCTGCAGGGCGAAGACGGCCTGGACGGCACCACATCTTCTGGATCGGGCTCGACCTCCGGCGTCAGCAAAGTTGCCGTGATTGGTTACGACACCTGGCAAAATACTCTCAGCGGCGATCCGAATGTCCTGGGCCGGACGATCCGGCTCAACCAGACACCCTACGCCATCATCGGAGTGATGGGACCCGATTTTCAGTTTCTGTCGAGGCGGCATCAGGTATGGGTTCCGGCGGTGATCGATCCGGCTAATCGCGATTACCGCTATCTCACCGTCATCGCGCGGTTGAATACGTCGCGCGGCGCGGCTGCGGCACAGATGACTGCGCTGGGTCGGTCGCTGGCCGAAGCCTATCCGAAAAACAATAACGGCTGGACCATTCAAGTTCAGGAGCTGCAGGAGTACGTGGTCAACGGCCGGCTGCGAACGCGGCTACTGGTGTTGTTCGCGGCGGTAGGCGCGGTGCTGCTGCTGGCGTGCACCAACGTCGCGAGCCTGCTGCTGGCGAGGTCGGCCGCGCGAGGGCGGGAAATCGCAGTGCGCGTTTCCATGGGCGCGACACCCTTAAGGGTTGTCCGGCAACTGCTTACAGAGAGTGTGATGCTGGCGCTGATGGGAGCCGGGCTGGGGCTCGGCTTTGCGGCACTGCTAATCGATTTGGCTCCGGGCTTCGTCCCCATCAACGCGATTCCGACCACGGCGCCGATCCGATTGAATCTCCTGGTATTGCTCTTCACTATGGGGATCGCGGTGCTGACCGGTGTTCTATTCGGGCTGGCTCCGGCGCTTTCTCTGGCACGCTACGATGTGCGCGACACGCTCAACGACGCAAGCCGCGGATCCACCGGAGGGCGAGGCCGCCAGCGCTTCCGGCAGACCATGGTCGTGATTGAGGTGGCCGTGGCCTTGGTACTGCTCGCGGGCGCCGCGCTGATGACGGAAAGCCTGCGCCGCATGGCTGACATCGATTTAGGCTTCGATGCCAAGCAGGTTCTCACGCTTCGCCTGTTTCTCCCGGTAGCACGCTATAACGCGGTTCAGGCATTTCAGTTCCAGACGCGCGCGAAGGAAAAGATCGCGGCTCTGCCGGGCGTGGAGAGCGTCGGCATGGGAAGCAACCTGCCCTTGTCTGGCCTGACCATGTATGTGCCGTTCGATTTGGATACGGCGCCTCCGCGGGGCCCGGCGGAGCGGCCCGATGTGGGCTATGTGAGCATCAGCCCGGGATATCTGCACACGCTGGGGATCGGGCTCAAACGCGGCCGCGATTTCACCGGCCACGACAACGCGGATGCTCCGCGCGTGGTTCTTATCAATGAAGCTTTCGCTACAGTGCATTTCCCTAATCAGGATCCAGTGGGGCGCCAGTTGCTGATCAATCCGGTGGTTCTGGGACAAAACGGATTCTCGGATACGGTTCGCGCTGAAATCGTGGGAGTAGCGGGCAACGTCAAGCTGGGCGATCTGGGCGCCGCGCCGGAGCCGATTCTATACTCGCCCCTGGCGCAGGGCGTTTGGTCCACCATCACCTACCTGACGATACGGTCGCGCGGCAACGCGACCGCGCTGGCGCCCGCCATTCGTGGCGAGATAGGCGATCTCGACAAAGAACAGCCCGTGGATCAAATGGGAAGCATGCAACAGGCCTTCTCGGATCAGTTCGCTGAGCCCCGGTTCCAATCGCAGCTGATGGGAGCGTTCGCGGCACTGGCGCTGATTTTGGCGGTGGTAGGTATCTACGGCGTCAATGCGTACGCAGTCACGCAGCGGCAGAGGGAACTGGGTGTGCGGATCGCCCTGGGTGCCCGCCCCAGCGATGTGCTGCGAGAAACGCTGGGCGAGGGCCTGACGCTGTCGGCAATAGGGATTGCGATCGGGCTCGCCGGAGCCTACGCGATGAGCTCTCTCTTCCGCAGCGTGCTGGTAGGCGCGGCTGGAATCGATCCCATGACGTTGTTGGGCGTGGCGGGCCTGCTGGCGGCGGTTGCGCTGCTTGCTTGTTACCTACCGGCCCGGCGAGCGACGCGGATCGACCCGGCTTCGGCGCTGCGGCAGGAATAGGCATCGCCGAAACCGGCAGTGATAAACTGAGACAGTACACTGGGACGTCGTCTAACGGTAAGACTGCAGCCTCTGGAGCTGTGTATCGGGGTTCGAATCCCTGCGTCCCAGCCAAATCAACCTCCCGAAAACGGGACGAAATGCGCGCCTGCGCGTCTATGAGGCACATGCCCATGCAAAGAGCCAGTTTGATCGCGGCTATTATCCTGCTGCCCCTGATCGCGTTCGGCCAGCAACAGACTGCCGCCGCCGAAGCAGATAAGGCCCTGCGCGCGCGTGTTACCGAATTCCTGCAGTATCACGTCGAGGGGAACTTTCGGAAGGCCTACGACATGATCGCCGACGATACCAAGGACGATTACTTCAATTCCGGCAAGGTCCAGCTGAAGGGCTTCACCATCGATAAACTGGTTTTCAACGATGACTTTACCAAGGCCACGGTGACTGCCCGGCTCTCCAGAACGATGAATGTTATCGGCCAGGAATTTCAGGGGATGGTTCCATCGGTAACCACCTGGAAGATCGAGAACGGCAAGTGGGTCTGGTACAACAACGAGGTCAAAGTCGTGGGAAACACTCCCATGGATCCGGCAACGGGTCAGCGTCCGACCTCCACTACCCCGCCTGGCAACGATACCAAAGACGACCTGCCGAAGGTTTTCGACGACCAAACCCTGGCGAATGCGGCCAAAAGCATCCTGCAACAAGTCGGCGTAGACAAGCTGCAAGTCACGCTGGCATCGAACAGCGTCTCCGAGGACAAAGTTGTTTTCCACAACGGAATGCCGGGCTCGGTGCAACTGGAGTTGGCCGTTCCCGAAATTCCAGGTTTCAGCGCGAAGGTCGAACAAATGTTCGTCAGAGCTGGCGCCGACGTCCCGGTGGTCTTCCGCTACGAGCCTGGGGATCCGGCCAAGCGCAGAGGAGGTCCGATTACCGTGGAGCTGGTGGTGCAGCCTCTGAACCAGACCTATACGATCCAGGTTAACTTCGTTGCCGGTCCCGCAACAAAGTAATATCGTACGCGATAAATTGGCGACCGAGTTGCACTTCCCTTGCCGGAGGCAACACGGTATATGGTCGGTTCAGTCTCGGACTCGCAATCGTCGAGCATTCTGTCGGGTCTTTCCCCTCAGCAAACAACTCCTTCAGGATCAACGGATTCCTTCATGGCGCAACTGACTTCCGCGCTGGAAGGATATCTCTCGCAATCTGGTAATAATTCGAACCTGGAGATCGATATTCAAAGCACGCAGAGTCAGGATTCCGGCGTTCGTCAGTTTCTTGTCACGGTGAAGAACCCCGGCAGCACGTCGGCGAATCCCACGATGGCATCCGGCGTCTTCGTGCCGTCGGCCACCGCCAGCTCGCAACCGGGCAGTGCGCAACCGGCCAGCGCGCAACCGAATGGATCGGCGGCCGCTGCGAACCAAGCGGCTCCTGCTGCCGCCCCAACGAACGAGATGGATGCTTACTGGGCCGCGCAGCCGCCCGCAGTCCAGATAATGCGCAACATCCCTGACCTGGGCGGCAGATCTGCCATGGCGCAGACCCTGGCGGACCAAGGGTACAAGATCGACACCCAGATCATGGTTTGGGGCTGGGATCCAATGAAGACCATGGCGGCACGACAGATGTATGGCTACGCGTGGGCGCCCAGCTGGGGCCAAAAGGAAGTTCCCATACAGAATGACCCGTCCGCCGGTCCTCCCGGTTCCATCGCGGTGAATACGGATTTCGCTAAGGGGCTGGGGATTACGGATCCCTGGGCGCCTTGGGCATGACCGTGCAGTATCGCGACTGATTTGTCTCGCGCTTGGGAAGCTGTCTGGTGAGAGTACGAGGGAGGCCGTTCAGGCCCTCCCCCGACCCTATGCGGAACTGCGGTTAGGGAGTGCCCACCGCCGGAATTAGCACAGTGTTGCCGAGCACGAAATCGTTCCCGTTGTTGATCAGCGCAACCACCAGCAACTGTTGGTCGGTCCCGGTGGGAGCATCTTTCGGAAGCTGGAATTCGACCAGGTACGAGCCGATCGATCCAAACAGATAGTGGGCGGAAAGCGCATTCGCGCCGTTGAGGTGTGCACCGTCGACGCCCAGGAACACCGCCAGCGGCACATTCACGCTCTGCGATCCCGTGCCGGCCGAGTTCGTGATCAGCGTCGGAGTCGTCTGGCCGAGGCCGGTGACTACCACGTAGATTTTCTCGCCTGGCCGGGCCGGGTTGGCGGCCGTCACGTAGGTGCCGTCCACCTCGCGGATCACTGCGCCATAGATTTTGCCATTGCTACCCGCGCTGGTGAAGATGCCGGGTTGGAACGGAAACACCGGAACGGCATTGACAGTGGTGTCGGCGCCGTTGGCGCTGACTACGACGGTAACACCCTGGGTGCCATCAGTGCTGCCGGTAAGATCGCACGGCGCCTGGAAGGTGGCGTGCTGCCCAAGTTGATCATTGGCGACCGATTGAATCGGAGCCGGAGTATTGTTCACCGTGATGCTGAGTCCCGCCAAAGTGTACGGGTACGCACCGAAGAAGCTCGCAGCGGCGACCACGCCCTGAACCCCAGGGGCGACGCCGTTTCCTGTGACAGTGACGAGGCCGCAAGGCGTCATTCCGACGGTCCCGCTGACAGCGTTCGTAAAGCTCTTGTTCGTGAGCGCCGGTCCCGGGACATGAGACGATAGAGTCGCGGTGGCAGAGAGGCCGCCGGCTGTAGCGGTGACCACGATATTTCCGGCAGTCGCACCCGCAGTGACCGTGGTCTGCACCAGACCTTGCGCATTCGTGTTCGCGCTAAGCGGGCTAAGGGTGGCGCTGCCGGTCGTCACCGAGAACGTCACCGGAACGCCGGCCACCGGAACGTGATTCGCGTTGCCCACCACGAAGGTCAACGGCTGGAATTGCTGACCGACGGTGACGGACGGCGGAAGCGGTGGCACCACGGCGATCGAGGTGAGGATGATTTGATTCGTGATACTGAAAGTGATGGGTGCCAGACCCGAACCCGAAAGCTGGATCCGCACGACTCCGGCGGTCTGACCGAGAGTGACGCCAGTGGTCAGGTTCCCGCCCGTATCGGAAGAGCCCGACGGATTGACAAGCAGGGCCGGTGCCGAACCTTGCAGGATGCCCCAAGTCAGGCCGGAGGCCGCTATCGGCTGGCCACAGCCGTCGGTCACCTGTGCTGTAAGCGTAAAGGAGTTTCCCGGGTTCCCCGACTGGTTGAGAAGGGAGACCGGTCGCAGGGACGTTGCGACTCCTTGCGTCATGCGAATGGTATAACGAAAGGGGTTCAATTCCCCCACCCGGAGGAAGATGGCAAAATCGTGCGGGAGACTTACATTGGGCTGGCAAATCGCGTGCACGATGCACGTGGAGACGCCATTGTTGTCTGCGCGAGACGAGCCTACGCATGACGCGACCGCTGAATTCGGCGTGGGATTCGACGGATCGTCAATGAGTCTCAACCCAACGTTCGGGATGGATTGGTTATCCCCGGTGAAGGTTTGGGTGACGATTGGAATGGACCCAACTCCGCCCTGCGGTACGGGTATCGTCCGGGAATCATTCTTCGGTGTCGTATAGGGTGCCGGGAGAGCATTGGAGCTGACGTAGGTGATCTCGAAGAAGTCCAGGTCTCCATAGACAGAGTTGGCGTGCACTTTGCTGAGGAAGAAATGGTCGTTTGAAAGGATGTTGGCGCTTACGTAATCAGTTTTCGCCAGACCGAACTGGTCTGTGATGATCTGGCTTTGGGTATTGGGGAGGAATCCGATGCCCCCGGAGTTAATTTGAAAGGTCACGGGGACGCCCGCCAGGGGATTTCCGCTCGCGTCGGTAATCTTAACGGTGAGTGGGACGCCCGTCTGGACGGTGGATTGACCCTGGTTGAGGAGCTGGCCATCGCCCTCGTAGATGAACATCTGGGCGCTTCCTCCGGATACGATGTTCGACACGGTGAGTGAGAAATTGCCGGAAAGGCCACCGGAGCCGCAGGAAGGGGAGCAGAGAGTCACGGTATAGTTGCCGGGAGCCGCAGGCGCTAGGGCGGCGGTTTCCGCCCACCCCCCCGCGGTGGTAGTCACGCTGGTGGTTGTGATCCCAATTCCTGAGGCCACATCGGCGGAGAATACCGCGGAGGCGCCCATCACGGGACGTCCCGCGGAGTCTACAACCTGTCCAGTCAGTACAGTGGGCGCGCTGGGAGCCAGGGTCTGGCTCGCGTTTACGAGAGACAGGCTTAGAGGCGGAATCGCAGTGCTGGTTTGAGCCGGAATCGAAACGAATTGCAGAAGACTGCCATTGGCGAGGTCCAGCCGGCTTTGCTGCGCGGCATTGTTATCTGCGAGGGTTATCCGGTCGAAACTCAGGTCTGGATACAACAGATAGAGGAAGCGGGCTGAAGGGATTTCGTTGGACACAGCGGCGGCGAGAACGGTATTGGTCTTCAGAAACCCGGAGCCGATTACCGCGGGCGTTACCGCGACCGACGACGGAGAGATGTCCCAGAGTTGTGTCAGCGCCGACGACCAGGCAAACACGCGGCTATTTCCGGCCACCAGAACCTGGTCGAGTACCGGCGGCGCGCTGCCATCGGACGGCAGCCAGGAGGTGATGGCGTGGCTCTGAACATTCAGTTTGAAAATAGGCGAACAGAGAGGACAGCCGACGAGGTTTACGAAATAGGCATTGGCCCCATCCGGCGTGAACTGCAGAGGACCGGGGACTCCCGTTCCGGGCACGTCGATCGACCCCAGGGTGGTAATCGCCAACTTCAGGGGATCGATTTCGTAAATACGGCTCCCGCTGGTCATGACGTACAGCAGGTTGCCCGGCGAAAGGACCATGGATGATGCGTTGGCCGGAAGATTTAGCTGCGTGGCCGACGCCAGCAGAGTGCCGAGATCCATGCTCGTGATGGTGCTCGCAGTGTTGGTGTTGGTGTTGGACAGGATCCATGCCGTCTTTGAATCGTGGCTGAACGTTATTGCCAGGGGTGTCGCGCCAGGCGGAAGCCCGGTATCAACGTTGGCGGCCAGAGCGCCGGTGGTGGTGTTGACGATATACAGGTGGCCGGCAGCGACGAATAGATATCTGCCGTCAGGCGAGACCTGCGCGTCCGTGGCGGCGCCGGAAATGGCGCTGAGCGGAGTCAGGGTGCTTAACGTCGAGTTCGCCGCGAGGACCCCATTCGGCGTCAGGATGTAGAACGTTGATCCGTTCGGCGTCGCAATCACCTTGGAAGCGCCAATCAACGCGGCCGAGCTGGCAGAGCTCACGGTCCGGCTCGCGTCATTGTCACCGACGGCGGTGATTTTCGGCGTGATTCCGCTTGGGACCGAGCGCGGTAGCTGGAAGACGTAGCTGGTCTGACCGGACACGGCCGCGGCGGCAGCCAAGTGCACCAGAACGACCAGGGACAGATGTGGTTTCAACATGAAGAACCTCTAGGGATAAATCGCAGGACGCGGGCGGGAACATTAGTGATTATAGCACTCGGAGACTCTAAACCCAAGAGCAAATTGTGGCCTAAATGTTTGGAGATGAACGTCTGTCTGCAAATGCAAAAAAGGGAGGAGCCGAAGCTCCTCCCTTCCTGTACTACCGAACGTACTGCTTAGTGCCCGTCGTTTTCTCCGGGGCTCGACGCGGTGCGCGGCAGGCCCAGAGTGATGCTGCCATTGAAGCCACCTAAGCCGTCGGGGCTGAGGGCAATGGTACCAGCAGGCCGATCCAGGACGATCGCCAGATAACCCATAGAGGTATTCGTGGAATCGTTGAATCCAGCGCCCTGCTTGCTGATGTAGGCGAATCCATGGCAATACTGGAATCGCGCCTGAGCGATGATGTAGCCGGTGAAACCCGTGACGCCGGTCGGAAGCCCGGTATTTGCGGGCAGCAGAACCTGCGGGGTAGCAGCCGGAAGGGCGTTAATGACGCCACCAAAGAACAGCGAGTAGGTGAGCAATCCACCGGCAGGTACGCTGGTGATGCCTGTGCCACAACTACCAGGAGTAGTGGAGTTGGTGCACTGGGTGTTTAGTTGACCATTGCCGAAGTTGGGTTCCGCGGGTGCCGCTCCGTTGTTCTTGTTGTAGAACCAGAGCTGCACTGGACCCGACTGCTGAGAACCGAAGAACCCGTTGCTGCCGCCGGGATCGAACGAGGTGTTGGCGATAGCGATACCAGTATCGAAGGCTCCACCCACAGTCGGAGCATTGGTGACATACGGGAACAGCAGGTTACAGGAGCAGCGATTGATCTGGAAGAGGGTCACTGCCGGCGCCAGCTGCAGGAAGCGTGGAATTGGCAGAGTACCGGCGAGAACTCCGGGTACGCCGGTGACTTCCGAGCCTGAGAGGAAGGCTGCCTCGCGAACACCCGGCACTTGAGCGTAGAACGGAGCGAAGCTACCCGTGACCTGCGACGGGGGCGCTCCAGGTGTCGGCAAATTCAATGGCAGGTTCGGGAATCCCGACACAGTCATTTTAATCGCCGCCCTCTCGAGAGCAGTGGGGTCCGCAAAGAAGACTTCGTAGACAGCGAATCCGCCAGTTCCGGCGCCGGCTACGGTTGTACTCCCCGGGCCAGCAGGAGACCCACCGAAACCACTGTTGGCGTTGGCGCCATTGATCAGGACCGCCACGCCGGTTTGGGCACCGCCAACTACGCTAGTCAGGGCGATGACGTTGGGAACGGATACGCTGGTGCCGGCCTGAATGCTGGAGAAGCCGAGCCACAGGCGAGTGCCCTGCGAAGCGATTCCAGCTTTGGCAAAGCCGGTGTTGGCAGCGCCGCCCGTATTATCAAAAGGCACACCAGCGCCGGGGGTACCGGTTAGCGGGTTGGAGGGGTTATCGCCCTGAGTAGCCGCAAACGCGTTGACGAAACCGCTTTCGGAGTCATACACAGCGCCCGGAACGTTCTGATTAAGGAGGACGCCCTGCTGTGTGTTCGGGTTGCCGCCAAGACCCACGCCACCGTTGTACTTGTAGTTGGGTTTAGCGGTGCCGTTATTCAGGGTCTGAGTCAAACTCTGCGCCTTGAAGACGTTATTGAAAGACTCCTGGAACGTCCATATCAGGTTCTGTGACTGTCCTGGGTTGCCCGGCGTGGGTCCCAGTTGGCTGCACTGGATGAAGTCGAGCTTGGGCGCGTTGAGTCCGCCGCTCAATCCGAGCTGAACCGTCGCGATCGGCCTTGACTGGGCGTCCACCGGGAGACCGGAGAACGGGTTGGCGTTCAGCGAAGCATTGATCGGCCGGGTGTTGGTCGAGGAGACCACCGCCACGGCGGTGGCGTCACCGCGGATGTTGGTGATGCGGATGAAACGGTGGCAGAGCGGCTGCGACGGCTGGTTGGGGCAAACCGTTCCGGGGGGATCGACGGGAAGACCAGAGAAGACCATCTGGTTCGGCGCTCCACCGATGAGTCTAAAGGAACGGCCCTGGAACACGTTAGGATGATTAGCCGTGCCGTCGTAAGTGTTCGCTGCGCCGGTTGATCCTCCGCCGTGAACTCCGTCACCGGTGATCGGGCAGACGCCCGCCCCGGCGGGGGTGTTGTCCGGCGCTGAGGTGCGTCCGCAGTTCAGGAGGGGCCGGGTCGGATTGGACGGCGAGTTCGGCTCGTCGATGATCACCAACGCTTCCAGAAATTCGACGCTGTTGACGATCGCCGTGACCTGGCTGGTGATGTTGACACCCTGGTCGAGGGCCACCGTGAGGTTGACCGTGGGCACCGACTGGTTTGGCGCGGTGGGAATTCCACCCGTGCAATCCAGTAGGATGTCGCCCAACAGTTCCGTATAACCCTCTGCCCGAACTAGGGGCACGTTCGACGTGTTAGTTTGACATTGAAACGCTTGCGCACTTGCCGGCACCGTAAGCCCCGCGAGCAGGGCCACTAGGGCGAGCGCATAAAGACATCTGCGAAAATCTGCCATTTCCTTCTCCTTGTGAAATCTAAAATTTGAATTGATGGAAGTTCTCTTTTTCAACCTGAGCCTCAATCCTGTCGTCCCGTAAAAGGGACTCGAGCCTCTCGATAACCTGTCGGCTGCTCCGTGCTCGTCACTCTTTTAAAGCTCATTTTGTTTCGACTTCTCTTAAATACTGCTGTGTGCTCGCGGGATCCACGGTCAATGAATGCCGCCTAAAAACCGCAAAAGCTGTTACACCCTGGACGCAGTCAGAATATAGATACCACCCTCCGGCGGTTCAAGTCAAGCAAAAAGTGATACTTGCGCTCCCTGCCTGGGGCTCTGAAACCGTCTGGGACTGTCTCAATTGATAACACTCGACAGCTTCAGAAACAAACTTTAGCAGCGAAAAACGGCCACGCGGGATCGAATGGCGAAAAACCGGGCGCGAACGGACCCGCGCTTCGCCGCTAGACTAAGGTATCCGCTACTAGTGAATGTACTTGCGTATTTTTCGGACGCCGGCCTTCAATTCCTCGCTGGCTTCCAAAAGATCGTTGGTGTCGTAGATGACGTGGGGGGTCATGAAGATAATCAGCTCGGTACGGTCGTGACTATAAGTCTTACTGCCAAACAGCCCGCCCACGTAGGGGAGGCGGTTCAGCCCCGGGATGCCGGCAGAGCCACTGGAGGTGTTTTCCGAGATCAAGCCTCCGATCGCAACGGTATCGCCATCCTGCATGGTGATCTGGGTTTGCACCACTTGCTGGTTGAAAGACGGCGTCGGGATGCTGGACGTGGTGGTGGCCGTGGGGCTACTGACTTCCTGATCGATGATCAACGTAACCACGCCGCTGGGATTCACCCGCGCATTCACTTGCATGGTTACGCCCGTATCATGCGAGGAAATGCCTTGGGTTTGCGTATTGGTTCCGCCGCCTGGCGTAATGACCGTACCGGTCAGCACAGGAACCTGCGCGCCGACGTTGATCGTAGCCGGAATGCTGTCGGTGGCGATCAGGCTGGGCTCGGAGATCACGCGTGCGTTCGTAGCGTTGTCCGACAAGCTTAAGAACGCGAGCAGTTCCTTGGCTTGTCCGACCAACATTCCCGCCGACAACTGCGTAGCGTTATTCACCAGGCTCGCCAGTGGCTTGCGCTCCTTCCCGCTGACCTGCTGATAGTAGTAATTCACGCCCATCGCGAAGCTTCCGCTCATGATCACCGAGTAGATTTTGGCTTCGAGCAGGATCTGGCGCGGCGCGACATCCAACTCCTTCAGCAATTTCAGAATGCCCTGGTACTGCTGGGCGTCGGCCTGAATCAGCAGGGAATTATCCAGCGGATTGGGGACGATCCGCGGCGGGTTCTGGGCGGTTCCGCTGGCCGCTGACGGCGCTGCCGCAGCCGTTGCCGTACCGGCAAGTACGCCTCCCGGCGAAATGGCAGCGGGGGCGGCCACCGTTTGCGCCGCATAGCCTCCAAAAGAGGGATAACCGTATCCACCCCCCATGCCACCGCCCATACCAGCCGATGCTCCGCAGCCGCCGGCACCGCCGAATCCGTTATTGAAGCTGTTCTGGCTGCCGTATCCGCCGCCGCCACCTCCGAACGCGCCTCCCTGAGTACCGCCAAAGCCACCACCGCCGTAAGCCCCGCCATAGCCGCCACCACCACCGCCGTAAGCCCCGCCATAGCCTCCGCCGTAAGGACCTGCCTGGGGATACCCGCCCCCGCCGTATCCGTAGGATCCAGCCGAACCGGCGGGCGCGTACAGCTGATTCATCGCCATCGCCAGGCACACGGCGCTGCCATAGCGAACGTGATAGACGTAGGTATCGATGACGCCGCTGGTGATGGAAACCGCTACATCTAGTTTTTTGATCCACGTCTCGACAGCGTCAAACGCGCCCGTGTTCGGCGCCACGGCGATCAGCGTCCCGATGCGATCCACCGCCAGGAATCGCACGGTGGAGTTCTTACTGTCGAGCGAAATAGATTTGAGGATATTGTCCAGCTCCTTGACCAGGTCGGAGGGCCGCGCGTTATGCAGCTCATACAGACGGACCCGTTCCCCGGCGAAGGTATCGCTATCGAAGAGCGCCACCAGCTCCATCAGGCGGGCCATGTTACGCCGGCTGTCCAGGATGAACATGAGATTTGCGGGAGGATACACTTTTATCACCGCATTCGGGTCCATGAATTCCTGGATCACTTTGCTGAGCTCATCGACGTTGACATACTTCAAAAAAACCAGGTTCAGCATGAGTTGATCGTCGGACGGGATATCCTTGCCGTTGACCTGGAAGGGGATCGGCTGGCGGACGACATCGGCGAGCGGAACGATCCGGAATATCTCGCCCTCCTGCACCATGCCGAAACCATTGACGCGCAGAATCATGTCCAGCAGATTGCGCGGATCCAGATCCCGCGTCTCTCCGTAGGTATTGAGCGTGATGGTGCCTTTGACGCGCGGATCGATCTGGATATTGATTTTTAGCTGCTTTGCGAGCTGATCTACGACTTGGGTCAGCGAAGCGTCCAGCAAATTGTACACAGCTCCCGCAGGCGCGGCCGGCTGTTGAGGCGGTTGCTGTGCGGGTGCTTGCTGTGCCGGTGCGGGCGCTTGCTGGGGAGGCGCAGGCGCTTGCTGTGCCGGTGCCTGCCAAACCGCCAGAGCGGCCAGAACGGACGTCGAAATCAAAAACTTTGCATTGCGCAACCTGATCATTTAATGGGCTCCCACTGACACATTGGGCCGAACATGCCAGGATTAATAGTCTTTTTGAAACCGTCCTTCACCGTGCCCGCCGGGCTGTTCTCGCCCGGGACGCACCCGCGTACGCCGCCGTTCTCCACTCCCAGCGCCGGATCCTTGCTTGTGTTAGCGCCGACCATGGTACCGGGCGAGGGAACCTGCGAAGGAGGCGGATTGTAAACAGCGGCGGCTTGCGGCGCCGGCTCCTTGGGCTTCAACTCTTCCAGAGGATATTTAAGCGTCTTGTTATTCCATTCGAACGTTACGGTCTCGTGGTCGAACGCGACCAGCTTGAAGGGTCCCACTTTATCTCCCGCACGAAATCCCTTTTGGCCGCCTTTTTCGGTGCTGAGAAACGCGACCGGCTCACCCAGCCCCATCTGGCCGTAGTACTCGGGCCGCGGCGGCGGTGGCTCTTCGGGCTTAGGCGCCGGAGGCGGCGGAGGAGGCTCGATAATCACGTTCGGATTGCGGTCTTTCGAGAACAGCGTTTTTTGCGCGACTTCGATGTAATTGGCCGGCACGACGGCCTCGGGCGGCCGGGGCGAGGGCGGCGGAATCTGGGCACTTCCACGAGCTGGTTTCGCCAGCGCGGCCAACTCCCGGGCGCGGGTCTCGATCCAGTGCGCGCGCAGCATCCATCCGAGCGTCCCTGCCATCGCCAGCAGAACCAAATTCAAGGCTAGAATCTTGCGGTTCACGGGTTCCTTACCCTCCCTTCTTCGGCGCGAGGCTCTTCGGCACGATGCCCGCGACAGTGATGCGGACATTCAAAGTTTTCTGTTTTGGATCGGCGGCGATCACCCGCAGATCGCGCGTGGCGATCAGTTCCGGCCGGGCGGCCAGTGCGGCCAGGAAATTGAGCAGCTGCTCGATGCGGCACTCGACTTGAATCGAGACATTCACCGCGCCGTAGTCGTCGCCGAAGGGGGCGATCGCACCCAGTTCGTAGTTCCGCAGCTGGAGCGACTCCGACGCTGCTAGATCGCGCAGAATCGAGACCACCTGTGCCTGGGCCTGGGGCGCGGTTTCCGCGCGAATCATCCCGTTCTCCCGAATCGCCAGGTCGCCGGCGACTTTCTTGAGAATCTCCTGCTTTCCGGGAACAGTGGCGGCGGTCTCGCGCACCCGCGCCAGGCGCTGTTCCATCTGCGCCACGGACTGCGGAGCCGCCGCGGCGACAGCAGCCGTGCCCGCCGGCCAGAACTCGTAGGCGAGCACCACCACACTGAGCGCCAGGGTCGCGCCCAAAGCGATCACGGCTTTCTTTTCGCGAGGCTCCAGTCTTCTCATGGGAGATTCCCCTGGCGGCTGGCCTCGCGCGTGGTTCGGATGCGGAACGTCTCTCCCGTCGCAGTGCGCTGGGGCGGCGATACGAACTCGGAAGACTCGAACTGCGGCGAGGCATCGATCGCCTTCAGTAAAACCGCGGCCTGATCTGTCTCGCCGGTCACCAAGACCTGCTGGCCGTTGAGTTCGAGCGAGGTGAGCCAAGCGGGCGGGGCCAGCAGCTTGGTCATCTCCGCCAGAACATCCATGTCCGCCTTGCTGCGCGCGCGGAACGCGTCCAGCAGAAGCGTGCGCTTGCGGGTCGAGTCGATTTGACGATCGATCACCGCCGCTTGTGTGGCCGCCGGCTGGACTTTGGCGATTTCAGCATTGAGCTCGCCCAGATAACGCCGGTCTTCGATTCCCGGCAGGGCCGTCGTCCCGCCGGCCGCCAGCAGCACCAGCGCCGCCAGCACGGTGGAGGGAACCCACACCATGGGCGAGCTGGTCTGACGCTGCTCGACCGGCAACAAGTTCAGCGGAAGGCACAGCCGGGGACACGCGGAAGCTAGACCCGCCGCGTAGGGCAGCGCGGGGTCGGCCCCCAGCATCTCGCGCAGCGGGCGCAGTGGCGGCGCGGTTTCAAAGCGCAGTTCCGCGGAGGCCTGGGCGGCCGCGCGTTCCAGTTCCGGGCTTTCCAGTTCTCCAGCCTGCGCGTGTATGTTGAACGCCGCCGAGAAAACCGGCTTAGCCGGACTCTCGCCGTAAATCTCGATGCCGCTTTCCCCGGCTTCGTACGCCAGGACCTCACGGGGCGGAGTGTTGCCAAAGAGTCGCAGCGCGGAATACGTCACCGCGGCCGAGCAGGTGAATCCGGCGATCTTGATCCCGGCTTCCGCGAACAACGTGGCGTAGCGCTGAATCACGTCACCGCGCACGATGGCCACCAGAACGGTGGAAGAATGCTCCAGCCGCGTCCAACTGGATACGACGTCGTCTTCGTTGTAGGGATGCAGTCCGTCCAACTGGAACTGCACTGCGCCTGCCAGGTCCTTGCCGGATACTCCTGGCAAAGCAAGCTGGCGGACAATCACTTCATGGCGCGGCAGCACCACCTCGGCAGCCACGTGCCGCATTCCCAGTTTTCCCAGAAACGCCGCATAATCGGCCCCCCAGCCCGCAGCGGGCTGGTGTTGAAAATCTTCCACCGTAAAGCCGCCCAGGACACGCGCGCCCTGGGGTCTCACGCGCACGGCGCAAACTCTTAAGCTTTCATTGCCGCGCGGCCCCGCGATCTCGATGCCGGCGCCGCTTCCGATCGCCGCCCATTTCCTGAGTCCGGCGGGAATCACGGCAATTTCCTCCCGCTGCCGGGGGCGGGCGTAGCGGCCGCGAACTCCGACCACGCATCTTCGTAAAATCGCAATACCCGCAGCTGGATCGGGAAGCGCGGACGACTCCGCGGCGGCAGCACCAGTTCCGCCACGGCGGAAGCGGAACGGACTACTTCAGACGCCGATCCATCCGGCCGCCGCAGCCGTGCGGTGGCGCGAATGTTCCAGATGAGGTGCTCTCCGCTGACCTCCAGGCGCTGGGTGGGAATTCCGAGTGCAGCCACCTCCGCCAAGTTGTGGAACGGAACCTGGGCGCGGCGCTGCATCATTTGGGAGATTGCTCCGGGCGGTGCTCCCAGGGTTTCGAGTAGTGCCGGGCTGATCGCATTCGCATCAAACGGGCCCTGCGACCCCCATACCGACAAGCTTTCGCGCAACCCTCCGCGCGGAGACAGACGATCCCCTTCCGCGGCGTAGTTTCCGTAATACAACTCTGGAGTCATCCCCGGCACCAGCAATAATTCCTCGATCTCTTCAAAAGACGCGCCGCGCGGCTGGAAAGTCGGACCCGACGTTGGAGAAAGCGCATTCGAAGGGGCAGCCGGACTGCCTCCGCCTCCGCCCCGCCAGGCCATAATCCCGGAAGTGATCTGCGCGGCGCGCTGGGAATCCCCGCTCACCGCCGTAACCAGCCGCAACAAGTCATCTCCTGAAGCCTGATTGATATCGAGTTTGGCTGCCTCCGGCATCATTTCCACCACCACGTCTCCGCTGGGGTAGGAGAAATACAGGCGCGGATTGTCGCCGTAGTGATGGCGGTCAAAGAAATGGTCGGAGCCGGTACCCCAAAACAGATACTGCACTGCCCGATCGACGGAGCCGGTGGCCAGATACGTGGCGCGCAGGCCGTCGGCGGCCGTTGCCGCCCGATCGGTCTCGGCGCGAATCGATGTGGATATCGAGAGCGCGATCGCAGCCAACGCGGCAGAGGCCCACAGGACGGTGAGCAGCGCGCCGCCTCTCCGATCGCATCGCGCAAAACGGAGTGCGGCGCGGGCACTATCTTCGCGGGCCCGGCGGTAGGCGCCGCACCCTTTGCGCTCCTCCAGTCTACGGGCCATAGTCATCATATTTCGGGTCGTCAAAAAAACGATTGGTAAACTGCGGCGCAGTGACGTTGACTACCGGCAGCCGGATGGCATCGGCCGCCGCCGGAGCCATTTCGATGTGAACGGCCGAGGGCAGATTGGGATCGTTCCACGCGTCCACCCAGCCGCCTCCGCGAAACAGAGTGTCCGGATTCATCTGGAAGTAGGAAAAGCGGCAGTAAGCCAAGCGCTGAGCCGCTACAAAGGGCTGCGGAGATCCCTGCAGCGCGACGTTCTCGCTGCAAAACGAGGCCGTGCTCCCCGGACCGGCGTAGAGGCGTTCATACACGATCAACTTGACGGTTCCTCCGGCGTCAGGCGCTACCTGATACTCGACAATGTGGGGAGCCCCGCGCGAGCCCTCGGCGATAGAATACGTGCTCACCATTTCGAGCGCCGCGGAGGTTCCACGAAAGGCGAAGGGACTCAACTGGCCTGAGCATCCAGTCCGGGCCGGCATCACGCCTGCGAGTTGGAGAGACAGGATCCGCTGGACTCCCAACGCCCGGCGATTCTCGTCCAGCCGGGTCTGGGTCCGGTTCAGCGACAGCAGGCCGCTGCGCATGGCCATCAGCATGCCGGTGGCAATCGCCGCCACCAGGGTGACGGAGATCATCAGCTCCATCAATGTGAAGCCGCGCCGGCTCACTAGATGCCCTCTCCCGGCGGCAGCAGCGCGCGGCGATAGCCTTCGAGTGAAAAGCTGTGTCGCGTGGCGCCATCCATCCACCAGATTTCGAGCTCGATGCGGTCGATGATCCAGTTGCGATCGGTGGCTGCGGGCGCGGCTTCAACGGGCGTCACGCGGGCCCGCCAGCCGGCCGTCATGGCTCCTGCCTCGGCCGCCGTAAACGGACCACCCAGATCCACTTTACGAATCAGGGTGTCGTCGATCAGAAGCTGGTCCATCTTGGTGCGCGCCAGAATCACGGCGCGGTCGGCCTGGGTGAGCCGGGTTACATTGCGCGAAGACGCCGCCAGAGCATCCAGGATTCCGGCCACGGCAAGACCCATGATCATGGTCGCGACCAGGGCTTCCAGGAGCGTGAAGCCGTGCTGCTTTTTTTTGAGCGAAGGCCTCACTGTACGACCTCCGAGCGCGGGGAACCGGTTACGGGATCGACGCTGACCATCCGCTTGCGTCCCTGCGGCGTCGCTATCTCGATCCCGATTCCCGGCACCGAGCCGCCCGGATAAAGCAGGAAGTGGCGCGGGTCACCGGGATCGACCGTGTTCGGAAGTGCTGGAAGCACGGAAACAATATGGATCTGCGCCGGCATGTCCAGGTTGCGCATAAAACCTAAATCCGCGGTACGGCTCAACAAAATGTTTTCGCGGGGCGACACGATCACTTCCACAGCTTGCTGCCGCCGGTCGGCGTGATCGAGCGCGATATTCAGGAAGGAGACGATGGAGTCGGAGGCGGAGCGCAGCCGCAGCGTATCGAGTCCGGCAGTGACCGCCGGAAAGCTTACTGCCGCGATCATCGCGATCAGCGCCACGACGATAAGGGCTTCAATGAGCGTGACGCCACGTTCATTGCTTCGCGCACAACGGATCGAATGAAAAAGGGGACAGACAGCTCTGTCCACTCCCACGACGGTGCGCGAGGTCGGGAGTTTGCGGGAGGGGACAGAGTAGTCTGTCCCCTTTTTCCGAAGCCGCCTGCGATGGAACACGTGTTATTTATTGCTCCAGCTAACGATGTCATCCCCGCCCGGCTGCCCGTCGGGGCCGAGCGAGATTAGATCGGGATCCTCGCCGTGCTCGCCGGGGTATTTGTACTCATAGGGGCGGGCCCAGGGATCGAGCGGCACGTCCTTCGGAAGATAGGGACCGGCCCAGTTGGGCATTTCTGCCGGTTTCTCGCGCAGCGCCTGGAGACCCTGCGCGGTGGAAGGATAAACGCCGGTATCGAGCTTGTAAATGCTCAGCGCATTCATGAAGGACCCGATCTGCGTTTTGGCGATTTGGCGCTTGGCGTTTTCTCCCTGGCGCATGACATTAACCGTCACCAGCCCGGCAATCAAGCCGATGATGGTGATCACCACCAGCATTTCAATCAGCGTAACGCCGCGTTCAGACTTTCTGCGTTGCATGTTTTTCATATGGCAATGTCGTTGATGCTCGTGATAGCCAGCATCAGGCTCATGATCAGGCTTCCTACCACCAGGCCCATCACCAGGATGATGAGCGGCTCAAACAGCGCCGTGAAACGCCGGATGGCGGCTCGCGTTTCGCCGTCGTAAATGTCGGCCATGCGGTTGAACATTGTGTCCAGATGGCCGGTCTCTTCACCGACCGTCAGAAGATGCCCTGCGAGCGGCGGAAACTCTCCGGCGCGCGTCAGCGGCCCAGCGATTCCTTCTCCGCGCTTCACGCCTTGCGCGACTTGCTCCAGTGTTCCGGACATGCGGCGGTTGTTCAAAATACCCCGGGCGATCCCGATCGATTGCACCAGCGGCACACTGGCGGCAACCAGGGTCGACATAGCCCGCGCGAAACGGGCCGTCTCGGCTTTACGCAGCGCATCGCCCAGAAGAGGCATCTTCAGGCGAATCGTATCCCACCATAGGCGGCCCGCAACGGTACGAATGTAGAACTGAAAGAGCACTACAGCCGCGAGCAGCGTTAGGGCCGTTGGCAGCCAGTACGCCTGCACCATGGCGCTGACTTCCAGCAGGATCGCGGTCGGCGTGGGGACCTTCATGCGAGGATCGGAAAAGATCTGGGCGAATTTCGGGACTACGAAATTCAGCAGCACGAAGATCGATCCCAGTCCGACCAGTGTCAGCAGCATGGGATAGATGAGCGAGCTGACGATATAGCCGCGCAGGTCGTCGCGCGTGCGTTCGAACTCAGCCAGGCGGTCGAAAATCTGGGCCAGCGATCCGGAGGCCTCGCCCGCGCGAACCATGTTGATGTAGAGCTCGGAAAAGTGCGTGGGGCGCGTGGCCAGGCTTTCCGCCAGCGATTTACCGCCCTTGAGGATGCGCATCACGTCCATCACCACGGCGCGGAAATCGCCGCGATTGGTGAGCTGCGCGACGATCGAAAGCGCGCGGTCGAGCGGCACGCCGGCGTTCAGCAAGGTCGCGAGCTCCTGGGTGAAGAACAGAACATCCTTGCGCCTTCGGCCGCCACCCAAGGACGGCAGTTTGAGCTCGAAGCCGCCGCTCGACCCCTTACTAAGCCCGATATACACCGGGATCAGGCCCTGCCGGCGCAGCTCGCCGGCCACCGCCTTGTCGTTCTCGGCGGTAAGCGTGCCAGTACGAGGCTTCCCGTCGGAGGCGACCGCGCGGAAGAAGAAGGTGGTCGCCATTTCCTAGAATTCCTGAGTCACGCGAATCACTTCATCCGGCGTAGTCACGCCGCGAGCAACTTTTTCCCAACCGTCGTCGCGCAAATTGCGCATGCCATTCCGGCGGGCGGCGGCGGTAATGATGCTGGCGTCCTCATTGCGCATGATGATCGCCCGCAGTTCCTCGTTCAGCTCCATCAGTTCGAAGATGCCGACGCGACCGCGATAACCGGAGCCGAAACAGTGCTCGCATCCAGCGCCGCGGAAGGACGGCAGGCGATCGCCGTTGGGAGCTGTTACCTCGCCCGCGGAATGGCGGCATTGCGGACAGATCACGCGGACCAGCCGTTGCGCCAGTACCGCCACCAGCGACGAAGTCAGCAGATAATTCTCGACGCCCATATCAGTCAGACGCGTGATAGCGCTGGGCGCATCGTTGGTGTGCAGCGTCGAATACACAAAGTGGCCGGTGAGCGCGGCGCGAATGGCGATATCGGCCGTTTCCTGATCGCGGATTTCGCCCACCATGATGACATCCGGATCCTGGCGCACGATGTGGCGCAAGCCGCCGGCAAAAGTCAGCCCAATCTGCGGATTGACGTGGATCTGGTTGATCCCGTCCATCTGATATTCCACCGGGTCCTCGATGGTGATAATTTTCTTGTCGGTCTGATTGATGCGCTTGAGCGCGGAGTACAGCGTGGTCGATTTGCCGCTGCCCGTTGGCCCCGTGACCAGGAAAATGCCGTGCGGCAGCGACGTGTAGTAGGTCATGCGCCGCAGCATGTGGTCATCGAATCCCAGGCGCTCCAGATCGTAAAAATCGCCGGCAGAGCGGTCGAGGAGGCGCATGACGACGCTTTCGCCGTAGAGCGTCGGCAGCGTAGAAACGCGCAGGTCGACTTCGCGGCCCAGCGTTTTGATCTTGATGCGGCCATCCTGAGGCAGGCGGCGCTCGGCGATATTCAGCTTGGCCATCAGCTTGACGCGCGAAATGATGGCCGCTTTCAGCTCGCGCGGCGGCGGGCTTTGACTCGCCAGCACGCCATCGATCCGGTAGCGGATGCGAAACTCTTTTTCGAACGGCTCGATGTGAATGTCGCTGGCGCGCTGCTCCACCGCCTGCCCGATCATGGCGTTCACCAAGCGGATCACCGGAGCCTCGCTGGCCATATCGCGGAGGTGTTCGAGATCCTCCGATTCGCCCACGGGCGATGCGAGCTCGGCTTCGTTCTTGGCCGTCTGGCCGTAGTAACGGTCGATGGAGTCGAGGATTTCCTGCTCGAGTGCGATCCCCGCCAAGACCGTCAAGCCCGTTGACGAGGCTACGGCGTTCCGCGTCTCGAAATCCAAAGGATCGGCCATGGCCAGCGTGACCGTGTGATCGTGCAGCGCGACGGGCAGGCAGCGGAACTGGCGGAGAAATCGGGGGGCGAGGGTTTCAAGCTCGGGCGAGACAGCAGGCGGGCCCTCGAGCGTCAACACTGGCACTTGCAACTGCTCGGCCAGAGCGGCCAGAACGTCGCGCATGGCAATGAAGCCCAGGTCCACCATGATCTTGCCCAGCTTCTCGCCGCCACGCTCTTTTTGAATATCGAGGGCGCGGGCGAGATCGTCCGGAGTGATGAGCTTCCGCTCGATGAGGATCTCGCCCAGACGCATACTTAAGTTATCCGTAACGAGTTTAGTCTTCCGTGATCTTAATCACGGCATCCAGAGCAGCGCCCTTGGATTCGAGCAACTTTCTCTTCGAGGCTTGCAAGGTAACCTGGACCGGTATCCCAGCGGCGTCTTCAAACGAGAATCGCGGAATAATCACCGCAATCACGATCTGCTCGTCGGGCGGAATAGTGTCGAGCGATCCCGCCGCGGCTACCAGAGCGTCCTTCAAGGCCTTCTTCAGCTGCGGCACGCGCGCGACCTTGGTCTTGTGAATCTGCACTACCTCTTCCTTGGTCGGAAGCGGATGCATGATCGACACTGGTGCGTTGACCAGGATGACTTCGGCCGTCAGCACCACGCCCACGCCGTCTAAATAGACCCCGCGAGAGGGCCCGATCAAGGTGGAAGTACTGTCGGGAGTGAGGCGCTGGAGTGTAGCATCCAAGCCCTTTTCCGCGATTTCCATCTGGACCCGGTTCACGCGCGGGGTTTCACCCGCGGCCGCGTACGCCGCGGAGACAAAGGTCACGTAAATCAAGCCCAGCGGAAGAACCAACGATTTCATAGTTTTCATGACAGAATCCTTTTTATTGACTCGGCTTATTGACTCAACATGGCGTTGCGAACCAGATTCGCGACCTGTTTATCCCGCATGTCCAGCTGTTCATACGCCGCCTGGATCTCCTGCATATGACGCGCTTCCACCTGCGCTACCGCCTTCGCTACGGCGGCATCCACCTGGGCCTGGGGAATTTGGCTGGGCCGCCCCGTCCACATAGAAATAGACCCGTGTACCAGGATGGCAGCCGCGACTAGAGCACCCGCGGCGAGTGTTGGACTAAATACGCGCTGCCACCAGCGCGGCTCGAACACCTTGTCCGAGACGAAAGCGATGCGCCGCGGCATTTCTTCGTCGCGGAGCGTCGAAAGAGTATCGAGAGTCAGGCGCAACGTGGCCACCTCTTCGTGGCAGATCGAACAGGTGGCCAGATGCGCTTCCGCCTGGAGGGCGGCGTCTGCACTCATTTCACGCAGTACGTAAGCCTTCCAGTCGGGTTTCGATTCGGGCTTTGAATCAAAAGACGAGCAATTCATAATTCACCTCGCAGGGCAGCTTTTTGCATAGGAGCCAACATCGCCTTAAGCAGATCCAGAGCGGTGTATAGCCGCGATTTTACGGTGGACACCGGGCACTCCAGGATTTCGGCCATTTCTTCGAACTTGAAACCCTGGTAAACCTTCAGCAGCACGGCTTCCCGTTGGTCCGGATTTAACCGGCCGAGAGCCGTTTCCACTGCCATCGACAGCTCCATGGGCAGCAGTCGCGGGTTCAGGTCGGCGGGACGGGGTTCGCCGGCCAGTTCGGTTTCCGGCCGCTTGCGGCGCAGCATCGAGAACGCCTCGTTGTGCGCGATCCGGAATAACCAGCCCGAGAATCGGGCCGGATCGTCCAGCTTGGGCAGGCTTTGGTAGGCTTTCAAGAACACTTCCTGGCTCACATCCAAGGCATCTTCACGATTCGAGACCAGCCGGAGGAGATAGTTAAAGACACGCTTCTCCCAGCGGGATACCAGGAGGTTATAGGCCTCCACATCCCCGCGCCGCGCTTTGGCGATCAAGTCTGGATCTTCGACTTCGCGAAAGATCAACTCATTGCTCCAATTTCTTGGCTCCGTTGGTAAAGACGCCGTAGGTAGTAAAAAAGTCGGACTGGGTCTACGATTCGACTATACCGCCGACCTGCCCTGAGTTCACCACAAAGGCGGTAGCCTTGGAGTTAGCCGCAGGATCTCCAATGGACTCGGAATTCCGTCCGCTCTGCACCCCAGAAAGGGAACTCCTGGAAAAGCTACTTGAGCCGGAATTTGTGGGTAGAGATGAATTACGGAGCCAACTGAACGCTGTGACCGCCAAAAAGGTGATCGAGGATGGCACCCTTCTTCTTCAATGTGGTCCGAGTCGGCCATTTCCACGCAAGCATAGATTGGCCGTGGAGGGGGTGTGCACGGACGCCGACGGCAAGGAGATCGCAGTTCTGCTGCACGTCGACCGAAATGGATTTATGAACATGCTGGAGATACTCAAGTACGACCCGGCCCCGATCATCAACCCGCCGACCGCTGGCAATCTGACGGTGCTACGGGAGAGCTAAGTCGGTAGCGCTTTTCCCGCCCAATGGCATAATGCTTCTTGGCTCCCCCCTGCCAAGGCCCAAACCACACGGCATGACCCATCTCAAGCGCGAACTCGGCCTGCGCGACCTGACCCTGTTCGCGATTGCCTGCATCGTCGGGCCGCGCTGGATCGCGGTCGCCGCTAGTGCTGGTCCTGGGTCGGTAATCCTGTGGATCGGCGCGGCAGTGTTGTTCGCCGCCCCGCTGGGGGTCGCGGTCGCGGCCCTGATCCACAAATATCCCGACGCCGGCGGCCTGTATGCCTGGACCCGCCACGATTTCGGACCCTGGCACGGCTTCCTGTGCTTCTGGCTGTACTGGTTCAGCATCGCGTTGACGCTGCCGAACTCCGCCATGTTCGCCATGAGCATGAGCGCCTATGCCCTGGGGCCGAAGTACGCCTACCTGGCCGACAATCAAACCTTCGTGGTGATCTCCACCTTCGTCTCCATCTGGATCGCCCTCGGCACCAACATTGTCGGCATGAAGATCGGCAAGTGGACCGAGAACCTGGGCGGCATTACCGCGTGGATGCTCGGATTCCTGGTGGTGGGCGCGGGCGCGGCCGTGTGGATGCGGAGCGGCAGCGCTACGCCCATGAACACGCCGATGAACTTCGCGCCGGCGTGGAGCTGGGAGACGCTCGGATTCTTCGGCACGATGGCCTTCGGCCTGAGCGGCATGGAAGCGATCGGCCTGATGGCCGCGGAAATCCGTCAGCCTCGCCGCACCGTAGTCCCCGCCACCTGGATCGCGACCATTTTTAATACCGTTTTTTATGCGGCCAGCACCGTGGCGCTGCTGGTTTTGATAAGACCCAACTCCGTCAGCGAACTGCACGGCCTGGCCGATGGCAGCGATATCGCCGCTGGTCTGCTGGGACTGCGCTGGCTGACGCCGCTGATCGCCGTGGTCGTGCTGGTCAATTCGATCGGCGGATGGGGCGGCTTGGGCTCGGCCGTCTCGCGGATGCCCTATGCGGCCGGCGTCGATCACCTTTTGCCACCCGCTTTCGCGCGTCTTCATCCGAAGTGGGCCACTCCGTATCTGTCGATACTGGTATTCGGCGGGGTCGCCTCGGCGCTGCTGTTCGCGGTCCAGCTTGGCGACTCGCTCCGCGCGGCGTATCAGGCGCTGCTTTCGCTCATGGTATTGTCTGGATTCATTCCCTACCTTTACTTATTCGCGAGCGCCTGGAAAGCCGGCCGGCACGTGGCTGCGGGATCGGGAATCGCTGTGACGCTGCTGACCATCGCTTCCAGTGCGATCCCCACCGGCCAGGCCGGCAACATCTGGCTGTTCGAAGGAAAACTCCTGGCGGGAACAGCATTAATGGTTGGAACGGCGTGGCTGGTATATCGGCGAAGAAGGCATGTGACGGCATGAATTATCCGGATTCCGTCCAGTTCCTGTACGCTTTGGGCAACGAAATCAAGTCCGCCAAGCTTGGCCTCGAGCGGATCCGCGCCGTGCTCGAAGCATTGGGAAACCCCGAGCGCGCGTTCCGGATAGTTCACGTGGCCGGCACCAATGGAAAAGGCTCCACCTGCGCCATGATCGAGGCAGGCTTGCGCGCCGCAGGCATTCGCACCGGTCTCTTTACCTCTCCGCATCTGATCGAGCCCACGGAACGCATCCAGATCGACGGCATTCCCGTAAGCCCGTCCGATTTCGAGCGCGCGTTCAATGTTGTCCACGAAACCGCCGAAAAGCTCGACCTGGATTGCCACCCGACCTACTTCGAAACCGTCACGGCGATGGCTTTTTGGCTCTTTAAAGAGAAGCGCGTCGACACTGCCGTCATAGAAGTGGGCCTCGGCGGACGCCTGGATTCGACCAACGTGGTCGAGCCCATTCTCTCCGTGATCACGCCGATCGATTTCGATCACGAGGCGTACCTGGGCCACACCATCGAAGCCATCGCGGGTGAGAAAGCCGGGATCCTCAAGCCGGGAATACCCGCGGTCTTTGCGCCGCAGCGGCCAGAGGCCGCCAAGGTATTAGCCGCGCGCGCCACGGAGCTGCATGTGCCGGTCACGCACGCCGGGGAATTTGAAATTCGCGACCTGCACATCGACGCCCGCGGGTCGCGATTCTCGGGCATCATTTGCCCGCTCGCGGGCGAGCACCAGGTGGACAACGCCGTCACCGCCGCCCTGGCGTTACACGCTTTAGGAATATCCCCGGATGGGATAAAAGACGCTCGCTGGCCCGGCCGCATCGAACACGTTTCCCCGAACCCGGACATCATCCTCGACGGCGCGCACAATCCCGCCGGCGCACGCGCCCTGGCGCGTTACCTCGAACGTTTCTACGGCCACCGCCGGATCTGGCTGATTTACGGCGCCATGCGGGACAAGGCCATCGACGAAGTCGCGGGCATCCTGTTCCCCATCGCAGGGGAACTCATTTTGACAGCCCCGAATTCGTCCCGCGCACTACGCCCGGAAGCTCTCGTCGAGTTCGCCGGGCGCGGTCACACAGAGCCGACAGTGGACGCCGCGATTGAATACGCGCGCCGGCATGCTTCGGACGAGGACGTGATCGTGATCACCGGTTCGTTGTTCGTTGTCGGCGAAGCGCGAAAGTTATTTCTCGCGCCTACCGGTGGGCGTTGGCAATAATAAGTAGACTCATGACCGTACTCTGGAGCTGGATCTATGTCATCCCTCTGATCATTCTTTCCACGGCATGCTTCGGAGTCGTCAGCTTTGTGATTTCGCTGTTCGACAGGACGCCGCCCAGGCAGCTCCGGGTCGCCCGGATCTGGGCGCGCTCCCTGCTGCGGATCGCGGGTGTGAAGGTGACGGTAGAAGGACTCGAGCGCATCCAGCCGGGCGGCAACTACGTGTTTGTGTCCAACCACGTCAGCTACATGGACATCCCCGTGGTGCTGGGGAATATTCCCGAGGAATTTCTGTTTCTGGCCAAAAGCAGCCTGTTCGATATTCCCCTCCTCGGGACCCATCTTAAGACCGCCGGCCACGTCAAGGTGCCGCTGGAGGATCCGCGCTCGGCGATCAAGACCCTGCAACATACCGCCGCTCTGCTGCACGACGGCCGCAGCACACTGGTCTTCCCCGAAGGCGGGCGATCGGAGTCGGGGATGCTGCGGGAATTCAAGGACGGCGCGGCTTTTCTCGCCATCCGCGCGCAGATTCCGATCGTTCCCCTGGCGATGATCGGCATGCGCGACATCCTGCCGATGCACACACTTAACTTTCACCGTGGACACGTGACGCTGCGGATCGGAGAGCCGATCTCGACCGAGGGGATGACTACGCACCAGCGTGCCGAGCTGACCGCACGGGCGCGGCAGAAGATCGTGGAGATGCTGGGCTGACTATCCGAGCTTCCAGAAGCGGAGGACCACGTCGGCCGGATACCGCTCCCCCACACCCACGAAGATCGAGCGCATCAGCCACGCCAGCTCCGGAGCCGAAGTTTCGAACCGGGGCGAGGAACGGAAGTACACCAGCGCTGGATCTACGGGCTCGCCCTTCATGAGCCGCGCGGTCACCTCGGGCGATGCGTGGCGAATGCCGGGATTCTGCACATAGATGAGCTTGCCGTCGTCGGTTTCGAGCGTATAGCGCGTATCGAGCTCGGCCACGCCGTCTGCGCGCACGATCTGCCAGTCAGCGCCGCCGGGCAGAACGCGCCCACGGATTCCGGAACCCTCGAACGTGCCGCTCAGAATCGGGATGATGCGGCGGCGGCCAGCCGGCAGCGGCCCGACATCGAGGGGCGGGCCCACCTGCACGCGAACTTCGAGGGCCAACGCCAGTTCGGGTGTCATTTAGAAGTCTTCGAGAACAGGCCGAACAGGCCGCCCAGCGAACCACGATCCTTCTTTTCGCTCTCACCCGGGCGGGCGCCCAACCGTTCCACCACCTGGGTCAAGGCCTTGCCGAAGGCCGTATTTGCCGGGACCGGCTTGCCTTCCATCAGCGCCTTCTGCACAGATTCATAGTCGCTGGGAATGGCGTCGAAAACTTCGGTATGGAGCGCGGTGCCGATCACCTCGCGGCTGAGGCCGATTTCGCGCTGGTAGCGGTTCACCAGGAGCCGGATTTTCCATCGCCCCACTCGATTAGCATCCATATAAGACAGCGCCCGCTGGGCCGCCTGCAGCGAGGGCAGCTCATTGGTGGTCACCAGCAGGACTTCCTGGGCCGCGCGCGCCTGGTTCAGGTTCCAGTCGCCATACACATTGCCGGCATCCAGGATAATGACGTCGTAGGCGCGCCGGGCATACTCGAGTATCGGCGAGGGATCGTTCAGTTCGGGGGGGTTGTCGGTAATCAGCTCGGGCGCCAGCAGGACGTCCACGCCGTTTACGTTAGTGACCATGGCTCGCCACAGGTCGGCATCCAGCTCATGGGCGCGCTGGAGTGCGTCCAGGAAACTGAAGACGGATTTGATCTTCAGCAGAAAAGAAAGGGTGCCCGTGAGGGGATCGAGGTCCGCCAGCAGGACCCGCTTCGCGCCCATACGCTTCCAGTAGAACGCCAGGTTGCAGGCGACCGTAGTGGCTCCGCAGGCGCCTTTCGCGGGCATAACCGCGATGATTCTGGTGTTGTCGGTCGCGGTCTCGGCCGCGGGCTGCGTCCGGGCGACCTTGGCCAGGACCGTTTCCAGCTGATCCGCCGTAAAGGGTTCGATCAAAAAGTCGGCGGCGCCCGAACGGAGGCAGCGCAGCATCAGATCCGAGTCGTTTCCGGGGAGCAAAGCCACAACTTGAACCGCCCCGCCCAGGCGGACCATCTCGTTGAGCAGTTGGATGGCGCGGTCCGGATCGGAAGCCAGGTCCAGGAAGACCAGTTGGGGCAATTCGCCGCCCAGCGCGGTCCCGATGTCGCGCGGCGATGGATAGGCGTTTAGGAAGTTGATGGTGCAGCCGACCAGGTGCGATTCAAGGAGCGGCGCCAGCTCCCGGACCATGCGTGAGTTAGGGCTAATGACAACACCACGCCTCAACACGTCCGCACGGGAATCACGTTTTTGCATTTGGTCGCCTAGACCAGTTTGGAAAGCGTTCCAAAGAAGTAAATCGACTAGAAGTGATCATATCATGAGAGACTCCGCACCTTCGCGGAACTACTTACTGAAGTTTGAGAGAGGTACTCCCGGTTGGTGAGTACTCGGCAAACCGTCTAGTCCAGTCTGGTCTAAATAGGCAGGAAGTGAGCCAAATATGAACGTTATCAGTACCGGAAGCACAGCGGCCGCCCCCGCGGCAACCCCCCCGGCAACCGGAGTTGCCACCGAATCGGTCGGCCTGGGGCCGTCAGCAAAGTCCATAGCGATCTGCGATACCCAACCAGTAACTACGGAAGGTGTCCGAAACCTCTTGAGGGGTATTACCGATCTGAAGTTCCTCACCGCCCCGGAATCTCTGGCACAAGCCACGGAAGTAGTCCGGAAACAATCTCCGGACGTCTTGATTCTGGACAAAGGATTCGGCATCCAGGCGGTTTTGGACTGGCTGGGCGAAGTTCAGGCAGCAAACGGGACTCCATCGAAGACCGGCATCGTCGTGTGGGGCGTGTCCGTCACCGAAGCCGAGGCGCTGCGCTTCCTGCAAGCCGGAGCGCGCGGCATTCTTCGAAAATCGGCTGGAGTACAGGCGGTCGTCGCCTGCCTCCGTACGGTGGCCGGAGGTCGAACCTGGATGGAAGATTGCGTATTCCGCGATTCCACCCGCGCAGACCGGTATCCCCACAGCGAGCTGACCGCGCGGGAGCAGCAGGTGCTCGAGCTAGTGGAACAGGGCTTCAAAAACAAGGAAATCGCCACGGAACTGGGTATTCGGCCGGGTACCGTCAAGATCCACCTGAAACATATCTTCGAAAAAACCGGCGTCCGCGGCCGCTACGGCCTGGCCCTCAATGGGTTGCGGGATCGCGGCCTGGTTTCCGTACCGGCGTAGGCGAGGCGTGCCTCGCCCCGACAAGATTGTAGGGGTCGGGCATGCCCGACCCTCGGCAGCGATAGAATAGCCATGGCATGCTCCGTCCGCGGAAACTCGGGCTGGTGTTTTTCTGCGCCATCGCGCTGTTTCCTCTTCGTGCCCAGAAAGTAGTCAGCGCACGAGCGGGCTTGATTACCTACCTGCAGGGCCCGGTCTTCATCGATGGCAAACGAGTCGCCCTCCAAAGGGCGCGCTTTCCGCAGATGCGAGACGGAGAGGCCCTTTCCACCAGCGGAAGCCGCGCCGAATTGCTGTTGTCGCCCGGAGTCGTTCTCAGGCTGGCCGAGAATTCTATCCTGCGCATGGAAAACGCGGATCTCTCGAACACCCGTGTCACACTCCAGCAGGGCCAGGCCCTGATCGAGGTCGTGCAGTTGACGGAAGACAACCGGATTCAGATAGCGGTTGGGGAGACCACCATCGAACTGATTCGCCCGGGCTTGTACCGAATCGAGATATCCCAAAACGCGACACAGGCCTCTCCAGCGCAAACTACGCTGCGGGTGTTCGGCGGAGAGGCCATGGTCCGGTCCGGCGTCAACATCGCGGACGCGAAGCGCGGCGCGGCGGTGAACCTCAATGCCGGGCTGGCCGTATCGCGCTTCGATCGCAAGCAGACAGACCCGTTGCATGCCTGGGCAGCGCGGCGGTCCTTCGACCTCTTTATGAGCGATCCGGAGGCTCGTGAGAAGCAGAACCATTGGCAATCGGCCGGGTCGGGGTATGTGGAGAACAAGAATTTCGGTGTGGTGTTCCGCGCGTTCGTGCGGCGCGGACCGCCGCCATCCTCGATTAGCCCCGCGATCCCGACCGCCGAACATCCTTGAGTATCCCCTGCGACCAGCATTTCCCGGAGTTCCATCCCTGGTATGCTGAGAGCGTTGTGCGCTCACTACTAGCCCTATTCGCTCTCATGTCGGCCTGCGCCTCCGCGCAGACTCCCCTGGTGAAGATCCTGTCCGACGAACTGGACCGCAACTTCACTGTTTTGAAGCAGAAGGGCGATCCCGCGCCGTACTTCATGTCGTACGAAGTCACCAGCACCGATTCCTACGCCCTGGTGGCCAGCCGCGGCTCGCTCGAAACCCAGCAGCATAATCAGACCCGCTACCTGGATGTGACCATCCGCGACGGCAGCGAAAAATTCGACAACTACCATCTGGTGGCGAACGAGAACCGTCCGCGCTTCACCGTGGCCACGCCGATTGCGCTCGAGGATAATGCGGCCGCGATCCGGCAAGCCGTGTGGCTCGCTACCGACCGCGTGTATCGCGGCGGCGCGCAGCGTCTGATCCGGCTGAAGGGCGACGAAAAACTCCGCACGCAGGCTACCGACACCTCCGACGATTTCGACAAGGAAGACCCGCAGGTCTATTTCTCCTCCCCCGCGCCGCTGAAGTTCAATTCCACCGAGTGGGCCGCGCGCCTGCGCAAGCTGTCCGCCGAATTTTCGAAATACCCGGGAGCGCTCGATACCAGCGTTCAATTCGAAACCCGCACCGTCACCCAGACACTGGTGAGCACTGATGGAACGCGCCTGGAATTCGGCCGTCCGTTTACCCGCATGATCATCGTCGCCAATGGCAAGGCCCAGGACGGAATGGATCTGACGACCATGGAGAGTTTCGAAACGGACGATCCGGCGAAGCTTCCCAAGGACGCCGACATTCTGGCCGCGGTGCAGAAAGCCGGAGCCAATCTCACCGGCTTGCTGGCAGCGCCTCTCGCCGAGCCTTATGTGGGACCGGCGATCCTTTCCGGACGCGCGGCCGGCGTGCTGTTCCATGAAATCTTCGGGCACCGCATCGAAGGGCACCGGCAGAAGGACGAATCCGAAGGCCAGACCTTCACCAAGTCCATCAACATGCCGGTTCTGCCCGATTTTCTCAGCGTGATCTTCGATCCCACGCGCAAGCAATTCGGCGATGTGGCGCTGAACGGCTACTACCTTTATGACGATGAGGGCGTGAAGGCGCGGCCGGTCACGGTCGTCGATAAGGGAATTCTCAAAACGTTCCTGCTGTCGCGCTCGCCGATCCAGGGCTTTCCCAACTCCAACGGCCACGGCCGGAAGTCTCCGGGCAATGAAATTGTTTCGCGCCAATCGAACCTGATCGTCGACTCCACCAAGCAGGTAAGTGACGCCGAGCTTCGCCGCATGCTGATCGCGGAGGTCAAGCGCCAGAACAAGCCGTATGGTCTGTTCTTCGATCAGGTGACCAGCGGTTACACCACCACCGGACGCCGCGGCCTGCAGGCCTTTACGGTGGTCCCGCTGGTGGTTTACCGGGTGTACGCCGATGGGCGTCCCGACGAACTGGTGCGCGGCGTGGATATCGTGGGCACTCCGCTCGCGAGCTTCGCGAAGATCACCGCCACGTCCAACCGCATGGAAGTATTCAACGGCGTGTGCGGCGCGGAATCCGGCAATGTACCCGTCGCCACCATCGCTCCCGCGCTGCTGGTCTCGGAAATCGAGGTGCAGCGCAAGGATAGCTCGCGCGACCGGCCTCCGTACCTGTCGGCTCCCTCCTCCATCGCGTCGGCCCTGAAGGAGCTGCTTCCGTGAAGTCATATTCGTGGCTCTTGCGATCCGCGGCGCTGGCCGCGGGCTTGGCCGGCTCGGCTGCCTGGCTGATCTCGCAAACCGCGGAGCTCCCGATTCCCCCCGACGAGACGCTTCTGCGGGCCATGCGCGATGAGCTGCAGCGCTCCAAGCAGTTGACCGTGGTATCCGGGCAGGACGCGCCGTATTTTTTCAGCTACACCCTGACGGACGCCGAGACGCTCCGAATCTCCGCTTCGCAAGGCGCGGTGGTAACCGTTTCACGCAGCCGTTTCCGCTCACCGAATGCGGAAGTTCGCGTGGGCAATTACGATTTCGACGACACCGGCCATATTTACAGCGGGATCTACTCCGGCTCGCGGTACGACGGCAACTGGCCCCTGGATGACGATTACGCCGCCTTCCGGACCGAGCTGTGGCTCAGCACCGACCGCGCCTTCAAGACCGCCGTGGAGTCCATGGCTCGCAAGCGGGCCTCGCTGAACAATTCGGCGGCCTCCTCGGCCGAACCTCTGCCGGATTTTTCAAAGACCACCCCGGTGGTAAGCATCGGCAAGATTACGAAATCGAAACTGGATGATGCCGCCTGGACCGCCCGCGCCGCGCGCCTGGCCGCGGTCCTCAGCGAATACAAAGAGGTGCGGTCTTCCGGCCTCGAGCTCCAGCTGATCCAGGGCCCCACGACACTGATGAACTCCGAGGGGACGGCGGTCCGCTATAACGACGACATGTATTGGGTATACGCCAAGGCCGAAGGGCAGGCGTCCGATGGCATGTTGCTGCACGACGCCGTCTCCATCCAGGCTCTCGACCTGGACAAATTCCCTTCTGAACCGGACATGCGCAAATCGTTCGCCGAGGTCGGCGACGACGTTCGCGCACTGGTGAAGGCGCCTGCGGGAGAGAGCTATAGCGGTCCGGTATTGATGGAGCCCCGCGCGGCCGCGCAGCTACTGGCGCAACTTCTGGGCGATAATCTGCGCGTACCGCGCCGCCCGCTATCCGATCCGGGCCGTAACGTTCCTTTTGCCCCTAGCGAGTTGGAGACCCGCATCGGCGGCCGGGTTTTGCCCGAATCCTTCGATGTGATCGACGACGCCACGCAATCCACCTATAACGGCAAAGCTTTGGCGGGATTCTATCCGTTCGACATGGAGGGCGTTCCGCCCAAGCGTGTGAGCGTGGTGGAAAAAGGCGTGTTGAAGAGTTTCCTGACCACCCGGCAACCCATTCGCGGATTCCCCGCATCCAACGGTCACGCGCGTTTGCCGGGTTCCTACGGCGCTTACAGTGCCGCGATCGGAAATCTGTTTGTGAAATCCAGCGAGACATCCTCCATGGCGGATCTGAAGAAGCGGCTGATCGATATGACCATGATGCGCGGCAAACCGTACGGCATGCTGGTTCGCAAACTCGACTATCCGTATTCCGCGGGCGGGTCCGATCTGCAGTCGCTGGCCCAGGCAAGCGCGCAATCCGGCGGTTCGGCGCGGCCCGTGAGCCCGCCGCTCCTGATTTATAAGGTGTATCCGGACGGACGCGAGGAACTGGTTCGCGGGCTGCGTTTCCGCGGCCTAACCACGCGGACGCTGCGCGATATCCTGGCGGCTTCGTCGGAAACCGAGCTGTTCGATTTCGTCAATGTGGCCGCTCCCCTGGCGATCCTGGGCGCGGGCGGGTACCTGGCGCCGGCCAGCGTGATTTCGCCGGGGCTGCTGTTCGACGAGCTGGAGCTCGAACCGCCGCAGGACCAGTTGCCGAAGCAGCCCACGGTTCCGCCGCCCAACGCAGTGAACTGATGAACCGAGGGCAACACCGGGGGACAGCCTACGAATTTCCGCGCCCCCGAATCAAAAAATGTGGGCCTTTGCCGTGCGCGGAATTTCGCGGGCTGTCCCCGAGCTGGGATAACCTATGCGCCTGCTGAGCCGCACTCTTTTCTGGGAGATCTTGACCAGCGCGGCGCTGGGCTGCACGCTGTTCACCCTGGTCCTGTTCCTCGAAAAAGCGCGTCCGCTATTCGAATTCCTGGTGCGCGATTCCGGATCGCCCAAGCTGGTCGCGTATCTGTTCGCCCTGGTGCTTCCGCAAGCGCTTCCCTATGCCATTCCGCTGGGAGTGCTGGTGGGTACACTCATTACGCTGAGCCGCATGTCGAGCGACGGCGAAATCACCGCCATGCGGGCTGCTGGCGTCTCCGGACGCCGCGTGGCTCCGCCGATTCTGGCCTTCGGTTTCCTGATGATGCTGGTGGCCGCGGCCGCCTCGCTGTGGCTCACTCCCTGGTCGATCCGCGAGCGCACCAGAATCCAGAACCAGCTCATCTCCGGCCAGTTGACCGCCGAGGTTCAGGCGCGCGTGTTCCAGGAGCAGTTCCCCAACTCGATTCTCTACATCAGCGATATACCCGCCGGCGCGAACACCCGCTGGCACCGCATCTTCCTGTTCGATGTGACGCCCTCGAGCGATCGCGGCAATAGTCCGCGCCTCACCCTGGCTACGGATGCCATTGCCGTCCCGGATGCCGCGCAGAACCGCATCCAACTATCGCTGAGCAATGCCAGCACCTACGATGTCAGCAAGGATCCGTCCGAGTACAAGGTGAGCTCCTCGCCGGGCCACGACATGATCCTGCAAGCCAAGCGAAACGATGAGGTGCCCTCCAAACCCGTGGCGGAGATGGACACGCTTCCTCTGTACAATCTGGCTTACGGCAATCCGGCCGATCGCGAGCGCACGCTCGAAGCGCGCATCGAGTTGCACGAGCGCCTGGCATTACCGTTCGCGTGCATACTCCTGGCGCTGACCGGCATTCCTCTGGGCGTTGGTTCGCGCCGTTCCGGAAAATCCTCGGCATACGTGCTGACGGTGGCGCTGGCGTTCCTGTATGACATGGGCCTGGTCGCGGCGATCCATTTTGGACGCGAAGGAACCATTCCTGCCGGCTTCGCCATGTGGACGCCCAACCTGGTGTTCGCGGTGCTGGGTTTTTCCTTGCTCGCGCGCCTGGAATCGCCCGGCGATCGCGACTACATCGGCCGCCTGAGCCGGTTGTTCCGATCGGCCGGCCGCAAGCCGCAGGAACACCTGCCGCGCCTGCTCGACCGGATCCAGCCCAAGGTGTGGAAAGGCCGGTTTCCGCTGCTGCCGCAAGTCGTGGATACCTACCTGCTCTCCAGCTTCCTGTTCTATTTCGCGCTGTGGCTGGTGAGTTTCGTGCTGATGTTTCACGTCTTCACCTTCTTTGAACTGCTCAGCGACATCATCAGGAATCACATCCCGATGAACCGCGTGTTCACGTACCTATTCTTCCTAACCCCGCGCCTGATCTACCGCTTCACGCCGGTAAGCGTTTTGACCGCGGTGCTGGTGGTTTTCGGCGTGCTGACCAAGAACAACGAAGTCACCGCTTTCAAGGCTTGTGGCGTGAGCATGTACCGGCTGACAGTGCCGGTCCTGGTAGGCGGATTTCTGCTGAGCGGCGGCCTGTTCGCGTTCGATCACTACTGGGTTCCGGAAGCCGACCGTGTGCAGGACGCGATCCGCGCAGAAATCAAAGGCCGGCCCGCACAGACTTATCTCAATCCCGACCGTACCTGGTTTTACGGTTTGGAGGATCGCATCTATAACTACAAGTATTTCGATCAGAAGGCCAAAGTGATGCTGGGTGTGAACGTCTTCGAGATCGATCCGGCCACATTTCGCCTGAAGAAGCACATCGCGGCGGAGCGCGCCAGTTGGGTGCCCGCGGTGAATGCCTGGGTGTTCCAGAATGGCTGGAGCCGCGATTTAAAAGGCTACGACACAGCTTCGGTATTCGACTTCGCGGGCGGAGTCAAGGTGTTTCCCGAGCTCAAGGAGACCCCCGATTACTTCGTCAAAGAAGCGCTTCAATCCAGCCAGATGAACTTCCTTGAATTGCGCTCCTATATCGGAGAGTTGCAGCAAAGCGGTTTCGACACGATCCAGCTCCAGGTCCAGCTTTACAAAAAATTCTCCGTGCCGCTGTTTGCATTCATCCTCGCCCTAGTTTCGGCGCCCTTCGCGTTTTTGGCAGGCAACCGCGGGGGAATGGCGGGCATCGGTATGAGCTTCGTGATTTTCGTCGCCTACGTGTCGATCGACCAGTTCTTCGAGCAGTTGGGAAATTTGAGTGAACTGCCGCCGCAGCTCGCGGCATGGTCGCCAGACGTGGTCTTTTCGCTTGTGGGACTATATTTTCTGGCCCGCATGCGAACGTAAAACGTGCGGCCCCATCGGGAGATTTGACGAACCATGGCCGAGACGCCTTCAGCAGTGCGCACGCGACCGTTCACCGGGCAGGAATACATCGAAAGCCTCCGCGATGGCCGCGAGATCTATATTTACGGCGAACGCGTCAAGGATGTCACCACGCATCCGGCGTTCCGCAACACCGTCCGGATGCTCGCGCGCTTGTACGACGCCCTGCATGACGAGCGTAAGGGAATACTGTGCACCGAAACCGATACCGGCAGCGGCGGCTACACCCACAAGTTCTTTCGCGCCTCGCGCAATGCGGAAGAATTAGTGGGCGCCCGCGATGCGATCGCCGAATGGGCGCGCGTTACCTACGGCTGGATGGGCCGCAGCCCGGACTACAAGGCGGCCTTCCTCGCTACTCTCGGAGCGAACTCCGGATTCTACGCGCCCTACGAGGACAACGCCAAGCGCTGGTACAAGAAGGTGCAGGAGGAGTGCACTTTCGTCAATCACGCGATCGTCAATCCGCCGGTCGACCGCAACAAGCAACTGGACGAGGTTCGCGACGTCTACATGCACGTCGAAAAGGAAACCGACGGCGGCCTGATCGTGAGCGGAGCCAAGGTGGTGGCCACCACTTCGACCCTCACGCATTACAACTTCATCGCCAATAATGGCGCGCTGCCCATCAAGACCAAGGACTTCGCGTTCGTCTGCATCGTGCCCACGGATGCTCCCGGTGTGAAACTATTCTGCCGGCCGTCTTACGAATTGGCGGCCGCAGCCACCGGCAGCCCCTTCGACTACCCGCTCTCCAGCCGTCTGGATGAAAACGATTCGATCATCGTCTTCGACAAAGTTTTCGTGCCGTACGAAAACGTGTTCGCCTATGGCGATATCGATAAGGTCAACAACTTCTTTCCCCGCTCGGGATTCCTGCCGAGGTTCATGTTCCACGGCTGCGTTCGCCTGGCCGTGAAGCTCGATTTCATCGCCGGTCTGCTGCTCAAGGCCGTGGATGCCACCGGGACAAAAGATTTCCGCGGCGTGCAGGCGCAGGTGGGCGAAGTCCTGGCGTGGCGCAATCTGTTCTGGGGATTGACCGACGCGATGGCGCGCGCAACGGTTCCCTGGACACCCGGCTATGTGCTTCCGAATCTGGATTACGGACTGGCGTACCGCGTGGCGGCCAGCACGCTCTATCCGAAGCTCAAGGAGATCGTCGAAAACGTTCTGGCCAGCGCGCTGATCTATCTGCCCTCGCACTCCAGCGACTTCAAGAATCCGGAAATCCGGAAATATCTCGACCAGTACGTGCGCGGCTCAAACGGCTACGGCGCCGAGGATCGCGTCAAGCTGATGAAGCTGATGTGGGACGCCATGGGCACCGAGTTCGGCGGACGCCATGAGCTCTACGAGCGCAACTACTTCGGCAGCCACGAAAGCATCCGCTTCGAAGTGCTGATGGTGGCCGAGGCGCTGGGCCAGGCCGCCAAGTACAAGGGCTTCGCCGAGCAGTGCATGTCGGAATACAATCTGGACGGCTGGACCGTGCCCGACCTGATCAATCCCGATGACGTCAGCATCGTCTTAAAAAAGGCCGCAGCGCTATGAAGAAAGCCCCCGGCAAGGCCTAGGCCCACGAGGCTGAGTCCTGAGGCCCGCCGCCTTATCTAAATCGCGATCCGCCAGATAGAATGAAGAGTACAGTTCATGCATCGCTATCTGCTTCACAACGACGAGATTCGCGATACCGGCGCGCAGGACCTCTCGGCGGGGCAAGTCGGCTTACTCAACGGCTGGGGAGTCTTCTCCACCATCCGCGTCTATGACGGCGTGATGTTCGCCTGGGAACGCCACTGGGCGCGGATGCATGCTGATGCGGCCCGCATGCGGGTTCCCTTCCCTCCGGACCGGGACTGGCTCGCAGAGCGGCTCCAGCGTCTGATCGACGCTAACTTACCTCATGCCAACCCGGCGTGGAACGCCACGCTGCGCGTCGCCGTGATCCGCAACCGCGGCGGCATGTTCGAAGGTCCCGGCCCCATGCGCGATTTCGACGTCGTCGCCTTTACCGCGGATGTGAATCGCTGGGGCAGCACCGTGAAGCTTGGCCTGATTCACAATGCGCGGTACGCAGCGAGCGAGTTCGCCGGCACCAAGAATCTCTCCTGGTCGGAAAATCTCACTTGGTACGAACGCGCGCATGATCAGGGACTCGACGAGGTGGTTCTGCTGAATGAGCGCGCCGAGGTATGTGAATGCACCTCGGCCAACATTTTCGCGGTCTTTCTCAATGCCCAAGGCACGCAAGTATGGACTCCGCCGCTTACTTCCGGATGCCTCCCGGGAGTCACCCGGGCATTGCTGCTCGAAGAGATTCGCGTTCCGGGGCTACAAATCGGGGAAAAGACGCTGCTGCCGGCGGATCTGGAAGCCGCCGACGAGGTCTTCATCACCTCCACTACGCGGGAACTCCTGCCGGTGGTTTCGGTCGAAGGACTGAGCCTCGGATCGGCAGGCGGGCAAGGCGGGAAGGTGCGCGAACAGTTACAGAAGGCCTTCACAACCTACGTCGAAAATTATATTGCTCCGCGGAAACGCGCCGATATAATCGTCTAGGGGCAAATTCGTGCAATTAGCCTGTCCGAACTGCGGGACGCGAGAGGTCCGCGTTTCGCATCCCCAGGGACTGGTCGAATACGTGAAGCACCTGGCCGGCGTTTCGGGCCTCCGCTGCCGGCGCTGCGGTAGCCGCTGGGAAACCAGCGTGTGGTCGAATGGGTCGTGGAGGTATGCGCGGTGCCCTCGCTGCTACCGTCAGGAATTGTCCAAATGGACGCCCCGATACTATAACGCCCCGCGTTGGACCCGGTTCCTGCTGCGGCTGGGCGCTACGCCGCGCCGCTGCGAGGCTTGCCGCTGCAACTTCGCCAGCTTCAAACCGGGCAAGGAAGGCTTCTCCTGGCGGCACCACGTCCGCAGCGAATCAGTTTCGGGAATGCCTGAACAAACCCCGCCCGGGGAGGGATCTAGGGATCAGATGCCATAACTGGCCGCACGCGATGCGTGGGGTAGGGCGGGCGGGATAAAAAATGGTTCCAAGTGACCTTCCGGCAACTTGCTCTCCGACCGGCATGCACGGCCAGAGCGTGGCATTCGGAGTTGGCGAGACGTGAGCCCTTTGCTCCCCGCTGCCGGCTTTGGCCAACTGCGGATCAGTGCGCAGGTGCGTGTCTGCTTGCCATCCCGATAGAAGCCCGCTTCTCGATGCGGCCTTTCGCTCTACAGTTTCGAGAACTGGCCTCGCGACCGATTCCCGCAACTGCGTCAACGTTCCCGGCCTACACCTTCGAAACGATCCTCAGATCCGATCCGGCCCGTTCGGCGCCGCGCTCCCGCCCCCGCTCAGCCTTTTGTGACCTTGCGAGGCGCGATCAACACGCGAAACCCGTTGCCGTACCCGATCCCAGGACTCATGATTCGTCTTCGAATATCAGCTCCCCTCCAGGATCTCTCGATCCCTCGGGATCAAAACCTCAACCCGACGTGCGAACCATGAAGCTTACCCTTGCAGGTCGCCCGATCTTCCTTCCCTCCCCGCGGCGCGGCAACAATTTTACTCATCACTCAGCGCTACGGATCATCGGTCCAGATCCGCTACTTCCTGCCAGGCTCGCTGTCCTTCGAACCTCTTGGAACCACAGCCATCATGCTCTTAAGCGAGCTCAGCGTCAATAGGAAAATGGCGCTTTCCTCAGAAAATAACTCCTCTTAAATGTTGGACTTAAATGGCCACGGCGGTGGATGCCTTGTGAATAAAGCAAGCCGGGCGGATTCTGTTTTTCGCGTCCGAGCGGAGTTAGCCGCGACGGGCGGGACTCATCACCAGATCCAGAACCTGGGCCGTATCGAGCGCCTTCAGATCGCTTTGAGCCAAGGCCACCAGGCAGCCGATCTGCTCGCCCACGGTGTTGAGCAGTTCCATTTCGCCCCCAGAGTGAAAATGCGGTTCGCGATGCTGCACGTTGATGACGCCGGCTACGCGGTCACGCACCACGATCGGGGCTGACAGAAACGCCTCATACGTATCTTCCGGCAGGCTGGTAAAGAGCTTGAAACGAGGATCGCCGTAGGCCTCCCGGGAGATGGCCAGCAGACGCCGCTCGCGCGCCACCCAACCCGTGAGACCTTCGCCGAACTGCAGGCTCACTTTGCCGATAGTCCCCGGCTGCGGATTGTTGGAAGCGCACAGGATCAGTTCCTGCCCCTGCAGCAGATACAGCAGGCAAGAATCGCACTCCATAAACTCGACGACCAGGGAAACCACTTCTTGCAAAGAAGCGACCAGGCTCATTTCGCGAACCATGAACCGGCTGATCTTCTGCAGCAGCCGGAGTTGGTACTCGGTATTCTCGAGCCGCGATTCCAGTTCTTTTACCCGTGACACAGTGCCCTTATTATGCCAGATCCTTCCGCCAGCGGACGTCCGAAAATCCGCATCACAAGCCAGGAAAAAAAATATGCCACAGCTCTTCTATAACTTAACGACCTCGATCGGCCCTCAGCCGAAACGATCGTGCGACAAACAGTGTCGAAGGAGGACCATTCTAATGGATCCAGGAACTGTAGTTTGGCTGCCGGGCAGCGGTTATGACGGGAACGATGCTTGCATCGAGACGTACGGCGGCAATTATTACGATTGCGGGGAGATGCCGTGGGACGGCGGGATCCTCGTAACCTGTTGCCCCTGGGGCTAGCGTCGGTTGGCTGGGCGGCGGTCGACTTTCGGCCGCCGCCATTTCCTATTAGGAGCATATCGTGGAACAAGAACCAATTATTTTTATACCGGATACTGGCGGTGGCGCCGAGGATGCCTGTCAGGCGTTCTTTTATGGGGACTACCACTACTGCGGCGGCGCGCCCGGCGGGTGGATTCAGTGTTGCCTGGGAGAGTTGCATTGAAAACCCTCCTGTTGGCTCTGTTCAGTCTCGCCTTCGCGCCCATGGCTCCAGGCCAGGTTCCCCGGCCGGCGCCGGAACTGAAGATCGTCGAAACATCCGGCAAAATCACGCTGTTATCGGCCTACCGGGGACGCGTGGTGCTGCTGGCGTTCATCTCGACCGAGTGCGGTCATTGCCAGAGCGCCTCGGTGATTTTCGAGCAGCTCTCGCATGAGCTGGGCGGGCTTCAGGTGCTGGAGTTTGCCTTCAACGAAAAGGCGGATATTCCACAGTTCGCAAAACAGTTTGGCCTGAGATTCCCGATCGGAACGGGAGGCAGTGATGCCGCGCACGACTTCCTGGGAATCGCGCGCGGTGAGAGGCTCGGCACGCCGCAGGTGGTGGTGATCGATCGGGCCGGCATCATCAGGGCGCAGAGTGAGCGACTGGGAAGTCCCATCCTGCAGACTATCGATTACTTGCGCGAAGTGTTAAAAGCGGTAGGTGCGCGATGATCGACCATACGCTGGTCATTTCCCCGGCAGCCGCGCTGATTTTTCACCTGAAGCAGGGGTTCTTCCTGTACGCGTGGCCAATGTTTATCGGTTTCCTGACAATCCTCGGCTATCAAACGATGGGCCGCGTAGCGATGTCGGGCGCGGCCAGATGGCCCGTAGTATTCGTGCTGGCGAGCGCGGTTTCCATGATGTCGCTGTTCGGCTGGACGATGATGGTTCGCGGCCTGCACATGATTCCGTTCTACGGCTGCGGCGTGGGTCTGGCCAGCGCGCTGAGTTCGCGGGTTTACGCGGTGACCCTACCGGAAATTGCCATGCCCAGGTATCCACGGGTGAAGATTCGGGTCATCCGGATCATCTGGCGCGGAGACGCCGCCGGGATCCAAAAACTTCAGCAAGCGCTGCGGGCTAGGGTATAATCCCCAGTTGAATCCGTTGGAAGACCACCGACGTATTCATGTTAAGTAAGCACGTTGTGTAAGTAAGAAGCGCAAGGCGCGGCGTGTCGCGTTCCGCGTAGCGCGCAAAAGTGAATGCTGACCAGACTCATTCCAGTCTCTCTGGCCCTGGCCCTGTTGCAGGTGGGGCTGCGGTTCAAGGATGACAGCGATCTGGCTGGCCGGCTGAAGGCGCGGGATGCGGGTGCCATGCGCGAACTTTACGATCGCTACGGCCGGCTGGTGTATTCGCTGATTCTGCGCATGGTGCGGAACTCGGCCGCGGCTGAAGATCTGGTGCAGGAAACTTTTCTGCGGGTTTGGAACCGGATTCAGGGGTTCGACGCGGAGCGCGGCGCGCTGGGTCCCTGGGTGCTGACAGTGGCCCGCAACCGGGCCATCGATTACATGCGATCCGCGGATGGAAAGATGTCCGCGGGTGCGCTCGAACTGGACCGGCTCGAGCACCCCGGCAGGTTTTGCGATTTCGAAGATCGCGCCTTGTCCCTCGATCGGGCTCGCCGGCTGAAAGATGCGTTTGAGAAGCTGACCCCGCATCAGAAAACGGTGCTCGAGCTGGCTTACTATGAGGGCCTTTCGCAGACCGAGATGGCCGAGCGGATGCAGCAGCCGCTGGGAACCATCAAAAGCTGGGTCCGGTCGGCGCTGAAGGTATTGCGGGAACAACTGACCGAGGCGGCCGCCGTATGACCTGCGAACAGCTGCGCGACAGCTACGAACTCTATTCGCTAGGCTTGCTCGAAGGCGAGGAGAGGCACGAAGTCGAGGCTCATCTTGCGCGCAATTGCGCGGTGTGCCAAAAGTATTTCAAGGACGCGCTGGCAGTGAACACCCTATTTCTCAGCCAGGCGCAGGAGGTGGTTCCTCCGTCGCGCCTGCGGCGGCGCGTGACCTCCTCGGTGGGCAGGGAGGGTGCCGTCTGGACCTGGATCGCGGCACTGGCGGCGGCCTGCGCTTTGATCGTGGCGCTGTGGCTCAGCCTGGAAAAGCGAACCGCGGACGGCCAGTTGGCAAACGCGCGCTTGACCCTGCAACAGACTGTCGCCGAACGCGACCGGCTGGAGCAAGCCTTTACCTTCCTGAACCAGCCCGAAACACGGCAGGTGAATTTCGGGCAGGGCCAGCCTGCCCCGCCCCGAGGTAATATTTTCCTGAACCCGCGCATCGGGGTCTTACTCATCGCCTCGAATCTGCCGGCGCTTCCGGCAGGTAAGGCGTACGAAATGTGGGTCATACCGAAAGGCGGGACGCCGCGTCCCGCGGGTCTGTTCCAGTCCGGGCCCCAGCGGACAGCGATGAACATCTTATCGGGCCCAGTGGATTCTAATGTGACGGTGGCCGTGACGGTAGAGCCGGAATCGGGCTCTCCAGCACCCACGTCAAATGTCCTTTTCGCAGCCGGATTTTAGCGAATACTTTTGTTAAAACCCCTTTGGGGAAAATATCGGCTCGCGAAGCGATTCACACCCGCGTTTATTTCCTTGAACTTTCCTCACATTTCCCTAGGACGGGCCTTAGATTCCTGTTAGTATCTTAGTGCCCTTTCGGCGAAGATTGTAGAGGTTGTGCTATTGGCCAGAATTACCCTAGGCCTTGGCGTAGTCCTCATCGTATGTGCCGCCACGCGCCCGTCGTCGGCGATACAGGCTGGGTTGCCAAATTCCAGCCGATGGTGGGAGACCAGAAATTTCGCGGACTTGACCCAGACAGCGCGTGCACGCCGTGCTGCAGGGGATTTTGCGGGCCTGGAATCCGTTTACTCGGAGGGCTATCGCCGAGCCCAAAGGCTGGGGAATCTGGAAGCGCAGACCGGCTACCTGGGCAACCTGGGAACCGCACGCATGCTCCTGCTGCACTATGCTCCGGCGCTCGAGGCATATCTCGCGGCTGACGCGCTGGCGGAGCGAAGAGGCGACTGGTCCGCCTTGGGAGGAATCGCGGTAAACCTGTCGCGTGTCTATCTGCGGATGGGAGATGCCGATGCCGCTCTGAGCGCGCTCGAGCGGGGAATGGCGGCCCTGGATCACCTCGATCGTAACGGCCGGCGAGTGCCGCTGCCATACAAGGCTCAGTTGCTCATGAGTCTCCGAAGGGTGCGTGCGGAATTGCAGGAAAATCCGGCCGGGCAACCTCATTTGGAGCCTAGATACGAAGATGCGATCGAGGCCGCCCGGCAGACCGGCGATGTGGAGGCGGAGGCGGCGGCGTGGGATTTGCTGGGCAGGGAGAAGATCGCCGCTGGGGATCTGGAGGACGCCGAAACCTTTTTTGGGCAAGCCCTGCGCTTGCGATCGTCGCACTCCCCCATGAGCCTCGGGTTCTCCTACGCCGCCTTGGGCGCCCTGCGCCTGGCGCAAGCCGGTAATTCGAGCGGTGCGGAGCGCCGCCGCCTGGCCAAAGACGCGGACGCCTTCACGCAGAGTGCGATCCGTCTGGGCTCTCCGGGCCCGGCCATGTACGTGCTGTTGCATCAGCGGGGAGAGATCCGGGAAGCGCTGGGCCAACCCGAGCTGGCGCTAGAGGATTTCGGCGCGGCGATGAAGAAAGCACATCAATGGAATGGAGCCGTGCCGGCCGCGGTTTCCCTGGTGACCGGGGCGAATGTCGCCCTGCAGCGCGAAATCTTCGACTCCTTCGTGGATGCCGCCGCTCGCGAGGCGTTGCGCTCGGGCAAACCGCATTGGGCGGCAGACGCGCTCATGGCGCTGGAGGCGAATCGGGCAGCCAGCCTGCGGGAGAACCGGGAGCTCGCCCTGGTGTGGAAAAAGAGGCTGCCCGCGGCCTATTGGGAAACTCTGGGACGGCTGGACAAGGAAGAAGCTCGGAATTTGAGTACCGACGGGACTGTAAGTCCTGAGTCTAAACGTCTCCATTTGGAACTTACCGAAATGGAATCAGCCGCGGGTGCCGGAGTTTCGGTGATGTTAGCCGAGAACTTTCGCACTCGGAATTCACTTATTCATTTCCAACATGGCTTAGGTGAATCTGACTTGCTACTGAGTTTTTACCTGGGCAAGCGCGAATCGTATCTCTGGACCGTTACTCGGAGCAGGATCGAACTACATCGTCTACCGGCGGAGTCCGAGATCCGTGAGGATGTAAAGCGGTTTCGGGAAGCGATTTCGACCGGAGCACCGGCAGGAGAGAAATTGGGCGCAGATCTCTATCGACGGCTGTTCCATTCGCTGAGTCCGGCGGCGGCTGCCAAAACGTCGTGGTTGCTGTCGCTGGATGGAGTCCTTTTCGATTTGCCGTTCGCGGCGTTGGTGACCAATGACTCCGGCGGACATCCGGTCTACGTGGCGGAACGCCATTCCACGCAGCGGATTCCCGGGGCTTTGTTCCTGACAGGAGACACGGCCAGGCCGGGCGGGTATCTGGGAGTTGCGGACGCGGTGTACAACGCGGCCGATCCGCGCCGGACGCGCGATTCGAGTTGGAAGCCGGAGTGGACCGCGGGGCGCGGCCAGTTGAATCGCCTGGTCAGCAGCGCCCGCGAAGTGCAGCGGAGCTCGGAAAGCTGGCAATCCGAGACGGGGCGCAACGGACCCATACAGATTCTGGAGGGGACGGCTGCGCGGCGCGAGGCTTTTCTTGGGTCGCTCGAGGCGTCACCCTCGACCATCCACCTCGCGACCCATGTCCTTAGCTCCACGACCCAACCGGCGCAGGCGTTTCTGGCTTTTTCGCTGGACGCGAACGGCAGTCCGGGTTTGCTGTCGACATCGGAGATCGGTATGCTTCACGTGCCGGGGGCACTCATCGTGATGACCGGGTGTGCCACGGGAACTGGCGACACGCAAGCGGGCGCCGGTTTGCTCGGACTTACGCGGGCATGGATGATGGCCGGCGCACGAGCCGTGGTAGCGACAAATTGGCCGGTGCCGGATACGGACGGAGACCTGATTCCGGCGTTCTACAAGAATCTGGGAGCCGATTCCGCCGCCGAAGCTTTGCGCCACAGTCAAGTGGAACAGATCCATTCGGGAACCTGGCAGGCCGCGCCTTCGTACTGGGCGGCGTTTCAGGTGACCGGAGGCGGCAGGTGATACGTCCACGCCGCCGCGATCTGTCGATGGCAGTGCTGCCGGAGAAGATTCCGCTCGACTCTGAGGATGTGCCCGCGCACCTGGCGGCATTGCAAGCTGCGGCAGCGGCGGCAACACCCGTGCGCGCCCCTCCGCTGGAAGAAGATGACGAAGAGGTGGGCGACCCGGTCGAAGTACCCGCCGATGTGAATGCCGGATGGGCGGAGCTGGTGGAGCGGATCCGACTGGAGAAAACCGATGGAATGGAAGAACTCTATCAGCTTTTCTCGCGTGGAATCCGGTTCTATCTGTGCCGCCAACTGGGACCCCAGGAGCTGGACGATAAGGTTCACGATACTTTCGTGGTGGTGGTGCAAGCCATTCGGCGGGGAGAGCTGCGGGAACCGGAGCGCCTTATGGGGTTCGTCCGGACCATCGTCCGCCGGCAAGTGGCCGCCCATATCGACAAGGTGGTGCATAACCGGCGCGAACAGGCGGAGTTCGATTCCACCATACGAGTTCCGGATCCTCGCGGGAATCCCGAAGAGGCCGCCATCTTCCGTCAGCGGATCGGCCTGATCAGGCAAGTTCTAGGAGAGCTTTCAGAGAGAGACCGGGAAATCTTGACCCGGTTCTATATCGATGAGCAGAGTCAGGATCTGATCTGTTCGGAGATGGGCCTTACAGAGACCCAGTTTCGACTCCTGAAATCCCGGGCCAAAGCTCGCTTTGGCGAGCTCGGTAAGAAAAAACTCGTACACAAAAATCTGCATTCAGTTTTTTTGAGAACTTCAAGGAGTGTGTCCCACTAAGACACAGACGTTCTAAATTGAAACGTAGCTTCTTGTTTGATGCTCCGTTATGGGAATCGTGCTTCAACCGATTACATCATGTCTGCCGCACCCGGACGAGGAAGTCCTGGAGGCTTATGTTCTCCATCGCCTTCCCGAGGCACTCACCGCCCCCGTAGAAGAGCATCTACTGATCTGCCACAGATGTCAGGACGCAGTTGCGGCCATAGACCAGTTTGTAGCCTCCATGAAGTTTGCGGGCCGGCCATCGGCTCCTGCGGTTGCCAGTCCGGTTCTTTCAGGCTTTCGGAGTATGGCTCCGATCGCCGCCGCTTTAGTCCTGTCAGCGCTTGTGGTGGTCTGGAAGTACCCACACGAGGCGGCTGTTTCTCCCGTTACCGTGACCCTTTCCTCGCTGCGCGCGGCGCACCCGCCGTTTCCGGCACCCGCCGGAAGGCCTCTGAACCTCAGCATCGAAATGCCGGACCTGAAATCCGAGAAATACTATCGGGTCGAGGTTGTGGATGCCGCGGGGAACCTGGCGTGGAAGGGACCGGTGACGGAATCGGACGGCAAACTGATCGCCACCATCTCCAGACCTCTTGGCGACGGAGTCTACTGGGTCCGGCTGTACGGCACGAACTCGGAACTACTGCGGGAATTCGGTCTGTCGGCTCAGTGAGTCAGACTCGGAGTTCGTATCCGGCCGAGCGCATGCCGTCGATAATTCTCGAGCGGACCGCGCCGACTTCTTCGGCGGAAAGCGTCCGATCACTGGCGCCTACCGTGAGCCGGTAGGAAAGGCTCCGGGCTCCGTCCGCCAGCGCGAATTCCCGCAGGAACGCGATCGAGAGCAGTGCGTCGCCAGCCAGTCTTTCCAAAGCCGACTGCACGTCGGCGATCAGCGCGCGGGGTCCCGCCAGAATCGAGAGATCGAAGGCGCTCTCAGGAAACCGTCGCAGGGGCTGATACCGTGCCGGAGCCCGCTGTAATTCCATGAGACGGGTGAGGTCTAAGTCGAGCACTGCGGCCCTGCCGCCCTCAATCGTCTTTGATGGGAACATTCGAGGATGGAATTCGAACAGCCGGCCGACCTTGGTTTCGCCGTGCAGAACATCGCCCGTACGGCGCGGATGCTCGTAAGGCTGCGTGGCCTCACCCGGGCGCACCGAAACTCCGGGCAAGAGGCATTCGGCCAGGCGCTTGAGCTCGAAGAGGGCGGAGGCGCCTTCCTCTTTGGCGAACAAGGCCGCAGCGAAGTGGGGCACTTCACGATCGGGATGAATCGCGCGGCCGATTTCGAACAGCCGGAACTGATCGAAGTGCCGGGCGTTGTCATTGAGGTTTTTCCAAATGCCCGGCAGGAGACTCGTTCGCAGCAGATTCTGATCCGACGCGATGGGGTTAGATACTTGCACGTGCGAAGAGATGTTTAGTGAAAAAGCGCGCGCCATCTCCTCGCTGATAAACGAATAATTGTGGACCTCGGTGAATCCCTGCGCGGCGGCCATCTCGCGAACCCGATGATGAAACTCGCGCTCCGGGCTGGCTGGAGGAACGCGCGCGGGCGTCAACGGGGCGACTGGCGGAATGGAATCGTATCCGATCATTCTCCCGATCTCTTCGACTAAGTCATCCTTGATGGCGACGTCCTTGGTGGCGCGCCAGCTCGGCACAAACACGGAGAAGACTCGCGGCTCGATCTCTTCCACCCGAAACTCTAGCGATTCCAGAATCCGGCGTACTTCCCCGGCGGGAACCGCGCGGCCGAGTTTGCGATCGAGCCAATCGAGCGGGAGCACCACCGGACCGGGCACAGGCAAAGGGCGATAGTTATCCGCCAGGCCACCGGCCAATTGGATGCCGGGAGAGACTTCCTGCAGCAGCGTATACGCGCGCTCCAGACCGCGGATGGTATTGACCGGGTCCTGCGCTTTTTCGAAGCGCATGGAAGCGTCCGTGCGCAGCTTGAGCCGCGACGAAGTCTTACGGACGCTGGAGGCGTTGAAATTCGCGCTCTCGAGAACGATCCGCGTGGTGGAATCGGAAATCGCGCTGTCCGCGCCTCCGATGATCCCGGCGATCGCAACCGCGCCAGCCGGATCGGCGATCACCAGGTTCGATGGATCGAGCGCGTAGCTTTCGTCGTTCAGCGCCTTGATGGTCTCGCCGGCGTGGGCGCATCGGACGATAATTTCATCGCCTTGAAGTTTGGCGGCATCGAAGGCGTGCATGGGCTGGGCGATCTCCTCCAGCACGTAGTTCGTCACGTCGACGATATTGTTGATGGGGTTTATCCCAACTGCTTCGAGCCGCTGCTGCAGCCACCGCGGGGACGGCTGAACCGTGACGTTCTCGAAGACCAGCGCCGAGTAGCGCGGGCATAGCGCGTGATCTTCGATCGACACGCGCACAGGCGCGGTGCCGGGGAATTGCGCGGGCTTTACCGGGTCGATAAGCTTGCGGCCGAGAATCGCCGCGACCTCGCGCGCCATCCCGTAATGACCCCAAAGATCCGGTCGGTGCGTGAGCGATTTGTTGTCGATTTCGATAACGTAATCGTTTTCGTGCGCTTCGACACCTTCTGACTCGGCGGTCTTGATGGTAATGAGCTGCGACAGCTCGTGAGGTGGGGCGCCGAGTTGGTCGACCAAATCGCGCAGCCAGTTGTAGGAAAATTTCATCGCCTAAAACTGCCTCAGAAATCTAAGATCGCCGCTCGCGAAAAGGCGAATATCGTCGATGCCGTAACGCATCATCGCGAGCCGTGTGAGCCCCAGGCCGAAGGCGAAGCCGTTCCATTGCTCCGGATCGACGCCGCCGTAGCGCAACACGGCGGGATTGACCAGGCCGCAGGGCAACAGTTCCACCCAACCGGAATGCTTGCACACCGGGCAGCCCTTGCCGCCGCAGATGAGGCACTGGATGTCGAGTTCGAAACCCGGCTCGACGAAGGGGAAGAATCCGGGCCGCAGGCGCACGGTAACGTCGCGATGGAAGATCGCCGAAAGCAGCGTTTTCATGAAGTACAGCAGATGCGCTACGGAGACGTCGCGATCCACCATCATGCCTTCGAGCTGATAAAACGTGTGCTCGTGCGAGGCGTCGACTTCTTCATTGCGGAACACGCGTCCGGGCGCGATCATCTTCAGGGGCGGGCCAAATTTTTCCAAGGCGCGCAATTGCACCGGCGAGGTGTGCGTCCGCAGAAGACGCCCATCCTTGAGCCAGAACGTATCCTGGGCGTCGCGCGCGGGATGGTCGGCGGGAATGTTGAGAGCGTCGAAGTTGTAATACTCGGTCTCGACCTCGGGCCCGTCCATGATCGCGAAGCCCAGCGAGACGAACAGCTCTTCGAGTTCGCGCTGGACCTGCGTGATGGGATGCAGGCTGCCGGGACGAATGCCGGGTGCAGGCGCGGTGAGATCGATCCACTCGGATTCCAGGCGGGCGTCCTGCGCAACAGACGCCAAAGCGTTCTGTCTTTCTTCTAAACGCGTTTCAAGCTCTTGTTTGACGCTGTTGAGAAGCTTGCCGACGCGGGCACGTTCTTCCGGCGCAAGTTTGCCGAACGTCTTGCTGACCTCGGCCAGCTTGCCTTTGCGCCCCAGCGCGTCCACGCGGATCGCTTCAATCGCATCGAGGGTGGTGGCCTGCTCCAGTGCGGCGAGCGAAGCCGTATGCAGTTCCGAGATGATCTCCTCTGGCGACACGTTACAAACTCGCTCCGTTCGCTTCGAGGAACTCGACCATGGCCTGGCGTCCTGCGGTCAGCGCGAGGTCCATAGGCTGTTGATTGTTGTCAGCCCGGACGGATGCGTCGGCCCCGGCATCGATCAGAATGCGGGCAGACTCGATGTCACCGTTCTGCGCGGCCGAGTGCAGCGGCGCCCATCCTCCGTTCTGGCGTGCGTTGGCGCTGGCGCCGTGGTCGAGCAGAAGCTTGACGATTTCAGCATGCTTCCCGGCGGCCGCAGCATGCAAGGGCGTGTTCGCCATCTGATTCGTGGATCGCGCGGCCACGGTTGCGCCTTTGTTCAACAACAGGCGTGCGGCGGCTTCCTTTCCGAAAAATGCGGCCAGATGCAGCGGAGTCCAGCCGTCCGTGCTGATCGCGGATACCAGCGAGCGATTCCCGGTCAGCAGAACTTCCAGGCGCTGAGTATCACCCAGAATGGCGGCCGCGAAAATCGCCAGCGTCGGGTCGGCATCCACCAGGGCTTGAACACGCGCGAGATCCCCGGCGCGCGCGGCCTCGAAAAGTTCCTTCATGCGGCAGGCTGGAATACCTGGTCGGCTTTGGCGATTTCCCAGGCCAGGTGATTGATATAGAATAGCAGCGCGGGCGCGGGATACACCGTGTGAAATTTCTCCCAGACCTGCTGCTGCCAGCCTTCCTTCAAGTGGCCGGCGACGTCGGCGTCCTTGGCGAAGAATCCGTCTTCGTGCGGGATTCCCTGGTGATCGAGGACGGCGCGGATCATATCCAGGTGTGAAATCAGAATGGCCTGCGAGACTTCCGACGCGAGCTCGTCATTGCGTTCGCCGATGCGCGCCCAGATGCGCGGCGCGGCCTTGCGCAGCGTTTCCGAGTTCAGCTTGTTGAGATACAGCATGGTCTTGACGCGGTCGTAGAGCTGGTAGGTCTTCAGGCGGCCGATCGAAATGCCCCGGAGCAGGTTGTTAAAGTTCTCCTCGCCGAGCTGGAGGAAGATATCGGAAAGCTGCATCAAGGATATTGTAGCGGCTTAGCTCAATTAGACGAGAATCGTGTCACCGTAACGGTTTTTGAAGATTGCATTGCTACAATAGTTCGCTGGAGCACGCGGAGCTTCCTAAAGGAATGAATAACGTAATCGTCCTGGGCGCCCAGTGGGGCGACGAGGGCAAAGGTAAAGTCGTCGATCTGCTCGCGGAACGCTTTGATATCGTGGCGCGGTATCAAGGCGGCCATAACGCCGGGCACACCGTGTTTATCGGCGAAAAGAAGTTTATCCTCAAGCTGATTCCGAGCGGGATTCTGCGCCCCGGCGTGACCGCGGTGATCGGCAACGGTGTGGTGGTGGATCTGGCGGCCTTGGCCGAAGAAATGGCTATGCTCGAAGCCGCGGGGATCGACGTTCGATCGCACCTCCGCATCAGCAATCGCGCGCATGTGATTTTTCCGTTCCACCGGTTGGTGGAGAAGATGTCGGAAGCCCGCGAGAATCGCATTCCACTTGGAACCACCGCCCGCGGGATCGGGCCCTGCTACGAGGATAAGATCGGCCGCCGCGGGATTCGCGTTGCCGATCTTTACGATCCGGCCAGTTTCCGCGTGCTCTATGACACTCTGGCCGAAGACAAGAACACGCTGGCCGAGACGTTTCACCTGGAAGGGCCCATCGATTACACAGCCATCCGCTGCCAGACCGAATTGCTGGCGGCGCAGATCCGCCCGCTGGTCTGCGATACCTCCAAACTGCTCGCGGACGCAATGGCTGCAGGAAAACGCGTACTGTTCGAAGGCGCGCAGGGAACCATGCTCGACATTGACCACGGAACATATCCGTTCGTAACCTCTTCGAGCGCGGCCGCCGGAGGCGCCTGCACCGGGCTGGGCGTGCCGCCCACAAAAATTCAGGGCGTCATCGGAGTATCCAAAGCGTATATCACGCGGGTCGGCACGGGACCTTTTCCGAGCGAGACCAACGACACTGCGGGCGACCTGCTGCGCCGCGAAGGGAAGGAATACGGGTCGGTCACCGGCCGTCCCCGGCGCTGCGGCTGGTTCGATGTGCCGCTGCTGCGCTACACCGCGATGGTCAACGGGTTTGACTCGCTGTTCATCACCAAGCTGGACGTTCTCGACCAGCTCGCCAAGATTCCGGTGTGCATCGGCTATTGGCTCAACGGGAAAGAAGTCGAGGATATGCCGGCTACCTACCGGTCACTTGAAGGGATCGAGCCGCTGTACGAAAAACTGCCCGGCTGGCAGACGTCCACGCGCGGCATCACCCGCTACGAAGATCTGCCCGAGAAAGCGCAAGCGTACTTGAACTTTCTGGAGCAGCGTGCGGGCGTGGAAATCGGCGCGATTTCGACGGGGCCGGAGCGGACGGAGACGATCATCCGCGCGGGATCGAAGCTGGGTAAACTGATCGGCTAAGACAGCGCCCCGCCTCGGGTGCATAATAGAAATACAAGAGGTACCCGGATGAAGAAGTGGCTGGTTCTTGCCACACTAGCTGTGGCTGGTGTGTCTAATGTGTCCCAGGGGGCCGATATGGCGCCTCCCAAGGCGGGAAAAGTGGAGATCCTTCCACTGAAGAATGTGAAGCCTGGGATGCAGGCCACCGCATGGACGGTTTTTCAGGGAACCGAGCCCGAACCGATGCCGGTGGAGATCGTCGGCGTCTGGAAGAATTATCTGGGGCCCCGTCAGGACGTGATCCTGTGCAAGCTCGGCGGCAAAGGAAAAGTAACCGGCGTCGCCGCGGGAATGAGCGGTAGCCCGGTGTACTTCGATGGAAAACTGATGGGCGCGATCTCCCTGCGCATGGGAGTATTCTCGCCGGACGCGATCTGCGGCATCACGCCGATCGAGTCGATGCTCGAGATCCAGGAGTTCGATAAATCCCGTCCCGTGGACGCGCGTACGCCGGATAAAGTCGCCGATGCGTTAGAGGTGCCGGGCGCTCCCGCCGATCAGCGGGCGAGTCTCCTTTCCGCCGGCGTGCAGCCGATCGACACGCCGATGATGTTCTCGGGTTTCAGCAATTCCGTGCTCAAGCAATTCGAGCCGGTGTTCTCGCAAATGGGGGTCACGGCGGTACAAGGCGGGGCGGCCGCGGGGAAACTTTCTGCGAAACCGGCCCCGGGCTGGGAGAAATCGCTGAACCCGGGTGAAGCGGTGAGCGGCGTTCTGGTTTCGGGCGACATGTCGGCCACCGGAATGGGCACCGTAACGTACAACGATGGCAAGCGCATCCTGGCTTTTGGACATCCGTTCTACAATCTGGGCCCCATCGACATGCCGATGGCGAAAAGCGAAATCCTCATGGTGTTCGGCTCGAGCTACCAGCCGACTAAATTCGGCAGCGCGACTCAAGTGGTTGGCGCGTTGAAACAGGACCGCTATACCGGCATCATGGGTGAGCTGGGCGCGGAAGCGCCGACCGTGCCGGTCCACGTTCGTGTGCGCTCGCTGGGCGCGGGCGGCATAGTCATAGGACAGAAAGATTTAAACTTCAACGTTTTCGTGCACCAGAAGTGGACGCCGCTGCTGATGAACATGACGCTGGCGAATTCGCTGCAAGAGATGAACGAGTTCGCGGACGAGATCACCTACCGGGTCAGCGGCGACGTGCAGCTCGCCGGCAGCCAGCAGCTGCATGTATCGACCGTGCAGACCGGCAGCGATGCCATGGCGCCGGTGCCCTTGACGGTGGGCGCATGGTGGGGAGACAAGTTCACACGCTTGTTCGAAAACAATGTGACCACGCCGGATCTGAAGCAGGTAGAGTGCACCGTGGATCTGCTGCCGGACCGCCGGATCATGGCGGTGGATACCGCTTGGACGCCATCGGCCGAGGTTACCGCGGGCACGGAAATTCCGGTGAAGGTTTTCCTGCGGCCGTATCGCGGCGAACGCATCGAGCAGAACATCACCGTGAAGATTCCAGCCGACCTGCCGAAAGGCGAGCATCGCATTTTGTTGAGCGATGCCGTGACCCTGAATCGGCTCCAATCCGCGGCCGTATCTTCCAATCGCTACCTCGACCTGCCGGAAATGGTGTCGCTGCTGAATCAGGAGCGCGGCAATAACCGGCTGTATGTTTCCGTCGTTCAGCGCCGCCCGACCTATTACTCGGAAGATAAGACTCTCCCGGCCCTCCCGCTTTCGGTACTGAACGTGCTCCAAAGCCAGAAGAGCGCGGGGCGTGCGTTAACGGGTATCGCGGAGAGCGCCGAGGAAGAACTTTCCATCCCGTTCGATCAAATGGTCACCGGCAGCTTCTCGCTCCCGATTACGGTTCGTTAGATTAATACCCACAATGCGACTGGTTCATGTTGTTTGCGCGCTTTTCTGTGTCTGCACGTTGCTGCCCGCGGTGGACACCAAAACCTGGGATCAGGATTCCATGGAGGATTTCGACCAGGGGACACTCCGGCATCTCTCCCTTTCAAGCGACGGGCGGCTGGCTGTGGCTCCCCAGGTCAAAGAAGTATTCGATTCGTCGACTGCGGTACTGTGGGCGGTTGCGCGCGATTCCAAGGGCGCCATTTACGCCGGTGGCGGCAGCCTGGGCGGGTCGCGAGCCAAGCTCTTCTCGATCGATTCCCAGGGCCGAGGCAAGCTGCTCGCGGAGATGGACGGCATCGCGGTGCAGGCGATCGCCATCGACAAGCAGGATCGGGTGTATGCGGCCACGTCGCCGGACGGGAAAGTCTATCGCGTGGACAGCTCCGGCAAAGCCGACGTATTCTACGATCCCAAGACCAAGTACATCTGGGCGCTGGCGTTCGGAAAGAACGGCGATTTGTACGTGGCCACTGGAGACCGCGGCGAGATTCATCGCGTAACATCGGAGGGCGTTGGGTCGGTCTTTTTCCGCACGGAAGAAGCGCACGCGCGCTCGATGACAATCGACGCAATGGACAACCTAATTGTGGGCACCGAGCCCAGTGGCCTGATCATGCGCGTGACAACCGCGGGCGCTACCGGCCAAGGCTTTGTTGTGTATCAAGCTCCCAAGCGCGAGATCACGGCGGTGGCGGTCGGCACCGATGGCGCTATCTACGCGGCCGGTGCGGGGAATCGCACGACTGCACCAATTCCGCCACCTACAGCCGTGGGCTCGCCGCCGGTACCCGCTCCGCAAACGGCCCCACCGCCCGGAACGGTCCAAATCGTCGGCCCAGCGCCAACACCGGTCGCGCTCCCCATGCTTTCATCGCAGGCGGTGGCGGGCGGGTCGGAGATTTATCGCATTCAGAGCGACGGATATCCGCGCCGGATATGGAGCCACGCCCAGGACCTGGTGTATGCGCTGGCGTTCGATGCGCAAGGCAGGCTGCTGGCGGGAACCGGGAATCACGGAAATCTGTACCGGATCGACAATGATTATTCCTACACGCGTCTGCTGAACGTGGAGCCGACTCAGATCACGGGATTGCTGCGCGCACCGGATGGCCGCCTGTACGCGGCTACGGGGAACATCGGCAAGGTGATCGCGATCGGGCCGGAGCTGGAGGCCTCGGGGACTTTCGAAAGCGACGTTCTCGACGCCGGTGGATTCTCTTATTGGGGACGCATCACATCTGAGGGGAACGCCAGTAGCCAGCCGGGAAGGCAGGGTGGTCCCTCATTCGAAACGCGCTCCGGAAATGTCGGCCGCGCGCAGAGAAACTGGAGCGCATGGGCTCCTCTCAATCAGGGCAGAGTGGTATCCCCGCCTGCGCGCTTTTTGCAATATCGCGCGACGCTGAGCGGAAGCACCGAGTTGTCCAGCGTGGGCGTCGCATACCAGATGAAGAATGTGGCGCCGGTGGTGGCGCAGATCGAGATTACCCCCCCGAATTATCGCTTCCCCGCGCCAGCGGCTTTCGCGGCGACCGGCGAGCCTAGTCCGACGGTGGTTCTGCCGGCGATGTCCTTGACTCCGCGGCGGCCGGCGCCGTCGTCGGGGAGCCTGGCGGATACGCTCACGACTCCTCCGCTGACGTTTGCGAAGGGCCAAATCGGCGCCCGCTGGCTGGCGGAAGATGATAACGGCGACACGCTGCAGTTCAAGGTTGAGATCCGGGGCGCGAAGGAGACCGCGTGGAAGCTGGTCCGGGACAAAGTCCGGGAGAGCTATTTGAGCTGGGATTCGACCGCGTATCCGGACGGCAAGTACGTGCTTCGCATCACGGGGTCCGACGCTCCGTCGAATCCACCCGACCAGGCTCTCACGGCGTCGAAAGAAAGCGATCCGTTCCTGATCGACAATACTCCCCCCGAGATCACCTGGGGACCCGCAGGATCGCTGCAGTTTCACGCCCAGGATGCGCTCAGCACGCTGGGCAAGGCAGAGTATTCAGTCAACGGCGGCGATTGGATGCTCATCGAACCAACCACTCGCCTTACCGACTCTCTGGAGCACGACTATCGCGTCGCGCTCGCCAATCGTCCGCCGGGTGAGGTGACCATTGCCGTTCGCGTGGAAGACAAGTTCGGGAACCAGGCCGTCGCCAAGACGGTTCTGAAATAAGCCAGCCAGGTCTTAGCAGGCGAGACTTGAGCGGCCGCCGGGCTGCCTGCGCCGGATTCGAACTTCAAAGCCTCAACCAGACTCGTGGGGATCACTTGCGTGGTGGGGACCATTCCATCCCGTTGAAACCAGATTTCGGTATTCGTGCCGCCAATATAATGTCCGGTGAACTCGGTTCCATTGCGGAGCCGGAGAGTATCACCCTGGGCCAGCGCTGATAGAGAACAAACCAGCATAACTAATGTGAAGAACTTCATTTCACGCCCAACTTTCTGTGTTGCATTTCTTTGAGATGCACAAGGCCCGCCAGGACCAGTGGCGGTGGGGCTTCTCCGGTCCCGGCGGGTCGTCTTGCGCCAACGTTCCGGCCACTATTCCACGTCTATTTCACGTCGGGATAGGCTACCGGACGCTGAGGGAATCCACTTTGACGGTCTGGCCGTCCATGGTCCCCGAGACTGTAGCGGTGGGGTTCTTGTTGTCGGGATTGCCCTTCATCGCGGTGGATGCTTTAGCGTTACCGGCGGCGTCCAGCTTGTAAACCTTTCCATCCGCCGTCTGAATCGCGAAAGACGTGGTGGCGGCGGTGGGTTCGCAGGCCGCAATATCGCTCTTTTGTTTGGAGTCGGCGGGATTCTGCTGGCTTCTGTCGTGACAGGCGGCATCGACCAGCTTCCCGGTCCAATCTTCGGCAAAGCCCATCGCGGCGAATGCGCCCAGGGCGAGCCCCAGTTTGGCAATGGTTTTCATGGCAGTAATTTCTTCCTTCCCTTCAAACTCAGCTGGCTGATCCAGCTCGTGGGCGTACTAGGCAATCGCCGTACCAACAGTACTACCTCATATAAAGGCTTTTGTTTAAGCATCACCAATCCGCGCGATATAGAGGAAAGTATTTTTTTCGGAGCCCGCATTGCACGGGTGGTAAAAACGGGCGGGCATCCCACAGGCACTAATATAGAAACCATGGGTCATTTGCGGCGCAGGCTGCTCCTGATTGCGATTGCACTGTCTCTGGTGCTCGCGGGCGGGACCATCGGCTTCATGCTGATCGAACACTACCCCATGTTCGATGCCTTTTACATGACGCTAACGACTGTAACCACAGTCGGGTATGCGGAAATCCGCGGCTTAAGCCATGCGGGCCGGGTCTTTAACTCATTTCTCATCCTGATCGGCGTGACCACGATTTTTCTGGCGGTCGGCGCGATGACCCAGACCGCCATCGAGCTGGAGCTCAATCAATTCTTCGGAAAGCGGCGCGTGAGGAGCATGATCGACAAACTGGAAGGCCATATTATCTTGTGCGGTTTCGGCCGGGTGGGACGCGGCGCAGCGGAGGAATTGCGAAAGGCGGGAGCGTCCTTCGTGGTCGTCGACAAGAGCGAGGAACGAGTGGAGCGCGCGATGAAGGCCGGCATGCTCGCGGTGCTGGCCGATGCCAGCCGCGACGAAACGCTGCGCGACGTGGGGATCGCGCGCGCTAAGGGATTGATCGCCACGCTGGCCTCCGACGCCGACAATTTGTTTGTCATTCTCAGCGCCAAGACGCTGAACCCGAACTTACAGCTTTCCGCGCGCATCGCGGAGGAGTCCTCGGAAGTGAAGATGCGGCGCGCCGGGGCGGATTACGTATTCGCGCCCTACAACAGCACCGGCCATCGCATGGCGCAAGCCTTGCTCAAACCGCACGTGCTGCAGTTTCTCGACTTCACCACGCAAAAGGGCGTGGACATGGAGATCGAACAGTTGCGCGTAACGGACGGCTGCAGTTTTGCCGGCCGGACACTCGCCCAAGTCGACATCCGGCGCCAGAGCGGCGTGGTGATTTTGGCAATTCGCAAAATCGACGGTGAGATGCTGTTCAATCCCGCACCGGAAGTGAAAATGACCGCCGGCGACCACCTGATCGCGATGGGCGATGCGCGAAATCTGCAAAAACTCGAGCAGCTTCTTTTGATGGGAGTTGCCTCCGCATGAAGGTCTCCCGATGAAAATATTGACTGGCGAACAAATGCGCGAGGTGGATCGCCTAACCATCGAAGAAGGCGTTCCGAGCATCGCGCTGATGGAGAATGCCGCGCATCGCGTGGTGGAAGAAATGGTGCGCGAGTTCGATCCGATCGACCGCCAGAACATCGTCATCCTGTGCGGCAAGGGCAATAACGGCGGCGACGGGCTGGCGATCGCACGCCTGCTGCACGAATACAACGTGGGGCGGCTGCGCGTGGTGCTGGCGGCGGATCCCTCGGAATTCAAGGGCGACGCGGCGGCCAACTTGAAGCGCATCGTCGAGCTGGGCATTCATCCGGTGTTCGAGGTTCCCGCGAAGCTGCGCGAGCGCCGCGAGGTGAATGTGGTGGTGGATGCGCTGCTGGGCACGGGACTGAAAGGTCAACCCACAGGCCGCACGGCTGAGCTGATCGCGGCAACGCGCGATTTTCCGCAGGCCAAGATTGTAGCCGTGGATTTGCCGTCGGGTCTCGGAGGCGGCGGCGACTGTGTGCGCGCGGATATTACGGTAACGTTCACCGCGCCGAAAGTGGAGCATTATTTAGCCGCTGGCGCGGAAGACCATGTCGGACGTTTGGTTGTTTCGCAAATCGGCAGCCCGCCCTGGCTGATCCCCGGGGGCCTCGAAGTTTCAAGTCCGGGTGACTTCCGGCATCTGTTCCGGCCCCGCAAACGCGAGTCGAACAAGGGCGATTTCGGTCACGTGCTGGTCGTGGGCGGAGCGCCCGGCAAGTCTGGAGCCGCGGCTATGGCGGGGTTAGCAGCGTTGCGTGCAGGAGCAGGGCTAGTCACAGTGGCGTGCTCCGATCCCTCGCGGCTCGCGCCGGAGTTAATGTCGGCGTCGCTGGACAATTTTTCGGTCGACCGCATGACGGTGCTAGCCGTCGGTCCCGGCTTGGGCGATCGGCGGGGACTTATTCCCAAACTGCTCGAAGCCGCGAGCGTTCCCACCGTGATCGACGCCGACGGGCTGAACGCGATCGCCGGAACCGATTTTAAGGGGCGCGGATTACAAACAGTCCTGACTCCGCATCCGGGCGAGATGGCCCGGCTCCTGGGGGTCGACAGAGTGAGCGAGAGCGAACGCCTCAGCGTCGCGCGTAAATTCGCGAAGGAGCGCAATGTGTGTCTGGTCCTCAAGGGCTATCGCACGCTGATCGCATTGCCCGACGGCGGCACGTGGATCAATACTACAGGTTCCCCTTCGATGGCTACCGGAGGCACGGGCGACATCCTTACCGGCATGATCGCCGGCCTGATCGCACAATTTCCCGGCGAGATCGATACGGCCGTGCGCGCTGCAGTATGGCTGCATGGACGCGCGGGCCAGCTGGGCGCGGAGGAGCTTACCGAGCAGTGCCTGATCGCGACGGATCTGCTGCATTATCTTCCCAAGGCAATCCGTGAGATCGTTTGACACTCATTCTGAGGACGAGACCATCGAACTCGGCCGCCAGATCGCGCGCGAGCTTCCGAAACGCGCAGTGGTGTTGCTGATCGGCAACCTGGGCGCGGGGAAGACGACGCTGGCCAAGGGCATCCTTAGCGGATTAGGGGCAGCCACCCCAGCGGAAGTCACCAGTCCGACCTTCACCCTGATCCACGAGTATGCAGGCGGCAGAGCGTATCACGTGGACCTGTACCGGCTGGATACGCACCAGCAGGTCGCGACGCTGGGGCTGGAGGAGATCCTGGACCGTGAGGCGGTGGTGCTGGTTGAATGGGGAGAGCGGTTTCCGGACCTTTTTCCCACCGGACGAATCGAGATCCACCTGCGAGCCGTCACCGAATCTAAACGACAAATAACTATTAATCAATAGCTTACAGCCATCTCTTGTCACTCATCGGCGGAGTGTGCTAATAATACTACGTGGGCTCTGGCGGTCCTGCCGGGTCCAGTTAATCGAGATTCTCTCTCAAACGCAAACTCAGATGGAGGTTGAACTATGAACATTCGCCCGCTCTATGACCGGATCGTGGTCAAACGGCTCGAGGAAGAAGCAGACAAGACGGCCGGTGGGTTGTTTATCCCGGATTCCGCCAAGGAAAAGCCCCAGCAGGGTGAAGTCGTGGCCGTGGGCCAGGGCAAGCGCACGGATGATGGAAAGCTGATTCCGCTGGATGTCAAAGCCGGCGATCGCATTCTGTTCGGCAAGTACTCGGGATCGGACATCAAGGTGGACGGGAACGAATACATGATCATGCGCGAGGACGAGGTTCTCGGCATTCTGATCGACGCTCCCAAACTGGCCAAGAAGTCGGCTTAAGGATTCTGTAATTCAGGAGACAAAATTATGGCAGCAAAACAGATTGTATATAGCGAAAATTCCCGCCAGGCGATCCTGCGCGGCGTGAATCAACTGGCCGACGCGGTCAAAGTGACCCTGGGTCCCAAGGGCCGCAACGTCGTACTCGAGAAGAAATTCGGCGGACCGACCATCACCAAGGACGGCGTGACCGTAGCCAAGGAAGTGGAGCTGAAGGATCCTCTGGAGAACATGGGCGCGCAGATGGTGCGCGAGGTTGCTTCGAAGACCTCCGACATCGCCGGCGACGGCACCACTACCGCGACCATCCTGGCACAGTGCATCTACCGCGAAGGCGTGAAGAGCGTGGCTGCCGGCGCCAACCCGATGGCGCTGAAGCGCGGCATCGAAAAGGCCGTGGACATCGTGGTCGAGGCAGTCAAGAAGTTCTCGAAGCCCGTGAGCGGCGATATGATCGCGCAGGTGGGCACCATCTCCGCCAACGGCGACCAGACCATCGGCAACACCATCGCGGAGGCCATGAAGAAGGTAGGCAAGGATGGCGTCATCACGGTGGAAGAGTCGAAGACCATGTCGACCGAGCTGCAGACCGTCGAGGGCATGCAGTTTGACCGCGGCTATCTTTCGCCCTACTTCATCAGCGATCCCGATCGCATGGAGTGCGTGCTCGAAGATCCCTACATCCTGATCCACGAAAAGAAAATCTCGAACATGAAGGACCTGCTGCCGGTACTGGAGCAGATCGCGCGTTCGGGCAAGCCGCTGCTGGTGATCGCCGAGGAAGTGGAGGGCGAGGCTCTTGCGACGCTGGTTGTGAACAAGCTGCGCGGCACTCTGAATGCCTGCGCGGTGAAGGCTCCCGGCTTCGGCGATCGCCGCAAAGCGATGCTCGAAGATATCGGCATCCTGACCGGCGGCCAGGCGATCTTCGAAGAAACCGGCATCAAACTGGAAGGCGTCCAGTTGAAGGACCTGGGCCGGGCCAAGCGCATCACGGTGGATAAGGACAACACCACCATCATCGACGGCGCAGGCGCGGGCAAGGCCATCGAAGGGCGCATCAAGCAGTTGCGCGCGCAGATCGACGAGACCACTTCGGATTACGATCGCGAGAAGCTCCAGGAACGTCTGGCGAAGCTCGCGGGCGGCGTCGCGGTGATCAAAGTGGGCGCGGCTACCGAGACCGAAATGAAAGAGAAGAAGGCTCGTGTCGAGGACGCGCTGCACGCAACTCGCGCGGCGGTCGAGGAAGGTATCGTTCCGGGCGGCGGCGTGGCTCTGTTGCGCGCGGCAAGCGCTTTGGACGGCGTGAAGGCGGACCACGACGAGCAGATCGGCGTCAACATCATCCGGCGGGCATGCGAGGAGCCGGTTCGGCAAATCGTCGGCAACGCTGGTTATGAGGGCGCGATCGTGATCGAGAAGATCCGGGCAAACACGGACTCCAACTTCGGTTTCAATGCGGCCTCGGCGCAGTATGAGGACCTGGTGAAGAACGGCGTAATCGATCCGACCAAAGTAACCCGGTCGGCTTTGCAGAACGCGTCTTCGATCAGCGCGCTGATGCTGACCACCGAAGCGATGATCGCGGAGATCCCCGAGAAGAAGCAAGCCCCGATGCCTGGCGGCGAGCACGGTGGTCCCGGCGGGATGGACTATTAAGAAGTAGTCGGAAGACAGTAGTCAGAAGTCAGAATGGGCCGCCTGGCAACGGGCGGCCTTTTCTATTGCGGATATTTGAGCTCCCCCAGCAATGCGTTTCATCGAAGATACGGACGTGAACTCTATCCGGCCTGGCCGTGGTTGATACTTCCCGGGCTCATTTCGTCCCGTTGTCGTTGTCCGGCGAAGGTGCCTTTTGCTGGAAGGGGTTGATGCGCTTGAGAACGCCTCCAAGTTTGACCACCGGATTTCGGGACTTGGTTTCGCTGTCGGGCTCGGCGTCGCTGGTCTTTTCAGGCACTCTGGCCGCAGCTACATACGTCCGCCTGTGAGGCTGTGCCGTCTTGGGCACGCTGGGGGGAGTCGGGGGGATAACCGCGGCTGGCGTGGCGAATACCGGAGGCAAAGGAAGCGCCAAGGTTTGAGATTGCGCGTTGCTTAACCTGGTGGTAACTGCTGCGACCAGAGTTCCAAGCAGGATCGTCAGCGCCACGCACACCATGACCAAAACGGGCCGTTTGAACGAACGATGCTGGCTTGGCTCCGTGCTTTCGATTCGAACGTTCTGGATCGTTTGGAGGAAGGCGTCCGCGGATTGGAAGCGTGCTTCCGGTTTCTTTGCCAGGGCGCGCAGCAGCACCTCCGATAGTTGAGGATTGTCGAGTGCAGGCTGCGGAGGCGGCTGTTCGGTATGGGCCTTCATGATATCGAAGGCGTTGTCGCCTTCAAACGGCCTCTTTCCGGCCAGGAGTTCGTAGAGGACGACTCCGCACGAATAGATATCCGTACGTGCGTCGATATCCTGAGCCCCGCGAATCTGCTCGGGCGACATGTAGTGCGCCGCGCCAATTGGCGAGCCTTCGCGGGTGAGCCGCAAGTCTGTTGCAGCCTTGGCCAGGCCGAAATCGATGATCTTGACTGTTCCTCCCGCGGTCAGGAAGACATTGGCGGGAGAAATATCACGATGAATAATTCCCCGAGCGTGGGCGTAGCTGAGCGCTTGGAGCACTTCCACCATGATTTCCATGGCTTCCTTATGCGAAAGCGCTTGGCGCTCCAAACGCTGCTTCAAGGATTCACCTTCCAACAGCTCACACACCAACGCGAGGTCGTCATTGACCCAGAACGCCGTATGGACCACCGCTATGTTGGGATGGCTCAAGCTGGCTTGCAGCCGGATTTCGCGGAGGAAACGCTCGGATCGCTCAGGCGAGCTGGCATCGCTGGCGGCGAGTATCTTCATCGCTTCGCGACGGCCTGTGATAGTGTGCTCTACCTTGTAAACCGTGCCATAGCCACCCTTTCCGAGTTCCTGAAGGATGGCGTAGTCGCCGAGGGATTGGCCTACTTGAAACATGGCGAGATTCTGGTGTTTCGCTCCTTACCAGCCTAAGGAATCAATCTCAAGGCGGCAATAGGACGAATCTACTAGGGTGGCTCCGGGAACCGTCCTAGATGGGCTAAGCTCGGTCATGTCCAAGCCAAAACTCAAACCCAAACTCAAGCAAAGCGCGGGCGTTCTCCTGTTCCGGCGGCTCGGACCCGAAATCGAAGTCCTTCTCGCGCATCCAGGAGGCCCCTTCTGGAAGAACAAAGACGATGGATGCTGGTCCATTCCCAAGGGCGAGTACGGTGACGGCGAAGATCCGGTCGCGGCAGCGAAACGCGAGTTCGCCGAAGAAATTGGAGTGATCCCCCCGGGTGACTTCGTCCCACTGGGCGAAACTCGCCAGCCCGGCGGCAAAGTGGTCAGCGCATGGGCCGTGGAAGGCGACTTCGACATCACGAATCTGCGCAGCAACACATTCTCCATGCCCTGGCCTCCCGGATCTGGAAGATTACGGGAATTCCCCGAAATCGATCGCGCCGAATGGTTTCCTCTGCGAATCGCGCGGCAAAAAATTCTCCAGGGGCAAGCCGAGTTCCTGGAGCGCCTGGCCAACCGCCCAGCGGCCAGCGGAAGTCCGGAGGACTAGCGGGTGAATCGTGTGGACCGCTACTGCCGGTCTATTGCACCTGTGTTAGAACAACCTGTACATTAGGGAGGGTTTCCATAATGATCAACCAATTTTGCCGGTGGGCGCTGGCGGGCTCCGCCGCTCTGCCCCTTCTGTTCCTGAGCGGCTGCCAGAAGACACAGGAGACTCGCGCCGATTTCTCCATGGGAGAGCGCGCCCCTGTCGGCCAGATGACCTATTCGGTGGTTGAGAGCACCTGGAAGACGCAGTTAGGCGAATCGTTCAAGGTGCGCACGCCCGAACAGCGTTTCCTGCTCATCAACGTCTCGGTTACCAACGGCACTGGCAAGGATGTCTCCATTCCTCTGCTAACGCTCGAAGGCACCAACGGGCAGACGTATCGCGAAATAGCCGATGGCCAAGGTGTGGATAACTGGTTCGGACTGCTGAGGACCATCAGTCCCGGCCAGACGCAGCAGGGAAACGTCTTGTTCGATGTGCCGCTCACCTCTTACAAACTGCGGGTCCCGGACGTTAACGATACGGGATTTGACTCGTACGCCAGGATCCAGATCCCTCTGCACCTGGATGCGGATCTGCCCGTCCAATCGCCCATCGCTCCCAGCGATTTAAAATAGTCGTTGTGTCTGCCTGGCGCTGGATCATCCCGCTGACACTTCTGCTGGCGGCCGAGAATCTGCCGGCGGCGTCCAAGCTTGCGTTCGAACGCTTGGCACTGCACCAGTATGAGGACGGCCCCCTGCTGGCCTCGTCCTATCAGTTCCTGCCTGGCGAGACGATCTGGTTCAGCGCGCGGATCGCGGGTTTCGAGAGCCAGCCCGCGGGCGACAATCGCAACGTAAAAATATCCTGGCAGGTGGGAATTGTGGATCCGGAGGGCGTGGCCGTGGAAGCCCCGCGAACGGGCCGGCTGGATGAATCCCTGCGCTCCCAAGACAAAGACTGGGTCCCGAAATTCGTAGTCTCGTTTCTCTTGCCGTCCTTCGTTCCCGGCGGTACTTATCACATCCCGGTCACCGTAAAAGACGAACTGGCGGGCTCGGAAATCACTGGTGCCCTGGAGTTTTCCGTGCGTGCGGAAAGCATCGAGCCGGCTGCGTCTTTCGTGATTCGGAATTTCCGTTTCCTTCGCAATGAGACCGACGCAGAGGCGTTACGGCAGCCGGTAGTTTACAAGCCGGGGACCACCCTGTGGGCCCGATTCGACATGGCGGGTTACAAATTCGAGGCGAATCATAAATTCTCGGTGGACTACGGATTGGCCGTGCTGAGCGCCGACGGCAAGGAACTGTTCACGCAGCCGGAAGCGGCAGCGGAATCGAAGGAGTCGTTCTATCCCCAGCTCCACGTTCCCGGTGCTTTGAGCCTGAAGCTGGATCCTAACGTCCCGCCCGCGACCTATACTCTGGTGGTCACGGTGCACGATAAGATCGGCGGCCAGGTGGCCGAACAGCGCGAGACCTTTCGCGTCGAGTAGGGGTCGGGCACGCCCGATCCTATCCGAATTCCAGTTGCACTGAGCCAACTGGTCCGAAATCTGCCGTGATGCGATCGCCGCGCTCGGCCATGTAGACTTCGGTGGTCACGCCAGTGGTAACGTATTGTCCGGCCTTCAGGCCGAGCCCGCGCGCGCTCAGATTGTTGACCAGCCATTCCAGAGCGTTCAGCGGATGGCCCAGCACATTGCTTCCAGTGCCTTCGCGCAGCAGCTTTCCGTTCACCGTCAGGCGCACGGCCTGCGCCGCGAGGTCGATCTTCTGCCAATCGGTCATCACAGATCCCTTGACCCACGCCGCGTTGCAGGCGTTATCGGCGATCAGCGACGGCGCGCCGATGGTGGTCCAGTCGTCGAACCGGCTGTCCACGATCTCGATGCCGGGCAGGACGCCTTTTACCGCTGCGGCGATCTCCTGGCGCGAGCGCGGGGTAGCCGCCGGGGGCAGATCGCGCGCCATTTCAAAAGCGAATTCGGCCTCGACGACGCGCATGAAGAATTTGCTCGCGTCCACGCGCGCCGGACTTTCAAACAAGCTTTCGAAAAAGAACGCGGAGAGCAGGCGGCCGCAGAAGGGCGCGTCCACGTTCAGTTGACGCTGCGCGGTGACGTTGGTGCAGGCGACCTTGTATCCCATCACGCTGCCGCCGTAGTGGGCGATCAGATGGTCGATCAGCGAGTCCTGGACGGCGTAGGCTTCGCCCGGAGTGGCCGGGCGGATCGCGGCGGGAAGCTCCGTCAGGCGCTGGTGGTTGATTCTTGCTTGGGCTAACAGTTCAGATGCTGAGGTCACCTGAACATGGTAACCGCTAGGCGCAGAACTGGGCGAGAGCCGGCCGCAGGTCCGTAAAGGCGGCCACTGCCCCGATTTCCCCGGCAAATCGAGTCGCGATACGGTAAGCCGCTCCGCCGAGCAGGATCTTGGGAGCACGCTCGCTCAGCTTGTCGCGAACAACCTGAATCAGCTCCACCACAGCCGGAAGATTAGCGACGATCGTAGTGGAAACGCACAGTACGCTAGCCGAACTCTCCTCGACGACGGATAGAACCGAGGCTGGCGGCAGATTCGTCCCTAGAAAGCGCACGGTCCATCCGCTTGCCTCCATGGCATCGGCCACCAGATTCGCACCGACTTGATGCAGTTCCCCGGAAACTCCCGTGACAACCATGCTGCCGCGATGGACTGCGGAGGGAGCAAGTTGGGGATAGATAACCGCAATGGCGTACTGGGTGATCGATGTTGCGATGTGCTCCTGCGCCACGCTGATCCTATTGAGCTCCCAGAGTTCGCCGACACGGTGCAGCGCCGGGGTAAAGACGTTGATATAAAGATCGACGTGGCTATGTCCGGAATGCAGGGCCTCCGTGACGATGTTGAGCGCCGCCTGTCTTTGACCGCCCAGGATCGCCGTCAAAAAGACTTGCCTGATGAGTCCCAGACTGTCGGCCGGCGGCTGTTCGTCAACCGCGGGCGGAGGCTCCATGCAGGCGTCGCGGCCCGGGGTCAAAAAAGCCGCGACCGCATCCCGCTCCCCTGGCAGGAGGTCCGCGGCCAGCTGCTTTTCGAGCTCAGCCAGGCTCTCTTCCAGCGTGTGCGCGGCGATTCCGCGTGCACCCAGCATTCGGGCCGTCCATCGCGAATAGTCGGCAAACGCTTCCGGTGAACCGGCTTCGATGGCCCCGGCTAGAAATTCGACGTGAAAGCACGCATCCGCGGTGCAGTGCCGGCGGCCCCGTTCCCCGTAGCGGACATCCCACTCGGGATAGCGGAGAAAGAACTCTCGCGTCATGGCTTCCGCCACGTGCTGCTTCGCGAAGAGGAGCTTCTGCGCCAGCCGGAACCGGTCGGAAACAGATTCTGGGATCATGTGCGCCGCAGACCGTGACCTCGGCCGCGATCTCGACGCGGTTCCGCCCGGCGTCTTTCGCATGGTAAAGCGCCGCGTCGGCACGGGAGACAAACGGTTCCGGCGCTTCACCGGTCCGCCAGGTTGCGATACCCAGACTGAGCGTGATATGCGCGGGGCACTCCGGCACCTGGAGTCCCTCGACCTCTTTCCGGATACGCTCGGCGATGGCCGATGCCTCTTCCGTCGAGGTCCCCGGCAACAGCAGGATAAATTCTTCACCCCCGTAACGCGCCGCCAGATCGTAGGTGCGCGATTGAGTCGCGAAAACAGCGGCAACGTGCACCAGGACGCTGTCCCCGTGGATATGGCCGTACCGGTCGTTAATCGATTTGAAGTGATCCAGGTCGGCGATAATCACGCTCAGGCTTGCGATCAGGCGCCCGGCGCGGGCAATCTCGCGCTGCAAGGCTTCGTGCAGCGTGCGGCGATTGGCGAGGCCTGTGAGCGCGTCCGTGCGGGCCAGCCGCTCGACTGTTTCCTTGGCCTCCTTGAGCTCCCGGTTTTTTCGATCCGCCTCGCGAATCATCACCGATAAATCGTTGGTGAGTTTAACGATCTCATCCTGAAATTGCGAATCGTGGCGGCGCTCCTGAGTTCCCAGCAGCAGAGTGGATCCGCCACAGCGGATCAGCCCGGCGTCGAGCGTCACGGCATTGTGCTGCGCGTCGGACAGATTCAGCAGCAGGTAGGCATCATCCTGCCCGGCGGCCTCCGACAGGCGCTGCCGCAGCGGCTCGACGTCCGTACACACCAGGTAATCCCAGATATTCAGACCGAAGTTTGCCGCCGGATCGGGCGCAAACACTCTATCCGCGGCGGAATTTCTCGCCCGGATGACGCCGTCGGGTGACAATAGCAGCGCGCACACGCCATCGGATTCCTCCAGCCACCGCGAGAGTCCCACCGTCTGGCCCTCAAGGGCGTCGCTGAGAGTTTGGATCCCCGCGGGATCTTCGACTCGATTGCCGACCGTTAGGGAAGTATAGGCGGCATCCAGTTTCAGTCCTTGCGGTATCAGGCCGTGCGATTGATGATGCGCCTCACTCCGATGCCAGGTTTGGAAGGAGGCTTCGTCGGCCCATCGCGTGAGCAGCAGAAACACCGCTGGGTCCTGGGAATCCGTCAAGACCTCGAGACCTCGAAAACCGGGCGTCTTCTCGACCAGCCGGGGCCGATTCAGAAATGCCTGCCGTACTTCGTCCTCCAGCCCGTTGCGAACTCGGAATCGGGATATGACTGTGACCACACAGGTCTCCTTATCTGCCGGAACTATTGCCAGTAATTGCGATCCAGGCTGCGATACTGGACGGCCTCTGCCAAGTGCTTCGCACTTACATTGTCCGAGCTGTCGAGATCGGCGATGGTGCGGGCAACTTTGAGAATCCGGTCATGCGCGCGAGCCGAAAGACCCATCCGGCGTACCGCCATTTCCAGGGTTCGCTCGCCGGCATCATCCAATGCGCAGAGTTTTCGGAGCTCGCGAACCGGTATCTGCGAGTTGTAGTATCCGCGAGCGGTTTGCACGCCGCGGACGCGTTCCACGCGGGTGCGCATGTCATGTGATGTGGCGCAGCCTGGTGAAGTTGCCCCGCTGGGACGGCCCCGCAACTCCTGATACGCCACTGCCGGCACTTCGATGTGCAAATCGATGCGGTCAAGCAGCGGACCGCTGATCTTACCTAAGTAGCGTTGAATGATGCCGCCGGTGCAGCGGCATTCCCGCGTCGGATCGGAGAAATGCCCGCAGGGGCATGGATTCATCGCCGCGATCAGCATGAAATTCGACGGAAAGGAAAGGGTCATCTGGGAGCGCGCCAGCGTGACGCTGCCTTCTTCGAGCGGCTGACGCAACTGCTCGAGCACGTTCCGCGGGAACTCGGGCAACTCGTCCAGAAATAAGACGCCGTTGTGCGCCAGGCTCACTTCTCCGGGCCGCGGCATTCCCGTCCCTCCGCCGATCAGGCCCGCATCCGAGACCGAGTGATGCGGCGATCGGAACGGCCGCTCGGCGAGCAGGCCGATCCCTTTGGGCAACAGTCCCGCCACGCTGTGGACCTGCGTGGTCTCGAGAGCCTCGGAATACGTGAGAGGCGGCAGGATGCCCGCCAGACGCTTGGCGAGCATCGTCTTGCCCGATCCGGGCGGACCCACCAGAAGCACGTTGTGGCCGCCCGCCGCAGCGACTTCGAGAGCTCGCTTGGAAGTGCTCTGGCCGCGCACGTCGCCGAAATCTAGAGCCAAGGCAGTTGACATCGGCGCCGCTGGCGCCTCACGAACATGCGGCGTGAACCGATCCGGGTTGTTGAGAAACGCGACCACTTCACTCAAATGCCGCATGCCGAATACCCGCAGATCGTCGGCCACGGCGGCTTCGGAAGCGTTGTCGGCGGGCACCAGCAGGTTGGCGATCTTTTGCCGCCGGGCACACGCTGCAATCGACAGCGCTCCCCGCACCGGCCGGATGGCGCCGTCCAGCGACAACTCGCCTACAAAGAGATGCTCGTCGCTGGGAGCCACCGTTCCCATCGCACCCAAAATTCCCAGGGCCATCGGCAGGTCGAATCCGGCACCCTCTTTGCGGACGTTGGCCGGCGCCAGGTTGATCGTTACGCTCTTATTGGGATACCCAAATCCCGAATTGAGCAGCGCCGACTTGATCCGCTCCCGGCTCTCCCGCACCGCCGTATCCGGCATCCCCACGGTGATGAAATTCTGCGCCGTGCCGGGATACATGTCGACTTCCACGTCTACCAGATAGGCGTCGATGCCATACACTGCGGCCGATCGGGTCCGGAACAGGGCCATAGTGAATAGTGGCGCCAGCCGGATGTTTCTCGCACTGTGTTTAGATGAATAGGTGCCGCTACCCGCGGCCCAAGGAGTCTACGTGAAAGGTATTGTGCTCGCCGGAGGAACCGGAAGCCGTCTGTTCCCTCTGACCAAGATCACCAATAAACACCTGCTTCCCATCTACGACAAGCCTATGATCTTCTACCCGATCCAGGCCCTGGTGGATGCCGGTATCCGCGATATCCTGCTGGTCACCGGCGGGCAAAACTCGGGCGATTTCCTGCGCCTGCTCGCCAACGGCAAGAATTTCGGGCTCGCGCACCTGAACTACACTTACCAGGAGGGCGAGGGCGGAATTGCCGATGCGCTGGCTCTGGCCGAGCACTTCGCCGACGGTGAGAAGATCTGCGTGATCCTGGGCGATAACATCATTCAGGGTTCCATCGCTCCAGCGGTCCAGGCGTTCGAAAAGCAAGAGCGCGGCGCGCGTATTCTGCTCAAAGAAGTCCATGACGCCGAGCGCTTCGGCGTGGCCGAACTATCCGGCGACCGCATCCTCGGAATCGAGGAAAAGCCCAAGCAGCCGAAATCTCCATACGCGGTGATCGGGATCTACCTTTATGACGGTACGGTGTTCGAAAAAGTGCGCAAGCTGGTTCCCAGCCGCCGCAATGAGCTGGAGATTACCGACGTCAACAACGCCTACATCCGGGAGGGAACCATGAGTTATTCATTCCTGGATGGATGGTGGACCGACGCCGGCACCTTCGAATCTCTGCTGCACGCGGCGAATCTGGTGGCGGAAACCAGGGGTCAGGGGCCAGGGGCCAGCAGTCAGAGCCCGGAATCCGCTGCTTCTTCTGACAGAGCCACGATCGCGCCCCAGTGAAATCCCGCGCCGAACGCGGAGAACACCACCGGCCCTGGCTGGGGATTTGTTTCCGACCATTCTGACGCGGCGATCAACATCGAAGCGGAGGAGGTGTTCCCGTAGCGCTGCACGTTAGCGAAAACCTTTTCCGGGCCGACGCCGAGCGACTTGGCAACGCGAGTGAGCAGGTTGAGGTTAGCCTGGTGCAGCAGGAAGATGGCGACCTGCTGAGCGGAAATATTCTGGCGTTTCAGCACTTCCGTGATCGACGAGGGAATCTTGCGGGCCGCTTGCAGGATCACGGTCAATCCGTTCATGCGCAGCGGGCCCGTCCCGTCAAACGCCAAAGCCTCGCGATATTGACCGTCGGTGTGAAGCACGGAGTCCAGCATGCGCCACCGGCCCGGCCGCGCGGTCACCAGAGCCGCCCCGGCTCCATCGCCAAACAGGATTGCGGTATTCGGGTCGTTCTCAATTAAGGCTGACATTTTTTCGGCCGCAACTACGAGAATGTCGCCCTGCGTCCCGGCCAGACGCATCGCCAGAGCCAGGCCGAACAGACTCCCCGCGCTGGCGATCGGCAGGTCGATCGCGGGCGTCGCATCCAGCCCGAGGCGCGCGGCGACTTCCGCCGCGGGACCAGGGAACCCGCGCGCACCGCTGCCGCTGGCGACGATCAGCATACCGAGCGTGCCCGCCGCAACGCCTGACTTGCGAAGACAATCCTCGGCCGCCGCGAATCCCATGTCGGCGACCGTTGTCTCCGGCGCCGCCCATCGCCGCTCGTGGATTCCGGATACGCTTTCGATCCATTCACTGTCCCGGCCCACGCGTTCGGCCAGTTCCGCGTTCCCCACTACTCTCTCCGGCAAATATGCGCCAAAGGCTTGTAGGTAGGCAGCCATCACGCGTGATCGGCCAGATAAGCGTCCATCCGGGCGATGGAATCGAATTTTCGCGGGTTCAGGTCGGAATCCGGAACCTTCAGAGAAAATTCCTTCTCGATGGCGCTCACTAAATCGGGAAGCGCAAAGGAATCCAGCAGCCCGCTTTCAAACAGGGATTCCTGATCGTCTTTGGGGGCAGGCTTTCCGGCGATTTCCTCGACTAGTTTCCGGAGGCGCTGGCGGCGGCTGGAATCGGGCATAGAACTATCGTGCCATAGCCGCCTCCAATCCGGCTGCAATACAATGGGTTTTGCCCCGGCTTTCGATCGTGGTCCCGGCCTACAACGAGGCTGCCCGTCTTCCCCTGACTCTTCCGAAGATGGCGCAATTCTGCGAGCGGCATGGATCGGTTGAGGTTCTCATTGTGGATGACGGCTCCCGGGACTCGACGGCTGCCGTGGTCCGGGCATTCGCCGCTCAGCATCCGTTCGCACGTTTGCTCCAGAATCCCGGTAATCGCGGCAAGGGATATTCGGTCCGCCACGGAATGCAGGAGTCTCAGGGCGATTGGATTCTCTCAACGGACGCCGATCTTTCCAGTCCTCTGGAGGAAGTGGACAAGCTGCTGTGCGCGGTGGAGAAGGAAAAAGCGGCCGCTGCGATCGGGTCGCGGGCGCTGGACCGCTCGCTGGTCGGCGTTCATCAGGATGCGTTCCGGGAGGCCAGCGGGCGCTTGTTCAACCTGGTGATGCGCACGGCTACCGGACTGCCATTTCGCGATACGCAGTGCGGATTCAAGCTGTTCCGACAGGACGCGGCGCGCGTTATTTTCCCCCGTCAACAGTTGGATGGGTTCGGTTTCGATGTGGAGGATCTGCTGATCGCCCGCATCCACGGATTCAAAGTGGTCGAGGTCCCGGTGCGCTGGGACAACGTCGAAGGCACCAAGGTCAGCGCCCTGAACGGAGCGCGCGCGTTTTGGGACCTCGCCATGGTTCGATGGCACCAGCTAGCCGGGCGCTATCGCTAGCGATACTGCGCCCCATACTTGTTCCGCCACGGCTTCCCGAGTCTGGCTTCCGTCGATCAGCTTGACGCGGGCGGGTTCGTCGGCCGCCAGCTGCCGATAAGCCTCGCGCACGCGGTGGTGAAAACCGACGCCTTGTTCTTCCATTCGGGTCTGGCGGGCGCGAGCCAGTCCGGTTTCCGTATCAATGTCGATCAGCAGCGTGAGGTCCGGCACAAGCCCCCGGCAGGCGATCCGGTCGAGATCGTAGACCACGTCGGCGCCCAGGCCGCGGCCCACACCCTGATAGACCAGCGTGGAATCGGTAAAGCGATCCGAGAGAACGGTACGGCCAGCCGATAATGCGGGCAGGATCAACTGGTCCACGTTTTGTGCGCGACTAGCAAACATCAGCAGCAGCTCGGCGGTGGGGCACAGCTCGCGATTCTTTGCGTCCAGCAGGACGTGGCGGATCTGGATACCGATCGGCGTGCCGCCCGGCTCCTGGGTTTCGAGCACGTCCATCCCGCTCTTGCGTAGACGCTCGCCGAGCAAGCGAAGCTGCGTGGATTTGCCGCTGCCTTCCGGGCCTTCAAATGTAATGAATCGGCCGCGCGCACTCATGGGTGAGTTTAGTCGTAACCCTGTTAGTCATAGACGAAGTGCAGGACCTTCTTCAAGTCTTCCCACGCTTCGCGTTTCGCGTCCTGATTGTACGGCCGCAGCAAATACGAAGGATGATACGTCACCATCACCGGAAGGTCGCGCCACTTGTGCCACTTGCCGCGCAGACGGGTGACTCCCTCTTTGGTGCCGAGCAGCGCCTTGGCTGCAGTCGAACCCATCGCGCAGATCGCCTTAGGACGAATCGCCATGAGCTGACGGAACAGAAACTGCCCGCAGATTTCCATCTCATCCGGCTGCGGCGTGCGATTCTCCGGCGGCCTGCATTTGACCACATTGCAGATGTAGACATCCGGACGCCGGATCGGAATGCCTTCTTTGGTGGCGGTGTTCTCGATCATCTGCGTCAGCAACTGGCCGGCGCGGCCGACAAAAGGAAGCCCCTGAGCGTCTTCATCGGCTCCCGGACCTTCGCCGACAAATACCAGGCCGGATTGCTCATTGCCCGATCCGAACACGATCTTCGCGCGGCCTTCGCACAGGCGGCAGCGGCGGCAAGCGTCGCCGATGTCCTGGCGAATCTTGAGGAGCGTGTCGCCTTGCGGCGCTAGAGAGGGTAGAGCAGAAGCCACGGCAACTCCTTCGGTAATCAAACTTGGAACGACAGGCGACAAGATCGCCTGTCCCGCATTTTCACGGAGAAAAACTTCGTCGATGCCCAAGTCATGGTAGAAGTTCAGACGCTCCCGGAGCTGATCAACGTTCATTGGGCGCTATGGAGGGCCAAACGCAGCTTCATCATCTGGTCGAAGATCCGGTGCGCGACGATAATCTTCGAGGTGCGCTCGACGGGAATGGTTTCGCCGGTGCGCAGCACCAGCGTCACTTCATTCTCATCCGATTCAAACCCGATCCCCGGCTGGGATACGAGATTCGCCACGACCATGTCGCAGTTCTTGGATTGCATCTTGCGGCGGGCTTCCTCGATCAGGTTCTCGGTCTCGGCCGCGAAACCGACCAGCAGCCGGTCGCCCTTCTTGCGGCCCACTTCGGCCAGAATATCCGGCGTTGGATCCAGTTCCAGCGACATCCGGGCGGCGGTTTTCTTGACTTTCTGCCGCGGCGGGTTTGCCCGATGATAGTCCGCCACGGCCGCAGCCTTGATGACCATGGTGGCTGGTTCCAGGTGATCCATCACCGCCTGGCGCATTTCGACGGCCGTCCGTACCGGAATCAGCTCGACACGCGCTGGCGCCGGCAATGTCACGGGTCCGGAAACCAGGATCACTCGTGCTCCCCGTTCCGCGGCGGCCTGGGCCAGCGCATAACCCATTTTCCCGCTCGACCGGTTGCTGAGATAGCGCACGGGATCGAGCGGCTCCTGCGTCGGCCCAGCCGTGATCAGAACCGTTTCACCTTCCAGATCTCGTTTCGAGCCGGCCACGGTAATGCTCGCGACCGCTTGGGCGATAACCTCGGGCTCGGCTAGACGCCCCGGCCCCACCATCCCGCAGGCCAGAATCCCCTCGTCAGGCTCGACGATGATATGACCGCGCGCGCGCAGAACACGAATGTTCTCCTGCGTCGCGGCATGAGTCCACATGTTGGTGTTCATCGCCGGCGCGAGCACCACGGGCCCGGTAAACGCGAGGTAAGTCGTGGTGAGGAGATCGTCGGCCAAACCGTGAGCCAGCTTGGCGAGCAAGTCCGCGGTGGCCGGCGCGATCACCAGAATCTGGTTCTCCTGCGCCACGCGGATGTGTTCGATCGCGCTGGATAACGTGTCTTCGGCGCTGGCCGCGCTGAACAGGCTGGTAAGCACCTTGCGGCCCGTGAGAGCCGCGAATGTCAGGGGACGGACGAACTCTTCCGCCGAGCGCGTCATCACCACCTGCACGGAGAAACCACGCTCCATCAGGGCGCGGGCGAGTTCCGCCGCCTTGTACGCGGCGATGCCTCCACCCACTCCCAAGGCAACGTTAGTCGTCACCGGCATAGGCGAAGGTTATTCTTCAGGGACCGGCTGCTCGAACAGGTGCTGGATCGCGATGTCCTCATACTGAACCAGGCCGCGCCGGACTTCTTCCATGGCCATCACGGTGGGTTTCTTGGACGTGGTGGGCAGGAAGCTGCGCGCCCCGTTCTGCAACTGCCGCGCGCGCTTGGCCGCGACGATGATGAACCGGTAGGCGCTCGCCTCCGGATCGTCGGGAATCACGCTCTGTGCGATCTGCTTAAGATTTGTATCGGCCATCTTCAAAAGTCTCCAGAATCGGGCGAATCTGCTGCTCCATCCGGTCGCGGCGGCTGCGCACGGACCGTACAATCGATACCAGGGTATCCGTGGAAGCTTGCACCTCCCGATTCACCAGCAGGTAGTCGTACTGCGAATACTTCCGAATCTCCTCCGCGGCCTCTTTCAGTCTTCGCTCAATCACCGCTTCTGAGTCCTGAGACCGGGTTCGCAAACGCTCTTCCAGAACTTGCCGGCTCGGGGGGAGAATGAAAATCGAAACCGCCTCGGAGATTCGCCCTTTTAATTGTCGCGCACCCTGGACATCAATGTCGAGGACCAGGTCGGACCCCCGCGCTTTGGCTCGATCCAGCTCGCTCCGATGCGTTCCGTAGTAGTTCCCGAATACTTCGGCCGATTCCAGAAACTCGTCGTTGGCCAGCCGCTGCTCGAATTCGGCCCGGGTGATGAAATGGTACTCGTTCCCGTCGCTTTCCTGGCCCCGCGGGGGGCGCGTGGTGTAGGAAACCGAGAAACACAGGTCCGGGATGCGCTTCATCAGCTCGCCGACCAGCGTCGATTTGCCGGAGCCCGAGGGCGCGGAAATAATGAAGACCGTGGTCATGCAAGCGTCGTTACTCAAGGTTTAGCGACTGCTCCCGGATCTTCTCGATCGCCGCCTTGGCGGCCAGCCCCAGTTCGGTCATCTTAAGGCCGATTTCGCCCGCCCCGCTGGTTTTGGACAGTATCGTATTCGTCTCCCGATTCATCTCCTGCAACAGGAAATCGATCTTCTTGCCGCTTTCGCCGCCCGCATCGAGCAGCGCCGCCAATTGCCCGGCGTGGATCTTCAGGCGGGCCAGCTCTTCCCCGATATCGCTGCGATCCGCTAACAGGGCCGCCTCCTGGGCAAGCCTTTGCGGGTCGAGCGCCACACCCTGGAGCAGGTCTTTGAGGCGCTCCGCGAGGCGGTTCTGGAACACCTCCTGCGCGTTGGCCCGGATATTTTCCATTTCCTCGGCGAGCTCGCTGAGCCGGGTGTTGTGTCCGCGCATTTCCCTGGCGATCTCCGCGCCTTCGCGCGCGCGAAACTCATTGAGCTCGTCCAATGCGGCTCCGAGGGCATCGAGGATCGCGGCTTCGGCTCCCGAGGGTAGCTCCGAACGTTCGGCAGCCTCGCCAAACATCCCCGGAATCTGCAATGCCGCGTTCAGGTCCGGCCGCGTATCCAGACCATGCTCCGCAGCGGCCCGATTGAAAGCGCTCAGATACTCCTCGAGCAGAGCGCGGTTGAGCGCCGCCGCGCTTCCGTTCACGGCGCCCGGAGGCAGGACGATCCGCACTTCCACATGCCCGCGCGTTAAGCGGGCCTTCACCAGCGATCGCATGGCGTTCTCGAACGGATCCGCCGCCGAAGGAGCGTGTACATGCACATCCAGTGAACGATGATTCAGGGTCTTCACGCTCACCACCAGCTCGCCATCGCCCAGAGCGCGATGGGCGCGGGCGAATCCGGTCATGCTGCGCAGGGGAAGATTAGCCATGTTAACGATTCACGTCCGCAGGGTCTATATCCGATGTGACAAATTGAAGTTCGTATAGCCGCTGGTACAGCCCGCCCTTGCTGACCAGCTCATCGTGCCGTCCGGTTTCCGCGATACGTCCGCGATCCAGCACCACGATCCGGTCGGCGCGGCGCACGGTAGACAGCCGGTGCGCAATCACAATGACAGTACGGTTCGCCATCAGGGTTTGCAGCGCCCGCTGCACCAGCACTTCCGATTCTGTGTCCAGATGCGACGTGGCCTCGTCCAGTATCAGGATCGGCGCATTTTTGAGCAATGCCCGGGCGATCGCCAGGCGCTGCCGTTGGCCGCCGCTCAGCTTGACGCCGCGCTCGCCAATGATGGTGCCGTAACCTTCCGGCATCCGCTGGATGAATTCTTCCGCGAGTGCATCGCGAGCGGCCTGATATACCTGTTCGGGTAAAGCGTGCCGCAATCCGTATCCGATATTGGCGCCCACCGTATCGTTGAACAGAAAGGTGTCCTGGGCCACGATGCTGATCTTGTCGCGCAAGGATGCGAGCTTGAGTTCGCGCAGGTCCTTGCCATCGATCCGGATGGACCCGCCGGTCACGTCGTAGAATCGGGGCACCAGATTGGCCAGCGTGGTCTTCCCCGCGCCGCTGGGACCCACCAGAGCCACCACTTCCCCGGCCTTCACCTCGAGGTTGATCCCGTCCAGCACCAGGCCGTCAGCGGATGTGGGATAGCGGAAATTCACGGTCTCGAAGACGATCGCTTTCTCGAAACGAGCCAGCCTGGCCGCACCCGGTTCTTCCTTGACCTGCAATTCGCGGTCCAGGTACTCGAACACTTTTTGCGATGCCCCCAGGGCCTGCTGGAAGATATTGTGGATGCCCGTGAGACGCTTCACGGGCTCATACAGCACCAGCAGCGCGATCACAAAGCTGGTGAATTCGCCGGTGCTCATCATGCCGGCTTTGATCTGGGTGCGGGCGTAGGTGAGCAATCCGACGATCGTGATGGCCGCGAAGAACTCGATTAGCGGCGATGCCACGGCCTGCTGCGCGACGTAGCGCAGGTTGCTGCTGCGCAGGCGTTCCGATCGGTCGCGGAAACGGTTGGACTCGATGTCCTCAGCGCCGAAGGATTTCACCACCTGATGTCCGCTCAGCGTTTCCTGGAGCACCTGATTGAGCTCCGCGGCATTATCCTGTGCGCTGCGCGTGGTCCGGCGAATCCGGCGGCCCAACCGCAGAGTCGGCAGCAGCACGAAGGGCAGCAGCGTCAGGCTCCCCAGCGCCAGTTTCCAGTCGGTTTGCAGGACCACCAGCAGCAGCGCAGCGGCGGTGAAGCTTTGCCGCAGCAGGTCGGCCAGTATGTGGGACATCGCCACCTGGATCTTTTCGAGATCGTTCATGATGGACGACATCACCCGCGCCGTCGAGTTGGATTCGAAAAAATGCGCGTCTTGGTGAACCACGCGATCGAAAACGTCCTGTCTTAAATCAGTGACTGCGGACAGGCCCACATAGTTCACTAGATAATTGCCGGCGTAGTCGCACAGCCCCTTGATCGTGAACACGGCCAGGATTCCAACCGCTACCATGGTCCAGACATTGTGGACCGAGGCGGGCATGAAACTATCCAGAAAGACCGGATACTTCAGCACCGGAATCGTAAACAGCAGCACCGGCGTGTCGGCGGAAGCTGGATTCAGGACGCGGTCGAATACCGGGCGTATGAGTATGACCGTGAGCGCCTGCATCGCGCCCACACACGCCATCAGGACCACCGAAAACAGCAGATGTGCGGTATACTTCCGCGAATAGCGCAGCAGCCGTCCGAGTTCGCTCACGCGCGCACCCTCAGCGCATCCGCGGCCGCGATCACTTCTCCGGCCCCGATCCGATCGATGCCGTGGGGATTCGTCAGCACGTGCCCTTCCGTGCGCCACGGCGCCCAATTCACCGGATCGCTCGGGCCGAACAGCACCACCACCGGTTTGGCGAACGCCGCCGCAATGTGCGCCGGGCCGCTATCGTTGCCGACGAAAAGCTGTGCGCCCGCCATCACGCGTTTCACCTCAGCCAGCGGAGCATCGCGCAGCACGCGAAAGCCTGCGAACGAACCCGCATTGTCCGCCGGCCCAGCGAGGAATACCGGCTCCAGGCCGGCTTTGTTCCGCAAGTGTTCGGCGACTTCGATAAAGCGCTCGGCCGGCCATGTTTTTCCGGGTCCGGAAGCGAACGGGTGAAGAACCGCGTACGCGCCGGGGAGTAATGTTGCTCCCCCGGCCGTTGTCAGCACCAGCCGGGCTCGCGGAATTTCGGTGCGCGGCACTCCCATCCAGAACATCGCGGAGGCGAGATGCTCGGCCGTGTGCACGCGGCGGTCTTCCCCTAAAATCTCCTGCGCGCGAGGAATTTTCGCGTTGTACAAGACGCTGTAGGCGTGATGCGCGAACCCGGCCCGAATTTCCGCGCCGGATGCAGCCGTGAGCCACATGCTGCGCGATCCACCATGGAAATTCAAGGCCATCTTGGGACGCCACTTCGCTACCGTGCCCGCCGCCGGAGGCAGAATATCGTCGATATCCGGATTGCCTTCGAATACCGCACGAAACCGGTCCTCCACCACCACCCCGATCCGCAGATCCGGACGATGGGTCTTGAGCAGCGCCAGCGCCGGAGTCGTCAGCACGCAGTCGCCCAGGGAGCGCAGACGGATCACGGCGATCCGCGAGCCCGACGGCAGCCGCTCCAGCAAATAGGCCACGCTCTTTTATTCTTCGATTCGTGCCTCGTCGACCAGCATCACCGGGATGTCGTCGCGAATCGGATACACCCGCTTGCACTCGACGCATTTCAGGCCGCTCTGGTCCTGTTTCAGCTCCACCGGAGCCTTGCACAGCGGACAGACCAGGATTTCCAGCAACTCTTTACTGATGGCCATAGAAAACGTTAGTGTAACAGGCCCGCCATTACTGCCGCGAGGCTCCTTCGGCGGCGGACCTGTGGACTCCGGACAGAGCTGGCTCCTTTTTCATTCCCGGGCAAATTTGGCGAGGGCCTCGCCCGTCAGGCGGAACATCGTCCATTCCTCCAGCGGCGCTGCCCCGAGCTTCTTGTAAAAACTGATGGCGGGCTCGTTCCAATCGAGCACGCTCCACTCCATCCGGCCATAGTCCCGCTCTCTCGCGATCGCCGCCAGCTTCTTGAGCAGTGCCAGGCCGATTCCTTTGCGCCGCAGGTGCGGTTTCACGAACACGTCTTCCAGATACAGGCCCGGCTTGGCCAAGAACGTCGAATAATTGGTGAAGAACAGCGCGAATCCGGCGCACTCGTCTCCGCCGTTTTCCATGTGATACGCCATCCAAACCTCGGCCGCCGGGCGATCGCCAAAGAGCGTCCGCCGCAGACGATTCTCATCGGCTTCCACCACGTGCGACAGCCGCTCATACTCCGCCAGGCCCTGGATCAGCTCCAGTATCTGAGGCACGTCGCGCTCCGTCGCAGGCTCAATTCGAATCTTGCTCATGGATTTTTCCAACGCTCGCTATAATAGTAATCTCCCCCGGGATCGGAACGATTCTATGACCGCGCCCTTTGTTCACCTGCATTGTCACACCGACTACTCGCTGCTCGACGGAGCCTGCGAGATCTCGCAGTTGATGCAGCAGGTGGAAGAGCAGAAGATGCCCTCGGTCGCCATGACCGACCACGGTAACTTATTCGGCGCGGTCGAGTTTTACAACGAAGCCAAGAAGCACGGGGTCCATCCCGTCATCGGCTGCGAGGTGTATGTCGCGCAGCAGGGCCAGACCGTCAAGAGCGATACCAATCGCTATAACCACCTGGTGCTGCTGTGCGAGAACCAGACCGGTTACCGCAACCTGATCAAGCTGGTCTCCTCCGGCTACCTGGACGGTTTCTATTACAAGCCGCGTATCGATAAAGACCTGCTCTCGCGACACTCCGAAGGCCTAATCGCGCTTTCGGCGTGCCTGCGCGGCGATATCAACGAAACCCTGCTGGCCGACAAGTACGACGAAGCCAAGCGTATCGCCTACGAATACAGCGACCTCTTCGGCAAGAAGAATTTCTTTCTGGAGCTGCAGGATCACGGTCTCGACCCGGATGAGAAAGTGCTCCCGCAGATCCATCGTCTGGCGGGCGACACCGGGATTCCGCTCATCGCCACCAACGATTCGCACTACCTCCGCCAGGACGATGCCCGCGCGCACGAAATCCTGTTGTGCATCCAGACCGGCAAGACCATGTCGGATCCCAACAGGATGCGCTTCACCACGCCGCAGTTCCACCTGAAGACGCGCGAGGAAATGCTGCAGCTCTTCGGCGAGGTTCCCGAGGCCCTCGACCGCACCTGGGATATCGCCCAGCGCTGCCAGATCAAGCTCGACCCCATCGCCGAACCGTTCCCGAAATTTCCGATTCCCGAAAACCACAGCGCCGATACCTATTTCGAGTACGTCGCGCGCCAGGGATTCGAGAAGCGTCGCGGCCGCCTGGAAGCTCTGCAGGCCCAGGGCGTCCTGAAGAACGATCTGGCGGAGTACGCCGAGCGCCTGGATACGGAAATAAAAATTATCCAGCAGATGAAATTTTCCGGATACTTCCTGATCGTGTGGGATTTCATCCGTTTCGCCAAGCAGAAGGGCATTCCCGTGGGTCCCGGCCGAGGATCGGCCGCTGGCAGCCTGGTGAGTTACGCGATGGAGATCACCGATATCGATCCGCTGGCCTATGGGCTGCTGTTCGAGCGCTTTCTCAATCCCGAACGCATCTCCATGCCCGATATCGACATCGATTTCTGTACGCGCGGGCGCGGCGAAGTGATTCAGTACGTGACCGAAAAATACGGCCGCGAGCAGGTCGCCCAGATCATCACGTTTGGAACGCTGGGCGCGCGCGCCGCGATCAAAGACGTCGGCCGCGTTCTGGACGTCAGCTATGCCGACGTGGAACGCATCACCAAGCTGATCCCGACCATGCCGCTGAACATCAAGCTCGCCGAGGCGCGCAAGATGGAGCCGCAGATCGACGAACTGGCTCGCAAGGAGCCGCGGATGCAGGAAGTTCTGGACGTCGCATTGCGTCTGGAAGGCGTCGCGCGCAATGCCAGCGTGCATGCAGCGGGCGTGGTCATCGCGCCACAACCTCTCCGCGAACTGGTTCCGCTCTACAAGACCAACAAAGACGAAGTTGTTACCCAGTACGACATGGTAGGCCTCGAAAAATTGGGCCTGCTCAAGATGGACTTCCTGGGTCTCACGACCCTGACCATCATCGAAGACGCGCTGGAGCTGATCAAGCGCCATCAGAACGTGACGCTCCGCGTTGAGGATCTGCCGGTCGATGATCCTAAGACCTACGAAACGATATTCAGCAAAGGCCTCACCAGCGGCGTGTTCCAGTTCGAATCGGCGGGCATGCGCGATATTTTACGGCGCTACCAGCCGGACCGCATTGAGGATCTGATCGCGCTGAACGCGCTCTATCGGCCCGGCCCGATGGGGATGATCGACGACTTTATCGATCGCAAGCACGGCCGCAAGGAAGTGGTCTACGACCTGCCGGTGATGAAGGACATTCTGGAAGAAACCTTCGGCGTGATGGTCTACCAGGAACAGGTGATGCAGATTGCCAACAAGGTGGCCGGCTACTCGCTCGGAGAAGCCGACCTCCTGCGTCGCGCCATGGGCAAGAAGAAGGCCGAGGAGATGGCCAAGCAGCGCGCGCGATTCGTCGAAGGCGCGGCCAAGAACAACCATCCCGCGCGCAAGGTCGAAAAAGTATTCGACCTGATGGAGAAATTCGCCGGCTACGGATTCAATAAGTCGCACTCGGCGGCGTACGCGTTTCTGGCGCTGGTCACGGGCTATCTGAAGGCGCACTATCCGCTGGAGTTCATGTCCGCGTTGCTGACCTCGGAAGCCGGCAACACCGCCAAGGTCGTCAAGTACATCAACGAGTGCCGCGAAATGGGGATTCAAGTACTTGCTCCCGATGTAAATTTCTCGGAGTTTACGTTCACGCCAGCCCCTAACGCGATTCGCTTCGGCTTGGGCGCGATCAAGAACGTGGGCGCGAACGCCGTGGAATCGATCATGAAAGCGCGCACCGAAGGCGGCAATTTCACCTCGCTGTACGATTTCTGCGAGCGCGTGGATCTCTCCGCGGTCAACCGGCGGATGATCGAGAGTTTCATCAAGGCCGGCGCCCTCGATTCACTAGGCGCCGCGCGCGCGCAACTGTTCGCCGTGATCGACGGCGCCATGGAGATCGGCACCCGGGCGCAGAAAGATCGGGCCAGCGGGCAATCAGGCCTGTTCGCGGATCTTGCCGCCAACGAGCCTGCCGCGACGCATCCACTGCCTACAGTCCCGGATTGGAGCCCCAAGGAAAAGCTCACCGGCGAAAAGGAGATGCTCGGGTTCTACATCACCGGCCATCCTCTGGATCAGCACATGGACAAAGTCGGAGAACTTGCGACCCACTTCACTTCAGGTCTCGAAAGCTTGCAGAAGAATACCGAAGTCGCCCTGTGCGGGATCCTCACCGGCATCCAGCGCAAGCGCAACAAGGAAGGCAAGCTGTGGGCGGCGCTGCAGATCGAGGATAAGGAAGGCAGCCTCGAAGCGATGGTGTTCTCCACGCAGTATGATCGGCTGCTGCCGGTCCTCAATGAAGATCAGGCCGTGCTGGTGCGCGGGTTAGTGTTGCCCGAGGAAAACGCCCCGCCCAAAATCTCGGTGCAGGACATTGTCTTGCTCGAAAACGCCCGCGTGCGTCTTCCGTCGCTGATCTCCGTGCGGGTTCCTGTGAACGGAGCTGTGGTGAACGGCGTAACCGATGCCGGCCGGGCCGAGGCTCTTTCCCAATTGTTCGCCCGCAAGCCTGGCAAGACTGAAGTGCGCCTGCGGATCGAAAAGCGGCGCGATTTCTCGGTTATCCTGGACGTACCGGCCAAAGTCCGTCCGGACAAGGAATTCTGCGCCGAGCTGGCGCGTATCTGCGGACCGGAAGCGCTGGAAGTTCTCGCCAACGAATGAGTGTACCCACAGCCCCTGCTGAAACCAATCCGAGTTGGGAGCGCGTGCAGCTCGCCCGCCATCCCAAGCGTCCGCACGCGCTCGATTACATCCAGCGGCTGTTTACGAATTTCGAAGAACTGCACGGCGACCGTGCTTATGGCGACGATCACGCCATCGTCGCAGGGCCCGCGTGGTTCGACGAACGCCCCGTGATGATCATCGGCCAGCAAAAGGGCCGCGACACCAAGCAGAAGCTCTTCCGCAATTTCGGAATGCCCAAGCCCGAAGGCTATCGGAAATCGCTGCGCCTGATGCAACTGGCTGCCAAATTCTCGCGGCCTGTGATCACGTTCCTCGACACTATGGGAGCTTATCCCGGCATCGACGCCGAAGAGCGCGGCCAGGCCGAAGCCATCGCCCAAAACTTGCGTGAGATGTCGCGTCTGCCGGTCCCGGTGATTTGCGTGGTGATCGGGGAAGGCGGCAGCGGAGGCGCTCTGGCGCTGGGCGTCGGCAACCGCATCTACATGCTCGAAAACGCGATTTACAGCGTGATCACACCGGAAAGCTGCGCCGCAATTCTCTATCGCGATTCCAGTAAAGCCCCTCGCGCGGCGGCCGCGTTGAAGATGACCGCCAAGGACCTGCTCGAATTCGGTGTGATCGACGGGATCGTGCCTGAGCCGGGCGGCGGCGCTCAGATCGATCCGGAGCAAGCCGCGGAATCCCTGCGGACGACTCTGCGGGGCGCGCTCGCCGAGCTGTGCGGGCAGGATTCCAAGCGCCTCATTGACGACCGTTATGAGAAATTCCGGCGCATGGGCGCGCTTTTCACGAAATCATGAAGAAACCGGTCCTCTGGGGCATCGTTTTCGTGCTGATCGTGCTGGGCGTGATCGTGTACTCGAGTTTTAACCTCGCCAAGCATCGCTTGGAAGTCTGCATCACGTTTAACGGTCGCACCAATTGCAAGACAGCTTCGGCGGTGAGCGAAGAATTCGCGCAGCAAACGGCCACCACGAACGCCTGCGGGGAAATTGCCTTTGGCGTAACCGAAACCGTGGCATGCGAACACACGCCTCCCACCAAGGTTACGCGGCTTAAATAGGGCCTTAGTTCGTCAGTGGCTCGATATCGGTCGGAATGTCCGCGAGCTTTGCCAGCGCCTGCTGCAGCGCCGGGCGCAGCACACCGAGCTCATCCAGCATCTTCTTCGCACCGGCGTAATCGCCGCTGGCTTCGATGGTGAGCAGGTCCCGCACCAGGTCGCGCACGGCGGGCTGTATCTTGGCGAAATCCACCGCGAAAGTTCCATCCGGCCGTGCCACGAACGCGCCCTTGTCCATCAGGTAGTTGAATTGCAGCGCCATTCCCTTGCCGTGCGCCTCGTGCACTCCAAATCGCAGCGTGCGGAAAGACGATGCCAGAAACGTGGTGTACAGCGACTTCTCCGCCGCCGGCAGCAGCTTATGGTCGAAAAGATACTGCATCATGAAGAGGCCTGTGGCATCGGCTTTGGCTTCCTCAATCGCCGAATGCAGCTCTTTGAGCGACTGCCTTACATTATTCTGCGGACCGATGCCGTGCGTCATCTCGTGCGCCAAAATATGCGTGAAGAACGCATTAAAGCTGAGATCGCCTTGATCGGCGGCCGCCAGAACGCGTTTTGCAATCGGCTCCAGGGTCTTTGAGAACTTAGCCTCCTGGACGTTCTTGAGCATCACGCGCTTCGATCCCATCTTTTGCACGATGCGTTCGTCGTTGGGCAGGTTGAACGCCGCCGTGCGAACTCCATGTGCCCCATCGCCCGTGGCGAGCACCTGGTTCACCACGCGAATCGGCGCCAGCGCCCCGATTTTGGGATTGCGATACTTCGGATCCAAGGGAAGATTGTTCTCGATCTCCTGCAAGTGATCGGCGAACATTTTGAGCTTGGCGGTCTCTTCGTCGTCGCGCAGCGTGACATAGGCTTCAAAGGCCGCCTTGTACCCGAAGATCTCGTCCATGTAGGTCTCATACGGCCCGATGGTGATGTCGATGGGCGCGTCCAATTTCATCCAGGCGACGTCGCTATCGTAGTAATCGTCGTTCAGGAACGCTTTAGCCCGAAGGTGCAGAAATTCCTGCAGGGACTTGTTCGGCGTCAGTGCCGCAGCTTCGTTGAGGAATGTTGCTGCCTGCTTCAATTTGGTGTCATAGGCATGGCTGTAGGGAGATAAGTACAGACTTCTGGTTTCTGTGCCCGGCGGCCCAATCACGCTAAAGAAGCCCGTCGCTTGCTCGCGCTGCGCCTTAGGGAGTTTTGCCACCCAAGCCTCGAACTCCGCCTTGGTCATTTGTCGAGGATAGAAATTCGCCCCTGGCAATTTCTTCTCCGGCACGCCCGGCAGGAACGCCGCGTGGTCATCCAACTCCGACCACGGACCCTTGTTCAAATCGAAGTAATGCAGCCGCGCCTTGCCCAATGGCGATGTGTCCGCCGCCAGCTTCACCCGCAGCGCGGCATTACCGCTCCAAACCTGCGTGAGGAAGATGTCGTCGATGACGCGAGCCGCGTCCAACAGCTTCGCTAACGCCTTCTGATCGCCTGCCGACAGCTTCGATGCGTCCGCGTGCAGCTCCACTGGAGCATATCGCGCGATCATGCGATTCAGCTCCGCGAGATCCGGGATTGTCGCCGCCGAAAGCGTCATTGCAAATACGATCGCGGCCAGCGCACGCACAACCTCAGCTTAACTCTTGCCGCCCTCGATGCGCATCCCGTAGAACGACCGCCATACGAAAAACAGCGCCACGGCCAGAAACGCCGCGCCCAGCGAGGTGGTAAAGACCGCGCCACGGGTCTGGGTCCAGGAAACGGCCAGAGAGACCGCCAGCACTCCGAACAGTGTGGTGAATTTGATGATCGGGTTGAGCGCCACCGAGGACGTGTCCTTGAACGGATCGCCCACCGTATCGCCAACGACTGTGGCATCGTGCAGCGGCGTGCCTTTTGCCTTCAAATTCACTTCCACAATCTTCTTGGCGTTGTCCCAAGCGCCGCCCGCATTCGCCATGAAGATGGCCTGGTACAACCCGCTCACCGCGATCGCAATCAGGTAGCCGATGAAGTAGTACGGCTCGAAGAACGCGAACGCCAGGGTAATAAAGAAAACCGTCAGGAAAATGTTGAACATTCCCTTTTGCGCGTATTGCGTGCAGATTTCCACCACTTTTTTCGAATCCGCGACCGAGGCTTTGGTCGTACCCTCCAGCTTGATGTTGGCCTTGATGAACTCCACCGCGCGATAAGCGCCCGTGGTTACTGCCTGCATGGAGGCGCCGGTGAACCAGTAGATCACCGCGCCGCCCGTGATCAGACCCAACAGGAACGGCGGGTACAAAATCGAGAGGTTGGCCACATTCCTCAGGTGGTCGGTCAGCAGGATGATGATCGAGAAGATCATGGTCGTGGAACCTACCACGGCCGTACCGATCAGCACCGGCTTCGCGGTCGCCTTGAAGGTGTTGCCCGCGCCGTCATTCTCTTCCAGGTGGTGCTTGGCCTTCTCGAAATCCACATCGAAGCCGTACTTCGATTTGAGACTCGCCTTGATGTTCGGAATTTCTTCGATCTGGCTCAGCTCGTAAACCGACTGGGCATTGTCGGTCACCGGGCCGTAAGAATCCACCGCGATCGTCACCGGGCCCATGCCCAGGAATCCGAACGCCACCAGTCCGAACGCGAACACCGCGGGCGCCAGCGGAATCACGGTTTCCATCCCCAGAGTGCTCACTCCGTAGGCGATGGCCATCAGCGCCATCATGGTCATCCCCAGCCAGAATGCGCTAAAGTTTCCTGCAACGAGTCCGGATAGGATGTTGAGAGACGCCCCGCCTTCGCGGGAAGACGTCACCACCTCCTCCACGTGCGAGGAGTCCACGGAAGTAAATATCTTGACCAGTTCCGGAATAATCGCGCCGGCCAGCGTACCGCAGGTGATGATGCTAGAAAGCTTCCACCACATCGAAGAATCGCCGCCTATATCCGGAATCATCACGTACGAAAGAGCGTAGGTTGCGCCGATGGAAATGAACGAGGTCAGCCACACCAGGGATGTCAGCGGGTGTTCGTAGTTCATTTTGTCCAGGTTCTGATACTTGGCTTTCGCCACGGCTTCGTTGATGAAATACGAGAACCCACTGGCGATAATCATCATCACGCGCATGGCGAAAATCCACACCAGCAGCTGCACTTGTGTGATGTCGTTGTTGACGGCCAGAATGATGAAGTTGATCAGCGCCACGCCGGTGACGCCGTACGTCTCGAATCCGTCGGCCGAGGGCCCCACCGAATCGCCCGCGTTGTCGCCGGTGCAATCCGCGATCACGCCCGGGTTGCGCGCGTCGTCTTCCTTGATCTTGAACACGATCTTCATCAGATCCGCGCCGATGTCGGCGATCTTGGTGAAGATGCCGCCCGCGACGCGCAAGGCCGCCGCGCCCAGCGATTCGCCGATCGCGAATCCGATGAAGCACGGCCCCGCGTAATCGCCTGGAATGAACAGCAGGATGCACAGCATGATCAGCAGCTCCACGCTGATCAGCATCATGCCGATGCTCATGCCGGCCTTGAGCGGGATCGCATAACACGGGAAGGGCTTGCCGCGCAGGCTGGCGAACGCCGTGCGCGAGTTGGCGAATGTGTTCACACGGATGCCGAACCAGGCCACGCCGTAGCTGCCCAAAATACCCAACACGCTGAACGCCAGGATGATCAGCACTTGAAAGGTGGGCAGGTGGCTCAGGATGCCGAAATACAAAATAATGATGAAGCCGATGAAAATTTCCAGAATGATGAGAAACTTGCCTTGCGTCAGCAGGTACGTCTTACAGGTTTCATAGATCAGCTCGGAGATTTCGAGCATCGATTCATGCACCGGCAGATTGCGCAGGTGCTTGTACATCATCAGTCCGAAGACCAGTCCGAGCAGGCTGACACCGATGCCTGCCATCAGGAGCGTTCGGCCATTGATGCCCTGAAACAGCACGGTGCCGAGGTCCGGGAGCTTGAGTTCAGCTTCGCCTTGAGCCAAAAGAGGCGTGCCCGCAAGGGCAAACAATGCCAGTAAAAACAGCGGCTTGACGCGCTTACTCAGGGCAGACAACGAGGTCATCAACATCCAGGAAACCCCTCCAATTTGGGTACACGAGAGAAAGGCGTCCCGAGACGGGGGACTGCCTTTTGGCTACGATACCGCACTAAGCGTTGCTTTCGCAACCAAACGCCAGTACCCTCAGTACCGGCACTGAACGCCGCATTAACGGGCTGAGCAAGCCGTCGGGCTGAATCCCGCCGCGTCTCGCTGTTTCTTGAAGTTAGTGCTGGTCACAAAAGGCTCCGACAGATTCTGCGGATCTTCCACGATCGTCGTCACCACGAACCACGGATCCCCGTTGCGCTCGACCGAAAGGTCGAAGAACTCCTTCAGAACGGTGTTGCCGCTGTAAGGCGGCCCGTTCTTCCTCAAGTATCCCGGCCGAAGCCCCGTGGTGATCACTTCGAGCGAGCGTCCCCGATTCCCTTCCCGTGTTGCCCCCAGCCCCTGCTGTGGCGATCCCAACCCGCGCACGGGCGGTTCCCATTGCGCGACCGAGTAACCCTGCCACGTGGGTGCGGCACCCGACGCCGCCTTGCCGACGAAATGCAGCAGCCGCGTTTGCGCCCCCTGGTCCGTGTCGATCTGGAGCGTGTTATCGTCCGCCCAAGTAAGATGGACACGCCCCGGGATTCGCATCACCGCGGGTGCGCCGTAAGCCCGGCACTGCTCGCCCGCGGCTTCGTCCTTCGCCGGATCCCACGCATTGCCGATCTTGCGGCCCTCGGCTGTTAACGGGATGCCCGCGAAATCGCCCACCGCCGGTGTGACCATCCTCCAGCGCCAGTCTTCGGTGACCACAGATACCCAGTAGCCGGTGAAATCGACCGGAGCGCCTTCCTTAGCATTGCGCGGCGGTTTAGGTTGGGCCGGAGGCGGACCGAGCTGGGCATATGCTGTCGCTATCGCGACCAAAGCCGGCAGATATCTCATCACGGTTTCCTCGCGCTCAGGCTTTTATAAATCGCCTCGACGAACACGTCCGGCGATCCTTTGTATTGCGTGTCGTAATCCCGGCTGGGCTTGCCCGCCTTCACCTGATCGAGCGTCATGCCTTTCTTGATCATGTCCTGCACGCGGTCGCGAATGATCGTGACCATATCGCGGAACTCAACGACGTCAGCTTCATCGCACAGGCGTCCATGGCCCGGAATCACGAACGTGCCGCCTTCCTGATACTTCCCCGCCACCGCCATCTCCAGGATCTTATTCAATCCGTCCAACAACCCCTGCACGCTTCCGCCGTTTGCAAGATCGATCACCGGGTAGCGATCCGGCGTGAACAGATCACCGACGCTGAGCACATCCGACCGGCGAAAGAGCACGATACTGTCGCCATCGGTATGCGCGGCAGGCATGTGATACACCATGACGGGCTCGCCGTTGAACAGGAAATCCTTGGGCGATCGGAAATACGTGTCGTTCACGCTGGCCGCGTCTGCGACGCGCGCCTGTCCCAGCTTCACCAAGCGATCCAGGACATTCTCATGCGTGACCACCCGAGCCCGCTCGCTCGCTTCCGTCGATCCGCCCAGCCGGATTAAAGCTTCGTTTCCGCCCATATGATCCGCATCCATGCTGGTGTTGATCACCCAGAGGATCGGGGCCGCTGAAATTGTTCGGAGTGTCGCTATCACTTGCGGCGCGGCCGCGGCAGTCTGCGTATCCACAACGACGATGCCTTCTTTCCCGGCCTGGACCGTGGTGTTTCCGCCAGGACCCACGATCATGGACACGTTTCCCTGCACGGGGAAAACGTTCACTTGTTGCCCCCACGAACAGCTTGCGCACAGGATCGCGAACGTTAGGCATCTCATCGCAAATTGCAATCGAACAGCGTCGTACAAGTGCAATAGCGATCGCACTTGGGCGGGGCTTTATAGGTGTTCAGCTTCTGCCTGTACTCGGGATACAGCGTCTCCGCGCCGCCGCGGGTCGCTTCATACGGCAATCCATACCATTCCGATACTTCCCGCAGGAACGGATTCGTCCCCGGCAGATGATTCGGAACCGCGCCTTCGGCCTTCGGCAATTCCGGAGCATGCTCGCAGCCGAAGATGCCGATGTGCTGGCCGGGATCCAGATACCAGTTGTCGCTGCGCACCAGCGGCTCGGTCAGAAACACCGGATCGTCGATCACCGTGACCACGGTCAGATAATCTCCGTGACGCATCCAATGTTCAGTCACCGTGGCCTGATCGCTGCGCGGCACGCCGTTGCGCCGCATGTAATTCTCCTTCAGATGCGTGGTGGTGATGGTCAGCATGTTGCCTTCCCACACCGCGGTCGAAAATCCCTGCCAGGTGTGATTGGTGTACTCCGGCGGATGCGGCCGGCCATCCATATATATGGTGCGTTCGCTGTCCCACGCCAGCATGTGCGTGCGGAACGATACCAATCGCTGCGTGGCCTGATCGATATCCCGCCAGACCCGCATATTGCCCAAGCCACGCATCGAATAATCCGACCCGTGCGGACGGCATTGGTATTGCTCGACTACCGAGATCCGGTCGGCATCCCAGCTATCGGCCCGCAAGCGGGCTGCGTCATTAATCGGAAGCTCGGTGTAATCGCCCAGCTCGGGACCGGGCAGCCGCTCGGGTGCGTCCTCATGATAGAGAGGCGCCCATTCGCCCGAGAAGTCGACTTGCGCGAACACCGGCGCGATCGCGAGCGTCGCCAGTACCAGCAGAATGGCCTTGCTCATAGCATCGTCTCAGCATCGCATTATACAATCGTTGCCATGCCTGGATCGAAGATCCGCCAAGTAGAACCCAATGTGACCGTAGTCGAATTGACGGGCCACCTGAATCTCGGCAACGAGCTCATGAGCCTTGAGAACGCGGTCAAGCGCCTGATCGACGATGGCGCCCGTAAGCTGGTGATCGATGTGACCAGGCTCGACTACATCGATAGCGCCGGAATCGGCATGTTGGTCGGCTGCAACGGCCAGATGGATCGGGCCGGCGGCAAGATGCGCGTGGCTGGCGCGCAGGGCACGGTGGCGAAAGCCTTCGAGGTGGTGCACATGGACCGCATCACGTCGCTGGACGCGGATGTCGATACGGCGATGACGAATCTAACCGCGGGCAGAACCGGCGCTTAATCGGGCGAGGCATGCCTCGCCCCTACGGTTCCTCTGTAGGGGCCGGACATGTCCGGCCCTCCGATCTAATTCGCCGACCCCGCCTTCCCCCACAGCTTCTTACTCGCGATCGCCGCGCCCTCGGCCAGCGACTTCAGCTTCATCCAGCCCACCGAAGGGTGCACCGGGCCGAAACCGGCGAAGGTCCCGAACCCGCAATCGCTCCCGGCGAGGATTCGTTCGCGCCCGATGACCTCGGCATAGCGCACGATCCGCTGCGCCACCACTTCCGGATGCTCCACGAAGTTGCTGGTGGTCTCCACCACACCCGGCACCAGCACCTTATTGGCCGGCAGCTTGTACGTTTTCCATACTTCCCACTCATGCGCGTGCCGCGGATTCGCGCCTTCTAATAAGAACGCCATCGGCTTGGCTTTCATGATGATCGGGAGGATCTTGGTCAGCGCGATATCGTGCGTGTGCGGACCCTCATAATTTCCCCAGCACACGTGCATGCGCACGCGGTCCGCGGGAACGTTGGCCAGCGCGTGATTCAGCGCCTCCACCTGGATCTCGGCATTCCTCAAAAACCCCGCCTCATCGAGATCCTTGAAGCGCGAGTGCCGCCCCATCGCAAGATCCGGACAATCCAGCTGCAACAGCAGCCCCGATTTCACGATCTCCTCGTACTCCGCGCGCATCCCTTCCGAGACCGCCGTCATGTAGGCTTGATGCGACGGATAGTATTCGTTAGGCTGGAACACCGCCACCGTGCCGGGCGATACCGAGTTCATGAAACCTTCGGTGACGCCGGCCTTGGCCAGCGCCGCCTTCATCCGGGCGATATCCTCTTTCACCGGCTCGAGCGACTTGACCTTGATTTCGCCCTTGCACACCGGCCGCTTATACGTCGCCGAGTGCCCTTCCTTCACCAGCTTGTCGCGATAGTCCGGAAAATCGTCCAGATCCTGCGGCGTCGGCCGCTGGGAATCGCCTTCGAACCCCGTCAGCCGGTGGCGGATATAAGTTGCGTAGCTGATCTTGCTCTGCTCGCCGTCGCTGGGAATATCGACGCCTACTTCTTTCTGTTTCCGGATGACATCGTCCACGGCGCGCTGCACCGTAGCGTCGAATTTCGCCTGATCGATGGGCTCGCCGCGGTCCTGCGCGAAGATCAGATCGACCACATCCTGCGGGCGCGGCAGGCTGCCGACGTGGGTGGTGAGAATGCGGTCGGTGCTCAACTTCATTTGGGGCTTTCTCCTTGTGGATGTTGCGCGACGTTGGCCGGCGCAACGTATGAGGATATCATGTTGCTCCTGGTGGAAACGGAACCGGCAACACCGCATCCAATAGCATGGAGGCGTCCGGATGAGTGTCCTTGCCGAGTTCTTCAAGGGTTCCGAGACCCAGATGGGGATTTTCGCCCCTCGCGGCTACGTGGTTGCCTTGTTTCCGGATCTGAGCGCCGCGGCCAAGGCGGAACGGAGCCTGCTCGATGCCGGTTTCCCTCCCGGCGAGGTTATCGCCGTGCCCGGGGAGGACGTCGTCAGGCTGGTGAACGAAGAAGCCAGCCACAGCGGCGTAGGGACTCTGGTAATGCAGGGACTCTCCCGGATGTTCGAGACCGAAGAGGTCTACGCGGATCACGATTTCAAGTTGGCATCGCGAGGCGCGGGCTTTCTGGCCGTGCATGCACCCAGCGACGCAAAAAAACACGAAGCCTGGAAGCTCATCGAGCCCGCTAATCCCATCGTCGCGCGCCATTATTCGATGACGGGCGTGGATCATCTCAAGGGCGAGACGTAAGGGCCGGTCGCGCCTTCTGGCGATTGCTGTATACTACTCCCCAGCCACAGTCGCCAATGGAGGCCTCATGACCGTACGCTTACTGACAGCAGCCGGGATTCTCTTCGCGAGCAGCCTTGCGATGCCCAACATCGGGCGCGCGCAGACGTTCAAAGTCGAAAAGTTCGATATCAAGGGCGAAGGAGGCACCGACTATGTCGCCGCCGAAGCCGCCACCGGACGCGTGTTCGTATCCCGCGGCAACCATATGATGGTGGTCGATGGCCCGACGGGCAAAGTGCTCGGCGATATTCCGACCCCGCTCAACGTGCATGGCGCGGGCATCGCCACCAAGGCCGGTCATGGTTTTACCACCAACGGCGGCGACTCCACCGTCACCATGTTCGATCTGAAAACCCTGGCCGTCATCAAGCAGATTCCCGTGATGCAGGGCGGCCTCGACGGCATCATGTACGATGAGCCCGACGACAAGATCATTCTGACCAATCACAGCCGCCCGATCGGGACTCTCATCGCCATCGATCCCAAGAGCGGCGACATCGTCGGCACCGCCGAGCTCGAAGACAATTCGCCCGAAGGCGCCGCGGCCGACGGCAAAGGACACATCTTCGTTAATAACGAGCGTAAGAACACCATGCAGGTGATCGACGTGAAGACGTGGAAGGCGACCGCTTCGTGGCCGCTCGCGCCGTGCGAGGGGCCGACCGGCATCGCGTACGACAAAGCCTCCAACCGCATTTTCTCGGGTTGCAACAAGACCTCTGTCGTGGTTGATCCGAACACCGGCAAAGTGGTTGCCACCATCATGAACGGCACGCGCGTGGATGCCCTGGGATGGGATCCGTCGAAAAAGCTGATGTACATTCCCAACGGGGGCGAGGGAAACGTAACCGTTGTCCACCAGGACTCGCCTGACAAATATACGACGGTGGCCACCGTCAATACATTCGCCGGCGCGAAAACCATCACCGTGGATCCCAAGACGCACAACGCCTATCTCTTCCAGCCCGAGCGAGGTCCCGCTCCGGCGGCGGCTCCCGGTGCGCCTCCCGCGAAGGGCCGCGGTCCGCAGGGTCCGATCGTCGCTTCGTGGTTCATCGTGATCAAGCACTAATGTCCTGAGTCCTCGGTCCGCTTACCTCCGCGCGCCCTCAAACTTGCGGCTTCTTCTAAGGTATGTACCTGATTCAACATTCGGGTACTGTATCCGATGGAACCGTTAGGAAATGCTCCTACATCCAGATCAAGAGACGGCCCGCCTGGAAGCTCTGCGGGATTACGCTGTTCTGGATACAGCACCTGAACAGGCATTCGACGACCTGACCACGCTGGCTGCGCGGCTGCTCAAGTGTCCGATTGCCCTGATCAGCTTCGTCGACCGCGACCGCCACTGGTCCAAGGCTAAGGTCGGCTTCACGATTCCGGAGACGCCCCGCGAAGGGTCATTTTGCGCCCGCGCCATCCTGAGCGATGACGTCATGGTGGTCCCCGATGCGTCCGCCAACCCCAGCTTCGCGAACCATGTGTTGGTCGCTTCCGAGCCCGGTATCCGATTTTTCGCGGGCGCGCCATTGATTGTCCCGTCCGGTCTCCGTCTCGGCGCCCTCTGCGTCATGGACTACCAGCCTAGAGTCCTCGAGCCTGACGAAATCGATACGCTCAGAATCCTGGCCAGGCAGGTAATGGCTCAACTCGAGCTGCGCCATGCGGCCAGGGACTTGCAGGTGGCGAAACGTTCCGACCGGCTGCGGCTCGCGGAGCAAGCTGCGGGATTCGGGGTCTGGGAATGGGACATCCAGACCGATCTGGTGACGCTCTCGGAAGGCGCGGCCGCACTGATGCAACTCCCCGGCGGCGCCACGCAGGTTGCCGGCGCTGAACTGAGAAATCAGACTCGTCCTGTTGACCGTCTTGAAATGGAGGCCGCCACGCAGCGCGCGATCGAGCACGGCGACGATCAGGCGATTGAGTTCTGCGTGACGTTCCCGGACGGCGCGGTGCGCTGGTGCCGGAGCCATGGACGCATGCAATTCGAGCACGGACGCCCCGTGCGAATGATTGGGGCGATCATCGACATCACCAGGGAAAAGGCGATGCTCGAAGAACTCCGCGAGAGCGCTGAGCGCCTGGAGCTCGCCGAGGAATCCGCGGCCTTTGGCATTTGGGAACAGGATGCCTCCAGCGACTACGTCATTCTTTCCGCCGGAGCCGCACAGCTCAGCGGCTTGCCGCCGGGCACGAAACGCGCGACCGTTCCCGAATTGCAGGATAAAATCCATCCCGACGACCGGGCTCATGCCCGCGAGATCACTGAGACGGCGATCGAAAAAGGGGAGAGCTTCCAGACTGAGTTTCGAGTCCGCTTGGAAGACGGATCCTACCGCTGGCGCCGCATCCAGGGGCGCGTGAGAAATATCGAAGGCCGGCCCGCGCGCACCATCGGAACGATCATCGAGATCCATGACGAAAAGATGATGATCGAAAAGCTCCGCGAGAGCGCCGATCGCATGGGACTCGCCGAGCAAATCGCGCGCTTTGGGATTTTCGAGCTGGATTCGACCGGGACTAAGTTGACGTTTTCACCCGGATGGGGGGCTCTCATCGGTCTGCCCGAAGGAACAACGTCGGTGGATATGCAGGAAGCCCGTGGTTTTATCCACCCCGACGACCTCGAGTCTGTATTGGAAGCGGCCCGGAAAGCCTATTCGAACGGCAAAGCTCAAGTCGAATTCCGGGTGAACCGCCCGGACGGTTCCCAAAGATGGCATCGGGACCACCTGCACCTGCGGGAAGAAAATGGTAAAAAGCCAAGATTGATCGGCGCTTCCATCGATATCACCACGGAACGGACGATCACGGACAAGCTTCGGGAAAGCGTCGAACGCCTGCGGCTGGCCGAAGAAGTTGCCGGATTCGGAATTTGGGAAGTGGATCTTCGGCGGTATACGATGACCCTCTCGGAGGGCATGCTGCCCTTGACCGGCTTTCCGAAAGGATCGCCTCTGCGCTACACCCTGGAGGAGTTCGGCAAGCTAACCGATCCTGAGCAGATCGCAGCGGTGATGACGGCGAGCCAGGCGGCCATCGTAAGCCGCACGCCGTTCCACCTCGAAACACAATCGACGTCTCCGGATGGCTCCGTCGTACACCAGCGAATCCTGGGCCGCCCGGAGTTTGAGGGAGGCCGTCCAGTACGGATTATCGGAGCCACCATGGACGTCACTCGCGAGAAGGAAATTTTGACGTCCCTCCAGCAAGCCCGCGTGAAAGCCGAAGCGGCCGCTCAGGCCAAGAGCGACTTCGTAGCCAACATGAGCCACGAGATTCGGACTCCCATGAACGGCGTGATCGGCATGACGGATCTGCTGCTCAGCACCGGCTTGACGCCCGAACAGAAGGACTACGCCGAAACCATCCGAATCTCCGGCGACGCTTTGATGACCATCATCAATGACATCCTCGACTTCTCGAAGGTCGAGGCCGGCAAGCTGGTGATCGAGACTGGTCCGTTCGACCTGCGAGGGTTGCTCGAGGAGGTCAGCGAGATGCTGGCCCCCGCCGCTCACGCCAAGGGCCTGGATTTAGTCGTGCGCTACCCGGCTGACGTCCCGGTTCGATTCGCCGGTGACGCGGACCGCATCCGCCAGGTGGTCATCAACCTGGTGGGGAACGCCGTAAAGTTCACGCACTCCGGTCACGTCTTGATCGCGGTGGAGTACCTCGCCGTCGACTCCAGCGGCGCACAGGTAAAAGTCTCGGTCACGGACACCGGCATCGGGATCCCGGCGGAGAAATTCGAGGTGTTGTTTGACGCCTTCACCCAGGCCGACACATCCACCACTCGAAGGTACGGCGGGACCGGCCTGGGACTGGCCATTTCGAGGAAACTGGTCGATTTGATGGGAGGATCGATCCACGTCGAGAGCGCCGTCGACCAGGGCTCCACGTTCTGGTTCGCGCTGCCGTTGGGAACGGAGAGCGCGATCGAGGCGGACCCGGCTCGCGACTTGAAGGATTCGAAAGTCTTGATCGTCGAGAGCAAGGAAGTCAGCCGGGACGCGCTCCAGGAGCGCGTATTGAGCTGCGGAATGCGCTCCGTAAGCTGTGCGGCGGCTGAAGAAGGGCTGAAAGCCATTCGCGCCGCCCGCGATGCCGGCGATCCCTTCGACTTCGTAATCGCCGATTGTAAAATACCGGATCGCGGCGGTGCGCATGCGTTTATTCTGCTCACTTCGGTTGGCCAGGAGCGCGAAAATCCCGGCGAGCTTTCCGGCGTGGACGCTTGCCTGGCCAAACCTCTGCGTCACGCGAAGCTGGTGAACACGCTCCTTGCGCTGCGGGCCAGGAAACGCCAGCCCGAAACGTCAGGCGAGCCTTCCCAGTTGGAGTCCCTGCGCCGATCGATTTCGGCCCTGCACCCATCGAACGTCCATGGCCCGAAGATTTTGGTGGTCGAGGACAATCCCGTAAACCAGAAGGTCGCCGTGATGCAGCTTGCCAAGCTCGGAATTCAAGCCGATATCGCGGCCGACGGGCGCGAGGCAGTGGAGGTGCTGCGCAAGCTGCCTTACGACCTGGTGTTCATGGATTGCCAGATGCCGGAAATGAACGGATACGATGCCACCTCTGAAGTACGCCGGCTGGACAGTCCCAATCGGCGCGTTCCGGTCGTCGCCATGACCGCCGAGGCCCTGGATGGATATCGCGATCGCTGCCTCCAGGCCGGCATGGACGACTACATCACCAAGCCGGTATCGATGGAAGACCTGGCTCGCGTGCTACGAACCTGGCTTCCCGCTGCTCCCATTCCTCGCGATGCAGCCGGGCTCCAGACATCCAACCGCTAGAGTCGCCACATCGCCGTCTGTATCTTTTGGTGCAGCCGGAACGCCTGATCTGATAGAGGTACAATCAGACCTTCATGTCCCCGACGCCGCCCCAGAAGGTCGGCCCTTACGAGATCATCGGTCCCCTTGGCTCCGGCGGAATGGGACAGGTTTTTCGTGCTCGCGATCCCCGCCTGAACCGCGAAGTCGCGGTCAAACTGCTTCCTCCCGAATATAGCGCCGACCCCATGCGCAAGCAGCGCTTCGAACAGGAAGCCCGCGCCATCGCCGCCCTCAACCACCCCGGAATCGTCAGCATCTACGACGTCGGCGACGGCTGGATGGTCACCGAACTGGTAGAGGGCGAGACGCTCCGCGCCGCGCTTGAGAAAGGCGAACTTACCCTGCTCCAGGTCGTCGATATAGGAGCCCAGATCGCCGAAGCCTTAGCGGCGGCTCACGAAACCGGCATCAGCCATCGCGATCTGAAGCCCGAAAACGTGCTGCTTACACACGACGGCCGCACGAAGATTCTGGATTTCGGCCTGGCCAAGGTGGTCACGCCCGCCTCGGCCGCTGAAAATCCCCAAGACCGCAGCACTCTGACCAATCCCGGCGTGCCCACCGGGACGCCCGGCTACATGTCGCCGGAGCAGGTGCGCGGCCAGGAATCCGATTACCGGTCCGATATTTTCAGTCTGGGCCTGATGCTCTATGAACTGCTGGCCGGGAAGCCCGCATTCCAGGGCGAATCCGCCGTGGAAGTGATGCACGCCATCGTGGCCGAGGACCCCCCGGAGCTGCCGCAGAGCGTGCCCGACGGTTTGCGGCGGATCGTCAAACGCTGCATCGAGAAGAAGCCCGCGCAGCGGTTTCAATCGGCTCGCGATCTGGCCTTCGCCCTGCGTTCCTTTGCCGGACTGAGCGCGTCTGCGAAAGCCGCCGTGGCTGCCGCACCGCCGCGGAATCGCTGGCTTTGGCCTTTGGGTGGCGGACTCAGCGCCGCTGCGGCGATGTTTTTCGCGTTTCTATGGCTTCACCAAGCCCCGCTTCCGGATATCTCCGCCTACCAGTTCCATCCCTTCGCCTTCACCGAAGATCAGGAATTCTCGGGTGTCTGGTCGCCTGATGGCGAGAGCATTGCCTTCGTCCGGCAATCCCCGCGGGGGACCCATCTGATGGTGCAGTCGCTGGATGCCGTGGCGCCCGCGCAGCTTGCCGATACCGCTGGACAGCCGCAGCCGGTTTGGTCGTCCGACGGAAATCGGATTTTCTATCTGGGACCAGGCGGGGGCGGGGTGTTCGCCGTGAGCCGCGCCGGAGGCCAGCCGGAACGGATCGTGGGCAACGCCACCGCCTTTCACGTATCGCGCGATGGGAAGCATCTTGCGCTGTGGACACCTACGCGGGTGAAAGACGGCGATGGATTCCGCTATTCCGTGTGGATCTCTTCACCTCCCGGAACCAAACCGGTGGAGTATCAGGATGGCCCCTCCGTGCGGACGCCGTTTACTCCGGTGTATCTGCGATTTTCACCCGACTCTAAATCGCTGTATCTGTCGATGTACACCGACGCGGGCGCCGAAATGTGGCTGCTGCCCTTCCCGGCAGGAAGCGGGAAGCCGCGGCGCATCTTCGAGAAGGTGCCCTGGAACCGGCCCGTATCTGCCTCCTGGATGCCCGATAGCCGGCGCATGGTGCTGGCAGGCAATCCCGCTCCGGCCACCGGTGCCACTCTTTGGCTTGCCGATATGCAAAGTGAATCGTTGAGCCGGCTGCTGGCGGATCCCGATGGCGGTAAAACCACACCCTCCGTCTCGCCCGACGGCAAACGCCTGCTGTTCAGCAAAATCACCGCGGATCGCGATATTGTCGAACTGCCGCTGGATGGCTCGGCTCCGCAGACCCTGCTCGCCACCAGCCTGCCGGAATTCGCGCCGACGTGGTCGCCTGCGGGCGATCAGTTCGCCTACGTAACGCGGCGCAACGGCGGCGACGAGCTCTGGGTGCGCAGCACCCAGGGAAATTGGGACCGGCCGGTGGTCACGGCCAAAGAGTTTCCCACGCTGGAGGCCCTGCTCACTCCGGTCTTCTCGCCGGATGGCTCGCGGATCGCGTACACAGCAATCCTCGCCGGCAGCGACCGGCGCCGGAGCGTGGCCATTTCCCCCGTGGGCGGCGGTGCCCCCACCGTCATCGCGGATGGTTACACTCCCAGTTGGTCTCCGGACGGCCAACAGATCGCGTTCATGTGGATCAAACCCGATGGCTCGTTACCGATAGCGACGGTCTCGATAGGCTCGGATCGAACGCCTCACGAAATCGAACTTCCGCGGGGCATGAACGCACCCGAGTGGTCGCCATCGGGCAAGTGGATTGCCGTCTCCACCTTCATGGGGGTGGTTCTGGCCTCACCGGACGGAAAGGATATGCGCACGCTACCGGGGATCAGCACCTCGGCGCTGGCCTGGTCCAAGGACAGCAAAACGATCTATGCCCTCTCTTACGCCACTGATCCCCCCGCCCTCAAAGCTGTGGATGTCGCCACCGGCGCGGTCCGGTCGCTGGCCGAATACCACCTGGGATTCCAGCCCTTGCCCTTAATCGAGACCGGTTACACCGGCAACATCCGCATCAGCATGGCCCCGGACGGGAAAAGCGTGGCCGTCGGCACCGCTAGCAGCCAGGCCGATTTATGGATTCTCGACGGGGCGTTGAAATAGGCGCAAACTGGCGGGAAAAACCCCCTGCCTTGACAACCGGATGAAAAAAGAACCTAATGAAGCAGGGAGTTAAAGCTGTAGTGCGTGCTGCTGCGGTTCTGCTTGCGCTCGCCGTGCCCGCTTGCTGGGCGCAGGCGGTGATTTCCGCCCGCTCCGGCCTGGTAAATTACGTCGCGGGCGACGTTCAACTCGAAGGGCAGCCGGTAAAGCTCGATGGCGCGATTTTTCCCAACGTCAAAGTCGGCCAGACTCTTTCGACGGGGATGGGACACGCGGAAGTTCTCCTGACCCCGGGCGTCTTTCTCCGGCTGGACAGAAATACGTCCTTCCGGATGGTTTCCGATAAATTGACCAACACGCAGGTGGAAATCCTGCGCGGATCGGCTATGGTGGAAGCCGACGAGATGCTGAAAGACAACCGCATCGCCGTGAAGCTGGGCGATTCGGACACCTTGCTCGTCAAAACCGGCCTGTACCACTTCAATGCGGAAGCCGGCCAGATTCGCACCTTCACCGGAAAAGCTCAGGTATCCGATGGCTCTAATTCGACCGAGCTCAAGGGCGGCCGCACGCTGCTGGTGGGATCCTCGCTGACGGCCGATAAGTTCAACAAGAACAAATCGAAAGACGAGCTGTACGCCTGGAGCGCGCAGCGCGATTACCTGCTGGAGCGCGCCAACATCTCGAGCGCCCGAACTCAAAATTCCAAGGGCCTTTCCGCGAGCCTGTGGAGCTGGAACCCTGGGTTTGGCATGTTCACCTTCCTTCCCAGCGCCGGCTACGTATACAGTCCGTTCGGAATGTATTGGTACAGCCCTGCTTCGGTCTGGATCGTGAGCCAGCCGGTCGGCTATGGCGGCTATGGCGGAAATGGCGGAGGTCCAGCCGGGAACACTTCGGCCAGCACTTCCAGCGTGGGTAATACCTCCACGCGGGAATCTACGCTGGCAACTCGTTCTTCGGCCGGCAGTCCGGCCATGGGCAGCTCTCCCAGCCCCTCTTCAGGTATGGGCGCGGCCTCTGCGGGTGCCCGCTCCGGCCCATCCGGTCACCGCTAGCCCTCGCGATCAAATACAGCTCGTAAGGTACTGGGCAATCCGCCCGCATGTGCTAAATTGGCAGTTTTGGGAGGCATGTGCGCTTCAACCTAGTATTGGCCTTCGTCATCCTCGCTGCCGTGCCAGTGATTGCTTTTCAGAAACCCGCCGCGAAAGCGGCTTCTCCTAAACTGGGCGATTCGAAGAAGAACTCCAAGGACGGGCTCACCTACCTGTGGATTCCCCCCGGTAACTATGTCGGCGGATGCTCGCCCAACGACAAGGAGTGCTTTCCGGACGAAACCCCCAACCGCAAGACGACCCTCACCAAGGGGTTCTGGCTGAGCCGCACCGAGGTCACCCAGGCGGCCTTCGAACATATCATGGGCTATAATCCCAGCGTCTTCCAGGGTGCCGATCTGCCCGTCGAATACGTCTCCTGGGAGGAGGCCGACGCCTATTGCAGCGCGATCGGAGGCCGGCTTCCGAGCGAAGCGGAATGGGAATATTCCGCGAGAGCGGGAACTACCGGCAGCCGCTACGGCAATCTGGATGAGATTGCCTGGTACTACGGCAATGCCGGACTTTCCACCCATCCCGTGGGACAAAAGAAACCCAACGCGTTCGGCTTATATGACATGCTGGGCAACGTGGTGGAGTGGACCCACACGTTTTACTGGGTCCAGCACAACCAGGAAAACATCAATCCCACCGGCCCCAGCACCGCGGAATACGTGGAGCTGCGAGGCGGCGGATGGTGGGACGATGCCAGACTAATTCGTGTGTCCTACCGCAGGCACTTCGAAAAGACCGATATCGACTACAACATCGGCTTTCGCTGTATTTCGGAATGAGTGGGGCAGGTTTTCAACCTGCGCGCCGATTTTCAATCGGCACCCTGCGCGGGTTACAAACCCGCGCGCAGGATACAATCCTGCCCCACATTGCTGAACTGATCAACTATCGAGCCAGCGGATTGGGACGAAGCTGGAACTTCACCAGCTTACCTTTCGTGCCCTTACCGCCTTCAATCTGCCACACGAAGTGCGTGCCGTAATTGGAGTACAGCGCACGACCCTTCCAGCCGGCACTGGCATCGTCGATACGCCCGTCCATGCCGCGCGCGTAGAAGCCCAGCGGATACGGGATGGTGAAATACGTCCACTTCTTGGTCGCCGGATCGAGCGCGATCAATGAGTCGGAGTCCGATCCCGTCAGGAACGGAGTGTTCTGCCCCATCTGCATGATGTTGTGCGAGTCGGTCCAGTTGAAGTAATGGAAGTCGGCCGGAACGTTCGTGCCCGCGAGCTTGGGACCGGGAGTTTGGTACAGCGTCCAGCCTTCCGGACAGTCGCTGCCGTCGACCTTCATCTTGCCGGTCAGGTTCTTGCACTTGCGAACGTCGAAGGCGGCCAGGTGGCTGGTCGCCGCCAGGCCGGTCCAGACCACACCGTTGCTGTCGACGTCGATACCGCGAGGATCGTAGCCCGGCGCGGGCACCTTGAAGACCTGCGTCTTGCAGGTAACCGGCGGATTATTTCCGCGCTGCAAACGGATCAGGTAGCCGGGGAAATCTTCCGCGACACCCCACACCGAATCGTCCACGGGGCTCGACATGGTCGAGTACAGGTTGAAATGGACCATCGTGTCGAGCTTCGGATCGTAGGGCGCCTGAGGCTCGCCTTTCCCGCCTTTGCCTGCGCGGCCGCCGCCCCCGCCAACGGGAGTCGCTGCCGCCGTATCCGTTCCGTACAGAGCCGCGAGATCCGCGATGCGCCTCACGTCATTCCACGGTTTCGTGATCTTCCCGTCTCCGTTGGTGTCCACTGTCTGATCGCACCAGCCCACCGCGGCCTGTTCGGCTTTGCTCTCGTCATGGGTTGCCGCGAACGTCTGGTCGTAGACCTTCGAATCGATCCAGCCGAACGTGGGACCGCTCAATTCGTTGAAATACACGGTCTCATCGGGATCGTTGTCGATCACCACGTGGTGCGTGGAGTAACAGGTTTCGATCAACTGGAACTGCTTGGTCTTCGGATCGAAGATGGAGGCCTGCCGTGCGCCGCCGCGTTTCGGATACCACTCGGCATACTTGTTGCTCGGATCGGAGCACCAGGCCGGCGCCGTATTCCCGCGAATCTTCGAGGTCAGCCAGACACGGCCCTTGCTATCCATCATCGGATTGTGCGGATCGGCCGGATCGTAGGGCGGATTGGACCACAAATGTTCATTGCCCCAGAAGAACGACGGACGGTTCGGCGCCGGGAAACGCGAAGGAACTTTGTCCTTGGATTCGCGCGTCGGAATGTCGATCGAGTACGTGCTGTTATCCGCCTGGTCCAGGATCACGAGAGCTCCGTGACCTGCGTTGACCGCGTAATTCGGCCCGCCACCGTTGATATCCGGGTGATTCTTATCGGTCGAAATCTGATCGTGCATGAAGGAGTGGTCGTCGCCTACGTCCCATTGGGTGGAGACAACGTTGCGCTCGATTCCCGAAGGGCGGGGCGGCGTCGGCGGCACCGCGCCTTTTTCGATGGCTTCGGTCCAGTCCGCCAGCACCTTCACGGTTTCGGTCTTGCCCATGCCGGTCAGCGTCCCGTACATGTTGGTTCCGCGAACACCGACACCCAGGCGCCATTCCCATGCGGCCTCATGCGTACGGGGAAGGTCGGGCTTGGCCGCGAAAACGTGCTGCACGTCGCGGCTGAGAGGATTGCCGAGCTGATGGCAGAAGTTGCACCCGGACTTCAGGCGGTTGATCCATTCGTCCTGGTTGGCCATCGCCATGTTAAGGCCGTTGCCGTTGGGGTTCGTCTCGGATTTTTCACCCGTTCCAGGAAACAGATTCTTCGGCGGAGGCGCCAGCAGCGACAGCCAGTAATCTCCGGGATAAACTTTCGCCGCTTCCTGAGGAGTTTTCGCGGTGGTCGTCTTCAAAGCCAGCGCAGTGGTCGTCGGCTTCGAATCGACCGGAGTGGAATCCACGATTCCGTAGCCGCGGGTCCACACTTTGTAATTGACCGCCGGAAGATCGGGCAGCATGTAGCGCCCTTGATCGTCGGTCACGACGGTCTTGATCATTTTGGTCTGAAGATCGTTGGTCTCGGCGATCACCCATACGCCGGCCTCGGGGCCTTTTTCGCTGGTGACCGTGCCGGTGATGTAGCCGGGATAGCTGATCCGCGGGTTCGCGGTTGCTTTCGCGTCGGCCTTGCCTTTGCCTTTGGTCTGCTGGGCGCTGGTTGAATAAGTCGAGAATAGAGCGATCAGGCAAATCACGCCTGCAGACAGAAAGGCGCTCATTACCCTGGAACGGGAACTCTTCATGGAACTCCTCCTCATTGGAGCTGTTCGCGCAGAACGTGCCATCGTGCTCCGCGCAATCATCAAGTATAGTGAACGTCGCTCAAACGATGCAACGTGCCTACCAATGCAGAGTTTAGCAGGGAGCTTGACTCCGCTTATTAATATGAAGTACTCTATGCCGCAGAGTAACCTATGACCCTCTTCGATGTGCTGTTTCTCGCGTCTTTTTTAGTGTCCCTGATCGTTCTGTTCCTGGCCGCCTATGCCGCGATCCGGGGGCGCCTCTCCCGCGCCTTCTCAATCCTGGGTGTGTGGTTGGCATGCGCCGTCTTGTACCTGGCGACGTCACTAGGGGTTGCATATGCGGCTCCTCAGCGGGTGATCGCGATCGATACCCCCTGGTGCTTCGACGACTGGTGCCTCACCGTAACGAAAGTCCAGCACGCGGACACGAATTACAGCGTGGACCTGTTGATTTCGAGTGAAGCGAAGCGCGTCACCCAGCGTGCCAAGGGCGCCTGGATCTATCTGCGCGATGAAAATGATCGCCACTACGAGCCCTTTGAGGATCCCGGAGAGGTGCCCCTGGATGTTCTCCTGCAGCCCGGCGAATCGGTCGCGGCCCAGCGTCGTTTCCATGTGCCCGGAAAGATCCACGAGCTGGGCCTGGTGACTGGCCACGGTGGCGGTGGCCCGCCCTGCGGCGTCATGAGCCTGCTCATCATCGGACAGGGCGGCTGCCTGTTTCACAAGCAGACCATGATCCGCCTGCCGATAGAATATTGACAGTGAAGCCGCTTGCGATTCTTATTCTGTGCTCGATCGCGCCTTTGCTGGCGCACCACTCCACCGCTCCCTACGACATGACCCGCCCCTTCACGATCTCGGGCGTAGTCACCAAATTCGTCTGGGCGAACCCGCACTCGTACATCGATCTGAATGTGAATGGCGACGATTGGCGCCTGGAGATCGAGGCCGTAAACCTGCTCCGCCGCTATGGCTGGACCAAGGACAGCCTGAAAGCCGGTGACAAGATCCGTTGCATCGGGGCGCGCGCCAAGGACCCGGCTGTGTTCGCCCAGAAGTGTTTTACGGTGGAGTTCCCGGATGGCCGTAAGCTGGTGGCTACGCCTCTCGGAAATTAACCGCTACGCGGGTCGGAAATTAACCGCTACGCGGGTCGGAGAGCCGCCAGGGCCTTCCGCTCCGCGCCGTTCGGATCGTTGACCACCTTGCACTCATTGTTGAAGATCATGGTGGCGCGCTGCGTAGCGTCGAACTTTGGCCAGTTGGGCAGACCCTTGTGGTTGGGATTGCCGCTGCGCGCAAACGCAGTCCAGGCCGCGCTCATCTTGTCCGAAAGCGCGTAACGATCCTGTCCCATACCGGTCATCGACGTGGCGTTATCCACGTTCTCGGTGACGAACGGAATCTCCAGCGTGTGGAACGCTTTCAACTTTCCATCGCGAACCGGAGACCGCCACGTGAAGTAGTACAGGTACACCGGCGCCGGCTTGACGGCTTTCAATTCCGCTTCGGTAACCACACCCGCTCGAACCCGCGTGTCAGATTCGACGATCAACGCGATGTCGATATTGGAAACAGCAGGGCGGCCCTGACGATACAGATCGATCAGGTGCTTGGCCTGCGCGTCGTCGGCGCGCGCGGCCTGCTTTACCCGCGCGAGCAGCGCGGCGTCGTCAATGGGATCCATCCCCGTGCCAGGGAAGAACGTGACTTCAGTTTCCGTGGTGCCCAGCAGCACCGGAACATCGGCCGAGAACGGCGGAGCATTCGGCGAGAACGGATCGCGCGGCAAGCTCCAGCCGTCGAGCACGGGCGCCAGGCGCAAACCCTGCGTGCCGTTGGTGGCCTGAATCAACTGCTCCATAGGAACCTTTTGAAGATCGTCCACGGTCTTCACTTTGAGCTTGGCCATCAGGGTCTGAGCGGATTTGACGGCATCCTCCACCGAAACGGCTTTCAGATTAGATCCGCTTTGAATGATCGCCCGATGGAACAGGCCCTTGGCTCCCGGCATCGCCAGAAGCGTGCTGACCTTCCCCGCGCCGCCGGATTGCCCGTAAATCGTGACGTTGTTCGGATCGCCGCCAAAATTCGCGATATTGTCGTGGACCCACTGAAGCGCGGCGATGATATCCAGCATTCCGGTGTTCGAGGCCTGCGCGAATCGGTCGCCGCCGATCGAGGCCAGATGCAGGAAGCCGAACGAATTCAGCCGGTGGTTGATGGTTACTGTGACCACGTCACGCTTTTTGGCAAGATTGGTCCCGTCGTAGATCGTGTAACTGCCGTTGCCGCTGGTGAATCCGCCGCCGTGCAGCCAGACCATTACTGGGCGCTTGTCGTTGCGGCCCAAACCGTTGGTCCAAATGTTCAGGAGCAGACAGTCTTCGCTCATTCCGGTCGCGGGGATCGTCGCCCGCACCTCGGGGATTTCGGTATGCGGGCTGACCTGCGGAGCTTCCGGACCCCACGTGAGCGTGTCTTTCACTCCCGTCCATCCTTCGGGCTTGACGGGCGGCAGGAAGCGCCGGTCGCCGGCCGTGGATGCGCCGTAGGGAATACCCTTGAATGCGTTGACGCGGTCGATCACCTGGCCGCGGATCTTCCCAGCCGATGTCTCAACGGTTGCACCTGATTTGGGCTCAGCGCCGAAAGATTTCGTCAGAGCGCCTGCGACAACACCCGTCGCCGCCGTTCCGTAGGTCAGGAATTTCCGCCGATTCATTTTGATTTCCCCCTGGGCCCGCCGTCGTCTTTGGTGTAATGCGCCAGGTCGCGCTCGCCTTCCCAGCAGGCGAATTCGAGGATCTCATAGCCCGGCTTGGTTTCGCGCCGGATGTTGAACGCCATGGTCCAGGGGCGAGTATATAACGCGGGATCGTCGAGCGTCGCCTCGTAGTGCAGCGTCCCGTCGGCGATGCGCGTGTACCGCTCGACCACGTGCAGGGTGTCGGTAGTGAAGTTCGCGGCCATGTCCAGCCACGTCCGGCCGTTTTGATTGGTGACGTCCACCACCAGAGTCTCGCCTTCCCAGTGGCCGCGCGATTCGCCGTTAAACAGCTTCATGCTGGCGGGCATGCGCGGGCCGTTATCGTTGGTCGGAATGATCCGGTACATGTGGAAGTTCTCCGGCATCATCACGACGACTCCGGGAGCTTGCGTGATCTCAAAACCGAACGGGGCGTACGCGACGCGCGGAATGCCGGAAGGATAACAATGCGCCTGCGGATCGTCGAAGGCGTGATTCTCGATCAAGTCCTTGCGCTTGGCGGGACCCCATGCCTGGTAGGGAATCTTTTTGTCCGGAGGATCGACGATAATGCTCGGCCCGCCGACAATGTTGGGAACCGTGGGATGTTCCTCGATATCCCAGGCGGCCGCGAAGGCCTGCGTAAACCAGATGCCCGAGAGGTCCGGCTTCCCTTCGGAAGTCCGTGGGGCCTTATAGGGCGTCTGCCCAACGGCCAATGCGGCCGCGGCCAGGAAGCAAAGCCACGTCTTCATTCTGACTCCTGTCTCCTGACTTCTGAATTCTTTCCTACTGCGTCCGCGCGCCGACGTTTTTGGCTTTCCCGCCTTTATCCTCGGTGTAATGCTGGACGTCCTGATTCCCTTCGATACAGGCGAACTCCATCTGTTCGTAATTCGGATCGTTGGCGTTGGCACGGGTCTGCCGGCCCTTGACCACCATCGGCTGCGTGAACTCGGCCGAGGTGACATTCGCCTCGTAGTCGATGGTGTTCGAGTCCGTCATGGTGAAGCGCTCGACCACGTGCACATCCTCAGGCTTATAGTGACCCGAGGTATCGAACCAGGTTTTGTCGTTCTGGTTGGTGGTGTCGACGACCAGCGTGTCGCCTTCCCAATGTCCGACCGATTCGCCCTGGAACAAATGCACGGCCGGCGACGTGATCTGATGCGGGCGATTGTCCAGCGGAATAATCCTGCGGCTGTGCATGAATTCCCAGGTGAAGACCACATAGTCCTTGGTCTGGATAGTTTGCTGCCCGAACTGGACCCACATGTTGTGCGGCACGCCGGACATGAAGCAATGCAGCTCCGGCTCGTGGTACATGCCGTTGGCGATCAAATCGTCGGATTTCGCGCGAGCAGCGGCTGTGTAGGGAACTTTGCCATCCGCGGGATCGACGATCGAGTTCGCGCGGCCGCCGCCGCCACCAAAGCCTCCCGGCCCGCCGGGTCCGCCACCGCCGGGACCTCTGCCGCCACCAGGACCGCCAGGGCCGCCCGCAACTGCCGGACCGGCTCCAGGGGGCCCGCCAGGACCAGCTCCGGGAGCACCACCTCCGGGAGGCCCACCCTTCCCTCGGCCGCCTCCGCCACCGCCTCGGGGCGCCGCCGGCTCGATACTGGTCACTCCACCGGGCTGTACGCCACCCCAGAAGCCGGAAAGGTCGGGTTTGCCGTCTGCCGTGCGAGGTACGGGACCTGCTGGGACGGCCTGCTTGCCGCCGCCTTTACCGCCAAACCCGCCGCCTTTGCCGCCCTTAGCCGGGGCGTCCTGACCGGTCACGGAGACCGGCGCGATGATGAAGACCGTCGCAACGGCTGCCGCGGCGGCCAGAGCCATCACGGAACTCACTGCTGAACTGCTGAATCCGTTCTTCTTCTTCATTTGCAGTCTCCGTTGACTTAGCGGCTACCGAGCCGGGCGGCGTCATCCTCAAAGTAGGAATGGCATTCGTATTCGAGCAAGGTCGGATACTGATCGGTATCCCGATGCAGGTCCATGCGGATGGTCCAAGGCCGGGAAAATGTCTGCGGATCGGTCATGGTGGCTTCGTACTGCATCACATCGGCGCCGGTGCGGGTGTAGCGCTCGACTACCTTCAGCGCGGTGCTATGGTGATCGCCGGAAGCGTCGAACCAGGTCTGATCGTTGAAATCGGCGACGTCGATCACCAGCGTGTCGCCTTCCCAGTGTCCGCGCGAATCGCCGTTCCAGAATTCGAGATCGCCGAAATGGGTCTGCTTATCCATGTAAATGTTCCGGACCATGTGGGCGTACTCGGAAATGAACTCGATGTACTTGGGGGTCTGGAAAATCTGGAAGGGAAAATGGATATACGTAAAGCGCGGGATGCCCGTCATGTAGCAGTGGTTCATGGTATCCAGCTGCTCGCGCTTCTCGAAGTTTTCCTGCTGCTTTTTACGAGCCGCCGGAAGATAGGGAATCATCCCGTCCGCGGGATCGACCACGAAGCTCTTGCCCGCGTGGATTCCGGTCGCGGCATTGTGCGCCTCCAGACCGTAGGCAGCCGTATTCCAGGCCTGCCAGATTCCCTGGAGATCGGCGTGGCCGTCTCCTGCGCGAGGCGCGGTGTAGGCTCCCTTGGGGCTTTCTTTCGCAGGGCCCTTGCCCCCGCCTTTACCCTGGCCGGCGACCGGCACCGGTGCGAGCCAGAGGGCGGCAACTGCAATTCCGGCAGCTGTTACCAGACTGGCATAGGAAACACCTGCAAATGAACTTTTCATCTTGATGGTTGCACTCCTAAGCGCCTGAGCGCGGGCAAACAATGCTAGACGCGCCCCGCCGTTCGATCATGACGGAGCGCGTCTGCGAGCTATCCAAAAGAAACCTAAACTACTTACCCTTGGCGTCGGACGGACCTTCGTTGGGCGGCCGGGAGCCCATGGTGAACTTCACGCCGGTGGAAACGATGGTTACACCGTTCGACCACATGTGCGGCGTCCCGTCTTTGGCGGCCACGCCGGTGACCTCGATCTCTTCGCCTTCCTTGAACATATCTTTCCGCCAGCCATTCCGATACAGGCCATTGGGGGGAGGAGTTTCGGCAGCCCAGTTGGTCACTTTCCCGTCCGGACCGACCACGTCAAAGTGGACCCAGGAATGGGGATTCACCCAATCGAGCTTGGTGAACTTACCCTTCAGGGTCAGTGGTTTGGACTGGTCGTATTCCGCGGAGAACGAGTGATGGGCCAGCATCGGTACTGAGGCGAGAAGCAGCGCACCCAGGGCAGCGGCTGCAAATTTCATCTTCATCAGGAGACCTCCCGCATTCAAATCTAGCATAAGAAAGACTGTTGAATGGATACCTTTGGTTACCAAGGTCCTCCTCAGTGCTTCCAGCCGATGACCCGGTCGAGGCTGATGGGACCGGCGCCGGCAGCACTCATCCACAGATAGGTGAAGCAATACAGCACGGTGATTTCGCCTTGGTTCAATAAAGGCCAGAAGTTAATCCAGATGTGCACCCGGAAGTACGCCACCGCCATCTGCCCGCACAGGATAAACGCCACAGGCCGGGTGAAGAGGCCCAGGATGATCAAGGCTCCGCCGAAGGTTTCGAGCACTCCGGCCGCGCCCATCATCGAAACCAGCTCGGCCTTCTGCCCGCCGAGCCCTCCGAACGCGCCGAAAAATTTCTGATAGCCGTGCAGCGAAAAGGTGAAGCCGACGACAATCCGGAGCAGCGAGCGCAGATACGGCTCGAACTTGGAAAAGGTATTGGACAGGGACGTCTCAACAGGCATCGGTGCAACAATATCACACGTATGGCGCACATCCGGGGATTGCTAAAGGGGCCCAAGTTCAACGGACGGCATTCGACCGTCATTCCGAGCGCGATTGCCGCCGTCGAAGCCGCGCGCGATTGCCCGCACGTCACCAAAATCGGCTTAGGTGTCATCACGCCGATCAGGTCGGGGCCGGAACACGTAAAATTCACTCCCGTCAGCGGCGGCTTGAAGATGCAGGTCCGCGGGGCTCATGCGGTGCAGGTGTTTTGGCTGTATACGACCCGTCCGCAGGACGTGATCGAGGAAATTACGCGGAAGTGGGACCAGCGTTGATCTCGGTGGCAGGCGCGAGCACAGCGTCCGCCATGGCGCGCTTCAGAACGGCAAGGCCTTCGCCGGTTACGCTCGAAATCTTGTAGAACGGTAAACCGCGTTCGCGAGCCAACTCTTCCAGCGACTCCACGCGCGCAGGATCCTGAGCCGCATCGATCTTGGTCGCGACCACCATCATCGGCTTATGCGCCAGCTCGTCCGAGAAACTCGCGAGCTCTCCCATCACGATCTCAAAATCGTGCACCGGATCGCGCCCGGTGGCTTCCGAAACATCCACCAGGTGAGCCAGGAGACGGGTGCGCTCGACGTGCCGCAGGAACTGGATGCCCAGGCCGTGGCCGGTATGCGCGCCCTCGATCAAGCCGGGAATATCGGCGACAACGAACGTGCGGTGATTGCCGTCATCGCCAGTGACGACGCCCAAGTGCGGCTCAAGCGTGGTGAAGGGGTAATCGGCGATCTTGGGTTTCGCGGCCGAAATGCGCGAGATCAGCGTGGACTTGCCGGCGTTGGGAAAGCCCACCAGTCCGACATCCGCCAGCAGTTTCAGCTCCAGCCGAAGTTTGTGTTCTTCACCGGGACTGCCGTCTTCATGCTCGGTGGGCGCCTGATGCGTGGACGTCGCGAAACGCGCATTGCCTTTGCCGCCGCGCCCGCCTTTCGCAACTACGAAACGGTCACCGGGCGTGGTGAAATCGTGCAGCACCTCGCCGGTTTCCCAGTTGTAGACCACGGTGCCTACCGGGACCGCAACATCGACGGATTCGCCTTCGCGGCCCCTGCGATTGCTGCCTTCGCCGTGGCGTCCGCGCTCGGCTTTATGTTCGGGATTGAAGCGTAGATGGAGCAGCGTGTTGTAGTGCTGGCTGGCGACCAAAGTCACGTCGCCGCCATAGCCACCATCGCCGCCGCTGGGACCGCCGCGCGGAACGAATTTCTCGCGCCGGAACGCAAGACAGCCGTTACCGCCGTCGCCGGCCTTTACATGAATTATGACTTCGTCGATAAACACGTCCGCTCCATTACGGTCGCGGCTCGGAATTGGATGGGGAAACCGTCGGACTTACTCGGCGGCTTTGATGCTGACGAACTTGCCCGCCCGTCCGCGATCGCGGAATTCGATAATGCCCGGGATCTTGGCGAACAGCGTGTCGTCCTTGCCCAAGCCGACATTGACGCCCGGCTTGATGCGAGTGCCGCGCTGCCGGACGATGATGGTCCCGCCGGAGACCAACTGGCCGCCGAAAGCCTTCACGCCCAGCCGCTGCGCATTCGAATCGCGGCCGTTCTTGGAACTGCCTAAACCTTTTTTATGTGCCATGACTAATGCCTACGCTACGATCTCATTCACCTGCACCCGCGTGTAATTCTGGCGATGCCCGATGGTGCGCTTGTACTGCTTCTTGCGCTTGAACTTGAAGACGATGGTCTTCTCGCCGCGGCCTTGCGCGGTGATGGTGCCCGTTACCCGCGCGGCGCTGACGGTGGAGCCGGCCTTGACCGCATCTCCATCCAACACGGCGATCACGCGGTTGAATTCAACTGCTGCGCCGATGTCGCCGGTCAGAGTCTCGACTTCGATCGACTCGCCAGGTGCGACGCGATACTGTTTACCACCGGTTTCAATGACTGCGTACATACTGGTCCTCTTAAAATTGTTGGCTGGAAACCCTAGGTTACTACAATCTAGGGCTTGTCCGCCATAACCAGGCCGACCGGCCCGCCAGGCTCCATTTTTCTGGCGTTTACGAGGCCCGCTTCCTGGAGCCAGCCGCTGATTTGCTCGAACGAGTAGGTGTCCCCCTGCTCCGTGTGCGCCAGCATGTTGACCGCGAAAATCAGGGGCATTGGGGGGCCCGTGCGGTCGTCCTTTACCAGGAATTCGCTGATGATCACGGTCCCTTTGGGTGCGAGCGCACTCGCGGCCTTTTTAAGAAGCTGCCGGCATTCATCGACGCTGAGCATGTGCAGGATGTGACCCAGCGTGACCAGGTTGTACCCGGTTCCGAAATCCAGGGTGTGAAAGTCGCCAGGCAGGAATTGGAAACGGTCGGCCAGCTTGAACCGGTCGACCATGCGCTTGGTCACATCCAGCACGCCCTGCATGTCCTGGGCAGTCGCGCTGACCTGCGGCGATTGCTGCGCCAAACCGATTCCCCAGACGCCCGATCCTGCTCCAATATCGAGGACCTTGACGGGGCTTTTGGCGGTCGCCAATCCCAGCGCCTGTCCTGCGGCCTGGGTGGCGGAATAGCTCATAGCGAAAATCGGCTCCACCAGGTCTTGAAAGAAAGACTCTCCGGCATCCTGCTGCCTTATCGCGTCGTTGGGTTTGCCGGTCCGCACGATCTCCGGGAGCGGAAGCCAGGTTTGCATCGACTTCAGACCGCTGAACTCGACGAACTTGCCCATGTATCCCGGTTTCGAGCTCACCAGGAAAGCAGCGCTTTCGGGCGTCAGCGTATAGCGGCCGCCCGAATCTTTGGCGAGGAAATTGAATCCGACCAGCGCGTTCATGATCGCGCGCAATCCCCGAGCGGAGTTCCCGGTGCTTTGCGCCAGCTCCTCGACGGTCTTGGGTCCAGCGTCGAGCGAGTCGAAAACTTTAGCGTGAACGGCGGTGGCTAGAATCAGCGGCGGTGCGTAGCCCCAGATCATTTCCATGATGCGGTCGGGGCGGACGGCGGGGTTGGATGAAGCAGACATAGAAGGTCCTCTGGAATTAGATTAAGGCATCCACAATCGGCGGTTGCCTTCGGCGTTTTCTGGGCATTTCGGGGCTCTGTATTTTCGCGTACTTTTGCTTCCGCACCGGACTCTTACATTCACACGGCTGCCTCCCGCATGCTCCACAGAGACCTTTTTCTCGGCGGCGCCTGACTTTCTGGGCCGCAATGCTCTGATTGAGGGGCCTATCCGCCATTCGAGAATTCTAACCCACTGGCGAAAACTAAGCTGATAGCATAGGAAGTTGTCAGCTCCGAGCTTCCTGCATGAACGTTGTGATTCCAGATTCGCTCCAGAAATTCATCGAAGAACAGGTTCGTTCGGGCCGCTATCCGAATCCCGATGCCTTTGTCGCAGAACTCGTGAAAACCGAGGCGGAGGTTTTCGAGCGGGCCGGACGTGGTGAGTCGATCGCGATTGACGAGCACTTCAGGCGTAGGCTGGAAGTGCTGCTCGATGAAGCGGAGAAAAGCGGTGACTATACCGAGGTCACCAAGGACGAGTTCGACGCCATGGAACGCGAGGGCCTGGAACTCGCGCGTAACCGCAGATCACCATAAATCATGCCCCGGGTCGTCCAACGCCCCGCCGCGCGGCAAGATTTCATCATCCATCTCGCTTACCTGGCCGAGAGGGCCAGCCCCGAAACCGCTCGACGCTTTCGAGAAGCTGTCGACCGGACCTACATCGACCTTGCCCGCAGGCCCGAGATGGGTGTTCCCGGCAAAGTCGCCGTAGGAAAGCATTCGGGAGTACGGTTGTGGCGCGTCCGGGGCTTCAGAGAGTACCTGATTGCGTACCGGCCGCATAGCGAAGGCGTCGCAATCGAGCGGCTCATCCATGCGAAACAAGACTATCACCGGGTTCTCGGGCCGGAGTGAAGCTGGTAGCATAGGAAGTTGTCAGGCTCCGGGCTTCGTGCAACGGGCGGCTGCAAACCCCGCCAGGTCCGGAAGGAAGCAACGGTAGCGGCTTAACCCGTGTGCCGCGGATCACCCGGGGTCTGGCATATACGCACGATACTCTCCCTCCTGCATGTATCAGGTCATCGCCCGCAAATACCGGCCGCAGACATTCTCGGAGCTGATCAGCCAGGAGCACGTCCGGACCACGCTCGAAAACGCCATCTCGCAGAACCGCATCGCCCACGGCTACATTTTTTCGGGACAGCGCGGGACCGGCAAGACCACCGTCGCGCGGATCATGGCGCGCTGCCTCAACTGCGAAAAAGGACCGACCATCACGCCCTGCGGCGTGTGCGCGAGCTGCACCGAGATCGCCGCCGGATCCGGCATGGACGTGATCGAGATCGACGCGGCATCGAATCGCGGCATCAACGAAATGCGCGAGCTGCGCGAGAACGTTCGCTTCCGCCCGGCGCGCGACCGCTACAAGGTCTTCATCATCGACGAAGCGCACCAGATCACCAGCGAAGCCTTCAACGCGCTGCTCAAGACGCTGGAAGAGCCGCCCGAGTGGGTGGTGTTCATGCTGTGCACTACCGAGACGCACAAGATTCCGTCGACTATCGCCTCCCGCTGCCAGCAGTTCAGCTTCCGCTCGGTGGATTTCGCGGAACTCGTCGCGCGCATGGAGTGGATTATCCAGCAGGAAGGCATTACAGCCGATCCCGAAGTTCTGAGCGTACTGGCCCAGGCCGGCGAAGGCAGTGTGCGCGATTCCTTATCCGCGCTCGATCAAGCCATCGCCTGCTGCGGCAACAAGCTCGAAGGTAAGCAGGTACGCGAGCTGCTGGGGATGTTCTCGCTCGAGTCGCTGGGAACCGTGACGCAGGCGCTCGCCGAAGGCGATGCCAAGAAAATGCTGGACGTGGTCGCCGATCTCGAAGCCAACGGCCGCAGCCTGCAACACTTCGCGCGCGAGCTGGCCCGCTATTTCCGCAATCTTCTGGTGGTGCGGATCGAGGGGAAACCGACACGTTTAGTCGCGGCATCGCCGCCGGAGCAAGAACGCATGCTCGAGGCCGCGAGGCAGTTCTCTGAAGACGATCTGACTCGCGACCTGAAGCTCGCGCTGGATCTATTTCGCGATTTACAAAGCTCGCTCCAGCCGCGATTGCATCTGGAAATGGGCCTGCTGCGGCTGATTCACGCGAGCCGGTTGCAGCCGATCGAAGAAGCAATTGCCGCGTTGAGCGGAGGAGGATCCGCACCGCGGAAAACAGGGGACAGCCAGCCGGTTTCCTCCAGAACCACTGTACCGGCGCCGAAAGACTCTGTACGGAAACCGGAGGCAGTCCCCAGTTTTCCGGCAACGTCGGTCGAGGGTGATTTTCGGGCGCGATTGCTTGCAGCGCTGCAAGAATCCAAACTCACGCACGTGGCCGATGCGGTGGGGCGCTCTGAAGTCGCTGAGACTCCGGCCGAGATCACGTTCACGGCTCCCAAGATGTACCAGATGTTTCTGAAGGGCCCGGAATTCGAAGCCGCCGTGCGCCGCGTCGCGGGCAGGACTGTCAGAATAACGTTGAAAGTGGGAGAGGCAGCGTCTGTGCCCAAAAAAGCGGCAGAGCCGCCAAAGGCAGATGAAGCAGCCGAACGTGCGCTGGCGCATCCGGAAGTGAAACGCATTCAGGAACTGTTCCCGGAGAGCCAGGTGCGCCAAGTGCGGAACTTGAAGGAGAGCGAAACATGAAAATGCCTGGAAACATGCAGGCCATGATGCAGCAGGCCCAGAAGATGCAGCAGAAGATGCAGGAGGAGGTCGCGCTGATCCGCGTCGACGCCTCGGCCGGCGGCGGCATGGTGACCGTGGGCATGGACGGCCAGAAGAAGGTCACCAGCGTTAAGATCGACCCTGAGGTTGCGGGCGACGTTGAGATGCTGCAGGACCTGATGATGGCGGCGTTCAATGAGGCGCACAAGAAAGTGGAAGACGAGACGCAGAAGAAAATGAGCGGCATGCTAGGTGGACTGGGCCTGCCTCCCGGATTGCTCTAATTTCGAATGCCGGATTTTGCCGCGCCGCTGCAGCGCTTAATTGACGAGTTCCGCCGCTTGCCCGGGATCGGGCAGAAATCGGCGCAACGTCTCGCGTTTTATGTGCTGCGCTCGCCGCGCGATCAGGCGGCCGCGCTGGCCGCGGCGCTCACCGACGTCAAAGACAACCTGGGCATTTGCGCGGAATGCAACAACATCAGCGACGGCGAGCTGTGCCCTTATTGCCGCGATCCTAATCGCGACCATTCTGAGATCTGCGTGGTGGAAGAACCGCACAGCATTCTTCCGGTGGAGACCACTCGCTCTTTCAACGGCGTGTATCATGTGCTGCACGGAGCGATTTCCCCGCTGCGCGGCATCGGACCGGAGCAGTTGAAGATCAAGGGCCTGCTCGACCGGATCGGCAAAGAAGACGTGAAGGAGATTATCCTGGCGAACAATCCCACGGTGGAAGGCGAGGCGACCGCGGTTTACTTGTCGCGATTACTGAAGCCGCTGGGGATTAAGGTTACCCGCATTGCCATGGGGATTCCGGTCGGGAGCGATCTGGAGTTCGCCGACGAAGTGACGATGCTGAAGTCACTGGAGAATCGGCGGGAGATGTAGCGGGCTGCCCGATTCATAGAGCCCGTCGCTGGTAACGCCACCGATGAGAATAACCTCAATGCGGTTGGTTTCGCGGGGGCGGGCGAGCGCAACTTTCACATAGTTGTCGCTAAGAGCGCCCTCCTCGATAGTCACAACAGAGATCGTGCGGCCGATCATGCTCTGGCGGAATTCCAGATTCTTGCGCGCCGCGAGATCGCGAAGGACGTGCGTGCGGCGCTTTCGGACTTCCATGGGAACCTGATCCGCGACATCGGCGGCAGGCGTGCCGGGTCGAGCCGAGTACGTGAACACGTGTAGATAAGTAAACGGCAGGCTCTCGATGAAGGCGCGTGATTCCTCGAATTCCTGCTCGGTCTCACCGGGGAACCCGGTCATCACATCCGCGCCGACCGCACAATCGGGCATCAGCGCGCGAGCTTTGAGAATCCGGTCGGCATAATGACGAGGGCGATACTTGCGGTGCATGCGGCGCAGCACCTTGTCGGAACCCGATTGCAATGGAGCGTGCACATGCTTGGCGATGCGCGGCGACGTTGCGACAAGCTCCAACAGAGCATCGGACCAATCCATCGGCTCGACTGAGCTGAGGCGTAATCGCTCCACGTTTGTCTCGTCAAGAAGCCGGCGGACCAGATCTACCAGACGACTGCCGCCTTCGAGATCACGGCCCCAGCGGCCCAAATTGATCCCACTGAGGACCACTTCGCGATATTTCGACGCGAGATGGCGGACTTGGTCGATGACGGAATCCGGCTGAGCGCTGCGGCTGCGGCCGCGCACATAGGGAATAATGCAGAACGAGCAGCGATTGTTGCATCCGTCCTGAATTTTGAGATTCGGACGAGTGCGGTCGCCGAGTGCGTCTTCCACAGGCGCCGAAAGAAAATCGCGCTGCTCGAAAATATCGCCGATGCGGATTTCGCCGTGATAGTGCGCGCCGTCCGCCACCAGATCGGGAATCGAATTCTTGTGCGAATTGCCGACAACCCAGGTCACGCCGGGGATCGCGGCGATTTCTTCGGGAGCGCGCTGCGCGTAGCAGCCGGTGACGACGATGCGCGCGTCGGGCTGCGTGCGATGAATGCGGCGGACGGTTTGGCGAAGCTCGTCGTCGGCGG